>NZ_JACVBT010000010.1:0-25569 GCF_014852515.1 Pantoea sp. PNT03
TAAAGAGCGATGCGAACAACGGCTGAACCGTCTGTCGCGAGGTGGCGTATACTACGCTACTCTCCTTCGGAGTCAAACACTTTTTTCAGCGTTTTCATCCGGCGGGATGAATTTCTTCACTCCCTGCCAAGCCGTCTGCGTTGCCGCTTTGCCGTCTCAGTGGTGGCGCATTATAGGGATCCGAATTTTTTGCACAACCCCTTTTTTCGATCTTTTTAATCGACTGGCGAGTTTTCACTCTTTTCGCTGCGATCGCGAGCGATCCGCTCAAAAATCATCTTGTTTATCCGTCTTTTAAGCCGCAGGCTTGGGTTAAAACGTAAAAGGAGAAGATCATGTCTACAGCCCTACGACCTTATAAGAACCATTTCCCGCAACAAGGCGATCGCGTGATGATCGATAACAGCAGCGTGGTGGTGGGTGAAGTACAACTCGACGATGACGTTAGCATCTGGCCGCTGGTTGCGATTCGTGGTGACGTCAATAAAGTGGTGATAGGCAAAAGAAGCAATATTCAGGATGGCAGCGTACTGCACGTCACTCACAAGTCCAGCAGCAATCCGGAAGGTTATCCGCTGATTGTTGGCGAAGATGTCACGGTAGGGCATAAAGCGATGCTGCACGGCTGTACTATCGGCAATCGCGTACTGGTTGGAATGGGATCCATTCTGCTGGACGGCGTGATCGTTGAAGATGATGTGATGATTGGCGCTGGCAGTTTGGTGCCGCCAGGTAAACGACTGGAAAGTGGCTACCTATATTTAGGCAGCCCGGTTAAGCAGGTCCGCCCACTCAGTGAAGCGGAAATCGCCGGGCTGCTTTACTCATCCAATAACTATGTCGGTTGGAAGAATGAATATCTCTCTCAGGAAAGCCAATCTCATTCCTGATCGCCAATTTTATCCCTGCTGCATCGACTGCTTTAGTTTGGCTATCACTGGCGTGATCTCTGGCATCACGCCATGCCATAAATGGAAAGCGTGAGCGGCTTGCCCTACTAACATGCCAACACCATCCGCCAGCTGCTGCGCGCCCTGCTGCTGGCACCACAGTAAGAATGGCGTCAAACCTTGTTGATAAAACATGTCATAACAACGCGTTTGCGCATTAATTAGCGATGTGGCTAACGCCGGAACTTTGCCATCAACACCGCTCGAGGTCGCATTAATGATCAGATCAAATTGCTGATCCGCTAATTGCTCAAAGCTGGCCGCTTTGATATCCCCGCTATGCTGGAAAATCTCTGCCAGCTGCTCGGCGCGTGCCACGGTGCGATTCACTACCACCAGCGAACATCCGAATGAAAGCAGCGGCAGGATTACGCCACGCGCAGCACCACCGGCGCCCACCAGCAGAATTCGATCGCCTGGATGGATCATCTGCAGTCGTTCCAGATCGCTGAGCAAGCCGATGCCATCGGTGTTATCGCCGAAGATCTTGCCCTGCGCATCTTTCTTTAACGTATTAACCGCACCAGACAATGCCGCACGCTCGCTAAGCTCATCGGCAAATTCCCACGCCTGCTGTTTAAAAGGCAGCGTGACATTGGCACCTTTGCCGCCATGCGCAAAAAAATCGGCGATCGACTGAGGAAAACCCTCAAGTGGCGCGCACTCCTTGCCATATTGATGCTCAATGCCGGTTTGCTCAGCGAACAAGCTATGAATGAAAGGAGATTTGCTATGCGCAATCGGGTGACCAAATACGGCAAAATTTTCCATGCGTTAGCCCTGACGAATAAGTTCACCGCTAATAACGTCGCGGATTTCAGAAGGATTCAGTCGCCCACCCGTTTCAGCATGTAAGACCGTGAACTGAGGACCAAATTGCTTAGCAACCTCTTCCGCATTACGACAAGGCGGTTCGCCGGAAAGATTGGCGCTGGTCGAAACCAGAGGTTTACCAAAACCGCGACACAAAGCCTGTACGTCAGGATGATCGCTAACGCGAATGGCCAGTGAGTCAAAACGCCCCGTTAACCAACGCGGCGTATGTGGCGAAGCTGGCACTACATAGGTTACCGGGCCAGGCCAACTGGCAAACATACGCTCGCGCTGCAGCACAGAGAGTTCACGGTCGGCGATATAAGGTTCCAGCTGCGCGTAATCGGCTGCAATCAAAATGAGTCCCTTCTCGACTGGACGCTGCTTGAGCGCCAAAAGCGCCATTACGGCATTCTCGCTGTCGGGATCGCAGCCCAATCCAAATACGGCTTCGGTTGGATAGGCGATAACTTCCTGTTGCTGTAGCCTCTCAATGCAAAAATCGAGACTACCCGCTGAATACTGGCTTGGCTTCATGATGATGATGCGTCCTGGACAATGGGCTTACCGCAGCGTTTGCTGGCGCAGAAGCGCTTCATGCCTTGTGCGGTTTTCTTCTCTATTAATAAAGGGAACTGGCAATGCGGGCAGACGCCTTCAACCGGCGCTGCGTTAAGGACAAACTGGCAATCTGGATAGCGATCGCAAGAGTAGAAGGTTTTGCCATAGCGCGAGCGCCGCTGTACCAGTTTACCGCTCTGACATTGCGGACAGGCGATAGCTGTTTCATCAGGCTTGTCGATAGTTTCGGTGTAATCACATTCCGGGTAGTGACTGCAACCCACGAACATGCCAAATCGCCCCTGACGCAGAACTTTGTCTGCGCCACACTGGGGGCATGCATGGCCTTCCAGCACTTTAACGACGTGTCCATCTCCCTGACTTTTCAGCGGGCGAATGTAATCGCAGGTTGGATAATTTACACACCCCAGAAAAGGGCCGTGTTTGCCGGAACGTATGACTAATTCTGCCCCGCAAGCGGGGCAGGGATCGTGTTTAGGCACGGAAAATAGTGCTGATTTACTCATATTACCGGTTGCATCAATCGCAAATTATTAATGCAGCATACCTTCATTGACGTCGAATAACAGTTCTTCCATTTGCTGATAGGCGTTTTCACATCCTGGAATGTTAAACAGCACCATCAACACCACCCATTTGAGATCTTCAAGATCGAATTCGAGGGTATCAAGGGCCATTACACGTTCGATGACCATCTCGCGCGTTTCCATATTCAGCACCTGGACCTGTTCCAGGAACAAAATAAAACCGCGACATTCTGCATCTAAACGCTGGTTTTCCTCTTCGGTATAGATTCGCATTGAGAGCGGATCGTTTGCCATGAGTACTGGCGCAACCAAGCCTTCCTGATAATCCGCTAACCGCTCAAGCCAATTCAACGCATTGTAGATATCTTCACGATGAAAACCGGCATCGGTTAAATCATCGGTCAATTTATCCTGATCAACGCGCATTTCAGCTTCGTTGTGGATATACGTCTCAAACAAGTACATAAGTACGTCGAACATGGCATGCCCTCCTCAATCGGACATAGCCGCCGGGTACAGCTGCGATCCATCCTGCTAACTCCAGCTCCAGCAGGTGAGCTGCGATAACTGGCACAGGTTGGCCGGCACGTTCAGCGACGACGTCAACAGGTGTAACCTCATCACCTACGTTAGCCAACACAGTTGCAAATGGCAATGGCACATCGTCACTGTGTTGTGAATATATTGTTTCTGAACTGCTATCAGGCAACCATTGCAGCGTTGAATGTAAATCTTCAAGGATATTGTTAGGATGCGCCACCAGCAGCGCGCCTTGCTGGATAAGCCAGTGCGTTCCTTCACTGCCCGGATTGCCTAGCGCGCCGGGTAATGCATAAACGTTACGATTCTGTTCCAAAGCGTAGCGTGCGGTCACCAGCGAACCGCTTTTCAACGTGGCTTCAACCACCAGTACGCCAAGACTTAAACCACTAATGATGCGATTACGCCGCGGAAAGTTAACCGCATGCGGTGCCGTATCAAGGGGGAATTCCGAGATCAGTGCGCCACCGCCAGCGATGATCTCACGTGCTAACGCTTGATGACTTTTAGGGTAGATATGCTGCAGGCCGCTGCCTAATACTGCAACGGTTTTGCCCTGCACTTCTAACGCGGCCCGATGCGCCACGCCATCGATTCCGCGCGCAAGGCCGCTGGTGATGGTCAATCCACTTAGCGCTAATTGCTGCGTAAACCAGCTTCCCCATTGCTTACCATAATGCGTGCAGTGACGGCTGCCCACGACACCGAGTTGGGGCGTCTGCAAGATGTCCATATTTCCCGCGACATACAGCAATGAGGGACGTCGACTGATTTCCGCTAACGCCAAGGGATAATTTTCGTCGATACAGGTAACTACATGATGCTGTTCATCCTCCAGCCATAGATGTGTTCGTGCTAACTGGCGTGGACAAAGCTCTTTAAACTGTTGTCGCTGGGTTTCGTTTAATCCCTGATCCAGTAAAAGATCGTCATCAACCTGAGCATTATCCTGCAATGCCTCCGCTAAATGTCTGACAACTCCAGAGCTTAAGCCTTTCACATTTGCCAGCCTGAGCATCCATTCAATTCTCTCCATGCTGCACTCCCTGTCAGCCGCGCTATCATGCGGTGCAATGCTGTCAATCAGACATCAAAAAGTCTACAATATGAGGCAGTAATCTTTTCTTCAACGCATACAGATCTGGATATTTATGTCAGTTTTGCAGGTATTACATTTCCCTGATGATCGCCTTCGCAAAATCGCTGCGCCGGTGGCAACCGTAAACGCAGACGTGCAGCGTATTGTCGACGACATGTTTGAAACCATGTACGCCGAAGAAGGTATTGGCTTAGCGGCGACCCAAGTCGATATTCATCAGCGCATCATTGTTATTGATGTTTCTGAAAACCGTGACGAGCGTTTGGTGCTGATTAATCCGGAACTGCTGGAAAAAAGCGGTGAAACCGGTATTGAAGAAGGCTGCCTTTCTATTCCTGAGCAACGTGCTTTTGTGCCGCGCGCAGAGTGGGTCAAGGTGCGTGCGCAGGATCGTGACGGCAAGAGCTTTGAGCTGGAAACCGACGGTCTGCTGGCGATTTGCATCCAGCATGAAATCGATCATCTCGATGGCAAACTTTTCATTGATTATCTGTCGCCACTGAAACGTCAGCGTATCAAACAGAAACTGGAAAAATTGGCCCGCCTAAACGCACGCGAAGATTAAGTGCTCATTGAAGGTTAAACTGTGTCTGCACCGCTCAAAATTATCTTTGCCGGTACACCTGACTTTGCAGCGCGTCATTTAGACGCGCTACTTGCTTCTGAGCATCAGGTTGTTGGCGTCTTTACCCAGCCCGATCGTCCAGCCGGACGCGGCAATAAGCTTACGTCAAGCCCGGTCAAAGTCCTGGCACAGACGCACGATATTCCTGTATTTCAGCCGAAATCCCTGAAGCCTGAAGAGAACCAGCATCTGGTTGCCGATCTGCAGGCCGATATCATGGTGGTGGTCGCTTATGGCTTGATCCTGCCAAAAGCCGTGCTGGCGATGCCGCGCCTGGGTTGTATCAATGTGCATGGTTCGCTGCTGCCACGCTGGCGCGGTGCTGCACCCATCCAGCGCTCTCTCTGGGCCGGCGATACCGAAACCGGTGTCACCATTATGCAGATGGATGTTGGCCTCGATACCGGCGACATGCTGCATAAACTCTCCTGCCCGATTACGGCTGAAGACACCAGCGCATCGCTGTATGAGAAGCTGGCGCAACTCGGCCCGCAAGGCATGCTGTTAACGCTGGATCTGTTGGCAAGCGGTAATGCCAGGCCAGAAGTCCAGGATGAAGCGCTGGTCTCTTATGCCGAGAAACTGAGTAAAGAAGAAGCGCGTCTCAATTGGTCACTTTCAGCAGCGCAGTTGGAACGTTGTATTCGTGCCTTCAATCCATGGCCAATGAGCTATTTCATGATTGAAGAGCAACCGGTAAAAGTCTGGCAGGCAACGGTTTTGCCGCATCAGAACAAGCAACCCGGTGAAATCGTCCATGCTGATAAACAAGGCATTCAGATCGCAACGGCCGATGGTGTGCTGAATCTGGTATCGCTGCAACCTGCCGGTAAAAAAGCCATGTCCGCTCAGGACCTGCTCAATTCGCGCCGCGAATGGTTCGTACCTGGAACCGTTCTGGCCTGATCCTCCAAGCCCGGTTTGACCGGGCTTTTTGTTTGATGAAATAACATGAAAAAAGCTACCAACTTGCGCAGCCTGGCCGCGCAACTCATTGAACGCGTTGTGGACAAAGGCGAATCGCTGAGTGCCATTTTGCCGGGCGCGCAAAAGAACCTATCCGATAAAGATGGCGCGCTGCTGCAAGAACTCTGTTTTGGCGTGATGCGCACGCTGCCGCAGCTAGAAGCCTTAATCGGCAAACTGATGGAGCGCACCTTAACCGGTAAGCAGCGAGTGTTGCATTATCTGTTGATGGTTGGCCTCTATCAGCTGCTATATACCCGCGTGCCGGCCCATGCGGCACTGGCAGAAACCGTGGCGGGTGCTGAAGTGCTGAAGCGCACGGCTTTAAAAGGCCTGTTAAATGGCGTGTTGCGCCAGTTCCTGCGCCAGCAAGAAGCGCTGTTAGCCGAAGTCGATCAGGGCTCGCAACGTTACTGGCATCCAGGCTGGTTGCTGAAACGTCTGCAAGCGGCATGGCCAGAACAGTGGCAACAGATTGTTGAAGCTAACAATCAGCGACCGCCGATGTGGCTGCGAATCAATCGCCAGCATTACAGTCGCGATGCCTGGCTGGCGCTATTGCAGGCAGAAGAGAAAGTTGCTTTTCCTGGCGATGCACAAGATGCATTGCGACTGGAATCACCCGCTCCAGTCAGCCAGCTGCCGGGTTTCGATCAAGGTTGGGTGACGGTGCAGGATCTTTCTGCACAACGTTGCGCACTGCTGCTTGAGCCAAAAGATGGGGAAACTATTCTCGATCTCTGTGCTGCTCCGGGTGGTAAAACCACGCATATCCTCGAAATCGCGCCGCAGGCCAAAGTCTTAGCCGTCGATGTTGACCCGCAACGCCTGCTCCGTGTGCATGAGAACTTACAGCGCCTGGGCATGCAGGCCGAAGTGCGTCAGGGCGATGGTCGTACACCGGCAGAATGGTGTGGCGATATGCTGTTTGATCGTATCCTGCTCGATGCGCCCTGCTCTGCCACAGGCGTTATTCGCCGCCATCCAGACATCAAGTGGCTACGTCGCGATCGTGATATTCCTGAGCTGGCGAATCTACAGTGCGAAATACTTGAGGCCGTCTGGCCGCGTCTAAAATCTGGCGGCACGATGATATATGCCACCTGCTCAATATTGCCGGAAGAGAATCACAATCAAATCAGTGCCTTTTTGGCAGCGCACAGCGACGCCGTGGCCGAGAAGTTGCCACAGGGCCAGGATAATGGCTGGCAGGTTTTCCCGACCATCGATGGCGGCGACGGCTTCTTCTACGCTAAGCTGATGAAAAAATAGTGCTGCGCATACTGACAAGAGCATCTAAGCCATGAAAATCATTATCCTCGGCGCCGGCCAGGTCGGCGGAACCCTGGCAGAAAATCTGGTCGGGGAAAATAACGATATCACCGTCGTCGATAGCGATGCGACGCGTTTACGCGTATTGCAGGACAAATTTGATCTGCGCGTCGTGCATGGTCACGGATCACATCCGCGTATTTTGCGTGAAGCCGGTGCTGAAGATGCAGATATGCTGGTGGCGGTAACCAACTCCGATGAAACTAACATGGTGGCTTGTCAGATTGCGTATTCCCTTTTCAATACGCCCAATCGTATCGCGCGTATTCGCGCCGCTGAATACTTACGCGATGCTGAGAAGCTGTTTGTACCTGAAGCCGTACCAATTGATCATCTGATCTCTCCTGAGCAGTTGGTGATCGACAATATCTACCGCCTGATTCAGTATCCTGGCGCACTTCAGGTAGTGAATTTTGCCGAAGGCAAAGTGAGCCTCGCAGTGGTAAAAGCCTATTATGGCGGACCGCTGGTCGGGAATCCTTTGTCGATCATGCGTGAACATATGCCGCATATTGATACGCGAGTCGCGGCGATTTTTCGTCAGGATCGCCCCATTCGTCCCCAGGGTTCTACGATTGTGGAAGCCGGCGATGAAGTGTTCTTTATTGCCGCGAGCCAACATATCCGCGCGGTGATGAGTGAAATGCAGCGTCTGGAAAAACCGTATAAGCGCATCATGTTAGTTGGCGGCGGCAATATCGGCTTTGGATTGGCGCAGCGCCTGGAAAAACAGTACAGCGTGAAGTTGATTGAACGTAATCAACAGCGCGCGGCAGAACTGGCAGAACGCTTGCACGATACTATCGTGTTTTACGGTGATGCCTCGGATCAGGAATTGCTGGCCGAAGAGCATGTCGATCAGGTGGATCTCTTCATCGCGGTCACTAACGACGATGAAGCCAATATTATGTCGGCCATGCTGGCTAAGAAAATGGGCGCGAAAAAAGTAATGGTGCTGATCCAGCGACGCGCCTACGTCGATCTTGTTCAAGGCAGCGTGATCGATATTGCGATCTCGCCGCAACAAGCCACGATCTCGGCGCTGCTAAGTCACGTACGTAAAGCCGATATAGTGGGCGTGTCCTCATTGCGTCGCGGTATTGCAGAAGCAATCGAAGCGATCGCACACGGCGATGAAACCACCTCACGCGTGGTTGGGCGTTTAATAGAAGATATTAAGTTGCCGTCGGGAACCATTATCGGTGCTGTGGTGCGCGGTGATGAGGTGATCATCGCCAATGATAACGTGCGCGTCGAACAGGGCGATCACGTAATTATGTTCCTGACGGATAAGAAGTTTGTGCCCGATGTTGAGCGCCTGTTCCAGCCAAGTCCATTCTTCCTGTAAAAGCTGCGGGCGAAAGCCCGCCGTGAAAATTTCGCTTAATCCATTGTTCTAATGGCAATTGCACAAAGGTTTGTTAGACTTTAGCCATTGGCCAAGGCAAGGAGATAACAATGAGTTTATTCAAAGAGTTTCGTGATTTTGCAATGCGCGGGAACGTGGTTGATCTGGCGGTAGGTGTCATCATCGGTGCCGCTTTTGGTAAGATTGTTTCTTCACTGGTCGCCAATATCATCATGCCGCCACTTGGCTTGCTGATTGGTGGCGTCGATTTCAAACAGTTTAAATGGATATTAAAACCGGCAGAAGGTGATATTCCTGCTGTGGTAATGGAGTACGGTAACTTTATTCAGACCGTGTTCGATTTCGTTATTGTTGCCTTCGCGATATTCCTGGCAATTAAAGTAATGAACAAGCTGTATCAGAAAAAAGAAGTTGAGAAAGCGGCACCTAAGCCGACGAATGAAGAGTTACTGCTCACTGAAATCCGTGACCTGTTAAAACAACAAAATCACGATAAATTATAATAAAAAAGCCGCCCACGTAAGGCGGCTTTTTTGTCTTTAAAGAAGAAGGCCAGTGATAAACTTTTCTGCTTATCACTGGCCTCCCAGTTACGTCCTTTGCCATGTTTGTCTTTACGTTGATAGCTGCCCTTTCCTTTCTGATTCTTCTCAATGCGCTGCCTAAACAGTGGATCATGTAATAATGCTTCCAGTGCATTATCGTTGATTTTACCTTTTTGGTGCTGATAGCGAGTCATCTCGTCCTCCGGTTATTAACGGCGCAACTATATTCCTTCCAGCGCAAAATTCAATCCTTACTACAACAAATTTCCGGCTGCGGCTCCTCACCTCTCTCCAGAGCTTCAAGTATTGAACAGCAAGCGCTGCTATGTATGTCGCCGCAGCAGGTTTCAGCTAAACGATGCAATGAACGTTGAATCGTCTGTAGTTCGGCAATCATGCCATTCACTTCATCCAATCTTTTCGCCACAATGGCTTTGGATTCCTGGCAAGTATGATGTTCAGGATCGATGCGGATTGACAATAAACCACGGATTGACTCTAAGCTAAAGCCGAGTTGGCGACCATAACGAATAAAACGCAGCCGCTGTAAATCATCGTCGCTATAAAGACGAAAACCGCCCTCAGTGCGTACCTCATGATTCATCATCTGCTGTTTTTCATAAAAGCGGATGGTGTCTGGCGTCACATCCGCCATTTTTGCCAGTTGGCCAATCCGAAACATGCTATTTCTCCCGCTGCAAATGATGATGGATGTTATCGCTATACTCGCCGCGCAAAAATTCGGTACTGATTCCGGCTTGCTGGAGTTTTATTTCTAACAAAGCTAAGCGTTTCGACAGTTCTCGCGCCTTGCCATCGTCAGGATCCAGTTCGCGTAGCAGATCGTTTACCGCCAATGCTTCTCGACGCATTTCAAGTTCCGGAGGTAAGTAACCAGAATTTTTCAACAGCCGATATGCCGTGCGCAGTTCAACTGGCACTCCGCTGTCATCATCTAGCTGTAAAGGTGCACCTTCGCCCGGCAAATTACTCAGCTCGCCCTTTTCCTGAGCTTCACGTATGTGTTGCTCTACAAGTTGATCAATTAGCCACATAAGGGAGTTCCTGATAGGTGTATCAGCCATCAGCATAGCGAAAGGGGAGTAAATGGAAAGGAATTACGGACAATAAAAAACCCGCCGAAGCGGGTTTTTTACGATACTGCAAATTACTCTGCAGTAGCTTCTGCTTGAGCTTCTGGACGATCAACCAGCTCGATGTAAGCCATCGGAGCGTTGTCACCAGCACGGAAGCCACACTTCAAAATGCGAGTGTAACCACCGGCACGGCTCGCGAAACGCGGGCCCAGCTCGTTAAACAGTTTTGCCACGATCTCGTTATCACGAGTGCGGGCGAATGCCAGACGACGATTAGCTACGCTGTCGGTCTTGGCAAGAGTAATCAGCGGCTCAACTACGCGGCGCAGCTCTTTGGCTTTCGGCAGAGTCGTCTTAATGATCTCATGACGAACCAGAGAACCAGCCATGTTGCGGAACATAGCCTGACGATGGCTGCTGTTGCGGTTCAGTTGACGACCACTCTTACGATGGCGCATGACCTTATCCTTCTCAGTGAAACCTTAACCTGTGATCGGGTTATTCATCAGCAATGCTTGCTGGTGGCCAGTTTTCCAGGCGCATGCCCAGAGACAAACCACGTGAAGCAAGCACATCTTTAATCTCGGTAAGAGATTTTTTACCCAGGTTAGGCGTTTTAAGCAGCTCAACCTCGGTACGCTGTACCAGATCACCGATGTAGTGGATAGCTTCTGCCTTGAGGCAGTTAGCAGAGCGGACAGTCAATTCCAGATCGTCAACAGGGCGCAGCAGGATCGGATCGAATTCTGGTTTCTCTTCTTTTACTTCCGGCTGACGTACATCACGTAAGTCAACGAAAGCTTCCAGTTGTTCTGCCAGGATGGTTGCCGCACGACGAATCGCCTCTTCAGGATCGATTGTGCCGTTGGTTTCCATTTCGATGACCAGCTTGTCCAGGTCGGTACGCTGTTCTACACGCGCTGCTTCAACATTGTAGGCAATACGGTCTACAGGGCTGTAGCAAGCGTCAACCAACAGACGGCCGATTGGGCGCTCATCTTCTTCCGAATGAATTCGGGCAGAAGCCGGCACATAACCACGACCACGCTGAACTTTGATACGCATGCTAATAGATGCGTTTTCATCGGTCAGGTGGCAGATCACATGCTGCGGCTTGACGATTTCAACATCACCGTCGTGGGTGATGTCGGCTGCAGTCACAGGGCCAATGCCAGATTTATTCAAAGTAAGGATGACTTCATCTTTACCTTGAACTCTTACCGCCAACCCTTTCAGGTTAAGCAGGATTTCCAGGATATCTTCCTGTACGCCCTCTTTGGTGGAGTACTCATGAAGCACACCATCAATCTCAACCTCGGTCACCGCGCAACCCGGCATGGAAGAAAGCAGAATACGGCGCAGTGCGTTGCCAAGAGTATGGCCAAAGCCACGCTCTAACGGCTCAAGGGTCACCTTGGCGTGCGTCGAACTCACTTGCTCGATATCTACCAGGCGCGGTTTTAGAAACTCTGTCACAGAACCCTGCATTGTGTCCTCTCTTTGGTACTAAGCTTTACTTAGAGTAAAGCTCGACGATCAGGTGTTCGTTAATGTCCGCAGACAGATCAGTACGTTCAGGAATACGCTTGAACACACCTTCCATCTTAGTAGCATCAACTTCCAGCCAGGTTGGCTTTTCACGCTGCTCAGCCAGCTCCAGAGCGGCCTTCACGCGAGATTGCTGTTTGGCTTTCTCACGGATGCTTACGACATCATTCGGAGATACCTGATAAGAAGCGATGTTAACAACGCGACCGTTCACCAGGATAGATTTATGGCTAACCAGCTGACGTGCTTCTGCACGAGTGGCGCCAAAGCCCATACGGTAAACAACGTTATCCAGACGGCCTTCCAGCAGGGCCAGCAGGTTTTCACCTGTGTTGCCTTTCAGACGTGCTGCTTCTTTATAGTAGTTGCGGAACTGACGCTCCAGCACGCCGTACATACGACGAACTTTCTGCTTTTCACGCAACTGGCCGCCGTAGTCAGACAGACGCGGTTTACGCGCACCATGCTGACCAGGTGGTTGTTCAATTTTGCACTTGGTATCGATCGCGCGAACGCCAGACTTAAGGAATAAGTCGGTACCCTCACGACGGCTCAGCTTGAGCTTAGGACCCAAATATCTTGCCATTTTCTTTCTCCAACTAACCTAAAAACGGGCGATTAAACGCGACGTTTTTTCGGCGGACGACAACCGTTGTGAGGGATTGGAGTCACATCAGTAATATTAGTGATGCGGAAACCAGCAGCGTTCAGAGCACGAATTGTTGATTCGCGTCCTGGACCCGGACCCTTAACCATAACTTCCAGATTCTTAATACCGTAATCTTTCACTGCTTCTGCACAGCGCTCTGCAGCTACCTGAGCAGCAAACGGAGTAGATTTACGTGAACCGCGGAAACCGGAACCACCGGCGGTTGCCCAACCCAGTGCGTTACCCTGACGATCAGTAATTGTAACGATGGTGTTGTTAAAAGATGCATGGACATGAGCCACGCCATCTGAGACTTGTTTTCTTACACGCTTGCGTGCACGAACTGGTGCCTTTGCCATTATTTACTCACCCCGATTATTTCTTGATCGGTTTACGCGGACCCTTACGGGTACGTGCATTGGTCTTAGTACGCTGACCGCGAACTGGCAGACCACGACGATGGCGTAAACCACGATAGCAACCAAGGTCCATCAGACGCTTGATGCTCAGGGTGATTTCACGGCGCAGATCACCTTCAACAACGAATTTACCAACTGCTTCACGCAGCTGTTCAATTTGTTCTTCAGACAGCTCTCTGATCTTAACATTTTCAGCAATACCCGTTGAAGCGCAGATGGCTTTAGAACGAGTTTTACCGATACCGAAAATCGAAGTTAATGCGATAACGGTATGTTTTTGATCAGGAATGTTAATGCCTGCTATACGGGCCACTATGCACTCCTATAATTAAACAAATGCGTCCCATGCTGAAAAGCCCGTTTTCAGGATACTCAAATGGTAACGCATCGACATACAAAAGATTGGCTGGCTAATCTAGCCAGCTCAACCCGACTTTGCAAGAAAAATATGTGACAATATCAGCCTTGGCGCTGTTTATGCTTTGGCTCGGCGCTGCAGATCACACGTACGACACCGTCGCGGCGAATGATTTTGCAGTTACGACATAATTTCTTGACGGAAGCACGAACTTTCATTTTTACTCTCCGTAACTTCTCAAGCACCCGAATTAACGGCCGTAGCCCTTCAGGTTAGCTTTCTTCAATGCAGACTCGTACTGACTCGACATCATCAGAGTTTGCACTTGAGCCATAAAGTCCATGATGACGACCACTACGATGAGCAGCGATGTGCCGCCAAAGTAGAATGGAACTTTCATAGCATCACGCATGAACTCCGGGATCAGGCAGATAAAAGTAATATACAGTGCGCCGATTAAGGTCAGACGTGTCATTACTTTATCGATGTACTTCGCCGTTTGCTCTCCCGGACGAATTCCCGGTACGAATGCACCAGACTTCTTCAGGTTATCTGCTGTTTCACGTGGGTTGAAAACCAACGCCGTGTAGAAGAAACAGAAGAAGATGATTGCAGTCGCATAGAGTAGCACATAAAGCGGCTGTCCTGGTTGCAAATACAGCGAAATTGTTGTCAGCCAGTTCCAACCGGTACCGCCCCCGAACCATGATGCTATGGTCGCCGGGAACAGAATAATGCTGGAAGCAAAAATAGCTGGGATTACACCCGCCATATTCACTTTCAACGGTAAATGTGTGCTCTGTGCAGCATATACACGACGACCTTGCTGACGTTTAGCGTAGTTGACCACAATGCGGCGCTGGCCACGCTCGACGAAAATAACAAAGAACGTCACTGCAAATACTAGAACTGCAACCAACAGCAACAGAAGGAAGTGCAGGTCACCTTGCCGCGCTTGCTCGATGGTATGGCCAATGGCCGGCGGAAGTCCCGCAACAATACCTGCGAAGATAATGATCGAGATACCGTTACCGATACCTCGCTCAGTAATCTGTTCGCCCAGCCACATCAGGAACATTGTCCCAGTAACCAGACTTACAACAGCGGTAAAGTAGAATGCAAAGCCTGGATTCATTACCAGCCCCTGCATTCCAGGCATATTCGGTAAACCGGTAGCAATACCGATCGACTGGAATACAGCCAGAACCAGTGTGCCGTAGCGAGTGTACTGGCTAATCTTGCGACGACCAGCTTCACCCTCTTTCTTAATCTCAGCTAACGCTGGATGAACCACCGTCAGCAGCTGGATAATAATAGAAGCCGAAATATACGGCATAATACCCAGAGCGAAGATTGAGGCACGACTGAGAGCACCACCAGAGAACATGTTGAACATTTCAATGATGGTGCCACGCTGTTGCTCAAGCAGTTTGGCAAGTACAGTGGCATCGATACCGGGGATTGGAATAAAAGAGCCAATTCGGAAGACAATGAGTGCACCGATTACAAACAACAGTCTGCGCTTCAGTTCACCAAAGCCACCTTTGGCACTTTGAAAATCTAATCCCGGTTGCTTTGCCATCTGCTACTTATTCCTCGATTTTACCGCCAGCAGCTTCGATTGCAGCACGAGCACCTTTGGTGACACGCAGACCGCGAACCGTTACCGGTGCAGAAACTTCACCAGAAAGAATCACTTTCGCGAATTCAATCTGAACACCGATAATATTGGCCGCTTTCAGCGTATTCAGGTCAACAATACCGCCTTCAACTTTCGCCAGATCAGACAGACGAACTTCTGTAGTGATCATTGCTTTGCGAGAGGTGAAACCGAATTTCGGCAGACGACGGTACAGAGGCATCTGGCCACCCTCGAAACCGCGACGTACGCCACCGCCAGAACGAGAGTTCTGACCTTTGTGACCACGACCACCAGTTTTACCGAGGCCAGAACCGATACCACGACCCAGACGCTTAGAAGCGTGTTTAGACCCTTCGGCCGGAGACAGAGTGTTTAAACGCATCTCTTACTCCTCCACTTTCAGCATGTAGGAAATCGCGTTAATCATACCGCGTACAGCAGGCGTATCTTCACGCTCAACGGTGTGATTGATGCGACGCAGACCCAAGCCAACCAGAGTCGCTTTGTGCTTAGGCAGGCGGCCGATTGAACTGCGGGTTTGTGTAATTTTAATTGTCTTAGCCATCGTGATTACCCCAGAATTTCTTCAACGGATTTACCACGCTTGGCAGCGACCATTTCCGGAGAATTCATATTGCCCAGGCCATCGATAGTTGCACGAACCACGTTAATCGGGTTGGTAGAACCATACGCTTTAGCCAGAACGTTATGTACTCCAGCAACTTCTAAAACGGCGCGCATTGCACCGCCGGCGATGATACCGGTACCTTCAGAAGCTGGCTGCATGAACACACGAGAACCTGTGTGAGCACCTTTAACAGGGTGCTGCAGGGTGCCGTGAGTCAGCGCGACGTTAATCATATTGCGACGGGCTTTCTCCATCGCTTTCTGGATCGCTGCTGGAACTTCACGCGCTTTACCGTAACCAAAACCAACGCGGCCGTTACCATCACCCACTACAGTCAGTGCGGTGAAGGAGAAAATACGACCACCTTTTACAGTTTTAGATACACGGTTTACCGCGATCAGTTTTTCCTGCAGTTCGCCAGCTTGTTTCTCGATGTTTGACATCTTAGACCTCTACCTTAGAACTGAAGGCCAGCTTCACGGGCAGCATCTGCCAGTGCCTGGACACGACCATGATATTGGAACCCGGAACGGTCGAAAGAGACATTGGTAATGCCTTTCTCAACAGCGCGCTCAGCCAGAGCTTTACCTACAGCTGCAGCGGCGTCTTTGTTACCGGTATACTTCAGTTGTTCGGCAATAGCTTTTTCTACAGTAGAAGCAGCAACCAGAACTTCGGAACCGTTCGGGGCGATCACCTGTGCGTAGATATGACGCGGGGTACGATGTACCACCAGGCGAGTAGCACCCAGCTCTTTGAGCTTGCGACGTGCACGGGTCGCACGACGGATACGAGCAGATTTCTTATCCATAGTGTTACCTTACTTCTTCTTAGCCTCTTTGGTACGCACGACTTCGTCGGCGTAACGAACACCCTTGCCTTTATAAGGCTCAGGACGACGGTAGGCGCGCAGATCAGCTGCAACCTGACCAATCAGCTGTTTATCCGCGCCTTTCAGCACGATCTCAGTCTGAGTTGGACATTCAGCAGTGATGCCGGCCGGCAGTGCATGGTCAACAGGGTGAGAGAAGCCAAGGGCCAAGCTCACAGAGTTGCCTTTAACAGCTGCACGATAACCAACACCAACCAGTTGCAGCTTCTTGGTGAAGCCTTCGGTAACACCGATAACCATGCCGTTCAGCAGCGCACGAGCAGTACCTGCTTGTGCCCAACCATCCGCATAACCTTCGCGTGGAGCGAAAGTCAGGGCGTTGTCTGCATGCTTAACTTCTACAGCACTGTTGATAGTACGAGTCAGCTCGCCGTTTTTGCCTTTGATCGAAACTTCCTGACCGCTGAGTTTTACCTCTACGCCCGCAGGAACAACGACAGGTGCTTTTGCAACACGAGACATTTTATTCCTCCGATTACGCTACGTAGCAGATAATTTCGCCACCAAGACCAGCTTGGCGCGCTGCACGATCAGTCATGACACCTTTAGAGGTAGAGATTACAGCGATGCCCAGACCAGCCATTACTTTTGGCAGCTCATCTTTTTTCTTATAGATGCGCAGACCTGGACGACTAACACGCTGAATGCTCTCTACCACAGCCTTGCCCTGGAAATACTTTAAAGTAACCTCCAGCTCAGACTTGATATCGCCTTCGATTTTAAAATCTTCAATATAGCCTTCTTCCTTCAGCACGTTGGCAATTGCCACTTTCAGCTTGGAGGAAGGCATAGAGACCGCAACTTTGTTCGCGGCCTGACCGTTACGGATACGGGTCAGCATATCCGCGATCGGATCTTGCATGCTCATCTGTGTTACTCCCGTGATTCAAATGGTGACAATTACCAGCTAGCCTTTTTAAGACCCGGGATTTCACCGCGCATTGCGGCTTCACGGACCTTGATACGGCTCAACCCAAACTTCCGCAAGAAACCGTGCGGACGACCTGTCTGACGGCAGCGGTTACGCTGACGGGAAGGGCTGGAATCACGCGGCAGACTCTGCAGCTTGAGAACGGCATCCCAACGATCTTCGTCGGATGCGTTCACATCAGAAATGATCGCTTTCAGTTCAACGCGCTTGGCGAAGAACTTGTCTGCTAATTTCACACGCTTAACTTCGCGTGCTTTCATCGATTGCTTAGCCATTAAGTAACCCTACCTTACTTGCGGAATGGGAATTCAAAGGCAGCCAGCAGAGCACGGCCTTCATCATCAGATTTCGCAGTAGTGGTAATGGTAATATCCAAACCACGAACGCGATCGACTTTGTCATAATCGATTTCTGGGAAGATGATCTGCTCACGAACGCCCATGCTGTAGTTACCACGACCGTCGAACGACTTAGCAGATAAACCGCGGAAGTCACGAATACGTGGTACAGCAATAGTGATCAGACGCTCAAAGAACTCCCACATACGCTCACCGCGCAGAGTTACTTTACAGCCGATCGGATAGCCCTGACGGATTTTGAAGCCTGCAACAGATTTGCGTGCTTTGGTGATCAGCGGTTTTTGACCGGAGATTGCTGCCAGGTCAGCTGCTGCGTTATCCAGCAGTTTCTTGTCAGCGATCGCTTCACCAACACCCATGTTCAGGGTGATCTTCTCGACCCGAGGGACTTGCATGACAGAATTGTAGCCGAACTCTGTCATGAGTTTCTGGACTACTTCGTCTTTGTAGTAATCATGCAGTTTCGCCATCGTACTACTCCAAATTACTTGATAGTTTCGCTATTAGACTTGAAGAAACGGACTTTTTTGCCGTCTTCGAATCTAAAGCCTACACGGTCAGCCTTGCCGGTTGCCGCATTGAAGAGTGCAACGTTGGAAGCTTGAATAGCAGCTTCTTTTTCAACGATGCCACCTGGCTGGTTCAGGGCCGGAACCGGCTTCTGATGTTTCTTAACCAGGTTGATACCTTCAACGATGACTTTACCAGAAGTCAGGACGTTCTTTACTTTACCGCGTTTACCTTTGTCTTTGCCGGTAAGCACGATAACTTCGTCGTTACGACGGATTTTCGCTGCCATTGCTCGCTCCTTAGAGTACTTCTGGTGCCAGAGAGATAATTTTCATGAACTTTTCAGTACGAAGTTCACGAGTTACCGGCCCAAAAATACGCGTACCGATAGGTTGCTCGCTGTTATTGTTTAAAATAACGCATGCATTACCATCGAAGCGAATGACAGAACCGTCCGGGCGACGAACACCCTTCCTGGTGCGCACCACTACCGCTTTCAGGACATCACCTTTTTTCACCTTGCCACGAGGAATTGCTTCCTTGATGGTCACTTTGATGATATCGCCGACGCCTGCGTAGCGACGGTGCGAGCCACCCAGAACCTTGATACACATTACGCGACGTGCACCGGAGTTGTCGGCGACGTTCAGCATAGTCTGTTCTTGGATCATTTTAGTGCTCCGCTAATGTCAACTACTACTTCGGGACCCAAACCTCAGGTCGTTAAAAAGCCCCATAATTGAGGGCGCGGCATTATAACACCGGTTCTCGCACATGGGTAGAAAAAACGAACGGCTCAGACGAGCCGTTCGTTTTATTTTTTAGAGGAAACGGATTCTATTACAGAACCGCTTTCTCTACAACGCGAACCAGCGTCCAAGACTTAGTCTTGGACAGCGGACGGGTTTCGCGGATTTCAACCACGTCACCAATACCGCATTCGTTGTTCTCGTCATGGATGTGCAGCTTAGTCGTACGCTTGATGAATTTACCGTAGATCGGGTGTTTCACGACACGTTCGATAGCAACAACTGCAGATTTCTGCATTTTGTCACTAATAACACGACCCTGCAGAGTACGGATTTTATCGGTCATTACGCCGCCTTCTCAGTCAGTAAAGTCTTAACACGTGCAACATTACGGCGAACTTCTTTCAGCAGATGGGTTTGCTGAAGTTGGCCGGATGCTGCTTGCATGCGCAGGTTAAACTGCTCACGCAGCAGGTTAAGTAGCTCAGTATTCAGCTCTTCAACGCTTTTTTCACGCAGCTCATTTGCTTTCATTACATCACCGTCTTAGTAACAAAGGTGGTTTTGATAGGCAGTTTTGCTGCTGCCAGCTTGAAGGCTTCACGGGCCAATTCTTCCGAAACTCCGTCCATTTCATACAGGACTTTACCCGGTTGAATGAGGGCAACCCAATACTCCACGTTACCCTTACCTTTACCCATACGCACTTCCAGCGGCTTCTCGGTAATTGGTTTGTCCGGGAATACACGGATCCAAATTTTACCTTGACGCTTAACTGCACGGGTCATAGCACGACGTGCTGCTTCGATCTGACGAGCAGTCAGACGACCACGGCCAACAGCTTTCAGACCGAAAGTACCGAAGCTGACATCCGTACCTTGCGCCAGACCACGGTTACGGCCTTTGTGCACTTTACGGAATTTCGTACGCTTTGGTTGTAACATCAGCGACTCTCCTTACTTACGGCCTTTACGCTGCTGCTTTTTAGGTTGAGCAGCCGGTTCCGGTTGTTCAACAGCAGCCATACCACCCAGGATCTCGCCTTTGAAGATCCATACCTTAACGCCGATTACACCATAAGTGGTGTGCGCTTCAGAGGTGTTGTAGTCAATGTCTGCACGCAGTGTGTGCAACGGTACGCGACCTTCACGGTACCATTCGGTACGTGCGATCTCGGCACCGCCCAAACGGCCGCTGACTTCGACTTTAATACCCTTCGCGCCCAGACGCATTGCGTTCTGTACAGCACGCTTCATAGCACGACGGAACATCACACGACGCTCCAGCTGTGAAGTGATGCTATCAGCAACCAATTTAGCGTCCAGTTCCGGCTTACGGACTTCGGCGATGTTGATCTGTGCAGGAACGCCAGCGATTTTCGCGACGACCGTACGCAGTTTTTCTACGTCTTCACCTTTTTTACCGATAACGATACCCGGGCGAGCAGTGTGAATAGTCACACGGATGCTCTTAGCCGGACGCTCGATAACGATACGAGATACAGACGCTTTAGACAGTTCCTTGGTCAGGAACTGACGGACTTTAAAATCGCTGTCCAGGTTGTCAGCGAATTCTTTGGTGTTCGCAAACCAGGTAGAGTTCCATGGTTTTACAATACCCAGGCGAATACCATTAGGATGTACTTTCTGACCCATTGCTAGTCTCCAGAGTCTCAGCGATCGGACACAACCACAGTAATGTGGCTGGTGCGCTTCAGGATGCGATCTGCACGACCTTTCGCACGCGGCATAATGCGCTTCATGCTTGGGCCTTCGTCTACGAAGATTTTCGCGACTTTCAGATCGTCGATATCAGCGCCATCGTTGTGTTCGGCGTTCGCAATGGCAGATTCCAGGACTTTCTTAACCAACACAGCAGCTTTCTTGTTGGTGTAGGTCAGAATATCCAGAGCCTGCGACACTTTCTTACCGCGAATCAGGTCTGCCACCAGGCGAACCTTCTGAGCAGAAGAACGAGCATGGCGATGTTGAGCAATAGTTTCCATCTCTTCCTCCTACTTATTTCTTCTTGGCTTTCTTATCTGCAGCATGGCCGCGATAAGTACGTGTCGGTGCAAATTCACCCAGTTTGTGGCCGACCATTTCGTCGGAAACAAAGACAGGAACGTGCTGACGACCATTATGGACAGCGATGGTCAAACCGATCATGTTAGGGAAGATCGTTGAACGACGGGACCAAGTGCGCAGGGGCTTCTTGTCACCGCTTTCCACCGCTTTCTCTACCTTCTTCAGCAAGTGCAGGTCAATAAAAGGACCTTTCTTGAGAGAACGTGGCATGGCTTATCCTCTAAAATTATTTGCTACGGCGACGTACGATAAATTTATCAGTACGCTTGTTGCTACGGGTCTTCTTACCTTTGGTCTGAACGCCCCACGGAGTTACCGGGTGCTTACCAAAGTTACGACCTTCACCACCACCGTGCGGGTGATCGACTGGGTTCATCGCAGTACCGCGAACGGTAGGACGAACACCACGCCAACGGGTTGCACCAGCTTTACCCAGTACGCGCAGCATGTGCTCAGAGTTGCCGACTTCGCCAAGAGTTGCACGACATTCGGATTCAACTTTGCGCATTTCGCCTGAACGCAGACGCAGGGTAACGTAGGAACCTTCACGCGCAACGATCTGCACGTAAGTACCAGCTGAGCGAGCAATCTGACCGCCTTTGCCTGGTTTCATTTCTACGTTATGAACGGTAGAACCCACCGGGATGTTACGCATCGGCAGGGTGTTACCTGCTTTAATCGCAGCATCAACGCCAGATTGAATCTGATCGCCGGCTTTCAGGCCTTTAGGGGCCAGGATGTAACGGCGCTCGCCATCTTTGTACAGAACCAGTGCGATGTTCGCAGAACGGTTCGGATCGTACTCAAGACGCTCAACAACTGCTGGGATACCATCTTTGTTGCGTTTAAAGTCAACAATACGGTAAGCCTGCTTGTGACCACCACCGATATGACGGGTAGTGATACGACCATTGTTGTTACGACCACCGGATTTGCTGTTTTTTTCTACCAGCGGAGCAAATGGTTTGCCCTTGTGCAGCTCTGGGTTCACCACTTTAACTACGTGGCGACGACCCGGAGATGTCGGTTTACATTTAACAACTGCCATTGTCTTTCTCCTCCGACTTACTCAGCGCCGCCGACGAAGTCCAGATTCTGGCCTTCCTTCAGGGTGACGTAAGCTTTTTTCCAGTCGCTACGACGACCGATACGCTGTCCGTGACGCTTAACTTTCCCTTTAACTACCAGGGTGTTTACGTCTTTAACTTCCACTTCGAACAGCTTCTCAACAGCAGCAACGATCTCTGCTTTGGTCGCGTCTTTAGCAACTTTGAGAACGATGGTATTGGTTTTTTCCATCGCAGTAGATGCTTTTTCTGATACGTGCGGTGCACGCACTACTTTCAGCAGACGTTCTTCACGGATCATGCCAGCATCTCCTCAACTTGCTTAACTGCTTCCGCAGTCATAACGACTTTGTCGAAGGCGATCAGGCTAACTGGGTCGATGCCCGCTGCATCACGCACGTCAACCTTGTACAGGTTACGCGCAGCCAGGAACAGATTCTCATCCAGTTCACCGGTGATGATCAGCACATCTTGCAGCGCCATGTCTTTCAGTTTCTGTACCAGCAGCTTAGTTTTAGGCGCTTCTACAGAGAACGTCTCGACAACGATCAGACGGTCCTGACGTACCAGCTCGGACAGAATGCTTTTCAGCGCGCCGCGGTACATCTTTTTGTTAACTTTTTGACTGTGGTCCTGTGGACGTGCAGCGAAGGTTACGCCACCTGAACGCCAGATCGGGCTCTTTACAGAACCTGAACGCGCACGGCCGGTACCTTTCTGGCGCCAAGGCTTTTTGCCTGAACCAGTAACTTCAGCACGAGTCTTCTGCGCACGAGTACCCTGACGAGCACCAGCAGCATAAGCAACAACAACCTGGTGAACCAGCGCTTCGTTGAAATCACGACCGAAGGTAGTTTCGGAAACAGTCAGCGCGCTCTGCGCGTCTTTCAGTACTAATTCCATTGCTATCCCCTTACGCCTTCACAGCTGGTTTAACAATCAGATCGCACCCAGTTGCACCCGGGACGCCACCTTTGACCAGCAGCAGGTTGCGCTCAGCGTCAACACGTACTACTTCCAGGCTCTGAACGGTTACGCGCTCATTACCCAGTTGACCAGCCATTTTCTTGCCTTTGAACACTTTGCCCGGAGTCTGGTTCTGACCGATAGAACCCGGAACGCGGTGTGACAAGGAGTTACCGTGCGTAGCGTCCTGGGTACGGAAGTTCCAGCGCTTAACGGTACCTGCGAAACCTTTACCTTTAGAGGTACCGGTAACGTCTACTTTTTTAACGTCAGCGAAAATTTCAACACTGATGCTCTGGCCAACAGAGAAATCTTCACCTTCGGTGCGGAATTCCCACAGACCACGGCCAGCGTCAACGCCAGCTTTAGCAAAATGACCTGCTTCAGGCTTGCTCACACGGCTTGCTTTTTTAGCACCGGTGGTAACCTGAATAGCTTGGTAACCATCGTTGTCCAGGCCTTTGACCTGAGTAACGCGGTTTGCTTCAACTTCGATAACGGTTACTGGGATTGAAACGCCATCTTCAGTGAAGATGCGGGTCATACCCACTTTTTTACCGACTAAACCAATCATTGTATCAACCTCTCAATCGCTCGATGACCTGATTAACCCAGGCTGATCTGCACGTCAACACCGGCAGCCAGGTCCAGACGCATCAGAGCATCAACGGTTTTTTCAGTTGGCTCAACGATGTCTACCAGACGCTTGTGAGTGCGGATTTCGTACTGATCACGCGCGTCTTTGTTAACGTGCGGAGAGATCAGAACGGTAAAACGCTCTTTGCGGGTTGGCAGCGGGATCGGACCACGTACCTGCGCACCAGTGCGCTTGGCAGTCTCAACGATTTCCGCGGTTGATTGATCGATCAGGCGATGATCAAACGCTTTAAGACGGATACGGATTCTTTGGTTCGACATGAGACCAAGGCTCCAAACATTTTATAAACGAAAAGAATTACTACCCGCATCCATTACGATTGATGGAGGAGTGTAATCGTTCAGCATATAACTCCCCAATTGGGAGTATTGTTAGGCGATACATAAACAGCTATCCCCTGCGATTCTGCTCGAATCGCGCCACACCAATATCGGCAGGCCCGCGCATTATACGTAAATCAGTTCAGGAAGCAACCCGTGTTGTGTTTTTAACCACATCAATCTGGTTACAGACCGAAAAAAACCCGCAGCAATCGTTTTGACTGAGCGGGCTTGCGTGACGATGGGCATATGGCTAATGTTCGTTCTGATCTTTTAATTGAGATTGAAGATAATTTTGCAGGCCGAGTTTGTTCACCAGATCGAGTTCCGTTTCCAGCCAGTCTATGTGCCCTTCCTCTTCCGTAAGAATCTCAATCATCATGTCTCTGCTGACGTAGTCATGAACCTTGTCGGCATAGGCTATCGCCTCACGCAAATCCTTTGCGCCTTCCAGTTCTAATGCCAGGTCAGATTGCAGCATTTCCGGCACGTCTTCACCGATGCGTAATCGACCTAGATCTTGCAGGTTAGGAATTCCTTCAAGAAAAAGAATGCGTTCGATATATTTGTCCGCATGTTTCATTTCATCGATTGACTCATGATACTCAACGTCATTGAGCCGGGTCAGACCCCAATTTTTGAACATACGCGCATGAAGGAAGTACTGATTAATCGCAACCAGTTCATTCCCCAGCAATTTGTTGAGATGAAATATGATTTTACTGTCGCCCTTCATTTTTTCTTCCTCCGCTTCCAACTAAATAGAGCGTAGATGCGGATGAAAGGAAGTCAAAAAAACGCGACAGTTATTGTGGGTATTAGGAAGTGCAGAATTACTCTATTAAGCTATCTCTTTGTAGAGCGGCACGTTTTGCAGTTCATCTTTCATAATTTCACGCGCAAACCGCACGCACTTGCCACATTGCTTTCCAATGGGAACCAACTGGCGCAATTGTTGAATCGATTTGGGTTGATAGCGGCGAACCACTTCGCGCAGAGTTTTATCACTCACGGCGTTACACAAGCAGACGTACATTTACTGCGGACTCCCGTACAATTTATGATCAAATTGTAAATGAGAATGGTTTTTATTTCAAACGCAGCTTTTATGTGGGATTAATCGAAACGGCAAAATTCAGACATAAAAAAAGAGCACCGAAGTGCTCTTTTTCATGCTGCGATGACTGCCGAAACAGCCATCAACATTAACGCAATTAAGCGATAATTTCAGCAACAACACCCGCACCAACAGTACGGCCGCCTTCACGGATTGCAAAACGCAGACCCTGATCCATAGCGATTGGCTTGATCAAAGTAACGGTCATTTTTACGTTGTCGCCT
>NZ_JACVBT010000011.1:0-5076 GCF_014852515.1 Pantoea sp. PNT03
TTGCCTTACCGCCGTAGGTTTTAGCCAGTACGGTAGTAATTGCTGCAGTCAGGGTGGTTTTACCGTGGTCGACGTGACCGATGGTGCCCACGTTTACGTGCAGTTTGTTACGCTGAAATTGCTCTTTAGCCATCGCTAGTCCCTCTAAGACACGGATATATCGAAGATATCGTCATATCAACCAGGCATTGCCTGACTGTTTGGTTTACAGAGAGAGAATCAGGAGAGAGATAAAGGAAGTGGTGCTGATACCCAGAGTCGAACTGGGGACCTCACCCTTACCAAGGGTGCGCTCTACCAACTGAGCCATATCAGCACATCTGGAGCGGGCAGCGGGAATCGAACCCGCATCATCAGCTTGGAAGGCTGAGGTAATAGCCATTATACGATGCCCGCATCCTGGAACTCGGCTACCTGTTCTTTCTGTAGCTTATGAATAATAAAAGAAGACCTTCTATTATTCGAGCCGGTCAGAGTTGCTGACCAACTTTGATTGCGCTAATGCGCAATCTGAAATTCGAAGGTGAGAGATGAAGAACTCACCCATCAGATAAAGACTTTATCTGATGCCCAACCAGGAGGTTGAGATGGTGGTGGGAGAAGGATTCGAACCTTCGAAGTCTGTGACGGCAGATTTACAGTCTGCTCCCTTTGGCCGCTCGGGAATCCCACCTACTTGATGGTGCCGGCTACCGGAATCGAACTGGTGACCTACTGATTACAAGTCAGTTGCTCTACCAACTGAGCTAAGCCGGCATCAAGTGGAGCGCATTCTAGGAATACCCGAAGAAGGATGCAACAAAAAAATCGTCAAAATTGTTCTATCGCTTACTATTTGTGCAAATCATCTCAAATCAGCCATCAGCTGCAGTAAAATCACCCTAAACCTGTGCATTTTTACACCACCACATCGATTGATTGCTATGAACCGCCATCATTTTCAATGCACATATTTGAAGCACACTGCCTTTCTGCTGTGCAAATTGTAGAAAATTTTTTGTGAAACTACCCGCTACACTCGTTTTTTCTGCTGGCCTGCATTTTGCTTATCTATTTAATCGGGTCATTAAATGGAGGATGTCGCATGAATATTGTTCAGCTCACTGCAGAAACATTACCCCTTTATCGTCAGGCTTTGGCTGCCCTGATGGTTGAAGCGGTAAAAAACAATATGACTTCGGCATTTCAACATTCGCAAAAGATGCAACAGTATCAGGATGCCGAGCGCTATTTTCATAGCTTGCGCAACAAAATGGCACGCCATGAGTTGCTGCTATGGATTGCCGTCATCGACTCGGTTGTGGTGGGAAGCGTGCAGCTCAATATTTGTCAGCGTCCAGATGGACAAAATCGCGCGGAAGTTTTACAGCTGCTTGTGCATTCAAATGCTCAGCGAGAAGGGATTGGACGCAGATTAATGCAGACGCTTGAGCACAAGGCAGAAAGCTATCAGCGTGGTCTGCTTTATTTGGATGTCATTGCAGGTTCTGCAGAAGAAATTTTTTATCGGGCACATGGCTACCGCTATTTAGAGGAATTGCCCGACTATGCATTATGCGCGGATGGGCATCCTCATCCCGGCGCGATTTACTATAAACGTCTGCGTACCAGCCCAGCAGAAAATGTAGCGACAAGCTACTGACCGACAAGAAAAATGCGGGCACGCTTGCGAAAGCGTGCTCCTGTTTATCATTTTACTTCTTTTTAAAGTCACACTGGTGTTACCCTCCTGCCCATTGTTCTCGTTAATTACCCCTGTGACGTGCAATTGAGTTTGATACATCTTCGTATGCCTAATGCAGCAAGGTGTTGATGAATCAGAATTTGCACTCAGATGCATGCTTATGAGTAAAAAAACGACACCTCTTACTACGCCTTATTTGCAGTTCAATCGCCAGCAATGGGCAGCACTACGCGATTCAGTACCAATGACATTGGCTGAAGGTGAAATTGAGCGTCTGCGTGGTATCAATGAAGATCTTTCATTAGAAGAAGTGGCCGAGATTTATCTGCCGCTATCGCGTCTGCTTAATTTTTATATCAGTTCTAATCTGCGTCGTCAGGCGGTGCTTGAGCAATTCCTTGGCACTAATGGGCAGAAAATCCCTTATATCATCAGTATTGCCGGCAGCGTTGCGGTAGGAAAAAGCACAACTGCTCGTGTGCTTCAGGCGCTTCTTAGCCGCTGGCCAGAACACCGCAAAGTAGAACTGATCACTACTGATGGTTTTTTGCATCCTAATGCCGTGCTTAAAGAACGCGGTTTGATGAAGAAAAAAGGGTTCCCGCAATCTTACGATATGCATCGCCTGGTTAACTTCGTATCTGATTTAAAATCGGGTGCTAGCCAGGTGACAGCGCCGGTTTATTCTCATCTGATTTATGATGTCATTCCGGATGGCGATAAAGTCGTACAACAGCCTGATATTCTTATTCTTGAAGGATTGAATGTGCTGCAAAGCGGTATGGACTATCCTCACGATCCTCATCATGTATTTGTCTCTGATTTCGTGGATTTTTCAATTTACGTCGATGCACCAGAGTCCTTACTCGAGAGCTGGTATGTAAATCGCTTTTTGAAATTCCGTGAGGGCGCGTTTAGCGATCCGGACTCTTATTTCCATCACTATTCGCAATTACCTGAAGAGGATGCACTCAATATTGCGCATGGTCTGTGGAAAGAGATTAACTGGCTTAATTTAAAGGAAAATATCCTGCCTACACGTGAACGAGCAAGTCTTATTATGACGAAGTCGGCTGATCATGCGGTGCAAAGTGTACGTTTGAGGAAATAGTCTTTTTTATAAAATGCCCATAAAAGATCGTGGGCATTTTAATTTTTTAACTCAGATGCATTAATTGTCTGGACGAAGAGAAATCTCACCCCCAACCCAGGATTTAATGACTCCATTCTGCTCCAGTAATAAGCCACCCTGCTTATCAATACCTCGCGCAATGCCATGTACCTCACGATCCCCAATAAGAAGCTTCACTGGGCGATTAATGAAGTTATCAAGGGTTTCCCAGCGGGAGACAAATGGCGCCAAACCATCGCGCTCAAAAATAGGTAACGCTTCACGCAGGCTATTGATCAACTTCGCAGCTAACTCGTTGCGATCGATATCAACACCAGCTTCCTGAAGATTAATCCAATCCTGATTAATTTCTGCCGTGCCTTCTGAACGCATCAGCAAATTGACACCAGCACCTATAACAATCTGAGCTGCATCGCCGGTTTTTCCAGTTAACTCAACTAAAATACCAGCAAGCTTACGATCGTTAAGATAGAGATCATTCGGCCATTTAACCCGGACATCCGGAGCACCTAATGACTGAATCACTTCTGCCATGATGATACCAATCACCAGACTCAGGCCCATCGCCGCAGCTGGCCCCTGATCAAGACGCCAATACATGGACATATACAGGTTGGAGCCAAACGGTGAAAACCATTTACGCCCGCGACGTCCGCGCCCTGCTTGCTGATACTCGGCTATGCATGCGTAGCCAGACGGCAATTGATCCATCCGATCCAGCAAATACTGGTTGGTAGAATCGATAACAGGAATAACCGCCAGATTAGGTTGATGCAGGAGAGACAGAATGATTTCTTCATCCAGTAACTGAATTGGCTCTGGTAAGCTGTAGCCTTTACCCGTTACCGTATATACATCCAGACCCCAACTTTTGAGAGTCTGTATATGTTTATTAATGGCAGCACGGCTCATACCAAGCGCTTCGCCCAGCTGCTCACCAGAGTGAAATTCACCATCGGCCACCAATGCCACTAACTTTAACGGCACGCTATTATCTTTCATGAAATTACCTCAACGGCATTACGCTCGCCTCGAGCACCGATAAAGCGCACTTCTGGCTCCAGCCAAACATCAAACTTTTGTCCGACTCTATTTCTAACCTGATGCGCTAAATCGACAATATCCTGTGGAGTGGCATAATCTTCATTTATCAGTACTAAAGCCTGCTGACGGTGAACTGCGGCGCCACCTACACGAAAGCCTTTAAGACCACATTGGTCGATCAACCAGCCAGCTGCTAATTTCACTTCGCCACTGGCCTGTGGATAATGAGGAATGGATGGCCACTGCTTAATTAGCGCATCTGCATGCTCAGCTGTGATCAGCGGATTTTTGAAGAAACTACCGACATTACCTGTGATTTTTGGGTCGGGCAGTTTGCTTTGGCGCATATGGCAAATAGCATTGAATACATCCCAGGCACACACTGTTGCTGGGTTTAACTTAGTCAGCTCGCCATAAGTTAGAACAGGTTTCCACTGTTTTGCCAGACGTAATCCCACTGCAACAATGACATAGTCATCCTTCATTGCATGTTTGAAAATACTATCGCGATAGCTAAACTGGCACTCTTCTCGATACAAACGAATCATATGTTGCGTTGGGAGATGTATAGCTTCAACGTAGTGACAGATATCTTTAAATTCGACACCATATGCACCGATATTTTGAATCGGTGCTGAGCCGGCCATACCAGGAATCAGCGCCAGGTTTTCCAGCCCTGTAATACCCTTCTTTAGCGTCTTTTCAACTAAAGCATGCCAATTTTCGCCGGCACCAACATGCAAGTGCCAGGCTTCGTCATGCTCTTCGATAGCGATGCCTTTAATCGCATTAATTACCACCGAGCCGCTAAAATCTTCAAGAAAGAGTACGTTGCTCCCTTCGCCTAATACAATAAAAGGCAGATTTGATTGCTGACTGTTTTTCCAGGCCAAAGTAATAGCGTCAGGAGTTTCAGCGATGGTCAGCGTTTGTGCATTGATCGTAAGACCAAGAGTGTTGAAAGCTTTCAGGGATGTATTGGGGCTGGACATTTCACGGCCTTTACTGATTAATCTGACCGTAGTTTACCTGATCGGTAGGTTGCGAGTTTGATGTTTTCTTATTTCTGATGGGAAATTGCTAATGTATAGACGTAAAAAAGCCCCGGACTTTCGTCCGGGGCTTCTTCACTATTTGATGCCTGGCAGTTCCCTACTCTCGCATGGGGAGGCCCCACACTACCATCGGCGCTACGGCGTTTCACTTCTGAGTTCGG
>NZ_JACVBT010000013.1:0-1145 GCF_014852515.1 Pantoea sp. PNT03
CCCGTACACGAAAGTGCACAGATTGTGAGTTCGAAGAGTAGGGCGGGACACGTGGTATCCTGTCTGAATATGGGGGGACCATCCTCCAAGGCTAAATACTCCTGACTGACCGATAGTGAACCAGTACCGTGAGGGAAAGGCGAAAAGAACCCCGGCGAGGGGAGTGAAACAGAACCTGAAACCGTGTACGTACAAGCAGTGGGAGCCTCTTTAATGGGGTGACTGCGTACCTTTTGTATAATGGGTCAGCGACTTATATTCTGTAGCAAGGTTAACCGTATAGGGGAGCCGCAGGGAAACCGAGTCTTAACTGGGCGTTAAGTTGCAGGGTATAGACCCGAAACCCGGTGATCTAGCCATGGGCAGGTTGAAGGTTGGGTAACACTAACTGGAGGACCGAACCGACTAATGTTGAAAAATTAGCGGATGACTTGTGGCTGGGGGTGAAAGGCCAATCAAACCGGGAGATAGCTGGTTCTCCCCGAAAGCTATTTAGGTAGCGCCTCGTGAACTCATCTCCGGGGGTAGAGCACTGTTTCGGCTAGGGGGCCATCCCGGCTTACCAACCCGATGCAAACTGCGAATACCGGAGAATGTTATCACGGGAGACACACGGCGGGTGCTAACGTCCGTCGTGAAGAGGGAAACAACCCAGACCGCCAGCTAAGGTCCCAAAGTCATGGTTAAGTGGGAAACGATGTGGGAAGGCACAGACAGCCAGGATGTTGGCTTAGAAGCAGCCATCATTTAAAGAAAGCGTAATAGCTCACTGGTCGAGTCGGCCTGCGCGGAAGATGTAACGGGGCTAAACCATGCACCGAAGCTGCGGCAGCGACACTATGTGTTGTTGGGTAGGGGAGCGTTCTGTAAGCCGTTGAAGGTGTGCTGTGAGGCATGCTGGAGGTATCAGAAGTGCGAATGCTGACATAAGTAACGATAAAGCGGGTGAAAAGCCCGCTCGCCGGAAGACCAAGGGTTCCTGTTCAACGTTAATCGGAGCAGGGTGAGTCGACCCCTAAGGCGAGGCTGAAAAGCGTAGTCGATGGGAAGCAGGTTAATATTCCTGCACTTGGTGTTACTGCGAAGGGGGGACGGAGAAGGCTAGGTTATCCGGGCGACGGTTGTCCCGGTTTAAGCGTGTAGGC
>NZ_JACVBT010000015.1:0-975 GCF_014852515.1 Pantoea sp. PNT03
GAAACCCCGTCTCGCCACTATGCGCACGTTGACTGCCCAGGCCACGCCGACTATGTGAAAAACATGATCACCGGTGCTGCGCAGATGGACGGCGCGATCCTGGTTGTTGCTGCGACTGATGGCCCAATGCCACAGACCCGTGAGCACATCCTGCTGGGTCGTCAGGTTGGCGTTCCTTACATCATCGTGTTCCTGAACAAGTGCGACATGGTTGATGATGAAGAGCTGCTGGAACTGGTAGAGATGGAAGTACGTGACCTGCTGTCAGCTTATGACTTCCCAGGCGACGACACTCCAATCGTACGTGGTTCTGCTCTGAAAGCGCTGGAAGGCGACGCTGAGTGGGAAGCTAAGATCATTGAGCTGGCTGAGCACCTGGATACTTACATCCCAGAGCCAGTTCGTGCAATCGACAAGCCGTTCCTGCTGCCAATCGAAGACGTATTCTCAATCTCTGGCCGTGGTACCGTTGTTACCGGTCGTGTTGAGCGCGGTATCGTTAAAGTGGGCGACGAAGTTGAAGTTGTTGGCCTTAAAGACACTGTGAAATCAACCTGTACTGGCGTTGAAATGTTCCGCAAACTGCTGGACCAGGGTCAGGCAGGCGAGAACTGTGGTGTTCTGCTGCGTGGTATCAAGCGTGAAGACATCGAGCGTGGCCAGGTTCTGGCTAAGCCGGGTTCAATCAAGCCACATACCCAGTTCACTTCAGAAGTTTACGTTCTGTCTAAAGATGAAGGCGGCCGTCATACTCCGTTCTTCAAAGGCTACCGTCCTCAGTTCTACTTCCGTACTACTGACGTGACCGGTGACGTTCAACTGCCAGAAGGCGTTGAGATGGTAATGCCAGGCGACAACGTAAAAATGACCGTTACTTTGATCAAGCCAATCGCTATGGATCAGGGTCTGCGTTTTGCAATCCGTGAAGGCGGCCGTACTGTTGGTGCGGGTGTTGTTGCTGAAATTATCGCTTAA
>NZ_JACVBT010000016.1:0-954 GCF_014852515.1 Pantoea sp. PNT03
CAAAAGAAGTAGGTAGCTTAACCTTCGGGAGGGCGCTTACCACTTTGTGATTCATGACTGGGGTGAAGTCGTAACAAGGTAACCGTAGGGGAACCTGCGGTTGGATCACCTCCTTACCTGAAGATACCTTCCCGCGAAGTGCTCACACAGATTGTCTGATAGAAAGTAATGAGCAAGACGGCTGCGAAGTCGTGACACTATCGTGTCCCCTTCGTCTAGCGGTTAGGACTCCGCCCTTTCACGGCGGCAACAGGGGTTCGAATCCCCTAGGGGACGCCACTTGCTTGGTGACAGGTGAAAGGTGTCTCCACGACGTATCTCAAACGAAGCTTACGAGCTGCGTCTGAGATACTGCTCTTTAACAATCCGGAACAAGCTGAAAATTGAAACGACGTATCGTCTTCATTCTCCGTAATAAGAATGAAGCGGCGATATGTTCGAGTCTCTCAAATGCTTGCAGTCTGCACGCGTTGCAAAACGCCTGTGGGTTGTGAGGTTAAGCGACTAAGCGTACACGGTGGATGCCCTGGCAGTCAGAGGCGATGAAGGACGTGCTAATCTGCGTAAAGCGTCGGTAAGGTGATATGAACCGCTACAGCCGACGATGTCCGAATGGGGAAACCCGGTGCACCCAGTGCATCATCGCAACATGAATACATAGTGTTGCGAGGCGAACCCGGGGAACTGAAACATCTAAGTACCCGGAGGAAAAGAAATCAACCGAGATTCCCCCAGTAGCGGCGAGCGAACGGGGAACAGCCCAGAACCTGAATCAGTTTGTGCGTTAGTGGAAGCGTCTGGAAAGTCGCGCGATACCGGGTGATAGCCCCGTACACGAAAGTGCACAGATTGTGAGTTCGAAGAGTAGGGCGGGACACGTGGTATCCTGTCTGAATATGGGGGGACCATCCTCCAAGGCTAAATACTCCTGACTGACCGATAGTGAACCAGTAC
>NZ_JACVBT010000017.1:0-762 GCF_014852515.1 Pantoea sp. PNT03
CAAAAGAAGTAGGTAGCTTAACCTTCGGGAGGGCGCTTACCACTTTGTGATTCATGACTGGGGTGAAGTCGTAACAAGGTAACCGTAGGGGAACCTGCGGTTGGATCACCTCCTTACCTGAAGATACTTTCCCGCGAAGTGCTCACACAGATTGTCTGATGAAATTAAAGAAGAGCGTAAAACGCCTGCAGGCTTGTAGCTCAGGTGGTTAGAGCGCACCCCTGATAAGGGTGAGGTCGGTGGTTCAAGTCCACTCAGGCCTACCAAATTCTTCCAGTTTCCGCGTTGTGCCGATAGCCCGCATACTTCAGTATGCTTCGCGTCGTCACGCCTTGTCTGTGAAAGAATTCTCCTGGTAAGCACGCGTTTTACAAAAACTCTATGGGGCTATAGCTCAGCTGGGAGAGCGCCTGCCTTGCACGCAGGAGGTCAGCGGTTCGATCCCGCTTAGCTCCACCATCAACGACCCCACGTTGATAACTAACTTCAGAATGTATCCTCGGGTACATTGCGAAGTTATTGCTCTTTAACAATCCGGAACAAGCTGAAAATTGAAACGACGCGTTGGTTCATTTCTCCGTAATAAGAAATGAATAACAGCGCGTTCGAGTCTCTCAAATGCTTGCAGTCTGCATGCGTTGCAAAACGCCTGTGGGTTGTGAGGTTAAGCGACTAAGCGTACACGGTGGATGCCCTGGCAGTCAGAGGCGATGAAGGACGTGCTAATCTGCGTAAAGCGTCGGTAAGGTGATATGAACCGCT
>NZ_JACVBT010000018.1:0-616 GCF_014852515.1 Pantoea sp. PNT03
CTTTGTGATTCATGACTGGGGTGAAGTCGTAACAAGGTAACCGTAGGGGAACCTGCGGTTGGATCACCTCCTTACCTGAAGATACCTTCCCGCGAAGTGCTCACACAGATTGTCTGATAGAAAGTAACGAGCAGAAAAAACCTCTACAGGCTTGTAGCTCAGGTGGTTAGAGCGCACCCCTGATAAGGGTGAGGTCGGTGGTTCAAGTCCACTCAGGCCTACCAAATTTCTTCTCATGCTGCGTTAAAGCGCCGCTCGTATAGTGAACTATACGTCGCGCCACTTTGCCTTGCCTGAAAAGAAATTACCGTTTGTCAAAAACGGAACTCCTGGTGAGTGGTAGTAGTGGTCTCTGCAGTAACTGTATGGGGCTATAGCTCAGCTGGGAGAGCGCCTGCCTTGCACGCAGGAGGTCAGCGGTTCGATCCCGCTTAGCTCCACCATTACAGTGACTCAAAACAATACTTCAGAGCAAACCGGAAACGGTGTGCTGCGAAGTATTATGCTCTTTAACAATCCGGAACAAGCTGAAAATTGAAACGACGTATCGTCTTCATTCTCCGTAATAAGAATGAAGCGGCGATATGTTCGAGTCTCTCAAATGCTTGCAGTCTGC
>NZ_JACVBT010000019.1:0-476 GCF_014852515.1 Pantoea sp. PNT03
CACCGCCTTCCTCCCCGCTGAAAGTACTTTACAACCCGAAGGCCTTCTTCATACACGCGGCATGGCTGCATCAGGCTTGCGCCCATTGTGCAATATTCCCCACTGCTGCCTCCCGTAGGAGTCTGGACCGTGTCTCAGTTCCAGTGTGGCTGGTCATCCTCTCAGACCAGCTAGGGATCGTCGCCTAGGTGAGCCATTACCCCACCTACTAGCTAATCCCATCTGGGCACATCCGATGGTGTGAGGCCCGAAGGTCCCCCACTTTGGTCTTGCGACGTTATGCGGTATTAGCTACCGTTTCCAGTAGTTATCCCCCTCCATCGGGCAGTTTCCCAGACGTTACTCACCCGTCCGCCACTCGTCACCCGAGAGCAAGCTCTCTGTGCTACCGTTCGACTTGCATGTGTTAGGCCTGCCGCCAGCGTTCAATCTGAGCCATGATCAAACTCTTCAATTTAAGTTTGATTTGCTGAAAC
>NZ_JACVBT010000001.1:0-1735068 GCF_014852515.1 Pantoea sp. PNT03
CGGAGTGAACGCACCACTGGTGTTCGGGTTGTCATGCCAATGGCACTGCCCGGTAGCTAAGTGCGGAAAAGATAAGTGCTGAAAGCATCTAAGCACGAAACTTGCCCCGAGATGAGTTCTCCCTGACTCCTTGAGAGTCCTGAAGGGACGTTGAAGACTACGACGTTGATAGGCCGGATGTGTAAGCGCAGCGATGCGTTGAGCTAACCGGTACTAATGACCCGTGAGGCTTAACCTTACAACGCCAGAGGCGTTTTGGTGTGAGAGACCGGATTTTCAGCTTGTTTTACCGGATAAAGAATTAGCGGAAGCGAATGTTATTCGTTTTTGCGACAGAATTTGCCTGGCGGCTTTAGCGCGGCGGTCCCACCTGACCCCATGCCGAACTCAGAAGTGAAACGCCGTAGCGCCGATGGTAGTGTGGGGCCTCCCCATGCGAGAGTAGGGAACTGCCAGGCATCAAATAAGTGAAGAAGCCCCGGACGAAAGTCCGGGGCTTTTTTACGTCTGCATATAGCGAATTAAAGCCGGCAGATGGCTGAATTTGCATGAAAATCAGTAATAAATTGCACTAAAAACTTCGCGGCAATCACATTTTGTAATCCAGGAACAGAGACAATTCCCGCAACCAGTTAATAGATGCTTTACTCAATCCTTTGGCGCTAATTATTCGCAAGGAAAAGAGGTAAGCATGACTGACTCACAACAACAAAAAGTGGCTATATCTGAAACGGCAGCCGACAGTAAAAAGCGTATCTGGGCGATTGTCGGCGCATCATCCGGCAACTTAGTTGAATGGTTCGATTTCTACGTCTACTCCTTCTTCTCACTCTATTTTGCCCATGTCTTCTTTCCAAGCGGTGATACCACCACCCAATTGCTGCAAACAGCAGGCGTCTTCGCAGCTGGTTTTCTGATGCGTCCGATTGGCGGATGGTTATTTGGCTATATTGCCGATCGCCACGGTCGCAAAGCCTCAATGCTGATCTCAGTGTGCATGATGTGTCTGGGATCATTAGTGATCGCCTGTCTACCGGGCTACGGAGAAATTGGCCTGGCCGCGCCTGTCATTCTTCTGCTGGCGCGTATGTTTCAGGGATTATCGGTTGGTGGGGAATACGGTACCAGCGCCACTTATATGAGCGAAGTAGCACTGGAAGGACGAAAAGGATTTTATGCCTCTTTCCAATATGTGACGCTCATCGGCGGCCAACTGTTAGCGGTGCTTACCGTTGTAGTCTTACAGCAAATTCTCAGCGATGAAGAACTTCGCAGCTGGGGCTGGCGTATTCCGTTCTTCCTCGGGGCGGCGCTCGCTGTGGTGGCATTGTGGTTGCGTCGTTCTCTCAACGAAACTTCAGAGAAAAAACACCGAGAACATCGTGACGCCGGCAGCATTACGGGATTACTGCGCAATCACACCCGTGCATTTCTGATGGTGCTGGGCTTTACCGCAGGCGGTTCGCTAAGCTTCTATACCTTCACCACCTACATGCAAAAATATCTGGTAAATACTGCCGGGATGGATGCGCGCAGTGCCAGTGGATTAATGACCGGTTGCTTATTGGTATTCATGTTGACTCAGCCGATAGTTGGCGCGCTGTCAGACAAGATTGGTCGTCGTGCCTCAATGATGATTTTTGGTGCCGGGGCAGCTATCTGTACGGTACCTATTCTGCTATTGCTGCAAAATGTGCAAAGCAGTTGGCTGGCATTTGCCTTGATCATGCTGGCGCTAATCATCACCAGTTTCTACACCGCTATCAGTGGCATTTTGAAAGCAGAGATGTTCCCGCCGGAAGTCCGCGCGCTGGGCGTTGGGCTTTCCTATGCGGTGGCGAATGCTATTTTTGGTGGTTCAGCAGAGTACGTAGCCTTACTGCTGAAAAGGGAAGGTATTGAAACCAGCTTCTTCTGGTATGTTTCGGCAATGGGCGCTTTAGCATTTCTGGTATCGCTGATGCTGCATCGCAAAGGGAAGGGGATTGCGCTGTAGTTACTGACTGAGATTCCACAGTGCGATACCGCTGGCGGCGCCGGCGACATCCCAGCTAAGATCTTTCCAACTCCAGCCGCTCCCCGCTGAGCGGCTGTCATATAACTCTTTCCCCACACCGAAACTCAACGAAAACAGAAAGCCGAAACGCAAATTCTGCCCGCGGCTGTGATTTTGATGCTGAGAAATCTCACTACCAGCGGCTGCCAGCACAGCAGAAGAGAAGTAGTGTTGCGCTTTGTCTTTGCCGGTCCAGTTATCCTGGGCGACATGCGCACATCCACTACACAGCAAAACCACGCAGAGGATAGGCGCACGCATCGGCTAAAGCAGACGGCTAATCAAGCGATCGATGCGAATACGGCGCAGGCGACGAATCAGCTTGCGCACCTTTGCCGGATAATCGGAGATACTTTCCAGCTCGCGATAATGCTGCACCACGGAAGTATGCTCACGAATCAGCGCCAGCTCTTTTTCACGCTGCTCGGCCAATTGATTGAGAGGATCGTGAATCAGCACCGCATTTTCCAGATCCAGTCGCCACGCGCGTGGATTGAGGTTATTACCGGTGATCATCATCCATTCGTCATCCACCCAAATGCCTTTCAGGTGATAACTGTTTTCGCCATCTTTCCACAAGCGTACCGTCAGCTGACCATTATTGACGTAATACTGCAAACGGCTCAGGAAGCGACGCAGGTTAATCTCATATAGATAAGGCAGCGCCCCGATAATCTTGAACGGCTGTTCTGGCGGGATGTAGAAGTCATTGGCCGTTTTGTCGCCAATGATGATTTCAACTTCTTTACCCTGACGCAGTAAATGAATCAGGTTACGCACCAGAATGGCCGGCAGGTTAAAATAGGGCGTACACAGCGTCAGCTTGCGCTCAGCGCAGGGCATCAAATGGAAAATGGTTTTGTTCAGCAGGCTACGTTTGCCCAAGCCAACCAACGGCGTGACGGCAAGGCAATCATTATCTGCATTGCCGGTAAACTGATAGTTAAAGCTGCGCAGCTCCTGACGGAACTGACGTGTTTCGTTTTTGATTTCCGGGCTGGAAGGGCGCTCAGTTTTATCGAGCCGGTTAACCGCATCGGAATCCTTGAGATTTTCGCAGATCCACGCATACATGGTATCGGTAAGCTGTGGATTGCGGATCAGCTGATAACGGTCATAACGGTATTTATCATGCTGATGCAAATAGACATCGTTCAGGCTCGCGCCGCTGTAGAGCAGCGTATCATCAATGATAAACCCTTTCAGATGCAGCACACCGAGCGCTTCGCGGGTGTTAACCGGAATGCCGTAAACTGGAATAGCGATATCCGGGTGCTGAGTCGCCATTTCGCAATACCAGTCAGCGTTGGTCACGCCGCGAGCAGCGCCAATACGACCACGCTGCGCACGATGCCAGTCAACCAGAATACAGACATCCAGCTCCGGACGTGCCTGACGCGCTGCGTACAGCGCCTGCATTATTCCCCGACCGCCGTCATCATTCTCCAGATACAGCGCGGTGATACAGATACGCTTTTCTGCTGCGGCAATTTTCGTCAGCAGGGTTTCGCGAAACTCGGCAGGCGAGTAAAGCGTCGTCAGATCCGACACGGATTGTGACAGTTTAGGCAGCTGTGCGAGGTGTTGTTGGTGTTTATTACGTTTAAATTTAGACAACATCACAGTGCACTTCTTCTCTGTTCATTGCATGGCCTTTTGCCATCAAATCATGATCCTAACGGTAAATAATACCATCAACCGGCCTGTAGAGGAGGAATTTTACCTTTCTGTACAGGTTAGCTGATGACATCACCGAGCGGCAAATTCAGGCTGACAATGCCATCATCCAGTTGAATATTCACGCGAAAATTGAGCTTTCGCGCCAGCGTAATCATGCCGCTATTGTTTGGCATGGTGATACCGTTCAATTGTTGCAGGCCATGATCGCGCGTATAGCGAATCATCTTCTCCAGTAAGCGCCTGCCCATGCCCAAGCCTTTCAGGTCAGACCGCACCAGCACGGAGAATTCAGCATCGATATTATCGGCATCGGAGATCGCACGTGTTACGCCAATGATCTCGTCGACGCCGTTGTGCTGCCGTATAGCGACAATCGCCATTTCGCGGTCGTAATCAATTTGCGTCATATTCGCCAAATCTTCATGGGTGAATTCATTGATTTCACTGAAGTAACGATAGTAGAGATCTTCTTTCGTTACCTGGGCGATAAAGGCGCGCAGCTGCGGTTCATCTTCCGGCAGGATCGGGCGGAACAGGCAATATTGCCCATTTTTCAGCTGCACCTGCTCTTCAAGATGATGCGGGTAAGGACGAATCGCCAGCCGTGTTTCGTTATCACCATTGAAAGGGGCCAGCTGCAGCGTGACATCCAGCAGCGTGAATTCGTCGGCTGATGCCAGCAGCGGATGAATATCCAGGCGCTGAATCTCCGGACAATCGACCACCAGGTTTGAAACCTGCACTAACAGCTGGCTAAGCCCGGTGATATCCAGTGGTCGCAACGCGCTACGGCTGCGGACTTTGCCGCTTTTCATCGCCTGAATCACCAGATAGCGCGCCAGCGTCATATTCAGCGGCGGCAAAGCCACGGCGGCTTGCTTGTCGGGCTGCCACTCCACGCCGCCTTCGCCCAGCAGGATGATGGGGCCAAACAGCGGATCCTGTTCGACCACCACACGCAACTCCTGTGCTCCGGCGCGATTCGCCATACTCTGCACCAGCAAACCATCAACATGCGCATGTGGATGGGTTTCACGCACGCGATCAAAAATGGCTTCAGCCGCTTGTTCCACCTCTGCGGCGCTGCGCAGATACAGCATTACGCCTTGTACCTCCGACTTATGCGGAATATCCGGCGAACGCAGCTTGAGTGCGACCGGATAGCCAATCTGATCGGCGATGCTGGCAGCCGCGGCGCTGTCGCTGGCAATCCAGGTGGGCAGCGTCGCCAGGCCATAAGCCTGCAACACCGGCTGCACTTCGTGGGTGTCCAGCGTGGTGATGCCTTTATCAAGCGCTTGCTGAATCAGCTGATGCGCCTGCGCGCTGTTCTGCGTCAAACCAATCGGCAGCGCGGGCGTCTCACGCAGTTGCTTCTGGTTGCGGCGATATTCCACCTGATGCATGAAAGCGGTAACGGTACCTTCAGGTGTGCGCCAGGTGGGAATACCAGCCTGAGTAAACGCGCGTCGTGCGCTCTGCGAAGAGTATTCGCCGCACCAGTTCGTCAGCAAAGTAACCTGCTTGCCACGCGGATGTTTGGCAACCGCAGCGATAATCTGCTCGGCGGTTTCGCTCGAAGGTGAAACGGCGCTTGGCGCATGAATGATCATCAGTGCATCAAGTTCATGGCTATCCAGCAGCCGTTCAATGCAGGCGACATAGCGCGCTGGTGTCGCGTCATCTTTCAAATCCAGCGGATTGCCGCGGCCAACGCCTTCTGGCAGCAGTGTGGCCAGCGCCTGCAAGGTTTCGTCACTTAGCGTCGCCAGCTTACCGTTGCGCGCATACAGTTCATCCAGGGCCAGCGCCGCCGGGGCCGCGCCGTTGCTGATGATCATCAGTCGATCGCCGCGTAATGGACGCATATGGCTCAGCGACTCAACCGCCGTAAACAGTTCATGCGTATCCTGTACGCGCAGTAAACCGGCGCGCTGAATCGCCGCATCCCAGGCAGCGTCCAGTCCGCTGTGGGTACCGATCATCGCCTGCGCCTGATGGCTACGACCACTTTTTATCACCAAAATCGGTTTATTACGCGAGGCGCTGCGCGAAGCGGAAACAAAGCGACGCGCATCGCTGAGGTGTTCGAGGTAGAGCAGAATGGCGCTGGTTTTACCGTCGCGCGCGAGGAAATCCAGCAGATCATCAACGTCGATATCCAGGCTATCACCCAAGGCGATAAACCAGGAGAAACCGAGGTTACGCTGCTGCGCCCAGTCGAGAATGGTGTTAGAAACCGCGGCGGATTGCGAAATAAAAGCAATGCGACCTTTAGCAATCGGCACCGGCGAGAAGCTGGCATTCAACCCTTGCCACGGCGCCAGCAAACCTAAGCTGTTGGGCCCAAGCAGGCGAATTTGCCACTGACTGGCGCAGGCTTTCAGCTCTTCCAACTGGCTGGATGGCGCCGAGAGAATAATACAGGCCTTACAACCTTTTTCGCCCAGTTGTTGCAGCAGTTCGAGATTACGTTTGGCGTGGGTACAGATGATGGCGAGATCGGGCGCGAAGGGCAGGCTGGCGATATCCGGCCATGCCAGCACGCCGCTCACCGCTTTATACTTCGGCGTCACCGGCAATACCGGACCGCTAAATCCACCGGCCAGCAGGTTACGCATCATAAAGTAGCCGGCGCGCCCCGGTGTAATTGACGCACCGATTACCGCGATTGATTTAGGTCGTAACAGCGCTTCCAGTCCGCGTTGGCTCATCATCCGCTCCTGCTATCAAGATTGGCATGATTGTAAACGCTTTTTAGCGCGCGTGCCGATTCACCGATCGCAGGCTGAGAGCCAGCTTCAGATTCCGCTACTCAATGCTTCTTCCAGAGCATGAATCGGATGATGCGGTTTCCCCGCCAGATAAGCATGACGGAAGCGGGCGAAATAGTGCTGCAATTCTGCGGCGGCGGCGAGATCCCCGGCCTGTTCCAGCAGCGCGGCAGCAACTTCGGCGGTGCAGTGCTGGCCTTCGCCGTGGGCCTCGCGCAGCGTGTAGCGCGAGGGCGCAGACACGTTGAGCGACATCACCGGCAACGCATCCAGCCACGGACTTTTGCGGAACATCTTGCGCGCTTCCGTCCAGGTGCCGTCGAGCATAATAAACAGCGGCGGTTTGCCGGTGAGCGGCGGGCTGGTGAGCACTTCGCGATCGGCATCTGCGTAAGACGCCGGGAAAACCACCAGCGGCTGATAATGCGCGTTCTTCACCGCCGCCAGCAGCGCGGCATCCGGCTCGGTGCGTGACCAGCCAAACGCCTCGGTGTCCGGCAGCACATCGGCAATTAACCTTCCGGTATTGCTCGGCTTCATCGGCTCGGTATCGAACATCACCAGACAGAAGCGACTGCGCGCTTGCTGAGGCTGGATGGTGGCACACAGACAGTTTTTCTGCGGCAGCAGGCAGCGTTGGCAACGAATGACACGATTACCGCGCGCAAGAAACGGGCGCGTGGCGCGCGCTAAACGTTGCGCACGTAAGCGCAGAACGGCATTTTCAAACATAAATTCGCAGGCAGGAGAAAAAACGCCAGTGTAATGGAATTAGCCGGGAAAGGTAATAAGGAAGGCCAGCTCGCGGCTGGCCATCAGCGGTTTACAGCGATTCGTCGAGCCACTCGTTGAAGGGCGCTTTCGGCATTGCGCCATTCAGCATGTCGACCATCTCGCCGTTCTTGAACAGCATAATCGTAGGAATGCTGCGAATGCGGAAACGCGCGCTAAGCGCGGGTTCGGCTTCGGTATTCACTTTCACGAAGCGCACCTTGCCGCGCCGCTCGTCGGCGACATCTTTAAACACCGGTGCGAAGTTAACGCACGGGCCGCACCACGGCGCCCAGAAGTCGATCACCACCGGCAGATCGTCTTGCAGATACTTATCCAGCGTGGCTGCGGTCGCGTTGGCGACTTCACCGTTGAATAGCTCGCCGCCGCAACGACCACATTTTGCTCCATCAGCCATGCGCGACTCGGGCACGCGGTTGGTTGCCTGACAGGAGGCACAAACTGTATTCATATTTACCTCAACCCGGACCTGTAAATCTGATGATTGCCGGACATTATGAAAAGGTTGAGTGCTATGCTCAATCTGGATTGCCCAATAGGTTCAATAGTTGATAGCTAAGCACCGACACATCAGGTAATCTTCGCGCTCTCAATGCTGGAGGAACAGATGAACGACGAATTTAAAGGCAAAAGCGGCAAGGTAAAAGTGATGTACGTACGTGATGAGGAGAGTGGTCAAAAGCCGAATCCCCGTACCGGCAAAGGCGGCCGTCCTGCTGCGCGCCAGGAAGATAATCGTCGTTCTGGTCCTCGCAGCGGTGCACGTAATAATGAAGAAGGTGGCCGTAGCGGCGCACGCAGCTCGGCACCGCGCGGTGCGAGTAATACCGAACGCGGTCGCAGCTTTGGTCGTCGTGACGATCGTGGTGACGACAACCGCAGCTTCGGTGATTCGCCGTGGCGCACCGTTTCTCGTCCGCCGGTCGCGGATGATAGCCAACTGGATGATGTCGCGAATAAGCCGGTCATCGATCCCGAGCAGATTCGCCGTCAGCGTCAGGAAGAGACGCGCGTCTACGGTGAAAATGCCTGTCAGGCGCTGTTCCTGAGCCGTCCGGAAAGCATCGTGCGTGCCTGGTTTATTCAGAGCGTAACACCGCGTTTCCGTGAAACCCTGCGCTGGCTGGCGGCCAACCGCAAAGCCTATCATGTGGTTGAAGATGCTGAGCTGACCAAAGCTTCAGGTACTGAACACCACGGTGGCGTGTGCTTCATCATCAAAAAACGTATGGGCATGCCGGTTACCGAGTGGCTGACCAAGGCCCCCACCAAAGATTGCGTGCTGGCGCTGGAAGATGTCAGCAACCCGCACAACCTTGGCGGCATTATGCGTAGCTGCGCGCACTTCGGTGTGAAAGGTTTGCTGGTGAATGATGCTTCGCTGCTGGAGTCAGGTGCGGCAGTACGTACCGCCGAAGGTGGCGCTGAACACGTACAGGCAATCAGCGGCGAAAGCTTTGCCGATGGCCTGGAAGCGTTCCGTAAAGCGGGTTACACCATCGTTACCACCTCAAGCCACGAAGGCACACCGCTGGCGAAAGCTGAGCTGCCTGCCAAAATGGTGCTGGTGTTGGGTCAGGAGAGCGAAGGTCTGTCAGACAGCGCTTTCCAGCAGGGCGATCTCAGCCTGTCGATTGGTGGCACCGGCAACGTTGAAAGCCTCAACGTGTCAGTGGCGACCGGTATTCTGCTCGCCGAATGGTGGCGTCAGAACGCATAAAAAAACGGGCCGCAAGGCCCGTTTTTGTTTGTCTCGCTTAGTGAGCACCACCACCGCCACTGCCCGCACCAAATGGTGGACGCGCAAACCACACCAGCACCAGCAAGATCAAGAACACGCCCGCCGATGCCCAGAAGATCTCATTCGCCGAAATAATCAGACCCTGATTGGTAATTTGCTGCGCGATATATGCCGAGGCCTGCTGCTGGGTCATGCCCATGCTTTGCAACTGGTCATACATCTGCTGTGAATTGACGTTGTACGGATTCACCGACTCCGACAGATAGCTATGATGCATCGATTCACGGTTACTCCACATGGTGGTAGTAATCGAGGTACCGATGGAACCTGCCAGCGTACGCACGAAGTTCGACAGGCTTGATGCCGCCGCCATGCGTTCTGGCGGTAAGCCTGACAGCGTAATGGTGGTGAGCGGCATAAAGAAGCACGCCACCGCAAAGCCCTGAATAAACTGCGGCCACGCTGATGCACCAAAATCCATTCCCGGCTCAAACGTGTAGGCGCGCCAGTAGAAACAGACGGCATACATGATGAAGCTGAAGGTCACCAGCTTACGCATATCCAGCTTGTGGGCGAAGCGGCCAATGATCGGCGACAGGATCACCGGCAGAATCCCCACCGGTGCCGACGCCAATCCGGCCCAGGTGGCGGTGTAGCCATATACCTCCTGTAACAGCTGCGGCAGCAACACTATCGAGCCGAAGTAAAGCATATAGGCCAGGCTAATCGACAAACAGCCGATGGTGAAGTTGCGCATCTTGAACAACGACAAATCGACTATCGGATGGTCGTCGGTGAGCTCCCACACCAGCAACACCAGCAGCGCCACCACGGCGACCACCATCAGCACAATGATCTCGGTTGAGCTAAACCAGTCGAGCTCTTTTCCGCGATCCAGCATCACCTGCAGCGAGCCAATGCCCACCACCAGCAGTACCAACCCCACCATATCGATCCGGCGGATTTCGGTTTTGGTTTCACGCCCACGCAGCGTTTGCAGCGTCAGTAACACCACCACCAAACCAATCGGCACGTTGATGAAGAAGATCCAGCCCCAGTGATAGTTATCGCTGATCCAGCCGCCGAGAATCGGACCGCAGATCGGTGCCACAATCACCGTCATCGCCCACAGCGAAAGCGCCACGCTGCGTTTCGCTGGCGGATAGTTGTTCAGCAGCAAACTCTGCGACAGCGGAATCAGCGGACCGGCAACCACGCCCTGAATGACGCGGAAGAAGATCAGCATCTCCAGGCTTTCGGACATGCCGCAAGCCCAGGACGCCAGCACAAACAGGATGGTCGACCAGGTAAACAGCTTCACTTCACCGATGCGCTTGGCCAGCCAACCGGTTATCGGAATCGAGATGGCGTTTGCCACCCCGAAAGAGGTAATCACCCAGGTGCCCTGCGAGTTCGAGGCACCGAGGTTACCGGCGATGGTCGGAATCGCCACGTTAGCGATGGTGGAGTCGAGTACCTGCATAAACGTCGCCAGCGACAGGGCGATGGTCATCAGGACTAACGGCGCACCTTCAAGCGGTTTTTGTGCCATAACAGCCTCCCGCGGCGTTAGTCAGCGTTGGCACGAACGATGTCAGTAATCAGCTGGTTAACCGGCGCGAGGTCGATTGCCAACGCATTACTTTCATACGCGGCTTGCGAACGCACGGTGCTGGCCAGCGTGGCACCCTCTTTGTTTTGGGTATCCACTTTCACCAGCGTGGAGAGGCCGATACGCAGCGGATGTTCCGCCACCTGTTTCGGATCCAGCTCGATACGCACCGGCAGACGCTGGACCACTTTAATCCAGTTACCGGTGGCGTTCTGCGCAGGCAGCAGCGAGAAGGCGCTGCCGGTACCCATATCCAGACCCACCACTTTGCCGTGATACTCGACGTCATCGCCGTAGATATCACTGATCACCGTGGCTGATTGGCCGATACGTACACCTGCAAGCTGGGTCTCTTTGAAGTTTGCATCGATCCACAGATTAGTGGACGGCACCACCGCCAACAGCGGGGTGGTGGTGGAGATTTGCGAGCCAACCTGTACGCTGCGACGTGAAATGAAGCCATCAATCGGGCTACGGATTTCAGTACGCTGCAGCGCCAGCCAGGCATCGCGCAGCTCAGCCGCACTCTGCTGTACCGCGGGCTGATTTTCCAGCGAGGTATTCAGAATCATCGCCTGGTTAGCGTTGTATTGCTGCACTGCCACATCCAGCTGCGCTTTGGCTGTCGCCACGGCATCACGCGAGTGTTGCAGCTCTTCGCGGCCAATCAGATTAGACGCGCCCAACGGCTCGCGGCGTTTCAGGTCAGCTTCGGCCTGTTCCAGCGCGGTTTGCTGCAGCTTGATGGTGGCTTGATACTGTTTGCCATTGATCATCAGCTGGTGGGTTTGACGCACGCTGGTGGCTAACGCGGTCTGCGCTTTTTCAAACGCCTGCTCGGCATCGGTTTTATCCAGCGACACCAGGACGTCGCCTTTCTTCACCACGTCGGTGTTATCAAACCACACTTTGTTTACGCTGCCAGAAACCTGCGCCATCACCTGCACCTGGTTGCCCGCCACGTACGCATCATCGGTTTCCTGGAAGTGACGCAGCACCAAATACCAGTAAGCCAGATACGAAACACCAATAATTACAAACACGATAGCCAGCAGGATCAGCACACCTTTGCGCTTCTTCTTTTTATTCGCTGGCTGTTGCGGGCTTTGAGCTTCCGCTGTCGCACTCATGTCGTTCTCCACGTTTTCCATTTAGTCGGGATGTGCCGATCCTTCAACACGGTTGCCCGAGTCAAAAAAGCCAGCACTTAAGCGCTGGCCGGACAAAAGGGGATTAAAATAGCGATTTCGGAAGGTGATTGTGTCGCACTTCTTGCTATTAGCGCGACAGGGAAGCGATAACCTGATCTTCGTCCATTTTATCGAGACGGTTAAGTAACTTACGGGTAATCGATTCCAGCTGATCCTGCTCGTTAGTAGAGAGCGAAGACCACAGGTATTGCAGGCTCTGATGCTGCGGTGGCAGCAGCTGGCGCAGGAATTCATTGCCTTTTTCGGTCAAATGCAGATGCAGGCAGCGACGGTCGTTCTCGCTTTCACGACGTTCGATCCAGCCGCGCTTCTCCAGCTCATCAGCGATACGCGTGGCATTGGTGCGTGAAGAGCCGAGGGCAGAACTCAGTTCTGAAGGCTGAATGCTCTGATTTTCCTGTGCATCAAGGGTAATCAGCGCCATGAATAAGGTCTCGTTAATTCCCTGCGCCTTCAACATTTTGTTGCGATTATCCAGCAGTTTACCCTGCATGTGCATGCACAAGCGGGTCAGAATGATCTCCTGCAGCGGAAAATCTTTATGGCGGTTAGCACGGATGTTAAGCATCTGTTCAATGGGAGTAAACGAACTTTCCATTTTAAAAAAACCTCTTAGTTGCAACTGGTATAGTAATGATGGTGACAGATTAAGCGTAGTCACAATTTCCGCAGGTGATTGTTAGCACGATCACATAGTCAACATCTGACATTCCAGGTTGTTCCTTAACCCTGGGCATTTTGCCCTGACATCCCACCTGAACATACAGGCAGCCGATGCCATCAATTCATCTCGGGAAACCTTTTTACAGATAAATAATTTCGCGAGAAAAAATAACTCTGGTGAATAACTGCGCTGCTAACCATAACAAACCCAATCATTAATGAATAGTATTGCTCAGCGGTTTAGAACCATCTTTACGATTTCTAAACACTTTTCGCGCGCCGCTTATCCACGTAAATCAAGGTGTTGATTAACATGCTCTTAACAACGCCCGCGCGAATGCGACACCAGCCTAAGTGATGGAATTTGATCGCTAAACGGGAAGCAGTCATTGCGTGCGGATAAGAGAGATAATCATTTGTAGGTAATAGTAACCGAAAAAATTATTTCAATGGTGTGTTAATTAACAGGACGTACCAGTGCGCTATAGCGCACGCTTCGCTTATCGGGGGAAAGGAAAAGGGGGAGGCAGCCGTTTTGCCGTAGCGGCGCAATTTATTGCGCTGAGTTCTTAAAGTGGATTGATTGCATGAAAAACGGCGCGATAAATCGCGCCGCTACAATACCAACGCTAATGTAAATGCGTTACTTCGCTGCCGCCAGTGCGTCCTGAATCCACTTATCGAATTCCGCCTGGTGACCTTTGATCCAGCCATCAACGTGGCCATTGATATCGGCTTCAGAAGCATGGCCCGCATGCATCGCCGCATTCTCGGCGTTGATGTCGCCAATCGGCAGCTTCATCTCAGCAAACAGCTTTGCCGCGGCCGGATTTTTCTCGGTCCAGGCTTTGTTGGCGACGATATGCATGGTGTTCACCGGGAAACCGTAGTTAGCCCCGTTCGCCAGCTTGGTATCGACTTTGCTCTGCTCGCCCGGCAGTGAAGAGAACGGTACCTGCAGCCATACCACATCTTTACCCGGCTTCAGCACGTCGCTGACCCAATACGGCGTCCAGGTGTAATAAAACACCGGTTTGCCCTGTTTAAAACGCGTGATGGTATCGGCGATCATCGCCGAGTAGTTGCCCTGATTGTGCTCCACGGTGTTGCTCAGCTTGTAGGCATCAATCTGGTGATTAATCACCGCTTCACAGCCCCAGCCTGGCGTACAGCCGGTCAAATCTGCTTTGCCATCACCATTGGTATCAAACAGTTTGGCGATCTTGGGATCTTTCAACTGTTCAATATTGGTGATGTGATACTGCTCGGCGGTTTTCTTATCAATCAGGTAACCCTGAGCCGCGCCACCGACGTAAGTGCCCTGGCGATAAAACTTCGCATCGCCGCCCGCGGCTTTGTACATATCGTCGTGCAGCGGTTTCCAGTTGGTGGCAATAAAGGTGGCATCACCGGCTGCGATGGTGGTGTACGCCACGTTGTAATCAATCTCGCTTGGCTTCTCAACGGTATAGCCGAGTTTCTCCAGCGCGCGGCTTACCAGCAGCGTCTGGAAGGTCTCTTCAGAGATGGTACTCTGCGTCGGTTTAACGGTGATGCCTTTACCGGGCAGGTCGGCGGCGGACACGTGCGTCGCGGCGAACGTCGTCAGGACGGCGGCGATGAGAGCTGTCTTGCGCATAGTCATTCCTTATTTTACGTGTTACGTCGAAGACGGGCGGCCGCAGCGGACCGCCCATTGAAATCAGGCTTTTTTACTGAAAGGGCGCATCAGCAGACCGAGCGGGCCAGTGCTGTACCAGTGACGGCTGCCACGGCTGCGGCTGTCGCGGCCCATCGACTGCGTCAAGCGATCGAGGATAATGGCGAGGATCACGATGCCCACGCCGCCGACGGTGGCGAGGCCCATATCCAGGCGACCAATGCCGCGCAGCACCATCTGACCGAGACCGCCAACCGCGATCATCGAGGCGATCACCACCATCGACAGCGCCAGCATCAGCGTCTGGTTTACGCCAGCCATGATGGTCGGCATCGCCAGCGGCAGCTGCACTTTGAACAGCATCTGACGCGGGCTGGCACCGAAGGATTCACTCGCTTCAATCAGGTCGGCTGGCACCTGCTTAATCCCAAGAATGGTGAGGCGCACAATCGGCGGCAGCGCAAAGATAATGGTCACCACTACGCCCGGCACGTTGCCGATACCAAACAGCATGACGATCGGCACCAGATAGACGAAGGCTGGCGTGGTCTGCATCGCATCCAGCAGCGGACGAATAATGCGCGCGGCACGTTCACTGCGCGCCAGCCAGATGCCGAGCGGCAAGCCGATGATGATGCAGAACAGCAGGGCGGTTAGCACCAGCGCCAGCGTCACCATCGCCTGCGACCAGGCACCAATCGCGCCAATGGCAATCAGCGAGACCAGCGTAGCAATCCCCATCGCTGGGCTGGCAATCTGCCAGGCGATCAGTGCGAACACCACAATCGCTACCGGCGCGGGCATGCCGAGCAGTAACTGCTGGAACGCGCTGAGGATGTAATCCACCGGCACGCGAATGCCCTGAAACACCGGGCGGAAATGGCTGACCACCCAATCAATGCCTTCAGTCACCCAGCTATCAAGCGGAATCCAGGTTTTATGGAACGGGTCCATGAGGTTGAAATGTTCCGGCGCGGGAGCGGGTGCGCTGCTCAGCCAGTCGCTGCTGCTGGCAGCATTGCTGGCGGCATCGTGGCCACCGCTGCTGGCGGCGGAGGGATCACCCCATGCATCGGCGCTGCCGGAGCTGCTATCTGCAGGCGCGGCACCGCCACTCGCCCAGGGATCGCTGCTGCTGGCGGCGGGGCTGGTATCAGTGGTGGCAGGTTGCTGGGTGGTTTGGCTGGCGCTTTCCCACGGATTCGCTGTTTGTTCGCTCATGATTAGGCTCCTTCACGGTCTAAAGCACGCAACAGCATGCTTTTCGAAATGATACCGACGTACTGATTCTCTTCGCTGACTACCGGCACGGCGCAGGGCGCTTGTGCCACATGCGACAGCAGATCGTTCAGGGAGGTATCGGCAGGAACCGCTAAGGGCGTGTCGAGCAGCGCGCTATCCAGCCCTTCACCGGCCGCCAGCGCGGCTTTCAATGAATCGGTGGACACCACGCCAACAAACTTCTGTTTCTCCAGCACGTAGCCATATTCGCGATCTTCATCCTGCAGCAGCTTGATGGCGGATCGCGGACCAAAACCGGCGGCTTTGCGGATCAGTGAACCCGCACTGCGACGCGCAATATCTTTGGCGCTAAACACGTGACTAATATCGACGCCGCGGAAGAAGGTGCGCACATAATCATTGGCAGGATTATTGAGGATTTCATCCGGCGTGCCGACCTGTACCACTTCGCCGCCCTGCATAATGGCAATGCGGTCGCCAATACGCATCGCTTCATCGAGGTCGTGAGAAATAAATACAATGGTACGCTGATGTTTGGCCTGCAATTTTACCAGTTCATCCTGCATTTCGGTACGAATCAACGGATCAAGTGCTGAGAAAGCTTCATCCATTAATAAAATATCAGGATTAATCGCCAATGCGCGGGCTAATCCAACGCGTTGACGCATGCCGCCAGAAAGTTCATCGGGATAAGAGTTGGCGTAATTATCCAGGCCAACCTGACGCAATGCTTCCAGCGCTTTTTCCTGACGTTCGGCTAAGGGAATGCCGGCTAATTCCATGCCAAAAGCGGCATTATTTAGCACAGTCATGTGTGGCATCAGCGCGAAGGATTGAAATACCATACTGATCTTATTTCTGCGGACTTCACGCAGTTCTGATTCCGATATTTTGGCAATATCGACACCGTCTATGATTACCTGGCCGCGAGTGGGCTCGATCAGACGATTGAGAAGGCGAACCATGGTGGACTTACCTGAACCTGAAAGCCCCATGATGACGAAGATCTCGCCTTCTTCAATGGCCAGACTGGCATTTTTGACGCCAACAGAGAGGCCGGTTTTTGCCAGAATACTCTCTTTGCTTTCGCCTTTATCGATCAGCTTAAATGCCTTTTCGGGATTATCCCCAAATACCTTATATAAATTCTTTACTTCGAGTTTAATTGCCATGCAGTAATTAATTTCCCGGTTAAATGTTTAACTATTTCTTGTTGTGGTCCTGAGTAAAATTAAGCGCCCTATACCCTAACATAGTGAAATTATCTGACAACCCTGAAGGGCGATATTCGGCGGCGCGCGCAGCAGTCAATCGCTAAAATCGCCAGTGCTCACAAGGGATGCGCGCGGATTAATTTTTTGCATTTGAGAAGTGAATTTATGTGCGTTTCAGACTGTTTCTGGTGCAGAGCGGCCGAAAATCAATCCAAAAAGAAGAAATATAAGTGAAATAAATGGGTGAGAAGAGCGGAAATAAGATTGGTTTAAAAATTAATTATCACTGAATCAATACGCTAAATAATTCGCGTCACAGCAAGGCGACAAGCCCACTCGACCCAGCAGCATAGTGAACTATGTGACTGGGAAGAGTGGGCGCAGTCAACGCTGCTGTGCCAAAAGTAGGTGCCGCCAGGCAACGCGAAGTATGACGCGTATTAGAAATTCCAGTCTTCGTCTTCGGTTTCTACGGCTTTCCCCATTACGTAAGAGGAGCCAGAACCTGAGAAGAAGTCGTGGTTTTCATCGGCGTTGGGCGACAGCGCGGACAAAATCGCCGGGTTCACGGCGGTCAGTTCGGCCGGGAACAGCGCTTCGTAGCCGAGGTTCATTAGCGCTTTATTGGCGTTGTAGTGCAGGAAGGTTTTCACCTCTTCCGCCCAACCGACTTCACCGTACAAGGCTTCGGTATACACCACTTCGTTTTCGTACAGCGCCAGCAGCAAATCAATCGCGAACTGCTGCAGCTCTTCGCGGCGGCCAGCATCGACGTTTTCCAGCGCCTTTTGGTACTTATAGCCGATGTAGTAACCGTGTACCGCTTCGTCGCGAATGATCAGGCGAATCAGATCTGCGGTGTTGGTCAGCTTGCCACGGCTCGACCAATACATCGGCAGCCAGAAACCGGAGTAGAACAGGAACGATTCAAGGAACACGCTGGCGATTTTCTTCTTGAGCGGATCCTCGGCGCGATAGTGCTCCAGCACAATCTTCGCCTTGTTCTGCAACGCTTCATTCTCTTCACTCCAGCGGTACGCCGCATCGACATCTGCGGTGTTACACAGCGTGGAGAAAATCGAACTGTACGAACGCGCATGCACTGCTTCCATAAAGGAGACGTTCGACAGCACAGCTTCCTCGTGTGGCGTAATCGCATCTTCCATCAGGCCAGGCGCACCAATCACGTTCTGGATGGTGTCGAGCAGCGTCAATCCGGTAAACACCCGAATAGTCAGCTGCTGTTGCTGGTGGTCCAGCGACTGCCACGCTGGCAAATCGTTGGAGAGCGGCACTTTTTCCGGCAGCCAGAAATTACTGGTCAGTCGGTTCCACACTTCGAGGTCTTTTTCGTCCTGGATGCGGTTCCAGTTAATGGCTTGAATTTGTTTTAGTTGCATAGTTTTCATCACAGTGAGCAGGAGACGCAGCCCTGCACCTCGGTGCCTTGAAGCGCCATCTGGCGCAGACGGATGTAATAGAGCGTTTTGATGCCTTTTTTCCACGCGTAGATCTGCGCTTTGTTGATATCGCGCGTGGTGACGTCGTCGCGGAAGAACAGCGTCAGCGACAGGCCTTGATCGACGTGCTGCGTGGCTTCGGCGTAGGTATCAATAATCGCTTCCGGCCCAATGGAGTACGCATCCTGATAGAGGTCGAGATTGTCGTTGGTCATAAACGGCGCCGGATAGTAAACGCGGCCGGTTTTGCCCTCTTTACGGATCTCAATGCGCGACACAATCGGGTGAATGCTGGAGGTCGCATGGTTGATGTACGAGATCGAACCGGTGGGCGGAATCGCCTGCAGGTTCTGGTTGTACAGCCCATGTTGCATCACCGCTGCACGCAGCGCTTGCCAGTCGGCCTGCGTTGGCAGAGTCAGTCCGGCATCGGCGAACAGTTTTGCCACGCGCGCGGTGCGCGGCAGCCAGCGCTGTTCGACATATTTATCGAAGTAACTGCCGCTGGCGTATTTCGACTCGGCGAAACCGTCGAAACTCTTCTGATGCTCCTGCGCCAGCAGATTCGAGGTGCGCACGGCGTGATAGGTGACGCAATAGAAATAGAGATTGGTGAAATCCAGCGCCTCTTCTGAACCGTACGCCATGCCTTCGCGCGCCAGATAACCATGCAGGTTCATCTGACCGAGGCCAATCGCGTGCGAGCGGCGATTGCCTTCCGCCACCGAAGGCACCGAATTGATCTCACTCATCTCGGAAACGGCGGTCAGTGCACGCACGGCGGTTTCCACGGTTTGCGCCAGATTGCGCGAATCCATGGCATGCGCAATGTTGAGAGAGCCGAGGTTGCAGGAGATATCTTTGCCGACGCGACGATAGCTAAGATCGTCATTGAATTCGCTGGCGCTGTTAACCTGCAAAATCTCGGAACAGAGATTACTCATGTTGATGCGCCCGGCAATCGGGTTGCTGCGGTTCACGCTGTCTTCAAACATGATGTACGGGTAGCCCGATTCAAACTGAATCTCCGCCAGCGTCTGGAAGAAATCGCGCGGCTTGATGTAGGTTTTGGTGATGCGATCGTCCGCCAGCATCTCGTCGTAATGCTCGCTGATGCTGATATCACCAAAGGCTTTGCCGTAGATGCGCTCGACATCGTACGGCGAGAACAGCGCCATATCGCGATTCTCTTTCGCCAGCTGGAAGGTGATATCCGGGATCACCACGCCGAGCGACAGCGTTTTGATGCGGATCTTCTCGTCGGCGTTTTCACGTTTGGTATCGAGAAAGCGGAAAATATCCGGGTGATGCGCATTCAGCCACACCGCACCTGCGCCCTGACGTGCACCCAGCTGGTTAGCGTAGGAGAACGCATCTTCCAGCATCTTCATCACCGGAATTACGCCGGACGACTGGTTCTCAATACGCTTAATCGGCGCGCCCGATTCACGCAGGTTAGAGAGCAGGAACGCTACGCCGCCGCCGCGTTTCGACAGTTGCAGCGCCGAGTTCACCGCGCGACCAATCGATTCCATGTTGTCTTCGATGCGCAGCAGGAAGCAGGAGACCAGCTCGCCGCGCTGCTGCTTACCGCAGTTAAGGAAAGTTGGCGTAGCCGGCTGGAAGCGACCGCTCAGCATTTCCGCCAGCAGCTCGCGCGCTAAGGTTTCATTGCCGCGTGCCAGCGTCAGCGTCACCATGCAGGCGCGCTGTTCGAAGGTTTCCAGATAGCGTTTGCCGTCGAAGGTTTTCAACGTGTAGCTGGTGTAAAACTTCCACGCCCCGAGGAAGGTGTGAAAGGCGAAACCTGCCGCATCAGCTTCATCGTGCAGCTGACACAGGAAATCGAAAGCGTACTGATTCAGCACCTCGGCTTCGTAGTAGCCTTCGGCCACCAGATAGCGCAGGCGCTCGCCTGCCGAGGCAAACTGCACGGTATTGGGTTGTACATGCTGCAGGAAGAACTGGCGCGTCGCTTCGTGATCTTTACTGAACTGGATGCGGCCATCGGCGTCATACAGGTTCAGCATCGCGTTAAGCGCGTGGTAATCAGTCAGCGAGCTGTTTAGGGTGTCTGTCGTTGCCAAAATTGGGTCACTCCCGCTTTTACATTAGCGATATCGTCGGGGGTTCCCATCAGCTCAAAGCGGTAGAGATAGGGAACCTGACATTTCTGCGCAATGATGTCGCCCGCCAGGCAATAGCCTTCACCGAAGTTGCGGTTACCGGCAGCGATCACCCCGCGAATCCCGCGTCGGTTGGCATCATCATTGAGGAATTGAATCACTTGTCTCGGCACCGCACCGCGCGAACTGCCGCCGCCGTAGCTCGGCACCACTAAAATGTAGGGCTGTTCGATATGCAGGCGCTGCTTGCCGTCAACCGGAATGCGGCGGGCAGGCAGCCCAAGACGCGTGATGAATCGGTGCGTGTTTTCCGACTGGCTAGAGAAATAGACCAGTGGAAACATGGCTTATCCCCCGACGGCCGCGAGCTGGCGCAGGCTGGCAATTTTGTCGGGACGGAAGCCACTCCAGTGATCGTCTTGTGTCATCACCACTGGCACCTGGCGATAGCCGAGAGATTTGAGGTTGTCGATGGCTTCAGGTTGGGTATCAAGGTTGATCAGCTGATAGTCGATACCTTTGCGGTCCATGGCATTTTTAGTCGCATTGCACTGGACACAGTTGTCTTTGGTGTAAATAATAATGCGCATGATTCGTATTTCCCTTTGATTGCGGTCAGATTGCGAGATACGAAGCAAATTCCTGTTTGCATCGAACTTCGTCCTTGACGACATTTGGTAGTTAGTTGATGGGTTGAATACTAGATGTAGTAGGTAAAAGGGTCAAGCCCACCAGATATAGGGTTTTGTGATTTTGATCTTCGGATATTCGCTAAGACCAGAGATCATGCGCCTTCCAGGCCGGAAAAATTTTTTGTAAAGGGAATGAGATGGGAGAGGTGGTTGGATTTTGTGCGATTTGACCCTCATCCCAGCCTTCTCCCGCAAGCGGGAGAAGGAGCCGATCCAGCATAGGTGTTTACAGTTGAACGCCACCTAAACATTCCCTCTCCCGCCTGCGGGAGAGGGTTAGGGTGAGGGAAAGCGCGCACTATCTCGCGCCCACAAAAAAGCCCCGCATCAGCGAGGCTCATTGCATCAACGAACACATGCTTATCGGCGTGAAGATACCAGCAACGCGCCAAGCACTAAGCCTATCGCCGCACCAACGCCCACGCCGTGCCACGGCTTGTCGTGGACATAGGCGTCAACCTGCGTACCCGCATCACGTGCCGCTTGCGATACGCGACTCTGTCCGCCGCTCAGTTTGGCACGCGTCTGCTTTAACAGCGCCTGCGCCTGGCTACGGGCATTATCAACTTCGTCTTTAGCTTCACTGCCATAAGATTTAAGTAACGCCTCTAGCGAATCGGCTAGTTCGTTTACATCCTGATTGATATCAATGTCATCGTTTTTTGCGCTTCGATTAAACATTTTTTAGCTCCCTTTGATTTAACACGTAATACTTAGTGTAGACGAAGCGTGATTAAACGCAGGGATGTGCCAGGCTTTAGGGAAAATTCCGAATGCCCATGCCATCCTGCTGCTGTAAGGTTGCGGGGCTGTGAGAAGAGAGGAGCAAGCATGTATTTACGACCAGATGAGGTAGCGCGCGTACTTGAGAAAGTGGGCTTCGAAATGGATACCCAAACGCCAAAAATTTACGGTTATCGTCGCGGCGAAAACTATGTGTACGTCAATCGCGAAGCGCGTATGGGACGGACCGCCTTAATCATTCACCCGACGCTGAAAGAGAAAAGCCAGAGCTTTGCTGAACCGGCTTCAGAGATGAAAACCTGCGATCACTACACGCAATTCCCACTCTATTTAATGGGCGATTCGCAGGAGCATTACGGCATTCCGCACGGCTTCAGCTCGCGCGTTGCGCTTGAGCGTTATCTGCAAGGCGTATTTGGCGCCTGAACTTGCGCCCCGTTTCACGCGGGGCCGCAAACCCTGACTCAATCCTCTCCTTCTGCCCCGTTGCAAATCCGCACGCTGACGCGTATAACCTTGTGTCCATATAGATGTTCAGACGTCCATACGGATAAATATCATGCAAACTCAGGATACGCCTCCACAGGAAAACTTTAAGCGCACCATGAAAGTACGGCATCTGGTGATGCTGTCGCTGGGCGGTGTGATCGGAACCGGACTGTTCTTCAATACCGGCTACATCATCTCAACCACCGGTGCAGCCGGCACCTTGCTGGCCTATCTGATTGGTGCGCTGGTGGTGTGGTTGGTGATGGTCTGTCTCGGCGAACTGGCCGTGGCGATGCCGGAAACCGGCGCGTTCCACGTCTATGCCGCGCGCTATCTCAGTCCGGCCACCGGTTATACCGTCGCCTGGCTTTACTGGCTCACCTGGACGGTGGCGCTGGGTTCCAGCCTGACCGCCGCCGGATTCTGCATGCAGTACTGGTTCCCGAGCGTGCCGGTGTGGACATGGTGTCTGGTGTTCTGCATCGCTATTTATCTGCTGAATATCGTCTCAACGCGCTTCTTTGCCGAAGGTGAATTCTGGTTCTCCATCATTAAAGTGATCACCATCATCGCCTTTATCATTCTCGGAGCGGGCGCGATCTTTGGTTTTATCCCGATGAAAGACGGCAGTGCTGCGCCGGGATTACACAATCTCACCGCTTCCGGCTGGCTGCCGCACGGCACGCTGCCGATTCTGATGACCATGGTGGCGGTCAACTTCGCTTTCTCGGGCACGGAATTGATCGGTATCGCTGCCGGTGAAACCGAGCAGCCACAAAAAGCGCTGCCGCTGGCGATCCGCACCACCGTCGCACGGTTGATCATCTTCTTTATCGGCACGGTATTTGTGCTGGCGGCGCTGATCCCGATGGATCAGGCCGGGATCGTTAAAAGCCCGTTTGTGCTGGTGTTTGAAAAGATCGGCATCCCGTACGCGGCGGATATTTTCAACTTCGTGATCCTCACCGCCATTCTCTCCGCCGCCAACTCCGGCCTGTATGCTTCTGGCCGCATGTTGTGGTCGCTGGCTAATGAGAAGACGCTGCCGCGCTGTTTTGCGCGCGTCAACCGTCGTGGCATTCCGGTGCTGGCGCTGACCGTGAGCATGATTGGCGGCTTGCTGGCGCTGTTCTCCAGTGTGATTGCGCCGGACACAGTGTTTGTGGCGCTGTCGGCGATTTCCGGTTTTGCCGTGGTGGCGGTGTGGCTCAGCATCTGCGCCTCGCACTATGTGTTCCGTCGTCGCCATCTGCAGGCGGGCGGCAGCTTACAACAGCTGGCGTATCGCGCGCCGCTCTATCCGCTGACGCCGATTCTGGGCTTCCTGTTATGCCTGCTGGCGTGCGTCGGACTGGCGTTCGATCCGTCGCAGCGTATCGCGCTGTGGTGCGGCATTCCGTTTGTGCTGTTCTGCTATGCCGCATACCATGTCACGCAACGACGCAAGTCATCCCTTAAGGCTGAGGAGGCCAACGATGTCGCGTAATCCCATCGCGCAGGCACTAACCCAAACTGACACGCTGATTCTGGATGGTGCGCTGGCGACCGAGCTGGAGGCGCGCGGCTGCAATCTGGCCGATGCGTTGTGGTCGGCCAAAGTGCTGATGGAAAATCCTGAGCTGATTTATCAGGTGCATCACGATTACTTTGCCGCTGGCGCGCATGTGGCGATTACCGCCAGCTATCAGGCCACGCCGCAGGGTTTTGCCGCGCGCGGCTTAGATGAAGCGCAGGCGCTGGCACTGATCACCCAGAGCGTACAGCTGGCGCAGCGCGCGCGTGATGACTATCGCGCATCTTCCGCCAGCACCGCGCCCTTGCTGGTGGCCGGTTCGGTCGGGCCGTATGGCGCTTTTCTGGCCAATGGTGCGGAGTATCGCGGTGATTACGCGCTGCCGGAAGAGGAGATGAAAGCGTTCCACCGTCCGCGCGTGAAGGCGTTGCTGGAAGCGGGTGTCGATCTGCTGGCCTGTGAAACGTTGCCGTCCTTTACCGAAGCGCAGGCGCTGGTGAGTTTACTGGCTGAATTCCCTGCCAGCAGCGCGTGGTTCTCCTTTACCCTGCGCGATGCCGAACACATCAGCGACGGCACGCCGTTGAGTAAAGTGGCTGAGCTGGTGCATGCGGCACCGCAGGTGGTGGCGGTTGGCATCAACTGCGTGGCGCTGGAGAGCGTAACGCCCGCTCTGCGCCGCTTCCAGGCGCTGTGTGATAAGCCGCTGCTGGTCTATCCGAACTCCGGCGAGCAGTACGATGCTAGCAGCAAAACCTGGCACTCCGCGCCGTCGGGCTGCACGCTGCATGACAAATTCGCCGAATGGCAGCAGGCGGGCGCACGTCTGATTGGCGGCTGCTGCCGAACCACGCCGCAGGATATCGCGGCGATTGCTGCCTGTTGTCAACCGTAATAAAGCGCAGAAAATCATCAGTGATAGCGCGATTAAGAACAGAAGGGCAGTTTACACTGTCCTATCTGATGCTGAAGCGGACCTGCTATGAACCTGCGACCTCTTTTTCCTGCCTGTGCGCTGCTGCTGAGCGGCTGCGCCACCATTGTCGGCACTGAAACGCAACCGGTAAAAATCGACTCCCTGCCGCAAGGCGCGCGTTTCACCGTGCAGGATGAGACCGGCCGCGCGGTGGCGCAGGGCTATACGCCGCAAACCGTCGAGCTGGCGAAATCGACCGGGAATTACTTTGGTAAGAAGCACTATCAGGTGATGCTGGAGAGTCCGGGCTACGTGCCGCTAACCTTGCCGATCGAGGCCAATGCCAATCTGTGGTATTTGCTCGGCAATATTCCGCTGTTGGGCTTCCCCGGCTGGCTGCTGGTCGATCCCTTCTACGGCGGCATGTACGATCTCAAACCAGAACATCCACAGCCGAAGCTGAACGTCGTCGGCGCGCGGGGTTAATAAGCCCGCACCGATCGTAGCGGCGCAATTTATTGCGCAATCTTGCCGCGAAAAAAAACAGCGCAATTAATTGCGCCGCTACAAATCATTCAACAGTTTGAGTTACTGCGCGGTAGGCTTCACCATCGCATTGGCGCTTTTATGCTGCGCCAGATGTTGCTGCTGGAAAATGCACATGCGGATGGTGTTGCGGTATTCGCCGTTGATGAAAAATTCGTGCTTCAGTACGCCTTCCACCTCAAAACCCAGCTTGGTGTAGATATGCACCGCCTTCTTATTCTCTTCATCGACAATTAGATAGAGTTTGTAGAGATTCAGCACCGAAAAGCCGTAATCCATCGCCAGCTTTGCCGCTTTGGTGGCTAAGCCTTTGCCCTGATGGGAAGGATCGATAATGATTTGAAACTCAGCGCGGCGATGCACGTGATTAATCTCGACCAACTCCACCAACCCGGCTTTGTGTCCATCATGCTCCACCACAAAGCGACGCTCGGTTTGGTCATGGATATGTTTGTCATACAGGTCTGAAAGCTCGACAAACGCTTCGTACGGTTCTTCAAACCAGTAACGCATCACGCTGGCGTTGTTATCTAATTGGTGCACAAAGCGTAAATCTTCCCGCTCCAGCGGACGTAACTTAACCGTCATACGGTGTTCCTTGTTGTTGAATGTTGCTCCACGATGCGGCCCTGCGCCATACGCGCCGCGCGATCGCACATGTGATCGATCACATCCGGATCGTGGCTGACCAGCACCATGGTTAAACCATCTTTTTGCTTTAGATCGTTGAGCAGGTTGAGGATCTCAGCCTGCACCGACATGTCCAGCGCCGAGGTCGGCTCATCCAGCAGCAGGATCTTGGGTTCCAGCAGCAGGGCGCGCACAATCGCTACGCGCTGACGCTGACCGCCTGAAAGCTGATGCGGATAGCGATCCGCCAGCGCCGGATCGAGCCCGACATGGCGGAACCCGGCATTAATGCGGTCGTCGATGTTATCACGTTTGAGCATTTTCAGCGGTTCCGCCAGCGTGCGACGCAGGCGATGGCGCGGATGCAGCGAAGCGTAGGGATCCTGAAACACCATCTGCACATCGCGGCGCAGCTGGCCGGTAAACGCTTTGCCGGGCTGCACGGCGGTGCCCGCCAGCGACATGCTGCCGCTCCAGTGCGGATTCAATCCCGCCAGCACCCACAGCAGCGACGACTTGCCGCAGCCGGACGGACCAACCAGACCAAAACACTCACCGGCCGCGACCTGCAGCGACACATCGTGCACCACGGTGCGCAGCTCGTAACCTTGCTTGTGCGAAACGCTGAGGTTCGCTAACTCAATCATAATTCTTCTCCAGCGCGGCACGATCCAGCACCGGCAAACGCTCGCCGTGCGTGGCTTTACTCGGGCGACAGGCCCACAAGGTGCTGGTGTAAGGATGGCTGGCGTTGGAGAGTTCGGACGCCGGCAAGGTATCCAGCACGCGGCCCTGATACATCACCATCACACGTTCGCAGTGCTCGGAAACCTGTTGCAGATCGTGGCTGATCAGCAGCAAACCCATGTTGCGCTGCTCAACCAGACGACGAATTAGCGCCAGCACCTGATCGCGCATCGCGTGATCGAGTGCCGACGTAGGTTCATCGGCGATCAGCAGTTCAGGATCGGTGATCAGGGCGATCGCCAGCATCACGCGTTGCCCCATGCCGCCAGAAAGTTGATGCGGATAGCGTTTCATCAGCTGACGCGGGTCGGGCAAGCCCACCGCATCCAGCATCTCGCACACTTTCTCTTTACGTTCAGCGCGGCTCAATTTGTGGTGCAGCACCAGCGGTTCTTCCACCTGCCAGCCAATGGTGCGCGTGGGATTAAGCGCATATTTCGGATCCTGCATCACCATCGCTACTTTGCTGCCGCGCAGTTGAATCCAGTCACGCTCGCGCAGGCTCAACGCATCGGTGCCGACAATCTGCAAACGGTCGGCCTGCAAGTGCAGCGAAGGTGACAGCAAGCCCATCAGCGTGCGCGCGGTGAGTGATTTACCGGAACCGGATTCACCCACCAGCGCTACGCGCTCGCGGCCAATTTGAAAGCCGATGTTATCGACCAGCAGCGCATCATCGCTGCGAATCGTCAGGCCTTGTACATCAATTAACAGATCATTTGGCATGACGAGTATCCAGTCGGTCACGCAGGCCATCGCCTGTCAGGTTAAACGCCAGGCTGGCGAACAGAATCGCGCCGCCGGGTGCGGCGGCTACCCACCATTGGTCGAAGATCACTTTACTGCCTTCTGCCACCATCGAACCCCATTCGGCGGTAGGCGGTTGCACGCCCATGCCAAGGAAGCCGAGGCCCGCCGCTGAAAGAATGATTCCGCCGAGGCTCAGCGCGGCACGTACCACCGCCGTTGGCATACACAGCGGCAGAATGTGGCCAAACATCAGGCGTAAACCGGTGATGCCCTGCATGCGCGCGGCGGCGAGATAATCACTGCGGCGCAGCGCCAGCGTTTCCGCGCGCGCCTGACGGGCAAACGGCGGCCAGCTGGTGAGCGCCAGCGCCAGTGCGCCATTCATCAAGCCGGGGCCGAGCATGGCGACCAGCGCCAGCGCGATCACCAGATTCGGCAGCGACAGGAAGATATCGGTTATGCGCATCAACACGCGCTCGGTCCAGCCGCCCACGTAACCGGCGGTGATGCCGACCAGCAGGCCAACCGGAATGGTCAGCACCAGAATCAGTGACACCAACAGCAGCGTGGGGCGCGCGCCATAAATCACGCGTGACAGCAGATCGCGGCCAAAGCCATCGGTGCCAAACCAGTGCAGCGCCGATGGCGCCTGCAAACGCTGGGAGATGATCTGCGCATTGGGATCGAAAGGCGCCAGCAATGGCGCGAACAACGCCATCGCCACCACAATCAGCACCAACGTCAGGCCGATGGAAAGCGAGGTCACGCGCGCGCGGCGGCGGCGCGGACGCAGCGTTTCCAGTTCAGAGAGTTGTTGAGTCATCGGGTTCTCGGATCGGTTAACCAGGTCAGGGCATCGGCCAGCGCGTTGAGCAGAATAAAGCAGCTGCCAATTAGCAAGGTCGAGCCGAGAATCGCCGGTACATCGGAGGAAAACAGCGCGTTAGTCATGTAGCGACCAACGCCCGGCCAGGCAAATACCGTTTCGGTCAGTACCGAACCTTCCAGCAGCGTGGCGTAGGAGAGGGCGATAACGGTAATCAGCGTGCCCAGCACGTTGGGGAAAATATGACGCAGCAAAATGCGGCCACGGCTGGCACCTTTCGCACGCGCCAGCACCACATACTCTTTGCTGCTCTCTTCCAGCAGCGCCGCGCGCAGCAGGCGCGTGATACCCGCCATCGCCAGCAGGCCGAGAATCACCACCGGCAGCCACAAGTGGGCAATCGCATTGCGGAACATCTCGGCATCGCCGGACATCCAGCTATCAATCAGCACAAAGCCGGTTTTTGGCTCCAGCGTGTAGATCCAGATGTCATCAAGCTGGCCCGGTCCGGCGGACCAGTGCAGCACGGCATAAAACAGCAGCAAACCCAGCAAGCCGAGCCAGAACACCGGCACCGAGTAGCCGAGCAGCGAAACAAAACGCGCCACGTTATCGATGATGCTGCCCGGCTTCCACGCCGCCAGCAGCGCTAAGGTAATGCCGAACACCGCGGCAAAAATCATCGCGCAGGTGGCCAGCTCAATGGTGGCCGGGAAGGTGCGCATCAGATCGGCGCTGACCGGTTGATTGGTCAGATGCGATAAGCCGAGATCGCCGCGCGCCAAATGGCTGATATAGCGCCAGAACTGCACCAGCACCGGCTGATCAAGACCGAGATCGTGTCGCACCTGCGCGTAGGTGGCTTCGCTGGCGTGATCGCCTGCGATCTGTTGCACCGGATCGACTGGCGAAAGGTGCGACAGCATAAAAGTGAACGCTAACAAACCGACCAACGTCACCAGCAGCGAGAGCAGGCTGGTGACGATGTGGCTAACGCGTTGCCAAAGTGGCCGGGCGAACCCGGCCTGTGAAGCTGACACTGCCATTACTTAGAAACCTGCGAGTAATACACCATGTCCGGGTTGATGCCCTGCACATAGCCTTGCAGATTGTCGCGCAGCGCAATCAGGTTTTTCGCCTGCAAGCCAATCACGTACGGCGAGTTCTTCAGCACTTCACGCTGCATCGCCTGATAGAGTTCGACGCGCTTGTTGTTATCGCTCTCGGCGGTGGCGGCCAGCGTTTGCTTGTTCAGCTCCGGGATGTGCCAGTCAGAACGGTAAGCCACGGTTTTGCTGCCATCTTCCGGGTTGTAAGCGAAGGACGCGGCGTTGGTGTTGGGATCGAAATAGTCTGCGCCCCAGGCGTTCAGGGTGGCTTCATATTTGTGCGCCTTCACGCGGGTCGAGACTTCAGAGCTCAGGCCAGGTTGCACTTCCACTTTCACGCCGCCTTTGGCAAAGCTACCCTGCAGCGCCTGCGCGATATCGAGGTAAGGCGGCTGGTTGCTGGTGGAAAGCGTGAAGCTGACGTTGGTCAGACCGGCTTTCTTCAGAATCGCTTTGGCTTTTTCAGGATCGTAAGTGTATGGCGTGTCGTTGATTGCGCCGAGGAAGCCTTTCGGCAGGAAGGTTTGATGCACGTCGAACTGGCCTTTCAGCAGGTCGTTAGCGATACCTTTATAGTCGAATAGGTATCGAGCTGCTTCCCACAGCGCCGGGTTCTTCAGCACCGGGTTTTCACCGATGTTGAACTGAATGTAGTAGAGCGACGCCATCGGAATCGCTTCGGTCTTCACGCCCGCTTTGCCTTTCAACGAGGCGATTTGATCCGCACCGAGGTTACGCGCGATATCCACATCGCCCTGTTCCAGCAGCAGACGACGCGCAGCCGGTTCCGGAACGTTTTTAATCAGGATATTTTTCAGCTTCGGAGCGCCCGCTGGCGAAGTTGGATTCGCGCTCAGCAGAATCGCTTCGTGCAGCACCACTTTACGAATCTGATACGGGCCGCTACCGGCAGAGTGAGTACCGAGCCACGCGTGGCCGAAGTCACCGTTCTTCGCGTTGGCCTGCGCGGTTTTCTCATCAACAATCGAAGAGACCGGCGCGGAGAGCAGGCTGAGCACATACGCCGGGCTGACGTTGGCGCTCCAGCTGATCTGTACGTGGTTGTCATCAACCTTTTTCAGGAAGGTATCGACGTTGTCTTTATTCCAGCCAAGTTGGGTAAGAATAAAGGAGGGATCGAGGTTGAGTTTCACCACGCGACCCAGTGAGAAGATCACATCCTCTGGACGCAGCGGATTGCCGCTGGCGAACTGAGCGCCTTTGCGCAGTTCAAACGTCAGGCTGCGATTATCGCTGCCCGCTTGCCAGGACGTGGCCAGCGTTGGCTGCAAATCGGTTGGATTGGTGGGATCGGACTGAACCAGGCGCTGATAAATGTTAGTGAACGCTTGCACCGTGGTGAGTTCGAAGCCCTGCGCAGGGTCGAAGCTGTCGGCATCATCGGTAGACTGGGCAATCACCAGCGTATCTTTCGGCGTCGCTGCCTGAACAGAGAAGGCGGCTACCAGCGATAACGCCAGCAGTGATGGAATAATTTTTTTCATGTTGTTTCCTTGCCTAAAAAAAGTAACGCGAGTTTACGAGAGCGCAGCAGTGAAGAATAGTCAATTTCAGGCTATGCATATGCATTAATGATCTAAGACGCATGGTTCAGTTATAAGGGAAAACCGCACAATCCGTAGCGGCGCAATTCATTGCGCAATGTGTGGATGGGCTTTGGGTGCAGGATCGTTAATGCAAAATCGCGCGATTAATCGTGCCTCTACGGAATGTGCATCAGAGGTAATATCAACTCAACTGCAACGGAATATAAATGATGGGTGACTAACCGATAATTAACTTTACTTCGTTACTTGCCAGAATATAATGGCCGCAATTTCAAAGCAGGAGAGTTCAGTTGGACAGTCACCCTTTTAGTTGGCATCACAAGGCAAGCTGACGCGCGAACTTTTTTGTCGCTGCTTGCCAACACGGCGGGCAGCAATCCTCTCTTTTCTGATGATTGTTCCCTTTAAACGACATTGTAACGGGCCAAAGCCCGTGGGGATATCATCATGCACATGATTTTTAACACACTTTTCCCTCCGCCTCGATACGCGCGCTGAACCTCAGCGTGCTGATTAGCGCTGCACATTAGACGGCTTTTCGCTGTTCGATTGCGTGGTGTTTACCTTCGTCTTTATTTATTACTCGTTATTTTGCGAGCGACTCTTTTCGTCTTTAATTTCCGGGAGGTGATATGGAAATTCCCGACAGGTTATTTTTAATTTAACAAACGCATTGCCGTTAATTTAATTTGTGTGCCTCGCACGCAGGGATTTTTATTGCCGTAATAAAGAGGAATGTCACTATGACTGACATGAAACTCAACCAGGACAAAAAAGCCTGGAACACCACGCGCCAGCCGCGTCAAAAAACACCGCGTTACCTGATTGAAGATGAAGCCGGTTTTACTGCCGACGAAACGCTGGTGCGTCTGCGCAGCGATGCGCTTGGCCTGAGTGAACGTGAAGCCGAGGCGCGCCTGAATGTATATGGCCGCAATCAGGTCGAACACGACAAAGCGCCACCGGCGTTGTTGCAGTTGCTGCAGGCATTCAACAATCCGTTTATCTATGTCCTGATGGCGCTGGCGCTGGTGAGCTTTTTCACTGATTTCTGGCTGCCGCTGCGCAACGGCGAGGAGACCGATCTGACCGGTGTCATCATCATTGTGACGATGGTAACGCTCAGCGGTTTGCTGCGCTTCTGGCAGGAGTTCCGTACCAATAAAGCGGCGCAGGCGCTGAAATCGATGGTGCGCACCACCGCCACGGTGCTGCGTCGTGAGTCAGCGCAGCAAGCGCCGCTCAAACAGGAAGTCGATATCGCCACGCTGGTGCCGGGTGACATCATCTATCTGTCGGCGGGGGATTTGGTGCCAGCCGATGTGCGGCTGCTGGATTCACGCGATCTGTTTATCAGCCAGGCGATTTTGACCGGCGAATCGTTACCGGTTGAGAAGTATGACGTCACCGGCCACGTCACCAGCAAAAGCAGCGGTGCCAGCGAACAGGGCACATCGCTGCTGGAACTGGGCAGCGTCTGCCTGATGGGCACCAACGTGTCCAGCGGCAGCGCCAAAGCGGTGGTAGTGGCAACCGGCAGCGAAACTTACTTCGGTAGCCTGGCGAAATCGATTGTGGGTAATCGCTCACAAACCGCCTTTGACCGCGGCGTCAACAGCGTGAGCTGGCTGCTGATCCGCTTCATGTTGGTGATGGTGCCGGTGGTGTTGCTGATTAATGGCCTAACCAAAGGCGACTGGCTGGATGCTTCACTGTTTGCGCTGGCGGTAGCGGTAGGTTTAACGCCGGAAATGTTGCCGATGATCGTTAGCTCCAACCTGGCGAAAGGTGCCATCGCCATGTCGCGGCGTAAAGTGATCGTCAAACGTCTGAATGCGATTCAAAACCTCGGCGCGATGGATATTCTCTGCACCGACAAAACCGGCACGCTGACGCAGGACAACATCATTCTGGAGCATCATCTGGATTGTGCTGGCGTGGAGAACTCACGCGTGCTGATGCTGAGCTGGCTCAACAGCCACTATCAAAGTGGCACGCTGAATCTGATGGATCGCGCCATTTTGCAGTACGGCAAAAACCGCGTCAGCGAAGCGGTAAGCGATACCTATATCAAAGTGGATGAACTGCCATTTGATTTCATTCGCCGTCGCGTCTCGGTGGTGGTGCGCGATCGTCGTCTCAATCAGCAGATGCTGATCTGCAAAGGCGCGGTGGAAGAGATGCTGAGCATCGCGACTGCCGAGCGTGAAGGCAAACTGGTGCAGCCGCTGAACGAAACGCGTCGTGCAGAACTGCTGGCGCTGGCTCATCAATACAATGAGCAGGGTTTTCGCGTGCTGCTGGTGGCGAGCCGCGTGCTGGCGGATCCGGGTTTACAGCAGCCGCTGAGCGTGGCGGATGAGCAAGGCTTAACGGTAGAAGGGCTGCTGACCTTCCTTGATCCACCGAAAGAGAGCGCCGCCAAAGCTATCGGTGCGCTGCGCGACAATGGCGTTAGCGTCAAAGTGCTGACCGGTGATAATCCGGTGGTGACCGCGCGCATTTGCCAGCAGGTTGGCATCGACAGCGGCGCGATCGTCACCGGCGACCAAATTGCCCTGATGAGCGACGAGCAGTTGGCAGACGCCGCCGCACAGAGTGCGGTATTCGCTAAACTCACGCCGCTGCAGAAATCACGCATCCTGCGCGCGCTTCAGCAGCAGGGCCACACCGTTGGCTTCCTCGGCGACGGGATTAATGATGCGCCGGCGCTGCGTGATGCCGATGTGGGGATTTCCGTTGATAGCGCGGCGGACATCGCTAAAGAGTCCTCCGATATCATCCTGCTGGAAAAAGATTTGATGGTGCTGGAAGAGGGCGTAATGAAGGGACGCGAAACCTTCGGCAACATCATTAAGTACCTGAACATGACCGCCAGCTCGAACTTCGGCAACGTGTTCTCGGTGTTGGTGGCGAGCGCCTTTATTCCGTTCCTGCCGATGCTGGCGATTCATCTGCTGATTCAGAACCTGATGTACGATCTGTCCCAGCTGGCACTGCCGTGGGACAAAATGGACCGCGAGTTCCTGCGTAAGCCGCGTAAATGGGACGCGCGTAATATCAAACGCTTCATGTTGTGGATTGGGCCAACGTCGTCGATTTTCGATATCACCACTTTTGCGCTGATGTGGTTCGTGTTCGCGGCGAATACGCCAGAAATGCAGTCGCTGTTCCAGTCCGGCTGGTTTATTGAAGGCTTGCTGTCGCAAACGCTGGTGGTGCACATGCTGCGCACGCAAAAGATTCCGTTTATCCAGAGCCGTGCGGCGCTGCCGGTGCTGCTGACCACTGCGTGTGTGATGATCGCCGGCATTCTGCTGCCGTTCTCACCGCTGGGCGCGATGGTGGGATTGGTGCCGTTGCCATGGGCTTACTTCCCATGGCTGGTGGCAACGCTGCTCGGGTATTGCGTGGTCGCGCAGGGCATGAAAATGCTCTACATCAAGCGCTTTGGCCAGTGGTTTTAAACACATGGAGGTGAAATGCGTAACCGCAATCTCAATAAGGTGGTGTTTCACCTGATAATGATGATGGTTGTCATGGTGGTGTTAACGCTGGTGTTTCGTTAATGAAAAAAGGGCAGGATTTCCTGCCCTTTTCTTTACTCTTCGTCGGGCTGGTAATACTGCACGCCGATCTCAATGCGCTCGCGGCCGCTAGCTACACGATGGCGATTGCTGTCGCGCAGCGAGTAGATGCAGCCGCAATACTCCTGCTGATAGAAACGTTCGCGCTTGCTGATCTCAATCATGCGTGACGAGCCGCCACCTTTCCGCCAGTTGAACTCCCAATAAAGCATATCGGGATAGTGCGCCGCCGCGCGCACGCCGCAGTCGTTGATCTGCTGCATATTCTTCCAGCGCGAAATACCGAGTGAACTGGTGATCACCGGGAAACCGTTTTCATGTGCATACAGCGCGGTGCGTTCAAAGCGCATGTCGAAACACATGGTGCAGCGCACGCCACGTTCCGGTTCCCACTCCATGCCACGCGCCCGCTCAAACCAATTGTCTTTATCATAATCGGCATCAACAAAGGGCACGCCAAACTGCTCGGCAAAGCGGATATTCTCCTCTTTACGCAGCTCATACTCTTTCAGCGGATGAATGTTTGGGTTGTAGAAGAAGATGGTGTAATCGATGCCGGAAGCCAGCATCGCTTCCATCACTTCGCCCGAGCAGGGCGCACAGCAGGAGTGCAACAGGACTTTATTATGACCGTTGGGTAAGGGCAGCGGCTGGCGGGTAAAGGTGTCAGACATGAGCATTATTGGTTAATGGAGTGTTGGGTAAAGTCTAAGGGGATAGCGTTAAAGATGCAAAGTTGAGGGAAAACAGGCAATAAAAAAAGGCCGCAAACGCGGCCTCTGGATTGAGCGACGAACCTTATTCAGTCACTTTCTTTTTCAGATCGCTGGCACCTTCTTTGGTTTTATTCCAGCCTTTCTGCGTGCCTTCTTTGGTGGCATCCCAACCTTTCTCAGAACCTTCTTTGGTTTTGTTCCAGGCTTTCTGCGTACCTTCGCTGGCTTTGCTGGTCAGGTTATCGCTTTTGCCTTCTGCCGCATGCTTCGCTTTCAGCTGCTGCTCTTTACCTTCGTTCTGCGCCTGATGCAGTTTTTCTTTAGCGGTATTCGCACCGGCCTGCGCGTTAGCGACAGTTTCATCAGTTGCATGTGTGGTCGCGGCAAAAGCCGAAGATGCCATCAGAATGGCTGACAGTGCAATAATGGTCTTTTTCATAATTCCCTCTTTCATGAAATATGTCGTCTCAGGTAATCATCCTGGCACAGGCCGGGATGGAAAGATTTAAGAATAAACCAGGAATGAAAAAGGTCTAGTTTCGCTGGCAAAATCACCAGTAGATAGCATTTTAGGTTGTTGCAGGAAGGGATAAGAGCCACCTGAGCGGTGGCTCTGCAATATTAATCTGCTATCTGCCTGGCGCAGCATAGCAGTGGCGCAACGTGCAACGGTTGCGTACCGAGGTTGGCAATCAGGGATTGAACTTTACGCTGGTAACGTTGTGGAATCCGGGTGGCAATAAACACGCGATAGCCGAGGCGTTTATCGCCAGCCTGCCTGAGCTGTGGAGCCGCCTCTACTCTTCGTCGCGCTCTTTAGCGGCGCGCTGACGATCATAGAACTCATCTTCGGCGGCGATAATCTCATCCATCAATGAGTTCATATCCACTTCATGCACCTCTTCTACGAAGAGACCGGTGAGTGGCGTTTCTGGCGTCAGCTTTCCATCTTCATATAACTGCCAGATCTCTTTCGCATAGCGCGTTTGCAAAATCTGCGGAGCATATTGACCATAATAGGCGGTGATATTGTTCACATCGCGCTCAAACATCGATTCAGCGTGGTTGTTTGCCGCGGCATCAACCGCTTGTGGCAAGTCGATAATCACCGGTCCGTTGGCATCCTGCAGCACGTTGAATTCCGACAGATCACCATGAACAATGCCGGCGCACAGCATGCGCACGATATTGCGGATCATGGTATCGAAATCCTTCAGGGCGTTCTCTTCGGTCAGGAACACATCGCTCAGGCGTGGCGCAACCAGACCTTCTGCGTCTGTGACCAGCTCCATCAACAAAACGCCGTCGATGCAAATGTAGGGCTGCGGGACGCGTACGCCAGCATTCGCCAGGCGGAATAACGCATCAACTTCCGCGCTTTGCCAGGTCTCTTCTTGCTGCTTGCGCCCGAATTTCGACCCTTTTTGCATCGCACGTGAATTACGGCTGTTGCGGACTTTGCGCCCTTCCTGATAATGCACGGCCTGCTTGAAACTTCGTTGTGTGGCGTCCTTGTACACTTTCGCACACTGGATTTTGCCGCCCGTTAACACGGTATAAACGTCAGCTTCTTTGCCGCTTCTTAGTCTTTGTAGTACTTCATCTACCAGGCCATCATCGACGAGAGGCTGGAGTCGGTTTGGGATTTTCATGCGAGTCGCCTTGAAAGAGTCCAGATACAAAAAAGCCCGTAAGGCTTGCGCCATACGGGCTCTTAGGACTTCATCGAATGACTCTGGTGATCATCGATGGAGAATTTTGGTGGAGCTGGCGGGAGTTGAACCCGCGTCCGAAATTACTACACCGTCGGCACTACATGCTTAGTCAGTCTTTACATTCGCCGGCCAGCTGCGGACAGACACGCCACTGACAAACTAGCCTGATTAGATTTAGTGCTTCAACCCCAGGCAAGGCATCCACACGATCTCTTTTGGGTTTGACCTCTCTTGATCCCCGTCTTAAGAGCGGAAGCTAGGGAGAGAGGGCTTCAAAGCAGGTTATTAAGCTGCTAAAGCGTAGTTTTCGTCGTTTGCGACTATTTTTTTGCGGCTTTTTACGAGGCAAACCGCCCCTCGGCATGCTCCTAAGGCTTCACAATCCCGTCGAGTCCAGAATCAGCCCCAAGAAATTTCAATACTACAGACAAGCGACGCTAAAATCCAGCGCTTAACGCTTTGAATTCTTCATAATGCGCGCTTTGTCCATCTTCCATTCGCGCTCTTTCACGTCGTCACGCTTGTCGTGCTCTTTCTTACCGCGTGCCACACCGATCTTCAGTTTGGCCCAGGCATTCTTCCAGTACATCGACAGCGCAACCACGGTAAAACCTTCGCGGTTGACGCGACCGTACAGCGAATCGAGTTCGCGTTGTTTCAGCAGCAGCTTGCGGCTTCGCGTGGGATCACACACCACATGCGTCGAAGCAACCGCTAGCGGCTGGAAAGTAGAGCCGAACAGGTAAGCTTCACCATCGCGCAACAGAATGTAGCTATCGCTGATGTTAGCCTTACCGGCACGGAGTGATTTGACTTCCCATCCTTGCAACGACATACCCGCCTCGAACTCTTCTTCAATGAAGTATTCATGACGTGCGCGTTTATTGAGGGCAATAGTGGCTGAACCGGGTTTGTTAACTTTTTTCTTTGTCATAGTGCGGCGTAGTCTACATCACTCAGTTTATGGGCGCATCCCCTGTCCTGCAGGGCGGTAAAAAACACTCCATTTTAGCACAGCAAGCAAAGCCGTGAATTTTTGTTTGGTGACTGAAAATGGTATTATTCAATGGTTTTGTGATGAACAGGAACCATTATGGCCCAGATTAGTCGTTCAGCGCTGGTCCCTTATAGCGCTGAACAGATGTACCGTCTTGTGAATGACGTGGATGCTTATCCTCAGTTTCTGCCGGGCTGCACCGGCAGTCGCGTGCTGGATAACAGCGGAGATCAAATGACCGCGGCCGTTGATGTCTCGAAAGCGGGCATCAGTAAAACTTTCACTACGCGCAACACGCTGATCAGCAACCAAAGCATATTGATGCAGTTGGTTGATGGCCCGTTTCGTAAATTGACCGGCGGCTGGCATTTCACTTCATTAGGTGATGATGCCTGCAAGGTTGAGTTGAACCTCGATTTTGAGTTCACCAATATGCTGGTAGAAATGGCGTTCGGCCGCATCTTTAAAGAGCTGGCAAATAGCATGGTGCAGGCGTTCAGTCAGCGCGCAAAAGAGGTTTATCGTGCCTGATATCAGCGTGGAAGTGGTTTACGCACTGCCAGACAAGCAGTATATGCGTGCCGTAACGCTTGAAGAAGGCGCAACCGTTGAGCAAGCGATCAAGGCTTCGGGGTTGCTGTCACTGCGTAAAGATATTGACTTGAACTCGAATAAGGTTGGGATTTATAGCCGCCCGGTAAAATTGGGTGATGCCGTCCAGGATGGTGATCGCATTGAGATCTATCGTCCGCTGATTGCCGACCCGAAAGAGTTACGGCGTCAACGCGCAGAGCGGTCAGCTGAGAAGAAATAGTCGGAATGTAAAAACGAAAAAAGGCGCTTAAGCGCCTTTTTTATTGCCGTTCACTTAGCCTTCTTTGCCTGAGAGCTTCGGCTTATTGTCGATGTTAGTCAGTGTTCCGTTGCTGTCAAAGGTCAGCGTCAGCGTTTGCTGTTTCACACCTTCATGGCCTGGTTCCTGGCGGAACACGTAATACCAAACGTTGCTGCCAAACGGATCGCGCATCATCGGCGTACCGAGCGTGTAGGCAACCTGCTGCTGCGTCATGCCGTTGTGAATTTTCGACACATCGTTGGCGACCAGGTAATTCCCCTGATTGATATCCGGACGATACACAACGCGCTCAAGGGTGGAACATCCAGCGGTCATCATCAACATTACTACTGCCGCGGCAGTCAGCGTTTTACAGCGCATCTATACATTCCTTTTCTGGGGCCAAACGCCTTTCAGCAGGCTATTTTTTTGCCATCAAATTCCGAACTCTGCCTGCGGCAGGCTTTATTACTCAGACGACATAACTGCCGATGATAATAAACCTTTTCGCTATTTGAAACCTCTACAGAGCAAGCATATGACCACCAGCCGGGAAAAAAGTGCGGTATCAGGCGGCTAAAAGTTCTTTAGCGTTGGCCAGCGTGTTGCGCGTCACCTCGCTGCCGCCCAGCAAACGCGCCAACTCTTGCAGACGCGCGCGTTTATCCAGCGGCTGCATATGCGTTTCTGTCATCGCACCATCGGTCTCTTTGCTGACGTAAAAGTGCTGATGACCGCAGCCGGCAACCTGCGGCAGGTGCGTGACACACATAACCTGTGTTGACTCGCCCAGCTGACGCAGCATTTGACCGACAACAGCGGCGGTTGGGCCGCTGATGCCAACATCTACTTCATCGAAGATCATTGCCGGTGTTTCCATTTTCTGTGCGGTAATCACCTGAATCGCCAGAGCGATACGCGACAGCTCACCGCCGGAAGCCACTTTGCCCAGCGGCTGGAGCGGCTGGCCTGGGTTCGTCGTAACGCGGAAATCAATGCGCGTTGCGCCATCTGCGGTGAGTTGATCGGCATTGAACTCCAGCACAATGGCAAACTGGCCGTGCGGCATTGCCAGCGTGCGCATGCTTTGCGTAATCAGCTGGCTCAATTCTTGAGCGGAATGCTCGCGCAGTTGATGCAGATTTTCAGCGCTGACTAACGCGGCTTTGTGGTGGGCGACAACTTCAGACTGCAAAGTTTCCTGATCGCTCTCTTGCTGCGAAAGCAGTTCCGCTTCATCCAGCAACTGCTGATAAAGCACCGGCAAGGTTTCAGGTGCGACATGGTGCTTACGTGCCAATGCAATCTGCCGTGACAGACGTTGCTCCAGCTCATGCAGGCGATTGGGATCGAGATCCAGACGTTCGCAGTAGTGACGCAGTTCATCGCTGGCTTCACTGAGTTGAATCGCGGCTTCCTCCAGCAGATTGAACACGCCGCTGACTTTATTATCCAGCGTCACCAGTTCGCCCAGCATGTGACGAGCGCTATAAAGAAGGCTCTGCAGGTTGGTGTCATCCCCATCGGCGAGAATTTGCAGCGCTTGCTGGCTAGTGGACAGCAACTGGCCGCTGTTCGCCAGGCGTTTATACTCTTCATCAATCTGTTCAAATTCGCCCAGCTGCGGGGCAAATTCATTGAGTTCTTTCAACTGATACTGCAGTAGCTCGCGACGGGATTCACGCTCTTGCGAAAGCTGCTGATGCTGTGCCAGCGCGCGGCAACTCTGATGCCAGCGCTGATAGTGATGGCGCATTTCAGACAGCAAATCATCGTGGGCTGCATACGCATCCAGCAGATGTTTTTGGTGATCGGATTTGAGCAGCAACTGGTGAGCATGCTGGCCGTGAATCTGAATCAGCAACTGGCCCAGTTCACGCAACTGCGACAGCGGCACCGATGTGCCGTTGATAAAGCCACGCGAACGACCATCCGCGCTAATCACACGCCGCAGCAGACACTCATTGCCTTCATCCAGCTGATTCTCCACCAGCCAGCGTTGTGCGGAAGGCGAAGCTTTGAGCTGGAAACGGGCGCAGATATCAGCACGACTGGCACCCTGACGCACCATATCTGCTTCAGCGCGGCCGCCCAGACACAGGCCCAGCGCATCGATGGCGATAGATTTACCTGCGCCGGTTTCACCCGTGATTGCCGTCATACCACGATGAAAGTCGATCTCCAGTTCACGAACGATAGCAAAGTTACTGATGGTCAGTTGTGCCAGCATAGAATCACCTGTATGTAAAAACAGATATGGTTTTACATACAGTATATCCTGGTTTTTTATACAGTAAAGTAGTCAGCGCTGATTTTCAGAACAATTTTTTAGACCAGCCCAACTTTGAACTTAAGGTATTAAAATAGTTGTAATTTTTAGGATGGATAAGATTGAGATGATTGGCGCTACGGCGGATCAGGACATCTTCACCTTCCTGAATTGGCAAGGCAATCTGGCTGTCGCAACTGATCTCGAGATCGCTGCGCAGGGAAGAAAAACGCAGGCGGATGGTGCTGCTGCTGTTGATGACCAGCGGACGCGCAGAAAGCGTGTGCGGGAACATGGGCACCAGCGTAATCGCATCCAGCGACGGCGTCAGAATAGGGCCGCCCGCCGAAAGCGAATAGGCGGTGGAGCCGGTCGGTGTGGAGATAATCAAACCATCGGAACGCTGTGAAAAGGCAAACACCTCATCAATATAGACTTCGAATTCAATCATATGCGCAACTTTACCGGGATGCAGCACCACTTCATTAATGGCGCTACCAATGCGCGGCGAGCACGCTTCTTTGCATACCTGCGCCTCCAGCAAGAAGCGGCTCTCGACGAAGTAATCGCCCTGCAGCACATCGTCCAGCTGCTGTTGAGCATTGTCCGGATCGAGATCGGTGAGAAAACCGAGGTTGCCACGGTTGATGCCAATCACTTTGATGTCATAGCGCGCCAGCACACGGGCAGCACCAAGCATGTTGCCATCGCCACCAACCACCACAGCTAAATCAGCGCGTTGACCAATATCCGCAAGGCTGCCGGTTTGGGCATTTTTCAAATCCAGTTCGCGCGCAATCTGCTGCTCGACAATCACCTCATAACCCTTTGCCGTTAGCCAGCGCCAGAGCATTTCATGGGTGGTTAACGCAGTAGGATGGCGCGGATGGCCGACAATCCCGATGCAGTTAAAGTGTTTGTTCATTTAGCGCGAGTTCCTTATAAGCCAAAACGGCCAGGCAATGTGATGGGTTTACTTGAAACCGTCAAACTGATCCCCATAATAAGCCAACCAGCGAGATGAATGTGCAAAACGCGGAGAAATTCATGAGTAGTAAAGAACAGAACACCCCAAACGAGCAAGTCTCAGACGAAATTCAACAGGATCAGCAGCACGTGGACGCAGAGACAACCGCTGAGGTGGATCCGCGTGATGAGCGTATCGCGCAACTGGAAGCCGAGTTAGCCGTGTCGCAAACCGGCGTGCGTGATGCACAGCTGCGTGCGCAGGCGGAGATCGAAAATATTCGTCGCCGTACTGAAATGGATGTGGAAAAAGCGCATAAATTTGCGCTGGAGAAATTTGCCAACGAGCTGCTGCCCGTGATCGATAGCCTGGAGCGCGCGCTGGAAGTGGCAGACAAAGAGAACGCTGAACTGGCTTCGATGATCGAAGGTATCGAGCTGACGCTGAAGTCGCTGCTGGGCGCGGTGCGTAAGTTTGGCGTGGAAGTGGTGGGCGAAACCAATGTGCCATTCAATCCAGAGATCCATCAGGCGATGTCGATGATGGAATCAGAAGATATGGCGCCAAATCACGTGCTGATGGTGATGCAGCGCGGTTACACCCTCAATGGTCGCCTGCTGCGTCCGGCGATGGTGGCAGTGACCAAAGCCAAAGGCTAATCTGTCGCTGTAATAACAACGGCCGCTTAATGCGGCCGTTTGTTTATTATGGCAACACCGGCATCCAGTCAATTGGTGACTGGCCCGATTGGCTCAGCAGCGCATTCGCCTGCGAGAAGTGTTTACTGCCAAAAAAGCCACGATGCGCGGAGAGCGGAGAAGGGTGCGGCGCTTTCAATACATGATGACGCTGCGTATCAATGATGCTGCCTTTCTTCTGCGCATGCGAACCCCACAGCAAGAAAATTACCCCTTCGCGATGCTGATTGATGGCGCTGATGACGTTATCGGTAAAGGTTTCCCAGCCAAAGCGCGCGTGCGAATGCGCCTTACTGGCTTCCACCGTTAACACGGTGTTCAACAGCATCACGCCTTGTGTTGCCCAGCTTTCAAGAAAACCGTGTGTAGGACGCACAAAGCCGGGTACATCCTGCTCCAGCTCTTTGTACATATTTAGTAATGACGGCGGGATCGCCACGCCGGGCAGAACGGAAAAAGCCAGACCATGCGCCTGATTCGGCCCGTGATAGGGGTCCTGCCCCAAAATCACCACTTTGATATCGCCCAGTTCGGTCAGCCGAAAGGCATTAAACACATCCTTCTGCGGCGGATACACCGTTACGCCGGCAGCGCGTTCATTGGCCACCGCTTTCAGCGTTTCCACGAAGTAAGGTTTCTCTTTCTCTTCAGCCAGCACGTCGTGCCAGGTCAGCTTCTCAGCCATCGTTGACTCCCTGCAAAATAGTGCGCCTAGCTTAACGTGTCGGACTCAACAGCAGAAGGGTAAAAATAATTTGAATATTTACGTAAAATTTTAATTAGCGAAGTTGTTATGAATCAATTTGTTAGGTTTTCAGCGTGTAATCGTGACTGGACGAAATTGATACAGGTCAAAACGGCGCATTTCCCGCAGTGATATACCACAGCATTCCAAAACCTTATGAACCTCGCTGCCCAGTTGCGACAGCGTAAAGCCCTGGAGACCTACTATGATTACCGGTATTCAAATTACTCAGGCAAATAATCCACAGCTGTTGAACTCATTCTGGCTGCTGGACGATGATAAAGCCGAAGCGCGCTGCCTGTGCGCCAAAGGGGATTTCGCAGAAGATCAGATTGTTGCTATCAGCGATCTCGGCGAAATCGATTACCGTGAAATTCCACTTGAGCAGAAACCGCAGGTGCGCATCGAAGGTGGTCAGCACCTGAACGTTAACGTGCTGCGCCGCGAAACGCTGGAAGATGCCGTCAATCATCCGGAAAAATATCCGCAGTTGACCATTCGCGTATCCGGCTATGCCGTGCGCTTTAACGCGCTGACGCCAGAGCAGCAGCGTGACGTGATTACACGTACATTCACCGAAAGCCTGTAATTGCAGCGCTGACGATAAGACACACAGCAATACAAGCCGCGCCAATGTTGATTGGCGCGGCTTTTTTTTATCTGGCGAGTTTAAAAGAACGGTTCTTCAGGGCGGATGATAGCGAAAGCGCGTTTTCGCTACGCTTAAAACAAAAAAATCGCCTCAAAAGAGGCGATTAATTACAGCGAGTGCTGTTTTATTCCGCACCAGACTTTGGTGCATCGCTACCGCTTGGTTTGCGGCGTTTACCCACATTTTTGGTGTCGCGATGACGTTGCTTGACGCGCGGTTTCTCTTGTTCTTTCTCTTTACGCTCTTGACGCTTCGCAAGTGCTTTTTTCGACGGTTTTCCCGTCACTTTAGCACTTGGCGCACGGCTTTCTGGACGCAGCTCATCAATCACACGCGCTTTTAACGGCTCGTTGATGTAACGGGTGATTTTGCCCAGCAGCACGTGATCGTGCGCTTCAACCAGCGAGATCGCGGTACCTTTACGGCCCGCACGCGCGGTACGACCGATACGGTGCAGATAGGTATCTGCGGTGCGCGGCAAATCGTAGTTAATCACGTGCGAGATATCGTCGATGTCGATACCGCGCGCAGCAACGTCGGTGGCAATCATCACCTTTACGCGGCCATCATTCATACGCTTGATGGCTTCGTTACGGTTGACCTGCACCATTTCGCCTTCGAGATAGCTGGTGCGGATGCCCGCTTCATGAAGCCAGGTAACCAGCTCATGCAGGCGCTCACGTTTGCGCACAAATACAATGACGCGCGTGGCATCTGGCTGTTTCAACAGGTGAATCAGCAGCTTATTCTTATGCTCTAAATTATCGGCGCGGTAATACCATTGCTGGATTTTTTTGCGTTCGCTTTTGCTTGGGTCGGCCTCAATAAACACAGGCTCGTTGAGCAAACGCTCGGCGAAGTCTTTGATGTGCTCACCTTCCAGCGTCGCCGAGAACAGCAGCGTCTGTTTGCGCCAGCGGGTTTCTGCGGCGATGGTCTCGATGTCCTGCGCAAAGCCCATATCGAGCATGCGGTCAGCTTCATCGAGAATCAGCGTTTCTACGGCGCGGCAGTCAAAGTTCTCTTCTTTGATGTACTGCAGCAAACGGCCGGTGGTCGCGACGACGATGTCCTGGTTTTCGCTGAATACTTCGGCATGGTTCATATACGCCACGCCCCCGGTGATGGTGGCGATATCCAGATGCGTGTGTTTAGCCAACTCGCGCGCGTGATCGGCAACCTGCATCGCCAGTTCGCGCGTTGGGGTGATGATCAGAATGCGTGGTGGGCCTGATTTCTTGCGCGGGAAATCGAGCAAATGCTGTAAAGCGGGCAGCAAAAACGCTGCAGTTTTCCCCGTCCCGGTTGGAGCCGAACCCAGAACGTCACGGCCTTCCAGCGCGGCAGGAATGGTCTCGGCCTGAATAACAGTAGGGCGAGTGAAGCCTTTTTCCTGCAAAGCTTGTAGCAGGCTTTCGTCGAGTTCGAGTTCGGAGAATGTGGTTACGGTCATGGTCTACCTCAGTTTGGGGCGCTGATTATAGACAGAACGAATATAATCTTCATCTGTTTGTGTAGGTATTACCGGCGCAGGTGAATTCCCATCGCCACCACGTTACACTTCCGGCAGTAAAAAATTCAATGGTAGTGAAGTATGTCTCAGGACCAGCCGCACGCGCGGCCGACGTTAAGAAAAGACGGTTTTACCTTTAAGCAATTTTTCGTGGCGCACGATCGCTGTGCGATGAAAGTCGGCACCGATGGCGTGTTAATCGGGGCCTGGGCGCCAGTAGCCGGCGCGCGTCGCATCCTCGATATTGGCTGCGGCAGTGGTTTGATTGCGCTGATGCTGGCGCAACGTACGCCCAATTCGGTAGAGATTGATGCCGTCGAACTGGAAGCCAGCGCAGCGCAGCAGGCGCAGGAAAATATGCAGGCTTCGCCGTGGGCGGATCGCATCCACGTCCACCATCAGGATATTGTCCGCTGGAGCGAACAGTGTGAAAAACGCTTTTCGCTCATCGTCAGTAATCCGCCTTTTTTTGCGCCCGGTATGGCAACCGGCAGTGTCGCGCGTGATACCGCACGCAGCACCGCTACGCTCGACCATCTGACGCTGCTGCGTTGTGCCGCCCAGTTGATTGAAGAAGAAGGGCTATTTTGCGTGGTGCTGCCGGCTGAAGCTGGCGAAGCATTGATTTCACTGGCGCTGGCGGATGGCTGGCATTTGCGTTATCGCTACGATGTCGCCGCCTATGCGCAGCGCCCGCCGAATCGCGTGGTGTTAGGCTTTTCTCCCTCCGCCGGCGAAACCTTGCTGGAACGTCTCGCCATTCGTGATGAAGATAAAAGCTATTCAGCCGACTGGCTTAGCCTGGTGAAAGACTTTTACCTGTTCCGTTAGCTTCGGGCTGCAGGATGGTCGGTAACGCTTCATCCAGCAGATCGGGATTGTCGAGGGTAAAGTGCAGCCCTCGGCTCTCCTTGCGCTCCAGCGCACAGCGCACCATCAGTTCGGCGACCTGTACCAGATTGCGCAGCTCGAGCAGATTGTTAGAGAGGCGGAAGTGCGCGTAGTACTCGTCAATCTCCTGTTGCAGCAAATTAATACGCCGCAGCGCGCGCTCCAGACGTTTGGTAGTACGCACAATTCCCATGTAATCCCACATGAACAATCGCAGTTCATGCCAGTTATGCTGGATCACTACGCGCTCATCGGCATCATCAACGCGGCTTTCATCCCACGCGGGCAGATGTTCTACCGCCGCGATGTCCGGCAAGCGGGCGATCATATCTTCAGCCGCAGACCAACCGTAAACCAGGCACTCCAGCAGGGAGTTGGACGCCATGCGGTTTGCGCCATGTAAGCCGGTGTAACTCACTTCGCCAATCGCATACAGTCCGTCAACATCTGTACGGCCTTGCTGATCGACCATCACGCCGCCGCAAGTGTAATGCGCGGCTGGCACAATCGGAATCAACTGTTTAGTAAGATCGAGGCCAAAGGTCAGCAATTTTTCGTAAATCATCGGGAAGTGCGCGCGCACAAAGCTTTCCGGCTGGTGGCTAATGTCGAGATACATGCAATCGACGCCCAGCCGTTTCATCTCATGGTCAATGGCGCGCGCCACAATATCGCGCGGTGCCAGCTCGGCACGCTCATCAAAGTCAGGCATAAAGCGAGTGCCGTCAGGACGCAACAGCCAGGCACCTTCACCGCGCAGCGCTTCAGTCAGCAGGAAATTTTGCGCTTGTGGATGGAATAAACAGGTGGGATGGAATTGATTAAATTCGAGGTTCGCTACGCGGCAACCGGCGCGCCACGCCATGGCAATGCCATCGCCAGAGGCCACGTCCGGATTGGTGGTGTACTGATAGACTTTTGCTGCGCCGCCGGTGGCTAACACCACGGCGCGCGCGCGGCAGGTTTCCACCTGTTCACGTTTACGGTTCCAGATCCACGCGCCAACTACGCGGCGCTTGCCGGGCAGGCCAAGCTTATCGGAAAGGATCAAATCCACCGCATTGGTGCGTTCAATAATTCGGATGTTAGGATGGCTCAGCGCCTGGCTTACCAGCGTGGTTTCCACCGCGCGGCCAGTGGCATCGGCGCTATGCAGAATGCGGCGATGGCTGTGCCCGCCTTCGCGCGTGAGGTGGTAACGCGCTTCACCCTCAGCCTGCGGCTCTTTATCGAAGGCGACGCCGTTATCAATCAGCCACTGCACGCAGTGACGCGCGTTGCTGGCGATAAAGCTCACCGTATCGCGGTCGCACAAGCCGGCACCCGCAACCAGCGTGTCTTCAACGTGTGATTCGATGCTGTCCGTTTCATCAAACACCGCCGCAATCCCGCCCTGCGCATACAGCGTTGAGCCCTCATTCACCTGCGCTTTACTCAGCACGGTAACCTGATAATGCGGCGCTAAGCGCAGCGCTAACGATAAACCTGCCGCACCGCTGCCGACGATGAGGACATCACACTGATATTCCGGGAGAGAAGTCATGATGTTTAATTTACTAAACAAAAGGTGGCTTGAGCATAAGCCGTGATGGGGGTGCTGTGAAGTATTTTGAACCAACTGCGCGGAAAAATTATTCAGCGGGTAGAGATAGTAGCGTGAATTCAGTGAGTTAACTCTGAAATTGAGCACAATGTGTTTTTTATATCAAACACTCTGAAAATTCAGGGAATAAAGGTGAAAATGACGGCGTCATAAGGTACTCTGCCAGCGATTATCGGTGCCGCAAAAGACACCACCAGCGTGGCAAGTCGCTACACTGAAAGACAATCAACAACAATGATGTCGTGGTTCCGATACGGAAAATTCTGGTCGTAGTGAACTTCGGGCCAAAGGGCCACTCTAAGCGCATGCTTGCTCAGAATAATGAGATGTGCTGGCAGTTCACTTACGCATAAAAAAGTTTTGGGGAGATATTACCTCGGATGAGCGAGCAGTTAACGGATCAGGTTCTCGTTGAGCGGGTTCAGAAGGGAGATCAAAAGTCCTTTAATTTACTGGTGATTCGATACCAGCATAAAGTGGCGAGCCTGGTTTCACGCTATGTTCCGTCAGGCGATGTGCCTGATGTGGTTCAGGAATCGTTTATTAAAGCGTATCGCGCACTGGAATCGTTCCGTGGCGACAGCGCCTTTTATACATGGCTGTACCGCATCGCGGTAAACACAGCGAAAAATTATCTGGTTGCTCAGGGGCGACGTCCGCCATCCAGTGATGTGGATGCTATCGATGCGGAAAATTTCGAAAGTGCGGGTGCACTGAAAGAAATTTCGAACCCTGAGAACTTAATGTTGTCTGAAGAACTGAAACAAATCGTCTTTCGTACCATTGAGGCGCTTCCCGAAGATCTTCGTATGGCCATTACCCTCAGGGAATTGGATGGTCTGAGTTACGAAGAGATTGCCGTCATCATGGATTGTCCGGTCGGTACCGTACGTTCGCGTATCTTCCGTGCACGAGAGGCTATTGATAATAAAGTTCAACCGCTTATCCAACGTCAGTGATAACGGCTACTGGAAGGGTACCAAGGCATGCAGAAAGAAAAACTTTCCGCTTTAATGGATGGTGAAACTTTAGATAACGAGCTGTTGGCATCGTTGTCGAAGGATGCGGATCTTCAGCACAGCTGGGAAAGCTACCATCTCATTCGCGACACCTTACGCGGTGATATCGGAGAAGTGCTGCATTTTGATATCTCCGCACGTGTGGCGGCGGCCATCGAAAACGAGCCGGCACGCAAAGTCACTTCGCTGATCCCTGAAGCGCAGCCTGAACCATCACGCTACGAGAAGATGCCGTTCTGGCGTCGTGGTGGCAGTTGGGCGGCACAGCTGACGCAAGTTGGTGTGGCTGCGTGCGTCTCACTGGCGGTGATTGTCGGTGTTCAGCACTACAACAGCTCTCCAACCGGCAGCGCGACTGAAGCGTCCGATTCACCGGCATTCAACACCTTGCCGATGATGGGTAAAGCGTCGCCGGTCAGCTTAGGCGTGCCTTCTGAAGCCTTCGACACCAACAGCTCTAATCAGCAGGTGCAGGAACAGCGTCGTCGCGTGAATGCCATGCTGCAGGATTATGAACTGCAACGTCGTCTGCATGCCGATCAGGTTCAGTTTGAGAAAAACGATCCGCAACAGGCTCAGGCTAATGTTCCCGGAAATCAGTCGTTAGGAACTCAGCAGCAGTAATGAAGCAGCTTTGGTGTGCCGTTAGCCTGCTGGCAGGCAGCCTGTTTTGCTCATCTATCGCCTCGGCGCAGACCTCTGCGTCCGGGGCGTTGTTGCAACAGATGGAGCAGGCAAGCCAGAACCTCAACTACGAATTTGCCTACATCAATGTCTCGCGTCTCGGCATTGAATCTCTGCGTTATCGTCACGCGGTTATCGACAATCGTATCTTCGCCCAACTGTTGCAGATGGACGGACCGCGCCGTGAAGTGATTCAGCGCGGAAACGACATCAGCTATTTCGAGCCGGGATTAGATCCCTTCTCGCTGCCGGGCAATCACATCATCGATGCGTTACCTGGTTTGATGTTTGCCGACTTCTCCCGTTTGGGTGAGGCCTACGATTTCATTCCGGTGGGCCGTTCGCGCATGGCTGATCAGATGTGCGAAGTGGTGCGCATCGTGTCACGTGATGGCACGCGTTACAGCTATGTCGTGTGGCTGGATGTGGACACTAAATTGCCGCTGCGCATCGATCTGCTTGATCGTGACGGTGAAACGCTGGAACAGTTCCGCGTCATCAGCTTTGCCGTCGATGAAGGCGTACGCAATCTGATGCAAGGGCTGGAGAAGGCCAACTTGCCGCCATCGCTGTCGTTACCGGCCGGTGACAAAGTGGAACTCAGCTGGCAGCCAAACTGGCTTCCGGCGGGCATGAAACTGATCTCACAAAGTCGCCGCGATATTCCGTCGATGAACAAAACTGTCGAATCGCGCCTGTACAGCGATGGCCTGTTTAGCTTTGCCATTAATGTTACGCCAGCAGATAAAAGCAGCAGCGTGCAGGCATTGCGCACTGGACGTCGCACGGTGCAGACAGAAGTGCGCAATAATAACGAAATCACGGTGGTGGGCGAGTTACCGCCAGCCACTGCCAAACGTATTGCGGACAGCATAGATTCGGGTTCACCAAAATGATGAAAGAATGGGCCACCGTGGTGGCGTGGAAAGAAGGCATTGCCACTCTGCACACGGAAGCGAAAACGTCTTGTAACAGCTGCTCGGCGCGTAAAGGCTGCGGCAGCCATGCGCTTAATCAGCTGGGGCCGAAAAATGCCCACGTGATGACTATCGCCAGCGCGGAGCCGTTGCAACCCGGCCAGCGCATTGAGTTAGGCATCCGCGAAAGCAGCCTGCTGGGCTCTGCCTTGCTGGTTTACATGACGCCGCTGTTTGGCCTGTTTTTAGTGGCTGGCATCTTCCAGATGCTGTTCGCCAGCGATCTGGCTGCGGCCTGTGGCGCGCTGTTGGGCGGCATTGGCGGCTTTATCGTGGCGAAAGGGGTATCCAAACTCTTCGGCGATCGCGAGGCTTTCCAGCCGGTGATTCTCAGCGTTGCGTTACCGCCTGATGCGTTGCGCGTGGAAAGCGAAGCTTGATCCCCGTCCAGGCCGCGTTTGATGCGGCCTTTCCCAATCAGCTTAACCGCTGAAATCTGTTGCGATTCCCCACAGTTCCATTCTTTAACGCGCGGCGTTAACAGTGTAATATGCGTCGTCATTAATGAGGCCGACAGGGTTCCGGGTTAAGCTCACTTTCCTGAATGTGTTCGTGCTCAAGTTTCCCACTGATTTTCTACGTGAAGATATTCATATAAATGAAGCACATACGAAATTTCTCCATCATCGCTCACATTGACCACGGCAAATCAACGCTCTCGGACCGTTTGATTCAAATTTGTGGTGGCCTGAGCGATCGTGAGATGGCGGCGCAGGTTCTGGATTCCATGGATCTGGAACGCGAGCGCGGCATTACCATTAAAGCGCAGAGCGTGACGCTCGATTACAAAGCGCAGGACGGTGAAACTTACCAGCTCAATTTTATCGATACTCCCGGTCACGTTGACTTCTCGTATGAAGTTTCCCGCTCGCTAGCGGCGTGTGAAGGAGCATTGCTGGTGGTCGATGCAGGGCAGGGCGTTGAAGCTCAGACGCTGGCAAACTGCTACACCGCAATGGAAATGGATCTGGAAGTGGTACCGGTACTGAACAAAATCGACCTGCCTGCCGCCGATCCAGAGCGCGTAGCGGAAGAGATTGAAGATATCGTCGGCATTGACGCCACCGATGCGGTGCGTTGCTCGGCGAAAACCGGCGTCGGCGTGCCCGACGTGCTGGAACGTCTGGTGCGTGACATCCCGCCGCCAGAAGGCGATCCGGAAGGCCCGCTGCAGGCGCTGATCATCGATTCCTGGTTCGATAACTACCTTGGCGTGGTATCGCTGATTCGTATTAAGAACGGCACGCTGCGTAAAGGTGACAAAGTTAAAGTCATGAGCTCCGGTCAAAGCTACAACGCTGACCGTCTCGGCATCTTCACGCCGAAGCGTGTTGATCGCAACGAGCTGAACTGCGGTGAAGTAGGCTGGCTGGTGTGTGCGATTAAAGACATCCTCGGCGCACCGGTGGGCGATACGCTAACCTTGCAGCGCAATCCGGCGGAGAAAGTGTTGCCTGGCTTCAAGAAAGTGAAGCCACAGGTTTACGCCGGTCTGTTCCCAATCAGTTCTGACGACTATGAAGCGTTCCGTGATGCGCTGGGCAAATTGAGCCTGAACGATGCGTCACTGTTCTACGAGCCAGAGAGCTCAACGGCGCTGGGCTTCGGTTTCCGCATCGGCTTCCTTGGTCTGCTGCACATGGAGATCATTCAGGAACGTCTGGAGCGTGAATACGATCTGGATCTGATCACCACTGCACCAACCGTAGTGTATGAAGTGGAAACCACCGACGGTGAAACTATCTATGTTGATAGCCCGTCGAAGCTGCCACCGCTGAATAATATTGCCGAGCTGCGTGAGCCGATTGCTGAGTGTCACATGCTGCTGCCGCAGGAGTTCCTCGGCAACGTCATTACGCTGTGTATTGAAAAACGTGGCGTGCAAACCAACATGGTTTACCACGGCAAGCAGGTTGCGCTGACGTATGAGATTCCGATGGCGGAAGTGGTTCTTGACTTCTTCGACCGTCTGAAATCAACCTCGCGCGGTTATGCTTCGCTGGATTACAACTTCAAACGTTTCCAGACCTCTGACATGGTGCGTGTCGACGTGATGATTAACTCAGAACGTGTTGATGCGCTGGCGCTGATTACTCACCGTGATAACTCACAATATCGTGGCCGCGACCTGGTGGAGAAGATGAAAGATCTGATCCCACGTCAGCAGTTCGATATTGCGATTCAGGCGGCAATCGGCAACCACATTATCGCTCGCTCAACGGTAAAACAGCTGCGTAAAAACGTCCTGGCGAAATGCTATGGCGGTGACGTGAGCCGTAAGAAGAAACTGTTGCAGAAGCAGAAAGACGGTAAGAAGCGAATGAAGCAGGTCGGCAACGTTGAGCTGCCGCAGGAAGCATTCCTTGCCATTCTGCATGTCGGTAAAGACAGCAAATAAGGATTTTTAATGGCTAACATGTTCGCCCTGGTTTTAGTGATCGCAACGCTGATCACTGGCGTTATCTGGTGTATCGATCGCTTTAAATGGGCACCGGCGCGTCGTGCGAAGCAGGCTGCCGCGCAAGCGCAGGCCGGCAACGCACTCGACAGTAAAACGCTGGCGAAAGTAGCCGCGCAGCCGGGTTGGGTTGAAACCACCGCATCGGTGTTCCCGGTGCTGGCGGTGGTGTTGATCGTGCGTTCGTTTATTTTTGAGCCGTTCCAGATTCCCTCGGGCTCAATGATGCCAACGCTGCTGATTGGCGACTTCATCCTCGTGGAGAAGTTTGCTTACGGTATTAAAGATCCGATTACCCAAACCACACTGATACCAACTGGCCATCCGCAGCGCGGTGATGTCGCGGTATTCAAATACCCGAAAGATCCCAGCGTGGACTACATCAAGCGCGTGATTGGCTTGCCGGGCGATAAAGTGGTGTTTGATCCTTACAGCAAAACCCTGACCATCAATCCGGGTTGCAGCAGCGGCAGTTGCGACACGGCGCTGCCAGTGACTTACACTAACGTTGAGCCAAGCAACTTCATTCAAACCTTCAGCGGCTTTGATGGCAATGAAACCGGCAACGGCTTCTTCCAGGCGCCGCAGGGCGAAACCATGAAGGGCGGCCTGCGTCTCGGCACCCGCAAAGAGACATTGGGCAACGTAACGCACGATATCTTGCTGGTAAACGAAGCGCAAAGCCAGGCAAGCATGTATTATCAGCAGCCGGGCCAGCCGCAATCGACCTGGATTGTGCCGCAAGGGCAATATTTCATGATGGGTGATAACCGCGATAACAGCGCCGACAGCCGCTACTGGGGCTTTGTGCCCGAGAAGAATCTGGTCGGCAAAGCGGTGGCCATCTGGATGAGCTTCGAGAAACAAGAAGGACAGTGGCCGACCGGCGTGCGCTTTAGCCGCATTGGTGGGATTCACTAATTAGCTTCAAAAAAGGTTGGCCTCTCTTTCGGGAGGCCAGTGCACACGAAACAGAACAGGTTGGAACCTCAGCCCTGTTTCGTATGCAGTGATAGGCGCACAGAACAACTGGAATAGCATGAACCCCATCGTCATTAACAAGCTGCAGCGCAAACTGGGCTACACTTTTACTCATCCGGATTTATTGCAGCAGGCACTGACGCATCGTAGCGCCAGTAGCAAACACAATGAACGTCTTGAATTTCTTGGCGATTCTATTCTCAGCTACGTGATTGCCAATGCGCTCTATCACCGCTTCCCGCGTGTGGATGAAGGCGACATGAGCCGTATGCGTGCCACGCTGGTGCGCGGCAATACGCTGGCAGAGATGGCGCGAGAGTTCGACCTTGGCGAATGTTTACGCCTCGGTCCGGGCGAGCTGAAAAGCGGCGGTTTCCGTCGTGAATCGATCCTCGCGGATACCGTTGAAGCCTTAATTGGCGGCATCTTCCTCGATAGCAGCATTCAAACCGTCGAAAAGTTAATTCTCGACTGGTATCACTCACGACTGGAACAGATCAGTCCGGGCGATAAGCAAAAAGATCCGAAAACGCGCCTGCAGGAGTATTTGCAGGGACGTCATCTGCCGCTGCCGTCGTATTTGGTGGTGCAGGTGCGTGGCGAAGCCCACGATCAGGAATTCACCATTCACTGTCAGGTGAGTGGCATGGCAGAACCGGTGGTGGGCATTGGCTCCAGCCGCCGTAAAGCCGAGCAAGCAGCCGCCGAACAGGCGTTAATTAAGCTTGGCCTCGAATAAATAGTCACATTGCAGCGTCGAAAGCGGCGCTGCCCAAGTCAGGACTCGAATGAGCGAACTCGAAACATATAGCGGCTTTGTCGCGATTGTAGGCCGACCAAACGTCGGTAAATCCACTTTGCTGAACCAGTTGCTGGGGCAGAAAGTGTCGATCACGTCACGCAAGCCGCAAACCACGCGTCACCGTATTATGGGCATCCATACCGAAGGCGCTTATCAGGCGATCTACGTGGATACGCCAGGGCTGCACATGGAAGAGAAACGGGCGATCAACCGCCTGATGAACCGTGCCGCCAGCAGCTCCATTGGTGACGTTGAGCTGGTGATCTTTGTGGTTGAAGGCACGCGCTGGACACCAGACGACGAGATGGTGCTCAACAAGCTGCGTGATAACAAAGTTCCGGTGGTATTGGCGATCAATAAAGTCGACAACATCCAGGATAAGAGCATTCTGTTACCGCATCTGCAGTTCCTTAGCCAGCAGATGAACTTCCTTGAAATCGTTCCTATCTCAGCGGAAAGCGGCAAAAATGTCGACGCGATTGCGGCGATTGCGCGCAAATGCCTGCCAAAATCTGAGCATCATTTCCCGGAAGATTATGTCACCGACCGCTCGCAGCGCTTTATGGCGTCTGAGATCATCCGTGAAAAGTTAATGCGCTTCCTGGGTGCAGAACTGCCTTACTCCGTTACCGTAGAAATTGAGCAGTTTGTTTCGAACGATCGCGGCGGCTACGACATCAATGGCCTGATCCTTGTTGAGCGCGAAGGCCAGAAGAAAATGGTCATCGGTAATAAAGGCGCCAAGATCAAAACCATCGGCATTGAATCGCGTAAAGACATGGAAGAGATGTTTGAAGCGAAAGTGCATCTCGAACTGTGGGTTAAAGTGAAATCGGGCTGGGCGGACGATGAACGTGCGCTGCGCAGCTTAGGTTACTCTGACGAAGGTTAAGTAATGGAAGGCTGGCAACGCGCCTTTGTGCTGCATAGTCGCCCTTACAGCGAAACCAGCCTACTCCTCGATCTGTTCAGCGAAAGCGAAGGGCGCGTCCGCGTCCTTGCCAAAGGCGCCCGCTCGCGCCGCTCCCAACTAAAAGGTGCACTGCAACCCTTTACGCCACTGCTGGTGCGCTGGGGTGGACGCGGTGATGTCAAAACGCTGCGCAATGCCGAAGCCGTTTCGCTGGCATTGCCGCTCAGCGGCATTACGCTCTATTGTGGGCTCTACGTCAACGAGCTGCTGTCGCGCGTGCTGGAGCAGCAAATTCCCTTCTCTGATATGTTCTTTGATTACCTGAATTGCATCCAAACGCTGGCGGCAGGCAACGGCTCGCCTGAACCGGCGCTGCGCCGCTTTGAGCTGGCGCTGCTCGGGCATCTCGGTTACGGCGTGGATTTTCTGCACTGTGCCGGCAGCGGCGAAGAGGTGGCCGATGGCATGACCTACAGCTACCGCGAAGAGAAGGGTTTTATTGCCAGTTTGGTGGTCAATCAACGCAGCTTTACCGGCCGCCAGCTGCGTGCGTTGTGGGAGCGCGAATTTCCCGATGCTGATACCCTGCGCGCCGCTAAACGCTTTACGCGCATGGCGCTGAAGCCCTATCTTGGCGGCAAACCGCTGAAGAGTCAGGAACTGTTTCGCCAGTTTGTGCCAAAAAAGAAACCCGATGTGGCAAACGACTAGCGCTGGTCGTACCGCCTGATATATTCAGCGCGGTACACTGCAAACACACTGAACACATTTAAGGATTGTCATGGCTGAGTTGCTGTTAGGCGTCAACATTGACCACATTGCCACCGTACGTAACGCACGTGGTACAAACTATCCCGATCCGGTGCAGGCCGCGTTTGTTGCTGAGCAGGCCGGCGCTGACGGCATTACCGTGCATCTGCGTGAGGATCGCCGTCACATCACCGATCGCGATGTACGCATTTTGCGTGACACCATCCAGACGCGCATGAATCTGGAGATGGCGGTAACGGACGAGATGATCGACATTGCCTGCGAAATCAAGCCGCACTTCGTTTGTCTGGTGCCGGAAAAGCGTCAGGAAGTGACCACCGAAGGCGGGCTGGATGTGGCGGGTCAGCAGGATAAAATCAATGCTGCGGTGCGCCTGTTAAGCGACGCCGGCATTCTGGTGTCACTGTTTATCGATGCCGATCACCGCCAGATTGAAGCGGCGGTTGCCAGCGGCGCGCCTTATATCGAAATTCACACCGGTGCCTATGCCGAAGCGCCCGAAGGTCTCGCGCGCCAGGCTGAGCTGTCGCGCATCCGCAAAGCCGCGACTTTCGCCGCCAGTCTGGGCCTGAAAGTCAATGCCGGCCACGGTTTGACTTACCACAATGTGCAGCCGATTGCTGAATTGCCGGAAATGCACGAGCTGAATATTGGCCATGCGATTATTGGTCGCGCGCTGTTCAGCGGTTTGGCCGATGCGGTCAGCGAAATGAAGCAGCTGATGCGGGAAGCGCGTCGCTAATGGCGATTCTCGGGCTCGGCAGCGATATCGTAGAGATCGAGCGCATTGCTGGCGTCATTGAGCGCTCCGGCGACCGTCTGGCGCGTCGCGTATTAAGCGAAGCCGAGTGGCAGCAATATCAGGCGCACCAGCAACCGGTGCGCTTTCTGGCTAAGCGTTTTGCGGTGAAAGAGGCGGCAGCGAAAGCGTTTGGCACCGGCATTCGCGGTGGCCTGGCCTTCAATCAGTTCGAAGTGTACAACGATGCGCTGGGCAAACCGGGATTACGTTTCTTTGAGCAGGCCAGGGTGATTGCCAGCCAGCTCGGCGTGAAGCATGTGCATGTGACGTTAGCGGATGAACGCCATTACGCCTGCGCAACGGTGATTATCGAGAACTAAGGGTGCAACACCACGAACTTCTCCCACAGCGCCTCGCGGCTTTCCGGGTGCTGTGGATCGGTAATGATGGTGTTATCAATCGGACAGACGCTTTGGCAGGTCGGCATATCATAATGGCCCACGCACTCGGTGCAGCGGTCGACATCAATTTCATAGATCGCGTCGCCTAAGCTGATTGCCTGGTTTGGGCATTCAGGTTCGCACATATCGCAATTGATGCATTTTGTGGTGATGAGCAAGGCCATGGCAGAAGTCCAATAACAGCAGAAAAGGCGCGGGTATTATACGCGCCTGATCTCATCAGACCAGCTTTTTCACCAACGCTTCGCTGTGGCGAATGTGGCTGGAGGCGCGTTCAGGATCGTTTTGTACCAGCGCCATAAACAGCAGATCGGTCAACGCCAGCTGCGCGCTGGTCGACGAGATCGCCGCACTGCGCGTGCTCTGCTCTTCCGCCACGGTGTAGAGGCAAACCGTGGCGCACTGCTGCAGAGCATTCGGCGTAAAGCCGGTAAAGGCCAGCACATCGGCACCGACCTGCGCCGCTTCCTGCGCCGCCAGATTGATTTCGCGACGTTCGCCAGTATAGGAGATCGCCAGCAGCACATCGCCCGGCGCCATCGCTTGCACGCTGGCGAGCAAAGCGTGCATATCCTGCTCCGCCACTGCATTGATGCCGATCTTCATCAGCTTCCACGAAAAATCTTTCGCCACTAAACCGGACGCGCCGATGCCAACCAGCAAAATACGATTGGCATTTTTCAGCAGCTGCAAGGTTTGCAGCAGCTTCTCTTCGCTATTGATATCCAGCGTGGCGCGGATCGCCGAGATCTTTTCGGTCAGCAGCTTTTCGCCGACCACTTTCAGCGGATCGTCGCTGAGAATATGGTTATGCACGGTAATCGCATCGCGATCGGCCATCGATTCGCTCAGCGCCAGCTTCAGCGCTGGAAACCCTTTGTAGCCCAGCTTCTGGGCAAACTTCACCACGCTGGACTGGCTAACGCCCGATTCCTCGGCGAGTTTTTGTGAACTGAGATGCCGTGCACGATCCGGCTGCGACAGCAAAAAATCCGCCAGCCGGCGCTCATTTAGCGCCAGTCGAGGGTAGAGCTGACGAATGCGCAGCAATGAACTCATGGTTCGATCCTTAATTCCTTTATCCGCAAACAGCGCGTAAACGCGAAGAATAAACTATTCAAATGGCATTGTAGTCACTGGAATTAAAAATAGCAGCTTTCGCCCTGAACGCCGAAGCTGGCTACACTGTAGTGCAGAAACCACGAAGGATAGAGAAGGAGTGCTGTTTGACAAAGGGTACACAACGACGCGTGGTATTTTTCGATCTCGATGGCACGCTGCATCAGCAAGACATGTTTGGCACCTTTATGCGCTATCTGCTGCGACGTCAGCCGATCAATCTGCTGCTGGTGGTACCGCTGTTACCGGTGATTGGTCTTGGCATGCTGATCAAAGGGCGCGCCGCACGCTGGCCAATGAGTTTGTTACTGTGGGCGATTACCTTTGGCCACAGCGAAAAACGTCTGCGCCAGCGTGAGGCGGAATTCGCTGAGTGGTTCCGCCAGCGTGTTACTGCGTTTCCGGTGGTGCAGCAGCGGCTCACCGACTATCTCAGCAGCAGCGATGCCGATGTCTGGCTGATTACCGGTTCGCCGCAGTCGCTGGTGGAGCAAGTCTATTTCGACTCGGCCTTCCTGCCGCGCGTACAGCTGATTGCCAGCCAGATGAAACCGGGCCGCGGCGGACGTTTGCTGTCGATGCGCTGCCTCGGCCATGAAAAGGTGGCACAGCTGGAGGAGAAAATCGGCACGCCGCTGCAACTGTATAGCGGCTACAGCGACAGCAAACAGGACAACCCGCTGCTGTTCTTCTGTCAGCACCGCTGGCGCGTCACGCCGCGCGGTGAGCTGCAACAACTGGAATAACGCTTCGATTCCGGCAGCAGCATCGCTATAATGCGCCGCCTTTATTGCCCGCAGGAGTTGCCCGGTGAACCCACAAACTGATGAATATTGGATGCGTTATGCGCTGGAACTGGCGAAGCGCGCGTGGGAGCAGGGCGAAGTGCCGGTTGGTGCGGTGCTGGTGCAGGGCGACAAGGTGATTGGCGAGGGCTGGAACCGGCCGATTGGCCAGCACGATCCTACCGCACATGCCGAGATCATGGCGCTGCGTCAGGGCGGCAAAGTACTGGAAAACTATCGTCTGCTGGATACCACGCTATATGTCACGCTGGAACCCTGCGTGATGTGCGCCGGTGCGATGGTGCACGGTCGCATCACGCGGCTGGTGTACGGCGCTAAAGATGATAAAACCGGCGCGGCCGGTTCACTGCTGGATGTGATTGGTCATCCCGGCATGAATCATCAAATTCAGATTGATTGCGGTGTGCTGGCGGAAGAGTGTGCCGGGATGCTGAGTGACTTTTTCCGCATGCGTCGCGAACAGAAGAAGGCGCTGCGTCAGGCGCAGCGCACCGGTTAATTCATGGCAATTTTCGGTTCGACCGCCGGGTAACCGGCGCCTAACTCCGCTTCCAGTGCCGACTGCTGAGCTAAACGCTTCTCCTGTTCCTGCAAATATCCCACCAAACTGATCTGATATTTACGGATATTCTCCACGTAGTTATAAGCTTCGTGGCCGCGCGCGTAGCCGTAGGTGGTTTGCGTGTAATAGCGCTTCTGGCTCAACATCGGCAAACGCAGCTTCACATCGGCCCAGCTGTCGGGATTGCCGCCCTGTTTCGCCGTCAGCTTGCGTACGTCCAGCATGTGCGCGTAACCCATGTTATATGCCGCCAGCGCGAACCAGATACGTTCATCTTCAGGAATCGTTTCCGGGACTTTCTCCATCATGCGCTTGAGATATTCGCTGCCGCCGCGAATGCTCTGTTCGGGATCGAGGCGATCGTTAACGTCAAGGCTGTCGGCGGTATTACGCGTCAACATCATCATGCCGCGCACGCCGGTTGGCGATGTGGCCTGCGGATTCCAGTGCGACTCCTGATAAGATATTGCCGCCAGTAAACGCCAATCCATGCTGGCGGAATATTTCTCAAACAGCGGTTTGATATCCGGCAAAGTGTTATCAATGGCGCGCAGGAAGGTGCGGGTATCAACGTAATCGAAGGTGCCAACGTGGCCGAGATACTTCTCTTCCAGCCGCGCCATCGTGCCTTCCTCGCCCATCTGGCTGTAGAAGTCGAGCATCGCCGCACTCAGGCTGTCGTCTTCATTGCGCGGTAAATACCAGGTGACCGGCTCTTCGTCGGTCACATCAAACGCCACCGCCAGCTGCGGATGAATGCGCTGCAGCAGGCCGATGGTGACCGAATCGCCCACCGTGTAATCGAGTTTGCCGTCAGCAACCGCTTCAAGCAGCGCTTTCTGGCCCTGATCGGTGGAGATCGCCCAGTCGAGATCGGGATAGCTGTCAGCTTTGGCGGAACGTAAAGTTGACAGATATGCCGAACCGGACTGCACAATCAGGCGGCCTTTGAGATCGCCGAGATTCTTAGGGCGAGGCTTATCAATGCGGTACACCAGCTGCTGCGACACCGAATAGTAGCTCGGGCCACTTTGGTAGTGCGCGAGGCGCTCGCTGTTGTAGATCAAGCCGGCGGCCAGCAAATCCGCTTTACCGTCATCGAGGTCGTCAAACAGATCGCCGAGATTAGGACGCACCTCAACTTCCAGTTTCACGCCAAGGTAATCGGCGAAGCGCTTCGCCAGCTCGTAATCCATACCGGCTGGTGCATTGTTAATGGTGTAGTAAGTCAGCGGAGAGTTAACGGTACTGATGCGCAGCACTCCGCGTGATTTGATCTGTGATAGCGCGTCTGTTCCGCCCCCGTACCACGGGATTGAAGGCCACAATGCTAGCGCAAGAAGCACGGTGATCAGACCGATAAACAGATAGTTTATTTTTAGGCGTTTCAAATAGTTGTCTCGTAATGGCTCACAGGCCTCTGTCTTTTAAAGGCAGTATTTATGTTGTTTTAACTCCCAGAGCGAGGGGCATTTTGCGCAACAAAAAGGGGCAGGGCAACTTTTATAGCAAGAATTGTGCAAAATTCAGCCAAACGCCAGGTGCCAGAATTTATGCGCAAACGGTTTCGTAACCCGAGCTGTTTCTCTATAATACCGCCCGTTTTCCCCTGTTGCGCCCAATGAAGCGTCGCCCGGCACTTCAAAGACGAGAGATCTTTAATGATGGAAATTCTGCGTGGTTCGCCCGCTCTGTCGGCATTTCGTGTAAACAAACTGCTGACCCGCTTTCAGGACGCTCACCTTCCGGTGAGTGATATTTACGCCGAGTACGTCCATTTTGCCGATGTTAGTGCACCGCTCAGCGCGGATGAGCAAGCCCGCCTGCAACGCCTGCTGAAATACGGTCCTTCTCTCGCCGAACATGCGCCACAAGGGCGTCTGTTGCTGGTAACGCCGCGTCCCGGCACCATCTCACCGTGGTCATCGAAAGCCACCGACATCGCCCATAACTGCGATCTGCCACAGGTCTTGCGTCTTGAGCGCGGTATGGCCTTCTATGTGCAGGCACCTGAGCTCACGGAAGCACAGTGGCAGCAGCTGGCGAGCCTGTTGCATGACCGCATGATGGAAACGGTGTTCGCTGATCTCAACGATGCGCAGCAGCTGTTTGCTCACCATCAGCCGCAGCCGCTGAAAAGCGTTGACGTGCTGGGCGCAGGCCGCAGCGCGCTGGAGCAGGCCAACACCACGCTGGGTCTGGCGCTGGCTGATGATGAGATCGATTACCTGCTTGATGCCTTTACTAAGCTGGGCCGCAATCCAAACGACATCGAGCTCTACATGTTTGCGCAGGCAAACTCCGAGCACTGTCGTCACAAGATCTTCAATGCCGACTGGATTATCGACGGCGAAAAGCAGCCAAAGTCGCTGTTTAAAATGATTAAAAACACCTTTGAACATAATCCTGAGCACGTGCTGTCTGCCTATAAAGACAACGCTGCGGTAATGGAAGGTTCTGAGGTTGGCCGCTTCTACGCCGATGCGCAGAAGGGCGAATATGAATTCCATCAGGAAGCCGCACATATCCTGATGAAAGTTGAAACCCATAACCACCCAACCGCCATTTCACCATGGCCGGGTGCCGCGACCGGTTCTGGTGGCGAAATTCGTGACGAAGGCGCAACCGGACGTGGCGCGAAGCCCAAAGCCGGTCTGGTCGGTTTCTCGGTATCGAACCTGCGTATTCCGGGCTTTGAACAGCCGTGGGAAGAGGATTTCGGTAAGCCGGATCGCATCGTCACCGCGCTGGATATCATGACCGAAGGTCCATTGGGCGGCGCGGCGTTCAACAACGAATTTGGTCGTCCAGCCCTGAACGGCTACTTCCGTACCTATGAAGAGCGCGTTAACAGCCACAATGGCGTGGAGCTGCGCGGCTATCACAAACCCATCATGCTGGCGGGCGGCATCGGTAACATCCGTGCCGATCACGTGCAGAAAGGCGAGATCGTGGTCGGCGCCAAGCTGATCGTGCTGGGGGGCCCGGCTATGAACATCGGTCTGGGCGGCGGCGCGGCATCGTCAATGGCATCAGGCCAATCGGATGCCGATCTCGACTTTGCGTCAGTACAGCGCGACAACCCAGAGATGGAACGTCGTTGCCAGGAAGTGATTGACCGCTGCTGGCAGCTGGGCGAAGCCAACCCGATTCTGTTCATCCACGACGTCGGCGCGGGCGGCCTTTCGAACGCCATGCCTGAGCTGGTGAGCGACGGTAATCGTGGCGGTAACTTCAACCTGCGCGACATCCTCAGCGATGAGCCAGGCATGAGTCCGCTGGAAGTATGGTGTAACGAGTCGCAGGAACGTTATGTGCTGGCGGTCGCGCCGGAGAAACTGGCGCTGTTTGACGAGCTGTGTCAGCGTGAACGCGCGCCTTATGCGGTCATCGGTGAAGCCACCGAAGAGCTGCATCTGAACCTCGCCGACAGCCATTTCGACAACAAGCCAATCGACATGCCTCTCGACGTACTGCTGGGCAAAACACCGAAGATGACGCGTGATGTTGCCAGCCAGCAGGCCAACGGCGAAGCGCTGCAGCGTGACGGGATTAGCGTAGCGGATGCGGTGAATCGCGTGCTGCACCTGCCGACCGTGGCGGAAAAAACCTTCCTGATCACCATTGGTGACCGCAGCGTAACCGGCATGGTGGCGCGCGATCAGATGGTAGGACCGTGGCAGATTCCGGTCGCGAACTGCGCCGTCACCACCGCCAGCCTCGATAGCTATCACGGTGAAGCATTCTCGCTTGGTGAACGTGCACCCGTCGCATTGCTCGACTTCGCGGCTTCAGGTCGCCTCGCCGTCGGTGAAGCGCTGACCAACATCGCCGCAACCTCCATTGGTTCGCTACAGCGCGTTAAGCTCTCTGCGAACTGGATGGCCGCCGCCGGTCATCCAGGCGAAGACGCGGGCTTGTACGCGGCGGTTAAAGCGGTCGGCGAAGAGTTGTGTCCCGCGCTGGGTATCACCATTCCGGTGGGCAAAGACTCGATGTCGATGAAAACCCGCTGGCAGCAAGGTACTGAGCAGCGCGAAATGACCTCGCCGCTGTCGCTGGTGATCACCGCCTTTGCGCGCGTGGAAGATGTGCGTCGCACCGTGACGCCGCAGTTGCAGGCGGATCAAGACAACCTGCTGCTGCTGGTGGATCTCGGCAACGGCGCGAACACCCTTGGCGCGACTGCGCTTTCACAGGTTTATCGTCAGCTGGGCGACAAGCCTGCCGACGTGCGTGATGCTACGCAGCTGGCGGGCTTCTTCAACGCCATTCAGGCGCTGGTGGCCGAGCAGAAACTGCTGGCTTACCACGACCGTTCTGACGGCGGCCTGCTGGTCACGCTGGCGGAGATGGCCTTCACCGGTCACTGCGGTATCGAAGCCGATATTGCCGCGTTGGGCAGCGATGCGTTAGCCGCATTGTTCACCGAAGAGCTGGGCGCGGTGCTGCAGATCAACGCAGCGGATCGTGCAGCCGTCGAGAAGGTGTTCGCTGACCACGGTCTGAGCGCTAACCTGCACGTGATTGGTAAAGCCCTGCCAGGCGATCGCTTCGTGATCCGCTCTGGCGACAGCGCGGTGTACAGCGAAAGCCGTAGCACGCTGCGTACCTGGTGGGCAGAAACCACCTGGCAGATGCAGCGTCTGCGTGATAACCCAGCCTGTGCCGATCAGGAGCATGAAGCGAAGAAAGACGATAACGACCCAGGTCTGAACGTCCATCTGACCTTCAAACCAGAAGAAGATGTTGCGGCACCGATGATTGCGACGGGCGCACGTCCGCGTGTGGCAGTGCTGCGTGAGCAGGGCGTTAACTCACACGTAGAGATGGCCGCCGCCTTCCATCGTGCGGGCTTTACTGCAGTTGACGTGCACATGAGCGATCTGCTGGCGGGCCGTCGCGGTCTGGAAGAGTTCCAGGCGCTGGTCGCCTGCGGTGGCTTCTCGTACGGTGACGTGCTGGGCGCGGGTGAAGGCTGGGCGAAATCCATCCTGTTCAACGGCCGCGTGCGTGATGAGTTCGAAAACTTCTTCCATCGTCCACAAACACTGGCACTTGGCGTGTGTAACGGTTGTCAGATGATGTCGAACCTGCGCGAGCTGATTCCAGGAAGCGAGCTGTGGCCACGCTTTGTACGCAACCAGTCCGAGCGTTTCGAAGCGCGTTTCAGCCTGGTTGAAGTGGCGGCGAGCCCATCGCTGCTGCTGGATGGCATGGTCGGATCGCATATGCCAATCGCCGTATCGCACGGTGAAGGTTTTGTCGAAGTGCGTGACGGCGCGCATCTGGCACAGCTGGAGAGCAAAGGTTTGGTGGCGCTGCGCTTCGTCGATAACTTCGGCAAAGTGACAGAAAGCTATCCGGCTAACCCGAACGGATCGCCTAACGGCATCACTGCGGTAACCAACGAGAGCGGACGCGTCACCATTATGATGCCGCACCCAGAGCGTGTATTCCGTACCGTGAGCAACTCCTGGCATCCGGCAGAGTGGGGCGAAGACAGCCCGTGGATGCGTATCTTCCGCAACGCGCGTAAGCAGTTGGGATAAGCAAAACAAAGGCCGCTAAATAGCGGCCTTTTTTATTCTGCGCGTTTTGCAGGTCCACCATTCATGGCGACCTTACTGAAATCCGCATAATCTTCAAACTGTCGGAAAATAACGACAATCCCGCCAATACGTTGTCGTCAAAAGGTGACATTTAACTGATTGATTTATATAGCCAGTAAATTACCACGACAAACACGTTGCTAATCAGCGACACTTTTCACAGACCGTCCGGTCCGCTTTTCTCTGGGAGAGCGCTTCATCTCAGGCATTTCTCTGATAATAAACGCTATTTATTTATTGGCACGATACTTGCTATAATCTCTACGTGGCTCATTCACCTGTTTATGATTGCCCCGCTTCAGCGGCTGAGCTCATAAAAACCGAATGACGCACCAAACGGAGCCTGTCGTCCACCTCACCGATAATCGTTTGCTTTGCAACGTTATCAAACATCGGGCGCAACGTTGAGTTAGGCTCCACCTATTTTGCAAGCGAAGCTGCGGCGTCGCTCTCACGGCAGGCCAAAAGGCCTGCCGTTTTCATATCTGGCCTTTCTTCCGTTTTGATACTTCGCTAGCATGCCTGCAGCTCACATTTAAGGAAGCGCGGTTGTGATGAAATGGCGTCTGTTTCCCCGATCCCTGCGGCAGTTAGTGTTAATGGCTTTCCTGCTGGTACTGCTGCCGTTACTGGTGCTGGCGTGGCAAGCGTGGGAAAGTCTTTCGGCGTTAAGCAACCAGGCGGCGGATACCAACCGCAATACCTTTACCGATGTGCGTCGCAGCGAAGCGATGGCGCGTACCGCGCTGGAGCTGGAGCGCAGCTACCGCCAATATTGCGTGCTCGGCGATGCGTCGCTGGCGAAGCTGTATCAAACGCAGTGGACGCGCTACGGCCAAATGCTCAGCAGTCACGCCGCCAGTTTGCCCGATCTGCCTTCCTTCAAAGTGCTGCAAACCACCTTGCCGTCGCTGCAGCAACTGCAGTGCGATAACGGCAATCCCGAGGCGCAAGCCGCCAGCGCGCTGGAGCGTTTTTCCGATACCAACACGCAAATGGTGCAGGCAACGCGTGAAGTGGTATTTTCGCGCGGCTTACAGCTGCAGCGTGAAATCGCCGATCGCGGTCAGTTTTTTGGCTGGCAGGCGCTGATTCTGTTCCTGATTAGCCTGGTGCTGGTTTTGCTGTTCACGGGGATGATCATCGGTCCGGTGAAGCGGGTTGAACGCATGATTAATCGATTGGGCGAAGGTAAGGCGCTGGGCGATAGCGGCAGTTTCCGTGGTCCGCGTGAGATTCGTTCGCTGGGGCAGCGCATTGTCTGGCTGAGTGAGCGATTAAGCTGGCTGGAAGAGCAGCGCCACGAATTTTTGCGCCACCTGTCGCATGAGCTGAAAACGCCGCTTGCCAGCCTGCGTGAAGGCACTGAACTGCTGGCCGATCAGGTCGCTGGACCACTGAATGCCGAGCAGCAGGAAGTGGTGGCGATTCTCGATACCAGCAGCCGTCATTTACAGCGGCTGATTGAGCAGTTGCTCGATTATAACCGCAAGCTGGCCGATGGACCGATGGCGCTGAAGCCTGTGGCGCTAAATGAGATCATTGATTCGGTGGTAAAAGTGCACTCGTTGCCAGCCAATGCGCGTGAGATGACCACCCACGTTGATCTGCAAGTGCATCACTGTCTGGCGGAAGCGACGCTGCTGCAGCGGGTGATCGATAACCTCTATTCGAACGCCGTGAACTACGGCAGCGAATCCGGTAACATCTGGCTGCAGAGCCAGCAGAAGGGCAACCAGGTATGGATTGAGGTGGCAAACACCGGCACACCGATTCCGGCTGAAGAGCAGGCGATGATTTTTGAGCCCTTTTATCAGGGCAGCCAACAGCGCAAAGGGCCGGTTAAAGGCAGCGGGCTGGGCTTAAGCATCGCCAAAGATTGTCTGCGCAGGATGCACGGCGATCTGCAGTTGGTAACGCGCAAGGATGCGGATGTCTGTTTTCGTATCATTCTGACGACCAGCGCCGGGAATGCCTGATTAATGAAACTAACCCTATTCAAACTTGTGGCCAGTGCAGTGCTGGTTTTCGGCCTCAGTGCCTGCCAGGCACCGTCACAAGATCGTATGCAGCATAATGGCGTTAGCGTCCCTGAACCGGAGGTACGCCTGCCGGATTATCTGGCGACCGATTGCCAAAACGTGTGGCAAATCGAAACGCCAGCCGCCGCAGGCAATCCGCTCTATTGGCAGCGCGCCATGGATTGCGCCGAGCGCTTATCGCCGGCCGAAGCGCGTGCAGAAGCGCGTCGTTGGCCGGTGCAAGGCTGGGCGCGCGCCTTCAAGCAGGGCATCTTGCTCGCGAACGGTAACGTCACGCCAGTTGAGCGCCGTGATTTCGTCACTACCTTAGACGGTTACAGCGCGGCTTATCCGGCATCGGTGCGTCCGCTGCTCCAGCTGTGGCGCAGCAATCAGGCGGCCCAACTGGAGCTGAGCGAAGCGCGCGGACGCTACGCCGCTTTGCAGCAGAGTAATGACGCGGAGATGGATAACCTGCGCCAGCAGCAAACCAAAATGCGTCAGTCGCTGGCCGATACCCAACGCAAGTTAGAGCGTTTAACCGACATTGAACGCCAGCTGTCGTCGCGTAAAGCGCCTGATAGCAGCGACACATCGCACGGCGGCAGCGATGTGCAAAGTGAGGATCAGTAACCATGAAACAAGCCGCACGTTTATTGCTGGTGGATGATGATCCGGGCTTATTGAAACTGCTCGGCATGCGTCTGAGCAGCGAAGGCTATCAGGTGGCGACGGCCGCCAGCGGGCCGGAAGCCCTGCGCCATCTGCAGAAAGAGAAGGTCGATTTGGTGATCAGCGACCTGCGCATGGACGAAATGGATGGTCTGGCGCTGTTCGGCGAAGTGCAAAAACGTCATGCGGGCTTGCCGGTGATCATTCTCACCGCGCACGGTTCGATCCCGGAAGCGGTATCCGCCACGCAACAAGGCGTGTTCAGCTTTCTGACCAAACCGGTCGATCGTGACGCTTTGTATAAAGCGATAGATGAAGCGCTGGCCCAGCGCGCACCGATCAGCGATGACGGCTGGCGCGAAGCGATTGTGACGCGCAATCCGCAGATGCTGCGGTTGCTGGAGCAGTCGCACATGGTGGCGCAATCTGACGTCAGCGTATTGATTAACGGCCAAAGTGGCACCGGTAAAGAGGTGCTGGCGCAGGCGATTCACGCCGCCAGCCCGCGCGCCACCAAGCCGTTCATCGCCATCAACTGTGGTGCGCTGCCGGAACAACTTTTAGAGTCCGAACTGTTTGGCCACGCTAAAGGCGCCTTTACCGGCGCGGTCAGCGCACGTGAAGGTCTGTTCCAGGCGGCGGAAGGCGGCACGCTGTTTCTTGATGAGATTGGCGACATGCCTCAGGCGCTGCAGGTGAAACTGCTGCGTGTGCTGCAGGAGCGCAAAGTGCGGCCGTTAGGCAGCAACCGCGATCTGGATATCAACGTGCGGATTATTTCCGCGACGCACCGCGATTTGCCCAAAGCGATGGAGAAGAAGAGTTTCCGCGAAGATCTCTACTATCGTCTTAACGTGGTGAATCTGAAAATTCCCGCGCTGCACGAGCGCGCTGAAGATATCCCGCTGCTGGCGAATCATCTGCTGCGTCAGTCCGCCGATCGCCATAAACCTTTCGTGCGTAGCTTTTCGGTGGATGCGATGAAGCGGCTGGTCAGCGCCGCCTGGCCGGGCAATGTACGTCAGCTGGTCAACGTGATTGAACAGTGCGTCGCCTTGAGTACCGCGCCGGTCATCGGTGATGCCCTGGTTGAACAGGCGCTGGCGGGGGAAAATACCGCGCTGCCGACTTTCGTCGAAGCACGTAATCAATTTGAGCTGAACTATCTGCGTAAACTGCTGCAGATGACCAAAGGAAATGTCACCAACGCTGCGCGTCTGGCTGGACGTAACCGCACTGAATTCTATAAGCTGCTGTCGCGACATGAATTGGACGCCAGCGAATTTAAAGAGTAGCTTGCTGCGGCAGCGTCAGGAACAATTATACTAACGGTATCCGTCCATCATGGAGGGAGTAAAAAAGGATCTGTCATGAAAAAGATCGATGCAATTATCAAACCATTCAAACTCGATGATGTACGTGAAGCCTTAGCTGAAGTGGGCATCACCGGGATGACCGTCAGTGAAGTGAAAGGCTTTGGTCGTCAGAAAGGTCACACTGAGCTGTATCGCGGCGCTGAGTACATGGTCGATTTTCTGCCAAAAGTGAAAATCGAAATGGTGGTAGGTGACGATATCGTCGATACCTGCGTAGAAACCATTATGAAAACCGCGCAGACCGGCAAAATCGGCGACGGCAAAATCTTTGTCTTTGACGTGGCGCGCGTAGTGCGTATCCGTACCGGTGAAGAGGACGAAGAGGCGATTTAAGCCCCTTCGCGCATTGCCTGCAAAAGCCTGCCTTGCGCAGGCTTTTTTGTTTTACAGCACCTTGTGCGGGCCAAATACTTCGTAGTGGATGCGATCGGCATTGATGCCGGCATCGACCAGTTGACGTGCGACAAACTGCATAAACGGCAGCGGACCACAGATCCAGAACTGACGATCGGCCTGGTTCAGCGCGGAGGACACGCTCGCCAAATCCATCAAGCCCTGAGCGTCGTAACGTCCGGCATCGGCACTTTCCGGCTGACGATACCAAACGTGGCTGGTGAAGTTTGGCAGGCGCGCGCCGAGGGATTTTACCTCTTCAGCAAACGCATGCTGCGAACCGGCTTCCGCAGCGTGTAGCCAGTTAACCGCCGCCGGATGTTGCTGCTGCGCCAGAGTAGCCAGCATCGCCAGCATGGGAGTTTGGCCGACGCCAGCAGAGATCAGCGTAATCGGCGTAGCGGCTTCAGCCAGCAGGAAGAAATCACCGGCTGGTGCCGCGCATTGCACGATATCGCCCACCTGCGCGCGGTCATGTAGCCAGCCCGACACGCTGCCCAGCGCCTCGCGTTTAACCGCGATGCGATAAAATTGCCCATTTGGCTGGTGCGTCAGCGAATACTGGCGATGCTGAATATTTTCACAGCCTGCCGGTTGTAGGCTGATGGCCAGATACTGCCCTGGCAGGAAGGTTGCCACCGGCTTACCGTCGTTTGGCACCAGTTCAAAACTCTTGATCACCGAACTCTCCTGATTGATAGCGCGAACACGAAAATCACGCGCACCGCGCCAGCCGCCGGTTTTCTCTTCGGAGGCCGAATAGATGGCTTCTTCACGCTGGATAAACACATCGGCCAGCACGCTGTACGCTTTGCCCCATGCGGTCAGCACTTCTTCACCCGGATGCAGCAGCTCATCAATCGTCGCCAGCAGGTTTTCACCCACAATCGCATACTGCTCGGGCTGAATGTTCAGGCTGGCATGCTTCTGCGCGATTTTCTCCACCGCCGGCAACAGTACGGCCAAATTTTCCAGGTTGCTGCCATAAGCCACAATGGCGTTAAACAACGCTTCCCGCTGATTGCCGCTGCGCTGATTGTTCATGTTGAATACGTTTTTCAGTTCAGGATGTTGCGTCAGTAAACGTTGGTAGAAATGGCCGGTCAGCTGCGGTCCAACCTGGGCAATGGCGGGCAAGGTCGATTTGATGGTAGCGATGGTTTGCGCGTCGAGCATGGTGAAATCCTCAGAGTGAATTTAAACATGTATTTTAAATGCATCTTATGAGTAATCGAAGCGCCTGTAAATCCCTTGTTGTGATTAAGGATTAAGCAAGAAAGGTGCGGGCTGGCGCGCAAAGCTGAAATTCTTTCGCCATGAAAGTGAGCAAATTTCGTGATTTTCTGGCTTGCAAAAAAGCGTAAAAAACCCGTTCCAGCGCCATGCCAATCGTTTGCGCAAAAAGAGGGGATTGACGCTACCGTCACCTGTCAAAACCGTTTACACTGTTCGCCTTCGCCCCCTAGCCGGGGCCTAAACTGCCGTTAAAAAGTTAGCTGAGTCAGGAGAGTCCGGATGTTAAAGCGTGATATGAACATTGCCGATTATGATGCCGCGTTGTGGCAGGCTATGGAGCAAGAGAAAGTGCGTCAGGAAGAGCACATTGAACTGATTGCTTCTGAAAACTACACCAGCCCACGCGTAATGCAGGCCCAAGGTTCACAGCTCACCAACAAATATGCCGAAGGCTATCCGGGCAAACGCTATTACGGCGGATGTGAATACGTCGATATCGTTGAGCAACTGGCGATCGATCGCGCTAAAGAGCTGTTCGGCGCAGATTTCGCTAATGTACAGCCGCACTCCGGTTCTCAGGCCAACTTCGCGGTTTACACCGCGCTGCTGCAGCCAGGCGACACCATTCTGGGTATGAACCTGGCGCACGGTGGTCACCTGACGCACGGTTCCCCGGTAAACCTGTCGGGTAAGCTGTACAACGTTATCCCTTACGGCATCGATGAAACCGGCAAAATCAACTACGAAGAACTGGCTGAGCTGGCACAAACCCACAAGCCAAAAATGATCGTCGGCGGCTTCTCTGCTTACTCTGGCGTGTGCGACTGGGCCAAAATGCGTGAAATCGCAGACAGCGTTGGCGCCTACCTGTTCGTCGATATGGCACACGTTGCGGGCCTGATCGCCGCAGACGTCTATCCGAACCCAGTTCCTCATGCCCACATCGTGACTTCAACCACCCATAAAACCCTGGCGGGTCCGCGCGGCGGCCTGATCCTGGCGAAAAACGGTGATGAAGAGCTGTATAAAAAACTGAACTCCGCGGTGTTCCCTGGCGGTCAGGGCGGTCCTCTGATGCACGTGATCGCCGGTAAAGCGGTGGCGTTCAAAGAAGCGATGGAGCCAGAGTTCAAGACTTATCAGCAGCAGGTGGCTAAGAACGCGAAAGCGATGGTGGAAGTTCTGCTGGAGCGCGGTTACAACATCGTTTCCGGTGGCACACACAACCACTTGTTCCTGATCGATCTGGTCAGCAAAAACCTGACCGGTAAAGAAGCCGATGCCGCTCTGGGCCGCGCCAACATTACCGTGAACAAAAACAGCGTACCAAACGATCCGAAGAGCCCGTTCGTGACCTCTGGCGTGCGTATCGGTACCCCAGCGGTGACGCGTCGTGGCTTCAAAGAAGCTGACGTTCGCGAGCTGGCTGGCTGGATCGCTGACGTGCTGGACAACATCAACGACGAAGCGACCATCGAACGTACCAAACAGAAAGTGCTGGAAATCTGCAGCCGTCTGCCGGTGTACGCGTAAGCTTTACGCTTCTCGATGCAGTGCAAAAAAGGATGGTGCAAGCCATCCTTTTTTATTGCCGTCGCAGCAGTGCTCTGACAAAGTAGCGCCCACTCGTGCTGCTCAGCAGCATTTTTGCTGGAGGGAATATGGCAATCGGCTCCGCCAAATGGCTCGGTTTGGGCTACTTCACTTACTTCTTCTGTTACGGCATTTACCTTCCTTTCTGGAGCGTGTGGCTCAAAGGCACCGGACTTGATGCAGAAAAAATCGGTCTGCTGCTGGGGTGCGGCATGGTGGCGCGCTTTGTCGGCAGTTTGCTGATTGCCTCGCAGGTAAAAAATCCCTCACAGCTGATCACTGCGCTGCGCTTGCTGGCGCTGATGACGTGCCTGTTCGCTATCGGTTATTGGCTGGGACAACAGTGGATGTGGCTGCTGTTCGTGATGATCGGCTTCAACCTGTTTTTCTCACCGCTGGTGCCGCTGAGTGATGCGCTGGCCGCCACCTGGACGCAGCAAATTGGTCTGACATATGGCCCGGTTCGTTTGTGGGGCTCGCTGGCGTTTGTCTTCAGCTCTGCCTTAACCGGCATGCTTGTCACGGCGTTCTCATCGCAGGCGATTCTGGTGCTGCTGTCACTGGGCGCGATCGGCATGTTAGGTGGGATGATGTTAACGCCAGCGACGAAGCCGCAGGGCAGTGAACGTCAGACATCCACCGACGGTGGCTGGCAGGCATGGCGTGATTTGCTGCGCGAAAATGCGGTGTGGCGCTTTATGTTATGCGTGACATTGTTGCAGGGCGCACATGCGGCTTACTACAGCTTCAGCGCGATTTGGTGGCAGGAGAGCGGTTATTCCGCGTCGATTATCGGCTATTTGTGGTCGCTGGGCGTGGTGGCTGAAATCATCATTTTTGCTCTCAGCAGCCGACTGTTTCGCCGCTGGAGTGCGCGCGATCTCTTGCTGTTATCAGGCGTGTGCGCCATTATCCGCTGGACAATGCTGGGATCCAGCACCGCGTTGCCGTTGCTGATCGTGGCGCAAATTCTGCACTGCGGCAGCTTTACCGTCTGCCATTTAGCGGCGATGCGGTTTATTGCCGCGCGCAAAGGCGCGGAAGTGATTCGTCTGCAATCGCTCTATTCGGCGCTGGCCATGGGCGGCGGTATTGCGGTGATGACTATGATTTGCGGCGTGCTGTTTACGCATCTGCAAGGACATCTGTTCTGGGTGATGGCGTTAGTGGCGTTGCCGGCGCTGTTCCTGCGTCCGCGCGCCGCTTAACTCTCCAGCAACTGGAGAATACGCTGCTGCTGATGACGACTCAGCGGCAGCTCCGCCTGGATTAGCGGCGGTGAGAACAGCGGCAATGAAATGGCATACGGCGTGATCACCAGCGCGATGTCGCGCGGCGCGCCTTCACGCTGAAAATGCACGACGTCCTGATAGCTGATGTTAATCGGTAGCAGCGTCATTTCCCGCAGCTGCTGCTCCAGCAACTGCTCAAGCGCCGCATCCGCGCCCGTCAGCAGCAGCACCTGCTTTTCCTGCAATGCACTCTCCTGCATCAACCAGGCACCAAATAACACCGCCACCAGACTTATCTCTTCAGCACTAAAGCGCGTGGCAAAGTTACGGCTGAAATGCTCAAGTGCGCGTTCAGTGGTGCGCAGCAGGCGCGGATAGAGTCGTGCGACATCCAGCGCCACGCTGTTATCGATGCCGATGGCAAAATGGCTGCGATCCAGCGCCTGCGCCAGATGCGTAAAGAGTTGCTGAGTGAGTTCGGCGCGATTTCTGAAGGTGGTTTGTGCCAACTGCTCAAAGCGCGCAATCAGCGCTTCCACTGACTGCATCAGCTTTACTGCCTGCGGATGCTCCAGCTGCGTAGCGGTTGGCGCGTGAATCAGGCTAAATAGCAGCGTCCAGAAGTCGGTCTCGCTTACATCCGGCGCTAAGTGGCAGCGCTTCTGCCAGTGATGGATTACGTCGTCGGCGGCAGCTCGTTCGACTTTTTCCGCCAGCCACGCGCGCTGTCCGTCATTGAACAAGGCGTTTTGGCGCTGGCACAGCGCATACTTCATGAAGATTTGCAGAAACAGGCGGTCGCGCGGGCTGAAGTCGCGCGCCAGACGCAGGCTGCAGTGCTGAATCAGCGCCTGCAGGTTAGTTTCATCCCACAGCGCTTTCTCGATTTTCAGGACTTTCAGGCGCTGACGCAGCACCGGGGCAAAATGTTCGCAGACAAAATCCTGCGACAAACGCAGCGCGCGTCGCAGCCAGTGGATCAGGCACAGCCGCCTGTCCAGTTCCGTCCCGTGAATGCGGAAGCTGCCATCGACCATCTGGTGTAGTTCCAGTTGATGGTAACGCTGTATCTCCTCTCCCACATCCGCGATATCCTGTCGGGCGACAACAGGCGCCACGCCATTTAACTGGCAGAGCTTTTCAAGCGTCAACGCGGGAGCGGGCAGAAATAGCAGCAGTAACAGATGACAACGACGCTGGGAACGGCTGAAGAGTGGTGCAGAGGAGGGTGCAGAACTCATCAATGGTTTATCCGCAGGTCACTTTTGAGCTAAGAATAGCTAACTCCACGCGTTAACCTTGCACTTTGTCGTGACTTTTGTTCAGAGCTTTAGGGCGGGTCACAATTTTTCTGGGCCACTCTACACTTCACTTTAAAATTGTTACTTTATAACACATGAAAATTGCACTCATTACGTTTACGCTGTTGTTCAGCACCGCAGCCTGGTCACATCCGCATAGCTTCATTGACATGAAAACCGAGTTCATCAGTGACAACCAACATCTTAGCGGCATGAAAATGGTGTGGACCATGGATGAGATAACCTCCGCCGATCTGTTATACGACGCAGGTAAAGCCAAGCCCGGGGATGTGGTGTGGAAAAAGCTGGCGGCGCAGGTGATGGCAAATGTGCTCGGTCAGCACTATTTCACTGAAGTGTGGCAGGACAGAAATCGGGTCAAGTTTCTCAATCTGCCGAAAGAGTACAACTTATCGCGCAACGGCAACAAAGCGGTGCTGGAGTTTATCGTGCCGTTTGGCGAGCCGCAGTTATTGAGCGCGAAGCAGTATCGCATTCAGACTTTTGATCCCAGCTACTTTGTTGATATGTATTACGATAATCCACAGGCATTAACCATGGACGACACCGTTAAATCGCATTGCCAGATCGATCTGCATACGCCGAAACCGGATGACTCGCTGAAGCAATATGCGCTGTCGCTGGATAAAGCCGATGCGCCGCCAGAGGATATGGATCTTGGCCAGCAATTCGCCCAAACGGTGACACTAACATGTCACTGATTTCGCTTCCCTCCCGTTCACGTCGTTTATGGCCGCTGTGGCTGATGGCGGCGTTATTGCTGCTAGCGGGCGTGCTGCTGTGGCAGCACTGGTCGCAGATTTTGCTGCAAAGCGTGCTGTGGCAAAAAATCCTCAATCGCGAAATGACGCAGCTTTTGCAGCAGGTGGCTGAACAACCGCAGCAGGCGGGCGTGACGCTGATGCTGTTCAGCCTCGCTTACGGCGTGCTGCATGCGCTGGGGCCGGGACACGGCAAAGTGGTGATCACTACCTTTCTTGCCACCCATCCGGCAAAGTTGAAAACCAGCATGAAGCTAACGCTGCTGGCTGCTTTGCTGCAGGGCGGCGTGGCGATTGGTTTGGTAACGCTGATGCTGGTGGTACTGCAAACCTCGTCGCGTCAGATGCATCTCGGCAGTTACTGGCTGGAGAAGGGCAGTTATCTGTTAGTCGTCGCGCTGGGTATTTGGGTCGGTTGGCGTGCATTGCGGTCGCTGCGCCAGCAATGGCGTCCTCAGCCAAAGTTGCAGATCCACGCTATTCGCCCAGCGCATCAGCACGATGAACACTGCGGCTGCGGACATGCGCATCTGCCCAGCGCTGCGCAGATGGATCAGGCAGTTAGCACTAAAACGCAGACGCTGGTGGTGTTTTCCATGGGGTTGCGGCCCTGTTCCGGCGCCATCATGATGCTGCTGTTTGCCAAAGTGATTGGTGTGTATGCGTGGGGCGTCGCCTCTGCCGTGGCGATGGCGGTGGGCACTGCTGTGACGGTTTCGGCGCTCGGCTTGTTAGTGCAGCGCTCCCGTCTGCTGGCTCAGCGCTTAGGGCAGGCCGGCGGTGCTCATCCTGCGACCAGGCTGCTGGTGCCGCTGCTCGCCATGTTAGGTAGCGTGCTGTTAATCGTTGCGGGCGTTGCATTATGGCAAAGTGCCGCGCCGGGCATCGGCGGTGGAATTCGTCCTTTCTGACATTAAGGATATTTGGGTAGTGTAAATATTCCACTGTTGCAAGTATTCTCACCCTCAACAGTTAATTAAATATCTCCGCTTAGCGTGCTGGTGAAAATAGATTTCTCTGTCTAAGCTCAATTACACCAGTCAATATTCTGGTGGATTAGCAATTATAAAATTTCAGCAAAATATTCTGCGAGGAGAAAACGATGCCTGAAACTCGGATTAATAATGGCAGCGTAGATACGGTGCACGACGTGCATGGCGGCCTACCATTAAAACGTATTTCATGGAGCGCAGTATTTGCCGGCGTTATCGCTGCGCTAATCATTCATATTTTATTGGGGATATTGGGTACAGCGATTGGTGCAACAACCATCGATCCACAACAGGAACAAAATCCGCTGCAGCATCTGGGAACCGGCGCGTTAATCTGGACCGGCGTGAGTATGCTGATTGCCATGGGCGTAGGTAGCTACGTTGCGGGGCGTCTGGCGCAGCGCGAAGGGGCGATGCATGGTTTGTTGATGTTTGGTGTTAGCACCATTTTGACATTATGGCTCGCGATTACCCTGGCGACTGGCGTTATTGGCGGTGCGTTTAATATTTTAGGCGCCGGCGTAAATGCCGTGGGTAATGGAATTTCCGCAGCGGCGCCATCACTGACCAATATGGCAAAAGAGAAGCTGCAGGAAAGTAATATCAATTTAGATGATTTAAAAAACGAATTACAAACTACGCTGCGTCAAACCGGCAAGACAGAATTACAACCTGAGAATCTGCAAAAGGATGTAAATAACGAAGCCAATAACGCGCAAAATCAAGCTGAGCAAACGGCACAAAATCCACAGAATGCTGATAATGATCTGGCTAATTGGTTGAAAGGCGTTATGAATCGTCACTCAGATACATTGCAAGCTGCCGATCGTGATGCGCTGAAAAATATTATCAAAGCGCGCACCGGTAAAAGCGATCAAGAGGTTGAGCAGATTGTGACTCAAACCGAGGAGAGCTATAAAAAAGCCGTGCAACAGTATCAGGAGTTGAAACAGCAGGCGGAGCAAAAAGCCCGTGAAGTGGCTGAGCAAGCGGCGGCCGCAACGGCGAAAGCGAGCTGGTTCACCTTCTTTATGCTGGTGATTGAAGCAGTACTGGCAGCATTGCTGGGGCGCGTGGGTCGCAGGACGCAACCGCGTCAGGTATTAAGCCACGAACGTCGGTAACAAAAAAAAGGCGGCTGATTCAGCCGCCTTCTCGCTTCTAGCGCTTCAGCGCCTCACTCAACTCTTCACGCATCGATGCCAGCATCGCTTTCACTACGCGTGGGTTACCCGCAACGATGTTACCTGACATCACGTAACCGTGGTTGCCGGTAAAGTCAGTCACCAGGCCGCCCGCTTCACGAACCAGCAGTTCGCCCGCCGCAAAATCCCACGGCTTCAGGCCAATCTCAAAGAAACCATCAACGCGACCTGCAGCGGTGTAAGCCAGATCCAGCGCCGCCGAACCGGTGCGACGGAAATCAGCGCACTGGGTGAACAGTTTGCCAACGATGTTGATGTAAGGGGTTGCGTGCTGCTTCAACTTGAACGGGAAGCCGGTCGCCAGGATGGTGCCATCCAGATCGCGCGCCGTGCTGCCGCGCAGGCGATAGCCATTCAGCTGAGCGCCCTGACCGCGTACGGCGGTAAAGAGTTCGTTGCGCATTGGATCGTAAACCACAGCCACTTCGGTGCGGCCTTTGATGCGCACAGCGATAGAAACGGAGAAGTGTGGTAAACGTTTGATGAAGTTGGTGGTGCCATCCAGCGGATCGATTACCCATTGAATGTCTTGATCTTCGCCCGCCAGCTCACCGCTTTCTTCGGTGATGATGGTGTGTTTCGGGTACGATTTACGAATTACTTCGATAATCAGACGTTCTGCGTCACGGTCAACATTGGTAACGAAGTCGTTGCTGCCTTTCTGGCTGGCTTCGACAGCGTCCGGGGTTTCATAATTCTTGGCAATTAAATTTCCGGCCTTGCGCGCGGCGCGCACGGCTATGTTGAGCATCGGATGCATCGGTATCTCTCGCTGGATGTTAAAGAACGGGGAAAACGGCGCGGAGTATATCAGCGTGTTCAGCAAATGTCCTCTTTTTATGTTAGGATGCGCGCCATCATTTCCCTGACCGCCTCTAATTATGCTGCAGAATATCCGAATCGTACTGGTAGAAACGTCGCACACCGGCAACATGGGCTCCGTCGCACGCGCGATGAAAACTATGGGCTTAACCAACCTTTATCTGGTCAATCCGCTGGTGAAACCCGATTCACAGGCCATTTCCCTCGCCGCCGGTGCCAGCGATGTCATTGGTAATGCGCGCATTGTCGATACCATGGATGAAGCCATTGCCGGTTGTAGTTTGGTGGTTGGCACCAGCGCACGTTCACGTTCACTGCCGTGGCCCATGTTGGATTCACGCGAGTGCGGCATTAAAAGCGTGGAAGAGGGCCAGCAGGCGCCGGTGGCGTTGGTGTTTGGCCGCGAGCGCGTGGGCCTGACTAACGAAGAGTTGCAGAAATGTCACTATCACGTCGCGATTCAGGCGAACCCGGAATACAGCTCACTGAATCTGGCGATGGCGGTGCAGATCATCGCTTACGAAGTGCGCATGGCCTGGCTGGACGCGCAGGAAAAAGCCGCGCCGACGGAAGAGCCTGTCGAATCACCGTATCCGCTGGTTGACGATTTGGAGCGCTTCTATCAGCACATCGAACAGATGATGCTGAACAGCGGCTTTATCCGTGAAGGCACGCCAAGCCAGGTGATGAGCAAGCTGCGTCGTTTATATACACGTGCGCGCCCCGAACGCGACGAACTGAACATCCTGCGCGGCATGATGGCATCGTTCGAAAAGCGCAAAGGTAATGTGGATAATAGTTGAGTAAAACAGTTGGTTAAATAGTTGAGCAATTTACTTGGTTAAATAGTTGACCGTTTTACTCAGGAATGTCAGACTGGCGTCAATTCTTCAGATAACCCGCCGATAACCGGACGGACGCTTACGAGGTTGTATGCTATGAGACTGACATCCAAAGGACGTTATGCCGTAACCGCTATGCTGGACGTTGCACTGCACTCCAATGAGGGCCCGGTGCCGCTAGCTGACATTTCTGAGCGTCAGGGCATCTCATTGTCCTATCTGGAGCAGTTATTCTCACGTCTGCGTAAGCATGGATTAGTGGCCAGCGTTCGTGGTCCAGGTGGCGGTTATCTGTTAGGCAAAGATTCAAGCGCGATTGCTGTGGGCGCGGTTATTACCGCAGTTGACGAATCTGTCGATGCCACTAAATGCCAGGGCAAAGAGGGCTGCCAGGGCGGCGAGCGTTGCCTGACCCACGTTTTGTGGCGTGATCTGAGTGAGCGCATCAGCGACTTCCTCAACAACATCACGCTGGCGGAACTGGTGAATAATCAGGAAATCCTCGAAGTGGCCGATCGTCAGAATACCGTCGACAATCGTCGTTTCCAGCAGCATCGTGTGCAAGAAACCATCAACGTTAATCTGCGCGCTTAATCAGTTCTCCTTCGGCCTTTCCTGTTCATACGGGCGAGGCCGAATGTGCTATAAAGACGTATGATTTTTTATACGGAGTTTTAGCGCAATGAAATTACCGATTTACCTGGATTACGCAGCCACTACGCCTGCGGATCCGCGTGTTGCCACCAAAATGATGCAGTTCCTCACAATGGATGGCACTTTCGGTAACCCCGCGTCCCGTTCCCACCGTTTTGGCTGGCAGGCTGAAGAAGCTGTTGATGTGGCTCGCAATCAAGTTGCTGAGCTGGTCAATGCCGATCCCCGTGAAATCGTTTTTACCTCCGGCGCGACCGAAGCGGACAACCTTGCGATCAAAGGTGCCGCGCAATTCCATCAGGCGCGCGGCAAACACATTATTACCAGCCAAACCGAACACAAAGCGGTGCTCGACAGTTGCCAGCAACTGGCGCACGAAGGCTTTGATGTCACCTTCTTACAGCCGGGCAGCGACGGTATCGTTACGCCGCAGATGCTCGAATCTGCACTGCGTGACGACACGGTGCTGGTATCGCTGATGCACGTCAATAATGAAACCGGTGTGATTCAGGACATCGCCGCACTCGGCGCGCTGTGCCGTGCGCGTGACATCCTGTTTCACGTTGATGCCACGCAAAGCGTCGGCAAATTGCCGATTGACGTCACTGAACTGCCAGTGGATTTGATGTCGTTCTCAGCGCACAAGCTGTATGGACCGAAAGGCATCGGCGCGCTGTGGGTGCGTCGTAAACCGCGTCTGCAAATTGATGCACAGATGCACGGTGGCGGTCACGAGCGCGGCATGCGTTCGGGCACGTTGCCGGTGCATCAGATTGTCGGCATGGGCGAAGCCTACCGTATTGCGCGTGAAGAGATGGGCAGCGAAATGGCGCGTCTGGCCGAGCTGCGCCAGCGTCTGTGGCGCGGTATTAGTCAATTGGGTAACGTGAACCTCAACGGTTCGCTGGAGCAGGGCGCTCCGAACATCCTCAATATTAGTTTTGCCCACGTCGATGGCGAATCGCTGATTATGGCGCTGAAAGATTTGGCGCTGTCATCCGGTTCCGCCTGTACCTCGGCCAGTCTCGAACCTTCCTATGTGCTGCGCGCGATGGGCGTTGAGCAGGAGCTGGCACACAGCTCGCTGCGTTTTTCGCTCGGACGCTTCACCAGCGCAGAGGAAATTGAGTACGCTATCGAGCTGGTCAACAAAGCGGTAACACGTCTGCGGGCACTTTCGCCTGCGGCAAACGCCCGCTAATTCATGCACCCCTTGCGCCGGTTCTGGCGCAAGGTGACACCTAACGCAAACGGAGCCACGCGATGACAACACAACCGATGATAATTACGCTCAGCTCCCAGGCCGCCGATGCGCGCTGGGGTGACAAAGCGCTGCTGAGCAGCAACGAAAGTGGCATGACCGTTCACCTGACTGGCGCAGACGCGCTGATGAGCATCCAGCGCGCGGGGCGCAAGCTGGACGGGCAGGGCATTCGTCACGTCTCGCTGCAGGGCGAAGGCTGGGATGTGGAAAAGTGCTGGGCGTTCTGGCAAGGCTTCCGCAGCCCGAAAGGCAAACGTCAGGTCGAGTGGCCGGAATTCAATGAAGACGATCAGGCTGAATTTGCACGTCGTCTGAAGATTGTTGACTGGGTGCGCGACACCATCAACCTGCCGGCGGAAGATCTTAGCCCGGAACAGCTGGCGCACAACGCGGTTGATCTGATCAACGAAGTGGGCGGCAAAGCAGTCAGCTATCGCATCACCAAAGGTGACGATTTGCGTGTTCAGGGTTACGCCGGTATCCACACCGTGGGCCGCGGCTCCACGCGCGCACCGGTGTTGCTGGCGCTGGATTTCAATCCAACTGGCGATGAAGATGCGCCGGTTTACGCCTGTCTGGTCGGTAAAGGCATCACCTTTGATACCGGCGGTTACAGCCTGAAGCAGAGCGCTTTCATGGACTCAATGAAGTCTGATATGGGCGGCGCGGCAACGCTGACTGGCGCACTGGCGCTGGCGATTTCACGCGGTCTGAATAAGCGTGTGAAGCTGTATCTATGCTGCGCAGACAACATGGTCAGCGGCAACGCGTTCCGTCTGGGCGACATCATTCGCTATCGCAACGGTAAAACCGTGGAAGTGATGAACACCGATGCGGAAGGTCGTCTGGTGTTGGCCGATGGCCTGATCGATGCCAGCGAGCAAAATCCTGAACTGCTAATCGATGCGGCAACGCTGACCGGCGCGGCGAAAACCGCGCTGGGTAACGATTATCACGCGCTTTTTACCTTTGACGATGTGCTGGCGGAATCGCTGCTTGGCAGCGCAACCGGCGAAAACGAAGCCTTCTGGCGTCTGCCTCTGGCCGAGTTCCATCGCAGCCATCTGCCTTCAAACTTTGCCGATCTGAATAACATCGCTAGTCCGTCACATGCGGCAGGTGCCAGCAGTGCGGCGGCGTTTCTGTCGCATTTCGTCAGCAAATATCAGCAAGGCTGGCTGCACATTGACTGCTCCGCGACGTACCGCAAAAGCGCGGTGGATCAGTGGTCCGCGGGTGCGACCGGTTTGGGTGTACGCACCGTCGCCAATCTGTTACTGAAATAATCCTCATCACGGCAGGCGCAAGCTTGCCGTCTTTTTTGGAATACGATAAATGAGTAACCGTCTTGAAGAGGTGCTGAAGCTGGCGGCCATTGAGCCTGCGCACCGTCCGGAATTTTTCCAGCTGCTGCTGGAAGCCGATGTGTGGGTGCCAGGCGAAAGTCCCGCCGAACAGTTTGATGCGACTTCGCCGGTCGAATTACAGCATTGGGAAAAAGAGGGTGGCGGCAGCGTGATCCCGTTCTTCACCTCGGAAGAGGCGATGGGCGAGGCCATCAAAGATGAACAGCCTTATCTGCGCATGCCGGTGCGCACGCTGTTTGAAATCACGCAAGGCGAAACGCTGTTCCTCAATCCGAAACTGCCTGCGGGTAAAGAGTTTTCGCCGGGTGAAATCGCCCATTTGATTGGCGAAGAGGGCAGTGCGCTGAGCCAGCAAACCGTGCTGGAAGGTGGTCATGCGTTGCTGTTGTCCGAAGTGGCCGAGCCGCCAGCGCAGATGATTGATTCGTTAACGCAACTGTTTGCCAAGTACAAACAGGTACGCCGTGCTTACATCGCCAGCATTCGTGAAAGCGCCAGCGAAGCACCGAACCTGCTGATTGGTATCGAAGCTGATAGCGATATCGATGAGATTATTCAGGCGGCGGGCGGTGTAGCGACGGATACGCTTGCGGATGATGCGCCCATTGATATCTGTGAAGTGGTTAATGAAGATCGCGGCGTGAGCCACTTCTTTACTGCCCACATCACGCCGTTCTATGAACGTCGCTGGGGCAGTTTCCTGCGCGATTTTAAGGGCAGTCAGCGGATTATATAATGCGTGGTCGCCATTGATGGCGACCTGCTATCACTTCTCGATCGGTAAATCGTCGCGGCTGCCCCATTCGCCCCACGAACCGTCGTACAGCGTCACATCCCGCACACCCAGCGAGGTGAGCGCCAGAATCACCACCACCGCCGTGACACCCGAACCGCAGCTGGCAATCACCGGCTGATCCAGTTTTACCCCCGCCTGAGCAAACAGATCGCGCAGTTCCGCTGCCGGTTTCAATTCACCATTTACCACTAAACTGTTCCACGGCACGTTCAGGCTGTTGGGAATATGCCCGCGCAACAAGCCCGGACGCGGTTCATCCACTTCGGCGTTAAAACGGTTCGCCGCACGGGCATCGACAATCTGCGCACCGCCTTCGTGGCTGATCAGCAGCACATCGGTCAGACGTTTCACCTGTGCGCTATCATAAGTCGCTTCGAATTCACCCTCCGGCAAACTAACCGGTCCGGTGGCGACATCGAAACCGGCTGCCTTCCAGCCCTGTAATCCTCCGGCCAGAATCGACACGTTTTCGCAGCCAAAGGCGCGCAGCATCCACCACGCACGCGGAGCCGAAAACAGGTTGCCTTCGTCATACACCACCAGATGTTTGTCCTGGCTGACGCCCAATTCGCGCATTGCCACCGCAAAGGATTCGGCGCGCGGCATCATGTGTGGATAAGCACTGGTATGATCGGACAAGGCTTCAATATTGAAGAACGGCGCATTCGGCAGATGACCAGCCAGATATTCAGCCTGCACATCACGTACGGCTTCCTGGCCAGGCGGTAACATGCGGGCATCAAGCACCTGCAATGTTTCCTCGGTGTAATGTTCTTTCAACCAATCAGCGGACACAAACATGGCTGTCATAGCAACCTCTTCTCAGCAAACGGGAAACGACCAGTCTCCGGGAATGTGAACGCTATCTCAAGGGTGTGATTGCTAAAGTTGGCGGGTTGATGTGAAATTGCGCGGAATGACGTTTTCTTAACTTCTGGGACTGGTGAGGGAATTACCATGGCAAAACGTTTTAACCGGCTGCTGCTCAGCGCGCTGTTCGGTGCTGGATTACTGGGCGGCGGGACCTTGACGATACACGCGGAGGAAGCGGCAACCGCAACAGCAACGCAGAAATCGCTGTCGGTTATCGATCTCTCCGAGCTGCAACTCGACGGCGCCGCCGCGCTGGTGTTGACCTTCAACACGCCGCTTGAAGCGAAGCAGGATTTCGCTGCGCGCGTGCAGATTATCGATGAGAAAAGCGGCAAGGTTGATGGCGGCTGGGAGCTGGCGCCAAACGGTAAAGCGTTGCGTTTTCGTCATCCTGAACCGTCGCGCAAGTTGACGGTTAATGTCGATGCCGGTCTCAAAGCAGCAGATGGCAGCACCTTATCGAAATCTTTTAGCCAATCGCTCACCACGCGCGATATCCAGCCGATGGTGGGTTTTGCCAGTCGCGGATCGCTACTGCCGCTGCGTTTGACGCAGGGATTGCCGGTGCTGGCGCTGAATGTGAATAACGTCGACGTCGATTTCTTCCGCGTGAAAAACGCCTCGCTGGCCGATTTTCTGGCGCAGTGGAATTACGGCAACAATATGTCGTACTGGGAATCACGCGAGCTGCTGAAAAATGCCGATCTGGTTTACGGCGCCCGCTTCGATCTTAATCCGGCACGCAACACGCGCGAGAAAATGCAGCTGCCGCTGGGCGATGTCGATGCGCTGAAGCAGCCGGGCGTTTATCTGGCGGTGATGAAACAGGCCGGAACCTACAACTACACGCAACCGGCGACGCTGTTTACGTTGAGCGACATCGGTTTGTCGCTGCACCAATTCCCTGAACAGCTGGAACTGTTTGCCCAAAGCCTGACCAATGGCGCGCCACTTGATGACGTTAGCGTGCAGCTGCTGGATGAGAAAGGCAAACAACTCGCCAGTGGCACCAGCGACAGCTACGGTCATTTGCGTTTACCGGCGAATGCTAAAGGCAAGCTGCTGCTGGCGACACAAAAGGACCAAACCTCGCTGATCGATCTTAATCGTCCGGCGCTGGATCTGGCGGAGTTCCCGATTGATGGACCGCAAGGCTACGACAAACAGTTGTTCGTATTTGGTCCGCGCGATCTCTATCGTCCGGGTGAAACGGTGATCGTCAACGCGCTGCTGCGTGATGCTGATGGCAAACCGTTGCCGCCGCAGCCGGTGAAAGCCGACGTGGTGCAGCCGAATGGCGAAGTGTCGCAGACCTTTGTCTGGCAGCCGGAGAACGGCATCTATCAACATCGCTTCGCGATACCGGCTTCCGCAATGACCGGCGAATGGACGCTGCGTATCAACAGTGGCGACAACCAGCCGCGCAGTTGGACGTTCCACGTCGAAGATTTCCTGCCGGAGCGCATGGCGCTGGATTTGACCAACAGCGCGCAGCCGGTGGCGCCGGATGAGGACGTCACCTTTGTTGTTGAAGGCCGCTATCTGTACGGCGCGCCGGCTGCGGGTAACGAGCTGCAAGGGCAGCTGTTGCTGCGTCCCGCGCGTGAAGCGGTGGCCGCGCTGCCCGGCTATCAATTTGGCGACATCACTGAAGAGCTGAAACGTTCGCTCGATGATGTGGATGAGAAGCTGGATGAGAGCGGCAAGCTGCAGCTTAACGTTGAGAGCAGCTGGAAAGAGGTCCATTCACCGCTCAATCTGATTCTGCAAGCCAGCCTGCTGGAAACCGGCGGCCGTCCGGTGACGCACCGCGCGACTCAGGCGATTTGGCCGGCAGCGGCGCTGCCCGGCATCCGTCCGCTGTTTAGCAGTGAATCGGTATATGACTATCGCAGCGATCGTTATCACGATGAGCCGACCGTGGCAGAAAACAGCCTCGCGGAATTCGACGTGGTCTACGCCAATCCGCAGGGCGAAAAACTGGCGGCGTCTGATCTTGATGTGCGCCTGATCCACGAACGCCGCGACTATTACTGGAGCTTCTCTGACAGCGAAGGATGGCAATCGCGCTTCGATCAAAAGGATCTGCAGGAGGATCAGCAGCGCATCTCTATTGCGGCGGGCGGCAGCCAGAAAGTGAGTTTCCCGGTGGAGTGGGGCACCTATCGCCTGGAAGTGCATGCCGGCGACAACATCATTAGCAGCGTACGCTTCCAGGCCGGATATGGGTGGCAGGACAATACCAACGGCACCGGCGCGCTGCGTCCGGATCAGGTCAAACTGAAAATTGATAAAACCGCCTATCAGGCGGGCGACATCGCACACGTACAGGTGGAGTCGCCTGCTGCCGGCAAAGGCTATCTGATGGTGGAATCCAGCAGCGGCACGCTGTGGTGGCAACCGCTGGAGGTTCCGGCGGGCGGCGCAACCATTGATGTACCGATTAGCGACAGCTGGAAGCGACACGATCTCTATCTCAGCGCCATCGTGGTGCGCGACGGCGACAAGGCCAGCGGCGTCACGCCGAAACGCGCGGTGGGGTTACTGCATCTGCCGATGGCGACCGAAGCGCGCCGCCTCAGCTTAGCGCTCGACGCGCCGGATAAAATCCGTCCTGAGCAGACGCTAAAAGTGCAGGTCAAAGCCAGCCGTGAAGGTGGCGCATTACCAAAACAGGTTCAGGTATTGCTCTCGGCGGTGGACAGCGGCGTGCTTAACATCACTGACTACAAAACCCCGAATCCGTGGGAAGCGTTCTTTGGCCGCAAGCGCTATAACGCCGATCAATACGATGTGTTTGGTCAACTGATTGAAGGCGGTGGCAAACTGGCCGCGCTGCGCTTTGGTGGTGACGCCGACGATGCGGATGCGCTGTCGCGCGGCGGCAAAAAACCGGTCACCGACGTGCAGATCGTGGCGCAGCAGTTGCAGCCCGTAACGCTGGATGCCAATGGCGAAGGCACGCTGGAACTGCCGATTCCGGCGTTTAATGGCGAACTGCGTTTAATGGCGCAGGTGTGGAGTGACGACAGCTTCGGGTCGGCCGATCGTAAGCTGGTGGTTGCCGCGCCATTGATCAGTGAACTGGCGACGCCGCGCTTCCTGGCCAGCGGCGATCAATCTACGCTGGCGCTGGATCTCACTAACCTCACCGATCAACCGCAAACGCTGAAAATCAACGTCAGCGCCAGCGGCCAGATCGTCCTGAACGGCAAAATCCCTGCCAGCGTGCAGCTGGCGCAAGGCGCGCGCACCACCTTGCAAATTCCGGTCAGAGCGCTGGGCGGCTTCGGTGAAGGCGAGGTACAGGTCAGGGTTTCCGGCATGAGTTTGCCGGGCGAAACGCTGGCAGCGAGCGAGCGTAAATGGAAAATTGGCGTGCGTCCGGCCTATCCGGCACAAACGCTGAGTTTCGATAACGTGATGCAAACCGGTCAGAACTGGCAGGTGATGGCCAGCGCCTTCAATGGCTTGCAGCAGGATACCTTGAGCGTACAGCTGTCGCTCAGTAACCGTCCACCGCTGAATATCGCCAGCTATATCCGTTCGCTGTACGCCTATCCTTATGGCTGCCTTGAACAGACCGCCAGCGGCATTTGGCCGTCGGTGTTCACCAATCATGCGCAGCTGACGGCGATGGGCATCAAAACCAGTAACGATGAAGCGCGTCGCGCCTCAATTGATACCGGCATCGCGCGTCTTGCCGGCATGCAGCGCGGCAACGGCAGCTTTGGTTTGTGGAGCAAAGAGAGTCAGGAAGAGTTCTGGCTGACGGCTTACGTCACCGATTTCCTGCTGCGCGCCAGCGAAGCCGGTTACGGCGTACCGGATGGCGTGATTACCCGTGCCGACGAACGTCTGCTGCGCTATCTGCAGGATCCCGCGCAGATCGAAACCAGCTGGAGCAGCGATGCCGATGGCTTGCGTTTCAGCGTGCAGGCTTATGCCGGATTGGTGCTGGCGCGTCAGCAGCAGGCGCCGCTCGGTGCGTTGCGTGCGCTGTATGAAAAGCGCGATCGGGCTAAATCGGGCCTGGCGATGGTGCAGCTTGGCGTGGCATTGAAGCTGATGGGCGATCAACAGCGCGCACAACTGGCGCTGGCCCAGGGCATTGGCCTGGAACGTAAACCCAACAGCTGGCTCGGCGATTACGGCAGCCCGGTGCGCGATCGCGCGCTGATTCTGTCGCTGCTGACAGAAAACCAGCTGCTGCCGGAGATGCAAGGTCCGTTGTTGATCGAGCTGGCAAAAGCCGTGCACGGACAGCGCTGGTTCTCGACCCAGGAAAACAACGCGTTGTTCCTCGCCGCTCGCACCTTGCAGCAGCACAAAGGTGAAAGCTGGCAGGCGACCCTGCAGGGTAAAGCGGAACCGCTCAGCAGTGATCAGCCGCTCAATATTGGCATGACGGAAGATCAGCTGCGTCAGGGCGTGTCGGTGAAAAGCGACAACGCGTCGCCGCTTTACGGCACGCTAAATGTGGTGGGTTATCCGCGCACCGCACCGTCGCCTATGAGCAACGTGCTGCAGATCAGTCGTGAGTACTTCACGCTGGAGGGTAAGCCGGCGGATCTCACCAACCTGAAAAGTGGCGAACTGCTGGTGGTGCGGCTCAAAGTCGCGGCCAGCGAGCGCGTCAGTGATGCGCTGGTGGTGGATCTGCTGCCTGCCGGACTGGAGCTGGAAAACCAGAACCTGAGCGACAGCAGCGCCAGTTTAGGCGACAGTGCCGACGCGCTGAAAGAGAGCATGATGGATATGCAGCAAGCCAACATCAAGCACATCGAATTCCGTGACGACCGCTTTGTCGCCGCGCTGGCGCTCGATGGCTACACGCCGGGCACGCTGCTGTATCTGGCGCGTGCGGTGACGCCGGGCAGCTATCGCCTGCCGCCGCCGCAGGTGGAATCGATGTATGTGCCGGAATGGCGCGCGATTGGCAGCACGCCGGAAAAACTCAATGTGCGTTAAGCATTGATGTCTGGAAGTAAGCGACTAAAGCGGTGGCGCTGGCTGCCGCTTTTTTTACTGCTGCTGCTGGCCGCGCTGTGGCTACTGGATCGCCTTACACCGCTACCGCTGCATGAGTTACAGCCGGCGCGCGTGGTGGTGGCCGAAGACGGTACGCCGCTGTGGCGCTTTGCTGACCCGCAAGGCATTTGGCGCTATCCGGTGACGCTGGAGGATGTCTCGCCTGCCTATATCGAGGCGCTGCTGACCTACGAAGATCGCTGGTTCTGGCATCATCCCGGCATCAATCCGATGGCGATTGTGCGTGCAGTCGGGCAGAACGTGCTGCATCACGGCGTGGTCTCCGGCGGTAGCACGCTCACCATGCAGGTGGCGCGACTTATCGATCCGCAACCGCGCACTCTGCGCGGCAAAGTGGTGCAGGCGTGGCGCGCGCTGCAGCTCGAATATCATCTCTCAAAACGCGACATCCTCACGCTGTATCTCAATCGCGCCCCTTTTGGCGGCACGGTGGAGGGCGTTGGCGCGGCGAGCTGGATGTGGCTGGGGAAACCGCCTTCGCAACTTACCCAAGGTGAAGCGGCGCTGCTGGCGGTGTTGCCACAGGCACCAAGCCGCCTGCGTCCGGACCGCTGGCCTCAGCGCGCCGAAGCAGCACGCAATAAAGTGCTGGATCGCCTCGCGCAATATCACGTCTGGTCAGCGCAGGTTGTCGCCGATATCAAACAAGAAGCGGTGTGGCTGCCGCCGCGCCAAATGCCGCAACGTGCGCCGCTGCTGGCCCGACGCCTATTGTCGCTGTCACCCGATACCAAAATCACCTCAACCATTGATGTGTCGCTGCAGCGCGAACTGGAGAATCTGGCGACGTCGCTGAAAAACAACTTACCGCCGCGCACCTCGCTGGCGCTGCTGGTGGTGGATCACCAAAACATGAAAGTGCGCGGCTATGTCGGATCGGTGGATTTCAATGACGACAGCCGTTTTGGTCATGTCGATATGATCTCCAGCGTGCGATCGCCAGGATCGGTGCTGAAGCCTTTTGTCTATGGCATGGCGCTGGATGATGGGCTGATTCATGGCGAATCACTGCTGCAGGATGTGCCGCGTCGCTTCGGCGACTATCGTCCCGGCAACTTTGACTCGGGCTTTCACGGGCCGGTGAGCGCCAGCGCTGCGCTGGAGCGATCGCTCAATCTCCCGGCGGTGCAGTTACTGGATGCGCTGGGGCCAAAAAGTGTCGCTGCGCGCTTGCGTAACGTGGGATTAAATCTGCGCTTTCCCGCTGGCGCAGAGCCCAATCTGTCGCTGGTGCTGGGCGGCACCGGCGCACGCATGGATGAGATTGTGGCGGCCTACAGCGCCTTTGCCCGTCACGGCAATGCGGCGCAGTTGCGCTGGCTGACGACACAGCCGCTGCAGGAGAGGCCGCTGTTGTCGCCGGGCGCAGCATGGATTGTGCGGCGCATTCTGGCTGGCGCGGCGCAACCTCCGGCCAGCGGCGCGGTGCCGGAGATTGCGCCTTTGGCGTGGAAAACCGGTACCAGTTACGGCTACCGTGATGCATGGACGATTGGCATCACGTCGCGCTATCTGATTGGCGTGTGGGTTGGGCGGCCGGATGCCACGCCGGTCGCCGGGCAATTTGGTTTTGCCTCGGCGGTGCCGGTGATGAATCAGGTCAATAATGTGCTGGCGGGACACATGCCGGTGAGCGGTGCGCCGCGCGATCCGCGTCCGCTTGCGGTCAGCGCCATGAGCATTTGCTGGCCTGGCGGTCAGCCGTTGCCTCCCGGCGACGAGAACTGTCGCCAGCGTCGTCAGAGTTGGGTGTTGAATCAAACTGTGCCACCGACGCTGCTGGCGCCGGGGCAGGAAGGCGTCAATGGCTTGCGTCAGCGCTACTGGCAGAACAGCCGGGGATGGCGTGTGGCGGCCGATTGCCCGGATGCACAAAGTCGGGAGCGCCTGATGTGGCCGCTGCCGCTTGAACCCTGGCTGCCGGTTGCTGAACGCCGTGCGCAGCGCTTGCCGCCGATCGATCCCGCTTGTCCGCCGCGCAATCAGGGCAATGCGCCGCCGATGGTGATTACTGGTGTGATCAACGGCCAGCGCGTACAGCCGCTGCCGGGTAAAGTAGTGCTGGTGATGCCGGTTGCGGTGCAGGGCGGGCAAGGTGAGCAGCGCTGGTGGTTCTTAAACGGAGAGCCGCTTGAGCGGGACGCGAGTAATAAGAGTGCGGCGCTGGTGCTGGATGAGCCGGGCAGTTATCAAGTGGTGGTGATGGATGAAGCGGGGCAACTCTCATCGGTGTCATTTATCCGCGGTTAAGTGCATGGATATGGCATACTTTTTGCCTGCGCGCCCCGACAAAAATCAATTATTTTCAATAATTCCGCAAATCGCTAATAGGCAACGCGCTGCGATATCCCTATAATCGGCGCGTTTTATTACCGGGAGGAGCTCCCGGATTCTTCAGGATGCTAACTAGAGGTCAACATGGCAATCGAACGTACTTTCTCAATCGTGAAACCAAACGCCGTCGCTAAGAACGTGATTGGTGCAATTTATAACCGTTTTGAAAGCGCGGGCTTCAAAATCGTTGGCGCAAAAATGCTGCACCTGACCAAAGAGCAGGCTGAAGGCTTCTACGCTGAGCACAAAGGCCGTCCATTCTTTGATGGTCTGGTTGAATTCATGACTTCTGGTCCGGTTGTGGTTTCTGTACTGGAAGGCGAAAACGCCGTTCAGCGTCACCGCGATCTGATGGGTGCAACTAACCCAGACAACGCGCTGGCAGGGACCCTGCGTGCGGATTACGCGGACAGCTTCACCGAGAACGCGACCCACGGTTCTGACTCTGCTGAATCTGCAGCACGCGAAATCGCGTACTTCTTCGCAGAAAACGAAGTCTGCCCACGCACTCGCTAAGTGCGTTGATGGCCTGAGCGGACACCCGTCTTTACAGCTGTTCAACCTCTGTGAAACGGTTCCCCTGGCATCATGCAGCAGATGTAGTACAATTATGCGCCCTTGTTGAGCCAGCCTCAGCGAGGGCGCTGTTTTTTTCCTACTATTAACCAGAGCCGTAACGTGTAACAACGAGGCCAGAGAACATTATGTCCGAACAGATTGTGACGCCGTCGTCCGCTTCCCCCGTGGTTGTTTCCCCAAAAAACGAAAAAATTAACCTGCTGGATCTTAACCGTCAGCAGATGCGCGAATTCTTTCTTGAGATGGGCGAAAAGCCGTTCCGTGCCGATCAGGTCATGAAGTGGATGTACCACTACTGCTGCGATGATTTCGAGCAGATGACCGACATCAACAAAGTGCTGCGCGGTAAGCTGATGCAGCGCGCTGAAATCCGTGCGCCGGAAGTGGCGGAAGAGATGCGTTCCACCGATGGCACCATTAAATGGGCGATTCGCGTGGGCGACCAGCTGGTTGAAACCGTCTACATCCCGGAAGCGGATCGCGCAACCCTGTGCGTCTCCTCGCAGGTAGGCTGCGCGCTGGAGTGCAAATTCTGTTCGACGGCGCAGCAGGGCTTTAACCGCAACCTGCGCGTATCAGAAATTATCGGCCAGGTATGGCGCGCCGCGAAAATCATCGGTGCTGCGAAAATTACCGGTCAGCGCCCGATCACCAACGTGGTGATGATGGGCATGGGCGAACCGCTGCTGAATCTGAACAACGTGGTGCCGGCGATGGATATCATGCTGGACGACTTCGGTTTCGGCCTGTCAAAACGTCGCGTTACGCTGTCAACCTCAGGCGTGGTGCCGGCGCTGGATAAGCTGGGCGATATGATCGACGTAGCGCTGGCGATTTCACTGCACGCACCGAACGATGCGATTCGTGATGAGATCGTGCCGATCAACAAAAAGTACAACATCGAGACTTTCCTTGCGGCGGTCAAACGCTACATCGGCAAGTCCAACGCCAATCAGGGCCGTGTGACCATCGAGTATGTGATGTTGGATCACGTCAATGACAGCACCGACAACGCGCATGAACTGGCGGCACTGCTGAAAGAGACGCCGTGCAAAATCAACCTGATTCCGTGGAACCCGTTCCCGGGCGCGCCGTATGGCCGTAGCTCCAATAGCCGTATTGACCGCTTCTCCAAAGTACTGATGGATTATGGTTTCACCACCATCGTGCGTAAAACCCGTGGTGATGATATCGACGCCGCTTGTGGTCAGCTGGCGGGCGATGTGATTGACCGTACCAAGCGCACGCTACGTAAGAAAATGGCGGGCGAAGCCATCTCTGTGAAGGCGCTCTGAAAGCCAGCGCCTGCTGATATTCAGCGGGCGTAACTCATGTCAGTCTCTCCACATATTTTTCATGGAGAGACTGAAATGCGTAAAGGATTACCCGCCGCGATTCTGGCTGGCTTTGTTGTAACCGGTTGTGTCAATCACCCTGCAAAGCAGAGTGCAGCGGATATCCGTCTGCAGCTCGGATTGCATTATCTGGCGGTGAAGGATTATGCCGCTGCACAGCGCAATTTATTGCGTGCTCAGCAGGCAGCGCCGAAAGATTATCGCGTGCCGTTGGCCCTGGCCCGTGTGGCGCAGGCGCAGCAGAACAGCGCACAAACCCGCTGGCACTATCAGCGGGCGCAGCAGTTAGCGCCGCTGAATGGTTATGTGGCTAACAATTACGGTGCGTTTCTCTGCGGTTTAAGGCAGTATGACGAAGCGCATCAACAGTTTAAGCTGGCAATTGAGGCGCAGGAAATCGATGCTCGTCAGGATGCATTCCTGTTTTCGGGCTATTGTTACCTGCAGGCTGATGAGAGTGCCGCAGCGCGCGAGCAGTTAGGTTACGCGCTGGATGCCGCACCGGAGCAGGGCAGTCAACTGCTGAGGGAAGTGGAAAGGCGGCTTGAACAGCAGGAACAGCAGTCGGTTCCGCTGCTTTTAGAAGTGTACCACCAGCGTTTGCCCGCAACGGCAGAGAGCATGTGGTTACAGATACGTTTCGCCGCGCAACAGGGAAACGCTGCTGACGTTACACGTTATGGCGACCGGTTGGCGCGAAGTTTTCCACAATCGATACAGTACCAGCGTTATTTAGCTAATGAATACTGAAGCCACTCAAGAGAATTCTGCAGTACATTCCACAGGTGAACGCCTGCGTCTGGCCCGTGAGCAGATGGGGCTGACCCAGCAAAACGTCGCTGAACGCCTGTGCCTGAAACTTACTACCGTGCGTGATATTGAAGAGGATAAATCACCAGCTGATTTGGCTTCGACATTCCTGCGCGGTTACATTCGCTCTTATGCCCGTCTGGTGCATGTGCCGGAAGATGACCTGCTGCCGATGATGGCAAAACAGGCTCCGGTGCGCGCTGCCAGGATCGAGCCGATGCAGAGCTTCTCATTGGGTAAGCGTCGTAAAAAGCGCGATGGCTGGCTGATGATCTTCACCTGGTTGGTGATTTTCGTCGTAGTCGGTTTGACCGGTGCGTGGTGGTGGCAGAACCATAAAGCGTCACAGGCTGATTTGGTGTCGATGGCCGATCAAAACGGCAGCGGCGACAATAGCCAGTCCATTCCATTGGGCGACAACAGCACCGACAGCAATACCGATGCGGACACTAACGCTGCCGGTACGCCAGTCGATAACGGTGCTGGCGCAGTGGCCACGCCTGAAAGCAACGCCGGCGCACCTGCGTCGAGCATGAGCAACAATGCGCAAACCACCGGCAGCGACAACGCCGTGGTTTCGCCAAGCCAGGCTCCGATTGATACAGCGCCGCCAGCGGCGACCTCTCCGGCGCCAGCAAACAGTGTTCCTGCTGGTCAAATGCCTACCGCGAATGCGGCAGTCAGCCAACCGGCAGGCGATCCGAATGCCATCGTAATGAACTTCAAAGCCGACTGCTGGCTGGAAGTCAGCGATGCGACCGGCAAGAAGTTGTTCAGCGGTTTGCAACGTAGCGGCGGTAAGCTGAGTTTGTCCGGAACGGCTCCGTATCGTCTGAAAATTGGCGCACCGGGTGCGGTTGACGTGCAATATCAGAATCAGCCCGTTGATTTAAGTCGTTTTATCCGTAATAACCAGGTTGCCCGTCTGACGCTGGGTGCGCAATAACGCGCAGCGCGCTTTCCGGGTAATTGTGGAGAGAGAATATGCATAACGAAGCACCCATCATCCGTCGCAAATCAACACGGATTTACGTCGGCAAGGTGCCAGTTGGCGATGGTGCGCCCATCGCCGTTCAGTCAATGACCAACACCCGCACCACTGACGTGGACGCCACCGTTAACCAGATTCGCCAGCTTGAGCGCGTCGGGGTTGATATCGTGCGCGTCTCCGTTCCCACTATGGATGCGGCTGAAGCCTTCAAACTGATTAAGCAACAGGTCAACGTGCCGCTGGTCGCGGACATTCACTTTGACTATCGCATCGCACTGAAAGTCGCTGAATATGGCGTGGATTGTTTACGTATCAATCCAGGCAACATCGGTAACAATGAGCGTATTCGCCAGGTGGTGGATTGTGCGCGTCATTACAATATTCCGATCCGTATCGGCGTTAATGCCGGTTCGCTGGAAAAAGATCTGCAGGAAAAATATGGCGAGCCAACGCCGCAGGCGCTGCTCGAATCCGCGATGCGCCATGTGGATCACCTCGATCGCCTCAATTTTGATCAGTTCAAAGTGAGCGTCAAAGCCTCTGACGTCTTCCTTGCCGTTGAATCTTATCGTTTGCTGGCGAAAGCCATCGATCAGCCGCTGCACCTCGGTATCACCGAAGCGGGCGGCGCGCGTGCGGGTTCCGTGAAATCGGCGATCGGTTTAGGTTTACTGCTGGCCGAAGGCATCGGCGATACGCTGCGTATTTCGCTGGCGGCCGATCCGGTTGAAGAAGTGAAAGTCGGCTACGATATCCTCAAATCTCTGCGCATCCGCTCCCGCGGCATCAACTTTATTGCCTGCCCGACCTGTTCGCGTCAGGAGTTTGATGTCATCGGTACGGTCAATGCGCTGGAAGAGCGGCTGGAAGACATCATCACACCGATGGATATTTCCATTATCGGTTGCGTGGTGAACGGTCCGGGTGAAGCGACAGTTTCTACCCTCGGCGTGACCGGCGGAGCCAAGAAAAGCGGCTTCTACGAAGATGGTGTGCGCCAGCGCGATCGTCTCGATAACAACGACATGATCGACCAGCTGGAAGCGCGTATTCGCGCTAAAGCCAGCATGCTGGATGAAAGCCGCCGTATCAACGTGCAGCAGCTGGAAAAATAATCGTGGTGCGCGCCTGTCGCGTGCCAGTTTGTGATTGAACCTGTGCGGTTTCATCCTCATAAGGTATGATGCCGCTCAGGTTTTTTTGTCTTAAGAGATTCTAACGTGGCGAAGAATATTCAAGCGATTCGCGGGATGAACGATTACCTGCCGGCGGATACCGCGATTTGGCAACGTATTGAAGGCACCCTTAAGCAGGTGCTGGCCAGTTATGGTTACAGTGAAATCCGTCTGCCAATCGTTGAGCACACCCCGTTGTTCAGCCGCGCGATCGGTGAAGTCACCGACGTGGTTGAGAAAGAGATGTACACCTTTGAAGACCGCAACGGCGAAAGCTTGACGCTGCGTCCGGAAGGCACTGCAGGTTGCGTGCGCGCCGGTATCGAGCACGGTCTGCTGTACAATCAGGAACAGCGTCTGTGGTACACCGGCCCGATGTTCCGCTACGAGCGCCCGCAGAAAGGTCGTTATCGCCAGTTCCACCAGATGGGTGTCGAAGTCTTCGGCCTGCAAGGCCCGGACGTAGATGCTGAGCTGATCATGATGACCGCGCGCTGGTGGAAAGCGTTGGGTATTGCCGAGCACGTTGAGCTGGAGCTGAACTCTATCGGCTCGCTGGACGCGCGTGCCAACTATCGCAGCGCGCTGGTGGCATTCCTTGAGCAACATCAGGACGTACTCGACGAAGATTGTAAACGCCGCATGTACACCAATCCACTGCGCGTGCTCGACAGCAAAAATCCTGACATCCAGAAACTGTTAAACGATGCGCCAACGCTAGGCGAATTCCTTGATGAGGAGTCACGCGAGCACTTCAGCGGCCTGTGCGCCTTGCTGGACGACGCGGGCATTAACTATCGCATTAACCAGCGCCTGGTGCGCGGCCTCGATTACTATAACCGTACCGTGTTTGAATGGGTGACCAGCAGCCTCGGTTCGCAGGGCACCGTGTGCGGCGGCGGACGTTACGATGGTTTAGTTGAACAGCTGGGTGGACGTGCCACGCCAGCGGTTGGTTTTGCTATGGGTATGGAGCGTCTGGTGTTGCTGGTGCAAGCAGTTAATCCAGAATTTGAACCGACGCGCATTGTTGATGTCTATGTTATCGCTTCGGGGCAGGGCGTTCAGTCCGCCGCGATGCAACTGGCGGAAAAACTGCGTGATGCTGATCCGGCACTAAAGATGATGACCAACTTTGGTGGCGGTAACTTCAAGAAGCAGTTTGCCCGTGCAGACAAGTGGGGCGCACGCATTGCGCTGGTGCTGGGCGAAGATGAAGTGAAAGCGGGCCAGGTTGTGGTGAAAGACCTGCGTACCGGCGATCAACAGACGCTGGCTCAGAGCGACGCCGCTGCGACGTTGCGCACGCTGCTGCAGTAAGCGCAGCACTGCAACAGCCATTTTAAAGAGAGGGATTGCGTGGAAGTTTACAGCAACGAAAACGAACAAGTTGACGCGCTGCGTCAGTTCTTTGCCAACAATGGCAAATTCCTGGCCGTTGGCGTAATCATCGGTATCGCTGCGCTGGGTGGCTGGCGTTTCTGGTCCAGTCATCAGGAAGGCACCGATAAAGCGGCATCAGCAGAATATCAACAGCTGACCAGCGCGATGCAGGCGGACAAGCCTGATTCGCTGGAAGCGGTCGCCACTTTCGCCAGCGAAAACAACAACACCTATGGTGCGTTGGCTTCGTTGGATCTGGCTAAGCAGTATGTTGAAACCAATCAGCTCGATAAAGCTATCACTCTGTTACAGAGTGGGCTGAAAGATACCAAAGATGCCAACCTGCAGGCGGTGATTAACCTGCGTCTGGCTCGCATTCAGTTGCAGCAAAGTCAGGCCGATGCCGCACTTTCTACCCTTAACAATGTTAAAGGTGATGGCTGGACAGCCATTGTGGCGGACATTCGTGGCGAAGCACTGCTGAGCAAAGGCGATAAGCAGGGCGCGCGTGATGCCTGGAGCAAAGGTGCTGAATCGCAGGCCTCTCCTGCGCTGAAGCAAATGCTGCAGATGAAGATGAATAACTTAAGTTAAGCCAGTCAAGAGAGCGCACATGGAATTACGTAAATACCTGCTGCCAGGGCTGATTTCAGTCACTCTGCTCAGCGGTTGCTCGCTGTTCAGCGGCGAAGAAGATGTAGTGAAAATGGCCCCGCTGCCTAAAGTGGAAAACCAGTTTACGCCGCAGACCGCGTGGAGCACGTCGGTTGGCGACGGCGTTGGTGATTTCTATTCCAATCTGCATCCAGCCTGGCTGGACGGTACCGTGTATGCTGCGGATCGTTTTGGTGTGGTTAAAGCGCTTGATGCCAGCAATGGTAAAGAGAAATGGAAAGTCGATCTCTCTGAGAAAACAGGCTTCTTCTCGAAAAACATCTCGGCACTGCTCTCTGGCGGCGTCACCGCCAGCGGCGACCGCATCTACATCGGTAGTGAACGTGGTCAGGTATTTGCGTTGAATACCAGCGATGGTGGCATTGCCTGGCAGACCAAGGTCGCCGGTGAAGCGCTGTCGCGTCCGGTGGTGAGTGACGGTTTAGTGCTGGTTCACACCAGCAACGGTATGTTGCAAGGCCTTGATCAGAGCACTGGCGTGATCAAATGGACCGTTAACCTTGATATGCCTGCGCTGTCACTGCGCGGTGAATCAGCCCCGACCGTGGCCTTTGGTGGCGCAATTGTGGGTGGCGATAATGGCCGCGTGAGCGCAGTCATCGTCAATCAAGGTCAGCTGATTTGGCAGCAGCGTATTTCGCAGCCAAGCGGCGCCACGGAAATCGATCGCCTGAGCGACGTCGATACTACGCCAGTCGTGGTAAACGGTGTGGTTTATGCGCTGGCGTATAACGGTAACCTCACCGCGCTGGAACTGCGTTCTGGTCAGGTGCTGTGGAAACGTGAGATTGGCGGCGTGAAAGACATGGTGGTGGATGCGGGTCGTATCTATCTGGTCGATCAGGATGACCGCGTGATTGCCCTGAATGCTGATGGTGGCGTAGCCATCTGGCGTCAAAGCGATCTGCTGCATCGTAATCTGACCTCGCCGGTGCTGTTCAACGGTTATCTGGTTGTCGGTGATAGCGAAGGTTATCTGCACTGGATTAACACCCTTGACGGCCGCTTCGTGGCGCAGCAGAAACTGGACAGCGATGGCTTCCAGACTGAACCGGTGGTTGCCGGTGACAAGCTGCTGATCCAGGCGAAAGGCGGAGAAGTTTACGCCATCACCCGTTAAGGATTTGGCTCTGCGGGAACCCGTTTCCCGCTCGCTTACACGGCTCCTGATTCGTCAGGGGCCGTTTCGTTTTTAGTCAGGCATGGTATTCTTTGCGCCTTCAGCCTGACGCCTGGCGTCAAATGTCGTTATAATCACGCCATTCGGGCGAATTATTTTAAAAACTGAGGCAAGTGTTATGGTACCTGTGGTCGCGCTGGTTGGGCGTCCCAATGTGGGAAAATCTACGCTATTTAACCGTTTAACACGCACACGTGATGCGCTGGTGGCGGATTTTCCTGGACTGACTCGCGATCGCAAATATGGTCGCGCCGAAGTGGAAGGGCGCGAATTCATTGTTATTGATACCGGCGGTATTGATGGCACCGAAGAGGGCGTAGAAAACCGCATGGCGGAGCAGTCGCTGCTGGCGATTGAAGAAGCCGATGTGGTGCTGTTTATGGTGGATGCGCGCGCGGGCGTAATGCCGGCGGATCAGCAAATCGCTAATCATCTGCGTGCCCGTGAGAAAGCCACCTTTGTTGTCGCCAACAAAACTGACGGTATCGACCCGGAAGCGGCGGTGCTGGATTTCTATGCGCTGGGCTTAGGCGAGATTCACGCCATTGCAGCTTCGCATGGCCGCGGCGTTAACAGCCTGCTGGAAACCGCACTGTTGCCGTGGATGGAAGAAATCGTTCCAGAAGTCGAGCTCACTGAAGAAGAAGAGAACGCTGCTTATTGGGCCGATTTAGAAGAAGAGAGTGAGAAGGCGCTGGAGGAAGAGGAAGAAGAAGATTTCGACCCAACCACACTGCCAATCAAACTCGCTATCGTTGGCCGCCCGAACGTGGGTAAGTCAACGCTAACTAACCGCATTCTTGGCGAAGACCGTGTCGTGGTCTTCGATATGCCGGGCACCACGCGCGACAGCATCTATATTCCGATGGAACGTGACGGACGTGAGTATGTCCTGATTGATACCGCTGGCGTACGTAAGCGCGGTAAAATCACCGAAACCGTCGAAAAATTCTCAGTTATCAAAACGTTGCAAGCGATCGAAGATGCTAACGTGGTAATGCTGGTGATTGATGCCCGTGCCGGAATCTCCGATCAGGATCTCTCGCTGCTCGGCTTTATCCTGAACAGTGGGCGCTCACTGGTGATCGTGGTCAACAAGTGGGATGGCATGACGCAGGAAGCCAGAGATGAAGTCAAAGAGATGTTGGACTTCCGCCTGGGCTTTATCGATTTTGCGCGCATCCACTTTATTTCCGCCCTGCACGGCAGCGGCGTCGGCAACCTGTTCGAATCGGTGACCGAAGCGTACGACTGCTCTACCAAACGTGTGGGCACCGCAATGCTGACGCGCATTATGACCATGGCCGCCGACGATCACCAACCGCCGTTGGTGCGGGGTCGCCGCGTGAAGCTGAAGTATGCGCACGCCGGTGGTTATAACCCGCCAATCGTGGTGATTCACGGCAACCAGGTGAAAGATCTGGCTGATTCCTATAAGCGTTACCTGATGAACTACTTCCGTCGTTCACTCAACGTTATGGGTACGCCGATTCGCATTCAGTTCAAAGAAGGCGATAACCCGTACGCGGGCAAACGCAACCTGTTGACGCCAACGCAGCAGCGTAAACGTCAGCGTCTGATGTCGCATCTGAAGAAGAACAAGCGTTAAGATGAGAAGGGCCCAGCAGGGCCCTTTTTTTTCACCTGTAACTTGTGGTGGCGCCATTTATGGCGACCGCTATCCAAAGCGCAGAGGACAATGGATGAACTTTTCCTGCCCAACCTGTCAGCAACCACTCACTCTCAGTGAAACCGGTTTTGACTGCCCCAATTGTGAACGTCATTTCGATCGTATCGCCTTATGCCCGGATTGCCATCGGCCGTTACAAGTGCTGAAAGCCTGTGGCGCTGTCGACTACTTTTGTCAGCACGGCGACGGTCTCATCTCGAAAAAGCGCGTCGAATTTACGCCTGACTTCATCGCAGATTAAAAACTCCGGATTCCAAGCCTAAAGTTATTAACCAGTTACGCCTGGATTTGTAGCAAAAATGCTATTAACCAGTGACTGCCGCGTTATGGATATTCACTTTTTATTGTACCAGGTGGTACAATCCTGCCGCCTTGTCGCGAGAATCACTCTCACCTACGTTGTGTCCTCGCTCACAAGCGCCGAATCACGGGCATTGCACCCGTATCAATAGATATAAAATAAAGCGTAACGGAATAGTTCCTGTCTCCCGCTGCGGCTGGGGCCTTGTCATCGGCTGCCACAGATTTATCGGCGCCAGCGCTTTATTTTTTCAGGAGAGTTTTTGTTATGGCAGAAAATTCCGCTCGTCCCGGCAAAGGGCTGAGCATCTGGTCCGTACTGTTTGGCCTGGTCTTGCTGGCAATCGGCTTGTTCTTCGCAATCGGCGGCGGCAAGCTGGTCGCGCTGGGCGGCAGCTGGTACTTCCTCATCGCCGGTATCATTATGTTGCTGTCGGCCATTCAGTTCTTCCGTCGCAAATCATCCGCCGTCACCCTGTTTATTCTGGTGTTTGCTGGCACGCTGATTTGGTCACTGTTTGATGCAGGCCTGCATTTCTGGCCGCTGGTCTCGCGCTTGATGGTGCCGGCCGGCTTGATGCTGTTTGCATTCCTCACCTGGCCAGCCCTGCGTAAAAGCGAAGGCAAAAGCTCCCTGGCGAAAGTCTCTTATGTGCTGTCTGCGGTGATCGTGGTGGGCATGGTGGCGACTTTCGTGCAGATGTTCCAGCCGCATCCTACCGTGGCATTTGACGGTAAACAGCTGCCGCTGATTCCGGTCGATAAATCAAAACCTCAGCAAGACTGGAGCAGCTACGGCCGTACGTCGGGTGGCGACCGCTTCGCTGCCATCGATCAGATTACCCGCGACAACGTGAAAGACCTGCAGGTTGCCTGGACTTTCCACACTGGCGATACGCCAATCAGCCCAACCGGTAACGGTGCGGAAGATCAGCAAACCCCGCTGCAGGTGGGCAACACGCTGTTCCTGTGCACCCCGCATAACAATGTGATTGCGGTTGCCGCAGACAGCGGTAAGGAAATCTGGAAACGCGAAATCAACGCGCAGGCAGAAGTGTGGAACCGCTGCCGTGGCTTAGCCTATTTCGATGCGACTAAACCCCTGCAGCAGCCAACCGAGCCGGGTTCAACGCCGGTTACTGCCGCTGTGCTGCCTGCTGGCGACACCTGTCAGCGTCGTATTCTGATGAACACCATTGATGCGCGTCTGATTGCTATCAACGCCGACAACGGTGAGCTGTGCGACACCTTCGGTACGCACGGTGTGGTTGATCTGAAAACCGGTCTGGGCAGTGCGCCAGATCCGCAATATCAGCTGACGTCACCGCCAGCGATGGCCGGTACCACTGTTGTTGTGGGTGGTCGTGTCGCCGATAACGTACAGACCGACATGCCTGGCGGCGTGCTGCGCGGTTTTGACGTCATCACCGGTCAGATGCGTTGGGCGTTTGACCCAGGCAATGACGACCCTAATGCGGTGCTGATGCCAGGTAAAAATTACACCCGCAGTACGCCAAACTCGTGGGCGCCAATGTCTTACGATCCGGCAATGAACACCGTGTTCCTGCCGATGGGTAGCTCGTCAGTGGATCTGTGGGGTGCGAACCGTACCAAACTGGATCACACTTACGGCGCATCAATCCTGGCGTTGGATGCCACCACCGGTAAGCAGAAGTGGGTTTATCAGACCGTGCATAACGATCTGTGGGACTTCGACCTGCCAATGCAGCCGAGCCTGGTCGACTTCCCGATGAAGGATGGCACCAACAAGCCAGCCGTCGTTATCGGCGCGAAAACCGGCATGATCTGGGTGCTGGACCGCCTAACTGGCAAGCCTTTGACCAAAGTTGAAGAGCTGCCGATGCCGCAGGGTCACATCCCGAACGAGCAGTACACCAAAACTCAGCCGCACTCTGTGGAAATGCCAAATATCGGCAACCAGAAAATGACTGAGTCGGATATGTGGGGTGCAACACCGTTTGATCAGCTGGCGTGTCGTATTGCCTTTAAAGGTATGCGTTACGATGGTCTGTTCACCGTGCCGGATACCGATAAATCCCTCAGCTTCCCAGGTTCACTGGGTGGTATGAACTGGGGCGGTATCTCGTTTGACCCGAACAACCAGTACATGTTCGTTAACGACATGCGTCTGGGCCTGTGGGTACAGATGATCCCACAAGACACCAGCAAAACGGCGGCCAGCAACGGCGGTGAAGCCATCAACACCGGTATGGGTGCGGTTCCGCTGAAAGGCACACCGTACGCGGTGAACAAAAACCGCTTCATGTCGCCGCTGGGCATTCCGTGCCAGGCTCCGCCGTTCGGTACGCTGTCAGCGATTGACATGAAAACCCGTCAGATCGTGTGGCAGGTGCCGGTGGGTACGGTAGAAGATACCGGTCCGTTTGGTATCAAAATGCGCGCGAAAATGCCAATTGGTATGCCGACCTTAGGCGGCACGCTGGCAACGCAGGGTGGCCTGGTGTTCATCGCGGGTACGCAGGATTACTATCTGCGCGCTTTCGATAGCTCAACCGGTAAAGAAGTGTGGAAAGCACGTCTGCCAGTCGGCAGCCAGGGCGGTCCAATCAGCTATGTTTCGCCTAAAACCGGCAAACAGTACATCCTGATCTCCGCAGGCGGTGCACGTCAGTCGCCAGACCGTGGTGATTACGTGATTGCTTACGCGCTGCCAGACAGCAAGTAAGTTAAAAAAGGAGAAAGGCCGACATCATGATGTCGGCCTTTTTTTTATCACCCTCCGTGGCACATCTCTTCCTTTAAGGCACCTTAATTACTGCTGCTTAGAAGGGCGACGGCTTTTTTGACCTCCTTTTCTTCCAGCTTCCCTGGCTCTTTCAGGATCGTTTCTGAAATTACCCCCACTGACTTTGCCGCCAGCGCTACCGGCTTCCCTGGCGCGCTCCGGGTCCTCTGCAAAGTTCCCGGCACCACCTCGTTGCTTTTTTTGTGTCATAGCAGAGACCTCATCTAAGGGTGTTTTCTTCGACGTGGACTAGCTAGCCACATAATGAGTATAGTCAATCAGTTACGCTCTGCCTTGAGAGATCTCCGATAACCTATTCACCGTCTCGCCACAGCGATTGCAGCTCGGGGGGCGCCAGTTGTTCGGGAATTAAAATCACGAAACTTCCCGCTTCGCGATGGGTGGCGTAGGTGATTTGAATGCGGAAGTAGCGCTGATCGCCACGCCCGACATTTGCCGCCTGATCTTCCGTTTCCCCCAAGGGCATTGCCTGTTCCAGTACTTCGCAGACGCGCTGCTTTTGCGGTTCCGGCAGTTCCGCCAGCGCAAAGCGCCGTTCGCCGCGCAGTTTAGGGATAAAAGCGATTCCGCCTTCCCGCGCCAGCTCGATGATTGCGTCATCGGTCAGTTGGATGTCCATGTTACGCCTACCTGCTGCCAGGCGGATTGGATCTTTTCCGCCACTGAGCTGTTGAATCGTTGATTGGCGTGCTGCACGGTAAAGCGCGCGAAGGTGCTGAAATCGGCATCCTGCGGCAGCGTTTTGTCGCATAGCGTGTCGTACCAGGCTTGACCGGCCTGTTCCCACGCAAAGCCGCCCAGCGCTTTGGCGGCGAGGTAAAAAGCGCGATTGGGTATGCCAGAATTGAGGTGCACGCCGCCGTTGTCGTCACGCGTTTCGATATAGTGCGCCATATCGGCCGGTTGCGGATCTTTACCCAGCACCGGATCATCGTAAGCCGTTCCCGGTGACGACATCGAGCGCAATCCGCGCCCGTTGATGCCCTGCGCCAGTAAACCTTCGCCGATAATCCAGTCGGCCTGATCGGCGCTCTGCTTGAGGTGAAATTGCTTCACCAGCGAACCAAACACGTCAGACATCGATTCATTCAGCGCGCCTGCCTGCTGGAAATAGATCAATCCCGCTTCGGTTTCTGTCACGCCGTGCGTCAGCTCGTGCGCCACCACATCCAGCGCGATAGTGAAGCGATTGAAAATCTCGCCGTCACCGTCACCAAACACCATCTGCTGCCCGTTCCAGAAGGCGTTCTGATACTCCTTGCCGTAATGCACGGTGCCATCGAGCTTCAGGCCTTTATTGTCCAGCGAGTTGCGTTGGTAGATTTGCCAGAAGAAATCGTAGGTAATGCCGAGATAGTTCCAGGCTTCTTCGGCTGCAACATCACCATTTCCCGGCTGGCCTTCTTCGCGCACCAACGTGCCGGGCAGATTTTGCGTCCCTTCGGCGTCATAGATAGCACGCAGCACTGTGCCTGGCTGAGCGGTGGCGGTGCTTGCTGGTTTAGCGTTATGTTCGCCCATCAAGTGCTGGACGTGGGTGAGGGTGCGGCGCGCGTAGTCTTGCTGCGCGCCGGAGCAGTTATCAATGATATTGCGCAGAATGTAGGGAGGAATAACGCTGTAAGACATAAAAAACTCCTGGCCATTGAGGTACATGCCAGAAGTATAGTTTTCCCGCTATGAACGCGCTTTGCGGCTCCGGGATTTCTGCGGTTCGAGTGCGGTAACCTGGCTTTCCACCCAGCCATCGTCCAGCCGGGTGCGCAGCAAGTCGCCTTTGCTCAGCTGTTGGGTTTTCTTCACCACCTGACCTTGGGTGTCGGTGGTTACGCTGAAGCCACGCGCCAGCGTCGCCAGCGGGCTCACGCCTTCCAGCTGTGCCGCCAGCGTGCCAAAGCGCTGACGATTGTGATTGAGCTGCTTCTCCATGCCCTGCTGTAAGCGATAGTGCCATTGCTGGAGCTGCTGCTGAGCGCGCAGAATACGTCCCTGCGGCTGCTGGGCGTTAAGGCGTTGCAGCAGGCGATCCTGCTGACGATTGGCCACGCGCATGCGCTGGTCCATTGCTTCACCGAGACGGCGCTGCAGCTGGAAGAGCGCGGTTTGCTGGCGTGCCAGACGCAGCTGCGGATGCTGCTGCTGTAAGCGGTGCTGAATGCGCGTGAAGCGACGCTGCTGCTGAGCCAGATAGAAATCCATCGCCATCTCCATGCGCTGCTGCTGCGACTGCAAACGGCGCAACAGTTCAAGCTGATTACGGCTCACCAGTTCTGCCGCAGCAGACGGCGTCGGCGCACGTAAATCCGCTACGAAGTCAGCGATAGTGACATCGGTTTCATGCCCAACGGCGCTGACAATCGGCAGGCGGCTGGCAAAAATCGCCCGCGCCACACGCTCGTCATTGAAGCTCCACAAATCTTCCAGTGAACCGCCGCCACGACCGACAATCAGCACGTCACACTCATCGCGCTGGTTAGCCAGCTCAATGGCACGCACAATGCCAGCCGGCGCATCCACGCCTTGCACCGCGGTGGGATAGATAATCACCGGCAGTGAAGGATCGCGTCGATGCAGCACGCGCAGCACGTCGTGCAGTGCAGCGCCGGTGGCGGAGGTAATCACGCCCACCTGACGCGCCGGATCCGGCAGCGGCTGTTTGAACTGTTGATCGAATAAGCCTTCCGCGGCTAAACGCGCTTTCAGCTGTTCAAATTGCTGCTGCAGCAAGCCTTCACCGGCCGGATGCATACTTTCGATAATCAGCTGATAATCGCCGCGCGGCTCATACAGCGTGATGCTGGCGCGCACTAACACCTGCTGGCCATGTTGAGGACGGAAGGTGACGCGACGATTGCTGTTGCGGAACATCGCGCAGCGCACTTGTGCGCCATCATCCTTCAACGTGAAGTACCAATGACCGGAAGAGGGCTGAGTGAAATTTGAAATTTCAGCGCTGAGCCACACCAGGCCCATCTCATTTTCCAGCAGTTGGCGCACCGTGGTGTTCAGGCGGCTGACGGTAAAAATATTGGCGGTTGGCGGTAGCGACATGTGATGTAGATCAAATTTTAAATCAGAGGGTTAATCAACTGATACTACATTGCTTGCCCCGAGGATCAAGACATTTTCTGAAAAAACACTGGAGGCAATCGGTTTCGGCCTGTATAATGCCGCGGCAATATTTTATCTGTTTTAATCGCCCCCAGGTGGAGATATTGCAATGTTAAGAATCGCTAAAGAAGCCCTCACATTTGACGACGTTCTGCTCGTTCCCGCTCACTCCACTGTCTTACCGAACACCGCTGATCTCAGCACTCAACTGACGAAAAACATCCGTCTGAACATTCCCATGCTCTCCGCTGCAATGGACACCGTGACCGAAGCCGGTCTGGCAATTGCGCTGGCGCAGGAAGGTGGTTTGGGCTTTATTCACAAAAACATGTCAATTGAGCGCCAGGCGGATGAAGTTCGTAAGGTGAAAAAACACGAAAGCGGCGTCGTTACCGATCCACAAACCGTGCTGCCAACCACCGCGCTGGCGGCGGTGAAAGAGCTGACCGAACGTAACGGCTTCGCCGGCTACCCGGTCGTGAACACCGACAACGAGCTGGTGGGCATCATCACGGGCCGTGACGTGCGTTTTGTTACCGACCTGACCTTACCAGTTTCCGCGGTGATGACCCCGAAAGAGCGCCTGGTAACGGTGAAAGAGGGTGAAGCACGCGAAGTTGTGCTGCACAAAATGCATGAAAAACGTGTTGAGAAAGCGCTGGTTGTTGATGACAGCTTCCACCTGCTGGGCATGATCACCGTTAAAGACTTCCAAAAAGCCGAACGTAAACCTAACGCGTGTAAAGATGCGGAAGGCCGTCTGCGCGTGGGCGCTGCTGTTGGTGCCGGTGCGGGCAATGAAGAGCGCGTTGATGCGCTGGTTGCTGCCGGTGTTGACGTGCTGCTGATTGACTCATCACACGGTCACTCTGAAGGCGTGCTGCAGCGTATTCGTGAAACCCGTGCAAAATACCCGAACCTGGAAATCATCGGCGGCAACGTTGCCACCGGCGCAGGCGCATTGGCGCTGGCGCAGGCCGGCGTGAGCGCGGTGAAAGTGGGGATCGGTCCTGGCTCAATCTGTACCACGCGTATCGTCACTGGTGTTGGCGTGCCACAGATCACCGCGGTTTCTGATGCGGTTGCCGCGCTGGAAGGCACCGGCATTCCGGTTATCGCTGATGGCGGCATCCGCTTCTCTGGCGACATCGCTAAAGCGATTGCAGCAGGCGCAGCGGCCGTCATGGTCGGTTCTATGCTGGCTGGTACCGAAGAGTCTCCGGGCGAAATCGAGCTGTATCAGGGCCGTTCGTTCAAGTCTTATCGCGGTATGGGTTCACTGGGCGCGATGTCTAAAGGCTCTTCAGATCGTTACTTCCAGAGCGATAACGCCGCTGACAAACTGGTACCGGAAGGTATCGAAGGCCGCGTGGCCTATAAAGGCCGCCTGAAAGAGATCGTGCACCAGCAGATGGGCGGCTTACGCTCTTGCATGGGCCTGACGGGTTGCCAGACCATTGACGATCTGCGCACCAAAGCGGAGTTCGTGCGTATCAGCGGCGCGGGCATCAATGAAAGCCACGTGCATGACGTGACCATCACCAAAGAGTCACCAAACTACCGCATGGGTTCATAATCCCGTAAAATTTAGCGCCCGGCACCCGCCGGGCGCTTTTATTATTAAGTCCATCCCAATGGAAACGCCTCAATGACGACTGAAAATATTCATAAACATCGCATTTTGATCCTCGATTTTGGTTCTCAGTATACGCAGCTGGTTGCGCGCCGCGTGCGCGAGCTGGGTGTCTACTGCGAACTCTGGGCGTGGGATGTCACCGAAGAGCAAATTCGCCAGTTTAACCCGAACGGCATCATTCTCTCTGGCGGTCCGGAGAGCACCACCGAGCTGAACAGCCCGCGTGCGCCGGAATACGTGTTTAACGCGGGTGTGCCAGTGTTGGGCGTCTGCTACGGCATGCAGACCATGGCGATGCAGTTGGGCGGCAAGGTTGAAGGCTCTAACGAGCGCGAATTTGGTTATGCGCAGGTTGAAGTGCTGACTCAGAGCGCGCTGGTGCGTGACATCGAAGATGCGATTAGCGCAGCAGGTAAACCGCTGCTGGACGTTTGGATGAGCCACGGCGACAAAGTCACCGCCATCCCAGCCGGTTTCGAAACCGTTGCCAGCACCGAAACCTGTCCGTTTGCCATCATGGCTAACGAAGAGAAGAAATTCTACGGCGTGCAGTTCCACCCGGAAGTGACGCACACGCGTCAGGGCCTGCGTATGCTTGAGCGTTTCATTCGTGACATCTGCGGCTGTGAAGCGCTGTGGACGCCAGCCAAAATCATCGAAGATGCGGTTGAGCGTATTCGTCAGCAGGTTGGCGATGACAAAGTGATTCTCGGTCTGTCTGGCGGCGTGGACTCTTCTGTGACCGCGATGCTGCTGCATCGCGCCATCGGCGAGCGTCTGACCTGCGTGTTCGTGGATAACGGCCTGCTGCGTCTGAATGAAGCTGAGCAGGTGCTGGAAATGTTCGGTGACCACTTCGGTCTGAACATCGTGCACGTTGCGGCAGAAGCGCGCTTCCTTGATGCGCTGGCGGGCGAGAACGATCCCGAAGCCAAACGTAAAATCATCGGCCGCGTATTCGTAGAGGTGTTTGACGAGCAGGCGCTGCGTCTGGAAGACGTGAAGTGGCTGGCACAAGGCACCATCTATCCTGACGTGATCGAATCGGCGGCTTCTGCCACCGGTAAAGCGCACGTGATCAAATCGCACCACAACGTGGGCGGTTTGCCGAAAGAGATGAAGATGGGCCTGGTTGAGCCGCTGAAAGAGCTGTTCAAAGACGAAGTGCGTAAAATCGGTCTGGAACTCGGCCTGCCGTACGACATGCTGTATCGTCATCCGTTCCCAGGTCCAGGTTTGGGCGTGCGCGTGCTGGGCGAAGTGAAGAAAGAGTACTGCGACCTGCTGCGCCGTGCAGACGCTATCTTCATCGAAGAGCTGCATAAAGCTGACTTGTACAACAAAGTCAGCCAGGCGTTCACCGTGTTCCTGCCAGTACGTTCTGTTGGCGTGATGGGCGATGGTCGTAAATATGATTGGGTTGTTTCACTGCGTGCGGTGGAAACCATCGACTTTATGACAGCGCACTGGGCGCACCTGCCGTACGATTTCCTTGGCCGCGTCTCTAACCGCATCATCAACGAAGTTAACGGCATTTCCCGCGTGGTTTATGATATTTCAGGTAAACCACCTGCGACGATTGAGTGGGAATAAATCCTGCTTTGATTACTGCGTAAAAACGAAGCCCGCTTAATTGCGGGCTTTTTTTTCAAACCTTCTGATGGCAAATCATGCGGCTAAATGTATCGCATAGTTCGTGAATACAAACGCCCCCGTTTCGATGCAAGATAGCGAGTAATTTTTACTCATCAGGATGCCGTCGATGTTGCCTTTCAAAGCCGTACTGATCTCTTTTCTTTGCATCATCTTGCTTTCATTAGGCGCGAGCTTGGCGCAGGCAACGCGAAGCGGTGAGCTCACCTCTGAACGCGGTGGCTGGGCATCCGCAAGGCGCGATTCGGCCGGTATCGCACCGGATCCGCAGCGTTATGCGGCAGAAGCTATCGTGCAGGTTTATGCTGCGCCGACTTATGGCTGGAAGGGCGCGGTGGCGGTACATCCGTGGATTATCTTCAAGCGCGCCGGTGAAACCCGCTATAACCGTTACGAAGTGATTAGCTGGGGCAGCGGCGATAAAGTGCGTCGTAACAGCAATCTTCCCGATGGTTATTGGTACGGTGCGAAGCCGCGTCTGCTGGTTGACCATCGCGGCAGTAGCGCAGAAGCGATGATTCCGCAGATCGAAGCGGCCATTAAATCCTATCCCTGGCCGACCACGTATCACGCCTGGCCGGGACCCAACAGCAATACTTTTATGGCGCATATCGGCCGCGAGGTTCCGGCATTGAAGCTCGACCTGCCGGCTAACGCGCTCGGCAAAGATTATCGCTCGCTGCTTAATCCGGTAGGTTTACCGCCGTCAGGTCGCGGCGTGCAGCTTTCCCTGCTGGGCGTGTTGGGTGTGACGGTTGGCGCGGAAGAGGGGCTGGAAGTGAACTTGCTGGGATTAAACATGGGGCTGGATTTCACACCATTCAGGCTGCGTCTGCCGTTTATCGGCGGCATCGGTCAGAATAATGTGCAGCGAGACAATCCCTAAAAATGGCCCCGATTTGGGGCCATTTTTTTAACAGACGCCGAAATCGCCGTCTTCGTGATACAGATTCACGCTATCGGCTCTGACTTCAATTTCACGCTTGATGTGATCGTCAACGCGAGCGCACCACAGCATATCGCCTTCCACGCGCAGCACCTGCATCTTTGGGCCACCGGTCTTAGACTGCACAAAATCATCCACGTTAAACATGCTTCTTCTCCGTCAGGTCAGTGATAACAACAGAGTCTATATGCACTTTAGGCGCTGTGCGCTTGATTTTGTGCGCTGTCTTCCAGCACAAAACTGAATCAAAGCGCGTTGAGACCGTTCTGGTTATTTTCTGCAGCATTCGCCGCTGAAATAGTACCGAAACACTTCGCGGTTTTCAGTTGACAACTTATTGCGGTGAGCATAAGGTAGCCAGCGATGTCAGAGAGGAAGCGGCATCCGCATAAAGCGGTCGAAGGAGCTTTGCGATATGCAGAAGCGAGAGGTTGGAAGATTGCAGTTGGCGGTCACCATGCGTGGGGCAAGATGTACTGCCCAGATAATTCGACAGAGTGTCGATGTGGGGATTACTGCATTACCTGCATCTGGAGTACGCCAAAAAATCCCGAAACGCATGCCAAACTGTTACGGCGCGTGGTGGATAACTGCAGTGAAAACCCTAAGCGGGTTAAGTGACGAGGAGTGAAACATGGAATTCGAGTTTACGCTGCGTTTTCAGCTCAATGATGAGAGCGACATCGATGAAGTGATCGAACGGCTCGGCTCGCAAGGCTGCACTGATGCGTTAATTGGCGCGGGTGTGGCGGGAAAATTAAGCATGACGTTCTGCCGCGAAGCCAGCACTGCACAGGACGCGGTACGCAGCGCGTTGGAGGATGTTTTTCAGGCATTGCCAGATGCGGAACTGATTGAAGCCGCGCCAGATTTAGTCGGGCTGACGGATATCGCAGAGTTGATAGGTGTTTCGCGGCAGAACATGCGCAAGCTGATGCTCAGCCATAGCCCGCAGTTTCCGCGCCCGATTCATGATGGAAAAACAGCCATATGGCATTTAATCGATGTACTGGAGTGGTTAAATCAGCGTGGTTCAACGCGGGTCAATCCAGCACTGAGTGAACTGGCGCGCGCAACGTTGCAACTCAATTTACAGCAGATGCTGCAACGTTACGCACACTGTTTAAAGCCTTAATGATGCAGCAAAAATATCGTCGCCAGACCAAGGAAGATAAAGAATCCGCCGGTATCGGTGATCGCGGTGATCAGCACGCTGGAGCCAACGGCGGGATCGCGTTTCATTTTGGTCATGATTAACGGAATCAGCACGCCCATCAGCGCGGCCAGCAGCAGGTTCAGCACCATCGCCAGCATCATCACGCCGCCGAGTTGCAGGTTGTCGTACATCAGCCAGGTGACGCCGCCCATAATGCCGCCCCAGAACAGGCCGTTAATCAATGCCACGCCGAGTTCACGCATGATCAGGAACGAGAAGTTACCCGGTTCAACCTGATGCAGCGCCAGCGCACGCACAATCATGGTAATGGTTTGATTGCCGGTGTTGCCGCCGATGCCGGCGACGATTGGCATCAGCGCCGCCAGCGCAACCAGCTGCGATATGGTGGCTTCAAACAGGCCAATCACGCGCGAAGCGACAAATGCGGTACACAGGTTAACCGCCAGCCAGGCCCAGCGTTTGCCCACCGCTTTGCGCACCGGCGCAAACACGTCTTCGCCCTGGCTGATACCCCCCATTTTACGGATGTTGCTTTCGTTCTCTTCGTTCACCAAATCGACCACGTCTTCAATGGTGATACGGCCAATCAGTTTGCCTTGAGCATCGGTGACCGCAGCGGAGATCAGGTTATAACGTTCAAACGCGCTGGCGGCGTCTTCCGCTTTATCGTTGAGCTGAAACGTGGTGGGATGCGAATTCATCACTTCTGCGACCAGCATCTTCGGTTTGTTGAGCAGAATATCAGTGAGCGTTAACTCACCTACCAGTTGATTCTGTTCGTCGGTGATAAATATCTTATCGGTGCCGTCAGGCATTTTTTTGCCTTTACGCAGATAGCGCTGCACCGTGGCTAAGGTCACGTCAGAGCGCACCGTCAGGATATTGAAATCCATGATCTGCCCGACGCGATCGCGATCCAGCTCGATCACGCTCATCAGTCGCGCGCGCAGGCTAGGTTCAAGGGTGGTGAGCAGACGTCCGGTTAAATCGCGCGGCAGGTAGCGCGCCAGATATACCTGATCGTCGATATCCAGCGGCTCGATGGCGTGCAGAATATCGCGATCAGACATTTCTTCCGTCAGGCTGGCCCAAACGGTTTCTGAAGCCTCAACCAGGACGTGACCGCGCTGTGCCGTCGGCACTAAACGCCACAGCGCCTGACGCTCTTCTTCCGGCAAGGCTTCGAGGATGTCGGCTAAATCCGCGGCGTGCAATTGCTGCAGCTCAAGCTCTAATTCATGACGCCAGTCGGTGATATCACGCAGTTCGGCGGCATTCAGATCGACGGATTTATCCAGCAGAACATCAACCAGATCGTGCTCGTTGAGCAGCAGGTTGAGAATGTGATGACGGGTTTCAGCTAATTTTTGTGAATGCGAAGCAGACATAACGCGTTCCTTGTGTCTGTAAAGTCAGCTCACAGTGTAGCGCGTTGCGGGTAACAGGACGTAAAAAGCAGCATTGTCTCAAAGGACAATGTTTAGCAGCGACAGCCGACCCGCAAATTATTTAGCGCGAATCACTGGTGCTCAGCGTGACCGGTTCAGGGATGGCTTTCTTTTGCTGATGATGCTCGATGGCACCGGGAATGATGAAAAGCAGGCGGCCAAACAAAATTAAGAAGCTGACCAGTAAAACAATGCGGGTCATGGTGCCAGTTTTGGGACGTCTTCGTGCAGAGATAGCGCTGTTCACGCGGGGTGGTTCCTGTAAATGCCCGATGGGCGAAGGCAATATTTAGTCACACTTAGATCGCTAAAGCAATCGCTGTGTGAAAAATGAGCAAAAAAGATTCAGCGCACTGATCGACATCAGACAATCTAACGGCCGCACAAAGCGGCCGTTAATTCAGTAACTGGCTTTCTGCGCCAGCAGCGTGGCGAAACGGGTTTTAATGCGGTTACCGTTTTCATCACGACGATGCAGTTCACCGACCTCTTCGTTGTATTTCACAATATGCCAGTTGCGGTAATAGTGGCTGAGTTCACCGGATTTAAACGCAAATGGGAAGTTTTGCGTATTGGGATAATCATCGGTATCCATCGCCGCCACAATCAGGTTGTAGCCATATTTACGCGTGCTGGCCTGCATATCGGCAATCAGCTGCGGAATGGTTGCCGGCTGCAGGAACATCATCACCACGGTCGACAGCACAAACTGATAGCTGCCGTTGAAGCGCACGCTATTCAGATCGCACAGCTCGGTGTGAATGTTCTGTAGATTCTCTTCCGCGATGATGCTGTTCAGGCGCTCCAGACTGGCGGGATTGCTGTCCCAGGCCGTCACGTCAAAGCCATGCTGATTGAGAAACAGACTATTGCGGCCCTGGCCGCAGCCCAAATCCAGTGCTTTCCCTACTTCAAGATGAGGCAGGGCCGCCAGCACTTCAGAATGGGTCGGCGTGAGGCCGTATTTTTCAGCGTAATAATTATCGGGGCGTGTCGTCATAACCAGATTGCGGGCCAGCTGCCCGCATTACTCCTCTTCTTCCAGCATCAGTTTCCAGCCGGTGACATCATTCCAGTAAGCTTGCTCGCGCTCCAGATCCAGCTGCACCAGCGTATTCTGGCTCAGGAAGCCGGCAGGGAAGGTCAGCGTCCAGTGGCCGTCGTCGGTGCTGAGCTTGAGCGAATCCGGTTTGGTGGTCGCCTGGCGCTGATTATTCAGCAGCGTGCCAAGACGCAACAGGAATACCATCGGCAGAAACTGTTTCTTTTTAAACAAGGTGAAACGCGGCATCTCATCCTGCTTCACCGCTTTGCGGTGATAACGTACCAGCGTGGCCAACAGCATCTGTTGATCCTGATTAAAGCCCGGCATGTTGGAGTTCTGCAGGATGTAAGCCGAATGGCGCTGCATGCCGCTGTGATTGATGGTCAATCCCACTTCATGCAGCAGCGCGGCCCATTTCAGCAGCGTCGACAGTTGTGGATTAGCTTGCTTGGGATTCTGCTCCTGCCACTGCAAATAGAGCTTCTCGGTGGTTTCCAGCACGCGACGCGCCTGATCGCTATCAATCGCATAGTGATTTGCCAGACTTTGCGCGGTGCGGCTGCGAATGTCTTGATGACGGAAACGGCCTTCCATCTCATACAGCACGCCTTCACGCAGTGCGCCGTCAGAGAGACGCAGTTCGCGAATCGCTAACGCATCAAACACGCCACACAAAATCGCTAAGCCCGGCACAAACACCGCTTTACGCTCTTCCGACAAGCCCGGCAGGCTCAGCGCATTAAACGACTTATGCTTCAGCACTTCGCTGGTCAGCAACTCCAGCGTCTCTGGCGTAATCAGCTTCTCTTTTTCGCCCATCGCTAGCAGCACTTCGCAGGCCGCTTTAATGGAGCCCGACGCGCCTAGCGCATATTGCCAGCCGTGCAAACGATATTGCCACGCCATGGTTTCCAGCTTTTGCGCAGCGGAGAGGCGCGCGCGGCGGAAGTTTTCTGGCGTAATTTCGCCTTTGGGGAAGAAGAGATTGGCGAAGCTGACGCAGCCCATGCGGCGGCTCTCTACCAGCTGCGGCTCAAAGTCTTCCCCAATCACCAGTTCGGTGGAGCCGCCGCCGATATCGATCACCAGCTTGCGGCCTTTTTCCGGCTGCGTGTGCTCCACGCCCATAAAAATCAGACGCGCTTCTTCGTTGCCGGAGATCACTTCGATCGGATAGGGAATCACCTCGGCCGCGCGCTGCAGAAACTCTTCCGCATTGCTGGCGATACGCAGCGTGTGCGTGCCGACGATCGTCACGTTGGCGGAACTGAAGCCCTGCAAACGTTCGGCGAACAACGCCAGACAGCTCAGCCCGCGCTCAATCGCTTCTTCGCTCAGGCGATTGCGCGCATCCAGCCCATCGGCCAGATGCACGCGCTGTTTCAGGCGTCCCAGCACTTGCAAAGCGCCATCCACCACGCGGGCAATGACCATATGGAAGCTGTTCGAGCCGAGGTCGATTGCCGCGAATTCCTGAGGTTTCGGCGTACTTTTATGTGAGATTGGCATAGGCGTTATTCGGGTTGTTCCAGTTTCTTGATGTAGTCATAAATGGCCAGCTGCGAACGCACCTTTTTACGGTTGCCGCGCGGCACATAACGATTACTCAGCTCTTTATCGACGATGCGGGCTTTCACCGTATCACTAAACAGAATGGCGATGATGTCCAATATGCGCTGCTTCACGCGGGGATCAAGAATCGCCACGGCTACTTCAATGCGGTGGTCTATGTTACGCGTCATCCAGTCCGCGGAAGAGAGGAACACCTTTTTCTCGCCGCCGTTCTCAAAAATATAGACGCGGTCGTGTTCGAGATAGCGGTCAACGATGCTGGTAATGCGAATATTTTCACTGATGCCCGGTAAATCAGGAATCAGCGAACACATGCCGCGCACCAGCAGATTCACTTTCACGCCTGCCGACGAGGCGGCGTAAAGTCGATCAACTAAACCATTATCCACCAGGTTGTTGATCTTCAACGTAATGCCAGCAGGATTGCCTTGCTGCGCGTTGGCGATCTCGGCATCAATGAACTTATACAGCACGTCACGCGAGTTCTGCGGTGACACCAGCAAATGCTCGAAAGTGACCGGACGATACGGATTCTCAATGAAGTTGAACACGCGACGCACTTCATTGGTGATGCGCGCATCGGCGGTCAGCAATGAATAGTCAGTATAAATGCGCGCGGTTTTTTCGTTGAAGTTCCCGGTACCGATATGCGCATAACGCACCACTTCTTCGCCTTCACGGCGCGAAATCAGGAACAGCTTGGCGTGAATTTTCAGACCCGGCGCGGAGAAGATCACATGCACGCCCGCTTCGGTCAGACGTTTCGCCCAGCGGATGTTGGCCTCTTCATCGAAGCGCGCCTGCAGTTCCACCACCACCGTAACTTTCTTACCGTTATAGGCGGCGTGAATCATCGCATCCATGATGCGCGAGTTTTTCGCTACGCGGTAAATATTGATCTTAATCGCCAGCACGTTCGGGTCGAACGAGGCCTGACGCAGCAGCTCCAGCACATGCTCAAAGGTGTGATACGGATAGTAGAGCAGCACATCGCGATTGCGGATGGCGTCGAAGCCGTTGCGGAAGCCGTCAAAGCCGATGTGGCGAATTTGCGGCAGCGGACGGTTTTCCAGATTGCTTTTACCAACGTTCGGGAAGCCGATGAAATCTTTGAAGTTATGGTAGCGGCCGCCGGGCACAATCGAATCGTAGTTCGAAATCGACAGCTTATGGCGCAGCATTTCCACCATCGCATCCGGCATATCGCGCTGATAAACGAAACGAACCGGCTCGGCATTGAGACGCTGCTTCAGGCTCGACGACATCAGCTCCAGCAGGCTCGATTCCATCTCGGTAACCAGATCGTATTCGGCGTCGCGCGTCATCTTCATCGAATAGGCGTTCAGCGTATCGTAATCGAAGAAGCCTTTGAAAATTTCATCGAGGCAATAGCGCAGGATGTTATCCAGCAGAATCATTGGCTTGCGCCGGCGTGGCGACTCAGCCGGCAAGTTAATAAAGCGCGGCACTTTATCAGACGGGATCTCCAGCAGCGCATAACGAATATCGTCGCCGCGAATGATCTCCACCGCCAGATAGGTGTAATCGTCTTTCAGGAATTCGATCAGATCGGTGTCATGGTTAATCAGAATCGGCGTAACGTGCTGGCGTAATTGATGTTTGAAGTAGTAGCGCAGCCACTCTTGCTGATTCGGTGACAGTTGACGTTCGTTAATCAGGAAGATCTGATTACGCGCCATTTCCAGCAGCAGATCGTTGTAGAGCGCATCAAACTCCTGATCCGATTTCTGCACCCGCAGCTGAATTTTCTTTAACAGATGCCGCAAAGAGGTCGGTTTGCCTTGCTCTTCGCTGATCAGAATTCGCCGCTTGAGATCGGCAAAGCGCACTTTATAGAACTCTTCGAGGTTATTGGAGTAAATCCCGAGGAAGCGCATGCGTTCAATCAGCGGATTACTTTTATCCGAGGCTTCCTGTAACACACGTTCATTGAAGCTTAACCAGCTTAATTCTTTTTCTATATACAGCTTATCCTGACCCATTCTGACTCCGAGATGCTGATGCTGGACGGAATGTCCGGCGGAAAAGACGCAAAAATGCGTTACCGCTCAGTGTCCGTCACCATTATGGCGAGAGTATGGCAGGCTTGTCCAACGTCAAAGGTTGTCTTATCAATCAGCTACGGGCAACATAGCGACTTGTTTCCACCGGTAACCTGGCCTGCATGAGCATAAATCGTATTCCCGTCCACTTTAGCGACCGTCGTCGACGCGCCACTGATAATTTAGTGCGCCGCGTCGTCACAGCTTGCGGCGTGGGAATTTTGCTGCTGATGTTACTGCTGTTCTTCTGGTTGATCTGGGTGGTGTTGCCGCTGTTTAGCGCGCCGGGAATGCATGCCACCACCAATATTCAGCTGTGGGACAAAACCCCAATGCTGGCGATGGGCAGCGACGGCAATTTAGGCTGGCGCATCAGCCGCAACGAAGCGCGCTTTATTCCGCTTGATGGTCAACCTGCCGCTCCCGCACTGGCGCTGAATGGCAAACCCGATGCGGCGATCGCAAGCTTTGATAACCGCAGCGTGCTGCTCAATATGCAGGGCGAACTGCTGTTAATGCAACCGGTTATCCGCAATGGCAGCGGCGAATGGGGCTTCCCGCTCGGCGATCGTCCGCTGCGCTTACCGCAAGGCCCGGTCAGTAACATGGCGTTGACGTCGCTCAACGACCATCAATGGTTGATCGCGGCGCAAACCGCAGCTGGCATCAGCCTGCTGACGCTGGAAAATCAGCAAAAAGTGAATCAGATTCTGTTACCACAGCAGCAGGCCGATCATCTGCTGCTATCACCGGATGGCTCTTTGCTTTACGCCAGCAGCGGGCGTTTGCTGCGCGTGTGGCAAATCACATCTGATGGCGCACAGTTACGTGAAACGCAAACCCTCAATCTGCCGCCGCAAAGCCTGCATATGCTGGCCGGTGGACGCACCTTGCTGATTCAGTATGCGCAAGGCGTACAGCAATGGTTCGCTATCGCCAGTGATCAAGGGCCGCGCTTACAACAGATTCACACCTTCAACGGTAGCCAGCAGGTGCGCGGAATAACGCCGGAGCCGCAGCGCCGCGTGTTTGCCACTTACGATGCGCAGGGCAAGGTTCAGCTATTCGCCAGCAAGCAGCAGGGCGCGATTTTAACGCGTCAGCTGGCACCGGGCATTCAGGCACTGGCCTTCGCGCCGCACGGTGATGCCTTGATCATTGAACGCGCCGGGGAATGGCAACAGTTTGCGCTGGATAACCCGTGGCCGGACTTCACCTGGCGCAACCTGTGGCAAAAAATCTGGTACGAAAACTATCCGCAGGCCGATTGGGTATGGCAATCCACCGCGGCGGGCGACAGCTATCAAGCCAAGTTCAGCCTGATGCCGCTGGTACTGGGCACGCTAAAAGCCGCCAGTCTGGCGCTGCTGTTTGCCACGCCGCTGGCGCTGGCCGCCGCGATGTACACCGCGTGGTTTATGTCGCCGGGTTTACGTCGCTGGGTGAAACCGGCGATCGAAATGATGGGCGCGCTGCCCAGCGTGGTAATTGGTTTAATCGCTGGCGTGTGGCTGGCACCGCACATCAGCACCGCGCTGGTTGGCGTGCTGCTACTGCCGCCGGTGTTGGCCGCGACCTTATTATTGTGCGGCGTGCTGAGTCCGCGTTTGCCGGCCAGCTGGCGACGTCCCGGTTTTGAAGTGATTCTGCTGCTGCCGCTACTGTTAGTGGTGACGTTGCTGACGCTGTGGCTGCCAACGCTGTTCTGGCCGGAGATTTGCGAGCGTTTAGCGCATTACGAACAGCGCAACTTATTAGTTGCTGCGCTGGCGATGGGTTTTGCACTGGTGCCGCTGATTTTCACCTTATCGGAAGATGCGCTGTTCAGCGTGCCGGGCGCGCTGGGGCAGGGCTCGCTGGCGCTGGGCGCCACGCCGTGGCAAACCCTGACGCGTGTGGTGCTGCCGGGTGCCTCGGCGGGCATCTTCGCCGCCTTGATGATTGGCTTTGGCCGCGCCGTCGGCGAGACGATGATTGTGCTGATGGCCACCGGCAACACGCCGGTTAGCGAAGGCGGCTTATTTGCTGGCCTGCGTGCGCTCTCCGCCAACATTGCCATTGAGATGCCCGAAGCCGCAGCGGGCAGCGCGCATTATCGCATTCTGTTCCTCAGTGCGTTGTTGCTGTTGATCTTCACCTTGGTGATCAACACCATCGCCGAGTTGATTCGTCAGCGCTTGCGCCAACGCTACAGCCAGCATGAGGGCCACGGATGACGGCGATGAAACAAAACGATCGCTGGCGCTGGCTCACCGCTGGCGCCGTCGCGGTTTGCCTGCTGGCGTTTACCTTGCTGATTGGTTTGCTCGGCTGGCAGGGCGTGCGTGCCTTCTGGCCGCAGCCGGTCGATCAATATCAGTTCCAGCCGCCGCAAGGCAGCCCGGTGATGGTGCTGGGTGAAACCTTGCAAAAGCAGCAGCAGGGCGAACAGTGGCGCTATGTGGTGAAAACCGGCAACCGTGACTTTGCCGCGCCGGATTTCCGCGTGCTCTACAGTCAGGGCGAGGCGAAAACCCGTCGTCCTGCTGATGTGTTGGTGCTGCAGCGCCGCAACGGCGGCAACGCCTATGGCTGGCTGGTGGAGCTGCGCCAGGATAACGAAGTCATGACCGCTCAAAGCCGCGATGCCTTGCTGCATCAGCGTTTGCAGCAGGTACATGAGCAGCTGCGCCAGGCGAGTAACATCCGCCGCATTGAGATGGCGCGCCTTAATGCACAGCTGGAAAGCCTGCAGCAGCAGGCCGATGAGCAGCAGCGTAACGGCCGCTTCAGCCTGGAGGTGCAGTCTGAGTTTGATGCCAATCGCACGGCGTTACAGCGCCGCTTTAACGCGCTGGCGCAGCAGTTAACCCATCTGCAGCACGAAAGTCAGCGCGATACGCTGGTGCTGCGCGATGTGAACGGCGTGGATCACACCATCCTATTGGCGCAGGTGGTAGATGCGTGGTATCCGAATGCCATGACCTTAACCAACAAAACGCTGCACTTCTTCGGTCAGATTTGGCAATTCGTCAGCGATTCACCGACTTCCGGTGGCGGCGAGAGCGGGGCGTTTCCGGCGATTTTTGGCACAGTGCTGATGGTGCTGTTGATGTCGATCATCGTCATGCCGCTCGGCGTCATCGCGGCGGTATGGCTGCACGAATACGCCGGACGCAATGCGTTGACGCGGCTGGTGCGCATCGCGGTGGTTAATCTTGCGGGCGTGCCGTCAATTGTCTACGGCGTGTTTGGCCTCGGTTTCTTTGTCTGGCTGATTGGCGGCACCCTCGACCAGCTGTTTTTCTCCAGCGCCTTACCCAATCCGACTTTTGGTACGCCGGGCTTGCTGTGGGCCGCGCTGACGCTGGCGCTGCTGACGCTGCCGGTGGTGATCGTTGCCACCGAAGAGGGATTGTCGCGCATTCCGGATAATCTGCGTCAGGGATCGCTGGCGCTGGGCGCAACGCAGGCGGAAACGCTGTGGCGCGTGGTGCTGCCGCTGGCGGTACCGGCCATGCTCACCGGCTTGATTCTGGCGGTGGCGCGTGCGGCCGGAGAAACCGCGCCGCTGATGCTGGTGGGCGTGGTGAAGATGGTTCCTGAGCTGCCGGTTGATGCGGTGTTCCCTTATCTGCACCTCGATCGCAAATTCATGCACCTCGGTTTTCAGATCTACGATTTGGCGTTCCAGAGCCCCAACATCGATGCTGATCGACCGCTGGTTTACGCCACCGCTTTGCTGCTGGTGGTGATCATCCTGTCGCTCAATCTGCTGGCGATGGCGTTGCGCCATCGGCTGCGTGAGCGTTACCGGATTATGACGCACTAAAAAGGTTTCTGATGACGCCCGATTACGACATTGCCCTTAGCGTTAATCAGCTTTCGCTGTGGTATGGCGAACGCCAGGCGCTGAATAACATTGATCTGCAGATTCCGAAGAACCGCATCACGGCGTTGATTGGTCCTTCCGGCTGTGGCAAATCGACGCTGCTGCGCTGTTTCAATCGCATGAATGATGTGATCGATCGCTGCCGCATTGAAGGCGAGATTCTGCTCGGTGATTACGCGGTGATGCAGGCGAATCAGGATCTTCCCGCGCTGCGTCGCCGCATTGGCATGGTGTTCCAGCGGCCGAATCCGTTTCCTAAATCGATCTACGAAAACGTGGTTTACGGCCTGCGCTTGCAGGGCGTGCGCGATCGTCGCGTGCTGAATGAAGCCTGTGAGCGTGCGCTGCGCGCGGCGGCGTTGTGGGGCGAAGTGAAAGATCAGCTGGGGCAGAACGCGTTAACGCTCTCTAACGGCCAGCAGCAGCGTTTGGTGATTGCGCGCGCCATTGCCATCGAGCCGGAAGTGTTGCTGCTGGATGAGCCCACTTCGGCACTTGATCCGATCTCAACGCTGGTGATCGAGGAGTTGATGACCACGCTGAAGCAGCATTTCACGCTGGTGCTGGTGACGCACAATATGCAGCAGGCGGCACGCGTGTCGGATTACACCGCGTTTATGCACAACGGTCAGTTGGTAGAGTTTGACGAAACCGACAGAATCTTCACCTCACCGAAAGCGCGGCGAACCGAAGATTATATTACGGGAAGATTTGGTTAAAAAAGTCTGCGATTTGTAGCGGCGCAATTTATTGCGCAATGCCCGGATGGGCACGATGTTGCCATCGAAATGCGCGATAAATCGCGCCGCTTCGGAATATGCATAACATTCAATCGTGAGCATAGCCTTGCGTCGGTAATAACTGACCATCCAGCCATGCTTTACCTTCACGCATCTGCAAACGCCCATCAACAAACCAGCTGATCACCAGCGGATAGATCGCGTGTTCCTGATTCTGCACGCGCGCGCTGATCTCGTCTTCGCTATCGCCAGCAAACACCGGCACACGCGCTTGCAAAATAATGGGTCCGCCATCCAGCTCGTCAGTGACAAAATGCACTGAGGTGCCATGCTCCTCATCGCCGTTTTCCAGCGCCTGACGATGTGTGTGTAAGCCTGGATATTTCGGTAACAGCGACGGATGAATATTCACCAGACGATCGTGATAGTGCGCGACAAAAGCGCTGCTGAGGATGCGCATATAACCGGCCAGCACCACCAGATCCGGCGCGTAAGCATCAATCTCCTGCATCAGCTGGCGATCAAAGGCTTCGCGGTCGGCAAAATCACTGGCGGCTAACGCATGTGACGGGACATTGGCTTCCCGCGCGCGCGTTAAACCAAACGCGCTGGCTTTATTACTGAAAACGGCAGCGACGCTGCCGTTTATACGCCCGCTTGCGCAGGCGTCGAGGATGGACTGAAGATTGCTTCCGTTGCCGGAGATCAGTACAACCAGTTTTTTCATGGATTGATAACCACACGCTCTTCTGAATCAGACGCTTTAATCACACCGATTTTCCACGCTTTTTCGCCCGCGTCGGTCATCAGCTGTACCGCTTTATCGGCTTCTGCCGGGCTCAGCGCAATCACCATGCCCACGCCGCAGTTAAAGGTGCGGTACATTTCGTGACGGCTAACGTTGCCTGCCTGCTGCAACCAGCTGAACACTGACGGCCACTGCCAGCTGCTCTCTTCCAGCACCGCCTGGGTGTTATCTGGCAACACGCGCGGGATGTTTTCCCAGAAGCCGCCGCCGGTCAGATGCGAAATCGCATGCACATCAACCTGTTCGATCAGGCTAAGGATGTTTTTCACATAGATGCGGGTTGGCGCCAGCAGGTGATCGGCCAGTGATTTGCCATCCAGCTGTTTGGTCGCCGGATCGGTCTGGCTGACTTCAAGAATCTTGCGTACCAGTGAATAACCGTTCGAGTGTGGGCCGCTGGAGCCCAGCGCGATCAGCACGTCGCCGTCCTGCACTTTCGAACCGTCAATGATTTCTGATTTTTCCACCACGCCGACGCAGAAACCCGCCACGTCGTAATCTTCGCCGTGGTACATGCCTGGCATTTCAGCGGTTTCACCGCCGACCAGCGCACAACCCGACTGCAAGCAACCTTCGGCGATGCCGGTGATTACCGATGCAGCGGTATCCACATCCAGCTTGCCGGTCGCGTAATAATCGAGGAAGAACAGCGGCTCAGCACCCTGAACAATCAGGTCGTTAACACACATTGCGACCAGATCGATGCCGATGCTGTCGTGGCGTTTGAGATCCATCGCCAGACGCAGCTTGGTGCCGACGCCATCGGTTCCGGAGACCAGCACCGGCTCGCGGTACTTCTGCGGCAGCGCACAGAGCGCGCCGAATCCGCCCAATCCACCCATGACTTCCGGGCGGCGGGTTTTTTTCACTACGCCTTTAATACGGTCAACCAGATCGTTACCAGCATCGATATCAACACCGGCGTCTTTGTAGCTGAGAGAGGTTTTGTCGGTCACTGCGGAATCCCCACGCGAGTTGCGGTTGGTGGCAAAAATTAAGCGCGGCAATTCTAACAGCGCAGGCAAACGTTTGCGAGTCCCATCTCATGCTGCCTTTGCATCGCCTCAGATTTTCGCCAATCCTTAGATGACGCAGGCTATTGACCGATGACAAGTGGCGCAGCAGCGAAAAGGCGGTATAATCCGGCGATTTTTTTTTAGCTCAACTCAATTCCGGGAGAACAATCATGAAGATCGTGGAAGTCAAACACCCGCTGGTCAAACATAAACTGGGCCTGATGCGTGAGCATGATATCAGCACCAAGCGTTTCCGCGAGCTGGCCTCGGAAGTGGGCAGCTTGCTGACCTATGAAGCCACCGCCGATCTGGAAACCGAGCGCGTCACCATCGAAGGCTGGAATGGTCCGGTTGAAATCGATCAGATCAAAGGTAAAAAAATCACGGTGGTTCCGATTCTGCGTGCGGGTCTTGGCATGATGGAAGGCGTGCTTGAGCACGTTCCCAGCGCGCGCATCAGCGTGGTTGGCGTGTATCGTGATGAAGAGACGCTGGAGCCGGTTCCTTATTTCCAGAAGCTGGTTTCGAACATTGAAGAGCGCCTGGCGCTGGTGGTCGACCCAATGCTGGCAACCGGCGGTTCGATGATCGCCACCATCGATCTGCTGAAGAAAGCCGGTTGTACCAGCATCAAAGTGCTGGTGCTGGTGGCCGCACCTGAAGGTATTGCCGCGCTGGAGAAAGCGCATCCGGATGTGGAGCTCTACACCGCATCTATCGATCAGGGATTGAACGAGAAGGGCTACATCATTCCTGGCTTGGGAGATGCAGGGGACAAGATTTTCGGAACCAAATAAAAGAAACCAGCCGGCCAGAGAGTCGGCTTTTTTTTGGCAAAAACACAACATTGTCATCCTCGAGTTATTCGAGCCAACGCAGCCATGGCTCGAAGAACGAAGAGGATAGGGGATAATAATGACTCGTCGTGCTATTGGTGTGGGCGAACGTCCGCCACTGTTGCAAACCATTCCACTCAGCTTACAGCATCTGTTCGCCATGTTCGGCGCAACCGTGCTGGTGCCGATTCTGTTCCACATCAACCCGGCCACGGTGTTGCTGTTTAACGGCGTCGGAACGCTGCTCTATCTGTTTATCTGTAAAGGCAAAATCCCCGCTTATCTCGGATCGAGCTTTGCCTTTATTTCGCCGGTGCTGCTGCTATTGCCGTTGGGTTATGAAGTGGCGCTGGGCGGCTTTATTCTCTGCGGTTTGCTGTTCTGTATGGTGGCGCTGATCGTCAAGAAAGCCGGTACCGGCTGGCTGGACGTGATGTTCCCACCGGCAGCGATGGGCGCGATTGTCGCGGTTATCGGTCTGGAACTGGCGGGCGTGGCGGCGAATATGGCCGGCCTGCTGCCTGCTGACGGCACATCGCCAGACAGCAAAACCGTGATCATCTCGATGGTGACGCTGGCGGTGACCGTGTTTGGTTCGGTGCTGTTCCGTGGTTTCCTCGCCATCATCCCGATTTTAGTCGGCGTGTTGGTCGGCTATGCGCTCTCTTACGCGATGGGCATTGTGGACTGGACCGCGGTGGAAAATGCGCCGTGGTTTGCGCTGCCAACCTTCTACACGCCGCGTTTTGAATGGGTGGCGATGCTGACCATTCTGCCAGCCGCACTGGTGGTGATTGCCGAGCACGTGGGTCACTTGGTGGTCACCGCGAATATCGTGAAGAAAGATCTGATCCGCGATCCGGGTCTGCACCGCTCGATGTTCGCTAACGGTTTATCCACCATGATCTCCGGTTTCTTCGGCTCCACGCCGAACACCACTTACGGCGAGAACATCGGTGTAATGGCGATTACCCGCGTGTACAGCACCTGGGTAATTGGCGGCGCGGCGATCTTTGCCATTCTGCTCTCGTGCGTCGGCAAGCTGGCGGCGGCGATTCAGGCGGTTCCTGTGCCGGTGATGGGCGGCGTATCGCTGTTGCTATACGGCGTAATTGGCGCGTCCGGTATTCGTGTGCTGATCGAGTCTAAAGTGGATTACAACAAAGCGCAGAACCTGATCCTGACCTCGGTGATCCTGATCATCGGCGTGAGCGGTGCCAAAGTGCATATCGGCGCGGCCGAGCTGAAAGGTATGGCGCTGGCGACTATTGTTGGCGTGGGTCTGGCGCTGATCTTCCGTTTAATCAGCGTGTTGCGCCCGGAAGAGGTGGTGCTGGACGCTGAAGAGAAGCGCGAAAGTTAAGGCTGCAAGCCGGGCAGGGAAGCCCGGTTCATCTCCGGCAAAGATCGTGATAAACTTGCGCGGTTTTCTGCCCGCTCATCCGTTGAGGTACTTCTGAACACGCCGGCACAGCTCTCATTGCCACTCTATTTACCCGATGATGAAACCTTCGCCAGTTTCTGGCCGGGGGAAAACACGTCTCTGCTGGCGGCGCTGCAAGGCGCACTCTCTCAGCAACACGGTAGCTATCTCTATTTCTGGTCGCGCGAAGGCGGTGGCCGTAGTCATCTGCTGCATGCCGCCTGTGCGGAGCTCTCGGCGCGCGGCGAAGCGGTGGGCTATGTGCCGCTGGATAAGCGCACCTGGTTTGTGCCGGAAGTTCTGGAAGGCATGGAGAATCTGGCGCTGGTGTGCATTGATAATATCGAGTGCATCGCGGGCGATCCGGAGTGGGAAATGGCGATCTTTGATCTCTACAATCGTATTCTGGAAATCGGTAAAACGCGTTTGCTGATAACCGGCGATCGACCGCCGCGTCAGCTCAATCTCGGCTTACCGGATCTGGCTTCACGTCTCGACTGGGGACAGATTTATCGTTTGCAGCCGCTCTCGGATGACGACAAATTACAGGCGATGCAGCTGCGTGCCGGATTGCGTGGTTTTGAGTTGCCGGAAGATGTCGGGCGCTTCCTGTTGAAACGCCTCGACCGTGAGATGCGCACGCTGTTTGATACGCTGGATCGTCTCGATCGCGCCTCCATCAGCGCCCAGCGCAAACTCACCATTCCTTTTGTTAAAGAAGCGCTGGAGCTTTAGATAATCTCCAGCACCGCTTCGGGTGGACGACCAATACGCGCCTGTTCGCCATTGATCACAATCGGGCGTTCGATCAGTTTCGGATGATCCACCATCGCTTGCAGCAGATGAGCCTCGCTTAACGCGCTATCCGCTAAAGCCAACTCTTGATACAAGTCCTCTTTACGCCGCATCAGTTCGCGCGCGCTGTGCATGCCGAGCTGTTTCAACAGACGTTTTAGCGTGGGGACATCGGGCGGCGTCTCAAGATAAAGCACCACATCGGGCTCGATACCTCGCTCCTGCAACAGCGCCAGCGTTTCGCGGCTCTTGCTGCAGCGCGGGTTGTGATAAATGCTGACCATCTTCTTATCCTTTTTGATAAACCTTAAAACGCTTTTGCAGTTCACGGAACTGGTCGATACGTGCGTCATAGCGCGCTTGTTTCAGGCTGCCGAGCGGCACCTGCGCGCTGGCGCTGCTCAAGGTGGAGATCGCCTGATCGAGCTGGCCGTTAAGCGCCAAACCTTCCGCGCGCGCCGAAAGTTCTTCATCGCGCAAACCCTGCGCCGCAGAGGCCTGCGCCAGCAGATCAAAGGCGTTAACATCGTCTGGATGGGCAAAGGTGTAGCGATTAAGGATGCGGCTGGCGTTGGCGGGCTGCTTTGCTTCGACATAGGCATTAGCCAGATTCAACTGCAATACCGGATTGCTGCTGCTGCCTTTGGCGCTGCTGAGCATGGCGATCGCCTGCTGCGGCTGATTCAGGCCGATGTCGATATCGGTCATGATATCGAGGAACCAGACGTTATCCGGCTGTTTCGCCAGCAGCGGGGCGATCACCCGTTTGGCGCTATCAAAGCTTTTAGCCTGCAGGAACTGTATCGCTTTGCCGTACTGCGCCGCCTGCTGCTCGCGCACGTTGCCTTTGGCGTATTCGTTCAGCAGGTCATCAGTTAGCTGATTGCGGCCAGTGGCGTACATGCCGAGCGAGCGCACTTTCGCCATGTAGAAATCCTGCGACGACTGCACCACCACCGGACGCATCTGGTTGGCGCGGTTACGCGCATCGGCAAGTCGGCTGTCGGGTAACGGGTGCGTCAGCAAAATTTCCGGCGGCTTGGAGGAGAAGCGGCTCTGATCCGCCAGCTTCTGCAGAAAAGTCGGCATCGCTTGCGGATCGAATCCAGCGCGTTGCAGAACCTGAATACCGATGCGGTCAGCTTCCTGCTCGTTGCCCTGGGTAAAGCTGATAATGCCTTGCTGCGCACCCGCCAGCGTACCGGTCAACGCCGCCATGCCGGCTTGCGGGCTGGCCATTGCCAGCAGAATCGATCCCAATGCGCCGACCCAGGTCAGCGGCGCATTACGTCGCTGCTCTTCCATGGCGCGCGCCAGATGGCGCTGCGTGACGTGCGAGATTTCGTGCGCCATCACCGACGCCAGCTGGCTTTCGTTATCGGTATAGCGGAACAGCGATGAATGCAGCACCACGTTGCCGCCAAAAAAGGCGAAGGCGTTGAGTTCGTCGTTCTGGATCAAAAAGAAGTGGAACGGCGTGCGCACCGAGTTGGCATGCGCCACCAGTCGCTGACCGAGCTCATTAATGTATTGATTCAACAGCGGGTCGTTAATCAGAGGCGCACTGGCGCGCAGCTGGCGCACGTAGAAGTCGCCCATCTGCAGTTCCTGATTAATCGAAAGCGTTGAACCTGCTGTGGTGCCCATGTCGGGCAGCGTATCACTAACGTCAGCGCGCGCACTCAGCGCAGGCGTCAGCAGCAGCGTAGGAATAAGGGCCGCCAGCACTGATTTTTTCAACCGGTTAAACATGCCTTGATCCTGTAAAAGTCACCCGAAATTGGACAGGTAAGTGGTTCAAATGTTCTGCACTATTTTTCCCTTTGCGGAACGCGCTCTATCTTAACCAGACTGCGGCGACAAGCAAACGATGAAGATTCATGCGCTTTAAATGAAAAAAGGGTTACAGCATGACGAAATTGCAGCAAAAAATTGAATAGCACGCCGCGATTTAAACAGGCTTCTTCACTCGTAAAAGTTAAAGTTACGTAAAGTTGCTCAAAATTATTGAATTTGGCATGAACTTTTCCAGGTTTACTCTGAAAAGCGGCGGCAAATGAGCGGTGTTGGCCCGCTTTATCCATCAGCGTTTTTAATCGTGAAGGCGACGCGCAGAGCATGCTACACAGTTATCATCGGACGGATTTTAAACGCACGTAAACTTATTCCCCCTGTATTAGGATAACAATTTCACGGCCACGCATTTCTCAACTCCTGCCAAAGCGACAATCGAAACCCTTTTTCAATTAACCTTGCTAATTATTTTTCACGCAATGAAAACGTCGGACAGCCCGTCACTACAGGACTTTTGCCTTGCTCACGCTGTGGTATAGATAAGGCACTTTATTCAAACGGACTGTGAATTGACGCGCAGTGTAAGCCGGAGAGTTTTTATGCGTTCTGTAGTTTCATACGCCCTTATCGCAATTGTCGGTGGCTTTGTTGGCGCCACCGTGAGTAAAGGTGATGACCTGTATCAGCGTGTTGTCAGCCATTTCTCCTCTGCACCCGCCGATCCCGACGGCTTCTGGAGCACGCCCGCCGTCGACGGCTACGGCAAAATCCATTACGAACCGGATGCGGCTTTCAAACCGGTGGTCGGTTTAAGCAACAAAGTGGTGTTTCAAATTACCCGCAGTGAAGGGGAGATGACGCGCCCAAATCTTGGATTGGAGCGCGTAGCGCGCGTGGTCAATCTCTATATCGCTTCGGGCGTGCCCGCTGACGACCTGCACTTTGTGGTATCGGTCACCGGTGATGCCACGCCAGCGATGCTGGATAACGCACATTTCCAGCAGTTCTACCAAGCGGACAACCCCAATCTGGCGCTGATCGGCGCACTGAATAAGTTGGGCGTGAAGGTTTCCGTATGCGATCAGTCGGTGGCGTTCCATCACTTCCCGAGAGAGTGGATTGACCCATCGGTGATTCATGCACTCTCCAGCCCGACGACCGTGTCGACGCTGGAAAATCAGGGTTATGCACTCTTACAGATGTAAATTTCAGGCACAGGAGAAGTGAAATGCGTCCAGCATCCTATATCGTTATTGCGGCTCTGGCAGGGTTTGTCGGCGGCAATGTATTACAGCTCCCCGATTTGGTCGACAAGGTTAGCGACAAATTTGCTGACAAGAAAAGTGAACCGGCTGATTTCTGGAGCACGCCGGCGATCTACGGTTACGGCAAAATCCACTTTGTGAATGTGCCGGACTACAATCCGGCCACCACGCCAGGGTTGAGCAATAAAATCGTCTTCCAGATCAACCGTAATGAAGGCGATGTGCGTCAGCCGAACCTTGGGCTGGAGCGCGTGGCACGCGTCACCAACCTCTATTACGCGGCGGGCGTACCGCTCGATCAGCTGAAATTTGTGGTGTCGATTAACAGCGATGCGGTTCCTGCGGCGTTGAATAATGAGCAATTCCGCAAAACCTACGGCACCGATAACCCCAATCTCAAGCTGATTGATGAGTTGAAAAAAGCTGGCGTGAAGGTGACCATTTGCGATCAGTCGGTGGCTTTCCATCAGCTGGAGCGCAACTGGATCGATACGCGCGTCACCCACACGCTGTCGAGCGGCACCACCGTGGCGTCGCTGCAGAACGAAGGTTACGCCTTCCTGATGCTCTGATTTCTGCCTGACAGCAGTTCGCGCTGCTGTCATCCCGCTGTCATTTATCCGCGATGTTGCTGTCACAGTTCGCCGCTACTTTAAGCGCCAATGAGATCGATCTCATTGGCACTTTACGAGGCGAACATGTCCGATTTAATCAGCGTGGCCAAACTGGCTGGCGTTTCTCGCGCTACCGCCGCCCGCGCATTCTCTGATCCGCATCTGCTGCGGGCTGACACGCTGGAAAAGGTGTTGAGCGCCTCTGAGCAGCTCGGCTTTCGCCCCAATCACATTGCCCGCCAACTGCGTACCCAAAGTTCAACCACCTTCGGCGTGCTGCTGCCGTCGCTGCTGAATCCGATCTTCGCCCGTCAACTGCAAGCGATGGAGCGTCAGGCGCGTGCCGCCGGTTACGGTCTGCTGGTGGCAACCAGCGATTATCAGCCCGAGCGGGAAGCGGCGATGGTGGAGCACATGCTGAACCAGCGCGTTGCCGGTTTGGTTCTTACCGTCGCCGACGCCGACAACAGCGCCATCCTGCATACGCTGCATCAAGCCAGCATGCCGTTTGTCCTGACGCATAACGTGCCGCAAGCCACGCACTGGCCCGCGATTTGCGTCGATAACCGCCAGGCGATGCAGCAAGCCACCGAACATCTGCTGCAGCTCGGACATCGCCACATCGGTATGGTGGCCGGTCCTATGCTGCAATCGGATCGCGCCCGTCTGCGCTATCAGGGCTATTGCGATGCCATGCAGCAGGCCGGATTGCGCGCGCTGCCGGTACTCGAAATGCCCAGCCATACCCAATCTGATTTCGCGCTGCTGCAGCCGCAGCTGAGTGGCGACACGCCGCTCAGCGCGGTGATCTGCACCAACGATCTGCTCGCCATCAGCCTGATTGGTGCTGCGGCGCGCGCCGGAGTGCGCATTCCGCAGCAGCTGTCGGTGATGGGTTTTGATGGCATCGATATCGGCGAGCAGATCGCGCCGTCGCTGGCGAGCGTAAGCCAGCCAGCTGACATGCTCGGCGCCGGGGCGATCGACATGCTGTTACAACAAGCCAGCCGCGGCACGCGCGTGCTGCCACATCGATTAAGGCTCGGCGCCAGTATCGCCGCGCCAGCAACCTCTTTTTCTTCCATTGCCAATATCAGGGAACCATCATGAAAAAAGTCACAATGATTGCCGGGGCGCTCGCACTGTCCGCCGGTTCGCTGTTCAGTTCGCTGGCGCAGGCCGCCGATACGGCGATTTGCTACAACTGTCCTCCCGAATGGGCGGACTGGGGAACCCAGCTTAACGCTATTGCTAAAGACACTGGCATTCAGGTGCCGCAGGACAATAAAAACTCCGGCCAGGCGCTGGCGCAGCTGGTGGCGGAGCAGGGCAATCCGGTGGCAGATGTGGTGTATTACGGCGTCAGTTTTGGCATCCAGGCGGATAGCGCCGGTGTCATCAGCGCCTATAAGCCCGCGCATTGGGACGAGATCCCAGCGGGAATGAAAGATCCCGACGGCAAATGGGTGGCGCTGCACTCCGGCACCATGGGCTTTATGGTTAACCTTGATGCGCTGGGCGGCGCGCCGGTGCCGCAATCCTGGGACGATCTGCTGAAGCCTGAATACAAAGGCATGATCGGCTACCTCGATCCGGCTAGCGCCTTTGTCGGTTACGTGGCGGCCGTGGCGGTCAACCAGGCGAAGGGCGGCAACATGCAGGACTTCACACCCGCGCTGACATGGTTCAAAAAACTCCAGGCTAACCAGCCGATCGTACCGAAGCAGACCGCCTACGCGCGCCTGATCTCCGGTGAGATTCCGATCCTGCTCGACTACGACTTCAACGCCTACCGCGCCAAATATAAAGATCACGCCAATGTCGCCTTTGTGATCCCGAAAGAGGGCACGGTTACGGTGCCGTACGTCATCAGCCTGGTGAAGAACGCGCCGCACGCAGACAACGGCAAGAAAGTGATCGACTACGTATTGTCGGATAAAGGTCAGGCGATTTGGGCTAATGCCTTCCTGCGTCCGGTACGCACCTCGGCGATGTCCGCTGACGCTAAGAAATTCTTCCTGCCAGACAGCGACTATGCGCGTGCGCAAACCGTGAACTATCAGCAGATGGCCGATGCGCAGAAGGCCTTCTCGGCGACATACCTGAGCGAGATGCGTTAATGTCGATGGCTGACACGCTGGCGGCCTCGCGCCGCCAGATACCGACGCAACCGGGCAGCCGCTGGTTGTGGCTGACGCTGCCCGCGCTGCTGTTCTTTTGCGCTTTCTGGCTGCTGCCGTTTGCCCGCCTGCTGCAAATCGGCATGCAGAACGATCGCAGCACCCAGCACAGCGGTTACTGGACGGTGATCACGCAGCCGCACTATCTGCTGAGCCTGCTGAACACCGTGCTGCTGTCGCTGGCGGTGACGCTGGTGACGTTACTCATCGCCGCTATCGTCGGCTGCTTTCTGGCACGCCAGCGCTTTGCCGGGCGCGGCACCTTGCTGGCGTTGCTGACCTTTCCGCTGGCGTTTCCCGGCGTGGTGGTGGGTTTTCTGGTGGTGATGCTGGCTGGACGTCAGGGATTGCTGGCGCAAATCAGCATGAGTTTGCTGCATGAACGCTGGACGTTGGCCTATTCGCTGGCGGGCCTGTTTATCGGTTACCTCTATTTCTCACTGCCGCGCGCCATCCTCACGCTGGTAGCAGCCAGTGAAAAACTCGATCGCTCGCTGGAAGAAGCAGCGCGTTCGCTCGGTGCCAGCCAGTGGCGCATCACCTGGGACGTGATTGTGCCCGGCCTGCAACCGGCGCTGCTCTCTACCGGCGCGCTGTGCTTCGCTACCAGCATGGGCGCTTTTGGCACCGCCTTTACGCTCGGCACCGATTTGGCGGTGCTACCACTGACCATTTACGGCGAGTTCACCAACTACGCCAACTTCGCCACCGCCGCGGCGCTGTCAGTGTTGATGGGCGGATTCGCCTGGCTGGCGCTGATGCTGGCGCGCCGTCTGGCGCAGGCTAAGGAGGCGCAATCATGAAACGTCGTGGACTGTTTAGCCTGCAACTGCTGATCACCGCCATCACCGCGCTGTTTATGATCGTGCCGGTGGTGCTGTCGATGCTGGCGGGCGTCACCAATAACTATTTCATCGGCCTGCGCAGCGGCTTCACGCTGAAGTGGGTGGAGCAAGTGTGGCAGATGTACGCCGATACTTTCTGGCTGTCGCTGCTGGTCGCGCTGTTCTGCCTGCTGGTTACCTTGGTGATTGGCGTTCCCGCTGCGTGGGGATTGCTGAAAGCGCCGGGCCGCTGGGCGGCGCGTATTGAAGAGTGCTTGATGCTGCCGGTGGCGCTGCCCGGTCTGGCAACCGCGCTCGGCATCATTCTGCTCTACGGCCAGTTTTCCGGCTTGCGTGATAGCTGGCTGTTCATCCTGATTGGTCACGTGCTGTTTACCTTGCCGTTTATGATGCGGCCAGTGCTGGCGGTGATGCAGGCGGTGGATATGCCGCGCCTGGAAGAAGCCTCGGCCAGCCTCGGTGCCAGCTTGTGGCAGCGCTTCTTTACCGTGGTGGTGCCAAACTGCCGCAACGGCATTCTTGCTGGCGCGTTTATGGTGATCACGCTGTCGGTGGGTGAATTCAACATTACATGGATGCTGCACACGCCGCTGACCAAAACCTTGCCGGTTGGCCTTGCCGACAGCTATGCCTCAATGCGGCTGGAAGTGGGCTCCGCCTACACGCTGATTTTCATTCTGATGATTCTGCCGCTGCTGCTGATGCTCAATGCCGTGAATCACTGGCTTAACCGCGCGGTTTCGCGCCAACACAAGGAGGTAGCATGAACCCTGCGGCCGTTACCGTGACGCTGCGCGGCTGCGCACGTCACTTTAATCATCATCAGGCGCTGCAACCGCTTGATCTCACGGTGCATGCCGGCGAAACGCTGGTGCTGCTGGGGCCGTCCGGCTGCGGCAAAACCACTACGCTGCGCATTATCAGCGGGCTGGAGAGCTGCGATGTCGGCGGCGAAGTGTGGTTTGACGATCGCAACGTTACCGCTTTACCGATTGAAAAACGCAACGTCGGCATGGTGTTCCAGAACTACGCGCTGTTCCCGAATCTCAATGTGGCCGGGAACGTAGCGTACGGCCTGAAAGTGCAGGGCGTGGCGCGTGCCGAACGGGAAGCGCGCGTACAGGAGATGCTGGCGCTGGTGGATCTCACCGCGCTGGCGCAGCGTAGCATCGACAAACTCTCCGGCGGCCAGAAGCAGCGTGTGGCGCTGGCGCGCGCGTTAGCCGCGCAGCCCAAAGTGCTGCTGTTTGATGAGCCGCTGGCGGCGCTGGATGCGCGCCTGCGCGATCGTCTGCGTCTGGAGATCGGCGCGCTACTGAAGAAGCTGGCGATCACCGCCGTTTACGTAACGCACGATCAGCAGGAAGCGATGGCGCTCGGCGACCGTATTGCGGTGATGGAGCAGGGACGTTTGGTGCAGATCGATACGCCGCAGAAAATTTATCAGCATCCGGCGTCAAAATTTGTCGCCGATTTTGTGGGCGCGATTAACTGCGTAGATGTGGATACACGCGGCCATCCGCAGCGCTTTTGCCGCCCGGAAGATGTACTGCTGGCCAGCGATGAGCGTTATCCGCGCCAGGGTTTTATTGTTGCCAGCACCTTTCTGGGCGCGTCGCAGCGGTTGATGATCGACATCGGGCTGGCGACGCCCATTCAGGTGGATCGCCACGCGCGTGAAGCCTGGCATGCCGGACAAGCGGTGAGCTGGACGCTGGCGCAGGACGCCGCGCTGCAGTTTTCTTAATTGGCCCGGTCGCCATAAATGGCGACCGCCGCGCTTAAACATCCAAAGGAAAAAATTCGTGTCTGAAACAATGACGCTCATCGCGCAAATCAGCGATTTACACATTAAGGCCAACGGCCGTTTATCCTACAAAAAAGTCGACACTCAAGCCGCGCTACTGCAGGTGATTGAGACGCTAAACCGCCTTGCGCCGCGCCCCGACATGGTGGTGATTACCGGCGATCTGGTCGATTTCGGCACCGCGGCAGAGTATCAAACGTTAAAGCAGGCGCTGCGCCAACTGCAGCTGCCGTTTCTGCTGATGCCGGGTAACCACGACGATCGCCAGGCGCTGCGTGCGGCGTTTCCGGATCATCACTATCTGCAGCACGGAGCAACCCTGAACTGGCAGATGCAGGTGAAAGGCGTGCAGCTGCTGGCGCTCGATTCCAGCGTGCCACAGCAGCCGTGGGGCTATGTGGATGAAGAGCAGCTGCGCTGGCTTGATGAGCAGTTGCAGCGCCAGCCGCAGTTGCCGACGCTGGTGATGCTGCATCATCCGCCGTTTCTTTGCGGCATCGAACATATGGATAACCAGCCGCTGCGCAATCCGGCGGCGCTGGCGGCGATTATCCAGCGCCATCCACAGGTGGAACGCGTGCTGAGCGGCCATCTGCACCGCTCGGTGCAGGCGCGCTTTGCCGGTACGCTGGCGTGCGTGGCGCCGGGTGTATCGCATCAGGTGGCGTTTGATCTCGCGGAAAATGCACCGGCGAATTTTGTGCTGGAGCCGCCCGGTTTTCTGCTGCATCGCTGGCATGCGCAGCAGGGCATGAGCACGCATTTGTGTGCTATCGGCGATTATCCCGGTCCGTGGCCGTTTTACGATGCCAACGGTTTGATCGATTAGCGCCAGCGTAGAGAAAGAATTGTGTGTGGCTGACAGGATGCTTCGTGCTCAATTTGCGTTGTGGGTGTACAATCGCCCGTTAGCTCACCAGGGCAAGTGCATCCAACTATAACAAGACTGTCAGGCACACATATCGATGAATCTATTCACTAAGGTCGTTGCGCTATGCTAACGCGCCTGCGGCCAAAAACTGACCTGCGCACGCTGATCGCGCTGTTGGCGATCACCAGCATCGTCATCACACTTGCCAACACGCTGTACGCCACCTGGCGCGTACAACGTATGGTCCTGATCGAAAGCACCCTCGAAGCCAATCGCGCTTACGCCACTAAACTGGCGGCGACGACGGAGGTCTTCTTTCAGCTGGCTCAGTCGCAGCTGCACTACAGCGCGACGCAGCTGGGCAATGATTTTGATGATGCCGATTTGGCGCAGCAGGAAGTCAATCGCCTGCGTGAGCAAACTAATAGCTTTAACTCGGTGGCGGTGGTGGACAGCAACGGCATCGTGAAAGCCATTTCACCCGAATCGCTGATGCTGAAAGGCATGCAGCTCACCAGCCAGGCTTCGCGTGAAGCGCTGGCGCAGCGTCAGCCGATGGTCAGCAAACCCAGCATCTCCGCCGCCAATAATCTGATTGTGTTTGTCTCCTGGCCGATCTGGAGCAAAGACGGACGTTACCTTGGCTACGTCGGCGGCACCATCTATCTGAAGAAGAAAAGCATCCTCAACGCGCTGCTCGGCGAGCAGTTCTATCGCGATGGCACGCATGTTTACGTGCTGGATCGCAATAATCAGGTGCTGTACCACCAGAATACCCAGCTGATTGGTAAAAGCGTGCCGGGCATCGTTAGCGATCGCCAACGCGAGGAGAAAACCAACGGTGAAGTGCAACTGACGGAAGAGAACGTGCCTAAGCTGGCCGGTTACGCCATCGTACCCACCACCGGCTGGATGGTGGTGGCGTTGAAACCCACCGATGTGACGCTGGCGCCGCTCACCGGCTTGCTGCTGAAAGTGTTGAAAAACTCGGTGCCATTTGCGCTGCTGACCTTGCTGGTGGCGGTGATTCTGGCGCGTCTGATTGCGCTGCCGCTGTGGCAACTGGCGCGCAAAGCCAGCCAGATGGATTCCCAGGGCGTGTCGAACGAGATTGGCGGCATTCGCGCCTGGTATTTCGAAGCGGCGCAGGTCAAACGCGCGCTGCTCACCGGTATTGGTTTAGTGCAGGATAAGATTGGTCGCCTGAAATCGGAAGTGCAGAGCGATCCCATGACCAATCTGCTTAACCGTCGAGGCCTGAGCGCGGTGCTCGACTACTTCGCCACCATGCGCCAACCGTTCTCGGTGCTGGCGCTGGATATCGATCATTTCAAACGGGTCAACGATACCTTCGGTCATGATGTCGGCGATGAGGTGATTAAACATGTGGCGCGAACCTTACGCAGCAGCGCCCGTCAAACCGATGTGGTGTGCCGTAACGGCGGGGAAGAGTTCCTGATGTTGCTGCCTGCGACGTCGGTGGAAGACGCACGCATTCTGGCCGAGCGCGTGCGCATCAGCATTGCAGAAAACTGGATTGATCAGGTTGGCAATGTCACGCTGTCGGTGGGCATTGCCGACTGGCAGCCGGAAAGTGGTTCGCAGGAGCAGAGCCTCAAGCAAGCCGATGCCGCGCTTTATCAGGCGAAAAATGCTGGACGCAACTGCGTGATGATCTCCGGTCAGGATGCGTTGGTCAGCAGCATTACGCATTAACGCTCCGGGTGCGGCCTGCGCACCCGTTTACCTCAGGCTGACTTCAGATAATCCAGCACGATGTCGTGGTGATTGGAGGTTTTGAAATCGTCGAACACTTTCTCAATTTTGCCGTTGGCATCAATAAGGAAGCTGATGCGGTGAATGCCGTCATAGGTTTTACCCATAAAGGTTTTCTCGCCCCAGACGCCAAACTGCTCGCACACCTGATGATCTTCATCCGATAAGAGCGTGAAGTTCAGCAGCTCTTTATCGGCAAAGCGTGACAGCTTCTCCGCTTTGTCGGTGCTGATACCCAGCACAACAACGCCCTCAGTTTTCAACTCATCCATGTTGTCGCGCAGACCGCAAGCCTGCACGGTGCAACCCGGCGTCATGGCTTTCGGATAGAAATAGACCAGAACGCGCTGTCCCTGGAAGTCGGCCAAATTTACTTGTTCGCCGTCCTGATCGGGCAAACTAAATTTCGGTGCGGTATCACCGGCTTTCAGTGGATTCATCACAACTCTCCATTTTTTTACATGCTGTGGGTAATACACCATCAAGAGCAAAAGTGCCAGGTGGTGTTTACCGTCAGGGTTATTTCACCACACGGTTTGCCGCAGCGGCAGAGTGTGTGGCGAAATAACCCGGAGCCTGATTAAACGGTGCTATTAGCATCGTCGGTGACACTATAAAGACGAATTGAGCCTTGTGCATGCAGTTCTTCGCACAGCTGATTGAAAGCCTGCTCGATGGGCGCACTGAATTGATTGGCCGGGCTGTGCGCCGTTATTTGAATATAGAGCGTCGGTGCCACGTCATCCTGCGCCGGTTTAATTCTGGACACCAGTTCGGCAATATTCATCTGATGTTTATCGAACAGATCGGTGAAGCGCTCAATGATGTGCGGTGAATCCGGCACTTCGATTTGCACCCATACGGTGGCGGGCATCGGTGGCGTGGCGCGCGCATTGGTGCGCTTCATTACAATCAGCAACTCCAGCTCGGCACCTTTCATCGGCAGCGTCGATTCAATCAGGGTTATCGCGTTCCAGCTACCGGACAGCAGCATGATAAAAGTGAACTCATCGCCCAGCATCGCTAAACGGCTGTCCTCGATGTTGCAGCCGCAGCTGCTGACGTGGCGGGTGATGGTATTGACGATACCCGGACGATCAACGCCCAGTGCGGTGATCACCAGATGGTGAGGCTGTGACTGCGACAAAATGGCATTTCCTGTACGTTCGCTAATAACTATAAGGTAAACATAAAAAAAACTGCTGACAAGCGCGGGAATGGCGTGGCTCGCTTGCTTTTCTTTCAATGTAAAACGTAACATGAGGCACTTGTTTGTCGAGGGGATAGCCCATGTTCACCGGAAGTATTGTTGCGCTCATTACGCCAATGAATGAAAAAGGTAATGTCTGCCGCGAAAGTTTGAAAAAACTGATTGATTATCATGTTGCCAGCGGCACCGCGGCGATTGTTTCTGTTGGCACCACCGGCGAATCAGCCACGCTCAGCCATGACGAGCACGGTGATGTGGTTATGCAAACCCTGGAACTGGCGGATGGCCGTATTCCGGTTATAGCCGGCACCGGCGCAAATGCCACGGCTGAAGGCATCTCTCTGACCAAACGCTTTACCGGCAGCGGTGTGGTGGGCTGTTTAACGGTCACGCCTTATTACAACCGTCCGACGCAGGAAGGTCTGTTCCAGCACTTTAAAGCTATTGCGGAAAGTACCGATCTGCCGCAGATGCTGTATAACGTTCCTTCGCGTACCGGTTGCGACATGCTGCCGGAAACCGTCGCGCGCTTGGCCGAAATTAAAAATATTATCGGAATCAAAGAGGCCACCGGGAACTTATCGCGTGTCTCACAGATCCAAGAGCTGGTTAATGATGAGTTCATCATCGTCAGCGGCGATGACGCTACGGCGCTGGACTCCATGCAACTGGGCGGCAAAGGCGTAATTTCGGTCACGGCTAACATTGCAGCGCGTGAAATGGTTGAACTCTGTGCCTTAGCGCAACAGGGCAAATTCGCCGAAGCGCGTCGCCTGAATCAGCGTCTGATGCACCTGCACCAGACGCTTTTCTGTGAACCCAATCCAATCCCGGTGAAATGGGCAGCAAAACAGCTAGGATTAATCGCGGATGACACGCTGCGCTTGCCAATGACGCCACTGACCGAAGCTGGTCAGACGAAAACGGCGCAAGCGTTGATTAAAGCGGGTCTGCGATAATTTAGGGAGAATCAATGAGTTATTCAGTTAAGCGCTCGACGCTGGCAACGGTAGTGGGCCTTTCCACCCTGATGCTGCTCACAGCGTGTTCCAACGATCAGCGTTATAAGCGCCAGGTCAGCGGGGATGAATCTTACCTGCAGGCGCCTGAGCTGCATGATTTAAAAGCCCCCGCGGGCATGATTCTGCCGTTGCAGAATGGGGATTACGATGTTCCGCACAGCGTGGCGAAAGGCGCGGTTGGTAAAGAGCTGGATATTCGTCCGCCAGCCCAGCCGCTGGCGCTGCTGAACGGCACGCGTGCGCAGTTCACCGGTAATACGGGCGTGCTGGCAGTGGAAAGCAGTCGCGGTTCTATCTGGTCGCAGGTTGTGGGTGTGATTCAGTCTTACAAGTTCCCGATTGCCCAGCGTGATGACGCTTCGCAACAGCTGACCACCGATTGGGTGCAGTGGAACCGTGCTGACGAAGATAACCAGTATCGCGGTCGCTATCAGATCAGCGTGCAGAATCAGAGCTATCAGCAAGTGCTGACCGTACGTTTGCTGGAACTGCAGCAGTCTGGTCAAGCCGTTACTTCTCCGGCACAGATTCAACGCTATACCGGCCAGATGTTGAACGACATCAGCACCGGTCTGGATAAAGTCGATTCTGCCAGCCAGGATGCGGCGGCCAACCGTGCCACCGGACAGATTGATGTGCAGAGCGGCGCGGATGACACCGGTTTACCGCTGTTGATTCTGCGCGCACCGTTTAACGTCACCTGGCAGCGTTTGCCAGCGGCGCTGAAACGCGTGGGCATGGAAATCACGGATGACAACCGTTCGCAGGGCAGCCTGAAAGTGACCTACAAACAGCCGGGCAGCGGCGTGTGGGATCAGATTGGCGCCAAAGATCCAGAACTGCCAAACGGCGATTACAAGTTGCAGGTTGGCGATCTGGATAACCGCAGCAGTCTGCAGTTCATCGATCCGAAAGGTCACGTGCTAACCCAGGCGCAGAACGACGCGCTGGTGCAGGTGATTCAAGGTGCGCTGAAATAAATTGCCAAAGGGCCGGAGATTCTCCGGCCTTTTTGTTTTGGATTTGGCATAATAGCGCCCGGCGAAGTAAACGATTGCGTCACGCAATCGGCGCGCGGTGAAACACCGCTGAACACGGGTTCTTTCATGTTTGGAGTTAACAAGATGCAAAAGCGAGCTGAGTTGTATCGCGGTAAAGCGAAAACCGTATACAGCACCGATAATCCGGATCTGCTGGTACTTGAATTCCGCAACGATACGTCAGCAGGAGACGGTGCACGAATCGAGCAGTTTGATCGCAAAGGAATGGTAAACAACAAGTTTAACCATTTCATCATGACCAAATTGCAGGAAGCGGGCATTCCGACCCAGATGGAAGCGCTGCTGTCAGATAACGAAGCGCTGGTGAAAAAGCTGGAGATGGTGCCGGTGGAGTGCGTGGTGCGCAACCGAGCGGCAGGATCGCTGGTAAAACGTCTGGGTGTGGAAGAGGGCATTGTGCTCAATCCACCGCTGTTTGATCTCTTCCTGAAAGATGACGCCAAACACGACCCGATGGTCAACGAATCCTATTGCGAAACCTTCGGCTGGGTGAGCAAAGCGAATCTGGCACGCATGCAAGAGCTGACCTTCAAAGCCAATGATGTGCTGAGTAAACTGTTTGATGACGCAGGTTTGATCCTGGTCGACTTCAAGCTGGAGTTTGGTCTGTTTAACGGCGAAGTGGTGCTGGGTGATGAGTTCTCGCCAGATGGCGCGCGTCTGTGGGACAAAAACACCCTGGATAAAATGGACAAAGACCGTTTCCGTCAGAGCCTTGGCGGCTTGGTTGAAGCGTACGAAGAAGTTGCACAGCGTTTGGGTGTGAAGCTGGATTAAGTCCTGTTTGCACCGGCCCGTAGCGGCGCGATTTATCGCGCTCTATTACGGTCGGTGCACCTTCCAGACATTGCGCGATAAATCGCGCCGCTACAAATTCCTTCCTCCTTTATCACACCATTTCTCTCATTCTTGCCGTGCTGTCACTACAACACTGGTGCTTACCGCTGCCGCCAACTAAAATCATGCCAAACATGTTTAAAGGAGTTAGACCATGCGCTGGCAAGGGCGTCGTGAAAGCGACAATGTAGAAGATCGACGCAATGATTCACCTGGCCTTGGCGGCGGCGGGGGACGGCAAATCCGCATTCCACGCGGCAAAGGCGGCCTTATCTTGCTGGTGGTGGTCGCTGTTGCCGGCTATTACGGCTACGACCTCACCGCGTTATTGGAAGGCGGCGGCGGCAGTGTCGCGCCAACGTCGCAGCAGCGTCAGGTAAACACCGCGCAGAGTAACGAAGATGCCAAATTCACCTCGGTGATTCTGGCAACCACCGAAGATACCTGGAGCAAGCTGTTCCAGCAGATGAACAAACAGTATGTGCCGCCGAAGCTGGTGATGTATCGCGGGGCAACGCGCACCAACTGCGGCACTGGCCAATCGGCGATGGGGCCGTTTTACTGTCCTGCCGATCAAACCGTGTATATCGATTTGTCATTCTACGATGACATGAAAACCAAACTCGGTGCCGGTGGCGACTTTGCGCAAGGCTACGTGATTGCGCATGAAGTGGGGCATCACGTACAAAAGCTGCTGGGCATTGAGCCAAAAGTGCGTCAGATGCAGCAGGGCGCGAGCCAGGCGCAGGCGAATCAGCTGTCGGTGAAAATGGAGCTGCAGGCGGATTGCTTCGCCGGCGTTTGGGGCCATTACATGGAGCAGCAAAACGTTCTGGAAGTGGGCGATCTGCAGGAAGCACTCAACGCAGCTGAAGCGATTGGCGACGATCGTCTGCAGCAGAAAGGTCAGGGCCGCGTAGTGCCGGATAGCTTCACCCATGGCACCTCTCAGCAGCGTTACACCTGGCTGAAACGCGGTTTCGATAGCGGCGATCCCGGCCAGTGCAACACCTTCGCTAGCAAGTGATCTCCCTGGTTGAACAAACGGCGGCGATGCAGCGTGCAGGCATTCGCCGCCTTTGCGTGATAGCGGGTGATGAGGAGTGGGCGCAGCAGCAGGCCACAGGTTGGCATACCGCGCTGCCCGGCGACTGGCTGACGGTGAGCGACAGCGCCGATTTCCCGCACGCCGTTGCGCCCGCGGCTTTACGCACCTTGCTGGGGCGTGAATTCCAGCATGCGATATTTGATGCTCGCCGCGGTTTTCACGCCGAAGCTTTTGCAGCACTGGCCGGAACCTTACGCGCGGGCAGCTGGTTATTGCTGTTAACGCCTGATTGGGAAAGCTGGCCCAGGCAGACCGATGCCGACAGCCTGCGCTGGGCGGATGTCGCTGAACCGATCGCCACGCCGCACTTTATCCACCATCTGCAATCGCTGATGCGGCAAGACGCGCAGGTGATGTTGCAACGTCAGCATCAAGCGGTGCGTTATCCGGTGGAAACGCATCTGCCCGACTGGCGCTGTCAGGCGCCGCAGCAGCAGATGCAAATCCTTGAACAGCTTGAAGCGATGCCGCCGGGCGTGGCAGTGATCACCGCCGCGCGCGGTCGCGGCAAATCGGCGTTGGCCGGCATGCTGGCGCAGCGCAATCAACACTGTTTAGTCACGGCGCCGGCCAAAGTCTCCACGGCGGTGCTGGCAGCGTTTGCAGGTGAGCATTTCAGTTTCATGGCGCCCGATGCCGTTCTCGCGCAGGAAGCGACGCCTCAGGCGCAGTGGCTGATTGTCGATGAAGCGGCCGCCATTCCCGCGCCCATCCTGCAACAGCTGGTGCAACGTTTCCCGCGCGTGCTGCTTATCACCACCGTGCAAGGTTACGAAGGCACCGGACGCGGCTTTATGCTGCGCTTCTGCGCCACCTTGCCGGATGTGCGCCTCTTCCAGCTCGACGAGCCGTTGCGCTGGTCGCCGAACGATCCGCTGGAGCAATGGCTCAGCCAGGCGTTGCTGTTTGAAGATGCGCAGGAGAGCCGCGCAAGCGGTGAGATCGCCATTTACCCGGCCACACCGGACCACAACATAACGGCGCTGGAAGCGGGCTATCGCCTGCTTGCCAGTGCGCACTATCGCACTTCGCCACTGGATTTACGGCGCATGCTGGATGCGCCCGGCATGCGTTTTTGGTTGGCGGGTGCAGCCGAACAGGTAACCGGCGCGTTGTGGCTGGTGGAAGAGGGCGGATTGGATCAGTCATTGGCTGACGCGGTGTGGGCCGGTCATCGTCGGCCGCGCGGCAATCTGGTGGCGCAATCGCTGGCGGCCCATGCCGGTTTCGCGCAGGCGGCAACGCTGCGCTCACTGCGCATTAGCCGGATTGCGGTGCAGGCGTCACAGCGTCAGCGTGGGATCGGCAAAGCATTGGTGGCCACCGCACGTCAGCAGGCGCAGAAATGTGATTATCTCTCGGTGAGTTTCGGCTACACCGAATCCTTGTGGCACTTCTGGCGCGCCTGCGGTTTTACGCTGGTGCGGATTGGCTCGCAGCGCGAAGCCAGCAGCGGCTGCTATGCCGCGATGGCGATGCTGGCAATCTCGGCGGCAGGTGAAGTGCTACAACAGCAGGCAGCGCAGCGCCTGGCGCGTGATTGGCTGTGGCTGCAAGCGATTATAGATTTACCGTTAACGCTGGTAAGCGATGCCAGCCAGCAGCTAAACGAGGATGACTGGGCGCTGCTGGCCGGTTTTGCCTGGGCGCAGCGCCCGTTCGAAGCCAGCTACGCGGCGCTACAGCGGCTGGTGCGCCAGTCTCCTTCACCGTTGTTGAATGCCATCCTGCTGCAAAAACAGACGCTAACCGATGCCGCGCAACATGCCGGTCTCAGCGGTCGTAAAGCCTTGATAAACCAGCTGCGATCGGAAGCTGGCGCAGCACTGATTCGCCTCAATCCCGACGCGGCGCAGCGGCTGCGTTCATTGCAATAAATCCATTATCTCGTTCAAATTTTCCCGATATCTCTGTGCCAGCAGCGGCGTATAGTGATTTGAGGAGGATCTTATGGCACTACGATATGTAATTGTTCAGCAACCCAGCAGTGCAGCACAGCTGTTTCTGCTGTATCACGGCATCAACGACAACCCGGATTCGATGGCGCAGATTGGTAGCTGGTTCGCGAAAGCGTTCCCGCAAGCGCTGGTGGTGTCGGTCGGCGCACCTTACGCGGGCAGCGTGCCGCAAGGACGTCAGTGGTTTGCCGATATTCCGCCGCACGATCGTTCGGAACAGCAGGGCGTGGATGCGATCATGCCTGAGTTCGTGGCATCGGTACGTCACTGGCAGCAAGAGAGCGGCGTGCGTGCCGAAGCCACGGCGCTGGTGGGCTTTTCCCAGGGCGGCATCATGGTGCTGGAAGGCATGAAAGCGCAGCCGGATTTGGCGGGACGCGCGATTGTGTTTAGCGGCCGCTATGCCACGCTGCCGTTGCGGGCCAGCACGCGTAACACCATTCATCTGATTCATGGCGATTACGACGAACAGATCCCGCTGCAGCACGCCGAAGAGGCGAAGCAACGTCTGATTTCGTTGGGCGGCGATGTCACGCTGGATGTGGTGGAAGATTTACCGCACGCGATTAACGATCGCAGCATGGAGCTGGCGCTGAATCATCTGCGTTATACCGTGCCGCGTCGTTACTTCGATGAGGCGCTGAGCGGTGCGAAGCCGGGCGATGATGATGTGGTGATGATGATGTAGCAGGATGCATAACGGCGCGAGTTATCGCGCCGTTTGCGATATGACGATTATTTCTTTTTCGGCCAGTCGTCCTCGTCATCCCATTTATCGTTGAAATCACGATGCGGCGGTAACGTCGGTTTGTTGTCCATGAATTTTTTATGGTCGATACGTTTTAGGTCTTTGTAAACGTTCATCAAAATACCAACCATCAGCAGGATCACCAGGATCCACCAGTACTCTTTAAAGAATTCCATCCCCTTTCTCCTTCGCGCTTAGGCGATCAGCTGTTCCATGATGCGCTGATACATACGGCTCAGCATCTGCAAATCTGACGCTTTCACGCACTCATTGATCTTATGAATGGTGGCGTTCACCGGGCCCAGTTCCACCACCTGCGCACCCATGCGCGCAATGAAGCGCCCATCGGAGGTGCCGCCGGTAGTCAGCAACTGCGGCTTAATTTCATTATAGTGCGCCACAGCGTTCACCACGGCATCCACCAGCTTACCGCGTGATGTCAGGAATGGCTGGCCGGAAACATTCCACTCCAGCGTATAGCGCAGCTGATGACGATCGAGCAGCTCCGCCACGCGATCTTTAATCATCTGATCGGTCAACTGCGTGCTGAAACGGAAGTTGAACTGCACAAAGAATTCGCCAGGAATTACGTTGTTGCTGCCGGTTCCGGCCTGCACGTTGGCGATCTGCATGCTGGTCGGTGGGAAGAATTCGTTGCCTTCATCCCACACGGTTTCTACCAGCTCATTCAGCGCCGGCATGGCGCGATGCACCGGATTATCCGCCAGATGCGGATAGGCTACGTGGCCCTGCACGCCATGAATAGTGAGATTCGCGGTCATCGAGCCGCGACGGCCATTCTTCACCACGTCACCCACAATCTCGGTGCTCGACGGTTCGCCGACCAGGCAATAATCCATGCGTTCGTTGCGCGCCATCAAGCGCTCAACCACTTTCACCGTTCCGTTAACCGCGCTGGCTTCTTCATCGGAGGTAATCAGAAACGCCAGACGACCTTTATGCTGCGGATTAGCGGCCACAAAGCGTTCCGCTGCCACCACCATCGCCGCCAGCGAACCTTTCATATCGGCGGCACCGCGGCCAAACAGCATGCCGTCGCGGATGCTGGGTTCAAACGGCGGGCTGATCCAGCGGTTGGCGTCGCCCGGCGGCACCACATCGGTATGACCGGCAAACGCCAGCGTTTCGCCCTGGCCGCGCGTCGCCCAAAAGTTCAGCGTATCGCCAATGTGCATTGGCTCAACCGTGAAGCCAATGGCTTCCAGACGCGCAATCAGCAGCGCCTGACAACCGGCATCATCCGGGCTGAGTGACGGGCGACGGATAAGCTGCTGAGCCAGCTCAATAACCGGACAGAACATGTTATGACTTCTCCTGGATAAAGGCGGAATAAAGGGAATCTTTGAAGCCGACCAGCAGATCGCCATTCGGCGCGGCTAACACCGGACGCTTGATGATGGCAGGCTGCGCCAGCATCACCGCTTTGGCGCTGGCGGCATCGTTTACCGCGTCGCGTTCGGCTTCCGGCAGCTTGCGCCACGTGGTACCGCGCGTATTCAGCAGCGCCTCATAACCGAGTTGATCGATAAACGATTGCAGCAGCGCGTCGTCAATGCCCTCCACGCGATAGTCGTGAAAACAGTAGTCGATACCGGAAGACGCTAAATAGTTGCGTGCTTTTTTAATCGTGTCGCAATTTTTAATTCCGTACATCACCCACTGCGCTGTCATCGCTTATTCCCGTTGAGTAAAAAATAAAGCGCGAGTTTACCACAGCGCTCTAAGGGCTGTGAGCGCTGACAGTGAAAGCCGGCCTTATTCACCCATTTTTCATGACCCTTAAGCCGTTATAAATTTTATTACTTAGGGCCAGGAAGCGCTTTCACTTACGCACTTAATAATTGCCTGCGACATCATTAAGCCACTAAGGATTATCCTAAACGCAGATTTCTGCTACCCGATTTAAGTCAGCCATTTTTCCTGCCGCATTATAGAGTTGCTGAAATGTGCGTCAGTACGCAATTTCAACAGATTGAAGCTTTTCTACGCTTGTGCCGATGGTGATAACAGGTGGAAACGTATTCACCACTAGAAAAAAACGGCGTAGAATTGCCGCTACAATAAGAGAGGGTTTTATGGTCGACACCGAAATGGGAAACTGGAAAGAATTCATCGAAGCGATGTTACGTAAGTAACGCGTGAAGAGAAAAGCAGGGCACTTCCCAACTTGCTGTAATTCTTACCACACACAACAATAAAGCCGCCATGGATGTTCATGGCGGCTTTTTTATTCATTTAACCGCGCGCGATGAATCACGCCGCGACAAGTGTGTGCACTTGATATGCGCGGAACCTGATGTCCGCACAAACCGTAGCGGCGCAATGGCATGCTCAATCGTGCGGCTTCTCTTTTAGCGGGAAGCGGCGGCGTACCACCACAAAGAACAGCGGTACAAAGAAAATCGCCAGCACGGTGGCAGAAATCATCCCGCCCATCACGCCGGTACCCACCGCGTGCTGGCTGCCGGAACCGGCACCGCTGCTGATGGCCATCGGCAGCACGCCGAAGATAAACGCCAGCGAAGTCATCAGAATCGGGCGCAGACGCTGACGCGAGGCTTCCAGCGTCGACTCCATCAGCTCGCGGCCTTTACTGTTGATCTCATTGGCGAACTCGACAATCAAAATGGCATTCTTCGCCGACAAGCCAATCACCGTGAGCAAGCCCACCTGGAAATAGACATCGTTCTCCAGCCCGCGCATCCAGGTTGCCACCAGCGCGCCCACCACGCCGAGCGGCACCACCAGCATCACTGAGAATGGAATCGACCAGCTCTCATACAACGCCGCCAGACACAGGAACACCACCAGCAGCGAAATCGCATACAGCGCCGGCGCCTGAGAACCGGACAAACGTTCCTGATAGGAGGCGCCGGTCCACTGGAAGCCTACGCCCAGCGGCAGCTGCCCAACCAGTTTCTCCATCTCGTCCATCGCGGTACCGCTGCTGACGCCGTTCGCCGCTTCACCGACAATCTCCAGCGCAGAGTAACCGTTGTAGCGCTCCAGACGCGGTGAACCGGTTTGCCAATGGCTGGTGGCGAAGGCAGAGAAGGGCACCATGCTGCCGCTGTTGTTACGCACATACCACTTATTTACGTCTTCCGGCAGCATGCGGAACTCTGCCGCCGCCTGCACGTAGACTTTTTTCACGCGACCGCGATCGAGGAAGTCATTGACGTAAGTTGAGCCCCACGCGGTGGTTAAGGTGTCGTTGATGGTATCCAGCGACACGCCAAGCGCCTGCGCTTTGCGCTGGTCGACATCAATCTGCAACTGCGGGCTGTCGTCGAGGCCGTTGTGACGTACGCGTGACAGCGCCGGATTGCTGTCAGCCATCTCCAGTAACTTATCGCGCATTGCCATTAGCCGCGTGTGACCGATGCCACCGTGATCCTGCAACTCCATATCGAAGCCCGACGAACTGCCCATGCCGGTAATCGCGGGCGGGCTGCTGGCGATAACGCGCGCTTCGTTGATCGTGTGGAAGGCTTTAGTCGCGCGCTCGATGATGGCGAAAGAGGTGCGATCGCTGCCCGGACGCTCCTCCCAATCTTTCAAGCGAACGAACAGGCGCGCGACGTTTTGACCGTTACCGCCAGGACCCGCTCCGATGGTGGAGAACACCGAAACCACATTGTCTTTCTCCTGGGTCATATAATAATTTTCGACCTTCGCCACCACGTCCGAGGTTTGTTGCAGCGTCGAACCGGCCGGCAATTGCACCTGCGTCAGGAACACGCCGCGATCTTCCAGCGGCAGGAACGAGGTGGGCAGACGAATAAACAGGAACGCCATCACGCCGATAATCGCCAGATAGAGCAGCAGCCAGCGGCCGCCTTTACGCAGAATTTTGGCGACGCCGCGCTCGTAACGTTCTGCGCTGGCGTTGAAGGTGCGGTTAAACCAGCCGAAGAAGCCACGACGACCGTGATGATGGCCTTGCTCCAGCGGTTTCAGCAGCGTGGAACAGAGCGCGGGCGTCAGAATCATCGCCACCAATACCGACAGCACCATTGCCGAAACGATAGTGATCGAGAACTGGCGATAGATGGCGCCGACGGTGCCGCCAAAGAACGCCATCGGTACAAACACCGCCGACAGCACCAGCGCAATGCCAACCAGCGCGCCCTGAATCTGGCCCATCGATTTACGCGTAGCGGCGCGCGGCGACAGACCTTCCTCGCTCATGATGCGCTCGACGTTTTCCACCACCACGATGGCGTCATCCACCAGCAAGCCGATGGCGAGCACCATGGCGAACATCGTCAGGGTGTTGATGCTGTAGCCGAAGGCGTAAAGCACCGCAAAGGTGCCGAGGAGCACCACCGGCACGGCGATAGTTGGAATTAGCGTGGCACGAAAGTTTTGCAGGAACAGATACATCACAAGGAACACCAGCAGGATCGCTTCCAGCAGGGTCTTCACCACGTCTTTAATCGAGGCCTTAACGAACGGCGTGGTTTCGTAAGCGACTTTAGCTTCCAGCCCGTGCGGGAAGTAGTGCGACAGCTCAGCAATACGCTCACGCACCAGTTTGTCGGTGTTCATCTCATTGGCACCGGAAGCCAGCTTAATGCCGAGCCCCGATGCCGCCTGGCCATTATAGCGGCTGAGGAAATCATATTTTTCCGCGCCCATCGCCACATCCGCCACATCGCCGAGCGTCACCACCGAGCCGTCGCTGTTGGTTTTCAGCGTCACCGCTTTGAACTGCGCCGGGGTTTGCAGCATCGACTGCGCATTCACCGTGGCGTTGAGCGCCTGCTTGTCCACCGACGGCAATCCGCCTACCTGACCCACCGCCACCTGCGCATTTTGCGATTCAATCGCGCTCACCACGTCTTCGGTGGTCAGCGCGTAGGCAATCAGCTTGTTGGGATCGAGCCAGATCCGCATCGCATATTGCGAGCCGTAAGCATCCACTTGGCCGACGCCATCAACACGGCTGAGCGGATCCTGAATGTTACTGGCGACGTAATCTGAAATATCCTGTTTGTCCATGCTTCCGTCGGTAGAGACGAAGGCAATCATCAGGATATTGCTGTCACCGGTTTTATTCACCGTCACGCCTTGTGACTGTACCGCCGCAGGCAATTTACGCAGCGCACTTTGCAATTGGTTTTGCACCTGCTGGCGCGCTTCGTCGGGGTTGGTGCCCGCGGTAAAGGTGAGGGTGATCTGGGCCTGGCCGGTGTTGCTGCTGTTGGAGGACATGTACATCAAATTATCGATGCCGGTCATGTTCTGTTCGATAACTTGCGTAACGGTGTTCTCCAGCGTTTCCGCGGATGCGCCGGGATAGTTGGCGGTGATACGCACGTTAGGCGGCGCGAGGTCGGGATATTGCTCAACCGGTAGCGAGACGATCGCCAACGTACCGCACAGGCAGAGCAGAATAGACAGAACCCAGGCAAAAATGGGCCGGTCGATAAAGAAATTCGACATGAAACCGACACTCCTCAACTGCGTATTTTTTACTTTTATTATGATGAGCGCGATGCGCGGACGGCGTCACGCTGGCGGAGTGCAAACTGCTCTCTCGAAAGACTCCTGCTGCAGACACTCTACGCGGCACAAATTAGAGAATCGTGAGTAAATTATGGAGAAAGTGTAAATATAGTGACGGTTTTTTGTGCGCGACTACAGATGTCGGCTTTCGAGCCACAGTACCGTAGCGGCAACGCGCGAACGGACATCCAGCTTACGCAGCAAGTTGCGAATGTGCACTTTTACCGTCTCTTCGGAGATATGCAAGGTGGCAGCAATTTCCTTATTCGATAAGCCACGCGCCACTTCCTGCAGCACATCCAGTTCGCGTTCGGTGAGCTGTTTGAACGGATTTGTCGTCGGCTGGCGCGTCGCCAGATAATCGGCCACCACCTCGCTAAACACGTTTTCACCTTTAGCGCCGCGCATCACTTGCGCCAGCAGTAGTTCGGGTTCGCTGTCCTTGAGCAGATAGCCATCGGCACCAGCATCCACCATCGCATAAATATCACTGCGCGCATCGGAAACCGTCAGCACCAGAATCCGTGCGGCGATGCCTTCGTTACGCAGCGCTTTCAGCGTGTCCAGCCCGGACATGCCTTTCATGTTGAGATCCAGCAGAATGACATCCGGCGACAAACGGCGTGCTTCGGCCAGCGCTTCAGTGCCATTATTGGCTTCCGCTACCACGTCCAGCCGGGGCTCCAGCGCCAGCAACTGGCGAATACCACGGCGCATCAGTGGATGATCGTCAACGATCATAATGGTCAGGGAAGGGTTAGCCATAATATCTCCAGTATCAAAGGCAACTTTCTTTCATTAACGCATCTGCCGTAGCGGCGCAGTTTATTGCGCGATGAATCGCGCCGCTACAGCAGGTGCGCTCTATAATCTGTCAGCTCAACCGGTGCGTCGGGCGCGGTGGAAAACGCAGCGTGACGCGCGTGCCTTGCGCCTGCGGGGTAATCATCAGCGTGCCGGATAACCGCGCGGCGCGCTCCGCCATGATGGTGAGACCATAATGTCCTGGCGGCTCTTCGAGGCTGCTGATGCCGCAGCCATCGTCTTCGATGGTCAGTAAGTGGTCCTCATCAGCGACACGCTGATAGTGAATCTGAATATTGTGCGCCTGCGCGTGGCGAATCGCGTTGAGCAGCGCTTCGCGCGCAATCTGCAGCACATGCACTTGCTGCTGCGCATCCAGCATCTGCAAGCCGGGCTGATAATCGAAGTCGATTGCCGCCTGCGATTGCTCCTGCAGCGGCGCAATCATCGCCTGCATCGCCTGCACCAAATCAGCCTGTTCGATGGTCAGACGGAATGTGGTCAGCAGTTCGCGCAGCTGCTGATAGGCTTCGGCCAGCGCGCGATCAAAATCAGTGATAATCGCCAGCGCCTGCGGTTGCGACCCATCGACATTGCGTCGCAGCAGCGCCAGCTGGATGCGCAGGAAAGAGAGCGACTGCGCCAGCGAATCGTGCAATTCCCGCGCAATGGTGGCGCGCTCTTCTATTAATAGCATCTGCTGATACTGCTTTTGCGTCTGCCAAATCCACAGTGCGCGCGCCAGCATGTTCGCCAGGCTCTGCATCAGTTCGTCGGCGGGCGGTGCGCGGTGGGTTTGCCAGCACAGTTCGCCCAGCCGCTGCTCTTCCTGCATCAACGGCAAACGCTGCCAGCTCACCTCATCCGTTGCCACACCGGCCTGAAACTCAATCCCTTCGCTGACAATTTTCAGCACCGTCAGCGCTTCACGGCGCTGTACCAGACGCAGCAATCCCTGAAACAGTTCGGGATTGGGTGGGCTGCTGGTGAGAATTTGTGAGCTTTCATACAGTAGAGAAAGTGTGCGATTGGCCTGGGTGAGATCTTCGGTTTTATCACGCACCGCGCACTCCAGCAGGCGATAGTGCGAATGCAGCCGTTCGGCCATGGTAGTAAAAGCCTGCGCCAGCACGCCCAGTTCATTCGGCTGTTGCACCGGCAGCGGCGGAAAAGCGAAATTCGCCTGCTCAACATATTGGCTAGCGGTCACCAGCGCGTTGAGCGGTCGCACCACGTTGCGGCGGATAAAGCGAATCGTCCACAACGCCAGCGCCACAATCGCCAGAAAACCGAACAGGCTGCTGGCGGCCACCAGATGCATCTTCAGTTCAGCATAATGCTGTAATGCCAGCACGAAGCGGTCGATCTCGCTGACGTAGCCCGCGACACGCTGCTGGTAGATTTGTGCTCGCCTGGGCTGCAACGTTTCCTGCAGCATCGGCCAGCTGTGACGCAGATAGCGATAGCGGCTACTCACTTCAAGCGGTACCCACGCGCGCTCCAGGTGCTGCAGCGCCGGGGATTCCAGCGTTTGCCGGTAAAGTTGGATGTGATGATCCAATTGCTGCGGATCGCGCGTGCTGTCCCACGCCAGACGATATATCTGCATGCGCAGCGATCCGGCGACATTCACCGCTTCGGCATCGCGCAGGCTGCTGGAGAGCGTCATCAGCGCCAGCCCGGTGGTCAACAGCGACAGCAGCACAATCACGCTAAGTGCGCGCGCAATGGTACGAGTAACGGGACGTTTCACAATCACAGTAATAACCCTTGTAAGAGCGGGGGATTATAGGGCAGCCGTGCGGTGACGGCGAGTGAGATCTCGTCACATCAGGTTACTTTTAACAGAGAAAACCCTTTCTCTTTACCTTTCTCTAAATAACCCGCGCTAAGCTGGCGAATTATTAAACGGCTTTACGGCTTGCTCAACCTGGTTTTCATTCCCTGCGTGATAATAAGTCCTGTAACCCTTAACGGAAGACAACAGGAGCATCCCATGAAGAGACGTTATGCCGTTCTGACTGCTGCACTGCTTGCCACCGCAAGTTTCTCGACGTTGGCGGCCCAGCCCGTAAGCGCCACGCAAGCGCAAAACCTGCAAAGCGCGGGCACCGTTTCCATCAGCGGCGTACGCGGCTCGCTGGATGACGCAACGCGCCATCTGTCGCAAAAAGCGCAAGAGGAAGGTGCCAGCGGTTATCGTGTTATTGGTGTACAAACTCCGGGCGACTCCAGCCTGTGGAGCGGCACCGCAGAGATTTATCGTTAATTCCCTCCAGTAGTTATCCCTGTAGCCATCCCTTTACCGGTCAGCCCTCTGGCCGGTTTTTTTGTGCACCGCGACGGATTATTACAATTCATCTTGTGCAGCCTGGCGGTATTTTTTGCTTCGTTCTTGCAGAACGGGTAGGATTCATCGCCGTAAATTCCCACCCCGCCACGCGACATCGTTCCGCCGCTGTGACACCGGGTTTTTACCCCATTTCGCACCGCCATACGCAATCGTTTGGTTACGCGGTGATTGATGGTCAGGACAAACAGGATAGCTATGAAATCAACTAAAAAAACCGCAGCCGAACAACGCGCTGCGAAAAGACGCTGGCTCAACTCGCATGACAGCGGTTACCACAAAGCAATGGGTAACCGCCAGGTACAAATGATCGCCATCGGCGGTGCTATCGGTACCGGTCTGTTCCTCGGTGCTGGCGCGCGCCTGCAAATGGCCGGTCCTGCACTGGCGCTGGTTTATCTGGTGTGCGGTATCTTCTCCTTCTTTATCCTCCGAGCGTTGGGCGAACTGGTGTTACATCGTCCTTCCAGCGGCAGCTTTGTTTCTTATGCGCGTGAATTCCTTGGGGAAAAAGCGTCTTACGTTGCGGGCTGGATGTATTTCGTTAACTGGGCGATGACCGGTATCGTCGATATCACCGCAGTCGCGCTTTATATGCACTATTGGGGCGCGTTTGGCGATGTGCCGCAGTGGGTGTTTGCGCTAGGCGCGCTGGCGATTGTCGGCACCATGAACATGATCGGCGTGAAGTGGTTCGCCGAGATGGAGTTCTGGTTCGCGCTGGTGAAAGTGCTGGCTATCGTGGTGTTCCTGATTGTCGGCGTGGTGTTCCTCGGCAGCGGTAAACCGCTGGACGGCAATACCACCGGCTTCCATCTGATCACCGATAACGGCGGTTTCTTCCCGCACGGCTTGCTGCCAGCGCTGGTGTTGGTGCAGGGCGTCGTGTTCGCCTTCGCCTCGATTGAGCTGGTAGGTACCGCAGCAGGCGAATGTAAAGATCCCAAGACCATGCTGCCAAAAGCCATCAACAGCGTGATCTGGCGTATCGGCCTGTTCTACGTCGGTTCCGTGGTGCTGCTGGTACTGCTGCTGCCGTGGAATGCCTATCAGGCGGGGCAAAGTCCGTTCGTGACCTTCTTCTCCAAACTGGGCGTGCCTTATATCGGTAGCGTAATGAACATCGTGGTGCTGAGCGCCGCGCTGTCGAGCCTCAACTCGGGTCTCTATTCCACCGGCCGTATTCTGCGCTCCATGTCGATGGGCGGTTCTGCGCCACAGTTTATGTCGAAGATGAGCAAGCAGCAGGTGCCGTATGCCGGCATTCTGGTCACCGTTGCCGTTTACATCATCGGCGTGGTGCTGAACTACTATGTGCCGTCGCAGGTGTTTGAAATCGTTCTGAACGTGGCGTCACTCGGCATCATCTCGTCGTGGGCCTTTATCGTGGTGTGCCAGATGCGTCTGCGCAAAGCGATCAAAGAGGGCAAAGCCGAAGATGTCAGCTTCAAGCTACCGTGGGCGCCGTTCACCTCCTGGTTGACGCTGCTGTTCCTGGTGAGCGTGCTGGTGCTGATGGCGTTCGACTATCCGAACGGCACTTACACCATCGCCTCGATTCCCCTGATTGCCGTGGTGCTCGTGCTGGGTTGGTTTGGCGTGCGCAAACGCGTTAATGCCGAAGCGATGAAAGAGCACGAACATCATGCTGACGACCAGGATGATGTATCGCCGAAACTGGCGGACGATAACGCGCGTTAATCGTAGCGATTCTCATCTAAGGGGGCCTTTTGGCCCCCGTTTTTATTTCAATTCCCCTTCACTTGATCCCACGTCGGGATTTACCCCTTTGGGGTGATATAGCCCTCTATAGCGTCAGGTTATTTTACGCACCATCTCTCTTTCCCCCGTTTAAGGTGAACCGATGGCGCTGTCGCGACGTGAACTCTTTACCGGGCAGCGCGTAGCGTCTGCTGACGGCATCGCTTTGCCATGGTGGCGGGGAGAGAAGGGTTGTGATGGCTGCGGCACATGCGTCTCGGCCTGCGAAACACACATCATCCGCCTGGCTGCCGGTGAAGTGCCGCACCTCGATTTTCTGCAGGGTGAATGCACGTTTTGCGCCGCCTGCGTAGACGCTTGCCCGCAGCCGCTATTCCACGCGCGTGAAACCGAGCCGTTTCCACAGCGCATTCGCATCGACAACCGCTGCATCACCTTCCTGGGCGTGAACTGCCGCAGCTGCCAGGAGAGTTGTGAACAGCAAGCCATCCGTTTCCAGCTGATGCCGAACGGCATCGCACAGCCTGAAACCCTTCCGCAGCATTGCACCGGTTGCGGCGCCTGCATCGCGCCTTGCCCGGTCTCAGCCACAGGATTACATCATGAACCATGAAAACAGTTGGCACGTCTGCGGCCTGGTGATTCAGGCGCGGCCGGCGTCGATTCCCGCCGTAAAAAGTGCGCTGCTGGCCTTTGCCGATTGCGACATCGCCGCGGAAGACGCCGCGCGCGGCACGCTGGCGGTGACGCTGGGTGCGACGGATAGCGCCGCGCTGCTGCGCAATATTGAAGAGAGCCGCAACATCGCTGGCGTGTTGGCGGTATCGCTGGTCTATCACCAGCAAGACGAAATTGAAGAACCTTGTAAGGAAGCATCATGAGCATAAGTCGTCGTGATTTTATGAAGGCCAATGCGGCGGCTGCTGCTGCAACGGCTGCAGGACTCACCATTCCCACCGTCACCAAAGCCGCGACCTCATTGGCTGCGCCAATTCGCTGGGAAAAAGCGCCGTGTCGATTCTGCGGCACCGGCTGTGGCGTGCTGGTTGGCACCCAGGATGGCCGCGTAGTGGCGTCGCAGGGCGATCCACAGGCAGAAGTGAACCGCGGTCTGAACTGTATCAAAGGCTATTTCCTGCCGAAGATCATGTACGGGAAAGATCGTCTGACCCAGCCGCTGCTGCGCATGACCGACGGTAAATATGCCAAAGAGGGCGAGTTCACCCCGGTCAGCTGGGATCAAGCCTTCGACATCATGGAAGAGAAGTTCAAAGCGGCGCTGAAAGCCAACGGCCCGGATTCGGTCGGCATGTTCGGTTCCGGTCAGTGGACGGTGTGGGAAGGTTACGCGGCCTCCAAGCTGATGAAAGCCGGTTTCCGCACCAACAATCTCGATCCCAATGCGCGTCACTGCATGGCTTCAGCGGTGGTTGGCTTTATGCGCACCTTCGGCATGGACGAACCGATGGGCTGCTACGACGACATCGAGCAGGCCGACGCCTTTGTGTTGTGGGGCTCCAACATGGCGGAGATGCACCCGATTCTGTGGTCACGTATTACCGCGCGTCGTCTCAGCAGTGAGAAAGTCAAAGTGGCGGTGCTTTCCACCTATCGTCATCGCAGTTTTGAGCTGGCCGACAACGCGATGGTGTTCACACCGCAGAGCGATCTGGCGATCCTCAACTTCATCGCCAACTACATTATTCAGAACAACAAGGTCGATAAAACCTTCCTGCAGAACCACGTTACGCTACGCAAAGGCGTGACCGAAATCGGTTACGGTTTGCGCCCCACCGATCCGCGTCAGGCTTCGGCGAAGAACCCGGACAGCGGCGAATCCACGCCGATGAGCTTTGACGAGTTTGCGAAGTTTGTCTCTGAGTACACGGTGGAAAAAGCCAGCGCAATGAGCGGTGTCGAGAAAGATCAACTCATCGCCCTCGCCGAGCTGTATGCCGATCCGAAAGTCAACGTGGTGTCGTACTGGACCATGGGCTTCAACCAGCATACGCGCGGCGTGTGGGCCAATAACCTGTGCTACAACCTGCACTTATTGACCGGCAAAATTTCACGTCCGGGCACCGGTCCGTTCTCGCTCACCGGCCAGCCGTCGGCGTGCGGCACGGCGCGTGAAGTCGGCACCTTCTCACACCGTTTACCGGCGGACATGGTGGTTAATAATGACAAACACCGCGCTACCGCCGAGAAGCTGTGGAAGCTGCCGCAGGGCACGGTGCCGGCCAAAATTGGTTTGCATGCCGTGGCGCAGGATCGCGCGCTGAAAGATGGCAAGCTCAACGCCTACTGGGTGATGTGTAACAACAACATGCAGGCCGGTCCCAACCTGACGCAGGAGCGTATGCCGGGCTGGCGCGATGAGCGCAACTTCATCGTGGTTTCCGATCCCTATCCCACCGTCAGCGCCTTGTCGGCTGACCTGATTCTGCCCACTGCGATGTGGGTGGAGAAAGAGGGCGCGTATGGCAACGCCGAGCGTCGTACTCAGTTCTGGCATCAGCAGGTGAAAGCGCCGGGCGACGCGAAATCCGATCTGTGGCAGCTGGTGAATTTCTCCAAACGTTTCAAGGTAGCGGAAGTGTGGCCGGAAGCGCTGCTGGCACAGAATCCGGAGCTGCGCGACAAAACGCTGTTTGATGTGCTGTACGCCAACGGCCAGGTCAACCAATTCCCACTGAGTGAAGTGGCAGATGACCAGTTGAATGATGAAGCGCGCGAGTTTGGCTTCTACATCCAGAAAGGCTTGTTCGAGGAGTACGCCAGCTTTGGTCGCGGTCACGGCCACGATCTTGCGCCGTTCGATGCTTACCATCAGGCGCGCGGCCTGCGCTGGCCGGTGGTGGATGGCAAAGAGACGCGCTGGCGCTATCGCGAAGGTTACGACAGCTACGTCAAAGCCGGTGAAGGCGTGCGTTTCTACGGCAAGCCGGATGGCAAAGCCACCATTTTTGCGCTGCCTTACGAAGCGCCAGCCGAATCGCCGGATGAAGAGTACGACCTGTGGTTCTGTACCGGTCGCGTGCTTGAACACTGGCACACCGGCACCATGACGCGTCGCGTGCCGGAGCTGCACCGCGCAGTGCCGCAGGCGCTACTCTATATACATCCGCTGGATGCCAAAGAGCGCAATTTCCGTCGCGGCGAGAAAGTCCGCGTGGTGTCGCGTCGTGGCGAAACCCTTGCCACCGTGGAAACGCGCGGTCGCAATCAGCCGCCCAAAGGTCTGGTATTTATGCCGTTCTTTGATGCGGGCGTGCTGGCCAACAATGTCACGCTGGACGCCACCGATCCGCTGTCGAAGCAGACCGATTACAAAAAATGCGCCGTCAAGCTGGTTAAAATTTAAGGCAGGATGCAATGAAACCCTTAATCACACTTGTTACTTTGGCCGCCCTGATGCTGGGCGGCACGGTTTACGCCCACAACGGCGTCGATCTCAATCAGTCACCGGAAGTGACGGCCACGCAACAGGGCACCATTCATCAGCCCAAAGAGCAGAGCCGCAAGCCGTTGAACTATGTGAATCAGCCGCCGGTGATCCCGCATAGCGTCGATGGCTATCAGGTGACGAAAAACGTGAACCGTTGTCTGCAGTGTCACGGCACGCAGAGCTATCTCACCACCGGCGCGCCACGCGTTAGCCCAACGCACTTCACCGATCGCGATGGACTGGTGAGCAGCACCGTGTCGCCGCGTCGCTACTTCTGCCTGCAGTGTCACGTACCGCAAACCGATGCCAAACCGGTGGTGGAAAACACCTTCAAACCGGCTGACGGCTTCGGTAAGTGAGGACATGATGAAAGAGAAACTTCTGCGCATCTGGCGCTGGTGGCGGCGTCCGAGCCGTCTGGCGCTCGGTACGCTACTGATTCTGGGCTTTGCTGGCGGCATCATTTTCTGGGGCGGCTTCAATACCGCAATGGAGATGACCAACCGCGAGCAGTTCTGTATTGGCTGCCATGAGATGCGAAATAACGTCTATCAGGAATATATGCAGACGGTGCACTACAACAACCGCAGCGGCGTGCGCGCCACCTGTCCGGATTGTCACGTGCCGCACGAGTGGGGCCCGAAAATGCTGCGTAAGATCCAGGCGAGCAAAGAGGTATATGCCAAGATTTTCGGCATCATCGATACGCCGCAAAAGTTCGAGGATCATCGCATTAAGCTGGCGCAAAACGAGTGGCGCAGGATGAAAAACAACAATTCGCAGGAGTGTCGTAACTGCCACAACTTCGATTATATGGATTTCACCGCGCAGAAGACCGTGGCCGCGAAGATGCACAGCAAAGCAGTTGAGGAAGGGAAAACCTGTATCGATTGCCACAAAGGTATCGCGCACCATCTGCCCGATATGAAAGACCAACCCAACGGTTTTTGAGGCCTAACAACGCGGCATGAATTGGCGTAATGCCGATCACTACCGCAGCGCATCAAACCACTGCACAATCCGTAGCGGCGCGATTTAACGCGCAACCCATTGCGCCGCTACAATCTCTGTGCACTGAGCCAGGAGCGCCCATCACGGCGACCGGCCTCACAATTCAGATAGTTTTCCCCGCCGCTTCGGCCTATCATCTCAGGCTCCCTCAATTTAGCAGTGGAGCGGTTATGTCGTTAAAGATCAACATCATCAAAGACAAGTTGCTGTCAGAAAACTGGTTTGTGCTGCGCAACTTCACCTACGAACTCATCCGCAACAACGGCGAAGTCGTGCGTCACAAGCGCGAAGTGTACGATCGCGGTAACGGCGCCACCATCCTGCTGTACAACACTGAAAAAAATAGCGTGCTGCTGGTGCGTCAGTTCCGCATTGCTACTTATGTCAATGGCAATGAAAGTGGCGAGTTGATTGAGACCTGCGCCGGGCTGCTGGATGACGACTCGCCGGAAGATTGCATCCGCAAAGAAGCGATAGAAGAGACCGGCTATCAGGTGGGTAAGGTCGATAAAGTTTTTGAAGCCTACATGTCGCCGGGCGGCGTGACTGAACTGATCCACTTCTTCGCCGCGGAATACAGCGATGCACAGCGCGCCAACAAGGGCGGTGGCGTTGAGGATGAAGAGATTACCGTGCTGGAGCTGAGTTTCCCGGAGGCGCTGGCGATGGTGAAAGATGGCCGCATTCGTGACGGTAAAGCCATTATGCTGCTACAGCATGCGCAGATCGCCGGTTGGTTGCAGGCGTAGTTTTGACCGTAGCGGCGCAATTTATTGCGCTCTTTTGACCTTTTCATCGATGTGAAAATGCGCAATAAATTGCGCCGCTACAGCAATGTGTGGCCATCTTGCCTTAAACACACTCTCCCAACGTTTCCGGGACACATTGCGGATACGCCTGCAATCTTGCCAGCGCTTCGGCATACGAAGGCATCGAGTGCGCTGCACCGGAGCGTTCCACACACAGCGAAGCATAAGCTGAAGCAAACAGCGCCGCCTGTGGCAGTTCATCGCCGGAAGCCAGCCGCGCCGCCAGTGCGCCATTAAACGCATCGCCCGCGCCGGTGGTATCCAGCGGCTGAGCCGGGAACAGCGGAATACGCAGCGGCGGCTGGTCTGCTACTGACAGCAACGCACCGCAAACCCCCAACGTAATAATCACCTGACGCGCCCCTTTGCGATGCAGCTTCTCTGCGGCTTGCTGCGCGCTGGCGAAGTCGGTGACCTTCACGCCGGTCAGCTGCATCGCTTCGGTGCTGTTAGGCGTCAGCAAATCCACTTTTGCCAGCAGCGCATCGGTGACCTTCTGCCACGGCGCAGGATTCATAATCACAAAGGTGCCACCGGCGCGCGCGTTGTCGATCATGCGCTGGATGGCGCTGAGATTATTCTCCAGCTGCACCAGCAGAATATCGGCTGCCGCAACGGTGGGTTGGCAGCGCGTCACCTCGGCGGCTGTTACGGTGGTGTTCGCGCCGGGATAGACTGAAATCATATTCTCGGCATCGTCCCCGGCGACATAAATCAGCGCATTGCCGGTCGGTTTCTCCTTGCAGGTAAACAAGGTAATGGCATCGAAACCGGTCTTTTCCAGATGGCGACGCGCAAACATGCCGAAGTCATCATTACCAATCTTACCGATATAGTGCACGCGCGCGCCGGCGCGCAGCGCGGCCGTCGCCTGGTTCGCGCCTTTGCCGCCCGGTCCCATCATGCTGGTATGGGCGGTGAGCGATTCGCCCGGCATCGGAAAGCGGTTCATTACCGCGACTACGTCGAGGTTGAACGAGCCAAACACACACACTTTTCCTTTCATCATGCACTCCTGAACAGACGTTCGGCGGCTAAACAGGCACCGCGACAACCGGTGTGGTCGGTGGATTGGCTAAACACGATCTTCAAACCCTCACGCGTGGCGGGTGGACGAAGATGCTGCTGAATCTGGCTGCGCAGCTGTGCCAGCGGGAAGTCCGCCATCGCCAGCACGCCGCCGCCCAGAATCAGGTATTCCGGATCGAGGATGTTCATCTCGGTGGCAATCAGTTGCGCCAGCCGCTGTACAAAAGCCTGCAGCTCCGGATGCTCACGATGCTGGGTAAACAGCGCCGACATGTTGGTTTCCGGCACATGGGTGCTCGCCCAGCCGCTCAGCCAATGGCCCGACGTCACGGTTTCCGCACAGCCACGATTGCCGCACGGGCAGGGCAGATCGTTGCCGGCAACAGGCACATGACCAAGCTCACCCGCGCCACCGTGTTGACCATGATAAAACTGGCCGTTAAGCCACAGGCTGTTGCCCATGCCGGTGCCGGGATACAAACCCACCGCGCTGTCTGGCAGCTGCTCCAGCTGCAGTAAATCCCACAGCATCAGATGGTTAACATCTTTGTCCATCGCCACCGGTACGCCAAGGCGTTCGGTGAGGCGCGCGGCAACCGGTTGCTGGTCCAGCGCCTGAATAAACGGCAGCGAAATCACCTGCTGGCGGTCGCGGCTGAGAATGCCGGGTAATCCGAGCATCACGCCGCTAACTGGCTGCTGCTCCAGCGTTTCGCTGATTAACTGGCCCAACGCGTTAAGCGCATCAGGCTGCTGCGCCCAGCTGGCCGTCGGCACTTTACGGAAGCTCGACCAAACGCGGCCTGCTTCCATCAGCTGCAGACGTGTGCCGGTGCCGCCAATGTCGATACCGAGCCAGCATTTTTTCATGCGGATACCTGCGCCAATCCCTGAGCCTCATCAATGCTTTCGCGCATCATATTCCAGGCGGTTTCCAGATCGTCATGAATATTGAACAGACCGGAGGTGCCGACAATCAGCACTTCTGCACCCGCGCCGACCAGCGTGTTGTAGGTGCGGGTATTGCAGGAACCGTCAATCTCAATCAGATATTGATAGCCGTTGGCCTGCTTCAGCGCTTTCAGCTCCTGTACCTTCTGCACCATTTCCGGAATAAACGGTTGTCCGGCGTAGCCTGGATCTACCGTCATCACGGTGATCTTATCCACCAGATGAATGTAGTGATGAATAAAGGAGACCGGCGTAGCAGGATTAAGCACCACGCCAACTTTCTTGCCGAAGCTGCGGATCATATTGATCACCCGGAATGCATCGCGGTTGATGGTTTCAGCGTGCGGGCAGATGTAATCGGCACCCGCTTTGGCAATCACTTCTATGAAATCGGTAGGCTGCTCGACCATCAAATGGACATCCAGCGCCACTTTGGTGAATGGGCGAATCTGCTCAATAAAGAACGGTGACAGCGTGATATTTTTCACGTAGTGACCATCCATAATATCGATATGCAGGAAGTCGGCGCGGGAGTCCAGCACGGCGAGCTGGTGCTTGATCTCCATCAGATTCATACACATCAACGACGGGGAGACTTGAATACGCATCATACTTCCTTTTTTTCGGTCAAAGGGTTAAGCGCCGCCGCCAGTTTGCTGAGCTTGACGGCACGATGTTCGTTAAAGCGAGTTTTGAATTGTTTGAAGGCCAACACCACAATCAGCACCGCGCCCCACATTGCCAGGCTAACGTGCTGGCTGATGTTCATCAGGTTGAAGCCGGTGGAGAGCACTTGCAGGGCGATCAGCGCCAGCACCACGCCGGTCACGCGACCAAAGCCGCCATTCGGGTCGGTGCCGCCAAGGATAATGGCCAGCACCGTCAGCAGCAGATACGCATCGCCGTAACCCATACGCGCCGAGTTGAAGCGCGCCATCATGATCAAACCGGCCAACACACACAGCAGGCTGGAGATGACGTACACCAGAATCACCATGCGATGCGTATTGATGCCGCTAAACCAGGTGGCGTTGATGTTGCTGCCGCCCATATAGATGCATTTACCGGCGCGGGTTTTGCCGAGGAACAGCGCCAGCAGCGCGGCGGCAAACAGGAACACCCACAGCGGCAGCGGAACGCCAAGCAGCGTGTTGGAACCGAGCGCCTGCACCACCGACGGCATGCCGCTGACGGCCGCGCCTTTGGTCAGCCAGATGCCGATACCGTTCAGCGTCATCATGGTCGCGAGCGTCACCAGAATCGGGTGCGCACCGATGCGCGTCACCATCACGCCGGTAATCACGCCGATCACCGCCGCAATCAGCATCGCGCCGATAATCGCAATAAACAGCCACAGCAGTTGCATGCCGGTTCCCGCATCGGCGGGCAGGGCGCGCATCAGCGTCCAGGCGATAAACAGCGCCGTCAGGTTGGCGGTGGCGATGATCGCCAGATTCAGTCCGCCGCTGAGAATGGCGATAAACATCGCCAGCGTCAGCAAGCCCAGCTCGGGCAGCTGAAATGCCATACTCATAAAGGTCGAATCAGTGAGAAAGCGACCCGGCAACATGACGGTAAAGATCGCCAGCGCCAGCGCGATTAACAGCATCAGGCCGATATTGGTGCCGTCCGGACGCAGAGCAGAGAGTGATTTCATGTTGATGCGGCTCCCGTTAGACGAAACTGACATCAGTTTCTTTACGTTTTTTGTAGTGAGTCACGGCAATAGCCACCATGATCACGCCGCCCACCACGATGTTCATGAAGTAGTTGGAGACGCCAATCAGGTTGAGGCCGTTCTTCAGGATGGCGATGAGGAACACGCCCATTAAGGTGCCGCTCACCGTGCCTTTGCCGCCCATCAGGCTGGCACCGCCCAGCACCGTGGCGGCCAGCACATCCAGCTCGCCGCCGACCAGCGCATTTGGCACCACTTCACCCATGCGATAGACCTGCACCAAGCCGCCAATCGCCGCCATGGCACCCAGCCAGCCATAGGCGAAGACATGAATCAGACCGACGCGAATACCGATGCGGCGCGCCGATTCCGCATCGCCGCCCACCGCATACAGTTGGCGACCGAGATTGGTTTTGTTCAGCAGCAGCGCGGTGAGTCCGGCAATCACCAGCATGGTCACCAGCGGCAAGCCAATCTGGAAGCTGTTGCCTTGCCAGGTGAATGGCAGCACGCTGCGCAGCGTGATCCACCAGTCCGGCAGCGAATAGAGGCTTTTGCCGCCGGTTACCCACATCAACAGGCCAAACAGCAGCGACTGCATGCTGATGGTGATGATGATCGAGACGACGCGCAGCGTGGTGATCAGCAGGGCGTTGATCACGCCAAACAGCGTGCCGCACACCACCGCCAGCAGGATGCTGAGCAGGGCGTTATCAAACTGGAACTGCACAAACAGCGAGGCGATCAGGTATTGCACCACCGACGCCACCGCAGCAAAGGAGATATCGATGCCGCCGGTCACCAGCACCACAAACAGGCCGAGGGCAAAGATGCCGGTCACGGCGTAGCTTTCTGCCAGATCCAGCAGGTTTTGCACCGTCAGGAACTGATCGCTGGCGGCAGAGAAAAACACAATGAACGCCAGCAAAACCCAGGCCAGCCAGCCCTGGCTGGAGCTCGGACGTAAACGAGAAAAATCAGGCATTGATCACCTCCGCCAGCTGCTGTTGCTCAACGGTATCGGGTTGGTATTCGGCATGAACGGTGCCATCACGGAAGTGCAGGATGCGGTCGCAGTTGTACCAAACCTCCGGCACTTCGTCGGAAATCAGGATGATCGACAAACCCTCTTTCGCCAGCAGATGAATTAGCTGATAGATGCTGGCTTTAGCGCCGACATCCACGCCAACGGTGGGCGAATCGAGGATCAGGATGCGCGGCTGGGTCAGCACCCATTTCGCCAGCACGATTTTCTGCTGGTTGCCGCCGGAGAGCGTGGAGATGGCCAGATTGGGATCGGCAACACGCACGCCAAGCTGCTGAATCCACTGCAGGATCAGCTTGTTCTTACGGTATTCATCAATCAGGTGGAAACGGTTTTGCAGCTTGTCGAGGATCGGCAGCACCATGTTGTCGGCCACCGATTGTTGCTGCACCAAACCCAGGGTTAAGCGATCTTCGGAGACGTAGCCGATGCCGGCTTTGATCGCATCTTCGTGTCCACGGAAACGCACCGGTTTGCTGTCGAGCCAGATCTTGCCGCTGTCCGGTTTGGTCATGCCAAACAGCGACAGCGCCAGTTCGGTGCGGCCCGAGCCCAGCAGGCCGCACAGGCCCAGCACTTCGCCCTGATAGAGTTTGAAATTAACGTCATGGTATTGTCCGGCGCGCGTCAGTTTTTCGACTTCGAGGATCAGGCGATCGTCATGGCGCGTCGGCGTTTTCAGCTGATAGTCGAGCTTCAGGCCGGTCATCAGTTCGGTCAGATGGTGCGGCGTCATCGCTTTGGCGGGCCAGCAGCCCATTTTGCGGCCGTCGCGGATCACCGTCACGCGATCCGAGATCTCCAGCACCTCATCCAGTCGATGGCTGACAAACACCACGCAGATGTTTTTGTCTTTCAGGTAACGCACGGTGCGCAGCAGCTGATTCACTTCGGTGCGCGTCAGCGACGCCGTCGGCTCATCCATGATCACCAGCCGCGCATCGGCGACCAGCGCGCGGCAGATCGCCACCTGCTGGCGAGCTGCAATCGACAGCGACGCCACTTTCTCATCAAGGTCGAGTTCAAACTTCAGTTCATCAATGATGCGCTGCGCGGTTTCACGCAGTTTGGCTTTGCGGTGCCAGCCGAGCAGGCTATTCAGGTTGTGCTCGAAGGCGATGTTTTCCGCCACGCTGAGGTTGGGGAACAGCGACAGATCCTGATAAATCACCTGGATACCGAAGTCACGCGCCTGGCGAGTGGTCAGACGCGGAAAGCTCGGGCCGTCGCCCAGCGTGATGCGGCTGCCGCTATCCGGGGCGTGCACCCCGGAAATGACTTTGATTAAGGTGCTCTTGCCACAGCCGTTGGTGCCAGCGAGACAGTGCACTTCGCCAGCCAGTAAGGTCAGCGAGATATCGCTCAGTGCGCGGTTGCCACCAAATGTTTTCGACAAGTTGTCGAGCGCGATCAGCGTCTGTGGGATCACCTCATTCATCATTACAGCCCCATTTTCACCAGTTTTGGCAGGTTCTCTTTGTCCAGGCTTTCGGTGTTGTTGCCGAGGATGGTGTGGGTCGCCTCGTCAACTTTCACTTTGCCCAAACCCTCGATAGTCATTCCGTCGGTGATTGGCTCTTTCTTCTGCATCATGTCGGCGATACGTACGAACACTTCGCCTGCGGTTTGTGGATTCCAGATGTAGCCGCCTTTGATCGCGCCACGCTGCACCAGCGATGCGCCCTGGCCAGGACTAAAGGCGCCAATTACGCAGACCTGATCGATCTTGTTACGGTTCATCACCGCGCGACCGGCGCCAATCGGACCTTGTGAACCAAAGGCCATAATCCCTTTCAAATCCGGATATTTGGACATCAGTTCGTTAGTGGTGCGAATCGAGTCATCCAGCGACTCGCCGACGCCAAACTTGTCGGTGACCATCTGCATCTTCGGATAGTGTTCTTTTTGATAATTCAGCGCGGCGTCGGTCCACTGCTGGTGCAGCGGCACGGTCAGGCTGCCGACGTACATGGCGTATTTGCCCTCTTCATGCATGCATTTCGCCAGCGCTTTCATATGGTTGATGCCGTGCGTCGGCGCATCCACCAGTTCGAAGTCCCAGTTAGCGCCTTTCTGATCCGGCGATTCGTGGGTGATCACTTCAATGCCGGCATCACGGGCGCGCTTCAGCACCGGTTCCAGCACTTTCGGGTCATTCGGCACCACGCCAATGATGTCGACCTTCTGGGCAATCAAATCTTCGATAGCGCGCACCTGCAGAGCCGGATCGGCCGCCGTTGGTCCCACCATCCACGCGTCAATGCCGCGTTTCGCTGCTTCACTCTTGATGCCCGCTTCCATGGCGTTGAACCACGGAATACCGCCAATTTTCACCACGATGCCCATGCGTAATTTGTCAGCAGCCTGCGCGCCGGAGGCGGCAAACAGGGCGAGCAGAGAACAGGCGATAAGATGTTTTTTCATAAAGACTCCGATTTAATTTTTTATTAGCTGCATCGAATGGCTGCGCTGGGAGCAATCAATAATATTGACGCCGTTCCACGCTAATTCTTGTTCCAGCTCTTTGTCTTTTAATTGGTCAGTAATGAGAAAGTCCACATCGCGATAATGACAAATACGCGCGAATGAGGGCCGCAGGAATTTACTTCCGTCCAGCAGCAGATGTTTTCTTTCCGCTGCTAATAACATTTGCTGTTTTAAATGTGCGTTGTTTTCGTTACCTTCACGTAAATAACCGTCATTGCCTAAACTGCTACAGGAGAAAAAGATCTTATTGATCTGAAATTCCCTGAGCGGTTGCTCGGCGACGACGCCGTGGAAATCTTCATAACGGTCAGAATATTCTCCCCCCAGACAGATGGTGCGGATGCTGCCGCGCGCCGCAAGGGTTTGCACAATCCTGATGGAATTGGTTAATACCGTTAATTCAATATCCGGCAGCTGTCGCGCTAAATACCAGCAAGTGGTGCTGCTATCGAGTAATATACAATCGCCGGGGCTAATGAAATCGAGTGCGCGTTTGGCAATAGCCATTTTTGCATCAACATGTTCATTGACTCTCTGGCGGAAAGATAATTCATACTCGTTAACACCTCGCGTATTTCCCTGAATGTTGGCGGCCTGTCGTTTTGCGGGTACCGCACCACCGTGACTGCGTTGTAACAGACCACGTTTCTCCAGCTGCGTTAAATCACGCCGAATAGTTTCTTGTGAAACCTGACATAACGTGACTAATTCAGCGACAATGACCCGACCATTTAAATTTAATTCGTCAATAATTCGCTGCTGTCTTTCAATCGGCAACATAACTAACCTCCGATGGCTATAAATTACTGGATAGCGCATTTGGAAAGTGTGGGCCGCGCACGAGTCCACAGTCACCAAAACGCCTTAACTGATTAGAGTGATCTGGATCTGTCTTATATGTAAATGAGATGTCTGGTTATCAAAATTAAGTGATATGGCTCACATAAATAAGCCTAATGGCGCGAAATGCGCGTTCTACGCGCGTTGCAAATCCAAAACATGAATTTAACCTAACATGACCGCTTATGACCGTTTGTGTGTATTTGACCGTTTTGTGATGAGTTAACAAGAGTCCGACGAATCCGATTGAGCAGTAATCGGCCAAAACGGATGATGAGCGCTTGCCCCATCCAGTACCCGTTCGCCACAGGTGACGGCTTTTTCAGCGGTTAACCTCGCTTTTAGGGCCGGCTCACAGTTTAGGCCTGCTGACAGCGTTCCCGTTGCGCTATTATTTTCTTTCCAGGAATTTGGGGACCGATTTTTTGATGTCGTATTGGATGAAGTTACTGCTTTTATTGCCCTTTCTTTTTGTCGCGTGCGTTCAGGCTCAGCCACTGCAAAAGTCATTTTCTGACTGGCAACTGACTTGTAACAACGCGGCTTTTTGCGTGGCACGCAGTTTTCCCGGTGACAACGGCTTAGTGATGACGCTCTCACGTTATGCTGGCGTCAACGATCGTCCCTTGCTGCGTATTGATTACGGCAGCGCCTACAGCGGTGAGCTGCCGGGCGGCCCGCTCAAGGATAACCTGCTACTCGATCAACGCCGTCTCACACCAGACCTTAAACACTGGACGGTGGAACCGCATCATCTGGCGACCAGTAATGCTATCGCCATCGACGAGTTTCTGGCGCAGACGCTGGATGCGCAAAATCTGCAGCTGACCTATAAAGCCAACGCCACCATTCCGCTCAGCGGTATGAAGGCGGCATTACTGTTGATGGATGACGTGCAGGGCCGCGTCAACGGTGCCAGCGCCTGGGTGAAGCGTGGCGACCGCGTGCAGTGGGATGTACCGCCGCAGCCAGCGTTGCCGGCGTTACCTTCGCCATTACCGCCGCCGCCGCCGCTGACGCAGGAAGAGACCAGCGGTTTAATTGATTTTGGTACCTGGCGGGTGAATACCGATAACTGCTCGCTCGATCCACTGCGGCGTGAAGTGAGCGTGTCGCCGCTGACCGACAGCAAAGCGCTACTGCTGATCAGCTGCGAAACCGGTGCGTATAACGTGATCGATCTGGCCTTTGAAGTGACGCGCACGCAGCCTTATGTATCGCGCGGTCTGAGCTTAACGCTGCCGTTTACGCCGCCGTCACGCGGGGATAATCAGCTGGAGTTGGTGAACGCGGAATTTGATGCCAGCCATGGATTGCTCTACACCTTCAGTAAAGGACGTGGTTTGGGGGATTGCGGCGTGGCAACGCGCTGGCAGTATGACGGCAGCGAGTTTGTGCTGGCGGAGTATGCGGAAGAGAAGACCTGCGATGCGTGGCACAGCAGTGAGGATTGGCCAACACTCTGGGTCACTGAATCGCAAAATCCGGCGCAGTCGCGTTAATACCACGTGCAGCATTAAATCATTGCACATTCCGTAGCGGCGCGATTTATCGCGCAATGAATTGCGCCGCTACAGCCTGCACTACAACCCAGTTAGCGGATGGCTTGCACCGTCATCGGTGAACCCGACTGATTGCCCACCAGCTCGGTCAGCATATTATTCACGCCATCGCTCATCGGGGTGAAACGCGTTAACGGCGAGCGAGTCACCACCACAAACACGCCAACGTTGTGCTGCGGCACCATCGCCATATAGGTAATGAAGCCGCCGCCGCCACCGGTTTTCTGAATAATCCCCGGACGACCTTCCTTCGGCCCCATATAGACCCAACCCATGCCCAGCGCATCGGCGCGGCCCGGCACATCCATGCCTTCCACTTTGGTTAGCTGGTCACGACGATAAATCAGCGTTTGCAGGCGATCAATTTGCGGCGTGCGGTGATTCACCGCCGAGTTAAGGAACTGCTGCATCCAGCGGCCCATATCGTCTGGCGTTGAGTAAACGCCGCCGCTACCGATGGCCGCCAGCGTGTTGTTACACGGACTGGCACCTTTCTCGGCAATCATCAGACGCTGACACTGATCCGGTGACGGCGTAAAGGTGGTGTCTTTCATGCCCAGCGGACGCGTTATCAACTGCTGGAACAGTGCTGGATAGGGCATGCCAGCCGCTTTGGCGAGCGCATCGCTCAGCAGATCAAAGCCCAGGTTGGAATAGGCGGCATTGGTGCCTGGCGCGGCCTTTAATGCCGCTCCGCTCAGCCACTGCCAGCGATCGGACTTGGTCGGCCAGACAAACACCGGACGATGCGGTTTACCGCCGGGCTGCTCGCGCGGCAGGCCGCTGGTGTGGGTGGAGAGGTTAATCAGGCGAATCGGCTGGCCGTTATAGCTTGGCACGCGCGCGCCAGGCGGCGCGTATTTGCTGAGCGGATCGTCAAGACGCAGTTGACCGCGTTCGGCCATCTTCACCATCACTTCGCTGGTCATCAGCTTGCTGAGCGAGGCAATACGAATCACCGAATCGGGCTGCGGACGCACGTTGTTGCCGGGGCGCGTATCACCAAAGCTGGCGAAAACCCGCTGATTGCCATCAATCGCCACCAGCGCCATGCCGGTTGCGCCGCTGCCATAGAAAATGTGCTCGGCGTAGCGATCAACAATTTGCGATGCCAACAGCGGATCGGGCGACGACTGCGCCATGCTTTTTAATGGAAGCACTGTAACCATTAAGGCCAGTAAAAAAGGAGTACGTTTTTTCAACGGGAAAGCGTCCGCTATAAGAATCGGAGGAAAGCTTATAGTAATCAGTTTGCGCGAGGCGTGAAGGGGGCAGGGCGGATTTTTTTCTGTTTCAGGCTGTGATCAAAAAATGGCCCTTACGCCAAAAAGACGCAGGGCCAGATCGATTAGTGCGGCTTGAGTAAAGCTTCAGTGTGGCTGACGATGTTCTCGACGGTGAAACCGAATTCCGGGAACAGTTTGCCGGCGGGGGCTGACTCACCAAAGGTGGTCATACCGACAATCGCGCCATCCAGACCAACATACTTGTACCAGTAATCAGCAATACCGGCTTCGACCGCCACGCGCGCTTTCACGCCGGATGGCAGCACCGATTCGCGATACGCGACGTCCTGCTTATCAAACACGTCGGTGCTCGGCAGCGAAACCACGCGAATCTTGTGGCCAGCAGCGGTGAGTTTATCCGCCGCGCCCAGCGCGATTTCAATCTCCGAACCGGTGGCGATGATGATCGCATCCGGCGTGCCGTTGCTGTCCTGCAGCACATAGCCACCGCGTGCAATATTCGCCACCTGCTCTTTGCTACGCTCTGGCTGCAGCAGGTTCTGACGCGATAGGATCAGCGCGGTTGGCCCATGATGGCGCTCAACGGCGGCTTGCCACGCCACGGCGGTTTCCACCTGATCGCACGGACGCCACACACTCATGTTTGGCGTAACGCGCAGGCTGGCAATCTGCTCAACTGGCTGGTGTGTCGGACCATCTTCGCCGAGGCCGATGGAGTCATGCGTATAGACCAGCACCTGACGCGCCTTCATCAGCGCCGCCATGCGCACCGCATTACGCGCGTACTCGACGAACATCAGGAAGGTAGCGGTGTATGGCACGAAGCCGCCGTGATGCGCGATGCCGTTGCCGATCGCCGTCATACCAAATTCACGTACGCCGTAGTGAATGTAGTTACCGGCAGTATCCTCTTTGATCGATTTTGAGCCCGACCAGATGGTGAGGTTACTGGGTGCCAGATCCGCTGAGCCGCCGAGGAATTCCGGCAGCAGCTTGCCAAACACTTCCAGCGTATTTTGTGAGGCTTTACGGCTGGCGATTTTCTGTGGATTAGCCTGCAGCTCTTCAACAAACTTCTGCACTTCGCTACTCCAGTTAGCCGGCATTTCACCGCTCAGACGACGGGTAAACTCCTGCGCCAACTCGGGGTGTGCCTCTTTATAAGCGGCAAACTTATCATCCCAGGATTTCTCGCGCTGCGCGCCCGCTTCTTTGGCATCCCACTGCTGATAAATCTCTTTCGGGATCTCAAACGGCGGATAGTGCCAGCCCAATTTCTGCCGCGTCAACGCTACTTCTTCTTCGCCCAGCGCCGCGCCGTGCGACTCCTCTTTACCGGCTTTGTTCGGCGAACCGAAACCGATAGTGGTGCGACAGATAATCAGTGACGGCTTATCGGTGACGCTTTGTGCCTCTTTAATCGCCGCAGCGATCGCTGCCGAATCGTGGCCGTCGATACCTTCTGCGCTACCCACGACGTGCCAGTTGTAGGCTTCGAAACGTTTGTGCGTGTCGTCGGTGAACCAGCCTTCGGTTTCACCATCGATGGAGATGCCGTTGTGATCGTAGAAGCCAATCAGTTTGCCGAGGCCGAGCGTACCGGCCAGCGAGCTCACTTCGTGCGAGATGCCTTCCATCAAACAACCATCGCCCATAAACACGTAGGTGTGATGATCAACGATGTCGTGGCCGGGACGGTTAAACTGCGCCGCCAGCGTGCGTTCGGCAATCGCTAAACCGACCGCATTGGCCAGGCCCTGGCCGAGCGGACCGGTGGTGGTTTCCACGCCAGGCGTGTAGCCGAGTTCAGGGTGTCCCGGCGTTTTTGAGTGCAGCTGACGGAAGTTTTTCAACTCTTCCATCGGCAGGTCGTAGCCGGTGAGATGCAGCAGGCTGTAGAGCAGCATCGAGCCGTGACCGTTGGAAAGAATAAAGCGGTCACGATCGGCCCACGCCGGATTGTTGGGATTGTGTTTCAACACATCGCGCCATAACACTTCGGCGATATCTGCCATGCCCATCGGCATACCTGGGTGCCCGGAATTTGCTTTTTGTACCGCATCCATGCTGAGTGCACGAATTGCGTTAGCCAACTCTCTGCGTGAAGACATAAGGTTCTCCCTTGTGATTTGGCGATAGCGGATGAGCCAATGCCCATCCGCCATAAGAGTGAGTGCGGATTACAGACGAGAAGAGAGCACGTCTTCCAGCTTCTGCTGGTCGACGGCGAACTGACGGATGCCGTCTGACAGTTTTTCTACCGCCATCGGATCCTGATTGTGTTCCCAGCGGAATTCCGCTTCAGACAGTGAAGCCGGCTGATGGAAACCTTCGGTTGATGGCTCCAGCTTACGCTCCAGCGGCGCGTCGCTGTTGGCCAGCTCTTCCAGCAGGTTAGGGGAAATGGTCAAACGGTCACAGCCGGCCAGCGCCTGAATCTGTTCCACTTTACGGAAGCTGGCACCCATGATGACGGTGCTATAACGGTGCTTCTTGTAGTAATCGTAGATACGGCGCACAGATTTCACGCCCGGATCCTCATCGACCACATACGGATCCATCGGTTTGCGGGTGTTGTACCAGTCGTAAATACGGCCAACAAACGGCGAAATCAGGAACACACCGGCTTCGGCACAGGCACGCGCCTGAGCAAAGGAGAACAGCAGCGTCAGGTTGCACTGAATGCCGTTTTTCTCCAGCTCCTCGGCGGCTTTGATGCCTTCCCAGGTTGATGCCAGTTTAATCAGAATGCGTGAGCGGTCGATGCCGTGCTCTTCGTACAGACGCACCAGCTTCTCGGCTTTGGTGACACACATGCCACGATCGAAGGAGAGGCGCGCATCCACTTCGGTCGAAACACGGCCCGGTATGCTTTTCAGAATTTCCATACCGAGGTTGATCGCCACTTTGTCGCTGGCGTTGATGATTTGCGTCTCTTTGCTGCCGCCCTGTTTTTTCGCGTAGTCGATGGCGTCATCAATCAGATGTTTATAACCCTCAAGACCGGCGGCTTTCAGAATCAATGAGGGGTTGGTGGTCGCGTCTTCTGGATTGTAATGGCGAATGGATTCGATATCGCCGCTGTCCGCCACCACGGTGGTGTATTGTTTCAATGCATCTAGCTGGTTCATCACTTAACTCCTTGATTAGCAATAATGTGGGCAAAGGTGTTGCACCCATTCCTGTTAAGTATTGGTCCAACACAGTGCTACAGACGTTACACGAAGAAAATGCGTTTTCTCTGATTGTGGCGTCGTGGCGCTTAAGAGGTGCGATAGTGAAAGGAGGACTGGCCTAAACGGTTCAGCTACGCTTTTTGCCATCAATAAGGATAGCAGGCTGTGCCGATCCCGCAGGCGAAGCGGTGGCAATCCGTGCCTTTCAGTCTGTGCGTTCTTTGAGCGCCTTCACCCTCTTTTGTGCCGCACATTCCTATACTGAATGCCTATTTAGCGATGCCAAAGGATGCCCAATGGACGATCAACTCAAGCAAAGCGCGCTCGATTTTCATCAATTTCCCACGCCCGGAAAAATTCAGGTTTCACCCACCAAACCGTTAGCCACGCAGCGCGATCTGGCGCTGGCCTATTCGCCCGGCGTCGCTGCGCCTTGTCTGGAAATTGCCGCCGATCCGCTGGCGGCGCGCAAATACACCGCGCGTGGCAATCTGGTGGCGGTGATCTCCAACGGCACCGCGGTGCTGGGGCTGGGTAACATTGGCGCGCTGGCGAGTAAGCCGGTGATGGAGGGCAAGGGCGTGCTGTTTAAAAAGTTCGCCGGCATTGACGTGTTTGATATCGAAATCGATGAGCGCGATCCCGATAAGTTGATTGAGGTGATTGCCGCGCTGGAACCCACTTTTGGTGGCATCAATCTGGAAGATATCAAAGCGCCCGAGTGTTTCTATATTGAGCAACAGCTGCGTGAGCGCATGCAGATCCCGGTATTCCACGACGATCAGCACGGCACGGCGATCATCTGTACCGCGGCGGTGCTCAACGGCTTAACCATCGTTAAAAAAGCCATCAGCGAGGTGCGGCTGGTGGTTTCCGGCGCAGGTGCTTCGGCGATTGCCTGCCTGAATCTGCTGGTGGCGCTCGGCATGCAGCAGCACAACATTGTGGTGTGCGATTCCAAAGGGGTGATCTATCGCGATCGCGAGCCGAATATGACGCCGACTAAAGCCGCCTATGCGGTGGCCGACAGCGGCGCACGCACGCTGGATGAGGTGATTGGCGGCGCGGATATTTTCCTTGGCTGTTCCGGCCCCAAAGCGCTGACGCCGGAGATGGTGCAGAAGATGGCGCAGGATCCGCTGATTCTGGCGCTGGCCAATCCCGAGCCGGAAATCATGCCGCCGCTGGCCAAACAGGTGCGGCCCGACGCGATTATCTGCACCGGGCGCTCTGATTTCCCCAATCAGGTGAACAACGTGTTGTGCTTCCCGTTTATCTTCCGTGGCGCGCTGGACGTGGGTGCCACCGCGATCAATGAAGAGATGAAGCTGGCGGCGGTGCACGCGATTGCGGCGCTGGCGCAGGCGGAACAGAGCGATGTGGTGGCGTCGGCATATGACGATCAGGATCTGAGTTTCGGCCCGGATTACCTGATCCCCAAACCGTTTGATCCGCGTTTAATCGTGCAGATCGCGCCCGCGGTGGCGAAAGCGGCGATGGAATCGGGCGTCGCCACGCGACCGATTGAGGACTTTGATGCTTATCGTGAGCAGCTCACCGAGTTCGTCTATAAAACCAACCTGTTTATGAAGCCGATCTTTTCGCAGGCGCGTAGAGATCCCAAACGCGTGGTGCTGGCAGAAGGCGAAGAGGTGCGCGTGCTGCACGCCACGCAGGAGCTGGTGACGTTAGGGCTGGCGAAGCCGATTCTGATTGGCCGGCCGAATGTCATCGCTATGCGTCTGCAAAAGCAGGGTTTAAAAATCGAGGCCGGCAAAGATTTTGAGATCGTCAATAACGAGTCCGATCCACGTTTCAAAGAGTACTGGAATGAGTATTACCAGATCATGAAACGGCGCGGCGTGACGCCGGAAACTGCCCAGCGCGCGGTGATCGGCAATCCCACGCTGATTGGCGCGATCATGGTGCATCGCGGTGAGGCCGATGCGCTGATCTGCGGCACCATCGGCGATTATCAGGAACATTATGATGTGGTGGAGAAAGTGTTCGGGCTGCGAGAGGACGTGAAGGTGGCGGGCGCGATGAATGCGTTGCTATTGCCGAGCGGCAATACCTTTATAGCTGACACCTACGTTAATGAAGATCCCAGCGCAGAACAACTGGCGGATATCACGCTGCTGGCGGCGGAAACGGTGCGACGCTTCGGCATTGAACCGCGCGTGGCGCTGCTGTCGCACTCCAGCTTTGGCACCTCAAATGCGCCGGGCGCGCGCAAAATGCGTGACGTACTCGCGTTGATTCAGCAACGCGCCCCGGACCTGGAGATTGACGGCGAAATGCACGGTGATGCGGCGCTGGTCGAGAGCATTCGCCGTGAACTGATGCCGGACAGCCCGCTGAAAGGCACCGCGAATTTGCTGATTATGCCGAACGTCGAAGCGGCGCGTATCAGCTATAACCTGCTGCGCGTCTCCTGCTCCGAAGGTGTCACGGTGGGACCGGTGTTGATGGGGATCAGCAAGCCGGTACATGTGTTGACGCGTATCGCCTCGGTGCGGCGCATCGTGAATATGGTGGCGTTAGCGGTGGTGGAGGCGCAGACCGAGCCGTTGTAACGACTTGATTGGCGAATGTGTTGCGCCGCAATGAAATTCTGCACACCTTTTCGCGGCGCAATTCATTGCGCGATAAATCGCGCCGCTACGGGGTGTGCGGTTGGTTAATTATGTCGCTTCAACCAATCTTTGACTGGCAGGAAATCACGGTACAAGGCGGCTTCGGGGGAATCGGCTTCTGGCTGATAATCGTATTCCCAGCGCACCAGCGGTGGCATCGACATCAAAATGGATTCGGTGCGGCCGCCAGTTTGCAGGCCAAACAGCGTGCCGCGATCCCACACCAGATTGAACTCGACGTAGCGACCACGACGATAGAGCTGGAACTGGCGCTCGCGGTCGCCCCACGGCAGCGCTTTGCGCCTGGCCACAATCGGCAGGTAGGCGTTGGCAAAACCGTTGCCGACTGCCTGCATAAAATCGAAGCAGTAATCGAAATCGGGCGTGTTCAGGTCGTCATAAAACAGACCGCCGATACCGCGCTGCTCGTCGCGATGCTTAAGGTAGAAGTAATCGTCGCACCACTTTTTGTAGCGCGGATAAACCTCCTCACCAAACGGCTGGCATAGGTCGTGCGCGGTTTGATGCCAGTGCAGCGCATCCTCTTCGAAGCCGTAATAGGGCGTAAGATCGAAACCGCCACCAAACCACCACACCGGATCGGCGCCCGGTTTTTCCGCAATAAAGAAGCGCACGTTGGCGTGGCTGGTGGGCACATAAGGATTGGATGGATGCACCACCAGCGATACGCCCATCGCTTCAAAGCTGCGCCCTGCCAGTTCAGGACGATGCGCGGTGGCGGACGCGGGCATTTGATCGCCATGCACGTGCGAGAAGTTAACGCCGGCTTGTTCAAACACCGCGCCATAACGCAATACGCGACTGCGTCCGCCGCCGCCGCCGGGACGTTGCCACTCATCTTCGGCAAAGCTCGCCTTGCCATCTTCCGCCGCTAATTGGGCGCAAATATCATCTTGCAGCGCCAGCAAAAAGGCTTTGACGCGGGAAATATCGGGATTGCTCATCAGTTACTCGTTCCGGAAATGTGCCGCGATTCTACCACAGGATAAAGACTATGCTTCGCGACGATCGACCTCATCGAAGTAGCGGGTGATGCCGTCGGCAATGGCGCTGGCAATTTTCTGGCGGAACGCCTGCGTGCCAAGCAGCTGCTCTTCACGCGGATTGGTAATGAAGGAGGTTTCCACCAGCACCGAAGGAATCGACGGCGATTTCAGCACCGCAAATGCAGCCTGTTCGGTGTGCTGGCTGTGCAGATGATGCACCGGGCGAATCTGATCGAGGACGTGTTTACCCAGCGTCAGGCTGTTGCGAATGGTATCGGTCTGCACCAGATCGAACAGAATCTGGTTGAGGTAATGATCTTTATCCTGCACCTCAGCGCCGCCTACTTTGTCGGCATCGTTTTCACGCTGCGAAAGGTATCGCGCCATCGCGCTGCTGGCACCGCGATTGGAAAGGGCAAAAACCGATGCGCCGTTAGCATCCGGGCTGGTGTAGCCATCGGCGTGAATCGACATAAACAGGTTAGCGCCGTGCTGGTGGGCGATTTCGACGCGCTGATAGAGCGGAATAAAGTGGTCGCTGTCACGCGTCAGGCGCACTTCGATGTGCGGATGCGATTGCAGCAGCGTCTTCACGGTATTGGCGATCGCCAGCACAATGTGTTTCTCTTCAGAACCCTCTTCGCCGACGGCGCCGGAATCGATGCCGCCGTGGCCGGGATCGATCATCACGATGCGTTTGCCGTTGCTGGCAGGTTTCGGTGGCGTATGACGCGGACTGACGCGCAAATCGCTGTTCTGTTCTTTGGCCTGCACCGCACGCGGTGATAACACCGCCAGCGCTAAACCGGAAAGTATCAGTTGGCGACGATTGGTAAGGCGCTTAAGCAGTGAAATCTTCTTCATTTACGGGTCCATGGCAGGTAAATCCTGCCCCGTGTTATAGCGTAACAATTGCCAGGCGGCGACCTCGCAACTATTTCAAGTGTTTACTTTCTATTGCAACAGACTAACAGCGATGTCGCGCTTTTTTTGCTCCGTTGTCACGCGTGAGGGTTGCGCCTGGCAAAGAATGCGTGATAATCAGCGAATTGTGCCTAACAGCAGGGTAACGTCGATGGAAATCCGTTCTTTCCGCCAGGAAGATTTTGAAGAAGTGATCACGCTCTGGGAGCGTTGCGATTTGTTACGCCCATGGAACGATCCGGAGCTGGACATTGAACGCAAAATGAACCACGACGCGGAACTGTTTCTGGTCGCGGAAGTCGGTGGCGAAGTGGTCGGTACGGTGATGGGCGGCTACGACGGCCATCGCGGCTCCGTCTACTATCTGGCGGTGCATCCTGATTATCAGGGCCGTGGCTTTGCCAATGCGTTGATGAACCGTCTTGAGAAAAAGCTGATTGCGCGCGGTTGCCCAAAAATCAATTTGATGGTGCGCGAAGAGAACGATCAGGTGGTGGCGTTTTACGAAAAGCTCGAATACGAGCCGGTGGACTCGCTGCTGCTGGGCAAGCGTTTGATTGAAGATCGCGAGTATTGAGAGTCGGTTTGAAATACCTCCCCGAAGAGTACGATGCGAAAGGGCAGCTGCGGCTGCCGTTTCTTTTCTGGCTGATCCTGTTATTGCAGGCGCGCACCTGGCTGCTGCTGGTGATGGCGGGCGCATCACGCCAGCAGGGCAATGATTTGCTGGCGCTGTTCTATCCCGACCGCCAAAGCTTCTGGCTGGGGCTGGCGTTAGGCATTCCGGCGGCTATCGGCTTATTGCTGACCGGCTATCGCCAGCGCTGGCCGCGCCTGTGGCAAAGCTGGCGTCATGTATTGAGCGTATCGCTACTTATCAGCCTGCTGTGGCAAGGTTCCAGCCTGCTGCAAGGCGCCTTTCCCGACTCGCCGCTGCCGCTGTTATTGACGCTGTTTGACCTGCTGGCGTTGTTCTGGCTGCAAACGCAACCTCGCTTGCGTGACTGCTTTCTGCCGGAACATCAGCAGGTCGAATAAACTTTTTGCCGGTTTGCGACTCCAACAGGCACGCCAATCGGCTTAGCAGATCAAGGAGTTTTCATGAAAGTTGTTCGTCACGCACTGCTGGTTAGCAGCATGGTTCTGGCCGGCTGCGCCAGTTCGGGTTCCTCTGGCAGCGCGAGCGATAGCGAAAGCCATTGGTACAATCCGCTTAGCTATCACTGGTCGGCGCTCAATCCACTCGGCTGGTTTGGTGGATCGCTGGAGGTCACCGAGCAAGGCGTTGCGGGCCTGACGAGCACCACCTCAATGTCGGAAGACGCCATCCATAAAGCGCTGAACGGCGATTACAAACTGCGTCAGGGCATGCGCACGCAGAATGGTCAGGTGGTGGATTTCTGGCAGGCGCTGGATGGCGACAACGTTAAATTGGTGATTAATGGCAGCAGCAGCGTGGAGCGCATTGAAGTGCAGGATGCCGATGCCAAAGCGGCGGATGGCAGCAAGATCGGCGATCTGTTCAGCGACAAGTTCAGCAAAGCCTTTAATAACTGCAAAATGGTCACCGGTCTTGATGCACGCGATGTTGAGTGCCGTGCGCCGGGCAGCCAGCACATCTCCTACATTTACAGCGGTGAATGGCATGGTCCGGAAGGCTTGATGCCGTCGGACGATACCCTGAAAAGCTGGAAAATCAGCAAGATTGTCTGGCAGCGTTAAACCAGATAAAACTTGCTTAAAAACCCGCTCAAAGAGTGTGGCTTTCCGGTATGATGCGGGCGAAAAATGTCGTCTAACCTTCATGCCGGAGAGCATAGCAATGTCTCAGTTTCAGAGCGGGATCCTGTTGGAGCACCGCCGTTTCGCCATTTGGCTCGAAGCCCGCGTCACGGGCGATCTTGACGCGCTGCGCCAGGGCAGCAAATTCTTCTTACAGCAGCTTGAAGCGCTGCAGACGCAATTCAGTGATGCCGGATTGGGCGCGGTGATCGCCTTTGGTGATGCGCTGTGGCGCGATCTGCAAGGCAACGCTTCTGCACCTGAACTCAAAGCTTTCGCCGCGCTTGGTAATGGCATTGCGCCTGCCACGCAGCGCGATTTGCTGATCCATATTCAATCTCAACGACACGACGTGAACTTCGCGCTGGCTCAGGCGGCACTTAGCGCCTTTGCCGCTGCGGTCAATATCGAAGAAGAGACGCACGGTTTCCGCTGGATTGAAGATCGCGATCTATCGGGCTTCGTCGATGGCACGGAAAATCCGCAGGGCGAAGCGCGCAAGGAGGTAGCGATTATCAGCGCAGGCGCGGATGCGGGCGGCAGCTATGTGTTTACCCAGCGCTGGGAGCACAACCTTAAGCTGTGGAACCGCATGGCGGTGGAGAAACAGGAAGCGATTATTGGCCGTACTAAAGAGACGGATGAAGAGTTGCCGGGCGATCAGCGTCCTGCGACATCGCATCTCAGCCGTGTCGATCTGAAAGAAGAGGGGAAAGGGCTGAAAATTCTGCGCCAAAGCCTGCCATACGGCAGCGCCAGTGGCACGCATGGGCTGTACTTCATCTCTTACTGTCATCGTCTCTATAATATTGAGCAGCAATTGCTGAGCATGTTCGGCGAGCGCGACGGCAAGATGGACGCCATGCTGCGCTTCACCAAACCGGTTAGCGGCAGCTACTTTTTTGCGCCGTCGCTAGATGCTTTGCAAGCGCTGTAACCTCTATGTATTAAGGTCAACCTGGCGCGATTCATCGCGCCGCTACGGATATCAGCCCTTATTTGTCGCGGCGCCATTTATTGCGCAATGAATCGCTTAATGCCGATTTACATTTCCATTCGCCGCATAAACTCTCCCGCCGTCTTATGCCTTTTTAGACTTTGAAATCCCTAAACGATATATAAAACCGTTACAGCTTTCCCCTGAGTTATAAATACACTGACAGCATCTAATGGCATTGGCTTAACTGTCGTCTTTCAGGGTGCAGCATGACACTTCCGATTTCGAAAAAATGGCTTGGCGGTATCGCGCTGTCGTGTGCTTTAGCCGGTGCGGCGCAAGCGACCGAGTTGCTGAATAGCTCTTACGACGTTTCGCGCGAACTGTTCGTTGCCCTGAATGCACCCTTTGAAAAACAGTGGGACGCTGCCCATCCTAATGACAAGCTGACCATCAAGCAGTCGCACGCCGGTTCTTCTAAGCAGGCGCTGGCGATTCTGCAAGGGCTGCGCGCCGATGTGGTGACCTACAATCAGGTGACCGATGTGCAGGTGCTGCACGACAAAGGCCAACTGATTCCCGCTGACTGGCAACAACGTCTGCCAAACAGCAGCTCACCGTTTTACTCCACCATGGCGTTTCTGGTGCGTAAAGGTAACCCAAAGCAGATTCACAGCTGGGCCGATCTGGCGCGCGATAACGTGAAGCTGATTTTCCCTAACCCAAAAACCTCGGGTAACGGCCGTTACACTTATCTCGCCGCGTGGGGCGCTGCCGATCAGGCGGATGGCAAAGATAAAGCCAAAACTGAAGCCTTTATGGCGAAGTTCCTCAAGAACGTGGAAGTGTTTGATACCGGCGGTCGCGGTGCGACCACCACCTTTGCCGAGCGCGGTCTGGGCGATGTGCTGATCAGCTTTGAATCGGAAGTGAATAACATCCGTAATCAGTACGGCAAAGACGACTACGAAGTGATCGTGCCAAAAACCAATATTCTGGCGGAGTTCCCGGTGGCGTGGGTCGACAAAAATGTCGAGCACAACGGCACCGCAGACGCGGCCAAAGCTTATCTGAATTATCTCTACACGCCCGAAGCACAGAAAATCATCACCACTTACTACTATCGCGTGAATAACCCGCAGCTGATGGCGGAGCAGAAAGATCGCTTCCCACAAACTGAACTGTTCAACGTCAAAGACGCCTTTGGCGGCTGGGATAACGTGATGAAAGTCCATTTTGCCAATGATGGCGAGCTGGACAAATTACTGGCAGCGGGGCGCGGTTAATGTTCGCGCTCGCTCAAAAACGTGTTTTGCCGGGCTTTGGATTGAGCCTCGGCACCAGCTTACTCTTCACCTGTCTGATTCTGCTGCTGCCGATCAGCGCGCTGCTGATGCAGCTGTCGCAGATGACGCTGGCGCAATACTGGGCGGTGATTAGCCATCCACAGCTGATCGCCGCGTATAAAGTGACGATTCTGGCGGCGGGCGTGGCCTCGCTGTTCAACGCCGTATTCGGCATGCTGATGGCGTGGATTTTGACGCGTTATCGCTTCCCCGGCCGCACGCTGCTGGATGGTTTGATGGATCTGCCGTTTGCGCTGCCGACTGCGGTGGCAGGTTTAACGCTGGCGGGTCTGTTTTCGGTCAACGGCTGGTACGGTCAGTGGCTGGCGCATTTTGATATTAAAGTCTCTTACACCTGGCTCGGCATCGCTGTGGCGATGGCCTTTACCAGCATTCCGTTTGTGGTGCGTACCGTGCAGCCGGTGCTGGAAGAGTTAGGTCCGGAATATGAAGAAGCCGCGGAAACGCTGGGCGCAACGCGCTGGCAGAGCTTCCGTCGCGTGGTGCTGCCAGAAGTGGCGCCGGCATTGCTGGCCGGCACTGCGCTGTCGTTTACCCGCAGCATCGGTGAGTTTGGCGCGGTAATCTTTATCGCCGGCAACATCGCCTGGAAAACGGAAGTGACCTCGCTGATGATTTTCGTGCGTCTGCAGGAGTTTGATTATCCGGCGGCGAGTGCCATCGCCTCGGTGATCATGGCGGCTTCTTTGCTGCTGCTGTTCGCGATTAACACCTTGCAGAGCCGCTTCGGCCGTCGCTTAGGAGGCCACTGATGGCGGAGATTTCACACATCAATCACGCCGACCGCCAGCCAATTAACTGGGGCAAGTGGCTGCTGATTGGCATCGGTGCGCTAGTTTCCATCCTGCTGCTGGTGGTGCCGATGGTTTCCATCTTCTGGGAAGCGCTTAACCAGGGTTTGGTTGCCTCGCTGAGTAACCTGAAAGATGGCGACATGCTGCACGCCATCTGGCTGACCCTTTTAGTGGCGCTGATTACCGTGCCGGTCAACATGGTGTTCGGTACGCTGCTGGCGTGGCTGGTGACGCGCTTCACCTTTCCCGGCCGCCAGCTGCTGTTGACGCTGTTTGATATCCCGTTTGCGGTGTCGCCGGTGGTTGCCGGGTTGATGTATCTGCTGTTCTGGGGCGTCAACGGTCCTGCCGGTGGCTGGCTGGATGCGCATAATATTCAGATTATGTTCTCCTGGCCGGGCATGGTGCTGGCCACCATCTTCGTTACCTGTCCTTTTGTGGTGCGTGAGTTGGTGCCGGTGATGCTGAGCCAGGGCAGTCACGAAGATGAAGCGGCGGTGCTGCTCGGCGCATCCGGCTGGCAGATGTTCCGCCGCGTGACGCTGCCGAATATCCGCTGGGCGCTGATGTACGGCGTGGTGCTAACCAACGCACGTGCGATTGGCGAATTTGGTGCGGTCTCGGTGGTTTCGGGATCGATTCGCGGCGAAACCTATACCTTGCCGCTTCAGGTTGAATTACTGCATCAGGATTACAACACCGTGGGCGCCTTTACTGCCGCCGCGCTGCTGACCCTGATGGCAATCGTAACGCTGTTTCTGAAAAGCGTGGTGCAGTGGCGATTAGAGCATCAGCAGAAGCGCCTACAGGAGGAAAATCATGAGCATTGAGATTAAACAAATCAACAAATCGTTTGACCGCACGTCGGTTCTTAACGACATCTCTCTGGATATTCCTTCCGGCAAGATGGTGGGGCTGCTGGGGCCATCCGGTTCCGGTAAAACCACGCTGCTCCGTATCATCGCTGGGCTGGAACATCAGAATAGCGGACAGATCCATTTCAATGGCAAAGACGTCAGCCGCATCCATGCGCGCGATCGTCAGGTGGGCTTTGTGTTCCAGCACTACGCGCTGTTCCGCCACATGACGGTGTTCGACAATATCGCCTTTGGCCTTACCGTTCTGCCACGTCGCGAACGTCCAGGTGCTGCTGAGATCAAACAGCGCGTTACGCGTCTGCTTGAGATGGTACAACTTTCCCATCTGGGCAACCGCTTCCCGGCGCAGTTGTCGGGTGGACAGAAGCAGCGTGTAGCGCTGGCGCGTGCACTGGCGGTAGAACCGCAAATCCTGCTGCTGGATGAGCCGTTTGGCGCGTTGGATGCGCAGGTGCGTAAAGAGTTGCGTCGCTGGCTGCGTCAGTTGCATGAAGAGTTGAAATTCACCAGCGTGTTCGTGACCCACGACCAGGAAGAAGCGATGGAAGTGGCGGACACCGTGGTGGTGATGAGCCAGGGCAACATCGAACAGGTTGGCACGCCAGATGACGTATGGCGCGATCCATCGACGCGCTTTGTGCTGGAATTCCTTGGCGAAGTGAATCGCTTTACAGGCGAAGTACATGGCTCTCAGTTCCATGTGGCCGCGCATCGCTGGCCGCTGGGCTACACGCCTGCGCATCAGGGCGAAGTTGAACTGTTCCTGCGTCCGTGGGAAATCGATATTTCACGCCAGAGCAGCCTGGAAACGCCTTTGCCAGTGCAGGTGCTGGAGATCAGCCCGCGCGGCCACTTCTGGCAGTTGGTTGTTCAGCCGAGCGGCTGGCAGGGCGAGGTGTTCTCCGTGGTGTTCGACGGCGATCACCATGCGCCGGTGCGTGGTGAACGCCTGTTCGTTGGCCTGCAACAGGCGCGAATTTACCATGGCACTACGCCGCTGCGCCCGGTTGCCTTTGCCGAGAGCGCCTGATATTTTTGACACTCCTTCGGGCGGGACTTTCCCGCCAGTTTTATTTGCCCCTCTTTCGTCTGGAATTAAACCGTGACCACACTGGAAAATACCATCGGCAATACGCCGTTGATAAAGTTGCAGCGCCTGACGCCTGATAACGGCAGCGAGATCTGGCTAAAGCTGGAAGGCAACAATCCAGCCGGTTCCGTCAAAGACCGTGCGGCCTGGTCGATGATTCATCAGGCGGAGTTGCGCGGTGACATCAAACCGGGCGATACCTTAATTGAAGCCACCAGCGGCAATACCGGCATTGCGCTGGCGATGATCGCCGCGATGAAGGGCTACAAGCTGCGCCTGTTGATGCCCGATAACATGAGCCAGGAGCGCCAGGATGCGATGCGCGCCTACGGCGCTGAATTGCTGCTGGTATCGCGCGAGCAGGGCATGGAAGGGGCACGCGATTTGGCGCAGGCGATGGCCGATCGCGGCGAAGGACGCGTGCTGGATCAGTTCAACAATCCCGATAATCCGCTGGGCCACTATCTCACCACGGGCCCGGAAATCTGGCAGCAAAGCGCTGGCCGCATGACGCATTTTGTCTCCAGCATGGGCACCACCGGCACCATTACCGGCGTTGGGCGTTACCTTAAAGAGTTCGCGCCAGCGGTGCAGATAATTGGCCTGCAGCCACAAGAGGGCAGCAGCATTCCCGGTATACGTCGCTGGCCTGAAGCCTATTTGCCTGGCATTTTCCGTCCGGAGTTAGTGGATGAGGTAATAGATATGGCGCAGCGCGAGGCGGAAGAGACCATGCGCGCGCTGGCGCAGCGTGAAGGGATTTTCTGTGGCGTCAGCTCTGGCGGCGCGGTGGCCGGCGCATTGCGTATCGCCACGGCGCAGCCTGGCAGCGTGGTGGTGGCGATTGTGTGCGATCGCGGCGACCGCTATCTCTCAACCGGCGTTTTCCACTGATCCCAATTTCCCACCGATGATTTGGCCTGCGCGTACTGTGATGGTACGTCCAGGCCATTTTTGTCTATAGTCTTCGTAATAATCGTCTGACGTAAGCAACGTAAGGATCGCGTAAAACCGGCTGCGTTCGTTGTGGACTCAGGACAAAATAGCGGCAATTTACACGAGAGATAACGATGAAAATTCTGCTGGTTGATGATGATGTAGAACTTGGCACCATGTTGAGCCAATACCTGATTGCTGAAGGTTTTGAAACACAACTGGTTTTAACCGGTAGCGCCGGTGTGGAGGGCGCGTTATCGGGCAACTATACCGCAATGATTCTCGACATCATGCTGCCTGATATGAGCGGCATCGATGTGCTGCGCCAGGTGCGGCAGAACAGCCGATTACCGGTAATTATGCTGACGGCGAAAGGCGACAATATTGATCGGGTGATCGGCCTGGAAATGGGTGCGGATGATTACATGCCGAAACCGTGCTATCCGCGTGAACTGGTGGCCCGTCTGCGCGCCGTGCTGCGTCGCTTTGAAGATCAGACTCCGCTGCCGGATAAGAAAGAGCTGCTACGCTGGGGCGATCTCAGCCTCAATCCCGCCACGCGTATCACCGAATGGCAGGGCAAAGCGTTCGATCTGACGGCTTCAGAGTTTAACTTGCTGGATTTGCTGCTGCGTGCGCCGGATCGCGTGGTGTCGAAAGATGAGCTGTCGGAAAAAGGCCTTGGCCGTCCGCGCGAAGCTTACGATCGTAGCGTTGATGTGCATATCAGCAACATCCGTCAAAAGCTGGCTGCCTTAACCGCCGACAGCGTCAACATTGAAACTGTGCGCAGTATTGGTTATCGCATTCGATGAAACACAGCTATCGCGGCCGCATGTTCTGGAAAATTTTGCTGGGCTTCTGGATTGTGTTTGTCATCATCAGCCAACTGTTGTGGCTTGGCTTTACGCTCTCCGGTAATCGACATGAGCCGCCAGAGCTGGTGGCGATTCGGCGTATCGTTAATCTGCAAATGGCGTCAGCGGTTTCAGTGCTGGAGCGCGGTGGTCCCAGCTCGCTTGATGACATGATGGCCGACTGGGAACCGAACGATCGGCAATTCTTCTCGGTGATCCAGCACGAAAAGCCCGCTGCGACGCCCAACAATGCGCCGCCAGAAAGCATCAACGAACCCTTTCAGGGACCGTTTCCTGATGTGATTGTGCGCTGGGTAAAAGGGCAGGATGGCAAACAGTACGAGCTGCGTTACGACGTTAAAGGTCTGCGCGAAGACAGCTCAATGGGCGGCGGCCGCCCGCGCCGCATCCTGAATATCCCCGAACCGATGTTTACCTTCGCTGGCGCATTGGGGCTGCTGTTTAGCCTGCTGCTGGCGTGGAACCTGACGCGACCAATGCGGCAGCTGCGTGAGGGCTTTGCGCGCGTCTCCAGCGGTGATTTGTCGGTACGGCTCTATCCGGTGATGCGTAAACGCCATGATGAGCTCTCGAACGTTGCGCAGGATTTTGATGCGATGGTTGAGCGCCTCGATACGCTGGTGAAAGCACGTGAGGAGCTGCTGCATGATATCTCCCACGAGCTGCGTTCACCGCTGGCGCGCTTGCAGCTGGCGACCGGCCTGGCGCGGCAGACGCCGGAATCCGTCGAATCCTCGCTCAATCGCATTGATGAGGAAGCCCGACGCCTCGACAAGATGATTGGCGAGCTGCTGACGCTTTCGCGCGCTGAGCACGAAAGTATGCCTGGGGAACAATATTTCGACCTTACCGGCCTGCTGCATGCGGTGGTGACCGATGTGCGCTACGAAGCGCAGATTCCCGGCGTGATTGTCGATTTTCAGGTGGATGAGAATGCGGATTACACCGTTCACGGCAATGCGGAACTGATTCGTCGTGGTGTGGAGAATGTGCTGCGCAATGCGCTGCGTTTCTCGCACAAAGGGCAGCACATCAATGTGCGGCTGCAGGCGGAAAATCAGTGGCTGGCAATTAGCGTGCGCGATCAAGGGCCGGGCGTGGATGATGAAAAGCTCTCAAGCATCTTCGATCCTTTTGTCCGCGTGAATTCTCCACTGATGGGCAAAGGTTATGGCTTGGGGCTATCGATTGTGCGTAAGGTGATTCTGGCGCATCACGGTGAAGTTCAGGCGGTAAATCGCCCGGAAGGTGGTCTGGAGTTAACGTTAAGGTTACCGCGCTGGAAACAGGAATAAGGCTTAGTGCAGTCGGTCAGGACAATGGGGCAGATCATAAAGACGGCATAAACCGTCCCTTGGCCTCGGCTCGCGCCTTCCCTGGCGCGAGACGCTTTACTCCTCTGCCCCGTCGTCCCGACCTCTTCCCGCATTGTGCGCGTTGAAAGATGCAAGAGTAGGGCAGACTGAAACAAAAAACGGCACCCATTGGGTGCCGTTTTGCAATTCTCACGAATCAGCCGAAGCTTACTTTTTAATGCGGATAACCGGAGTCTCGCCCACAGTTACCTGACCGGAGAGTTTGATCAGGTCTTTAATCTCGTCCATGTTCGAGATTACAACCGGCGTCAGCGTGGATTTCGCTTTCTCTTCCAGCAGTGCCAGATCAAACTCGATCACCACGTCGCCTTTCTTAACCTTCTGGCCTTCTTCAGCGATGCGTTTGAAACCTTCACCTTTGAGCTCAACCGTGTCGATACCGAAGTGAACAAACAGTTCGATACCGTTATCAGACTCGATTGAAAATGCGTGGTTAGTTTCGAAAATCTTGCCGATAGTACCATCAACCGGTGCAACCATTTTGTTGCCGGTTGGTTTGATTGCGATACCGTCACCCACGATTTTCTCAGCGAATACCACATCAGGTACGTCTTCGATATTTACGATTTCGCCTGACAGAGGCGCAACGATATCAATAGTGCCTGACGCGCTCTCTGATTTTTCGCCAAAAAGTTTAGAAAACAAACCCATGATCTTCTCCTAAGCAGTAATTTGAGGCTAGCGTCCGTGGATCAGCAGAGCGTTTTTTCTTTAATGAACTTGTTGACCAAATTCATCAAATCATCCGCTGTTGGTTGATCCAGAGCCTGCTCCGCCAATGCCTTCGCATCTTCGAAATTAGTATTACGAATGATTTTCTTGATGCTTGGGATTGAAATGGCGCTCATGCTGAATTCGTCCAGCCCCATTCCCAGTAACAGTAGTGTAGCACGTTCATCACCAGCCAGCTCACCACACATGCCGGTCCATTTCCCTTCGGCATGTGATGCGTCGATCACTTGCTTAATGAGGCCAAGTACAGATGGCGTCATTGGGTTATAGAGGTGTGAAATCAAATCATTACCACGATCGACCGCCAGAGTATACTGCGTCAGGTCATTTGTCCCAATACTAAAGAAGTCGACTTCTTTCGCCAGATGGCGAGCAATCACTGCGGATGCTGGCGTTTCAACCATGATGCCGACTTCGATGGTCTCATCAAAGGATTTGCCTTCTTCACGCAGTTGCGCTTTCAACAGCTCCAGTTCGCCTTTCAGAATGCGAACTTCTTCTACTGAAATGATCATTGGGAACATGATGCGCAGTTTACCGAATGAGGATGCACGCAGAATCGCGCGCAGCTGCGCATGCAGAATCTCTTTACGGTCCATGGCGATACGAATCGCGCGCCAGCCGAGGAACGGGTTATCTTCTTTCGGCAGGTTCATGTAAGGCAGATCTTTGTCGCCGCCGATGTCCATGGTACGCACGATAACCGCCTGCGAACCCACGGCTTCAGCCACGGCTTTATACGCCTGAAATTGTTCTTCTTCGGTTGGCAGTGAATCACGGTCCATAAACAGGAACTCGGTACGATACAGGCCAACACCTTCCGCGCCGTTGCGCTCTGCACCGGCGACATCGCGCACGGTACCGATGTTAGCGCAGACTTCAACCTGATGGCCGTCCAGCGTAATGGCTGGCAGATCTTTCAGTTTCGCCAGTTCATGCTTTTCAGACAGATATTGAGTCTGAATTGCTTTCAGTTCTTCCTGCACGTCATCAGTTGGATTGACGTAAATTTTGTTGTTCACGCCATCAATGATCAGGAAATCACCGTTTTTCACGGTGGCAGTCACGTTGCCGGTGCCGACAATCGCAGGCAGCTCAAGCGAACGCGCCATGATCGAGGTGTGAGATGTACGCCCACCCAGATCGGTAATAAAGCCCAGCACCTTTTTCAGGTTCAGCTGTGCGGTTTCTGACGGCGTTAAATCTTTCGCCACCAGAATAGATTCGTCAGCAATCGCACTCAGGTCGACAATGTGCAGACCGAGAATGTTCTGCAGCAGACGCTTACCAATATCACGTACGTCAGCCGCACGCTCTTTCAGGTATTCGTCATCCAGCTCTTCCAGTGCAACGGCCTGGCCTTCAATCACGGTGTGAGCAGCGGCGTCCGCGGTAGCATGGTCTTTCTTGATGAGGTCGATGATTTCCTGCTCAAGCTCTTCGTCTTCGAGCAGCATGATGTGACCTTCAAAGATCGCCGCTTTCTCTTCACCGAAGGTTTCACCGGCTTTAATGCGAATGGCTTCGAGCTGTGAAGCAGCTTTGCTGCGTCCATCGAGGAAGCGCTGAACTTCCTGCTCAACCTGATCGTCAGTAATTTTTTTACGGCTGATGACGATCTCATCTTCCTTCAGCAAAAGTGCGTTGCCGAAAGCGATACCCGGTGATGCTAAAATGCCTGAAATCATAACCCTACCTTTTAATCACGATGGCTCATTGACCCGATGCGTCGCCACTGTCGCGGAGCAGTACTCTAAAGATGCAATAACGCGGACAGATTGTCCGCGATCAAGATATTTGCACTCAATGGGGCAAAGGGGTCGGTTTAGTTGCGAACTGAGCCGGTTACTCCAGCTCAGCCATCAGCTTGACCAGGTGCTCAACCGCTTGCTGCTCGTCTTCACCTTCAGCAGACAGCGTAACAACCGTACCTTGAGTCAGACCCAAAGTCTGCAGTTTGAACAGGCTTTTCGCGCTGGCAGATTTGCCATTAGAGGTCACATTGATTTCTGACTTAAAAGCCTTTGCTTCTTTGACGAACTGGGCTGCAGGACGAGTATGAAGGCCGTTAGGTGCGGTAATGGTAACTTCTTGCTGGAACATTCTATTTCCCCAACTTTATCAGGTTTGGTGTTATGGATCTAAAGTCTAGCCTGGAGCCGTAACTTTAGCCTGTGTAGGTGCGCTGGTATGGCTTTAAGCTCACCATAAAATGCGCTCGAATGAGTACGTCATTAACAGTGACAGATCAAAAACTGCACGAATGCGTCACTCTTCTCATTATGCCGTGATTCGCCGTTTCGCCAAATCAGTAAATCGATTCAGCTTGATCCACTTCAAAGGCAGATTAATTTCAGGCACCGAAATAATTGGAAGCTTAAATACCAGAGCCGCATCACTGAAAGCAATCTGTCTGGTGATAAAAGTGAGATCTGTACCACAAAAAAGCACCCATTCGGGTGCTTTTTTCGTCAGTTTCAGACTTTAAGCATCACTGATGGAGTTCTTTCTCTGTGAAGAGATCGGCAAACAGCGCGGTACTTAAATAACGTTCGCCGGAGGAGGGCAGAATCACCACGATGTTCTTGTTGGCGAAGGCTTCATCTTCTTGCAGCTTCAGCGCGGCAGCAACGGCAGCACCTGAAGAGATACCTGCTAAAATACCTTCTTCTTCCATCAGCTTACGGGCGGTGCTAATGGCTTCTTCATTGGTGATCGCCACTACGCGGTCGATCAATTCCAGATCAAGGTTGCCAGGAATGAAGCCGGCACCGATGCCCTGAATTTTATGTGGGCCTGGTTTGATCTCTTCGCCCGCCAGTGCCTGAGCAATAACCGGTGAATCTGTTGGCTCAACGGCAACGGTAATCAACTCGGTCTTGCCTTTGGTATTCTTGATGTAGCGGCTCACGCCTGTCAGCGTACCGCCGGTGCCCACGCCCGCAATAAACACGTCCACTTCGCCGTCGGTGTCTTCCCAAATTTCTGGACCGGTGGTTTTTTCGTGGATTTCCGGGTTGGCTGGGTTGCTGAACTGCTGCAACAGCACATATTTGTCCGGATCGCTGGCGACAATCTCTTCCGCCTTCGCGATGGCACCTTTCATGCCTTTAGGACCTTCGGTTAGCACCAGGTTAGCTCCCAGCGCTTTCAGCAGCTTGCGGCGCTCAATTGACATGGTTTCTGGCATGGTTAGCGTCAGCTTGTAACCGCGCGCTGCGGCGACGTAAGCCAGCGCAATACCGGTGTTACCGCTGGTTGGTTCAACCAGTTCAACGCCCGGCTTCAAAATACCGCGTTTTTCCGCGTCCCAAATCATATTGGCACCGATACGGCATTTGATGCTGAAGCTCGGGTTGCGCGACTCGACCTTAGCCAGAATGCGGCCGTTACCGATGCGGTTCAGTCGAACCAGCGGCGTATGACCAATTGTCAGAGAGTTGTCTTCATAGATCTTACTCATAGCTCGTCCTTAACTGTATGAAATATTGGGAACCCTCAGAGCATACCTTTTCTAATGATGTGCGGAAGGAAAGAAATCGCATATCTATATAGCGCACAACCATAAGCCTCACGCAAAAATGCATAAGACGATTTAAAGCTTTAGCGGCGTGCATGTTGTGCATGATAACGATCCACCCACATGGCCGTTGCACCGCATACCGCAACCGGCAGAATCGCCAGATTGATAATCGGGATCATGGTGAACAGGCTAACCAGCGCACCAAATTGCATATTTGCGCTTTTGTGCTGGCGCAACGCCTGGCGCATCTGCTGGAAACTCACTTTGTGGTTATCAAATGGGTAGTCGCAATACTGCACGGACAACATCCACGCACTGAATAAAAACCATAGAACGGGCGCCACCGTTTGTCCAAAGCCGGGGATAAAGTGCAGCAACAGCAAACCAAGCGCACGCGGCAAATAGTAGGCGAGCTTCTGAAACTCTCGCTTCATGATGCGCGGTATGTCTTTTATCAGGCCCACCCAACCGCTATCTGGTAATGGCGTTCCGGTCAATCGCCCTTCAAGCTGCTCGGCGAGCAAGCCACAGAAGGGCGCGGCAATCAGATTTGCCAGAGTCGAAAAGAAGTAACTGAATACCAACACAATCGAAATCACTGAGAGCGGCCATAGCAGATAACTCAGCCACTGCAGCCAGTCAGGGATATGTGACATTAAAGCCGGGATCCACTGCCCCAAGCGCTGAAACAACCAGATAAAGGCACCGCCAAGTAGCACGATGTTGATCAGTAGCGGCATGATGACATAGCGACGAATGCCGGGCAGGCGCACCAGTTTCCATCCTTCAGCGAAGTAGTGAACACCATTAAATGTTGAGACCGAATTTCCTGCGGGCATAGCGAGCCTTTCTCCTAAATATAGCGGCGCGACCATCATAACCTGGCTTTTTATCGGCTTCAGGCAGTGTTTGCGCGAAAAAACAGCAAAAAAGCGTGGGGCAGCTATCTAATTTGTCAGAAAATACTGCACAGACTTGCACTTGTTTAGCTGGGCAAATACAGTTAGAGGATAAAGTTTGCCGTGGTGGCAAGGTATTGGAACAACAGAGAATACAATGATGCAGGATTTGCGTCTGATATTAATCGTTGTTGGCGCGATCGCCATAATAGCGCTGCTACTTCATGGACTGTGGACCAGCCGTAAAGAGCGCTCCTCCGTGTTTCGTGATCGCCCGCACAAACGTCTGAAACAGCGCGAAGAAGCCGATGAAGATCTGCTGAGCGAAGAAGATGATGGCGTCGGCGAAGTCCGTGTACGTCGTCCTCGTGATGCGGATGAAGAACCTGAATTCACTGCACGTCCAGCGAGCGCGCCGCGTGCGCCTGAACCTGTACGTCAACCGGCATCACGTCAGGCTGACCCATTATTAGGCGATCCGCTGCTGGATAACGAGCCAGACGTGCGTAAGCCGGCTGCGCCGCAAGCGCCAGTGGCGAAGCCAGCGCCAGCGCCTGCACCACAACCAATTCAGGCCGATCCATTGCTGGATAACGAACCGCTTTCCGCGACTCAACCTGCACCTGAATTCCTCGCCGCAGAAGAGCCAGAATTCGAACCTGAAGCGCCAGTTGCACATCAACCAGAAGCGCCACAGCCAGCGGCTGCTGCGCCTGGCAGTAAAAAAGAGGCCGTATTAGTGCTGCACGTCGCTGCACATGCGGGCGGCGAACTGAACGGTGAAGCGCTGTTGCAGGGCATCCTGCAGGCCGGATTCCAGTTTGGTGAGATGAACATTTTCCATCGCCATCTTAGCCCAGCCGGCAGCGGTCCGGTGCTGTTTAGCCTGGCGAACATGGTGAAGCCGGGTTCATTCGATCCGGATCAAATGGGGAATTTCTCAACGCCTGGCGTCTCGATCTTCATGATGGTGCCGTCGTACGGCGATGCGAATCAGAACTTCAAGCTGATGCTGCAATCCGCGCAGCGTATCGCTGATGATGTAGGCGGCGTGGTGCTGGATGATGAGCGTCGCATGATGACGCCGCAGAAGCTGGAAACCTACAAAACGCGTATTCGCGAAGTTATCGGTTAATCGCCGCTAGCTGAGTCAAAACAAGTATAACCCCCGCCTGTCGGGGGTTTTTTATCGGATAAGAGACTATGAAATCGGTTCAGGAGCAGATCACCGCGCTGCGCACCACGTTACGTCACCACGAATATCTCTACCACGTGATGGATACGCCGGAAATTCCGGATGCAGAGTATGACCGATTGATGGTTCAGCTGCGCGAGCTGGAAAGCGCACATCCTGATTTGATCACCCCTGATTCACCCACCCAACGCGTGGGTGCGGCACCGCTGGCGGCTTTTGAGCAAGTGCGTCATGAAGTGCCGATGTTATCGCTGGACAACACCTTTGATGAAGCGGGCTTCCTTGCCTTTAATAAACGCGTGCAGGATCGCCTTAAAAGCACTGACGAATTGACTTACTGCTGCGAGCTCAAGCTGGATGGTCTAGCCGTGAGCTTGCTGTATGAAGATGGCCTGCTGGTGCGTGCGGCGACGCGCGGAGATGGTACCACCGGCGAGAACATCACGGCGAACGTGCGCACAATTCACGCCATTCCGCTGCGTCTGCATGGCGATAACATCCCCGCACGCGTTGAAGTGCGTGGCGAAGTGTTTATCACCGAAAGCGGTTTTGAAAAGCTGAATGAAGAAGCGCGTCGCATCGGCGCGAAAGTCTTTGCTAACCCACGCAACGCCGCAGCCGGTTCACTGCGCCAGCTCGATCCACGCATCACCGCTAAACGTCCACTGACCTTCTTCTGCTACGGTTTTGGTCTGCTGGAAGGCGGTGAAATGCCTGCCAGCCATTGGCAACGTCTGCAACAGTTTAAGGCGTGGGGATTGCCAGTCACCGATCGTATTCGCCTGGCACACAGCGCCGATGAGGTGCTGGCGTTTTATCGTCAGGTTGAGCAGGAGCGCCCGTCGCTCGGCTTCGATATCGATGGCGTGGTTATCAAGGTCGATTCGCAGGCGCTGCAGGAGCAGCTCGGCTTTGTGGCGCGAGCGCCGCGCTGGGCTGTAGCCTTTAAATTCCCGGCGCAGGAACAGATGACGTTCGTGCGCGATGTCGAATTCCAGGTGGGCCGCACCGGCGCGATTACGCCCGTCGCGCGTCTGGAGCCGGTTCAGGTTGCGGGGGTTGTGGTAAGTAATGCCACGCTGCACAACGCCGATGAAATTGCCCGACTGGGTTTGCGCATTGGCGACAAGGTGGTGATTCGCCGCGCCGGTGACGTGATTCCGCAAGTGGTCAACGTGGTGGAATCGGAGCGCCCGGCAGAGACGCGTGAAATCGTCTTCCCAGGTCATTGCCCGGTGTGCGGTTCAGACGTTGAACGCGTGGAAGGTGAAGTTGTGACGCGCTGCACCGGCGGCCTGATTTGTGGCGCGCAGCGTAAAGAAGCACTTAAACACTTCGTTTCGCGTCGTGCGATGGATGTCGATGGCATGGGCGATAAGATCATCGATCAGTTGGTGGAGAAAGAGTACGTCTTAACGCCAGCCGATCTGTTCCGCCTTACTGCCGGTAAGCTAACCGGACTCGATCGCATGGGCCCTAAATCGGCTCAGAACGTGGTTGATGCGCTGGAAAAGGCCAAATCCACCACGCTGGCACGTTTCCTCTATGCGCTGGGTATTCGCGAAGTGGGCGAAGCCACTGCCGCCAACCTTGCCAATCACTTTGGCGAGCTGGAAAAGGTGATGAACGCCGATCTCGATGCGCTGATTGAAGTACAAGATGTCGGCAAAGTGGTGGCGACGCATGTGCGTAACTTTATGGATGAAGAGAGCAACCGCGCCGTTATTCGCGATCTTACTGAAGAGATTGGCGTGCACTGGCCGCAGGTTGAAGTGGTCAATGTCGAAGAAATTGATAGTCCATTTGCCGGTAAAACCGTGGTACTGACCGGCTCTCTGTCGCAGATGAATCGCGATGATGCCAAAGAGCGTCTGGTAGCGTTGGGCGCTAAAGTGAGCGGTAGCGTGTCGAAGAAAACCGATTTGCTGATTGCGGGGGAAGCGGCCGGTTCCAAGCTGGCGAAAGCGCAAGAGCTCGGCATTCCGGTGATCGACGAAGCGGAAATGATTCGCCTGCTCGGAGCGTAATGTGGATAAACAGCAACTGGTTGAAATCGCCAATACCGTGATGCCGTTCGGCAAGTACAAGGGCAGAGCGCTGATTGATGTGCCGGAGGAGTATTTGCTGTGGTTCGCTCGCAAAGATGAATTCCCGGCCGGTAAGTTAGGCGAATTGATGCAGCTGACGCTGACCATCAAGATCGAAGGGCTGGAAGGTTTAATCAAACCACTCAAGCGCAATGAATAACAAAACGGCCCGCTTTTGCGGGCCGTGGTATTTAGGACTTCTGCGCTTCTACTTGCTGCTGCGCCAGCCGTTTTTCATTGCCGGCTTTATAGCGCTGGGCAATGAAAGAACACACCATTAACTGCACCTGATGGAAGATCATCAGCGGCAGCACGATAATCCCCACGGAACTGGCCGGGAACAGGATGTTGGCCATCGGGACACCGTTCGCCAGACTCTTTTTCGAGCCACAGAACAGCACCACAATCTCGTCCGCACGGCTGAAGCCAAACAGGCGCGATGCCGCCAGGTTAATCGCCAGTGCGATAAACAGCACCAGCACGCTGCCAACCAGAATCCACAGCAAGGTATCCACGCCCACGCGATGCCAAATGCCGTTCACCACCGCTTCACTGAAGGCGGAGTAAACCACCAGCAGAATCGAGGTTTGGTCGGTTTTACCAATCAGGCTGCGATGCTTCTCGACCCACGCGCCAATCCAGCGACGCGACAGATGTCCTAAAACAAACGGCACCAGCAGTTGCAGCATAATTTTGCCAATCTGCTCCAGACCGTTGCCCGGCATTTCGCTATGCACATTCATCACCAGATTCACCAGCAGCGGCGAGACAAATACGCCGAGCAGGCTGGAGGCTGAAGCTGCACAGACCGCAGCGGCGACGTTGCCGCCCGCCATTGAGGTGAAGGCGATTGAGGATTGCACGGTCGCTGGCAGAATACACAGATAGATAAAGCCGGTGTAAATCTCCGGGCTGACGTTAACCGGATGCCACCAGACAATCAGCAAACCAATAATCGGGAAAATCACAAAGGTGCTGCACATAATCCACAAGTGCAAACGCCAGTGGCTGCTGCCGGCAATGATCTTCTCGCGCGACAGTTTGGCGCCATGCATAAAGAACAGCAGGGCGATGGCGGCGGTGGTCAGATATTCGAAGATATCGACAAAGACGCCTTTGGCAGGAATAAAGCTGGCCAGCAGCACGGTAATGATGAGTTTAATCATCATCGGATCGAGGCGTAAAAATCCCATTGTTAAAATCCGGTTAAATTTAGAAAAATGATGGTGCTGATTGTGCGCCTGCTGGGTTTAGAAATAAAATTGATTTATTGCATCAATCTATGAGAGATATTGATGAATTACACCTTACGTCAGTTGCGCACCTTTGTCGCGGTGGCGCATCACGGCAGCTTCAGTCTGGCCGGACAAGCGATTGGTTTAAGTCAATCGGCGGTCAGCCATAGCATTAAAGAGCTGGAAGCGGAAATGGGCGTGCGCTTACTCGATCGCACTACGCGGGAAGTAATGCTGACCGAGGCGGGGCAGCAGCTGGCCACACGGCTTAACCGTCTGCTGGACGACCTCAATACCACCGTGTTGGATGTGCGCAGCTATGGCGAACAGCGCAGCGGCACGGTGCGTGTTGCCGCCAGCCAAACGCCTTCTGCCCATCTGATGCCGCAGTGCCTGGCCAGCAGCCAGCAGCGCTATCCGGATATCCGCGTCATCCTGCATGACCGCGTACAGCAATGGGTGCTGCAAAGCGTACGCAATGCGGAGGTTGATTTTGGCATTGTAATTGGCCCGCTCAACGACACTGATTTCGACAGCGAAGAGATTCTGCAGGAGCCTTTTTTACTGCTGTGTCATGAAGATGACGAGCTGGCGCAAATTGAACAGGCGCAATGGTCGATGCTGGCCGGACGCAATATGGTGCTACAGGATTATGCTTCCGGCAGTCGCGTGTTAGTTGATGCCGCGCTGCAACAGCTGGCGTTGAGTGTGCATGTGGTGCAGGAAATCGGTCATCCCGCTACGCTTTATCCGATGGTGGAAGCGGGAATTGGCATCAGCATTCTGCCTGCGCTGGCCTTGCCGTTGCCGTCAGGACGCAAACTCACGGTGCGGCGTCTTTATCCGGAAATTAATCGCAGCCTGATGCTGATAAAGCGCAAAAACCGCTCGCTGACACCCGCCGCAGAAGCGATCTGGCAGGAAGTGCGCCAGCAGGCAGCCCTGCTGACGCAACAACGCATGCTAAAGCCGGCGTTTTAAACGTACACGTTGATTTGATTGGTATCAGTTGGGCGGTTAATACCATCAGCTTTGGTGGCCGCAGGTTGCTGTGCTTCCTGTTTCTGTTGCGCTTTCTCAGCTTGCTGCTGCTCAATTTGCGCGATTTGCGCTTCGATCATTTGAATCTGTGATTGCAGCATCTGCTCCTGTTCAGACTTTTGCTCATCGGTGAGCGTATCGTCGCTGGAAAGATCTTTCAGCTGCTTAGTGATGGATTGAATCTGTTTATAGAGGCTGGCGATTTCTGAGGTAGAACCGCCGCCGCTACTTGCGGTGCTGACACTACCTACGCTGGATATAGACATGGTTTTCTCCTTGCAATAGACCATTATCGTTATCGGTTAGAGTATAAGGAGGCTTGAGGGCAGGGAGTGTTAAACTTGCGAAAAGGGTTCGTTGGGATTTAGCGCATTAACCACAGATTTAACGCATAGCAAAAAGGCGCCTTTAGGGCGCCTTTCTACATTGGTGGGTCGTGCAGGATTCGAACCTGCGACCAATTGATTAAAAGTCAACTGCTCTACCAACTGAGCTAACGACCCGAAGTGGTGGGTGATGACGGGCTCGAACCGCCGACCCCCTCCTTGTAAGGGAGATGCTCTACCAACTGAGCTAATCACCCACTTCGGTACTGCTTAACAAGAGTGTCATCTGACTAAGATATGGTGGGTGATGACGGGCTCGAACCGCCGACCCCCTCCTTGTAAGGGAGATGCTCTACCAACTGAGCTAATCACCCATATCTTATCTCTTGTTCACTGCGGGCCATCTTTAAACCTTCTAAAGAGTGGTGGGTGATGACGGGCTCGAACCGCCGACCCCCTCCTTGTAAGGGAGATGCTCTACCAACTGAGCTAATCACCCCCGCTGTGTGGAGTCGCATTATAGGGATCCTTCAAAGTGAGTCAACGGTTTTTAAAACTTAAATGTGCGTTCGCTTTAAAAATAATCATCGTGGGGTGCTTTTCGCCAATGTGCTGGTTTTATTAGCAGAAAAGCGCACAGCAAACCGGGATGCCACCGCGACAATCATTGAGGAATCAGCCTCACCTGCTAGAATGTGCGCACTGTTTTTTCGCGTTAACCCGTTTTTTGTCATCCAGACAATGAAACCTGCGCATTTAAGGCAATGCTGAATGAAAATCAAAACTCGCTTCGCACCCAGCCCAACGGGCTATCTGCACGTAGGCGGTGCTCGTACTGCTCTTTACTCCTGGCTTTATGCTCGCCATAACAAAGGCGAATTCGTTCTGCGTATCGAAGATACCGATCTGGAGCGTTCCACACCGGAAGCCATTGAAGCCATCATGGATGGTATGAACTGGCTGAGCCTTAACTGGGATGAAGGTCCGTATTATCAGACCAAGCGTTTTGATCGCTACAACGCGGTGATCGACGACATGCTGGAAGCGGGCACGGCCTATAAATGCTACTGCAGTAAAGAACGTCTCGATGCGCTGCGTGAAGAGCAGATGGAAAAAGGCGAAAAGCCGCGTTATGACGGCCGCTGCCGCGACAGCCATGAACATCACGCCGCTGATGAGCCGTGCGTGGTGCGCTTCCGCAACCCGCAGGACGGTTCTGTCATCTTTGACGATCAGATTCGTGGTCCGATTGAATTCAGCAATCAGGAACTGGATGACCTGATCATTCGCCGTACCGACGGTTCACCCACCTATAACTTCTGTGTGGTGGTGGATGACTGGGATATGGGCATCACTCACGTGATTCGTGGTGAAGACCATATCAACAACACGCCACGCCAGATCAATATCCTGAAAGCGATCGGTGCAGAAGTGCCAACCTACGCGCACGTATCAATGATCCTCGGCGATGACAGTAAGAAGTTGTCCAAGCGTCATGGCGCTGTTGGCGTGATGCAGTATCGTGATGACGGTTATTTGCCGGAAGCGCTGCTCAACTATCTGGTACGTCTTGGCTGGTCACATGGCGATCAGGAGATTTTCAGCGTGCCGGAAATGGCAGAGCTGTTCACTCTGGATGCCGTGAGTAAGTCGGCCAGTGCTTTCAATACTGAAAAACTGCAGTGGCTGAATCATCACTACATTAATACGCTGCCGCCGGAGTACGTTGCTACGCAGCTGCAATGGCATATTGAGCAGCAGAAGATTGATACCCGCACCGGTCCGGAGCTGGCAAAGCTGGTTACCTTGCTGGGCGAGCGTTGCAAAACCCTGGTAGAGATCGCGGCATCTTGCCGTTACTTTTATGAAGAGTTTGAAGCCTTTGATGCTGACGCGGCGAAGAAGCATCTGCGTCCGGTCGCGCGTCAGCCGCTGGAAGTAGTGCGCGACAAACTGGCTGCAATCAGCGACAGCAACTGGAACGCAGAGAATGTGCATCATGCAATTCAGTCTGCGGCAGATGAGCTGGAGCTGGGGATGGGCAAAGTCGGTATGCCACTGCGTGTAGCGGTGACCGGTTCTGGTCAGTCACCGGCGCTGGATGTGACGGTGGAAGCGATTGGTCGCAGCCGCAGCGTTGCGCGAATCGAAAAAGCGCTGGCATTCATCGCGGAGCGCGAAGCAAACGCATAATATGAAAAAGCCGGAAGCATCTGCTTCCGGCTTATTTATTCTTCCTGAATCCCCAGACGTTCCAGTACGCCTCGAATTCCCTCCCGCAACAACAACGCCGCAAATTGCTCTTGCTCCGCTGCCGTCATTTGCTGGACAGAATTTATTAATAACGCAGGTAACGTATTTTGTTGTGCACCGTAATTAGCCGCCGGTTCGTTCGCGTGGCGGGTGGATTGAACAAAGCTCTTTACGCGCTCATCTATATGGATCAATCGCGCTTTACCGCCCTGAACACCGGGCTTTGGCGTGGTTGTCCAGTTTTCACGCTTGATCCATTTATTCACCGTTTGCCGACTGTAGCCCGTTTCCTGCGCGAGCTCCTCGGGGGTAAGCCATTCCTTTTTCACGATGCTGTCCCTGTTAAATACATTAGTTCTACATATTACAACAAAACGTAACGGGGAAAAGTAACCTGAACAGAAAATGCCTTCTGCTCTCCAACAAAAGGCAAAATTAGGTTATTGCGCCTGGCTCACTGCGGGTTGTTCCGGACGGAAAGCGATGAAATAGGTGAGGCCAACAAAAATTGCACCGCCCACGCCGTTACCGAGGAACACCGCGATCACGTTTGGCGCAAATTCCGCCCAGCTCATCTGCCCGGCAAAAATTGCTGCCGGAACAATAAACATGTTTGCGACGACGTGCTGGAAGCCAATCGCCACGAACGCCATCACCGGGAACCACATACCGAAAATTTTACCTACCACATCTTTACTGGCGAAGGCGAGCCACACCGCCAGACACACCAGCCAGTTGCAGCCCACGCCGGAAATAAAGGCGTGCAGGAAATCGGCATTCACTTTTGCGTGCGCAATCGCCACGGTTTTTTTCAGGTAATCGCCTTCGGTCATGCCCAGCATGTGACCAAAGAACCATGCAACCGCAACGCTGCCAATGAAATTGGCGAGGGTAACCCAAAACCAGTTACGCAGAACGCTGAAGCCACTGATGCGACGAGCGAACCAGGCGATGGGCATCGTCATCATATTGCCGGTCAGCAGCTCGCCGCCCGCCAGTACCGTCATGATCAACCCGACCGGGAACACCGCAGCGCCGAGTAGCACGCCGAATGAACCCCATTCAGCAGGCAGTTGGTTAATGACATGCAGATCGAGCAGGAAGCCAGTGGCGATAAACGCACCGGCCATAAAGCCAAGAATCAACAAGGTGGAGATAGGCAGGCGGCTTTTAGCCACGCCAGCTTGAATCGCCAGTTGGGCGATCTCTTTAGGTGTATGCAGCGACATAGTTCACTTTTCTTTTATGGATTAATGGGGACGTTGCTGGCCGGTCATTGAGAGAACACCCTGGTAGGATGACCGGTTAATTAGCGCGCTAAGTTTTACACGCACTTTTAACGAAAACAAGACTGCTTCTAACATCTTTAACCTAAAGTTAACGCTGGGTTGAGGTTGGAGTGGGGAAGCATTGCCGGATGGTGCATATAAATAGTCGCGCAGCGGGATGGCGTGTTGAAAAAAAACCATGCTGACGCGGGGTTGACGCCTTTTTCAGCGATCAAACACAGAACGAGAATTTGACGTTGACACTCAAGGGGCGGTTTCATATTATCCCGTCCGTCGAGTTTACTCGGCAGTTTTTCGGTTCGGGGGTATAGCTCAGCTGGGAGAGCGCTTGCATGGCATGCAAGAGGTCAGCGGTTCGATCCCGCTTATCTCCACCAAACCGCTCCCAACGGTTTGACCGAAAAATGATTTCCAGATGTGGGGGTATAGCTCAGCTGGGAGAGCGCTTGCATGGCATGCAAGAGGTCAGCGGTTCGATCCCGCTTATCTCCACCAAATCTCTGTTCTTTCTGAACACATTCAAAAAAATCACCTTCTTAAACGCGACGCAGTAAACTGCGATTTTGTCGTTTGAAGGGCCGCCATTTTGGCGACCTCATCACTCACCATGCAAATTATCCTCAGGCCGTAACAGCCTGCGGCTGCAATTGCAGCACCCGGAAACCGTGCGTGCCATCGCGATCCAGCTGCGCCACTAAACCGTATTCCCAGTCCAGATACGCCTGCATCACGCCCGCTTCAATATCGGTGCCTTCATATGGACGGCGATAGCGATCAATGGCCGGGGACAACAGTTGCTGCTCTCCTTGCTCCGTTGGCAAACCCGCTTCGCGCCAGGCAGCGTTACCGCCCTCCAGCACAAACACCGGCTTGCCGGTCAGCTCAGCCACTTGTTGCACCGCATAACCCGCTAGCAGGCTGCTGCCGCAGGTCAGAACATAGCGACGTGCCTCCGGCAACAACGCTTTGCCTTGCTGCTGCAGGGTAGAGCGCAGCAACCAGGCCGCGCCCGGAATATGGCTGTGGAGATGGTTCGCGCGCGTGGTGAAATCCAGTACCTGCGTTTGTCCTTCCTGCAGCCATTCCGCTAACTGCTGCGGTGAGATGAATTCGGGTTGAGCGACGGGCGGCACCTGCGCTTTCCAGTTACCGCGTTCACTGAAATCACTGGCCTGCAGCTCCTCCAGCACCGAAACCTGCCAGCCAAGCTGCGCCAGCCAGGATGCGGTCATATTGGCGCGCACGCCGTCATCATCAATTAGCACAATGCGCGCACCGCGTACACTGGCGTAATGATCGGTCTCCTGCACCAGTTGACCTCCCGGTACATGGCGGCTGCCAGGCAGATGCCCGGCGGCGTATTCGTCGGCATCACGCACATCAAACAGATAAGTGGTGCGCGTCTCCTGCTGCCAGCGTTTCAGCGTGGCGAGTGGGATACGTTCCACACCGGCGCGATCGGCGATGATGCGCGCATTGTTCGCCGCCTGATACTGTGCGGTTTCGCTGGCCTCGCCGTAGCGGCGCGACTGGCCTTTATCCAGCGCATGCCCGGCCAGCGTCCAGCCGATGGTACCATTACGCAGTGCGAACACCGGATTGCGAATCCCGGCGTTCACCAGCGATTGCGTACCAATGATACTGCGCGTGCGGCCGGCGCAGTTCACTATCACCGTGGTCTCCGGCGATGGCGCGATGTCACGTACGCGCAGCACCAGTTCACCGCCCGGCACACTGGTGGCGCCTGGAATACTCATGGTTTGATATTCATCGAAACGACGCGCATCGAGCACCACCACGTTAGCATCGCTGTTAATCAGCTGATGCACCTCGTCCGCAGATAAAGAAGGTGTGTGATTGTGATGCTCAACCAGCTCGCCAAAGGCTTTGCTGGGTGAATTCACGTCGATAAACAGTTCGCCGCCTGCCGCTTGCCAGCCGGCCAAATCATCTGCCAGCAGCGCGACATTGCTGTAACCCAGCGTGGCAATCCGTTCGGCAGCGGTTTGCGCCAGGCCTTCGTTACCGTCATACAGCGTGATCGCGGTGGTGCGCTGCGGAATGCGGTCCAGCAGCTCAAGCTCCAGTTTTGACAGTGGAATATTCACCGCAAACAACGGATGCGCGGTGGCAAACAGCGCTTCATCGCGCACATCGACAATCGCCACTTCCTGCTGCTGACGCAGGGCCTCAATAATTTCCGCCGCCTGGCGTAAAGGGAAAACCGGTTTAGTCATGTGAAAGGTCCCAAATGTTCGGTAAGTAACGGTTGCTGTAACCGGAGATAAACGTTTTTTCACTGCCGTCTTCGCGGTAGACCGCGCGTTTGACCGCGCCAATGTTGGCGCCATAAACGTGAATGCTGATGGAGACGCGGTCGTCATAGGCGTTGCTGACGCGATGAATATCGCCTACCGTCGGCGACACCGCTTCAACGCGGCCGGGATCGAGTCGGACTGGCGCGCCTTCCGGCTGCAATCCGTTTGGCCCCGGCTGCCAGGATTGTGAAATCTCTGCGCCGCGCAGCATGCCAATCAGTCCCCATACGCGATGGTCGTGAATCGGCGTTTGCTGGCCTGGCCCCCAGACGAAACTCACCACCGAAAAGCGTTGCTGCGCATCGGCATACAACAAATATTGTTGATAGTGTTCGGGATGAGGTTGGGTAAAGGCGTCGTCCAGCCAGTCGTCGTGGCGAATCAACTCGCCAAGCCACGTGCTGCCACGCTGCAACACCGTGGCCTCCTCCGGCTGCGCATCCAGCAAGTTGGCAAGATTGGCGACAAAATCACGCAGGCGCTGGTGCTGATACTGGCTCATAAGCTTCAGGCGCTCCTTTTATCGGCGGCTGAGAGCGCATCGACTTTCTCGCGCGTCAGCGGAATCAGCTCGCGACCATATTCCACCGCATCGTTAAGCGGATCGAAGCCGCGAATCAGCACGCTATGAATGCCAAGGCGATAATATTCCAGCAGTGCATCGGAAACTTGCTCCGGCGTTCCCACCAGCGCAGTGGAGTTGTAGCCGCCCTGAACCAGTTTTGCGACGCCGGTCCACAGCACTTTATCCAGACGATCGCCTTCATTGGCGGCGGCGAGTAAACGCTGCGCGCCAACGCTCTGCGGCTTCGCCTTACCAAAGGCAAAGCCACTTTCGTTAAGCTGTTTTTCAGCCGTGGCGCGGATGTGCTCCGCACGTTCCCAGGCTTCTTTTTCAGTTGTGCCAAGAATCGGCCGGAACGAGATGTTGAAGTTAATTTCGCGGCCCTGTCTGGCGGCAGTGGCACGCACGTTGCGTACCGTCTCTTCCGCGCCTTTCAGCGGCTCGCCCCACAGCGCAAACACATCGGCATGGCGTGCTGCAACATCAATCGCCTCCTGCGACGATCCGCCAAAATAGATGGGCAGTTTATTCTGCAGCGGTTTGATGGCTGAGAACGCCTGCTCGGCCTGATAAAACCGGCCTTGATGATCGTACGGCTGCGCGGATTCGAGACTCTGCTTCAATACGGTGAGGAACTCATCGCTACGCGCATAGCGCTCGGCTTTATTGAGGAAGTCACCGTCGCGGCGCTGCTCGGCATCGCTGCCGCCGCTGATGATGTGCACCGCTAAGCGACCGTCAGTGAGGTGATCAAGCGAAGCCAGTTTGCGCGCCGCTAGCGTCGGCGAGACAAAGCCGGGACGATGCGCCAGCAAAAATTTCAGCGTCGAGGTGTGCGCCGCCGCGTGCGCGGTGACCAGAAAACCATCCGGCTGATCCGACCAATAGCCCACCAGAATGCGATCAAAACCGGCGTCTTCGTGCGCCCGCGCAAAACGCGCAATGTACTCTTTATCGAACAGCGGGCCGCTAGCCGGAATGATTTCGGAAGCGAGGCGGTGGCCTATCATGCCTAGGAATTGAATGCTCATGCGGTTCTCCTGAAGTGACGTCATGGAGAAAAACTACGGGCGCAGGCGGTGTGAACGGAAATTCAATATTGTGCAAAGGTTTTGCGTTTAACTGTGAAGCGGGTGATAGCGGGGGAAAAGCGGAAGCGACGCGGATTAGAACCGATTGAAATAATTAAGAACAGAAGGGCGAGCCGCAGCTCGCCCCGTATATCAGAAGGCCAATACCAGACCAGCGATAGCGGCTGACAGCACGCTCACCAGCGTTGAACCGTACAGCAGTTTCAGGCCGAAGCGTGAAACCACGTTACCTTGCTCTTCGTGCAGACCTTTAATCGCGCCCGCCACAATCCCGATAGAGGAGAAGTTAGCAAAGGAGACCAGGAACACAGAAAGAATACCTTCCGAGTGTGGCGACAGCTGACCGGCGATTTTCTGCAGATCCATCATTGCCACGAATTCGTTGGAAACCAGTTTGGTGGCCATGATGCTGCCCACTTGCAGCGCTTCGTGTGAAGGAACGCCCATCACCCACGCAAATGGATAGAACACATAACCCAGCACGCCCTGGAAGCTGATGCCGAAAATCAGGTCGAACAGCGCGTTCAGACCGGTAATCAAGGCGATAAAACCAATCAGCATTGCGGCAACAATCATCGCAACTTTAAAACCGGCGAGGATGTATTCGCCCAGCATTTCGAAGAAGCTCTGGCCTTTATGCAGGTCCTGCAGTTGCAGATCTTCTTCGCTATCCACGCGGTACGGGTTTATCAGCGACAGCACAATAAAGGTGCTGAACATGTTCAATACCAGCGCGGCCACCACATATTTTGGCTGCAGCATGGTCATGTAGGCGCCGACAATTGACATCGAAACCGTCGACATGGCAGTCGCTGCCATGGTGTACATACGGCGCTGTGACATTTTGCCAAGGATATCTTTATAAGCGATGAAGTTTTCTGACTGTCCCAAAATCAGAGAGCTCACGGCGTTAAAGGATTCCAGTTTGCCCATACCGTTTACTTTGGACAGCACGGTACCAATGCCGCGAATCACCCACGGCAAGATGCGGAAATGCTGCAAAATACCGATTAACGCAGAGATGAAAATGATGGGGCAAAGCACGTTGAGGAAGAAGAAAGCGAGGCCTTTTTCGCTCATATTGCCAAACACGAAGTTGGTGCCTTCGGCGGCATATTTGAGCAGATGATCGAAGAAACCTGCGAAGCCCTGCACAAAGCCGAGACCGATGGAGGAGTTCAGGAAGAACCAGGCCAGCAGAATTTCGATTACCAGAAGTTGAACGATATAACGAAGACGGATGCTTTTACGATCGTGGCTGACCAGCAAGGCCAGCACCGCTACCACCACTAGTGCTAAAAGAAAATGCAAAACATGGGACATGTCGGCTCCAAATTTGAGGAGGGTTGTATTTTGTTGCGTATTCTATGTAACGCGTTACTTAAAAACGAGATCAAAACCACATTATAAGTATTCGCTATCGCGTTTTTTCTCAGATAAGTCTGACCGCTCACAACCCTATTACAAATTCATCACAAGAAATATCCACAAAAACATTGTCTATAAAATAACCCAAGAGTAGAGTCTTTTGCGTTGCACTTGTTTTTAGCAAGAACTGACTTTACCGCAATGTATAGCAATGGCTATACTTTATAGCACCATCTATTACTACAATAACTATAACCAAATTTCATCTGCCTTGAATGACCCTTAATCTGGACAGGTCAACAAGCATTAGGACAGGGTAAAACTATGCTAGAAAGCCGCACCGCCGAGCGCGCCGCTCGCGGAGCCAGAAAGATCAAACTCGCGCTGCTGGGCCCGGCCTTTATTGCGGCGATTGGCTACATCGATCCCGGCAACTTCGCGACCAACATTCAGGCCGGCGCCGCCTACGGCTACAAGCTGTTATGGGTGGTGGTGTGGGCCAACGTCATGGCGATGCTGATCCAGCTGATGTCCGCCAAGCTGGGCATTGCTACCGGCAAAAATCTTGCAGAACACATCCGCGATCGCTTCCCGCGCCCGGCGGTGTGGTTCTATTGGGTGCAGGCGGAAATCATCGCCATGGCCACCGATCTCGCTGAATTTATCGGCGCGGCGCTCGGCTTCAAGCTATTACTTGGCATTTCCCTGCTGCAGGGTGCGGTGTTAACCGGTATCGCGACCTACCTGATTCTGATGCTGCAAAGTCGCGGGCAGAAGCCGCTGGAACTGGTGATTGGCGGTCTGCTGCTGTTTGTAGCGGCGGCTTATATTGTGGAGCTGTTTTTCTCCCAGCCTAAAGTGAGTGAGCTGGTGGTTGGCATGGCGCTGCCATCGCTGCCAACATCGGATGCGGTATTCCTCGCTGCTGGTGTGTTAGGCGCCACCATTATGCCGCACGTGATTTATCTGCACTCGGCGCTGACGCAGCACGGCAATAAAGGCAGCAAGGCGCAACGTTACAGTTCAACCAAGCTGGATGTGGCTATCGCCATGACCATCGCTGGCTTTGTGAATCTGGCGATGATGGCCACCGCCGCCGCGGCGTTTCACTTTAGCGGTCACTCCAGCATCGTCGATCTCGATCAGGCATACCTAACGCTGCAACCGCTGTTGGGTGAAGCGGCAGCAATTGTGTTTGGTTTGAGTCTGGTGGCTGCCGGTCTCTCCTCAACCGTGGTTGGCACGCTGGCGGGACAAGTGGTGATGCAGGGCTTTATCCGTTTCCACATTCCGCTGTGGTTCCGCCGCACTATCACCATGTTGCCCTCTTTTATAGTAATTTGGGCGGGCTGGGATCCCACGCGCATTCTGGTAATGAGTCAGGTGCTGTTGAGTTTCGGTATCGCGCTGGCGCTGATTCCGCTGCTCTCCTTTACCAGCAACCGCGAATTGATGGGCGATGAGATGGTGAACTCGCGTCTGATGCAAAATGCCGGGCGGCTGATTGTGGTGCTGGTGATCGCCCTCAATCTCTATTTGCTGGTCGGCGAAGCGCTCGGTTGGTAACTGCCAGAGAAAAGAAAAATCCCGCCATTGTGCGGGATTTTTTGTTTAGTGATGATGGTGATCGTGGTGACCTCGACGATCATCATGGCGATGATCGTGGCGGTGATGTTCACGACGTTCACGCTCATGCCAGCGGCGTTCGCGCTCACGTTCATAGGCGCGATGACGTTTCCACTCTTCGTGACGCCACCAGCGATGATCGTTGTACTGATAACGATCGTTCCACCAGCGCGGCTCGCGCCAGCGACCGCCGTCCCAGTAATTACCGTGACGATCGCGATCGCCGAGATGCAGCGTAACGCCCGGACCCAAATTGATGGTGGCGCTGTCGGCTTGTGCTGTGCTGATAGCCAACGGGGATAAGGTTGCCAGCAAGGCGGCAAACAAAATGGCACGTTTCATAACTTCTCCTTTTCAGTAGCTTATAACTGCCACCGTTGCGCTAGTTTGCCACATCGGACCAGGGAAGCCTTGAGAATCAGTCTGAAAACGCTGAGGGAAATCTGAAATGAGAATTTTCTGCTGCGGAAAACGCCCGACCAATGCCGGGCGGTAAACGTTTACACTAAGATATTGTGGATAGCGTCGATCTCATCCTGGCTTAGTTCCGGCTGGCTCAACATCTCAACCGCATCATCAATTTGCGCGGTTTTACTGGCGCCAATCAGCACCGAGGTAACACGCGCATCGCGCAGCACCCAGCTCAGCGCCATCTGCGCCAGCTTCTGGCCGCGCTGTTGGGCAATCGCCTGCAGCTGACGCACTTTTTCCATCTTCTCTTGCGTCAGCTGGTTTTCATTCAGGAACTTACTGCCGCTGGCGATGCGCGAGTCTTGTGGAATACCCTGCAAATAGCGGTCGGTTAACACGCCACCCGCCAGCGGCGAGAAGGCGATGCAACCAACGCCGTTGTCGCCCAGCACATCCAGCAAACCCTGCTCAGGCGTACGTTCAAACATCGAATAACGCGGCTGGTGGATCAGGCAAGGCGTGCCGAGGTCGCGCAGAATCGCAATCGCTTCGGCAGCTTTGTCTGCCGGATAGTTGGAGATGGCGGCATACAGCGCTTTGCCCTGACGCACCACCTGATCCAGCGCACGCATGGTCTCTTCCAGCGGCGTTTCGGGATCGGGGCGGTGATGATAGAAGATATCAACGTACTCCAATCCCATGCGCTTCAGGCTTTGATCGAGACTGGAAATCAGATACTTGCGCGAACCCCAATCGCCGTATGGGCCGTCCCACATGGTGTAACCGGCTTTAGTTGAAATCACCAGCTCGTCACGCAGTCCCTGAAAATCCTCGCGCAGAATGCGACCAAAGTTGGATTCCGCCGATCCCGGCGGCGGGCCGTAATTATTGGCGAGATCGAAATGGGTAATGCCGCGATCAAAGGCATGGCGCAGCAGTTCACGGCTGTTATCGACGCGCGTACTGTCGCCAAAGTTATGCCACAAACCCAGTGAAATCGCCGGTAACTTCAGGCCGCTACGGCCACTGCGGCGGTATTGCATCTGTTGATAACGTTCGGGATGGGGAAAAGCACTCATGCAGCGTTCCTGTCTCATAGGGGAGAAAGTGACATCAGCATATCAGTGTATGCGTTTACACTAAGGCGAAACGCGCCGAAGATCGCAACTTACAGAATTATCTGTCGTCGTAACGAATGCTTGCCACAAATCACCACGCCACGATGATGAATATCTCGCCAATTCAGCCACATCGCTAATACTCGTGATTATCCCCTTAACAAGGAGCTGTCGATGAAAAACCCGAACGTTGGCGATTATTTACTGCACCGATTACAGCAAGCTGGCATCCGTCATCTGTTCGGCGTGCCCGGCGATTACAACCTGCAATTTCTCGACAGCGTGATTGTGCATCCCGACATTGCCTGGGTTGGCTGTGCCAATGAACTGAATGCGGCGTATGCGGCGGATGGTTACGGGCGCTGCAACGGTGCGGCGGCACTGCTGACCACCTTTGGCGTCGGCGAGCTCAGCGCTATCAACGGCATCGCCGGCAGCTATGCCGAATATGTGCCGGTGATTCATATCGTTGGCGCGCCCGCCAGTCAGGCGCAACAGCAGGGCGATTGTGTTCACCATTCGCTGGGCGACGGCGATTTTGGTCACTTCCTGCGTATGGCGCAGGAAGTGAGTGTGGCATCGGCGGTGCTGACGGCGGAAAACGCAGTGACTGAGATTGATCGCGTTATCAGCGAGGCGCTAACGCAACATCGTCCCGGCTATTTATTGCTGGCGGTGGATGTGGCGGCGGCTGAGATTTCGCTATCAGAGGAAAAAGCCACAGCCGCAGATAACCATCAGCAGGTTGCCGTGGCCTTTGCCGATGCGGCAGAACGCTTGCTGGCACCAGCACAGCGCGTGGCGCTGTTGGCCGATTTCCTGGCCTCACGCTGGCAGTTGCAGCCACAGCTTGAGGTGTTGCGCCAGCTGCGTGCGATTCCTGCCGCCACCTTGTTGATGGGCAAGGGCGTGCTGAACGAGCAGCAGCCGGGCTTCGTCGGTACGTACGCCGCGCAAGGCAGCAGCGAGGCGGTGCGTCAGGCCATCGAAGATACCGACGTTACGCTGTGCGTCGGCGTGCGGTTTACCGACACCTTAACCGCCGGCTTCACACAAAATCTGCCCGCCGAGCGCGTGATCGATCTGCAGCCGTTTCAGGCCACGGTCGCTGGCGAGGTGTTTGCGCCGTTGAGCATGCAGCAGGCGCTGGCGGCGCTGACGCCGATTTATCAGCGTCACTGCGCGCACTGGCGGCTGGCAGATGCGCCTGAGTGCGAGGAAAGTGAGCAAATTGCTGCGGCGGTAATCAGTCAGCAGGCATTCTGGCAGGCGATGCAGCGCTTCCTGCAACCCGGTGATATTATCCTTGCCGATCAAGGCACTGCGGCCTTTGGTGCGGCGGCGCTGCGTTTACCGCAGGATGCACAACTGTTGGTGCAACCGCTGTGGGGATCGATTGGCTATACTTTACCCGCCACTTTTGGTGCGCAAACCGCGCAGCCAGATCGGCGGGTCATCCTGATCATTGGCGATGGCTCTGCGCAGCTGACGATTCAGGAGTTAGGTTCGATGCTACGCGACGGCCAGCAGCCGATTATCTTCTTGATTAATAACGATGGTTATACCGTTGAGCGCGCGATTCACGGTGCTGAGCAACGTTACAATGATATCGCGCAATGGAACTGGACCGCGCTACCGCAGGCGCTGAGCCAGCACTGTGCGGCGCAAAGCTGGCGCGTCAGCGAAACGGTGCAACTCGACGCGGTGATGGAACAATTGATGCGGAATCGACGTCTGTCGCTGGTGGAAGTGGTGATGGACAAACAGGACTTGCCGCCGCTGCTACGTAAAGTCACCGCCGCACTGCATCAGCGTAATAGTGGCTAAATTTCGGAAAGTTGCCGCTGGGAAGTCGGGCAGGTGATCGGTAGGCTGTGCAGCATCTTTGAATGGATTACGCCCATCGTGCAGGTGGGCGTTGTTGTTTTATTGGCAGGCTTTTATAGTGTCCTGCAATTGTTTATGACCCAAGCGGAGCAGCAGAAGAATGACAACATACGCCCTGGTCGGCGATGTGGGCGGTACCAATGCCCGTCTCGCATTGTGTGAGGTAGAAAACGGCGCTATCTCGCAAGCCCAAACCTTCTCAACATCAGACTACGACAATCTCGAAGCGGTGATTCGCCACTATCTGGACGAGCAAAAACAGGACATTAAGCACGCCTGTATCGCTATTGCCTGTCCGATTACCGGCGATTGGGTGGAGATGACCAACCACGATTGGGCGTTCTCGACCAAAGTGATGAAAGAGCATCTGGCGCTGGAAAGCCTGGAAATCATCAATGATTTCACCGCCGTTTCGATGGCGATTCCGATGCTGAGCGAACAGGAAGTGATTCAGTTCGGCGGTAGAGCGCCGGTTGAAGGCAAGCCTATCGCGATTTATGGTGCGGGTACCGGCCTCGGCGTCAGCCATTTAGTGCACGTGGATAAGCGCTGGATCAGCTTGCCGGGCGAGGGCGGTCACGTTGACTTCGCGCCAAATAGCGAAGAAGAGGGTGAAATTCTCGAAGTGCTGCGCGCGGAGATTGGCCACGTTTCGGCGGAACGCGTGCTGTCCGGTGCCGGTTTGGTCAATCTGTATCGCGCCATTGTGAAGTCAGATGAGCGTGAGCCAGAAAACCTCAAGCCTAAAGATGTCACCGAACGCGCATTAAAAGATACCTGCATTGATTGCCGTCGCGCGCTGTCGCTGTTCTGCGTGATCATGGGCCGTTTTGGCGGCAACCTGGCGCTGAATCTGGGCACCTTCGGCGGCGTTTATATCGCGGGCGGTATTGTGCCGCGCTTCCTCGATTTCTTTAAAGCCTCCGGTTTCCGCGCGGCATTTGAAGATAAAGGTCGCTTCCGCGATTACCTGGTCGATATTCCGGTATATATGATCACCCACGATCAGCCGGGCTTACTCGGCGCCGGTGCGCACCTGCGTCAGGTGTTGGGCCGCGAGCTGTAAACACGCAGGCGAGCGGCATCCGCCGTTCGCCTTATAATCTCATCAACTGCCGAAAGGCTTTCACCTTGCTGCGACTCACCGGCACCTGCGCATCCAAATCACGCAACTTCACCAAATAGGTATTGTTAAACCACGGCTCGATTTCACGAATCTTGCTCAGGTTGACGCAGTAAGAGCGATGACAGCGGAAGAACTGCTGTTCCGGCAAACGGCTGCAAAACTCACTGATCACCATCGACATCACATAGGCTTCGCGCCGCGTATACACAAATGTCAACTTCTCGTGCGCCTCAACGTAATAGATCTCGTTGATATCGGTGACGATAATGCGTTCATCTTTCACCAGATTGACGGTTTGTGGCGAGCTGGTGGCTGCGTTTTGTGGTTGCAACTGCTGTTGCGCGCTGGCTTCCAGTTTCTGCAGCATGGTCATGATGCGCGACTCATGATACGGCTTGAGAATGTAGTCAAACGCATCCAGCTCAAACGCTTCAACCGCATGCTCTTTCCACGCGGTGATAAACACAATCAGTGGCTTATGAGCAAACTGATTGATGTTTTGCGCCAGCAGCATGCCATCAAGCGAAGGAATGTTGATATCGAGGAAAATCACATCCACCCGATGGTTCTGCAGATATTTCAGCACTTCCAGCCCATCATCAAAGCAGGCCTCAACGCTGATTTGGCTATGTTGCTGAATCATCCAGCTTAACTCTTGCTGGGCGAGAAACTCGTCTTCAACGATGATGGCTTTCACGTGGCGGTTTCCGTGGTGGGGCGCAGCGGGGCAGGCAGCCGCTGGCCATTCTTGCTAAGCGTAAAGGCGATTTCCGTGCCGGGATGATGGCGGGTGATGACCAAGCCCTGGCCGGAGAGCAGCTTAACGCGATGATGCACATTCAGCAGACCAATTTTGTTGCCGGGCATCTCGTTTCGCGCCACGCGGCTCATCACATCATCGCTGATGCCATCACCGGTATCGCGCACCGCAACGCGCACCCGATCGCCTAAATCCTTCACGCTCAGCGTCACTACGCCTTTGCCGCGGCAAGGCTGAATGCCGTGCACAATCGCGTTCTCTACCAGCGGCTGAATCAGCAGGCTGGGCAGCGTGAAGTGCAGATCTTCATCCACGTCATAAATCATCGACAGCTTATCGCCGAAACGCGCCTGCTCAATCGCGATGTAATCCTTCACCTGCCACAACTCTTTCTTGATATCGATAAGCTCGTCATCGTTGAGTTCGAGGTTGTAACGCAGATAACGTGACAAATTGATCACCAACTGGCGCGCGGTGTCCGGATTAAGGCGAATCGAAGAGGAAATAGCATTCAGGGCGTTAAACAGGAAATGCGGGTTAATTTTGCTCTGCAGTGCGCGCAATTCTGCCTTGTTCGCCATCTCACGCAGCTGTTCAGCCCGCGAGACTTCCAGCTGGGTGGAGATGATTTGCGACAGCCCAATCGCCATCTCTTTCAGCGACCCGGTGATGCGATGCGCACGGCGATAATAGATTTTTAGCGTGCCTGTCACTTCCCCTTTTTCCCAAAGGGGAATAACCAGCATCGAGTGAATATCTTTGGTGCGATGTGCCTCGTCGTTGTTTTTAATAATAATTTTACCGCTGGCGATCGCCTGCGCGGTGGTCGGGCTGATGGCATCATCGCCGTTGTGATAGTTCTGCTCGCCGTAACCGACATAGGCGAGAATCTGTTTGTTATTGGTGATGGCGACCGCATCGGCGTGAATGTCGGTGCGGATGATATCGCACACTTTATGCAGCGACTGGCTATCAACCTGGCGAAACAGCGGCAATGTTTTGTTGGCGATCTCCAGCGCAAGCTTGGCCTGACGCGCCGCAATCGCCTCTTTTTCACCTTCGACGCTCTGCACCAGCAGCACGATTAAACCGATGCTCGATGCGCCCAAAATCATCGGCAGCGCAATCTCGGACACAATCGCCAGTCCCAGCGTCATTGGCTTGGCCCACAGCACAATCAGCAGCATGGTCAGGCTTTCGCACAACATGCCGCCAAGAATACCGGCGCGCCAGCGCTGCTCTTTATTCACCCGGCGATTAATCACGCCCGAAGCGATGCCAGCAATGATGCTGGTGATCAGGCAAGGCACCGCCGTGACGCCATCCATATCAATTAGATAGCGATGCAAACCGGCAATCACGCCGGTGGCGATGCCTACCCACGGACCAAACAGAATGCCGCCGGACATCACCGCAATCACGCGCACATTGAGCAGCGAGCCGTCGACGTTAATGCCTGACCAGGTGCTGAACAGCGCAAACAGCGAGAATATTGCCGTCACCACCAGTTTTTCTCGCACCGAATGCTCATCTTTTTGCAACAGCTGACGAAACACCCGCGTGCGCGTGAGGAAGAACAGACAGATCAGCATCAGCGCCGCGCGGTCAAAAACCGCCAGCAGCATGTCGAAGTGGGAAGGCAAGGGCATCTCTCAGGCAAGAAACGGGAGGCTATGATAAAAAATGTGGTCACGATCCGCCAGCCTCACGGCAATCTGCAGACCTTTCTCGTAGCCGGGATCAATTTTGAGCATGCCTGATCGCCATAAATGGCGTAATGCTCATCAGTTAAGACATGAAAACTCTTAATTACCGCGAGCACACATTGTAGCGGCGCAATTCATTGCGCGATAAATCGCGCCGCTACGGAATGTGCGATGATTTGATTAGGTGCTTAACTGATCGGCATTACGCCATAAATGGCGACCTCTGCAAAAAGAGGAAAACTTGAGTAACAAAAAGAGGATTAGCGAAAGCGTGCGCCGAACGCTGGTTGTCAATACGCCGGTTTGCTATGTTGCCGGATAAAAAGGGGAGCTTAGCCATGCAATTACTCACGCCACGTTTGTCCCTCAGTCGGCTTCAACCTGAAGACTGGCGGATTTTCAAAGCGGTACATCAGGACCGCACGACCATGACGTGGGTCAGTGAAATTCCGGATGAAAACGATATTCGTCAACGCTTTACTGAGCGTCTGGCGCCGTGGCAGGCGAGCAGTTTTCATATGCTGTGTCTGGTGGCGCGCATCCGGGAAACCGGCGAGCCGATTGGCCTGTTTGGCTGCAGCGCCGAGTGGCATCCTTATCGTCAGGCCGAAGTGGGTTACATGCTGCGCGCGGCGTTTACCGGAATGGGTTATGGCAGTGAAGCGCTCGACGCGCTGTGCCAGTTTTTGCTACAGGCAGAATTTCATAAGCTGAAAGCGATGGTGATTGAGGGGAATTGGCCGTCGCGCCGCATTCTTGAGAAGAATGGTTTCGTCCTTGAGGGTACGCTGCGGGATAATTATCTGCTAAACGACCAATGGGTAAGCGATTGGGTGTTTGGCCGCCTGAATCCGCAACATTAAAAAAATTTCCGTCTGCTCTCGACAATCTTGTTATCAGCGCGTTATGTTCTTGGTGCGGTCACCACAGTGACCCACGTCGCTCGGACGGTCCGGGCGCTTACGTAAACCAGAGGACATCATGGCTGATAACAGCACACCCCGTCGTTTCTCGCGTATTGAACGCCTTCCCCCGTATGTTTTTAACATTACCGCTGAATTGAAGATGGCTGCGCGTCGGCGCGGCGAAGACATCATCGATTTTTCGATGGGCAATCCGGATGGCCCCACGCCGCCGCACATCGTCGAAAAACTCTGCCAGGTGGCGCAGCGCGAAGACACGCACGGTTACTCAACCTCGAAAGGTATTCCCCGTTTGCGTCGCGCGATTTCGCGCTGGTACGCAGACCGTTATCAGGTAGAGATCGATCCAGAATCGGAAGCAATAGTCACCATCGGCTCCAAAGAGGGTTTGGCGCACTTGATGCTGGCCACGCTCGATCACGGCGACACCGTGCTGGTGCCGAACCCCAGCTATCCGATTCACATTTACGGCGCGGTCATTGCCGGCGCGCAGGTGCGTTCTGTTCCTTTGGTAGCGGGCGTTGATTTCTTCAACGAGCTGGAGCGGGCGATTCGCGAAAGCTACCCCAAACCGAAAATGATGATTCTCGGCTTCCCGTCGAACCCTACAGCGCAATGCGTTGAGCTCGACTTCTTTGAGCGCGTCATCGCGCTGGCGAAGCAGTACAACGTGCTGGTCATCCACGATCTCGCCTACGCTGATATCACCTACGATGGCTGGAAAGCGCCGTCGATTATGCAGGTGCCAGGCGCGCGTGATGTGGCGGTAGAATTCTTTACCCTGTCGAAAAGCTACAACATGGCGGGCTGGCGCATCGGCTTTATGGTCGGTAACAAAGAGCTGGTCTCCGCGCTGGCACGCATCAAAAGTTATCACGATTACGGCACCTTCACGCCACTGCAGGTCGCGGCGATTGCGGCGCTGGAAGGCGATCAACAGTGCGTGCGCGATATCGCTGAACAATACAAACGCCGCCGCGATGTGCTGGTGAAAGGCCTGCACGAAGCGGGCTGGATGGTCGATCTGCCGAAGGCGTCGATGTACGTCTGGGCGAAAATTCCCGATCACTACGCGCATCTTGGCTCACTGGAGTTCGCCAAATTACTGATGCAGGAAGCCAAAGTGTGCGTCTCGCCGGGCATCGGTTTCGGTGATTACGGTGATACCCACGTGCGTTTCGCGCTGATTGAAAACAGCGATCGTATTCGTCAGGCGGTGCGGGGGATTAAATCGATGTTCCGTGCCGATGGCATTTTGCCGGGAACGGTGAAAGCGCTGGAAGAAGAAGAGGAATAACCATTAAGTGGGGCGACTCAGCGTCGCCCCGCCTGGCGGCTCTACAGCATCAGTACAAAAGTACCGACCCAAAGCAACAGGAAGAAAGATATTCCCATCAAAGCGTATCTCACAAAACAACTCCTCTGAGCGGCTACCCGGCGGGCGATCCCAAACCCGCGTAACCCGAACAGAATAAGAGAAAGGTGGAGTTCATCATCGCTACACGCTTTCTTCTCAGGTCGCTCCAGGCAAGCCCGAAACAGGATCGAGGGCTAATTTACGCGGATTTGTCCCAAAAATAAATAGGCCACTTCTGAGATATTGCTCACATTTTCAGCGGGTCTCAATCTCCGGTATCGCCGACATTCCCACGCGCAGTTTTGCCAGATCCGGCTGGTTCTCATCGAGCACAATTTTCACCGGTAAACGCTGTACCACTTTGGTGTAATTGCCGGTGGCGTTGTCCGGCGAAATGGCGGAAAAGGTCGCGCCCGTCGCCGGAGCAATGCTGTCGACGCGGCCGCTAAATACCTTGCCTGGCAAGGCATCCACCTTCACGCTCACTTTCTGCCCTTGCTGCACATCCGCCAGCTGGGTTTCCAGATAATTAGCGGTGATATAGGTTTGCTGCAGCGGCACCACCGCCAGCAAACGCGTGCCTGCGCTAACGTAGGCGCCGAGGCGCACCGAACGCTGACCGACCATGCCATCCACCGGCGCCACAATCCGCGTGTAGGAAAGATTGAGCTGCGCCTGATCGACGCTGGCCTGCGCGGCAGCGACATCGGCAGCGGCCTGACGCACCGCAGCTTGTAGCACGCCAACTTGCTTGACGGCGGAAGCTAGCGCCGCTTCGCTCTGGCGGACGGTAGCCGAAGCGGATCGCTGCGTTGAGTTGGCTTTTTGCTGATCGTCTGCGGCGATGGTGCCACTTTTATACAGCTGGTTGTAACGCGCGGCGCTCTGTCCGGCGTACTGCGCGGAAGCCTGGCTCGCCGCTAACGTGGCCTTCGCCTGGTCGATAGTGGATTGCTGCTGTTCCAGCTGCGCCTGGCTACTCAAACGCTTCGCCTCGCTGACCTGCAAATTGGCCTGCGCGGTCTCTAACGCCACACGGAAATCGCGATCGTCGAGTGTCGCCAGCAGTTCGCCGGCCTTCACGCGCTGGTTGTCTTGCACGTTGACGCTGGCGATGTAGCCGGAAACTTTCGGTGCAACCAGCGTGTAATCGGCATTCACGTAGGCATCGGTGGTGCGGTGATCGTTGCCGGTCATTGATGACCAGACAAAAAAAGCCATCGCTAATAACACCAGTAATAAGGTGCTCAACAGCACCGTTCTCTTCAAAGCAAAAGCTTGCATATCAATTATCTCGACGTCGTCGTAACAGGTTGAATCAGTGTTTGTGGTGGCCACACGCGTTTTGGCAACCAGGCGGTTAACAGTAAAAGCAGGGCGGCGAAGGCAATCAGCATCTGGTAGCAATCACTCAGGCTCAGCACCATCGCCTGCTGTTTCAGCAAGGTGGCGAAGCCGCTGAGGTTTTCCGCGCTGCTGACGCTGCCGTCCGGCAGCAACGGCACGCTGCTGCTGGATTGTGCGCTGTTCGGCGCCGTCATCAGCCATGAACGGCTGGCGGCGCTATCGACCAGCACGTTGGAGTGGAATTTTTCACGGTGGCTGATAAACCATTCCACCAGCGTGCTGGCGGCGATGCTGGAGAAACCGCGCACCGTGTTGAACATCGCCGAGGCAAAGGGGCCTTCTGGTGGTGCAACCACGCTGGTGGCACTCATCAGCACCGGCAAAATCACCATGGGCTGGCCGAACGCCTGCAAAATCTGAATCAGCCAGAAATTCTGCCGCGCCCAATCGGTGGTGATGTGCATGCCCATCAGGCAGGACGTCACCAACAGCGCTACGCCCGCTGTCAACATCCAGCGGCAATCCACCCAGCGAATATTCAGCAGCGCGGCAACAAAAGGCGCGATCAGCAACTGCGGCAATCCGATGGTCAACGCCAGCGGGGCGAACTGCAGCGTGCGGAAGCCTTGCACCTGCGCCAGATAGGCCGACGGCAGCGCCGAACCTGACAGCGACAGAATCAGCACGCCCGCCAGCACCAGCAAGCCGTGCGCGAGATTGCGCCGCCCCAGCATCTGCAATTTGAACAGCGGCAGCGGATGAAACCATTCATTAATAAAGAACACAGTCAGCAACGCCAGCGCGCTGAATAATAGGCCGCAAAATAACGGCGATTCGAGCCAGTCGAGTCGCTCGCCCTGCGTCAGCGCCAGGATCAGCAGCGCCATACCCGAACAGCCGGTTAGCATGCCAAACAGATCGATCTGTTTAAAACGCTCAAGGCGCAGCGGATCCTGCGGCAAACCCCAGCTAATCAGCAGCATGGCAATCAGCATGGCGGGCACCACTTGCCAGAAGACAAACAGCCAGCTGACGTCATCGGTCCAGAACGCCGCCAGCGAAGCGGCCATATTCGGACCGAAGGTGGCGGTCAGCGCATATCCGGCTAAACCGTATAATTTGATCGGCGGCGGCAGAAAGCGCAGCGCAACGGTCATCAGCATTGGCGGCAGCGCGCCGCCAAATAACCCCTGCACCACGCGCAAGGCGATAAACAGCGTGGCGTTAGGCATCAGCGGCAGCAGCAGACCGCTTAGCATAAAACCAGCGGAGACGGTGAGCGCAAAGCGGCGCAGCGAAAAGGTGACGGCGAACCAGGGCGCAATCATCATTGCCGCAACTTCAGCGGCCTGATACGCGGAGATGATCCAGCTGCCTTGATCGAAACTGATGCCGATGGCAGCGCGGATATCGGCTAACGCGATATCGGTGACGCGATCGTTTAATCCTGATGTGAGCGCGGCAATCAGCACGCCAACCAATCCCAGCGCCAGGCGCAGAGTAAACGGATGGGGGGCCGGAGCCGCAATGGGCTGGGCGTTCATAGCAGGCTTCTCGTTATAGTGTTGATGCAGTGTATTGCGATGTGATACAGATGGCATCTTACATATCGATATGCTGTATTGCAATGTGATACAGGGTGTAAAAGTGCGATCATTCGCGTTAAAGTAGGGCAGGCCAAAAAGGAACGCATCATGGTTGAACTTCCCTCAAGCCGTGAGGATGAAAAAGCGGGTGGCATTCAGGTCATCGCGCGTGCGGCAAAAATTCTGAACGCGCTGGGTGAGCATCCCGGCGGCATGAGTTTGGGTGAAATTGCGCAGGTGGTTGATCTGCCGCGCTCGACGGTGCAGCGCATTATTGGTGCGCTGGACAGCGCACAGCTGGTGCGCAGCAGCGGTGCCGGCGGGTTACGTCTTGGTCCGGCGCTGCTCAAGCTGATCTCCAGCGTGCACAGCGACGTGGTGGAAATCGTGCGTCCATTCCTCGAACAACTCTCTGCAGAGATTAATGAAACGGTATCGCTGGCGCGGGCCAGCGGCACGCAGCTGGCTATCGTGCATTATGTGGTGGCCTCGCGCGAACTGCGCGTGGTGCCGCGCATCGGGCTGAATCTGCCGCTTTACAGCACATCGGGCGGCCGCGCGTTGCTGGCGCTGGAGAGCGATGAAGATGTGCGCGTGATGGTGGGCGAAGCCTATAAAGAGTTAACCGAGATGACGGTGAAAACGCTGCCGCAATTGCTGGAGCTGATTGCCGAGGTACGCGCCAGCGGATTGGCGATTGATCGCGGTGAGACGCTGGAGGGCATTTCGACCATGGCGGTCGCCATTGATACGCTGTTTGGCCGCTTCTCCATCTCATTACTGGTGCCGACCGCGCGTTTTCATAAGCAGGAAGCGCATTATCGTGAGCAAATCATCAAGTGCAAAGACGCCTTGATTCGTGAAATTGGCAAAATGACCGCTGTGGAAGGATAACCAACTGATGAAAACCTTGCTGATGGCCATCGATAACTCTCCGGTGGCGGAAAAAGTGATTGCGTTGACCATTGAACAAGCGCTGGCGCATCAGGCACAGGTCACGGTGCTGTGCTGCGTTGATCCCGCTTACTCCTCCTGCAATCAACCGATAGAGATTGATGCCGGTGAAGATCCGGATGATTTTGTGGCAGCGAAAGATGAGCAGAACACCGCCGAAATGGTGGTGCGTCACGCGCTGGCGCCGCTTTTGCGCGCGGGCGTGGCGGCAAAGGGTTTGATTTTGGCGGGGGAAGCGGCGGAAACCATTGTGGCGCAATCCACACTTTTGCATGCCAGCATGATCATCATGGGACGCCGTCATCTGTCGCCGTTTAATCGTCTGCTGAAAGGTTCGGTCAGCGCTGCGGTAATTGAACGCGCCAATTGCCCCGTTTTAATTGATGTGCGTAAGGATTAACCCCGCTCGATGCTCTCGCTTTTTCCGATTACGCTAGCGGCGTTCGCGCTGCTGGCGATCATTATTATTCTGCTGGTGCGCACCACCTCGCTGCGACAGTGGCAAGGCGTGCTGTTATTTATCTTGCCGCTAATACTGGCGAATTTACTGTGGTTCAGCTGGCTTCATCCACGTCAGGAGCGGCAGGCGCTGATGGAAGAGGTCGCAACCCAACTCAGCCTTGCGCCCGGTTATCGTCTGCTAAAAATTCAGGAACCCGCATTGTGGCAGTTGCTTAATCGCGAGCTGCTGCATAAACGGCTGGAAGGTGTTCCCGCCAATCAGGCGCTGGGGGATATGCGCGGCTGGTTGATGGATCTGGTTAATCAGCGTCTGACGCGCGCCAGCGATGCGGCGATCATTGATTACATCCGCGTCTCGGTCGAGGAGATGCAGGCGTTGCAGCAGCAGGAACCGCAGCGCTGCTTTCGTTTCCTCTATCCGCAGGTGAATGGCGGCGTCAATTTGCAACAGGTGCTGTCACCGGAACTGAATCAGCGCGATGCGCAAGCACTCGAAACGCTGCTGCAGCAAAGTACCGGCAATGAACAGCCGCTGGATCAGGCTGCGGCGCAGCGCGATTTACAAAGCGTGGTGGAAAAACTGTATGGCAAGTGGGGCGATAGGCTGCAACAGCTGAATATGCCAGCGGATACCGCGGTTGATCGCGGCGCAATGTGCGCGATGTCGATTGATCTCTACAGCGGCATTCTCGCATTGCCTGACAAACAAGCGGCCAATCTTTTACGTAAGATGGTCAGCCTTACCGGTTAGCAGGCAAAAAAAAAAGCCCGCTCAGCGCGGGCATGAAGGTCATTATCAGTATGTTTATTATTAATTCACCTGGTGTGGTGCAGACTTCGTTTTGTCTGAACAGATAATCGCACCCTTACCTTGATAAGTGAAACCGTTTGGTTTTATCGATTTGATTGGCGAAAGCTTCACTAATCCCGGACATTTCGCGCTTTATTCCTATAGATAAGCGCGGCGTTGCCTTTTAGACTGCAACGCTCAAGAGGAAACCCTAATGAAAAAAATGCTTATTAGCGCATTGGCGCTTTTTATGTTGGCGGGTTGTAGCGTCAGCAAACCAGGAGGATTTGAGCGTGTTGATGAAGATACCAGCTCAAATACCGTGCAGTATCGTTACGATCCGCACACGCTGAATAAAGACGCAATGGAGATCGACCTTGCTAATTATTGCAGTCAGCGTGGATTTGATAAGGTGGAATCACTGCCGTCGCAAAATAGCCATTTGCCCGGACTAAAGAAAGCCTGGTATCAATGTAATTACGCGGTAAAAAGCTAAAAAAATAGGGCGGGATAATTTCCCGCCCTTTTTATTTTCTTATTATTTGCTGTGTGTGCTTTGCCCAACTATCTGCGGTGTCCATAACCGCCGTGCCCATGATGCCAGCCGCCGCCACCACCATGATGGCCCCAGCCTGGGCCGCCGCCTCCACGATGATGATCGATAATACAGCCACTCAACATCGTCATAATGGCTACAACCGATGCAAGCTTAATCACTTTCTTCATGGAGAGTCCTCCTCTGTTCCAATGACGCCAGATTACAGGGGAATAGTGGAGTGAAGATGCAGGAAATGTAGAGTTATTACGGAATGTATTACGGAGTGTGTCAATTAAATGCTAAAAAAGTCGCGGGGTAAAATAAACCAATCGGAATAAGCTGAATGCCTGATAATAATAACGAGATTACTCCGAAAGGCAAGGCTTAATAATAGTGGTTCTCAATTAACGTTTTATTGTGGAATAATTGTGGAGAAATTGGATGCCGCGTATTAATGCGGCATCCCAGCGAACTTAATTATGCAGTAAAGGTTCTGCCACGTTTTGGCGATTTGGCAGACGGATGCTCAGCGACAACACCAGCGAAATCACCAGCAAGGTCATAATCAGGCTGAAGGTGACGGTGAAGCCGCCAAAGGCAGAAGCCACCAGCGAACCCAGCACGCTGCCGATACCGAAGCCCAGGTAAATCAGACCATAGTTTTTGGTCAGGTTGTTCAGGCCAAAGAAATCGCTGACCAGCGATGGGAACACGGTAATGGTGCCGCCGAAGCTGAAGGCCACGCAAGCTAAGGAGAGGAAGAAGGTCGATTCACTCATATGGGTGAATAGCAAAATGCTCATGCCCACCAGCGAGACGATTTGCGCCAGCGTAATCACGCGGATGCGCGCCATTTTATCCGAGAGCACGCCAAGAATCAGACGGCCGCTGAGGTTGGCAATTGCAATCACCGTGACCGCATTGGCGGCGGTTTGCGCGCTCAGATGCACCATGCCTTCACCGATATCTTTCGCCACGCCAATCACGTACAGGCCGCTCATGCAGGCAGTGAGGAACATCAGCGCCAGCATCCAGTACTGCGGTAAACGCACCGATTGCGCCAGCGTGTAATCTTTGGCTTCCAGCTGCGTATTACTTCTGTTCTTCTGCATCGGTGCGTCACGCATCAGCAACGCGCCGACAATGATCATGCTCATCGCCAGCACGCCCCAGATCATGAAGGTATTCTCCAGACCTTGTGCGCTCAGCAGTGCGCCGCAGATGAATTTAAAGCCGAGGCTACCCAAACCATACGCACCAATCGAGCAGGCGGAAATGAGCCCTTTGCGCTCCGGGAACCACTTCACGCAGTTAGAGAGCGTCATCAGATAACCGGCGCCATCGGCCAATCCCACTAGAATCCCCGCGCTGAGGTAGAGCATCATCAGATTATCGGCATGCGCGGTCAGCCAGAAACCTACCGCCATCAGCATGCCCGCACCGATGGTGACGTTGCGCACGCCAAAGCGCTCCTGCAATTTCCCGGCAAGCGATGACGCAATCGCCAGGCCAAGACTGAGTAAACCGAACGAGAAAGCCACTTCACTGATCGGCGCATTCAGCTTATTTGCCAGCGGGCCGTTAAACAGGCTCCAGGTATAAACCGAGCCCAAAGCGAACTGGGTGATAATAGTGCCGATAAGGGTGAGCATGCGGGTACGTTGGTCATTCGCGGGGGTTGCTGTTGTCATTTTTATCTCTCACTCGAGAAAGCGGAATCTGTGGAGATAATAAATTGCTCTCGCGCGTGCGGGGGATGCAGAGGCGTGAATGAACCGGATGGTGGAACGAAATGCAGTAAAGCGGGTATGAATGGCATTGTGATGACAGTAAGTGATGTCATTTAAGCCCTAGCGGTTGCTACGGGTAACCATCTGTAAGTGTTTGTATCGATCGCGCCATATCGCCTGCAAAGTTGTGGATGTTTGCCAGGCTTAGAATTCATTCAAAAGGAGGAAATATGAAAGACCGAACATATGAATCCGCGTCAAATGAGGATGAGGTTTGCTGCATTATCGGTCAGGCGGTGATCGAGTTAAGCGATGAGCATCAACCAGTGAATAAATCCACGTTGTCGTTGAAATTACTGGCAATGGCCGACCGCGACAAAGATGATGAACGCGTCCTGCTTTACTGGATTGCCAGAAAAGCCATAACTAAACCTCACCAGCTCAATATCGGCGTTCAGGGCTGGCGCTAGAGGAACAAAAGAGCGGGCGCAATGCCCGCTCTCGTTATTTATGCAGTCCGTAATCGGCCCATCGTCGGCCAGCGTACAAACATCACCATGTTCCCCGCCAGAATCATCACCAATCCGACAATCGCATTACTGTGCCAGTGATAACCTTCGTAAAGCGTGGAGAGCGTTAGCGCCACCAGCGGGAACAGCAAAGTACTGTAAGCGGCCTGACTGGCACCAATACGGCCCACCAGCGTGAAGTAGGCCCCAAATCCCACGACCGAACCAAATATTGCCAGGTAGCTCATCGCGCCTAACCACTGCATATTCAGCGCTGGCGCCAGCGAATCGCCGTTAATTAATGCCAGTGCGGCCATCACCAAAGCGCCATACAGCATCGCGTAGCTATTGGTGGTCAACACATCACGCTGACGGCGTTGATGGCGCAGCGAAATCATATTGCCGAAGGAGAAGCCCAGCGTGCCAAGCGCGCTGAGGCCCACGCCCCACAGCAACTGTGGAGCCGGATGCGCCGCCTGAATATCATTCCAGAACAGTGCGACAATACCGCCCAGGCCAAGCACCGCCGCTGGCAACAGGCGAAACGATGGGCGCTGACGGAAGAAGATCCAGCCGTTAAGCGCGTTATACAGCACGGCCATCGAGAATATCACCGACTCAAGTCCGCTGCTGATCCACGCGGCAGCATGATAGAAGCAGACAAAGTTGAAGCCAAACACGCAGCAGCCCTGCAGCAGACAAAGCAGATGATCGCGCTTATCCAGCGTTCGCAGCCGACGCAGCAGTTTGAGGATCACCAGCATCACCAGTGATGCCAGTAAGAAACGCCAAAATACCGCCACCAAAACGGGCGTATCGCCCGCTTCCTGCTGCAGGAAAATGGCAATCCAGGTGGTTCCCCAAATCATCACCACGGCAAGGTATAACATTACATTCATAGCGCACTCTCCGACATAATCTGGCCCGCAGTGTGGCGTGAAAAGCAACCTGCGGCTTGCACGTTTTTGCGCGGCAATTGCAAAATCTTGCGCTTTTTACTTCTGTGTCCGGCTGTGACCTATTTTCTGTCTGCGGAGATCCGTACACTGGGCGCTCATGAACTTCGAGTGATATGAACCATGGCCGATTACCAGACCTTCAACATGCTGCAGCGCCACAAAGCGCAGCTGCGCGACAGTGTGCAGTTGTCGAGCGGCATTAAGCTGGCGGCCTGGTTTAACAGCGGCGATCGCGTCACCAATCTTAGCGATCATCATACGCTGAGCCTGTATACCGCAGACGGCTATGAAACCTGGCATAAAACCCAAAACGGCTGGCGCAACGGCGGCGGCCCGGATCGCTTTTGCCTGATGCCCAGCGGGGTAGAATCGGTGTGGGATATTCGCGCCGATTTGTCGTTTGTGCATCTCTATTGCACCGACGAACATCTGCGGCATTTGGGCGAGCAGATTTGGGATCGGAGTCCGTCGCAGCTCAATCTGCATGAAAAGATCTTCGCGGCGGACGATCGCATCACCCAACTTTATCGCCACTTCTTGCTGAGCACCGACTGGCAACAGCCGGCGAATCAATTGATGCTCAGCAGCGCATCAACGTTGCTGATGACGCATCTGCTGCAACGCTACAGCGATGTGCAATGGCAAGCGCCGCAGGTGCGTGGCGGACTGGCGCCCGCCGTGTTGCGGCGAGTCATGGCGTATATTGATGCGCAGCTCGATCAGCCATTAACGCTGGCGCAACTGGCAGCTGAAGCGGCGCTGAGCGAATACCATTTTGCCCGCATGTTCCGCAGCAGCGTTGGCGAGGCCCCGCATCAATATGTGATGCGTCGCCGTATGGATGCTGCGCTGCAGCTGCTGAAATTCAGCCGTTTAACGCTAACAGAAATCGCATTGCGCTGCGGTTTTCACTCCTCGAGTCACTTCAGTAACCGCTTCCGTCAGCTGCATGGCGTGACGCCATCGGCATGGCGCCAAGATCACGTCTGATTACGATCTCACTTTTAAAACGTTGTAATCGGCTGCAAGAACCCCTTTTTTTTTCTGAACACATCTCTCAATTAGGCATTCTCAAACTCAGTGAGGCATTTTTTCTATGGATTTTGGAGTAGGATGCTTTGCAGGAAATTTAATCTATCCCATTGATTAAAATAACAAGTTACGAGAAGCCATAATGATGGAAAAGCGCGTGTCAAAGCTGGAAGCGGATATTCATGAAATGAAAATGGATATCGCGGTGATCAAGTCGAATTACGTCACCAAGAGCGATCTTTATCAGGAGATCGGCAAAGTGCATCAGGATATTGGGAGAATTCATCAGGAGTTAAGTAAGCAGACAAAATGGATAGTCGCGGGGATGCTGAGTACCGCAGGTATGACGCTGGCACTGGCTCGCTGGTTGTTTTGAGTGAATAACTAATCAAGGAGTGAACATGGAAAAGCGCGTATCAAAGCTGGAAGCGGATATTCATGAAATGAAAACGGATATCGCGGTGATCAAATCGAACTACGCCACTAAAAGCGATCTTCATCAGGCGATAAATCAACAAACGAAATGGATTGTGGCGGGAATAATGAGCACCGCTAGACTGACACTTGCTCTGGCAAGATGGCTGTTTTAAGCGGGAGAACGATGAAAATCTGGTGTCCCCTGCAGACGTCTAATCCACCGCCTAAAAAGTTGCATCATATAGGTTTTTTCAGATTGGAAGAATTCTTTACCCAGCATTTTACCCGCCGCAGCCGGAAATGAGCTTGTTTTTGAACTCCAGGTGATCGCGATATTTCCAGCGAGAACGTCCGCTGATTTTAATAGGCTTGCAGAGGGTGCCGTCTTTTACACGGTCATAAATGTAGGTCTTGCCGAAACCAGTATCGGCCATGATAAATTTCAGGTCAACGAGCGTGTCTTCGCGCAATTCCATAATTGAATTCTCCAATGTCGGTATATAGCAACAACCCCAAACAATCAGAGCAAATGTGACCATGTAGCCACACTCACTCTTTAGGTGGTTTGCCGAGGATAAAAGCGATGATTACTGCAGCGAGAAGGCTGAAATCGATGATGACCTCAGCCGGGGTGATGTCTTCGCAGGTGGTGGTCATGCTGATGGCTTCAATATCGAGAATGCAGTTGCTGCCACTCGTGGAACCTGCCCATTTCCAAGGGCTTTAATTCTGTCCACCCCAAAGGCCACATCATCAGCCACTCGGCGTAGCTTGGGCAGATGTTCAGGCCAGGAATCTCCTCTCCGCCAGCCTCCAGATGCTGCCAGCCAAGATAATCCTCCAGATTGTGCCGATGCTCTCCCGTTCTCGCTCTGCACCAGGCTATCCCATGGCTTCCCATGCTTGCCCTTGGGGTAGGCAACAAGCCAGATTCGGTCGCGGTTATGGGGCGCTCCGCACTCTGATGCTGATACACAACACCATTCAGCATCAAACCCCATCGTGGCAATGTCACCGAGGACCATGGCAAGTCCTCTTCCCACAAGCAGAGGTGAGTTTTCCAGCAGTATGAATCGTGGTCGAACCTCACCGATGATTCTTGCCATTTGCTTCCAAAGTCCTGATCTGCCTCCTTCGATTCCAGCACCTTTTCCGGCAGAGCTGATGTCTTGGCAGGGAAATCCGCCAGATACGACGTCAGCAATTCCTCGCCATGGCTTGCCGTCAAAACTGCACACGTCAGACCAAATCGGGAAAGGTCGGAGAATTCGATCATTTTGTCGTTGCGCCAGAACCTGTGCGGCGTAGGCATCACGCTCAACGGCGCAAACTGTTCTCCATCCAAGGATGTGCCCGCCGAGTATTCCTCCGCCAGCGCCAGCGAATAAAGCCAACTCATTCATGACACCTCACTGTTTACTTCAGGCATAACAACTCCTCACGCAGAGCGCGATAAAGGTTAATGGGGTGGGGGATTACTTCGGTGTGATGTGACGAATGCTGCCTGACGTTAGCGCTTTATAGAGAAGTACAAGGTCGAATAGTCCGTGCGCGTGACCTAAAGCATTCTGAAGGTCTGCTATCGTCTCCTCACGCTTGCGCGTTGCTTCGGTTCGAACAGGGCGAATCTCCGCCACTTCTAATTGGCAAAGCGAATGCAGTCGATCACCTTCTAGAATGCGACATACAGCCGCGTTCTCGTCATGGCATAGCACGCGCACTTTTGTTCCCGCATCATGTATTGGTGGTGCAATCTCACATACGCACCCCAGCGGCGGCAATCCTTCTCCATTCCACTCAATACTCATGCCGCCCTCCGATGATTAGCCGCACGCTCAATGCGCTCATAATCATCTTTGCATTCAGGGCAGCAGAAGAAGACCTTATCCACTTTCTCTTCGCAGTAGTGACAGGCGCCGGTGAATGTCATGGTCGGGCGCTCTCTATTGGCAAGCGCTACCTCAATCATCTGCAGCTCAAGCTCTGCCGCTTCATCTGCGATATCACACATTTTCCGCCTCCTTAAATGCCTGCTTACACTGCAATGCTACGCGGTTAATGTGCTGTTCCATTGCCTGCAGTGACTGCACATCTGACAGCTGCACATCCAGATGAATCAGGCCCGTAATCGCCTGGCTGAGTTTTGGGTAGTAGCCGACGAGCGAGAGATATTCGCTGCCAGCGTTCTTGCCTTCCTTGACCGTCTTCTTCTCCTGAACGATGTACTGATACTGGTCAGCGGTCAGGACGTATTTGTCGCCGATATCGATTTGCATGGTATTTCTCCAGATTACAGGCAATAAAAAACCCCGCCGTGGCGAGGTTCTTAAATTTTCATTTATAAAAAAGGCCGCTTATAGCGGCCTAATCACTCTATTTCTAAGCTTATTCAACCATATGCAACTTGTCGGTGAACTTCGCACGGAATGATAGATGTGATTTGATCATCCCGGAGTTCGAGTTGCTCGAGCTGCTCCCAGCTGGTTCCGAACTTAGTCATCGGAGATCCGCCGTTAGCAAACAGTGTAGCCACAAGCTTCTCAGCTTCAGCCATCATCTGCTCAGTTGTTTTCATATCGACTCCTCACTGGGGAAAACCGTTCAGTATAATTTTAGTAGCCTATCAATACTAGGTATCGGCTTCATTTGAAAATTGTTTACATGTGCAAACAGGAACGGTTGACGTAAATGTAATCGAGAGACCATTAAATAACAAGTTGCAACCCGATTTTTTTAGTAGATTTCAGCCGTTTCTCAAAAGCCTGAGCCTGAGCCAAAGCTTTAAATAGCTGTCTTGTAGTCAAAACTTCCTGTTTCCAAACTCGCACTCAATACCATTGCATGGCAGTACCCGTCATAGTTGCCATGAAGCTCAAATCCGCTATCAAGATAGTAACTTTGGCGATTACTTACAGGGTTTACTAAAGCAATTCTATCTACAAGTAGGCCCTGTTGTTTGAGGAAACATGCGTAAGCTGACATTACTTCGATCGTGAGGGGAAGAAACTGCTTATAAAGATCGGCATGCGCATCCTTTACTTTTTCCATATAGTGTACTTCAAGAGATTGCTTAGCATCATTGTAGCCACCAAAAACATAGCCAACTAGCTTTGTTCTATAGTAAACAACAAACCTTACAGGGTGATGATAGTCGTATTCGCAGTAGGGTGGAATAACCAGTCGCGGCACCCAATTTATTTTACCAAACTCATTTAACTGACTGAGATCGTCAAGAATGGGAGAGGTAGGGACTTCGATAAGTAGCGATGGATCAGGAAACCTAAATTTTAACTGATGAGCTAAGGCATTGAAAAGCGTGGGATGAACTAGCTCAAACTGAGTGATTTCCATCAAACGACCCAAAGAGATTAATGAGATAATCTAATTTAACATCGTTGAGCTAATGTGTTTAGGGGTTAGCGAAATTTTTTGCACTCAATATAAAAGATTTAAAACTTCCTCTCCCGATTAACTCATGTACTACTCACGGATTGAAGATGTGGCGTTGGGCCTTATGTTCTTAATTGCCCAGCTCTATTTGATTATTTTACTCACCTCTTTCTCCTCATTCGCCAACCGGGTACAGGCAAGCGTCGATTAATCTGGCGCGGCGCTGTGCCGCTACTCTTGTCTGATTGCACCAAAGCGTCCGCGAATGGTGTTGGTGAAGTCGCGCCATTCGTAATCCGCAACTTTCTTCGTCACGATGATTTGTGGCAGCGGCGGGCGCTTCGACATTTCGTAATGCTCACGCCGCTCAATCTCTTTGATGTAGAGCGATTCCTTTCGCTCAGGCGTTAACAGGCGAGGGTGGTCAGCGCCGGCAGCCTGCGCCTGCAAGGCCGCCATCACGCCATCCAGCACTTCCTGCTTGCGGCGCTTTATCTCTTCGTCAGCTGCATCCAGGCGTGACAAATGCGCCGGTTGTACCGGTGAATGGTTCATGATGGAGGCCTTATTGGTGGGTTAAATCAGAAGGGGATCGAATCGTCGTATTCAGGTGCGGTAGATTGCCCACGAGATTGCGGCTGATTCGATGGCGCTCCGTTTCCCGATTGTTTCGGTGGCAGGTCGATGTCACGAATCAGAATGGTGGGGATGGATGCTTTGCTGCCGTCATCGCGATCCCACTCCTCAAGAACAAACTCACCGCTTACCGTAACTTTCGCGCCCTTGGTAATGCCCTGCGTTAATTTCTCGGCCATCGCGCCGAACATTTTGCACTGCAGCCAGGAGGTTTTCTCTTTGTCGCCAAAGCCAGATTTGGCCGGCAGAGAGAAGGTGGCGATGCGCTTGCCGTTTGGGGTGACGCGCAAAACGGCATCCTAGCCGACGTTGCCGGATATTGTGATCACATTGATTGGCATTATGCTGCTGCTCCTTCCAGTTCGGATTTTCTGATTTCGTAAACATCTTTCGCTTTTTGCTGCTCCGGCGTGCCATCAAGCATCTGCCATGCTTTGGCGAACGCCTGCTTCAACTCTTCCAGAGTTGCTTTCTTCATCGCAGCTTCAGTGAATGCGGCTAATGCGGCATCCGGTGCAGGCTTAGTTTTTTGCTGATGATGCTGAGGTTTTGCGTTGTTTTGCTGCTGCTTATGCTCGTTCGAATCGGCGTCCTTGGAGTCATCAATACCGAACAAGCCATTCAGGCAGTATTTGCGGGCATAAGAGCTGGTAGCGCCGGTGATCTGTGCCTCATCCATCCCTTTCTTATCAAGCGCCTCTCGCGCCATTGCAGTCGCGCTGTGGCTTGTTTCGCCATCAGTAATCGTTGCAGTCGACTTTACGTAATAACGATCGCCAATCAGCACAATCTCGTCAGATATCGATAGGAATAAGCCATCAAGAAGCGGCTTAACGCCCTCAAGAATGTCTTCGCAGCTGCGATAGTGATACTTGCCGAAGTTGTTGTATTGGCCCTTTGGCGCGTTCAGCGTGTGCTGAATTGTCGCGAGCCGCGCATAGAACTCTTTACTCATGGCATCCTCCCATCATTTCAAACTGGCGTTCCGTGCGGTGATCGGCAATCGCATCCTTTGCGGCTTGCTCGTATGTCATAGGGTCGGACAGGTCGCCCAGCGCACCCTGCATGAATTCAATAAACGCTGCATAGTCGTCGCTCATGCCGCCGCCTTAGTGTGAAGGGTGACAATGTGACGGCGCGTTGTGGCTGCCATCATCTGTAAGTGCGCTGCCGACTCACGATCACCGGTGCTGCGGCTCTCTTTAGCCAGCAAAAGGTAATGGCGGTGCCATGAGATAAGCGCGATACGTGACTGAGGGAATTTCATTTGATAGCTCTCCGCAAAAGATTCATCGCCACCGCCCACTTGGCAGGGCTGCTATACAGGACAGCTTCACGAGAAAGCTCCTGAGCCTTTCTGAAATGACGTGTTCTCATAGCGGGTTCCCTGGCTGATTCAGTGTGTCGATAAGAGAGCGCCATCCAGAGCGGAGGCGGCGAACAAGACGGTCAAGTTGCGATTCGTTGTGCTGGGTGAAACCCACGACGGGTCCACCCACGATGGCGTAGTTCATCATGGGTTCCTGAAAATTTAGGTTGGTTGGTGTTGGAAAAAAGAAGGGCCGCATTGCGCAGCCCATAAGGTGTCTAACGTTCTATTTGTTGCTCAAGGGCTCGACTCTTAAGCGTTGGTGACTAGCACCGAAATGCCCTCAGTGAAGGCATTGCGCTGCTGTATCAGCTAAAATAATCCCTCTGCATCACTTTCCAGATGAGGTGCGTTATGAAGAAAAGTGAACTCCCAACCAAAATATGCACCGTGTGTGGACGGCCTTTCACATGGCGTAAAAAGTGGGAGAAGTGCTGGGATGAAGTGCGTAAGTGCTCGGAGCGATGCCGGAGGCAGTGAGCGTTGTCGGTGGTTACTGGCCTAGCGCCCTGGCAATCGCCTGCTCAACTAAATGCGTAGCCTCTGCATCCTGCGTTGGCACCCATGGCTGAATAAATTGCAGAGCCCTAAGCATTTCTGGCGCCGCAGCTATCAGATTGGCGTTTGCCGCCTGAATCTCTACTTCTGGGTCAAACTCTACCCATGCAATCGGAATCACCATTCCATTTGACTGGTCGTCATCCTTGCTAACCGGACCGATTGCCCGTGAGGTTTTATCAGCCACCCATGGGCCTTTAGTGAAATTGCTCATCTCAAATCCTCGCTATCATCGCCAACCCTATCAGCAACACAGTCACTACCCAGCAGATAATGCAATCTTGTGTGCTCATGGTTTTGGCCTTTGTGTAGGTAAAAAGAAACCCGCTCGGGGGCGGGTTATGCTGGCTGTTTCATTTGCTCGTTTATCTTGTCGATATTGAGCAGGCAGTAAATCGCACATTCAATGTCGTCAGGGGTTAAATCCTTCCCCCGATAATCGTGGTTCAGCCCAACGTGAAAAACTATCGAACCGTGCGAAGGCCCATATCCGTAGGCGCAATCACAGCGCTGGTCGCTCCAGTGTGCATAATTCTTGGTGCCGAAATACTCGTGCTTCAGCGACGTTGCGTTACCTGCTAGATCATCCAATGCATCACGTACACAACTCATCCGTTCAGGTATACCTTTCACGTCACCAAAACTAATAACTACCATGCCGCGCTTCACCATCTCTTCATCAAGGCCAGCGTTAGCAATGTTCATACGCTGAGTGAGGCGAAGAATCTCAGCATCTACATTCTTGATATCCATCTCGTAAACGTCCTGAATCGCCGCCTTCCGTTGCTTTGCTGCGCCCAAATGCTGCGTCAATTCTGTAAGTGTCATACTCACCTCTTATCAGTTCTGCTGCGTCCACGCTGTTTAGTGAACAGGTGGCGTAAAAAAATGCCGCGCTAGGCAGCCTCGCTGTTGAATCCTTTCTCTGTGAAGAACTTGAGTCCTCCTTTATATGCAACGATTAGCTCCTGAGAATCCGGTTCGCTTGCAAACTCAGGCGACCACGATTTCTGATCTTCAATTCCGCGCTTAAGCTTTACTACAATGACCCGCTCGATATATTCACGCCGACTTTCAAGAAGCTCTGGCGATGCCTGCGTCATATAAAAATTAAGCTGCTCAATCATGCTCAACCTCTCGCCGTCACGTTGTCTTTAGATTTCCGATAGCCAGCTGCGTAAATTGCAACGTCTGTCAGACACATTCCTGATTCAATCTCACCGCCGATGTACTTCGCCGCACCCGCCAGAATCTGCTTGTGATACTCCGTCTCGGTGTCGACTGCCTTCACTACGCGATCTGCCGGCTTGCGGTTCAGCGTGAGGATAGGGCGGCACGCTGGTGATGCTTTCACGCCAACCAACAGGGGGTTGGCTTGCTTCCATGCCGATTGCTTCTCAGCACGAGCTGCACGGCGTTTTTCTTGTGCATTCATGGTCATTCTCCTGTCAGTTAGCTTTGGTGTTGTGTTGGCATCGTGGACCAGCTATAGCTGAGACCTGCACGAAGTAGCTACCCACCACAACCCAAAGCTTGCTGCTTTGAATGTTTGCGCTTTTTCAGCGCTATCTGTTAAGGAGCAGGGACTGCATCTCTTGTCCCGTTGTTGCTTCAGCGTCCTGCTGCGAGATGAATAATCACAAATTGTGTTTTATCAGTCAACACAAATTGTGATTTATTTCATCACGTCGTGTGATGTAATTGATTTGAAATGGAAAATATTTTTTGAGGGCACAAAAAAACCCGCCGAAGCGGGTTTGATGTAGTGTGCTTGAGGTTTAAAGCTTCATAAGAGATTGAACTGCAACGCCTATAATGCGGCAATTACCATTGATTGGAACCGCTGGGTAGGCGGGGTTGAGGCCTTTGAGATACTTCTGCCCGCCATCAATGACCAGCTTTTTGAATGTCGCTTCATTTGCTTCTGTGATTTTTGCGATCACAAGGCTGCCATTTACTGGCTCCTTGCCAGTATCGAATAGCACAAGCATACCTTCGGGAATACTTATCCCGGCTGGAGCAGTCATTGAGTCGCCTTGCACACGCAGCCAAAAACCACTGCCAAAAACCGGCTCGTCAGTTTCATACCACTCATCAATCTCTTGTAGAGAATAGGGTTCCATAGCTTCGCTCCATGCACCGGCGCTGACCCAGCTGATCAGCGGATATTTTTTACCAGGCTTATATTGTCCCTTATAAGCATCGCCAAACAGAAGCTCAGGCGCAGACACGCCCAACGCCTTAGCGATCACCTCTGCGTCTTCTACGCTAACGCTTCTGGTCCCTGATTCATAATTTCCGATGCGAGATTGCGAGCCCCATCCACAAAGCTCCGCCAGAGCCTTCTGAGAAAGACCACGTTCTTCGCGCAAGCGCTTAATTCTGGATGAAATGGATTCGATTCTGTTCATGCGCATTTTGTATCACAGTCCGTGTTAAAAGGCTTTACACGATTTGTGTTGATATCGAATCACAAATTGTGTTTAATGTGCGTTGAGTGACCACTTTTAAGGAACGAGTATGAACAACATTGCCAACGAACGGAAAAAGCTTGGCATCACTCAATCTGTGCTGGCGACAGCGTGCGGCTGGAATCAGTCCCGCCTGGCTAATTACGAAACAGGAATTCGAGCACCAGATTTAGAGTCATGCCGCAGCCTGGTTAAAGCGCTGAACAAATTGGGTGGCAAAACAAACCTAGATGTTTTGTTCCCACCAAGAAAGACCGCAGCTTAAGCAGTTCCGCTCTTAAACATCCCCGCCCTGAAAAAGGGCAGTAATCAAACAAACGATTCAATGACGTGACTGCAGTCCGCAATGTCACGCAATTACTTATTCAACAAAGGAATATTACGCAATGGAATCAGCAAACTACAGCAAACCAACAGAGAGCGAGATTAACCGCACTCAAACTGATCTTCTACTGGCTGTGTCTCAAATGACCGGGCGAGAGTTCGCTAAAGGCGTTGGGTGCCATGAGACGAAGATTAGCCGCGCTGACTGGCGCTTTATTGCAGCTGTGATTTGTACGGCTCGCATGGCTTGGGAAGTTAGCCCAATGGGCCGGTTAGTGCAGGAAACGATTGAGGCGATAAGCGCCAAAGAAAAAGCCCCAAACGCGGGAACGTTTGAGGCTTAAACCACATTAGTGACACCAATCACTGGAGGTAATAATGCCAGGACTAACTGGATATGTAAACAGTAAAGGGGGCAGTTATGGTAACTGCTGAACTTTTAGACTTCAACGCAGCTCGCAAGCTCAGGAGCGCAAGGATGGAAAACCAAAAGCAGGGGCACTTTGCACTGTTCAGGAGTCTTCTGTCCAAGGATTGGGCCAAAGATACTGCCAAGCTGGCAATGTGGATTCGGCTTATCGGTGAGGCTTCCTACAGACCACGCACAGTAGAGTTTTCCGGCAAAGAGTGGAATCTACAACCCGGCGAACTGGTGACCACAGCGGCGATTATGGGGCGCAAATTGCGTGATCAGGACGGTCATGAGAAGAGTCCGCAGGCGGTGACCCGGATGATTAATTTCTTCGCCAGAGAAGGGATGATCACCACCAAAGGAACGCGCTTCGGAACGGTGATCAGCATCACGAATTATGCCGAATATCAGGCCATTTCACCCGATGAACCTCGCGAAAGACCATCCGATAACAACAAACCCAGTGCTGGCGCGGCTTTGAGTGCCATACCCGATGAACCATCCGAAGAACCAACCGGTGAACAGAACAAGAAGTTACTAGAACAAGAATTAAATAATAACTACCCCCATACCCCCAAAGGGGGCCGGGATGGCGATCAGGTTTCACCTGAAAAGCGAAAGGCAGAGCGCATCGATTACGACTCATACCTGGTAGCTTACAACGAGGAAGTTGGTGATCGGCTGCCACATGCCGTCGCTGCAAACGAAGCCCGCAAACGTCGCATCAAGAAATTAATACCCCAACTGAAAACGCCTAACGTCGCCGGATTCCGGTCATACGTCCGGGCGTTTGTCTGTCAGGCCAAGCCGTTTTATTTCGGCGCCAATGACACTGGCTGGTCAGCAGATCTCGATTACCTGCTCAGGGATGCAACGCTGACAGGCGTCAGGGAAGGCAAGTTTGCAGACCACAAGGAGCCAGCATGATTAACACCGATATCGAAGCCAGTGTGATCGGCGGCTTGCTGATTGGCGGATATACGCCTGATGCGAGTGACGTGATCGCCACGCTGGACGACAGCGCATTCAGCGTTGAGCTGTACCGCCGCGCATTTTGCGAGATTAAGCGCCAGGCGAAACAGCGAGGCCTGATTGACGGCATGATGGTTGCTGAAGCCATGGGTAATGACTACGTCGCTCACATCATGGAAACCACGCGCAAATGCCCGTCAGCAGCAAACCTGAAAGGATATGCACGTGTTGTGTCTGACTATCACAAGGTGCGCCGGTTTACCGAGCTGATGGACGCTGGCAAACGCGAGATATCTTCGGCCGGCAATCATGAGTTAGCGCTTAACGCCATCAACCAGTTCATGGCATCACTGACCGACATTGACCGCCCCGGTGATGAAATCAGGCCGATGCACATCCGTGACGTTCTCGACGGGTATCAGGAGCTGCTGGAGAAGCGCGTTCGACAGGGTGAAGAATCCGACACGCTGAAAACCGGCATTCCAGAGCTTGATCAGATTACTGGCGGCATAAACCCAGTCGACCTGGTGATCGTCGCGGCACGTCCGGGCATGGGTAAGACGGAATTCGCTCTGACGGTGGCGGAAGGAGTTGGTCGGCAGCAATTGCCCGGCAGCAAAGATAATCGCGGCGTGCTGATTTTCAGCATGGAGATGGACGCTAACCAGATTATCGAACGCCAGCTGGCAGGCGCGGGAAACCTTCCCGTATCGGCGCTACGTAACCCGGCGAAGATGGACGACGAAGGCTGGGCGAAAGTTACGCTGGGCATGAAGCGACTTCTGGATCTGGATGTGTGGATTGTCGATGCCAGCAAGATGAACGTTGAGCAAATCCGGGCCATTGCAGAACGCCACAAGCGCAACCATCCGGCGCTGTCTCTCATCCTTGTCGACTACCTTGGGCTGATTGATAAGCCAAAGGCAGACCGCAACGACCTCGCTATCGCGCTTATCTCTGGAAGCCTGAAGCGTATGGCGAAAGACCTGAAAACCCCCGTTATGTCACTGAGCCAGCTATCGCGTGACGTTGAGAAGCGCCCGAAAGGTCAGCGCCGCCCGACGAATGCCGACCTGCGCGACTCAGGCAGTATTGAGCAGGACGCCGACAGCATCATCATGCTCTACCGCGAAGCCGTTTACGACGAAGATTCACCCGCCGCGAAGCTGGCAGAAATCATCGTCACCAAAAACCGCTTCGGTCAACTCGGTACGGTCTATCAGGCATTCAACAACGGACATTTCCAGCCAACCGATCAGGAAGAAGCCGCCAGATTGTGCCGCGCCAAGCCTGAGCAACCTCAACAGCAATCACGCCGCTACAACAAAGGGGCTGACGTATGAATTTAACCTATGAAGACTCACACGTAATCGCATCGTATTACGTTGCCGATCACCCCAATCATCGCGGTCCGGTAATCATCGATCTCGAAAATCTTGAAGAGCTGCACATGCGTAGCGCTGCATCGCACGTTCACCTCGCACTGCTGTTTGCATCCGGCAAGCTTTTCTCCGGTAAAAGGGCTGCATCATGACACAGGTAATTCACGGACTGCCTCGCGCTGAGCTGATTAAGCGCATGATGGAGGAGGATTTTGGCGGTTGCGCATGGCATTTCACTTACTCGCAAAACTGCGATGCGTGTCGAATCCGCGCCGGTCAGGAAAGAAAATATCAAGTCGATGGGCGCGATTCCCGTTACGACAAAGGCGGCAAGAGCAAAACTAAGGGTGGTGGATTTTGAGCGACAACGAACAAGCACTAACGGTAGTAGCGGAAAATTACCTGGCCATAGCCCCCGACCTGACGATCAAGGTTGTGGTGCTGAGTAATGGCCAGCGAGTAATTCCAGAGGATGAAATGAAGCGGGCGTGCGAATGGCTTGGCGTTGACCTGAGCGAACTTGCACCTGACGTCTTTTACAAGGAATCAACCGATGAACAAACTAACCGCTGAAGTAGCCCGCCGAGATATCGTCCACCTCAAATCATTCCAGTCCGATCCGAAAGTTGGCCTGAGCCTGAAAGAGGAGAAGTACCTGCAAGCCCTTGAGATTGCACTGCCAGTACTGGAGCAGCAGCAAGTGTTGAGCGTTCCAGCTTACTACATCGTGTACCACCCAAACCCCGATCCGAATGAGTATGACGATAAAGAGCATTCACACTGCGGCTCAATTCACCTCGCTCGTCGGCTAGCGACTGAAATTGGCGGTACGATTTGCCCGGTCTATTTTGGTGAGCAAGAGCAGCCCACAACGGACACCTACCGGCAGATTGAAAATGATGAGGATCGCGGTGATGACGAAGCATTTTGGGACGCAGATTATGACTAATAATTTGACCGCTCAGTTCACCAACCATCAAACCAGCGGCGATGATTGCCGTGAAAGTGGAGAGGGGGAAACCAAAGTGGAGCATCACTTAAAAATTCTTCCAGAGCACTTTGTTCCAGTTGATGCAGGCATCAAGCGGGCAGAGCTTCGAAACAACGACCGAAACTACCAGCAGGGCGACACACTCAATCTTTGCGAGTGGGACGGACACAAATTCACTGGCAGATTTGCTATCCGAAAGATTTCACATGTTGCGGATGTCTCTGCTTACCTACCTGGCTATGTGCTACTGAGCATGGACGATTCGGAGCCGGCGCACGATGACTTAATGTGGTGAACCAGATGAGCAACGTAATCCCACTCCGTCCTGACCCACTCCGCCAAGCCTACGAAGCAAACGACAAACTCAACGACACGAAACTGACGCCAGAGCAACAGCAACTGGTCGACAGCATTGCATCATGCCTGGAGAAAGCTATCGAGGAACGCCATGCAAATCGAGCTGATCAAATCGGCCGGGGGGATATTCACCCCAGCGCTTGATAGTGACATACAACGCCTTACCCGCTTCAAAAATGGCGAGCAGTACACCGCCGAAATCAAGCTAACCCGCAACCCCGCTTTCCATCGTAAGACCTTCGCATTCTTCAATTTCTGCTTTCAGCACTGGGCTGCTGAACGGGCAGGGCTTGAGCATGCCGATGAAACCACGCAGTTCAACCGGTTCCGCAAAGACCTGACCATTCTGGCAGGCCATTACGACATGGTGACAAACATCCGCGGCGAGGTGAGGGCAGAAGCAAAGAGTCTGGCTTACAGCAACATGGAGCAGGAAGAGTTTGAGCGCTGCTATTCATCCCTGATTAATGCCGCCATCAAACACCTATTCGCCGGCACTAAAGACCAGAACATCATCAACCAACTCTATTCCTACTTCTGAGGAATCCAATGACACCCTTTACCGATATTGGCGCAGCCATCGAAGAAGCTGCGTGGCTGGCGTTCGTCCATAAGAAACCTCACTGCGTTTACCAACGCTTTGACGGGCGGATGGAAGTGAAGCCAGAGCATCCCGATCGCAACGCAATGTTCACCACCGGCACGCCGGGAACCGTAAACACTGAATACAGGTGCGCAGCATGAGCAAAGGCAGATACCAACACCACACACAGGAAGAGTGCAACAAGGTAGGGAAGCTGAGAAAAATGGGGCTGACATACGCAATCATCAGCCAGCGGATGGGATGCAGCATCGATACATGCCGCCATATGTGTGCGAGGGCGAGATGAAGAGACGCAAATCCATCTGGGAACGCTACGAAAGCCACGCCATCTACGACACCAAATCACCACGCAAGAAACGCCAGCCACAACCCACTGAATCCCAAGTAACCACTTTCAGCTACCTGGAAGGTCTGCGCCAATCTGTGGCTAACAGAGTGAGGTTCACGCGATGACGGCTTACTACAACGAAATCGACCCCTACGCCGCCCAATGGCTGCGTAACTTAATTGAAGCAGGACACATCGCCGCCGGCGTTGTTGATGAAAGGAGTATTGAGGATGTTACACCCGCAGATTTACGAGGCTTCACACAGTGTCACTTCTTCGCCGGAATTGGCGTCTGGAGTTACGCGCTCCGCCAGTCAGGATGGAGTGACGATCGGCCAGTGTGGACAGGAAGCTGCCCATGCCAACCTTTCAGCGACGCGGGCAAGGGCGCTGGGTTTGATGACGAGCGGCACCTTTGGCCCCACTTCCACTACCTCATCGAAAAGTTGCGACCTGAGACAGTCTTTGGAGAGCAGGTTGCGAGCAAAGACGGCCTTGCTTGGTTCGACCTTGTACAAACTGACCTGGAAGGAACGGGATACGCCGCAGCAGCTCTTGATATCTGCGCTGCGGGCTTCGGTGCGCCGCACATCAGGCAGCGACTCTTCTGGGTGGCCAACTCCGACAGCGAACAACGGAACCGGAGCAGGAACGAGCGGCCGTCAAGGTGGAATGAACCTTCAATCGGAAGCCCAGCTAGCGGGTTGGCAGACGCCAGTGGCGAACGATGCGACCGGTTCAACCCACTGTTACAGCGGGAAGCATCCGGACGGGTCACCGAAAGTTTGCCTGAAGCTGCCGGGTACAGCGAAATTGGCGGGATGGCCGACGCCTACAGCAGCGAGCAACGACAGGACGCCGAATCCGGAAAATGCAATGAACATGAAGAGAAAGGATGGCACGAAAATACAGCAGCGGCTGCAGGACTTTGCGTCGATAGCTCAGCCAATCCGGTTAACGGCTTCTGGAGAGATTCTGACTGGCTCCTCTGCCGGGATGGAAAGTTCCGGCCAGTTGAACCCGGCTCATTCCCGTTGGTTAATGGCGCTACCCAAAGAGTGGGACGACTGCGCGCCTACGGCAACGCCATCAACGCGGAAGTCGCGAAAGAATTCATAGAGGCTTATATGGAGGTTCATCATGCGTGAACGCTGTCGCCGCTGCTACACCATCCTCACCAGTGAAGATAAATACTGGTACTCAATTAGCTGCGAAGAATGCCAATGCGATCTGGAGTGGGAAGAGCATGAAAGAAACCTTGCAATCAAATCCGCCTACTGGCGCTGGCGAGCTATCTCCTTTGGTGTGCGTGTTCTGCGCCATTACCCTGGCCGATTGCGAGACCTACTGCTGCACAGATTGCACCGACCATCTACAGGAAGCCGATCCCAATTTCGGCATGACAGGAGACGATGATGGCTAAAGGCATCAAGCCGAAACCGCCGAAGCCGAAGAAATGCAAATGCTGCCCTGAAAAATTTATCCCCCGCAATAGCCTTCAAACCGTCTGCTCACCCAAATGTGCCATTCAATTCGCTAACCAACTCACCGAGCGCAAGCAAAAGCGCCAGGCGAAAGAGGAGCGTGCGGCGTGGAATAAACGCAAAGCGGATGTTAAACCGTTAAGCCACTGGATGAGCATGACCCAGCGAGCTTTCAACGACTTCATCAGGGCCAGAGACGGCGACGTGTGCATCAGCTGCGGCAGCACAACGGCAGTCAGCTATCACGCAGGGCATTTCAGGACAACGGCAGCGGCTTCGCAGTTAAGGTTCAATGAGGATGGATGCCATTCACAATGTGCATCTTGCAATGTGCACCATTCCGGCAACATCGGCCCATACAGGGTCAACCTCATAGCAAAAATCGGCCTTCAGCGCGTCTTAGCGCTCGAATCTAACAACACACCTCATCGATACACCCGCGAAGAACTGGAGCGCATCAGATCGCATTACAGGGCTTTGCTTCGTGCATTGGTCAAAGAGAGGGAAGCAGCATGAGCAAGATTACCTATCCAAGTTCAACAGCGGCTGTTTTTGACGACATCATTTTCCCCATGCATATCGAAAGCCCACGCGATATTGAGCAGGAGTTGAAGCTGGCGATTGGCTGGTTTAGTCGCTGGTGCAATGAGGAAAAAATGGTCGTGAAAGCAAATCTGTTAGTGAGCTTTTGGGGGCTGTACCTGAACTATGAGCAGTCTATGGAGCAGGCCGCATGACCGACTACCTCAGACAGAAGTGGCAGCTGCTGCGTATGTATCGCGCTCGCAACACCTTCCCGGTCGATTACCGAATCATTAAGCACACAGCCAAAATCATGGGGATTAAGCATGCGCATTGAACGTGACTTTCAGCAAATCGTCAGGCTTGCCGGTGTTCGTAGCGCTGCTGATATGCGCCGGCTGTTCGGTAACGGATGGAAGACTATCAACCGATCGCAACAGGCATGGATTAGGCACCTGCTAACCGTGTGGGGCCAGCACCTCGGTGGTGAAGATTACGATCGCTGCGAAGTGAACGTTATTGGCCGCCTGATGATGCGCTGCGAATGGAGTGAACAGAAGGGAAGGCAGATAGAGAAAATCGTGTCAGAGCTTCATTGTGAAGGCCTGCGCGGGGAAGAACTATTCCGCAAGGCAAGGGACTTACTGATACCTCAGTCATCAACGGCAAACATCATCGCTCTCGCCAAAGAATCAGATGATGCTGCCTTCGTTGAATCAGTCATGGTGAAGACGTTCGGTAAGGACAACCCGGTTCGCAACGTAGCCAGATTACGATACTGCAAGCGCAAGAGCGTGCAAAACATCGGTTCATCGCTAACTTACTTCACCGGCATCAGCCAGAAGGAGGCGCGGAATAGAATGGAATGGGCGCTGGATATCCTCGAAGGAGAAATGTTTTACGCAATTAAGCGTGAAATGGAGAAGGAGATTCCTAAAATGGCGGCATGATGAGCATAAATAGCACGAATAGCTAAAGACAAAGGGCAAGCAACCTGGCAAATTAGTGGCATGATCGGGAAGTGAAGCGAACAGATCGCAGCTTAATCGGTTAGTTGCAAAAATCGTGAGATAGTTAAAGAGCCTCGTAGCCTCACCAGCTAGCGGGGCTTTTTTGCGATATTGACACCCGAAAAAAGTTTTTGTAAAAAGTGAATCGCCTGATGTGTATTGTTCTTTAGTCCAATCATTCATCTCGCATATCAGGCCGAAAGCCTCGTCTTAACCGATGGGGCTTTTTGTTTTATAAGTATTTTATACGCTCAACCCTTTAAGATTAATCTTAGCTGAATATAATGCTGCGGATGCGGTGAATCCCCCTATGCGGAGGGGTGGAATCCGAATCAGCATAAAGCTTGATATGTCGCACGGGATGGACTTTGTCGGGTTAGCTGTCTCACCGGGAGGCACCCGGCGCCGCACACCAAAAAATTAGGCACTGCTTCGGCGGTGCCTTTTTTATTGCATAGATTCTGACTGCCAGGCTGAGCATCTTGTGCTGCAAATGAATATGCTTAGCTGACTAATAGTAAATAGAGCAAGTAACGTTAAATTTCCACGTTACGAATTTGAGAAGATTGTTCCGCCCCTTCAAGAGCTAAGCCATTACGAGTGCCGGAGATAAGCGCCGGGTGGGGCACATCAAATTTAAGAGGTCGCCAATTGGCGGCCTTTTTTCGTTTTGCGCCATCCCAAAACTTATTCAGACCCTCATTGCTGTGTGGGGATGCGCGCACTTTTCTTACGACTACAGGCGGCACCAAGCGAACAGCGAGGTGTATATGAGTATCGATATGAGCAAACTGGCATCAGGCGCGGCATACGGCGCATCTGCCGGGACAATTGCCAACGGTCTGCTGACCCGGTTAAGTCCCGATGAATGGAGTGCTGTTGGCGTGCTGGCCGGTATTCTGGTTGCGCTATTCACTCTCGGCATCAACTGGTATTACAAACGCAAGGCCACAATGGCGCAGATTAAAGCGCTGCAACGCTGGCCCACCGCGCCCGACGTCACCGAGGATTAACCCAATGGCAATGTCTAACACACTGCGCAACAGGCTTATTGCTGCTGCAGGCGGCGGCGCCATGCTTATCGCAACGGTATTCCTTGGCGGAAAGGATGGTGTAGAAGGGCGCGTGTACGAACCCTACAAAGATGTGGCTGGGGTGTGGACTGTCTGCGATGGTCATACCGGTGCTGACATCGTGAAGGGAAAGAAGTATACCGACCGTGAATGCGGTCGTCTGATGTGGAATGACCTGCAGCCGGTTAAGAAGGCTGTCGATTCAATGGTGAAGGTGCCGCTGGGCGAGTATCCCCGCGCCGCGCTCTACAGCTTCACCTATAACGTCGGTACATCTGCCTTCTCCAAATCCACGCTGCTGAAAAAGCTCAACGCTGGTGACCAGGCTGGAGCATGCGAAGAGCTGCGCCGCTGGGTGTATGCCGGTGGCATGAAGTGGAAAGGTCTGATGAACCGACGCGACATGGAGCGTTCTCTCTGCCTGGCGGAAAGCGCAAATGATATCTAAAGCGACGATCGGATTTCTGCTGCTCTTGCTGGCAGGCTTGATTGCTGCGGGTGGCATCGCGCTGTACTACCGTGGCAATGCCATCGACTACAAGGCCCAGCGAGATAAAGCATCTGATGCGCTCAAGTTGGCCAGCGCCACTATTGACGACATGCAGGTGCGTCAGCGTGACGTTGCGGCACTCGATGCCAAATACACGAAGGAGTTAGCCGATGTTCAGGCGACTATCGATCTGCTGCATGATGATGTTGCTACTGGCAAGCGCCGGCTGCAGCTCAACGCAAAGTGTCCAGCGAACAACGACACCGGCACCACCGGCGTGGATGATGCAACCAGCCCCCGACTTGCTGACGCCGCTGAGCGTAATTATTGGACCCTCCGAAGTCGTATCGAAATCGCCGGAAAGCAAATAGCCGGATTGCAGCAGTACATCAACGAACAATGCTTAAAGTGACATCGTGAGTTAACATCACCCTAAACATGAGGGTGTCCAATGAACTTAAAGCCAAGATTCGAAGATTACACTGAGGCAGAATTTACTCAGTTGGTCAGTGAGATTTGCAGCGCAGAGGGCAGCGAAGCGTATCAGGATGAGTTACTGGATAACTTCATTGCGGTGACTGAGCATCCGGAGGGTTCCGACCTGATTTATTACAACGACGATGACGATCTCACTCCGGAGAAAATAGTTGCGACCGTGAGGGCATGGCGAAGGAGTGCTGGTCTGTCTGACTTTAAGTAATGAGTCATCACAAGGCGCATTTGCGAGTGCGCCTGATGATGATCCAGATTAGCAATGTGAATGATTGATGTTGTAATCTGAGCCTTCATTTAAATGGAGGTTATTATGGGCTGGAAACGCAATCCTTGGTTACATCACTACCAATGGATAAAATATTTAGACGAGCTTGGGTATAGCTTAGAAATGAAGCTTGAGGCTTTTGAAAAAAACCCAGCAACTAAGATGAACAGAGACATCCCGGAAGAAGTTGAATTCGCGAAAGTGCTAATTAAAGATGCATTGGGACAACTACCACCTAGTGAAATTGATAAATATATCCTCCCATCAGAGGTGCTGGGGTTCAGCCCTGCATTTGAAGTAAGTGAAGGATATGTTTTTAATGCTCACACCCCAGAAGATGAGCCAGACTTCCTCTTTCTTGTTGCTCATGATGCTTTTCCTAATGCAAAAAACATTGATGATGTAATGAAGTCCCTTGCCTCAGTAAGTAGCACTGTTAATCAACTTGTTCTTCAGCGATATCATACCCGTCATCCATACGGATTAAGCGGAACGCAAGAGGTGGCAAGAGCCAAAATTTCTGCTGCAGACTAACTCACAAGCCGCCTACGGGCGGTTTTTTATTGGAGCCAATATGACTGACACCTACCGCATCACAGTGACAACTAAGTCAGGTGAAACTCACATTGGCCTGATGAACAGATCACAACCTGAAATCGTAAACGGATTCATTGGTGTCGCTCAGGAAGATGGCGCTTGGGTATACCTCGCGCCGGATGACGTGCAGAAGATGGAATTCGTGCCGGTTAACGACTAAGAACCCAAAGAACAATTGCGTTAATAGTTGGTGCGTATGCGACTGCCAGCTCAATTAATTTTGTAGACATAAATACCTCCGAACTTTGGCGCCTCCGGTCTTGGAGGACGCTTCCCCATAGTGATGATTTTAAGGAACTCATATGGCATCACCAGATTGGGAGGCCATCGAATCGGCTTACCGTGCTGGTTTGATGTCTATCCGCGAAATAGCTTCACAACATGGCATTACTCACGGCGCCATAAACAAGCGAGCGAAGCGTGACGGATGGGAGCGCGACCTCAAGGCGAAAATAAAAGCTAAGGCTGATTCGCTGGTATCCAAACGTGAGGTATCCAGACAGGTATCCACTGAAACGGCTACTAATGAGCGGATACTGATTGAGGCTAACGCCGAAGTAATCGCCAACGTTCGCATGGAACATCGTGGTGATATCCGCCGCGCCCGAGGCATGGCTAACTCACTGTTTGATGAGCTTGAAGCCCAATGCGCTGATGTTGAGTCCCTGCGCAAGCTTGGCGAACTGATGTTTGACCCTGATGAGAAAACCGGCAGGGACAGGCTGAACGAGATTTATCAGAAGGCAACGAGCTTGCCTGGTCGCGTGAAGTCTATGAAAGACTTATCCGACACGCTGAAAACCCTCGTTGGTCTCGAGCGTCAGGCATACGACATCGACGGGCCGACCGGCGATGAATCAACGAAGAAGCTCTCCGATTTGATGGACGATTTAGCCAAGGGGTAATCATGAAGCCAGAACACATCGCGCTTCTGCGTGACAAACTCTGGCGGCTTAACAACCTCTACTGGATTACCGACAAAGAAGGCAAACCAGTCCGGTTCAAGATGACGCCGGAGCAGCTCGAATATTTCGAAGGCATGCATACCCGCAACATCATCCTGAAGGCACGTCAGCTTGGCTTCACGACTGAGGTCTGCATCATTCAGTTGGATGCTGCGCTGTTTGAGGCTGCAAAGTGCGCATTGATCGCCCACACCCTTAACGATGCCAAGCGCCTGTTCCGCGAGAAGGTTAAATACGCATACGATCGGCTGCCGGCAGAAATCAGGGCAGCCAACCCGGCAAGTAATGATTCAGCGGGTGAGCTGGTATTCAAAAAGGGTGGCTCGCTCTACGTCAGCACGTCATTCCGTGGTGGAACGCTGCGATTCCTGCACGTATCCGAGTTCGGAAAGATATGCGCCAAGTTCCCCGACAAAGCGCGGGAGATCGTCACCGGCGCATTCGAAGCGGTATCGAGCGATTGCTTCACGACCATTGAAAGCACCGCAGAAGGCCGGGCGAGCTACTTCTTCGATTACTGCCAGACTGCCGAGAAAGCGATGTTGCAGGGTAAGCAGCTATCCAACCTCGACTGGAAGTTTTTCTTCTTCTCTTGGTGGAAGAATCCACTTTATGCAATCGACCCGGTAGAGCCACTCCCGCAGCGCCTGAGCGATTATTTTGATGATATAGAGGCGAAGCAAGGCATCAGCCTGAACGAGCGCCAGAAAGCCTGGTATTACGCCAAAGAGAAAACGCTCGGTGACGACATGAAGCGCGAGTATCCATCGATACCGTCTGAAGCGTTTGAACAGTCTGTCGAAGGGGCTTACTACGCCAAACAGTTCCGCTGGCTCTACACCAACAAGCGCATCGGCAAGCTTCCTGATAACTCACACCTGCCGGTTCATACCTTCTGGGATATCGGTGTAGGCGACTCCACCGCGATATGGTTCGTGCGCGAGGTTGGTGAAGAGTTTCACATTATCGACTACTACGAGAACAGCGGTGAAGGCCTGCGCCACTACATGAAGGTGCTGAAAGACCGTGGTTATGAATATGGTGAGCATTGGGGTCCGCACGATATTGAGAACCGAGAATTCGGTTCTGATGCTAAATCCCGTAAAGAGCTGGCGCGAGAGGGATATGAAATCGATGGTCAGACATACTCCATGAACTTCATAGTGGTGCCTAAAACTGGAGTCGATACCGGCATTGAGTCAGTACGTGAAATTCTACCCAAGTGCGTATTCGACGAAGAAAAATGCGCTGAAGGAATCACCCATCTTGAAGGCTATCGAAAGGAGTGGGACATGAATAAGGGATGCTGGAAAGATAAGCCGCTACACGACGCAACATCTCATGGCTCCGATGGCTTCCGTTACTTCGCAGTGGCGAAAAACAATCGTAAGCAGGTAGGCGCAATATTCTTCTAAGGAGCTCATCAGTGAGTGAACTAAGCAACGGGGAGCAATTCCTCGTGAACGCCCTCGCTGATGCTGTGGGCCGCCAGCGCATGATGTATGGCGCCAGAAATGGCAATACCAAGCGCACAAAGCTTTACGAGGAGTTCGGCTATCCCGATGAACTCGGATTCGACCAGTACTACCGCGCCTACGAGCGTAACCCTGTCGCCTATGCCGCCGTGCATAAGCTGCTGGAATCGTGCTGGACGGATAAGCCGACGATTATCGACGGTGACGAGAACAAAGAGTCGACCGAAACCACGTCATGGGAAAAGACGGCAACCAAGTTGCTGAGTAAGCATTGGGCGAAAATCAAAGATGCCGACCGGCGCAATCTGGTTGGCAGGTATTCGGCGCTACTCATCCAGTTCAAAGACGGTCGCGAGTGGAAAGAGCCGGTAGATATCAACGTTGTTTCCCGGTTGCGAGATAAAGCGATCGTCAAACTCATTCCTGCGTGGGAATCGCAAATTAAGCCTGGCAACTTCGACACGGACACCATGTCGGAAACCTATGGCGAGCCGGTTAACTACCAGTTCAATGAGCAGCCAGTGGGTGACGATGGCACATATGGGCCGGTGCGCAGCGTTACAGTCCATCCCGATCGCGTCATCATCCTGTGTGAAGGCTCGGAAGATGAAAACATGCTTTCCGGCGTGCCATTCCTCCGTGCGGGCTACAACAAGTTGCTGGACCTCGAAAAGATATCCGGTGGTAGCGCTGAAGGCTTCCTGAAGAACGCCAGCCGCCAGTTAGGCATCAGCTTCGACGCGCAGACAGACATGAAAACTCTGGCTGACATGGCTACCAAGGCAGGGTACAAAGACCTCGGCGAAGCGATGAATGACAAGATGATGAAGCTGAATCGCGGCACTGATTCGGCGCTCGTCACTCAGTCGGGAACCACATCGGTTCTGTCAGTCGCTGCAGCCGACCCGGCGCCAAGCTGGACGGTTACGGCAAACGAGTTCGCATCCTCAATTCAATGCCCGTTCACCATTCTGTTCGGTCAGCAGACCGGACGACTTGCCTCCGATGAGGATAAAACCGATTGGGCCAAGCGCTGCAACGGTCGCCGCTGGGGATTCCAGACGGCAGTCGTGCAGATGTTGCTGGAGCGCTTCTGGAAAATTGGCGTCATCGATGCGCCGACATCCGGCGAAGTCACTCTGGCGTGGTCTGACTTACTCGCCCCAAGCGAGAAAGAGAAGATCGCCAACATGCAGGCAATGGCAGCTGTAGCGAAAGACACTCAGCAGGCATTCGGCACTCCAGCGATTGACGAAAACGAGGTGCGCACCGTCGGTGAACTTGAGCCACGCAAAGCGCCATCCACGCCTGACCCAAACAAAAAGTTAAACGATAAGGACCCGCTGAATGATGACGACGCCAGCGAGAACCCGAATCGGAACACCGATAATTCCCCGCAACAAAGCTGACCCGACACAATCATCGCGTCAGGTTGGCCGGATGTACCGCGACATTGATGACCGCTACTACCAGATCAAATTGGCGCTTAAGCAGCTATTCGATGAGCGTTTAACCGGAACTGAGCGCATTGGTAACGCCTCGCATGCCGTATATGGCGATGTGATTTACCAGGTGAACGCCGGCACTTACATCTACGACATGACAGCCGCGCAACTGGCTGACCTGCTGCAGCGTATTCAGGTGATACTTGACGATCACCTCCTCGACGGTGGCAGTCAAAACCTGTGGGCGCTGGGCTATGTAGCCGCAGAGTATGAGCGTGGCACCCGGCAGGCTTTTACCAACCTGTCAGTACAGTCGACCGTATACGAGCAGCAAACCACGCTTGCGCAGTTGCTGAGCAGCCCGGCATATCAGAACCAGATTGCCGCAGCCTACGTATCGACCTATAGCGACTGGAAAGGCATTAGCGACGCAGCTCGTGCTGACCTGGCTACTGTCGTGTCCGACTCAATCGGGCGTGGCGTTAACCCGCGCGAAACAGCCCGCATCATCAGCAAGCGGTTGGATGTTTCGATGGCGCAGGCCAAGAACATCGCGCAGACCGAGCAGGTAGGGGCGCTGCGCAAAGCGCAGTGGCTGGAAACGGATTGGGCAAAGGAGAGGTTAGGCCTGAACACTGCCATCCTCTGGCTGTCAGCGCTGAAGCCAACAACGCGCACATGGCATGCTGCCCGCCACGGTCACACTTACACTACCGAGCAAGTCGAAGCCTTCTATGCCGAGCGAGGCAACAGGTATCACTGCTATTGCGCTAACGTGCCCTGTCTGCTGGATGACAAAGGGAAGATCGTAAATACCGGCCTCGTTGACAGGCTGAGCAAAGAGCGCAAGGAGTGGCAGCAGACCACTTAACTATCCATCCCATGAGGACACAGCATGAAGCGCAATCGCGTTAACGTGCTGACCGTCGTCAACTCCGCTTCAAACATCACCACTGAAACCATCGACGGCAAACCACACATCGTGGTTCGCGGCATCACGCCCGTTGTCGACGATATTGTGATGAACCGGAAGTTGTACCCGGCAGCAGAAATTGAAAAGGCGTTCAACACGCTTGAGCGAAATCCGATGCCGTTCGGTCACCCGAAAGTGGATGGCAAACACGTATCGGCCCGCGATGTCCGTGCGGTGAACAATTATCACGTCGGTGCATGGCTCCAGAATGTCACTCACGTCGAAGGCAAAGTGGTTGGTGACATGTACGTGGACCGCCGCTATGCCGAAGCCAGTGAAAATGGCAAGCGTCTGATTAACCGCCTGGATGAAATGGCTGCCAAAGCAAACGTCGAACCGATCCACATCTCCACCGGACTGCTTTATTCCGGCATCGCTGCAAATGGCGAGTCGAAAGGCAAGAAGTACAACGAAATCGCCACCAACATGATGTTCGACCATGTGGCGGTGCTGCTGGATGAGGCTGGCGCCGGAACGCCGGAGGAGGGCGTAGGCATCTTCGTTAACTCCGATGGCACCGAGCAGGAACTGGAAGTCGTCAACCTGTCAGAAGGCCAGTCGCCCGATATCGATTCAACGCAAGACCCCGCTCTCAAATCAATTTTTAACCAGCTAAAGGCGTTTTTCAGCGCCAACAGCAATTCCGTCAAAGAGGAAGCAAACCCGATGAAAGAACTCATCACCAATGCGCTGAAAGCGAAAGGCATCGACGTTGAAGGTAAGTCCGATGCTGAGCTGATGGACGCTTACAACCAGATGGCCGCCGATGATGCGACAGCGAAAGCTGCCGCTGATGAAAAGGCCAAGAAAGAAAAAGAAGAGGCTGACAAAAAGGCCAAAGACACCGCCACCAATAGCGATGAAGCTCCGGCATGGTTCAAACCATTCGCCGAAAAACTGAACACCATTGAAAGCGGCCTGGCAGTTAACTCTGACAAAGAGAAGGGTGAAAAACGCGCTGCTGTTAAAGCCAAATTCGGCATGACTGATATCGCGGTGAATGCGCTTGATGGCGAGCCGCTGAATGAGCTCTTTGCTCAATGCCAGACATCCATCGGCCTGAATAGCTCTCTGCGTCAGGTCAACTCAGATAAATCCCTCAGCGAAATGCCGGAGTAAATGATGGCTAAAGATGGAAAGCACGTAATTCACGCCGGTGGCGTATTCCCTAACCCTCTGCTTAACCGTGAAGGTGCGGCTGCAGCGGCAACTAAGCCTGGCACGATCGGCTTCTTCGATGCAGGCAAATTCACTGCATCAGTTGCAGGTAACGAGCAGGCGATCCTTTATGTGGCCAACTTCGATTATCTGCGCTGCCTGACTGTTGATGACAGCATTCCGGTCGGTGAGCTGGTCGTTGGCATTCAGCCATTGCAGGGCATGTTCCTGAACGTACGCGCCGCTGCCGGCACCTACAAAAAAGGACAGCCTTTGTCGATCGCAAATGGTCAGGTCAAGGCTCAAGCCGGTGATGAGTCAATTCGTTGCTATGTCGAAGAAGACAAAGCATATACCGCTGCCGCAGGTGACCTGCTGCGCGTTGTGATTAAGTAAGGAGCACCTGAATGTTTGTATTTTCCCGTTCTCTGGGTGAACGCACTGGAAACCTCGAGGTTAACCAGTCTCAGTTTGCCGAGCTGCAAATTGCGCGTAATGAAGGTGCTCAGGCTGCCGCTGACTTCATTGGTCGCGTGCGTGGCGTCCGTGAGGATGCTGGGCGACTGGATGCGGTAAACGCAGTTGATGACATCCGCCGCCTGTATCGCGCTTTCGATACCACTGTTCTGGCTCAGTTCGAGCCAACCACTCAGTTCACTTTGCTAAACGACCTGATGCCTCTGTCGCGTTCTGTTCGTATTGAGCAGTCACGCTATGACTACGCTCGTACTGGTGGTCGTGGTTGGGCTCATACGTCCATGTCCGGACAGATTGGCGCGGCGCTGGATGCCAAGAGCTACACCTTTGATGGCACGATGGTGCCAGTGCATGACTCAGGCTTTAAGTTCAACTGGCGCGATCCGATTTTCAACAGTCCGTCGGCCCTTCAGTCTCAGGCTGATGCTCAGCGTGGTTCTGTCGAAGACGTGCAGCGTCAGTACGTTGACTACATGTTCAACGGCTTCCGCGACTCTGAAGGCAATTACGTGAAGTTTGATGGCTTAACCTGGAAAGGCCTGAAGGCTGACGAACGCGTTGCTCAGGTAACGCTGACGTTCAACTTTGCAACCAGCACCGATCCGGTAGCGCTGCGCACCAATGCTATCGCACTGCGTGACGTGGTTCGTGTGACAAACAGCCAGTACGCGCCTCAGACCTGGTATGTTTCAGCAGAAATCATGTCCAACCTTGAGCGTTACTTCGATGTGAATGCGACCCGCACCGTTCTGGAAGAGCTCCTGAAGTTGTCCGGCATCGCTGGTATCAAAGAAGATGCACAACTGTCAGGAAACGAAATTCTGATTGTTCCTCTGACTGCAGGCGTGATTGCTCCGATCGTCGGCCAGGCTATCGGCACCGTTGCCGACCCTCGCCCGTTTTACAACAGCGATTACATCTGGCGTACATGGGGTGCCATGGGCCTGATGGTTAAGCAGGACATCAACAACAAATACTCAGTCATCCACGCTTCGAGCTAAGGAACAAACATGGCACTCGTAAAGGTATTGGTTTCAAACCTCTTTGCCGGTGCCGGCTTCCAGAAACTGGAGGCCGGTCAGGTTTATGACGTAGATGATTCGGTCGCTGAAAAGTGGCTTGCTCAGGGTAAAGCTGAAAAGGCCACCGAGAAGAAAGGCGAGAAGCTGACCTTCGAAGTGGCAACCCCATCGGCGCCGGTTAGCACTGACACATCGGTGTTGCAGTCGAAACTGGATGACGCGCTGGAGCAGCTGAAGACCGCTCAGGATGCAGTCGAAGCCAAAGACAAAGAGCATGCCGACGCGCTGGAGCAGCTGAAGACCGCTCACGCTACTGAGCTTGCTGCAGCAAACGATCGTGCAGACAAAGCAGAAGCAGCGCTGACAGCCGCAACCAAAAAGGACAAGTAACCATGGCAGTGCAGATAACGGCAGCGCAGGTTAAACAGCAGTTATCTGCGCTGGGTTACTCCATCCCGGACTTCATGATTGACGCCTACCTCTGCAAGCTGGGAAGTATAAGCATGTGCCTGGAGGCGGCTGGCTACGATGAATGCGACATGACACTGATTCAGGTGTACGCCGTTACCCTTATGGCTATCACCGCTTTCAGTCAGCGCATCAAATCTCAGTCAGCGCCTTCAGGGGCGTCCCGATCGTTTGATTACAGCGGCGATGTGAAGACGATGCGCAATACGCTGGCGGCGCTGGACACATCAGGATGCACCGCATTGTTGCCAATTGACGTTGGCACAAGTGTTGGCTTCTTCGATGTGATTGGTGGCTGCTGATGGACTGGCAACCAGCATCACAACCGCCCAAGCCATTCGAGCGAGTGTGGATAACGACTTCAATTGGCCGGCAGACGACCGGCTACGTTAACAGCAGCGGCGAGTGGGTGATTAACTGCCCGCGAATTGCTGCTGAGAAGCCCGTAGTGACCAGTTGGAGGAAATGACATGTCATCTTTAGCTAACTGGTCATACACCGCTCAGGCGACGATCTGGAGGCGCTCAGGCGCAAGCAATGACTACGGCGACCCGATATTCGAAGCGCCGCTGGTTATTGCCTGTGATTATCAGGGTGGGCTTTCAAAGCGGCTTGGCGACATCGGCGGCGAGAATGTAGTGAAGAACACGGTATGGACAGAGTATGCGCTGGCTGACACCGGCGATTACCTGCTCATTGGCGCATCTGACAACCCTGACCCGATTGCAGCTGGTGCCGATGAGGTGATGCAGGCTATCCGCTATGCAGACACCTTTGAACGAGCCGCAGATGATTACGCGATTATCACTGGAGTGTAGCCATGGGCGTGAAAGTAAAAGGCATCAGGCAGGTTTCACGCAACGTTAACCGCGCTATCGATAACATTCAGGACCGGCGCATTGTTCGTGCTCTCACCAGCGCGATGATCGTCGGCGCATCACAGGCAGCAATCTACACGCCAATCGATACGTCGTATCTGCTCAACAGCCAGTTCCGTGAAATCGTCGTTAATGGCGCTCGCATCACCGGTAGGGTTGGCTACACCGCCTCATACGCCGCTTACGTGCATGACCCGGCAAATCCGCAGCGGTTCCGCCGCGCCACTGCAGAGAAAGAATTCCTGACTAAAGGGTTCGAAGAAAGCCGCGATGTGATTGACCGCGTTGTGCAGAAGGAGATGTCATTTTGAATCCTCCAATGCATACGCGCTTGCGCAATCACTTTGTTGATGCCGGGCTTACCGCTGGATTTACCACGCAGTTGCTGGTCTGGAATGACAGCGGCAAATTGACCGACTCATTCATGGTGTTCAGGCCAAATGGCGGCTCACCAATCCGCGATGAATTGGGCGCCGAATATTACGTGATGGTTGACGTGATTGGAGCGAAGGGCGCAAACGGCGTAGTCGATGAGCGAGTTCAGCAGATTATCAGCAGCATTCAGATCAACTCCATTTCAGATAGTTGTATCGGCTACATCGAAAACTTCGGCGGAATACCCGCGCCAGTTCTCACCACCGAAGGCCGGCTGGTCTATCGGCTTCAGTTTGCAATCAAGTACGGCGAATAGCCGATAACACTAAAGAGGAATTACCCATGGCAGCAAATTGCCCAACGGACAACACCAAGTTGTTTGGCCGCGCCATTGTGCTCGAAGTAGCCGATGGTTGCGCCGATGCGGTACCGCTGGAGTCAGAATGGAAGGCTCTGGCCGCCGGCACAAGTAAAGGTTTCGACTTCTCGCCAAACAGCGTTACATCGGATGCTGATGACACCAAAGGCTACGTTGAAAACATCGTTACCAATGCTGATTTCACCATCTCTTTTGAAGGTGAAGTGCGCCGCAATGACAAACTGGATCAGTACGGCGTAGGCCGCCTGATTAAATACTTTAACACTGAAATTCAGGCAACTCGCCAGCCAACGCTATGGGTGCGCATGGAGTTTGGGCCGGTAACATTCATCGGCTATATGCTGATTAACGCCCTGAGTTCAGACGGCGGCACTAACGATATCATCACGTTCTCCACCGAGTTCAAAGTTGCAGATGCCGACACCATTCAGGTGATCGACACTGACAACGAAGTTCCGGTGACCGGCGTTGCGCTGACCCCAGCAACCACTTCTGTTGTTGTGGGCGCCACCCGTCAGTTGACTGCCACCGTGTCACCAACTGATGCGACTGATAAAACCGGCGTGTGGGCATCTTCTGACACATCGAAGTTCACCATCAGCACATCAGGCCTGATCACCGGCGTAGCGGCTGGCACTGGCAACGCAACGTTCACCACCACTGACGGCGCAAAGGTTGGCACGACCGCAGTAACCGTCACGGCCTCGTAATTGCCATTTCAGGGGCTATCGCTTGGTGGCCCCGAGAATGATTTTTACCGGACTAACTTATGACCCCGATGAAAGAGATTGGCGAATGCGTGATTTCAACGCCGAACGCCGATTACATGTTTCGCCCATCCTTTGCCAACATGATGCGAATTGGCGAACCACAGGAGATTGTGCAGGCTTTTTACGATCTGCACAGTGATGAGGTGACGCCATTGATTGAGCGTGCGGTGGCGGCATATGGGCACGTGCCAGCATGGTTGGCCGAGCATGTCCGCAACACTACCTACGGCAAACACGCATTAATGGCAGCGCTTACCGTGATGGAGGCGTGCACCGAATGCGATATTTCATCGCTTATAGGTGAATTTCGACCAGCAAAAGCGAAGGGGAAGCCGTTTAAGCGCCGCGCCGGACAGATGGGAGACTTCGAAATATTGCTGATCGCCCAATCACTCATAACGCATGGCATCATCGGTAAAGCGAAAGTGCGGCAACTACAGCGCCATGAAAGCAGCCAGGGCACTTCTGAGTTTTCAGCCTTCGAATACATCAGCGCCGCACGCAATCACTTCGGCATTAGCCGGCAAGAGGCTGAGCACCTGACCATGACTGAGTTTCAGCACATGCTGAACGCCAAATATCCCGATCAAAAAGGATTCACGCGTGATGAGTATAATGAGATACAGGATGATTTCTTAGCCAGACAGGCTAGGCGAAGAGCTAAAGCTTCAAAATAGATAGCGTTACATCTTGCTTTATTTTGCATCACTTTACACATAGGATTTATCCCCTCAAAGTTTTATGGGGATAGGGATGTGAATGACTTTTTAATACCTGGGCAACCTAAAGATTATTATGTCGGCATCACCAATGAGCTAGGCGTTATCGAATACAGTGCGCTTAGGGGTAAAGTAAGGCAATTAGTTGAGAGTTATGTTTTATACATCCAGGGAGTCAGTGATAAAGGCGGAAATCCACATACCGCATCATTAGATGTATCTGACATCATCAAAGAATTCTTTGCAAAAGAGCCAGCAGAGGCTCGAATAGCTTTTTATGAGGTCTATACGCAGGAAGTTGATGCAGCAACGTCAGCATCATTAGACAGCACGAATAAAATTAATGCTGAGATTGCAAAAAAAGAAGAGTCGAATTCAATGGCTGCCCAATGGATAGTTGCTCTGATAATTTTCTTAGTGGCCATGATATTTATATTCAAATAACGACATGACAACGAAATCAACCTCGCTCCGGCGAGGTTTTTTTATGCCCGGAGAATAGCGAATGGCTGGCACTTTAAATGCAGGCAGCATCATCTATGAAGTGGATATGGACACCGCTCGCCTGCTGGCGGCCCGCCGCGAAGTAGACGCCGCTCTTAGCGGCATGAATGGAACTGTTGGTCGTCTGGATGCCACGGTGACTCGAGCTGAGCGCTCAGTCGTTTCAATGCAGCGCACCATGTCCAACCTGAGTGCAGTAGCTCGCGGCGTTATCGCTGCCATTTCTGTTCAGCAGGTAGCCGCGTATGGCAACGAGTGGGTAACAGTCAATAACAAACTGGCTAACTCTGTTCGGGCCAATGAATCACTGGCTGAAGTGACTCAGCGCGTTTTCGACATTTCTCAGAACACCATGAGCAGCCTGGCGGCAACGGCAACTCTGTATGGGCGTCTTGAGCGCGCAACCCGCAGCGCCGGCACAAGCACCAAAGACCTGATCACACTGACCTCGACAATCAATAAAGGCCTGGCGGTTTCTGGCGCCACCACCGAAGAAGCCAGCTCAACGATGACGCAGCTTTCTCAGGCACTCGCGTCTGGCGTTCTTCGAGGTGAGGAATTCAACTCAATTTCTGAGAACGGTAGCCGCCTTGCGGTAGCACTTGCAGATTCACTTGGCGTCACCATTGGCCAGCTCCGTGGCATGGCTGCGCAGGGTAAATTGACAACGGAAGTGGTAGTTAACGGTCTGCTCAAGCAGAGCAGCGCAATCGCAAAGGAATTCGCAAACACCACGACCACAATGGGTCAGGCGTTTACGATCGCCACCAACAACATCACTAAATTCGTCGGCGAAAGCTCCAGCGTTTCCACTTCAATTCGTGTGTTTAATGAGGGTGTGATTTCACTCAGCCAGAATCTCGATATCGTGGCGAACGCGATCGCTGTCGCTGCGGTCATTTTTGGCGGACGTTTTGTCGGCGCGTTGGCACTGGCAACCAAAGCCCGCATCGATGATTCACTGGCGGCGAAGGCTCAGACAGCAGCGACAGCCCAATCAGCAGCGGCTACAGCTAATGCCGCGCGCGTTACGGCTTTGAAAGCAGGTCTCGACAAAGAACAGGCATTATCAAACCTTGCGCTGGCTCAGACTGAATACAACGTTGCCAGAGGTTCGGCGGCGGAGGCGTTCGCGCTTGAAAATCTGGTGGCCGTTAAATCCGTAGCCATCCAGCGATCGGCTGCATATGCAGAAGCGCAACTGGCAGAAGCGGCCGCAACCAGAACAGCTGCTGCGGCTTCTGCTGCTGCGACTACCACTATTGGCGGTTTAGCCAAAGGCGCTCTGGCGTTGATTGGCGGACCGGCAGGGCTGGCGGTAATTGCTGCAGCAGGCATCTTCTACTTCTACCAGAAAATGCAGCAGGCCCGTCAGGAGAGCATCGATTTCGCTGACAAGCTTGATGGTGTGATCGCCAAGATGAAGAGCATGAGTCAGGTTCAGCTTGCAGCTGAAATCGACAATGCGACCAAATCCATCAAGGCGCAGGCCGATGCGATAAAAGATAACCAGTCCAGCCTTGAATCCAACGAGCTGCAGCAATACCGCCTTCGCCGCACGCTTAGTTATCTTCAGGAAGGCAGCCTGCTCTACAAGGTCACACTTTCAGAACTGACGGATGCACAGAGCGAGCATACCCAGTTGCTGGCGCAGAATGAGACAGCCCAGAACAAACTGAGCCAGACAGTTAGCAAAACCGGCATTCTCCGTGCACAGATGAATGGCACCTTCGCGCAGGGTATCGACCTGCTTAAACGAGATGGTGAGGCTGCTGGCATTGCAACTGGCCTGATGAATCAGTTTGGGAATGCAATTGATTTTGCCAGCAGGGCTAAGGAGAAATTCAACTCAACCAGCCTGCAGCTGCCACGCAGCGATCAGGCTGACGCCTATAACAAAGACCTTGAAACTGAAAACGCCTTACTTGCCATTACAGACAAGCGACTCCGTGCTGTAACCAAAGCTCGCATGGAGGCAAACGCAAAAGGTGGCAATCAAAACCAGATTAACACCGCCGGCGAACTTGCTGGGGCGCAGTACGATCTTCAGCAGGCCGAGGCAAATCGCAACAAAGAGACGCGCGCAGGAATAGCTGAAGGAAAGAGGGCGGAAACACAGGCTGAATCTGTCGCGCAGAAGCTGGCTAATCTGAAACAACAATCAGAATTGGCTGGCGATTCGACTCGAGAGCTAAGTCGTGAGCAGGCCATTCTTACCGCGCAGCAATCGCTGGGCAGCGCTGCAACTCAAAAGGATATTGAGCTGGCTGGCAAGTATGCGGCTGCAAAGTGGGATACCGGCAATGCAATCCGCGCGCAGGCAGCGGCAGAGAAGTTATTGCCTGAAGCGAAGGAGAACGCCAGCTACAAGCAGGATGTAGACGATCTGAATGCTGCATTATCCGCGAAGAAAATCAGCCTGGAGCAATACAACGCCACCGCTGAGCAAATGGAGCAGCAGCACCAGACCAACCTTGCGAAAATACGTTCTGAGCAGGTTGTCACGCCGCAACAGGCCGCCGCCGGCACGGTCGATCCGGTTCAGCAGCTGGCTAATGAGAATGCACAGAAACTTCAACTCATCCAGCAGTTCGAGAACCAAAAGGTGCTCACCGAACAGCAAAGCCTCGCCTTGCGCAATTCACTGAACACGCAGTACGACCAGCAGAGAACGGCTGCAATGTGGACGATGTGGCGCAATCAGAGTGTTGGCAATGAGGCCGTAGCAGCGTCGTTTGATTCACTGGCTGGCAATGCATCCAACGCCTTCACAGGAATGGTTACTGGCAGCATGACAGCCCAAGAGGCCATGCAGTCACTCGCCAGCAACGCTATCAACAGCCTGATTAACTCCTTCGTCCAAATGGGCGTTGAGTGGGTTAAATCTGCTGTGATGGGTTCGACTGCTCAAATCTCAGCAACAGCTGCAACAACGTCCGCATCGGTTGCGGGCATAGCCACAACTACCGCAGCAAGCACAGCATCTGCAGCAACAACTACAGTCGCATGGTTGCCAGCGGCGGCGGCGGCATCAATTGGTTCGTTTGGTGGTGCAGCGATAATCGGTATTGGCGCTTTGATTGCGGGAATGGCGCTGGCAGGTGGGCTGGCAGGAAAGCGTAAAAATGGCGGGCCGGTATCGGCTGGTTCAATGTACCAAGTGGGTGAGGGTGGTATGCCTGAAATCTACCGTGCCAGCAATGGCAGCCAGTACATGATACCCGGCGATAACGGCTCAGTTATCAGCAATAAAGACCTGAACTCAGGCGGCGGCGCGCCAGCCAGCGGTGGTGTGGTCATTAATATCCAAAACTACACCTCTGCGACTGTTGATGCGCAGGCAAGCAATGACGGCAACGGCGTAACGATTGACTTGATAGTTGCAGACCTTAATCAGGGTGGGAGGATCAGCAATGCGCTGACAAATAACTTCCAGGCTCCACGTAAAGCAAAAGGATAACCATGGCAATTCCCTATCCTGACTGGCTTCCTCTCGCTCAGAAGTCGAATAAAAACGTCACCAATGACACGGGGTTTCGCACCGATCAGCCACAGGTCGGTGCCCCCATATTTCAAAAGCTCACTGATGACCTGAAAGCTTCATTCAACCTTACCTGGATTTTTACCGCCGCCCAGCATCGTGCCTTTTATCAGTGGTTGCGAAGTCCTGACTATCTGGATAACGCCAATCAATGGTTCAGCATGAGGCTTTCAACCGGTACGGGTGACACAGGGCTGGAAATGCAGGAGCTTCACTTTACAGCTTATCCGACGTGGAACCAGAGCGGTTCGACGTTCACCTGGGCTGGCACGGTCATCGCGCGTGAGCTTAAAAACTCCGATGATGACTTTGACGACATTCTTATTGAATTGCCGCCGCCTTGGGCTAGTTGGCTGGATTTTGTGGTGACTGGCTATCCGGATAATCGGGATCCTGAATCATTGCCGAGGGCGCCGTAATGCCGACATTCAGAGAAGTTAAAAGCCAGCGTCCAAATCAAATCCTTTTCGACACATTAACGTTCAATAGTCAGGTGTTTGGTTCGGTTCGTCTGGTAAATCGCCAGATATTCCCAAAAACATTTTCCGGACAGGTTTATCAGCCATGCCGAATGGAGGTGATTGAGAGCCAGCAGAGTAGTACGCCGGTTATCGACTGCTCCGTCAAGTTCGGGAGACTAGCGCAGGACTTCAAGCAAAAGCTGAAAGCGTGGAAAGCATACGCGCGCCTGACGCCTATATCTGCAACTTACCAGCAATTCGATGCGCGAGATATGAACACGCCACTCAAGCCGTGGACCCTGTACGTGTCTGATGTGTCAATGGATGACACTGACGTTACCTGCACTTTAACCCTGAAGAATCCGGTTAACAACAACGTTGGACGCCTTTATACGATCGAAGAATTCCCCGGATTACAAAATGCTTAAAGATGAATTTCTTGAAAAGGTTGAGGGGATTCCATGGCGCAATCGCGCCTGTAATTTTGAGGGAGCCGATTGTTGGGGATTGATTGTGCTGTATTACCGTCACGTGCTTGGAATTGAACTGCATGATGTGCCGGGATATGAAGCAGACAGCGATTTTACCACCTGCTTTTTTAACGAGATCGTTTACTGGCGCAAAGGTGAAACCTTCTGTGACGGCGATATGTTTGTTGCCTTCTACGGAGCACAACCGGTTCACGTTGGGTTAGTGATTGATGGGATGGCACTCCATAGCCGTGGAGAAAACGGTCACGTACGTTCTGACCACATGCGCACTATCCAAAAGCTTTTTACCAAAGTGGAGTTTTATTCGTATGCCAGTGATCGAGATTCAGCGCGTTCCGGGGCTGCCTAAAGAACGCGTAGAAGTTCCTGCGGGAACACTACTGAGTGAATGGCTGGGCGAATCAAACTTGCATGCTGAAATGCGCGTGAACGTCAATGGACGTGAGCTGCATGATGATGATGAGGTCGGTTTTGCGCTCAATGATAACGACAGGATTATCATATTTGACCAGCCTAAAAGCGGCGGCCTGGTAGGAACGCTGCTTAACCCTCTGGAGCACTTCAACCCCATCAAGTTCACCCAGAAAGTAATGAGTGGGCTGATCAAGCAGCCAAACGCCAGCGCCGCGGCTGGAAACAGTAAGACCTCACCAAACAACAGTGTGAAAGGGCAAACGAACATTGCCCGCAACGGCGAGGCCAAGCCAGATAGCTTTGGGCTTATTCGATCATTCCCGGACCTTATTCAGGAGTCGTTATTTGAGTATTCGAACAATGACAAATACATCACTGAATGGATGAACTTCGGCCTTGGAAAATATGACGTAAGCAGTATCAGGTATTCGGAGTCAAACCTTTCGTCGCTTGCCGGCGCAAGTTATACAGTTTTCCAGCCTGGCGAGAATATCGGATCGGTTAATGTCGGATTTGCTTTTGACGGAATAGACGGGCAGGAAGTTCTGGGTGCGAACGAGAACGATGGTATTGTCGTTGAAACTGCTACCTCAACAAGCCTGATTGAAGCGGGATTCATCAATAATCAGGCAAGAATTAAGATCACAAGACAGTCTTCATTTGCTTACTTCTTCGATTTGCCGAAACCCCATGCTGTAACTTTTACTGTCAACGTCACTTACAACTCAGGAAGCGGTTCGGTGACGCGCGATGCAACATTCAGCGGCACGCTGATTAGCGCAATTCAGAGTGACAACGGATCGGTTACGGCTCCAATCTATTACTACACATTTGTGATTGGATCGCTGTCAGGTGCTGACGCCGGTATCGTGCCTGCAAATGCTACGATTAACCTTGTGAAGTTCATTCTGAACGATAACGAGGGGCTCGTTTCAGGGCCTTACTTTTCTGCTGTGGCATCATCGCAGCTATGGGTACACATGGTTTCCCAGCTCGGTCCAACCGATGGTACGACAGATTGGGTAACGAAAATATGGAAGGTGGACGACGATAATAATCAGATCCCGGGAACGGAGCAGTCTTTCACCTATAGCGTTGACAACCCCTACAACGTCACCACAAAAACTTATTACAACACATACAAGCTAACACCGGCCGCTGGCGCCGGAAGGTATGCAGTCTCGTTTTACCGCACGAATAACTCTAATTCCGGCAACAAGCTGACAGTCGAGGCCATTCACTCTGTGAACATCAGATCAAATGTGGTCTATCAAAACGACTGTATTGTGCGAGTGACTGTTAAGGGAACAGAGAACGCTACAAGCGAAAGAGAGAGGAAATACAACGCGCTGATTAATCGATATGTCATCAGCTACAACGCTACGACACAAGCAGTTGATTACGCTCTGCGCCCCTCTCGAAAATTCTCTGATATCGCCTTGTTTAACTGGCTGGTAGTTGGCGGGCAGGCGGAAAGCAGCATCGACATTTACGGCCTTTACCAGATTCAGGCCAAGTTAGATGCAAAAGATGTTCGCCTCGGTTACTGCGATTACACATTCGATGATGAGGATGTATCACTGGGTTCTCGCATGGAGACGATATGCGATGCGGCCGGAGTGAGTGTTTTCTGGGACGACGGCGTATTGTCATTCACTCTGGATGAAAAGCGCGACAGGCCTGTGACGGTTTTTAATAGGTCCAACACAGTTCAGTCAGGATATTCACTTAGCTATGAAATGACCCTGCCAGGTGATTACGATGGCGTTGAGGTTCAGTATCGAGACCCAAGCACCAATAAGCAGGCTTTTGTGCGTTACCGTGTAGCTAACAACCAGATAGTACTGGGACAGCCCGCTAAAGCTAAGAAGTTTGAGATGATGTATACCCGCAACGCTTTTCAGGCTGACTACCGCGCACAGAAGGAATGCCGACGGTTGCTTTATTCGCGCATGAGCATGGCGATCACCGCGCTGGCTGACGGTGAGTGGGTCAACGTAGGCGATATGGTTCAGGTGCCGGACACCTACGATACGAACCAACAGGCGGGTTACATAGTGTCCCGCAATGGCAATACGTTTGAAACCAGTGAACGAATCAATTTCGCTGGATCGATGTTTGTGGTCATCACTGATTCGCTGGGCAACAGTTCTGCCAGATATGCCGCCACGCCGCGCACCGATACCGCATTTGGGTTCATTGCTGCGATTCCTGACATGACCCTCAACATCTTTGACGGCTATGACGTTCAGTCTCCATCGAGATACGTCATTGCGACAACTGAAGAACTCAATGCGACGCAGTGGATCATCAGCGAGAAGCAGCCTAACAGCGATGGCACTACCGCATTAACCCTCGCAGAGTATAGCGACCTGATTTACCCCTGACAGCAATCAATCCAACACAGGCCAGCCATAGAGCTGGCTTTTTTTATGGAAAAAATATGGCTACGCAACCTACTAACAATGCTGTACCTAGTGAATCACCTCGCGATCTTAAATTTAATGCTGGAAAAATTGACGAATTTGTCACCTCTTTAACACAAAAATATCAGGATCGGTTTGGAAACAATCATTACACGATTGAAGGGCTACGCTGGCTCGCGCAGCAGGCTATATCACAATACGGGTATATCACTGTTGATTCCTTTCTCGCTGGGGCGAACATCACCCTTCCTAATCAGGTTTTGAGAGACTCATCAACAGGTGAATATTACCGCTGGGATGGTGTTCTTCCTAAGGCTGTACCAGCAAACTCAACACCTCAAAGTGCGGGTGGTATTGGCAAAGGAGCCTGGTTATCTGTAGGCGATGCATCTTTGCGTTCAAATCTCAACAGCTCAATGAGCGGCATGGGTGACGCTCTAATCGCTGTTAAGCAGGAGTTAGCGGGGTCGATAATTAGGAATCAGCATGAAAAAAACGCAGAGATAATATCAGTAAAAGATTTTGGAGCTAAACTGGATGGAATTGCTGATGATACCTCCTCATTCCAGGCGGCAGCAGCTACAGGTAAGCCAATATATGTACCTCACACTATTACTGCCATTAAGCTATCAACTTATGTTGATGGTTTCTTCTATGCATATAGGAAAATTGTATTTACAGGTGGTGGGTACGCGAAAATCACTGTGCTCGAGAAGCAAAATCTCGTCGGCCAGTTTAATAACATCATTTCAAAACTAGATCGTCTCGGTAATGTAAATATAACCTGCTTCGGTGACAGCACAACAGAAGGACATGGCTCCACCGGATGGACAGTGAGACCTAGTGGATCACAGTCTGGTTACAAACCACCAAACTCATTCCCGGCTAAGCTCCAGACAATTCTGCGCGACATGTACTCCAGTACCAGCATTACGGTTAATAACGCCGGCTATGGCGGACAATCAATCATCGATGACTGGGCTTACAATAACTATAAGTCGGCAGTAACGGATTTATTTGGTGTTCCTGACGCAGTTATTGTTACGTTTGGGCTGAATGATATTCAGAAATCCTACTTCACCTATACGTTATTTAAGCAAAAACTGTTTGAGCTGGTTTGGTTGATCCTCAAGGATGGCACGCTGCCAATTATTCAGTCATCAAACCCGGTGGCACTCACCAATCCGTCCAACATCAATAACAAGAACCTTGCATCCGATGTATGGACAGCTCAGAAAGAAGTGGCCGACTTCTTCGGCATTCCCTTTATCGATCAGCAGGAAGAGCAGAAGAAGTGGCTTACCCGAAACAACGACCAATTGGGCGACTGGCTGAACCTGCAGCCCGACATGATCCACTACGGTGATATCGGCTATTGCTTCATGGCATCTGTAACGGCGAGAGCGCTGGCGCCATTTGTGGTTACAGTCAATGGACACACAAAAATTCCAGCCTGGTCAGGTAAAGTCGTTTCCCGAACTGGTAATGCTCTTCCGCTCTTTACGGGAAGCAATAACGCTGTAGGCGGCAATCTTCTCTGGCAAACGGGCGATGCGAACTCAGGCGATAAACTGACAGAAATATGGGTTTGGAATGATGAGCCTATGTCTACCCTTCGTTATATGTCGGTTGGTAATGACGGGAATACATCAACTGCTATCGCGAATCACCCTTCTGTAAACCTGACGGCCATCTCTTACAATTATGCAGCGCTGATTGATGCCAAAGTCGCTGGCGCGGGAATGCCTACCGGAGCAGATAAGAACCCATCAGAGTGCGCTCAGCTGATGGGACAGATGCCATATGGGCTAAACCGAATCTATTACCGCATAAACGCAGCAGTTGACGCTGACGGCTACTACATGGGGTATTTCTCGGTCACGCCGGGGGCGCAGTTTAGCATTCTCAAAAAGTCGCAGTTTGTTGTTCCTGGCTCCATCGCCAATATGACCGTTCTTGATGTGCCCTTCGATCCGTTTAACGATACAAGGGTGGGGTTTGGTGTGGATGGAAACGTCACAAACATCACCCTTTCAGGCACATGGCCGATAGAGACAGGCGTCATTCTTTGCGAGAGTAATGCGTTCTATTACAACACGTCGCCGATTGCCACCTCTAACGGCTCAAAGGCTGATGGATACAAGGCGGGAATCCTTCTTTTCAGGAACACAGCCAACAAGTTGTCTATCTGGGATATCTACTGGAAGAACCGCACAGGAGAGGTTTATCTGGGATCTAGTTCCATAACTGCGGGTGCGGTGTTTACAGCTGATGGATACAGCGCGGTGGTTGGGCTTTACAAAAATGCTTCAGGTTTCAACATCGACGTAAAGCTTAACGGCCCTGACACCACGCTTTTAAGGACGGTTCCATTTGGCACCTTCGTGGGGAGTTCTGGCGGTCACTGCGGATCAATCGTTAACGGAACCGGGAGGGCGGCTGCCGTGATGCTGAGTCATACGATCGGATTTATATAATAGATATTGAAGCTTACTCAATATGTCCATTTTAAATCAACGCTATAGATAATTATAAAAATGGGCCGTAACCGGCCCATCTCTACTTTGTATATTTAACTCTTAATCCCATGAAAGGTTTTTCAATCATATAAAATGTGAAGAATGATACCGCTATTATAACTGGTATTCTTATCATAGACTCTTCTAAGGAAGAAGAGACCGTCTCAGGGCTTCCCCATCCCATAATTTTATTGAACATACCCCCTACAGGAAGATGCAATAGATACATAGAGAAACTTGTCATTCCAAGATAAGAAAGAACAGAGTTTATTGGCTTTATATCGGGCAGTGATGCATTTAGGTAGCAAACCGCTATAGCACCCCAACAAATTGCCTCAACAGTAAATGACCAAGTGCTATAGCCAACGGTTGTTTTGTTAAAGGTGAAAAGGTATGTCAGAGCAGCAATAGATGAAATTGCTACTGGTATCAGGAGCGACCATTTTGAAAGGAATCTAAGATACCCTTTCTGATACGCAAAGCCGAAGAGTATCCCAATTGAAAACTGGTCAAGTCGACCTACCATCGTGTGATACATGTTGTAGTATATTTCCCCACCTTTTAAGGTGGCAACATTAAAGCGAGTGGCGACCATCAATACCACAAGGCCTAAAAGATATTTGGGGCCATAACGGTGCAAAAATAAAGCTATAAATGGAAATATTAAGTAAAATTGAAACTCAACTGCGATTGTCCAAATTGGTCCAGAGGGGAAGAATTCATGACCCCACCCAGTGTAAGTGTTTCCAGTATTTAGCTGCAGGGTTATAATTCGCAATATGTCCATTGGGGATGATTGCTGTCTGCTGCAACAAATAACAATGAATACAAGGAAAATCATTAATGGGAATATTCTAAGTATTCTGTTATATAAATACCCGCCATATTTTATTTGCTTCTCACCACTATTTGAAATCAGGCAGAAAAGAAACCCGGTAAGCACGAGAAAAAAAGAAACGCCGCTCGATCCGTTTTCCATCCAAAGCCTTATCATGGCATTGGCTGAATATGAACCATCCCAATTTATATTACCTCTGAAGTGATGAATCATCAGCATGACAGCAGCAAAAAATCTAAGATGGTCAATCCTATCCATGTAACTGATATTTAGTGATTTCAATTTCCAGTCCTAAAAGGTAAAAAGGTGGGCTTGATGATTAGCCATCAATGCTTACGCAAAATTTACTCATGCTTATCAAAGCATTGTTGATCCCTTTGCGGAATGATGGAAGAGATCTCACAAGAAATTCTGTAAGAAATATCTTAGCTGGTGAGTTGCACTATTTTTTTTCAGGCAGCGCGGAAGAGTCGACACGTTTTTTACTACGAAGCCAATGAATCTCGCTCCAGGCCCACAGCCCTAGCCCTATGATTTCTATATAGAAAAACCTTTTATCAGGCCATTCATAGGATTTAAGGACAAGGATGCAAAAGAGAAAAACAAGGCCAAAAAGGCGAGTGAAGAAAACCATTAACACACCTGCATGCTGTCAGTCATTATGCTTACAATAATCTCACACAATGCTTACGTCATCCATAAATGCAACCATGAAATCGGTTTGCGTATATTTCAGGCAACTTCCTGCATAAAAAAGCCCCGGCGACGGGGCAGGAGTGTACCGCGCCGATCTGAGCAGGCTACGGGGTGGGTGACTTGAGGTTAGCCCCCAGCCACATAAGTAGCCAAGCGGCGGGCATAAAAAAGCCCGGACGAATATCCGGGCGGCTACAATAGTGAGCCTATCATCTCAAAGTAACTTTCAGTCTTGGTGAAAGACGAGCTTAAACCTATCTTATGTAAGAATAGAATGCAAAAAAGCCCGCACGAAGGCGGGCAAAAAATCGAACAAATGAAGTTTTTCTCGTAGGCAACACGTTTGCTGTGTGCTTCCCACAGATATAATAGCAACTCTTTTAGGATATATCGTATATCCATAGATAATAAGAATTATATGGCAGGATTGATGATTTTAATTGATTCGCGCGTGCGTTAAAATCCGGCGCGGTGGCCGGGCGTGAATTTAAGCCTGAGGCTGGCCAACCGGTCCCTTTCCTAACGGGCCACCTGGTACTGACTCACCACTTGGCGCGTGCGGTCTTCCGTCCGGGCCTACAGCAGGGCTTTCATGCTGGCAACCAGCTAATGTCATTAGACTTGTAATTATGATCATCCCACCTAATAAGCTCTTCATCATTTCCTTTCCCCGTTAAGGCAACGATATGTTGCTAATTAAGCGTAGATTTCTAATCGCTTAAGTCAAAACGCCACCAGTTAAAAAACTAAATTTCTTTACCCACCAATGGCTTTACAAATTCCTCAAGTGCAGCGACTTGATCGATCCCACCGATCGATATTACTGTATTTATATACAGTATCTATCAGGGAGGGAGATGACCATGCCCCGCGACTACGAAATAAAAGACGCCTTCAGGTTCGCAATCAAACGCGATGCCGCTGGACGCTACACCGTAAGCACACTCGACTTTGTCAGTGAACTTGAGCGCCTGAACTGGCATTACACGCCACGGCAAGCGAATAACTGGATCGAGGCTCACAAGTCAGTATTCCGGGATATCTCAACATCGGAAGGTGATGAGCGCGTGTTTCAGGTATTCAATCCAAACGGATGAACTCCCATCACGCCTGAACATAACCCATTTAATTCCTGATGATCATCGATTGAGATAACAGCTATGAAGTTTTACAAACCAGCGGAAATCCGCGCCATATTAGAGTTGCCATTATTTATCGAACGTGTGCCGTGTGGGTTCCCGTCCCCGGCCCAGGACTACGTCGAACAGCGCATTGATTTGAACAGCCTGCTTGTCAGCCATCCCAGTTCAACCTATTTCATCAGGGTAAGCGGCGACTCAATGATTGATGGCGGGATAAGCGACGGTGATATGTTGGTTGTAGATAGCTCGATTAAAGCTGAGCATGGCGACATTATTGTCGCTGCAATATCCGGTGAATTCACCGTAAAGCTGCTGATGACCAAGCCTTTCCTTCACCTGAAGCCGATGAACGCAGCACACGCCATTATTCCTGTTACCGACCCGGATCAGTTTGAAATTTTCGGGGTGGTTAAGCATTCGATAAAATCGATGAGCCGGTAATGTTCGCCCTGGTGGATGTTAATAATTTCTATTGCGGATGTGAGACGGTATTTCGTCCCGATCTTCGTGGAAAACCGGTGCTGGTTCTGAGCAATAACGATGGCTGCGTAATTGCCCGCAACGCCGAAGTGAAGGAGCTGAAAATCCCGATGGGTGCGCCTTACTTCAAGCTAAAGGACGAAATCCGGCGGCACAAGATTACCGTGTTTAGCTCCAACTACCCGCTATACGCAGACTTTAGTAATCGAGTGATGACAACGCTGGAGAAAATGGTGCCATCCGTGGAGGTTTACTCAATCGATGAAGCCTTCCTGGACCTGACAGGTTTGAGAAACTGTTGGGTTCTGGAAGATTTCGGGCGGGAAATTCGTGAACGAATCAAGCGCGACACACATCTGACCGTGGGCGTCGGTATCGCGCAAACCAAAACGTTGGCGAAGCTCGCAAACTATGCTGCCAAAAAATGGAAGCAGACAGGCGGAGTAGTTGACCTGTCGAACATTGAGCGACAGAGAAAGTTAATGGCTCTGGTACCGGTGGAAGAAGTATGGGGCGTCGGTAGGCGCATTAGTAAGAAGCTGAACGCAATGGGCATCATCACCGCCAAAGACCTGTCAGAGCAGAGCACATACATCATCCGCAAGCACTTTAACGTGGTGCTGGAACGAACGGTGCGCGAGTTGCGCGGCGAGCCCTGTCTCGAGCTGGAAGAGTTCGCGCCTACGAAGCAGCAGATTGTCTGCTCCCGTTCATTTGGCTCACGCATCACCGAGTACATGGATATGCGCCAGGCGGTTTGCTCGTATGCAGAACGCGCTGCCGAGAAGCTAAGGCGCGAGCGCCAGTATTGCCGACAGGTAGCGGTGTTCGTCCGTACCAGCCCGCACGCTGAAGGCGAGGTGTTTTACGGCAATCAGGCAATGGGCAGGCTGCTAACGCCATCAAACGACACGCGCGACATTATCCGGGTTGCCATGCAGGGGCTAGACCACATATGGCGCGACGGGTGCCGGTATATGAAAGCAGGCGTGATGCTGGGCGACTTCTACAGTCAGGGTGTGTCTCAGCTCAATCTCTTTGACGAATTCAAGCCACAGGCCAACAGCGAATCGCTGATGCGTGTCGTTGACGGTCTCAACCAGAGCGGGAAGGGGAAATTATGGTTTGCAGGACAGGGTATCCAGAAATCCTGGGAGATGAAGCGAGAAATGTTGTCGCCGGCATACACAACCAGACTGTCGGACCTGCCAGTGGCGAAGTAACGTTTCTGCTTCAGCCGCTGCAGCACATCCTGTCTACCCGAGAGACTTCCAGCATGGTGGAGCTGAACGGCCGCAGGTGCATAATCGATAAGCAGCGTTACCCGGTAAACGGCGACACAGTGCTGATTGATATGTCAGGGATGTATGAGTGGGCGATGATCATGATTCATCCGCGGCGGCTCATTACCGACGATGGCGCATTCCTGATGGATGACCTGCTGGAAGACATCGCGGTGGTGGGAGTGGTGACGCACGAAATCACGACCATGCATGAGGATGACAGACCGACGATTTGAGGGGGCATTACGCCCCATTTCCTTCCAGATAATCCGCCCACCACTGCATCATCTCCCTGCGTTTTTCCAGGTACTGCGCGTGGTTATAGATGCCTCGGATGTTATTGCGATCGACGTGAGCAAGCTGGCGCTCTATCGCATCATGCGGCCAGCCGTGCTCGTTCAGAATCGTGCTGAACTGGTGCCGGAAACCATGCCCACTGGCAAGCCCCTCATAGCCAATCTGGCGAATTACCAGCAGCACGGCCGCGTCACTGATTGATTTTGATTTGTCATTGCGACCGGGGAATACGAATGCCGAGGTGGAGGTGATTGGGTGCAGGAACTTCAGCAACGCCTTTACCTGACGTGACATCGGAACGACGTGCTGCTTGCGATTTTTCATCACATCCGCGGCGATCGTAATCAGGTCGTTTTCGAAATCGACGTCTGTCCATTGCATACTACGCATCTCTTTAGTGCGCAGGGCGGTGTACTGAAGTATTTGGGTAGCAACGCGGGAAATGACGCTTCCTGAATAAGTGGCGAGCGCTGCGTTAAACGCTGGTATCTGGTCGGCCGGCAGGAACGGGTAGTTCTGCTTTCGGTAGCCTTTCATTGCATCAGCAAGGTCTGGCGCCGGATTATATTTGCAACGTCCGGTAACGACTGCATAGCGAAACACTTCACCGCAGCGGCGCCGCGCTTTGTTGGCTCGCTCCATCGCGCCCCGATCCTCAAACCTGCGCAACACCTTCAGCAGAGCCATCGGCTCAATGTCATCCATCTGCAACTTGCCAATATAAGGAAGGATGTCGTCATCAAACATGCGCCTGAGTTCACTGGCGTACTTCTCAGACCAAACCTGTTTCTTATGCTTGTACCACTCCTCGAAAATTGAACCAAACGAGTCCGGTTCTTTTCCCTTCTGTTTTTTCTTCACGGCCGGATTAAGGCCAATAGCCAAATCGCGTTTCAGCTCAAATGCCATGCTCCTGGCATCCGCCGGGCCAATCTCCGGATATTTCCCGATCGTGTGCACCTTCTCTTTTCCGTCGAACTGGTAGCGCACCTGCCAGACCTTCTTTCCTGATGCCGGCACATAGAGGAATAGTCCGTTTCCATCTGCAACCCTGTAAGGCTTCTCTTTGGGTTTTGCAGCGTCAATCTGCTTGATCGTGAGCATTGGGTAAAATCCGGGTGGGTAAAATTGATTTACCCAGAATTTACCCAGCCAATAGTCTGGCTGTCAACGAACTATGGCGAACGATTGCGAACGGTAATTTGGGTGAGTGCTTGGTGCAATGGGGTTTTAGCGAACGGAGAAGGATGGGTGCGAACTGCTATATGGTGTCCCCTGCAGGAATCGAACCTGCAACTAGCCCTTAGGAGGGGCTCGTTATATCCATTTAACTAAGGAGACGCCGGGCGCGCAGTATAGCGCACCGCGAACCTGATTTTAACTATGCAGCGGTTGTTTGCTCAATCTATCAGCAATTTAAGACCAGGCTTACGCCTGTTTTTGCTTCTCTTTCCGCTTCTGTTCCGCACGCGCTTTGGCTTTCGCCGCTTCACTCATATCGTTACGAATCTGCGCATGGCTGATCAACGCAAATATCAGCGTACCGCCAGTGATATTGCCAAGCAGCGTAGGCAAGGCAAATGGCCAGAAGAATTCGTACCACGGCAGCGTGCCCGCAAACACCAGATACAGCACCTCGACTGAACCGACCACGATATGCGCTAAATCACCTAACGCCACCAGCCAGGTCATCATCACAATCACTACAATCTTTGCGCCACCCGCATACGGGAACATCCATACCATGGTGGCGATAATCCAGCCTGATATCACCGCATTAGCGAACATTTCGCTTGGTGAGTTCACCATCACTTTTTCACTGATGGCGGTAAAGGCCTGACGCGTCGCATCGTCGAATATTGGCATATGATTAAAGGCCAGCGCCCCCAATGCGGTGCCAATCAGATTGCCGAGCAGCACCACGCACCAGAGCCGTAACAGCAGCGCAAAGTTGCTGCCGGTCGGTTTGTGCATCACCGGCAAAACGGCGGTAACGGTATTCTCGGTAAACAGTTGCTGGCGCGCCATAATCACGATGACAAAGCCAAAGGTATAACCCAAATTTTCCAGTAAAAATGCGCCCGGCACGCCTTTAAGATGGACCTGAAAAATGCCTTTCGCCATCAGCGAAGCGCTCATTGACAGTCCCGCCGCAACCGCGGACCAGAGCAGCGCCATGCCGTCACGCTCGAGCTCTTTTTCCCCATCCTGGCGTATCTCTTCATGAATCGCCGCAGCCTGCGAGGGCAGGGCATCTTCATCGACTTCTATCTCCTTACCTTGCTCCTTCTCATCACTCTCTACATCGTTGTCACTGTTTGAAATCGATGGTGATTGTTTCATGTTTTCCTCAGGTGATAATGCCATTGCGTCATAAGCGTAGCTGGTTTTTACAAGTTCGATTTGTTACGAAGATTCAAATTAAGAGTAACGAAATTTTAACCGAGTTGGATTTTTGAGCAATTTGTTGATCTGGGGCGCACGAATACCCCATTTGGGGTAAGTGGGAGCCAGCTCACAGACTTCGGCCCACAGATTCAATGTGGTATTATCCCCGCCTCATTCATTGCCGCGATTCTCCCTTCTATGCTCGAAGTCATTAATCTCTCATGCGTTCGTGATGAGCGAACCTTGTTTCATGGGTTGAGCTTCCGCGTGCAACCGGGTGACATTGTGCAAATTGAAGGGCCAAACGGAGCCGGGAAAACTTCGCTGTTGCGCCTGCTGGCCGGATTAAGCCGGGCGGAAGAGGGCGACGTAACGTGGCAGTCACAGCCCCTTCGTCAACAGCGCGAAGTATGGCAACAAAATCTGCTCTATCTTGGCCATCATCCCGGCGTGAAATCGGTACTCTCACCGCTAGAGAATCTGCATTTCTGGCACGGTAGCAGCAATGAAGACGCGATTTTTGCCGCGCTTGAGCAGGTCGATCTGCTGGGCTTTGAAGAGGTGCCGGTGGCACAACTCTCCGCCGGACAGCAGCGGCGCGTGGCATTAGCACGCTTATGGCTCAGTCCGGCGTCGATGTGGATCCTCGATGAACCCTTAACCGCCATCGATAAAGGCGGTGTGGAAAAATTAATGGCGCGATTCGTCAGCCATGCCGATAACGGCGGAGCGGTGATTCTGACCACGCATCAGGATCTGCCCGATCACAGCGCGCGCGTGCGTAAAATTCGTCTTACTTCGGAGTGGGCTTGATGTTAGGCCGGGTCATTCAGCGTGAATTAAAAATCGCTTTTCGTAGCGGCGGGGAAGTGATCAATCCGCTGTGGTTTTTCCTGATTGTTATCACGCTGTTTCCGTTAGGTATCGGACCGGAGCCACAGCAGCTGGCGCGCATTGCGCCGGGCGTGGCGTGGGTTGCCGCGTTACTCGCCTCATTGCTGGCGTTGGAACGGCTGTTTCGTGACGATTTTCTTGATGGTTCGCTTGAGCAACTACTTCTGTTGCCGACGCCGCTGCCGATCACGGTGCTGGGCAAAGTGATTGCGCACTGGCTGATTACCGGGCTACCGCTGATTTTATTGTCGCCGCTGGCGGCATTGTTGCTGTCGCTGGATTTTGCCGGCTGGCGCGCGATGGCATTGACGTTATTACTTGGCACGCCAACGCTGAGTTTTCTCGGCGCGATTGGGACCGGATTAACCGTTGGGTTGCGGCGCGGCGGCGTATTACTGAGTTTGCTGGTATTGCCGTTGTCGATACCGGTTTTGATATTTGCCAGCGCGGCGATTGATGCCGCCGGAATGGGATTGCCGATCGGGGGTTATCTGGCGATTCTTGGCGCGATGCTGGCGGTAAGCGCAACGCTGTCGCCGTTCGCGACGGCAGCGGCCTTGCGTATCAGTCTGCATTAATTCGTGCCGCCCCAGAGCGGTCGAAACCTGAATTCTCTTTATTGTGAGCTATGCAAAATGTGGAAATGGTTACACCAGTGGGCAAAGCCTGAGCGGCTTTACCAGCTATGCGGTCGCTTGATTCCGTGGTTCGCGGTGCTGGGTGTTGGCACGCTGTTACTCGGTTGGGTCTGGGGATTCGGCTTTGCACCGGCGGATTATCAGCAGGGCAACAGCTTCCGGATTATGTACATTCACGTGCCTGCAGCGATGTGGTCGATGGGCGTGTATGCATCAATGGCTATTGCGGCATTTATCGGCCTGGTGTGGCAGATGAAGATGGCCGATCTGGTCTCAGCGGCGATGGCGCCGATTGGCGCGGTGTTCACCTTTATCGCGCTGATTACCGGCTCCGCCTGGGGTAAACCGATGTGGGGAACCTGGTGGATCTGGGATGCACGCCTGACATCTGAGCTGGTGCTGCTGTTCCTCTATATGGGCGTTATCGCGCTGTATCACTCCTTTGAAGACCGCCGCACCGCCGGGCGCGCCGCCGGCATTTTGATTCTGGTTGGCGTGGTTAATCTGCCGATCATTCACTTCTCGGTGCAATGGTGGAACACGCTGCATCAGGGCTCATCAGGCATTCTGCAGCAGGCTATCGATCCAAGCATGCGCACACCGCTGCGCTGGTCCATTCTCGGTTACCTGCTGGTGTTTGGTGCGCTGACCTTAATGCGCCTGCGCAATTTGATTCTATTCACCGAGCGTCATCGTCCGTGGGCGATTGATGTGGCGCAGGGAGGAAGCAAATCATGACGCCAGCCTTTGCATCGTGGAGCGATTTCTTCGCCATGGGCGGCTATGCCTTTTACGTCTGGCTCGCCGTTATCCTCACATTGATCCCGTTATTCGGTCTGGTGCTGCACACCGTGCTGTTCCGCCGCCGTTTGCTGACGGAAATTCGCCAGCGTCAGTCCAGGGAGCGCCGCATTCGCGCGGCTAAATCGAAAAAAGCTGCCAGTGGAGCAGCGGGAGAATCCGTGTGAATATCCGTCGTCGTAATCGCCTCTATGTGGCGATCGCGGTGTTGATCGGGCTTGGCCTGGCGACCGCGCTGGTGATGTACGCGCTGCGTTCCAACATCGACCTTTTTTATACCCCGAGTGAAATTATCAACGGCAAAGGTGAAGATCATCAGAAGCCTGAGCCGGGCCAGCGCTTGCGCATTGGCGGCATGGTGATGCCGGGCAGCGTAAAGCGCGATCCGAAAACGCTCGCCGTCTCTTTCAAACTGTATGACGCCAACGGCGTGGTCAGTGTGACCTATGAAGGCATTCTGCCGGACCTGTTCCGTGAAGGGCAAGGCGTGGTAGCGCAAGGCGTGCTGGAAGAGGGCAATCTGGTGAACGCCAAAGAAGTGCTGGCGAAACACGATGAAAAATATACGCCTCCCGAAATTGAAGATGCCATGAAGAAGAATCACACAGGACCTGCAGCAGCGTATCAGCAGTCGGGTGCGCAATCATGATGCCGGAAATTGGTAGCTTTCTGCTGTGTCTGGCGCTGGCTTTAGCGCTCCTGTTGAGCGTCTATCCGTTGTGGGGCGCTGCGCGGCAGGATGCGCGTTTGATGGCCATGGCGCGCCCATTAACCTGGGGCATGTTTATCTGTGTCGCCGCCTCTTTTGTGGTGTTGGTGCACGCCTTTGTGGTGAATGACTTTACCGTTGGCTATGTCGCCACCAACTCCAACACCTTGCTGCCGGTCTATTATCGCATCGCGGCAACCTGGGGGGCGCACGAAGGTTCACTGCTGTTGTGGGTGCTGCTGCTCAGCACCTGGACGCTGGCGGTGGCGATCTTCAGTCGCGGGATGCCGCAGGATGCGCTAGCACGCGTGCTGGCGGTGATGGGCATGATTAATCTCGGCTTCCTGCTGTTTATCATTCTCACCTCGAATCCATTTACCCGCACCTTGCCAAACTTCCCGATTGACGGGCGAGATCTCAACCCAATGCTGCAGGATATCGGGCTGATCTTCCATCCGCCGCTGCTGTACATGGGTTACGTCGGCTTCTCGGTGGCCTTTGCGTTTGCTATTGCCTCGCTGATGGCCGGACGTCTGGATACCGCATGGGCGCGCTGGTCACGTCCGTGGACTACCGCCGCGTGGGTCTTCCTGACAATCGGCATCGTGCTCGGTTCGGCGTGGGCTTATTACGAACTCGGCTGGGGCGGCTGGTGGTTCTGGGATCCGGTCGAAAACGCCTCCTTTATGCCGTGGCTGGCTGGTACCGCGCTGATGCACTCGCTGGCGGTAACGGAAAAGCGCGGCAGCTTCAAGTCCTGGACGGTGTTACTGGCGATTACCGCGTTCTCGTTAAGCCTGCTTGGCACTTTCCTCGTGCGCTCCGGCGTGCTGGTTTCCGTGCACTCGTTCGCCTCCGATCCGGCGCGCGGCATGTTTATTCTCGCCTTCCTGGTGATTGTGATTGGCAGCTCGCTGCTGCTGTACGCGCTGAAAGGTGGTCAGGTGCGCAGCCGCGTACAGAGCGAAGCCTGGTCACGCGAATCCTTCCTGCTGGGTAATAACGTGCTGCTGATCGCCGCGATGCTGGTGGTGTTACTCGGTACGCTGCTGCCGCTGGTGCATAAACAGCTCGGTCTCGGCAGCATCTCGGTGGGCGAGCCGTTCTTCAACACCATGTTTACCTGGCTGATGGCACCGTTCGCGCTGATGCTCGGTATCGGTCCGCTGGTGCGCTGGCGTCGTGACCAACCACAGAAACTGTGGAAACGCCTTGGCGTGGGCCTGTTAGTGACGCTGATTCTGTCGATCGCCCTGCCGTGGCTGCTGCAGGATCGCATTGAGGCGATGACAGTTATCGGCCTGCTGATGTCGATCTGGGTGATCATGCTGACGTTGATGGAACTGCACGAGCGCGCCACCCATCGCCACTCTTTCTTCAAAGGTTTACGACATCTGTCGCGCAGCCATTGGGGCATGGTGCTAGGGCATTTAGGCGTGGCGGTGACCGTGGTCGGTATCGCCTTTAGCACCCAGTACAGCGTTGAGCGTGATGTGCGCATGAAGGCGGGCGATACCGTTGATATCCACAATTATCACTTTACCTTCCACGGCGTGCGCAACCTGCAAGGGCCGAACTACAGCGGCGGCGTGGCGGTGATTGAAGTGACGCGCAACGGCAAGCTGGAGGCGGTGATGCAGGCGGAAAAACGCTTCTATGCAGCCGCGCGCACCATGATGACCGAAGCGGCGATCAGCGGCGGTTTCACCCGCGATCTGTATGCGGCGCTGGGCGAAGAGCTGGATGACGGTTCGTGGGCGGTGCGGATTTACTACAAACCGTTTGTGCGCTGGATCTGGTACGGCGGCGTGTTTATGGCGGTGGGCGGCTTGTTCTGCCTGTTCGATCCGCGCTATCGCTCACGCAAAAAAGAGCAGCGCGAGGAGCTGGCATGAACAAAAAAATCCTGTTTATCCCGTTAGTTCTATTTTTGCTGCTGGCCGCGGCGCTGCTGTGGCAGCTGTCGCGCAACGCCAACGGCGATGATCCAACGCGTCTCGAATCAGCGTTGATCGGCAAACCGGTACCCGTATTCAAACTGGAAGCGCTCGATCAACCCGGCAAAATCTACGATCAGCAGGTGCTGACCGACGGCAAACCGATTCTGCTCAACGTCTGGGCAACCTGGTGCCCAACCTGCCGCGCGGAGCATCAATACCTCAACACGCTGGCGGAAAAAGGCATTCGCGTGGTTGGCCTCAACTATAAAGACGATCGCACCAAAGCGGTGACCTGGCTGAACACGCTGGGTAATCCTTATGCGCTCAGCCTGTATGACGGCAACGGGATGCTCGGTCTCGATCTCGGCGTTTACGGTGCACCGGAAACCTTCCTGATCGACGGCAAAGGGATCATTCGTTATCGCCACGCAGGCGACATGAACGATCGCGTCTGGCTCGAAGAAGTGAAACCGCTGTGGGACAAATACAACAAGGAGGCGGGCGTATGAAACGGCTGCTTCTACTGTTAGCGGGCATTCTGCTCAGCACCAGCCTGTGGGCGGCGATTAATACTTATCAGTTCGATTCGGTGCAGCAGGAAGAACAATACCGCGATCTCACCGCATCGCTGCGTTGCCCGAAATGCCAGAACAACAGCATTGCCGATTCCAATGCGATGATCGCGTCGGATATGCGTCTCAAAGTCTACGAGTTAATGAAGCAGGGCGAAAGCCGCCAGCAGATCATTGATTACATGGTGGCGCGTTACGGTAATTTCGTGACGTATGAGCCGCCGGTAACGCCTTCCACGCTGATTTTGTGGGTGGGGCCAGCGCTGTTTGTGGTGCTGGGCGCGCTGATCATTATTCTGCGTAATCGTCGCGGCAAAGCGCGTAGCGAACTCGACGACAGTGAACAACAGCGCCTTGCGGCGTTACTCAAGCGTGACGGGAAGCCGTAATGACTGGATTCTGGATTACCCTGATTATTTTACTGCTGGCGGCTATCGCGCTGTTTCTGCTTGCTGGCTGGCGTCAGCGCGAGGCCAGCAGTGGCGATCGCGATCGTCTCAACACCGATTTCTATCAGCAACGCCTGCGCGAGCTGGAGCGTGATGAAGAAGAGGGCGTGGTGGCTGAGCGCCCGGAAATGGTGCGCGAACTGCAACAAACACTATTAACTGATGTGCCGCAGCAGGATGCCGCGACCATTCATCGCAGCAGCCGCTGGGTGTTGCTGCCGGGCGTGATTGTGCTGCTGGTGGTGTCGGTTGGCATGTATCTGAAAACCGGCGGACTCACGCAGCAAACCGCGTTTGTCAGCGTACAGCAGGAGTATCCTGCGTTACGCGCGCGCGTGATGGATCCTAAAGCTCAGCCGCTAACTATGGAAGAGCTGGCGCGTCTGCATCTGGGTCTGCGCAGCTCGCTGCAGAACGACGCAACGAACCTCAACGATTGGGCGATGCTGGGCCGCTTAGGGATGGTGCTGAATAATGCCACCGATGCCAGCCAGGCATTTGAACATGCGCTACAGCTGGCGCCAGACAATATCGAACTGCAGCAGGATTATGCCGAAGTGCTGACGCGCTCCAGCGATCCGCAGGATAACCGTCAGGCCAACGTGTTGCTGAAAGCGCTGCTTAAACGCGATCACAGCGATGTGCGCACGCTGAGTCTGCTGGCGTTTAACGCCTTTGAACAGCAGCAGTACAACGAGGCGATTGGTGCATGGCAGGTGATGCTGAAACTGTTACCGGCAGGCGATCGTCGCATCACCATGATCGAGCGCAGCATTGAACAAGCGAAAACTGACGCGGGACAGCAAAATAGCAGCCTGGCATTAACGGTGAGTTTGACGCCGCCGGCAGAAAAAATGTTACCGCAAGGCGGAGTGTTGTATATTTCTGTGTCTGACGGTGTTTCACCGGTGCCTGTGGCTGTGAAGCGTTTACCGCTGAGCCACTTTCCGTTATCGCTCACGCTCGATGACAGCAATGCCATGATGCCCGATCGCCTGCTTTCGGCACAGCATCAGGTACAAGTCAGGGTGCGCATTTCGCGCGATGGCAGTGCCAATCCACAGTCTGGCGACTGGTTGGGTTTAAGCGCGGTCACACCCTGGGATGGTCATCAGCAACTGGCTGTGGAAATTAATCAACAGCAGCCCTGAAGCGATACCTTACTGATCCGCACAGGGAGAGAAGAATGAATAACCGCCTGACCGGTTTGGCGCTAGCCAGTTTACTGCTGGTGGGTTGTGCCAGCTCAAAACCGGCTGAAAATACGGAACCTGCGCAGCGCAGCGATCCGCTGGAAGGCTTTAACCGCACGATGTTTAACTTCAACTACAACGTGCTGGATCCGTATGTTCTGCGTCCGGTGGCAGTCGCCTGGCGCGATTATGTGCCGGTGCCGGCACGTAGCGGCATCAGTAATGTGTTATCCAACGTTGAAGAGCCCGCCAGCATGGTCAACGCCATTCTGGTGGGTGAACCGCGCCAGGCAGGCATCCACTTCACCCGCTTCTTCCTGAACACCGTGTTAGGGCTGGGTGGCTTTATCGACGTGGCGGGCAAAGCCAATCCGGCGCTGGCGCGTGAAGTGCCGCATCGCTTTGGTAGCACGCTGGGACGTTATGGCGTCGGTTACGGCCCGTATGTTGAATTGCCGGCCTACGGTAGTTTCACCATCCGTGAAGATGGCGGTGACTTCGTTGATACGCTCTATCCGGTCTTAAGCTGGTTGAGCTGGCCGATCTCGGTAGGTAAATGGACGCTGGAAGGGATTGAAACCCGTGCGCAGTTGCTGGATTCGGACGCCATTTTGCGTCAGCAGCAAGATCCGTACGCCTTTATTCGTAATGCCTACTTCCAGCGACATGACTTTATTGCCAACGGCGGTAAGCTGAAGCCGGAAGATAATCCGAACGCCAGTGCGATTCAGGACGATCTGAAAGATATTGATTCTGAATAAAACAAAAAGGCGACTCAATGAGTCGCCTTTTTTTATCAAGCTACGTATCAGAACTTGTAGTTAAAGTTCGCGCCGTACAGCCAGGCTTTACCTTCAGAGTTAAAGGTATACGGGCCTTCTTTCACGGTGACTTTCTGACCGTGCATGTAAGAAATACCCAGGTCGACAGAAGCATCTTCATTGAAGGCGTAAGACGCACCGGCACTCAGCCACAGACGATCCTGATCCGGAATAGAGATAGAACGCTTGTCGGCTGGAACCGGGCTGTCATCAAAGGCGATACCGGTACGGAAGGTCCAATTATCGTCGTAGAAGTAAGTGGTACCCAACGCGATACGGTAGGCATCGTGGAAACTTTCATCCTTATAGAACAGCGTCTGGCCATTGCTGCCGGTGGCTTTCAACTCCTGGAATTGACTCCAACTGGTATAAGTCAGGCTATAGTGAACCGCCCATTGCGGCGCCACTTTATGCCAGCCTGACACTTCCCACATCTCTGGCAGATTCAAAGTCAGAGAACCCGGAATCGTGGTGCCGCTGGTGCCGTAAGGCAGGCCTAAAGCCAGTGCCTGCGGTGTACCGTTAAAGGCGGTGGGGATGTTGCTCTTGTAGTCACCATCAAAGTCGACTTTTACTTCTGAGCGGTAGGTAAAGCCAAAGCGGTTATTTTTATCCACTTCGTACAGGATGCCGGCGTTCCAGCCGTAGCCCCATTCATCACCTTTTAAATGCGCAATCTGGGTATCGGCTGGCAATCCTGCCACGGCACCTGCTTCACCGGCATAACGCTCAATTTTCGCTTTTGCGTAGACCGCATCAAAGCCGATACCGAAGCTGAAATTCTCATTCAGTCGATAAGCGGTGCTGATATTAAAATTACCGGTCATCAGGTCGGTTTTGCCGCCATAACCACCTGCGGTATAGCCGTCATTAAATTCGGTTGCTAAACCATAGTTTGAGGTCGCAGATGCACCAATCCACCACTGATCGTTAATTGGGTGCACATAGTGAAGATTAGGGATCCACTGATTTGGGGCGATATTTTTGGCATCGAGGCTGCGACCTGTCGGGCTCTGACCGCTAATATCCACTTCGGGATCAATATAAACCGCGCCGATAGAGAAAGAAGGGCGATCCATTAATGCCATGGTTGCCGGGTTACGGCTGGCAGAGGCGGCGGTATCACCCATCGCACCTTCGCCGGAATATGCACGACCTAAACCAATTGCTGAGAATTCATTCAGTTGAAAGCCCGCGGCGTAAACATGAGAACAGACGAGCGTTACTGCAGCTGCCACAGCTGACTTTGCAAACAGGTTTTTATGGTTCATGACCACAACCTCATCTAGATTTATTATTTAACGTTGTTACGTCGCGTAACAAAGAGCGGCGAATTGTAGGGACTGATGGCAAAACCACATATCAGACCAGTGCGACGAGTATAGGTCCGACCTGTGTATTTGTTGCAATATTGTTTTTTAAATATTTCTGATTTGATCGATAAAATCAGATCTGCTTAACAAAATCTTAGCGGTTCGACTTAAACATAGCGTTCAATTTTGCTGTGGATCAATTTTTAGTGTGATATTCGTCACTTAGCGGCTTGATCGTGGATGTGAAAACGCAGCAGGCGTACACTTTGCGGCAGAAAATAATCCGATTATGTTGAAATTATCGTCAGGAGAGAATCATGACTGATGCCATTAAAAAGTGTAATGCCAACGAAACGGCGGCCTGCTGCTGTGTCGATGTGGGAACCGTGATGGATAACACCGATTGCACCGCAAGCTGGTCTGGCGTGTTTGCCGATCGCCATGCGGCGGAAGCGATGCTGGCGCATTTGACTGAGCGCGCGCGTCAGGTGGAATCCGATCCTTGCGATATTCGCGCGGATTTTGCCAATGAAGGCGACGCGGTGCGCCTGTCTATCGACTTCACCTTTGCCTGCCAGGCCGAAACCCTGATTTTCCAGCTCGGCCTACGCTAATCATGCCGCTGCCGAAACCCCTTCGGCAGCCTTAACTCATTTTCGTGTATTCCCTCGCACTTTTTTCCTCTGCTTATTGGCTACTTAGCAACACTTAGTTAACACTGATGATCAGGTCAGACCTGTTTGGCAATGATGCCCCGGTCAAAAAATACAGGTGATTGCAATGAGTAAAGCGCAGCCGCTGCTGACGCGTCAGGGCGAACGTATCGCCATAACCCACGGATTACGCACCCCTTTTGCCCGTCAGGCGACCGATTTCCACGGCATTCCCGCGCTGGAGCTGGGGCGCATGGTGATCAGCGAACTGATGGCGCGTAGCGAATTACCGGTCGAGATTATCGATCAACTGGTGTTTGGCCAGGTGGTGCAGATGCCGGAAGCGCCCAATATTGCGCGTGAAATTGTTCTGAGCAGCGGATTAGGCGTGCATACCGATGCCTATAGCGTTAGCCGCGCCTGCGCCACCAGTTTTCAGGCGGTGGCAAACGTGGCGGAAAGTTTAATGGCGGGCACCATCGATGCCGGCATTGCCGGTGGCGCGGATTCATCCTCGGTGCTGCCGATTGGCGTCAGTAAAACTCTGGCGCGTGCGCTGGTGGATCTCAACAAAGCGCGCAGCTTTAGTCAAAAACTCAGCATCCTGCGTCGTTTGCGTCCGCGCGATCTGTTGCCGGTGCCACCGGCGGTAGCGGAGTATTCTACCGGATTACGCATGGGCGATACCGCCGAGCAGATGGCGAAAAGTCACGGCATCACGCGTGAACAGCAGGACGCGTTAGCGCTGCGTTCGCACCAGCATGCGGCGCGCGCCTGGCAATCGGGCGTGTTAAGCCAGGAAGTGATGCCCGCATTTGTGCCGCCGTGGAAAGCGCCCATCGAGCAGGACAACAATATTCGCTTCAACGCCAGCGCCGCCGATTACGCCAAACTGCGCCCGGCGTTTGATCGTCGCCACGGTTCGGTGACCGCCGCCAACAGCACGCCGCTGACCGATGGTGCCGCAGCGGTGATCCTGATGCGTGAAGGGCGCGCGCGCGAACTCGGCATTCAGCCGCTCGGCTATCTGCGCAGCTATGCTTTTACGGCGATTGATGTCTGGCAGGATATGCTGCTTGGACCGGCCTACGCCTCGCCGCTGGCGCTGGAGCGCGCCGGCATCACGCTCAACGATCTGACGCTGATTGATATGCACGAAGCCTTTGCCGCACAAACCTTAGCCAACCTGAAAATGTTCCGTGACGAACGCTTTGCGCGCGAGGTGCTGAATCGTCCGCATGCGTTAGGTGAAGTCAATGAAGAACGCTTTAACGTGCTTGGCGGATCGATTGCTTATGGTCATCCGTTTGCCGCCACTGGCGCACGCATGATCACGCAAACGCTGCAGGAACTGCGGCGGCGCGGTGGCGGATTGGGATTGGTCACCGCCTGCGCGGCGGGCGGCCTGGGCACGGCAATGGTTTTGGAGGCCGAATAATGAGTGAATCCGCCTTTCATTTACACATGCGCCTCGACCACGTCGGTGTGATCACCATCGATGTGCCGGGCGAGAAGATGAACACGCTGAAGGCCGAGTTTGTGCCGCAGATCAAAGCGGTGCTGGACGAAGCGCGCAGCCATCAGCAGTTGGCTGGATTAGTGTTGATCTCCGGCAAGCCAGACAACTTTGTTGCTGGTGCGGATATCAGCATGATCGCCAACTGCAAAACGGCGCAGGAAGCTGAGGCGCTGGCAAAGCAGGGACAAGATGTGATGGCGATGATTGCCGCGCTGCCGTTTCCAGTGGTGGCGGCGATTCACGGTGCCTGCCTCGGCGGCGGTCTGGAACTGGCGCTGGCCTGCGATGCGCGCATCTGTTCGCTGGATGACAAAACGCGCCTCGGTTTGCCGGAAGTACAGCTCGGTCTGCTGCCGGGTTCTGGCGGCACGCAACGTTTGCCGCGCCTGATTGGCGTACAGCAGGCGCTGCCGCTGATCCTTACCGGCAAACAGCTACGCGCTAAACAGGCGCTCAAGCTCGGGATTGTCGATGACGCGGTGCCGCAATCGATTCTGCTGGAAACGGCGATTGCGCGTGTACATAAAGGAAAAGGCGCACGGCGGGAGCTTTCGCGCCGCGATCGTTTTCTGCAGGGACCAATCGCGCGTCAGGTGCTGTTCTCGCTGGCGCAGCGGCAAACCCACAGCAAAACCCAGGGCAACTATCCAGCGGCCCAGCGCATTCTTGACGTGGTGCGCATCGGTCTGGAGCAGGGCAGCAGCGCCGGGCATGAAGCGGAAGCGCGCGCCTTTGGCCAACTGGTGATGACGCCAGAATCGGCCGCGCTGCGCAGTTTGTTCTTCGCCTCAACGACCTTAAAGAAAGAGTCGATGGCCAGTGTCGAGCCGCAAGTGCTGAAGCAGATTGGCGTGCTCGGCGGCGGTTTGATGGGCGGCGGCATCGCCAGCGTTACGGCGCTGAAAGCCGGTTTGCCAGTGCGCATTAAAGACATCAACCTCAATGGCGTGAATCATGCGCTGCAATACAGCTGGGATCTGCTGAGCAACAAGGTGAAGCGGCGTCAGCTAAAAGCCGCCGAACGCCAGCAGCAGATGGCGCGCATCAGCGGTGGCACCGATTACCAGGGGTTCAGCCAGCGCGATCTGGTGATTGAAGCAGTATTTGAGGATCTGGCGCTCAAGCAACAGATGGTCAGCGAAATCGAAAGTCATTGCCAGCCGCACACCATTTTCGCCTCCAATACTTCGTCGCTGCCAATTGCTGATATCGCAGCCAAAGCCCAGCGGCCTGAAAACGTGATCGGTCTGCATTTCTTCAGTCCTGTGGACAAAATGCCGCTGGTGGAGGTGATTCCTCACGCCAATACCTCGGCGCAAACGCTGGCGAACACGGTGCAGCTGGCGCGTCAGCAGGGCAAAACGGCGGTGGTGGTGGCGGATCGTCCCGGCTTTTACGTTAACCGCATTCTCGCGGCCTATATAAATGAAGCGATGCACTGCTTGCAGGAAGGTGAGCCGATTGAGCATATCGATCGCGCTCTAGTGAAGTTTGGTTTCCCGGTTGGGCCACTGCAGCTGCTGGATGAAGTGGGCATTGATGTCGGCAGCAAAATCAGCCCGATTCTCGAGCAGGCTTACGGTTTACGTTTCAGCGCCCCCAACGCCGCGAACGCCATTCTGGCCGACGGCAGAAAAGGGCGCAAAAATCACAAAGGGTTTTACCTCTATCAACGTTCGCGCTGGCCGGGAAAACGCAAAGTCGATGCTTCCCTTTATTCACTGCTGAATATCAAACCGCAGGCAAGGCAGAGCGAAGCGCAGATCGCTGAGCGCTGCGTCTTGATGATGCTGAACGAAGCGGCACGCTGTCTGGATGAAGCGGTGATCCGCAACGCGCGTGATGGCGATATTGCGGCGGTATTTGGCATCGGTTTTCCGCCGTTCCTTGGCGGTCCGTTCCGCTATATGGATCAGCGCGGCATTGGCGATATCGTCAAAGCATTAAGGTCATTAATGCAGCAGCACGGCGAGCGTTTTACGCCGAGTGAGGCGCTGATTGCAATGTCAGAACAGCAAACGAATTTTTACACTTCTGCACAATCGTGAATAGGCACAGAGATTCAGCGGGTTAGTCAGCGGGCCGTGCAGCGGTAAGCGCGGCACCATTCTGAGATATGCTTATTTAATAAACAACCGGTTGACTATACTGAAGCCATTGGGGTAAAACACACCGTTCATTCGCAGAATGAAGCGTCTGGTGCTGTGGTACCGGCCGATATCGACAAACAACAGCGGTGCTTTATGCAAGTTTTTATCATGCGTCATGGCGATGCAGCTCTGGAAGCAGCGAGTGATTCTGTTCGACCTCTCACACTCTGTGGCTGTGATGAATCGAGAGCGATGGCGAGCTGGCTCAACGGCAAAACGCCAGAAATTGATCGGGTATTAGTCAGTCCTTACCTGCGTGCCGAGCAAACGCTCGCCACGGTGCGCGAAACCCTGAAATTGCCAGAAGGGCAGGATGTTTTGCCGGAACTGACGCCGGGCGGCGATCCGGGCATGGTGGCCTGCTATCTGCAGGCGCTGGCACAAAAAGGGGTTAAATCGGCGCTGGTGATTTCGCATCTGCCGCTGGTGGGTTATCTGGTGTCTGAACTCTGCCCGCAGGAAGCGCCGCCGATGTTCGCGACCTCGGCAATAGCCTGTGTGAACTTTGATGCAGAGGCCTGCGAAGGCAAGCTGGAGTGGCAGGTCAGCCCGTCAAAATTGGCTAAAGCGATGTAATTCCGCTCTATGGGCCGCTTACAAATGCGGCCCTATCCTTTTTTACCGCAGCCTTTACGGCAGTTCTGGCGGTTGCCACTCTTCCACCTCAATCAATACCAGCAGTGCGGCGTCGCCGCCAAACATTTTCGGTGCCTGATGAAACGCCATCACATGCGGATGTTGTGCCAGCCACAGCGGTGTTTGCTGCTTGAGGATGTGTTTGCCGTGCCCGGTCATCACGCTGGCGCAGAACAGATGTTCGCGGCGACAGGCGGCAATCAACGCGCCGAGCTCCTGCTTGGCCTGCATCTGCGTTAAGCCATGCAGATCGAGAAAAATTTCTGGCGTGTAATCGCCACGACGCAATTTCTTCTGCTCGTAATGGCTGACATCCGCGCGCACGTAGCGCACCGGACCTTCGCTCGACAGCAACGGCTGAAACTCGTCTGAAAAATAATGGCTATTATCGACCTGTTCTGAAAGCAGGCGTTTAAGCGGTACTTCGCGCGTTTTCACTACCGGTTTATGCACGATAGTGTCCTGTTTCAGCTTGCGGGTTCCACTCATTAACTGGCGGAACATCTCCTGATCGTCCTGGCTTAGCGGCGTTTTCTTACTCATGGCTCTGTGATTGGGTCAGAAAAGGCTGGTTAAACAGCCGGTGGCATACCTTAACCGTTACTGTTAACAATTGTCAGCTTTTTCGCCTCGCTGCGCTGAATTCTGCCCGGCTTCGTGGCACACTATCGGCCGATTGATTTTATGGCCTGCGGAGGGCTACGTGGACAAGATATTCGTCGATGAGGCAGTGAATGAACTGCACACCATTCAGGACATGCTGCGCTGGGCTGTCAGCCGTTTTTCGGCGGCAGGCATTTGGTACGGCCACGGCACGGATAATCCCTGGGACGAAGCAGTCCAACTGGTTCTGCCAACGCTGTGGCTGCCGCTGGATATTCCAGAAGATATGCGCAATGCGCGCCTGACTGCCAGCGAGCGTCATCGCATTGTTGAGCGCGTGATTCGCCGCGTCAACGAGCGTATTCCGGTGGCGTATCTCACCAACAAAGCCTGGTTCTGCGGCCACGAATTTTACGTTGATGAGCGCGTATTAGTGCCGCGTTCACCGATTGGTGAACTGATTGAGAACCGCTTTGCCGGCTTGATCAGCGATTCGCCTCATCACATTCTGGATATGTGTACCGGCAGCGGCTGCATCGCCATTGCCTGCGCTTACGCCTTCCCGGAAGCGGAAGTGGATGCAGTCGATATCTCCACCGATGCACTGGCTGTCGCCGAGCAGAACATTGAAGAGCACGGCCTGCTGAACCACGTCACGCCAATCCGCGCCGATCTGTTCCGCAACTTGCCGCAGGTGAAATACGATCTGATCGTCACCAATCCGCCGTACGTGGATGCGGAAGATATGGACGATCTGCCGAACGAATATCGCCACGAGCCGGAACTGGGTCTGGCGGCGGGCAGCGACGGCCTGAAACTGGTGCGTCGCATTCTGGCCTGTGCGCCGGATTACCTCACCGAGCAAGGCGTGCTGATTTGCGAAGTGGGTAACAGCATGGTGCACATGATCGATCAGTATCCAGACGTGCCGTTTACCTGGCTGGAGTTTGATAACGGCGGTGACGGCGTGTTTATGCTGACGCGCGAGCAAATCGTGGCGGCACAGCATCACTTCTCATTTTACAAAGACTAAATAAGAGGGCGAGCGCTCGCCCGCAACATCGCAACAAGGAACCAGCATGGCCGGAAACAGCATCGGACAAGTTTTTCGCGTAACCACTTTTGGCGAGTCGCATGGTATTGCGCTGGGCTGCATCGTTGACGGTGTGCCACCCGGCATTCCGCTGACGGAAGCCGACATCCAGCACGATCTCGATCGTCGTCGTCCTGGCACTTCGCGCTATACCACGCAGCGCCGCGAGCCGGATCAGGTGAAAATTTTGTCCGGCGTGTTTGAGGGCGTGACGACGGGAACCTCAATCGGTTTGCTGATTGAGAACACCGACCAGCGTTCACAGGATTACGGCACCATCAAAGATCTGTTCCGCCCTGGCCATGCCGATTATACCTACGAGCAGAAATACGGCCTGCGCGACTACCGTGGCGGCGGCCGTTCTTCGGCGCGTGAAACCGCGATGCGCGTGGCAGCAGGGGCGATTGCCAAGAAGTATCTGCAGATGAAGCACGGCATCGTGGTGCGCGGCTATCTGGCGCAGATTGGCGATGTGGCCTGCGAGCTGAAAGACTGGAGCATCGTGGAAGAGAACCCGTTCTTCTGCCCGGATGCCTCTAAACTGGAAGCGCTGGATGAGCTGATGCGCGGCCTGAAAAAAGAGGGTGACTCTATCGGCGCCAAAGTTACCGTGCTGGCAGAGAACGTGCCGCCGGGCCTGGGCGAGCCGGTATTTGATCGTCTGGATGCGGATTTAGCGCATGCGCTGATGAGCATTAACGCGGTGAAAGGCGTGGAGATCGGTGACGGTTTTGCGGTGATCAATCAGCGCGGCAGTCAACATCGCGATGAGATCCGTGCCAACGGTTTCCAGAGCAATCACGCGGGCGGCATTCTGGGCGGCATCAGCAGCGGCCAAACCATTAGCGCCAATCTGGCGATGAAACCGACCTCCAGCATCACCGTGCCAGGCAACACCATCACCCGCGAGGGTGAAGAAGTCGAGATGATCACCAAAGGTCGTCACGATCCCTGCGTCGGCATTCGCGCCGTGCCGATTGCCGAAGCGATGATGGCGATTGTGTTGATGGATCACCTGCTGCGCCAGCGTGCGCAAAACGGTGACGTCAACAGCAGCGTTCCGCGCTGGTAAACCCGATGATGCGCCGTCTGCTCATTATCTGTGCCGCGCTGCTATGCAGTGCGGCCGCCGTTGCTGCCACGCCGTGGCAGCAAATTCATCAGCCGATTGCCGGCAGCCCGCAGTCGATTGGCGGTTTCGCCAACGGCTGTATTGTGGGTGCGCAGCAGTTGCCGCTTAACTCACCCAATTATCAGGTGATGCGCCAGGATCAGCGCCGCTATTTCGGCCATCCCGATCTGATCGCCTTTATTCAGCGTCTCAGCACCCAGGTTCATCAGCTTCAGCTGGGACAAGTGCTGATTGGCGATATGGGCATGGCGGCGGGTGGACGTTTTAGCAGCGGCCACGCCAGCCATCAAACTGGTTTAGACGTCGATATCTGGCTGCAGCTGCCGAAAACCCGCTGGACGGCGCAGCAATTGCTCAAGCCGCAGCCGCTCGATCTGGTTTCTGCCGATGATAAACAGGTGATTGCGCGTCACTGGCAGCCGCAAATCGATAGCCTGATTAAACTGGCGGCGAAAGATGATGAAGTGACGCGTATCTTCGTCAATCCGGCAATCAAAAGGCAGCTTTGCGCCGATGCTGGCAGCGATCGCGCGTGGTTGAATAAAGTGCGTCCGTGGTTCGCCCATCGCGCGCACATGCACGTGCGTCTGCGTTGTCCGGCGGGGAGCCTTGAATGTGAAGACCAGGCACCTCAACCAGCGGGCGATGGCTGTGGCGCTGAGCTGGACAGCTGGTTCCTGCCGAAAAAACCAGGCAGTACGCCGCCGGTGAAGAAAACGCCGCCGCCATTGCCCCCTTCATGCCAGGCTTTACTTGATAAGCATCTTCTGTAGGTATTTCAATGGATTGGTTCGTTGTCAGCCCACTCATCCTTTGTGTGCTGTTTTTTGTGGCGGTGCTGGCGGCGTTTATCGACTCCATTGCCGGTGGCGGTGGTTTACTCACCGTGCCTTCCTTATTGGCTGCCGGGCTGTCGCCTGCACAGGCGTTAGCCACCAATAAGCTGCAATCGGTCGGCGGATCGTTCTCCGCCAGCCTCTATTTCATCCGACGTGGTGCGGTGAATCTGAGCGAGCAGTGGCTGAATATCGCCATGACCTTCCTCGGCGCGATTGCTGGCACCATTCTGATTCAGCACTTACAAGCGGATGTGCTGCGCCAAATCTTACCGCTGCTGCTGATCTGCATCGGTTTGTGGTTCCTGCTGATGCCGCGTTTGGGCGAAGCCGATCGCGAACGTCGTCTGCACGGTTTGCCCTATGCGCTGGTAGGCGGCAGCTGCGTCGGCTTTTACGACGGCTTCTTTGGTCCCGGCGCTGGCTCGTTCTATGCGCTGGCCTTTGTTACGCTGTGTGGCTTCAATCTGGCGAAAGCCACCGCCCACGCCAAAATCCTAAATTTCACCTCGAATTTTGGCAGTTTGCTGTTCTTTATGTTCGGCGGAAAAGTGGTGTGGGGCACCGGCGCGATTATGTTGCTCGGCGCCTTTATCGGCGCTCGCCTCGGCGCCAGGCTGGTATTGAGCCGTGGTCAGAAACTGATTCGCCCCATGGTAGTGATCGTTTCTGCGGTAATGAGCGCTAAATTGTTATGGGACAGTCATGGCGCAGAACTGATGGCCTGGCTGGCCACGCTGTAATCCAACACTCGTCAAGACCGGCTGCCAATGCGACAATGGCGCCGGTTTTTTTAAAGATTAAAAATTATGAGTACAACACACCATTACGATCAGCTGATTGCCATCTTTGATGGCTGCTTCGTTGACGATTTTCAGACCCGTCTAATTAAAGGCGACGACGAACCTATTTATCTTCCAGCGGATGAAACCTCACCGTGGAATCGCGTGGTGTTCGCGCACGGCTACTACGCCAGCGGACTGCATGAAATTTCCCACTGGTGCATTGCCGGTGAAGCGCGCCGCAGGCTGGTGGATTTTGGTTATTGGTATTGTCCGGACGGACGCGATGCGCAAACGCAGAGCCAGTTCGAATCGGTTGAGGTAAAACCGCAGGCGCTGGAGTGGTTATTCTGCGTGGCGGCGGGCTTTCCCTTCAACGTAAGTTGTGACAATCTCGAAGGCGATTGTGAGCCAGATCGCATAGCGTTTCAGCGCAAAGTGCATGCACAGGTGATGACGTATCTGCAGCAGGGCATTCCGGCACGACCAGCTCGCTTCATCGATGCACTGACGAATTATTACGGCACGCCGCCACTGACGGCGGCACAATTCCCCTGGCCGGAAGATCTGTAATCCGCGAAGGTTATAAGAAGAGAGGAAGAGATGATCGTAGAATTTGAAACCCGCATTCTGGCCCTGATTGATGACATGGTCGATCACGCCAGCGATGACGAGCTGTTTGCAGGGGGCTATCTGCGTGGTCATCTGACCCTGGCAGTGGCGGAGATTGAGCTGAGCGGTGAACACACGCCGGAAGCGCTGCAAACTCACGTCACCAACAGCCTGCAAAAAGCCATTGCTGCTGGCGAACTGTCGCCACGCGATCAGGCGCTGGTCACCGGCATGTGGGACAATCTGTTCCTGCAGGCACGTCAAACCGCTTAACGTCTCGGGGCGATCGCTCGCCCCGCAGATTATCGACCCGCTTTTTTACCCTTCAGCAGTTTGCGCACCCAATAGCGATTCGGACTCATCGCCGCCAGCGTGGCTGCATCCAGTGGCTGCGGTTCGCCGCTCATCTGCGCCGCCAGGACTTCGGCTGCCAGCGGTGCGCTGCACAAACCACGCGAACCTAATGCGCCCAACACAAACAAACCGTTATGCACCGGCGCATCGGCTACGCTTGCGCCGCGCGCACGCTGTTCTGGCAGATCGGCGTATTGCGTGAGTGTCGCTTCATAATCTGGCGCGCTGCCGCTCATCGGCAGATGATCGCGCGTGGCACAGCGCACGCCGTTGCGCGCCTGGTTATCGGACACATCAACCTGTTGCGGCCATTGGCTCTGCGGCAGACAGTTAATCAGCCGCTGGCGATTCTCTAGCTGATCGTCGGTGCGGAAATCTGTGGCGGTATCGCCGCGATGATAGCTGGCGCCGATGCAATGGGTGGCGAAGTTCGGGCTGACCGGCGTGAGATAGCCGTCGTAACACAGCACGGTGCGCAGCGCGCCCAACGACGGATTAGTCGGCGCGTGGCTCACTTGTCCCGCCACCGCGTACACCGGCAGCGTTTTGCTGTGCTCAAGTTCCAGCAACGCGTGACCATTCGCCAGCACCACTTGGGAATGCTGCACCGGCGGCTGCTCGCTAAAGTGCAGCGTCCAGCGATCTTCATCGCGCATTAATTGCGTGACGCGATGCAGCCAGTGCAGGCGTAATCCCCGCGATTGCGCGTACTCCAGCAGATTGCTGGTCAGCTGTGCAGGTGACAGCCAGCCACCTTGCGGATAAAAAATCCCGCCAACATCAAGTTCAACGCCCGCCAGCTGTTGCGCTTCTTCTTTATTAACGCCGTACGCGATGTCATGCGGCAATGCCATGTTGAGCATCTGCGCAATTTTCTCCGCGCTTTTATCATCCCAGCCCAGTTGCAACACGCCGCTCCAGTCATGCTCAAACTCCACTGGCAGCCGATCGTATAGACGTCGGGCAAAACCAAAAGCCGCCGGGAAGAAGGTGGCCAGTGCGGGATCGTGCTGGTTGAGCAGCGGATAGAGCGCGCCCTGACGATTGCCGGATGCGCCCAGCGCGGGCGCGTCATCGGCGCAGTAGAGCGTCACGCGCCAACCGCGTCGCAGTAGCGCCAGCGCCAATACTGCGCTGGCGACGCCGCCGCCAATCAGCGCTACTTCATTGCTGCTTGCCGACGGGCGCGCATACCACGGCTGGCTGTGCGGCAATGCAGCGGCCTGTTCCAGCACGCCGACCAGCATTTCACGCTTGTGACCAAAGCCTTTGCGCTTCTGCATACTGAAACCGGCGTCCTGCAACCCACGTCGCACAAACCCCGACGCGGTAAAAGTCGCCAGCGTGCCGCCCGGCCGGGCGAGGCGCGCCATCGCGGCGAACAGATCTGGCGTCCACATCTCAGGATTTTTTGCCGGCGCGAAGCCATCAAGGAACCACGCATCCACCTGACGATTGAGGCTGTCATCAAAGGTGTGAATTAGCGCGTTAATATCACCAAGCCAGAGGTCCAGCGTGACTTCGCCGCCGTTGAACAGCAGGCGCTGACAACCCGGCAACGCCTGCGGCCACTGCTGTTGCAGCTGTTCGGCCCACGGCTTTAGCTCCGGCCAATGGGCATGCGCAGCCACCAGATCGGCGTGCGTCAGCGGGAATTTCTCGCAGCTGATGAAGTGCAGACGCTGCAAAGTGGCGTTGGGTTGCTCATTGCGGAAGCGATCGAAGGCTTGCCACAGGGTAAGAAAGTTCAGACCAGTCCCAAAACCGCTTTCGGCGACAATAAATAAATCGCGTGAATGTTCAGCAAAACTGTGCGGAATATGGTTGCCATCAAGGAACACATAGCGCGTTTCCTCCAGTCCATTATCGTTGGAGAAATAGACGTCGCCGAACGCTCGGGACACAGGTGTACCCTGTTCATTCCAGTTTATTTGGGCGTGTTCAACCGGGGTTAATTTCACGGGAAAGGCTCATATTTCAGGCAGTGGCGCGAGTTTAGCGATAGACGTCACATGACGCAAATTTACAAAGGGAAATGGCTGATCGGACTTGTTCGGCTTACAACTGTACGCTAGAGTGCACCACATCCAAATATGTGGAACGAGGATTATTGAATGAAACGTGCAGTGATTACTGGCCTGGGTATTGTTTCCAGCATTGGTAATAACCAGCAAGAAGTGCTGGCTTCTCTGCGTGAAGGCCGTTCCGGTATTACTTTCTCTGAAGAGATGAGAGATGCCGGTATGCGCAGCCACGTATGGGGCAACGTCAAACTGGATACCAACGGGCTCATCGATCGCAAAATCGTGCGTTTTATGAGTGATGCCTCTATTTATACCTACCTTTCAATGGCCGAAGCGATCAAAGACTCTGGCCTGACTGACGAACAGTATCAGCAAAACCCACGTGTGGGTTTGATTGCCGGTTCTGGCGGCGGTTCTCCGCGTTATCAGGTATTTGGTGCTGACGCCATGCGTAGCCCACGCGGCCTGAAAGCGGTCGGTCCTTATGTGGTGACCAAGGCGATGGGTTCAGGCGTTTCTGCTTGCCTGGCAACCCCGTTCAAAATTCACGGCGTGAACTACTCCATCAGTTCAGCCTGTGCTACTTCTGCACACTGCATCGGTAACGCGGTTGAGCAGATTCAGCTGGGTAAACAGGACATTGTATTTGCTGGCGGCGGTGAAGAGCTGAGCTGGGAAATGGCCTGTGAGTTCGATGCGATGGGCGCACTGTCGACCAAATACAACGAAACGCCAGAAAAAGCCTCACGTACTTACGATGCCAACCGTGACGGCTTCGTTATCGCTGGCGGCGGCGGTATGGTGGTGGTTGAAGAGCTGGAGCACGCTCTGGCACGTGGTGCACACATTTATGCTGAGATCGTGGGCTACGGCGCAACCTCAGATGGCGCAGACATGGTAGCTCCTTCAGGCGAAGGCGCAGTGCGCTGCATGAAGATGGCGATGCAAGGTCTGGATACCCCAATCGATTACCTCAATACCCACGGCACTTCTACGCCGGTTGGTGATGTGAAAGAGCTGGGTGCGATTCGCGAAGTGTTCGGCGATAACTGCCCATCACTGTCTGCTACCAAAGCCATGACCGGTCATTCACTGGGTGCGGCGGGCGTGCAGGAAGCGATCTACACTTTGCTGATGCTGGAGCACGGTTTCATCGCGCCAAGCATCAACGTGGAAGAGCTGGATGAAGCGGGCAAAGGTCTGAACATCGTGACCAAACCGACTGATAAAGCGCTGACCACCGTGATGTCGAACAGCTTTGGCTTCGGCGGGACTAACGCCACTCTGACCATGCGTAAGTATCATGCGTAAGTTGCCAGCATAATCCCGTAGGATCGCCATTCATGGAGACCTAATTATGCTAGCAATATCACAAGGGCCGGTTATCCGGCCCTTGTTGTTTTGACATTCCACCTTCAGCTTGCCTACACTCCCACTCCATCCGAAACAAAATTATCACTTTTAGCTTAGTGTGAACCAAATATCCCGTTTCTGTTTTGGCAGCAAGCGCGTGTCTGGTTATTACAAGGAGTTCGACCCACCATGACCACGACTGCTGACGCGCAAACGCAATCCGTTATGCCGCTGGCCTGCACCTCCTTTGCGGTATTCCTCACCTATCTGACCGCTGGCCTCGCGCTGCCGGTCATCCCGCTGTATGTCCATCATGAACTCGGCATGAGTAACCTGATGGTTGGCGTGGCGGTGGGAATACAGTTCTTCGCCACGCTGTTGACGCGTAGCTTTGCCGGGCGTCGAGCCGATCAACACGGTGCGAAACTCACCACTCAGCACGGCATGCTGGCCATCGCGCTGGTGGGCGTGGCGTATCTGGCGGCCGCGTTGTTACCGGTTTCTCCGTGGATGAAGTTTGGTTTGTTGGCAGTGGGGCGCTTGCTGTTAGGATTCGGCGAAAGCCTGCTGCTGACCGGCAATCTGACCTGGGGCATGGGATTGGTGGGCAGCAAACGTTCCGGATTAGTGATGTCATGGAACGGCATGGCGATTTATGGAGCGCTGGCGGCTGGCGCACCGCTCGGCTTGCTGATCAATCAGCACTGCGGCTTTGCTGCTCTCGGTGCGGTTGCGCTGCTGTTGCCGCTGCTGTCGCTGGCGATAAATGGCTGGATCCGCAAAGTGCCGGTGGTGGGCGGCGAGCGGCCATCGCTGCTTAGCGTAGTGAAAACCATCTTTCAGCCGGGACTGGCGCTGGCGCTGCAGGGCACCGGTTTTGCGGTGATCGGCACCTTTACGTCACTCTATTTTGCTGCGGAAAACTGGGGCAACGCCGGTTTTGCGCTGACCGCCTTCGGCTGTGCGTTTGTGCTGGTGCGCGTGTTCTTTGGCGGCTTGCCGGATCGTCACGGCGGCGTAAAAGTAGCGATGATCTCTTTGCTGGTGGAAACCGCCGGTCTGCTGCTACTGGCGTTCGCCACTTCTGGCTGGATGGCGCTGATTGGCGCGGCTTTGACCGGCTGCGGCTGCTCGCTGATCTTCCCGGCGCTGGGCGTTGAAGTGATTAAACGCGTATCGCCACAGATTCGCGGCACCGCGCTTGGCGGTTTCTCTGCATTTCAGGATATCGCGTATGGTGCCAGCGGCCCGTTGACCGGCTTACTGGCGACGGCGCTGGGTTACGGCTCGGTCTATGTTGCGGGTGCCTGTTGTGCGGCGCTGGGCATTCTGGTTACCTGGAGCTTTGCGCGGGCTGCGACAACAGCGTAACCAGCTTATCGCAGGCGCTGACAATCTCCCCGGGTGTCAGCGCCGCAAAGCCCAGTAGCCAGCCCGCTTGCTGCACTTCACCGGCATAAAGCGGCGACAGGCGCGGCAACAACAATCCGCTCTCTTTCGCCTCGGCGGTTAAGCGCGCTTCATCCCCTTGCAACAGCCGCACCGCTAACTGTAAGCCGCCCGCCGCCGGCAGCGGCTCAAGCCAGGGTGTTAAGCGCGTTTCGATCTGCTGCAGCAAGCAGTCACGTCGGCTGCGATAGAGTTGGCGCATCAGGCGCAAATGGCTGGCGAAATGGCCTTGTTGCAGAAACTCTGCGCAAATCGCCTGCGGCAGCAACGCGCTGTGACCATCCATCACGCTGCGTGCGCGGCCCAACGGTTCCACCAGTTGTGGCGGCACCACCATCCACGCCAGCCGCAGCGACGGGAACAGCGTTTTGGAGAAAGTGCCGAGGCAAATCACCCGACCATCCGCGGCTAATCCTTGTAGCGCCGGAGCCGGGCGATCCTCGTAGTGAAATTCGCTGTCGTAATCGTCCTCAATCAACCAGCTATCCTGCTTTCGCGCCCACGCCAGCCACTGTAAGCGCCGCGCCAGGCTCATCGCTGTGCCGGTGGGATAATGATGCGCTGGCGTCAGATAGACCAGTTTCGCGCTGCCACTGAGCGGCACTGCGCCTTCTGCATCCAGCGGCATGGCGCGACAGCGCGCCCCGGCGGCAAGAAATGCATTGCGCGCGCCAGGATAACCCGGCTCTTCCAGCCACACTTCGTCACCCGTATCAAGGAACATCAACGCCAGCAACTGCAGCGCCTGCTGTGAGCTGGTGAGGATCACCACTTGCTCCGCCGTGCAGCGCACGCCGCGTGACAGCGCCAGATAATCCGCCACCGCCTGCCGCAGTGATGGCAATCCAAGCGGATCGCCGTAACCCATCACGTTGCTGCCCAGCGAGCGCTGCACCTGATTGCTGATGCGACGCCACTGCGTATGTGGGAAGGCGCGTAACTCGGGTGAACCGGCGGCAAAGGCGTGTGGAAAGGGCGGATCCTGACAGCCGCCCGTTGCCAAAACCTGCAGGCCACGCTGAGAAAAGTGTGGTGAGCGTTCGGTGCGGGTTTTGCTGGTGGGCGACGCCATGCGAATCGAAACAAACGTCCCGCGTCCGCCGTGACGCTGCAGATAACCTTCACTTTCAAGCTGCGCATACGCCGCCTCCACCGTAACACGCGACAGCGATAGGTCCGTGGCTAACTGGCGGCTGGACGGCAGTTTCTGCTCATGCCGCAGATGCCCATTGGCGATGGCCTGGCGCAAGGTATTGCACAGTCGCTCACGTAAACCGCCCTGAGTTTGATGGCTAAACAGCGCGAGAAAAGATGTGGTCACGGTGGTCTTATCACTATGGTGGAAGTGGTATCAACAGGCAGACCACTTTGCCGTAAACTCAGGGGAAATCACAACAGGAGAATGCGATGTCAGCGGTCTTAAAAATTGCCCCCGTTAGCGCCAGCGAGAGCGTGGCGTATCTGCAACATAAACTAGCGTACTACACCGATGCGTGGGATTTAGCAGAGGATTTGGCGCGGGGCATCACGGCGATCGTGGTGATTGATGCGCGCTCTGATGAGGTTTATCAGGCTGGACACATTTGCGGTGCACTTTCGTTTCCGCATCGCACCATGAATGCGGAATCTACGGCGCATCTCGATCGCAGCAAAGTTTACATCACCTATTGCGACGGCATCGGCTGCAACGGCTCAACCAAAGCCGCGCTCAAGCTGGCGTCGCTGGGTTTTCAGGTTAAAGAGTTAATTGGCGGGCTGGATTTCTGGAAACGCGATGGCCATCCGATGGCGTGGGGCGCGGCAGCGGGTGAGTGGCCACTCGCCACGCCCGCTGCCAACTGTGGCTGCTAGATAAACAGCCACAGCAGGAAGATAAACAGGAAGGTGCCGACAATCAGCGTTAACGCCGGGCGCTGCGCCAGCGGTTGCGGCAGCATCTGGATAAACGGCGACCAGATGGGCTGCGGCCGAATTTCGCTATCGGCCAGCGGCTGTTCGTGCAGTTTCTCGGCGCGGCGGCTAAACAGCAGATTCAGCAGATCCTGCGTCTGCGCTGGCGTCAGCACGGTGGTCGGCAGCGCCTGGAAACGTTGCTGGCTGTAATCTTCCAGCAGTCGCTGCTCATCATGGGTTAACGGCTGGCGCAGTGAGGTTTCCAGCATCTGCAAGGTTGGCGCACTGTGCTGAGCCAGCGTCTGGCGCACCTGCAAATATTGCGTCAGCAGCGGGAAGTGGCGCGATGGAATCGGATCGCCACTTTTCAGATTCACCAGCTTCAGCGTATCGGCCAGCAGTTTCACCGGCGATTCACCGGTTTTCGCCGCAAGGCGCGTCACCTGCTGATTCAGCGACTGCTGTTCTGCCGGCAACAAGCTGCGATCGGACACGCGCGTTTGCTGCGGCTGCGGGATCGCCATCTGACCGTTTTGCAACATGGTCAGCACCTGACGCAGCTGATCCTGCGACAACGCGCTCAACACCGTTTGGTTAAACTGCTGACGAATAAAATCGCTCACCGCCTGACGATTATTGCCCTGCGGCAATTTTTCCAGCAGCTGTTGCAGCAGCTGGCGCGTAGCAAGACTGTTTTGCACCTGGGTTAAGCGACCGTTGAGATGCTGCTCCGCCGCCGGGAAGTGGCGCGATTGCAGCTCCGCCTCACTCTTTACCCCGACTTCATGCCGCACGCCAGCCCAGAGTTCCGGCGCTTTCAGCGTACTTAAAGACATAATGCGAACAATCAAACGTTCCAGCGTGGTGCGCTGGGTAGGAGAGAGCGGCTGCTCACCGGCTGGACCGCCAGGTCGCGTTGGGCCAGTGGCCTGAGATAAAGGGGAACGATCGCCCGCGGGCACACCGGGACCGCTGAGAGGTTGCATGGCGGAATCCTTGAAAACGGGTCAGATCCGGGTGCGCCGGAAAAAAGAGGCCACATCATAGCAAAAGCCCCCAGGAAATCCACGGGGGCTGCGGCCTTTCCGGATAATAAAATCAGGCGGCGGGATCGGGAAGGGTCGCGCTGCGCGGCTTACGCAGCGGGGTTTTCAGCCGTTGCGCCAGAATAACACCGACTAACGTCATGCCGCCGCCAATCCAGTGATAGCCATGCAACTGCTCATGCAGGAACATCACGGCAATAATGGCAGTAAACGCCGGTACGAAATTCATAAAAATGCTGGTGGTGCTGGCGCCCAGACGCTGCACGCCAAGGATCCACAGGAACGGCGCGATGATCGACGCAAACAGCCCGGCATACAGCACCAGCGGCAGATTGTGCATGTTGAGCGTGACATCCGGCGCGCGCAGGAAGCCAGGCAGCAACAGCAGTACGCCAAAGAAAATCTGCACATACAGGCTTTGCCAGGTCGGCAGCGGAATCGCCCAGCGCTTGGTCAGCACGCCGTACAAGGCGTACGAGGTCGATGCTGCCAGCATCATCAATTCGCCATTGCCGAGCCGTTGATTTAGCAACTGTGCCGGGTCGCCTTCGCTCACCAGCCATACCAAACCGGCGAACGACAACACGCCGCCAATCAGAATGCCGCGCGTCGGCGCGAGGCGCAGCACAACCAGACTGAGCAGGATGGTCAGCAGCGGAATGGTCGCGCCGAGAATTCCCATCATCACCGCAGAAACGCTGTGCGCCGCGTAATAGGCGAGACTTTGATACAGCACCATGCCGAGCAGACCCAGGAACAGCAATCGCCAGCCGTTGGCTTTAATGGTGTGACGATGGCGCCACACGCCCGGCAGGCAAAACGGTGTTAGTACTACCAGCGCCAGCAGCCAGCGATAGAAGGAGATCGCCGCAGGATCGATACTTCCCGCCGAGAGTTTGCTGACGATAGTGTTGATCGACCAGATCAATACCGCGATCAGCGGAAACAGTAAATTCATGATACAGCTCCTCAGATAATCGCGAATAGTTTACGTTTGACCGGTTTAAAGCAGATAGTTAAAATCGGACAATATTTGTTAGTGACCGGACAGAATGAATCTACAAGTCGAATACCAGCCGCCGATTGATGCGCCTTTGCTGCGCTTCTTCATGCGTTATGACGAGGTCAACGCCAAAACCGAATACCTCACCCATGTGCATGATTGGGGTCAGGTGATTTTCGTCACCAGCCACGTGCTGGAGATGGAAGTGGAGGGCGAACGTCTGCTGACGCCCGCAGATATCCCGATCTGGATTCCGGCCGGCCATCGTCACAGCAGCTACAACCACAACGAAGCACGTTTTCGCACCTTTAATCTCGCCGCCGATCTCTGCGCGGGCCTGCCGGATAAAGCCTGTTTATTGCATGTCGATGCCATTGGGCATGCCATCATGAATGATTTTGCCCGCCGTGAACTGGAGCAGCCGCAAACGCAAGCCGACTGGCGCATGTGTGAAGTGTTGATCGATCGCCTGCGTCTGGCGCCGGTGCATAACAGCTATTTGCCGATGTCAGATGACAAATTCCTCGCGCCGATTCTGCGCGCGCTTGAAGCGCATCCCGGCGATAACACCACGCTGGCACAATGGGCGAAGCGCGTGTTCACCACCGAGCGTACGCTAGCGCGACGCTGTCAGCAGCAGTTGAATATGTCATTCAGCGAGTGGCGGCAGCGTTTACGCTTTCTGCGTGCTATCGCGCTGCTGGAGCAGGGTTGCAGCGTGCAGGGCATCGCTCACGAGCTGGGTTACAGCTCGGCGTCGGCGCTCATTGTGATGTTCCAGCAGCAGGCCGGTACCACGCCCGATCGCTATCGCAGTCGGTTAGGTTAATCCCCGGCTTTATGGCAAAATACGCGCCTTAAATTTTTGCAGACAGGACCGCCGCAGTGAAAATTCTCGTCGATGAAAATATGCCTTATGCCCGTGAACTCTTCAGCCGCACCGGCGATGTGCTCGCGGTGCCGGGACGTCCGTTGCCGGAAGCTGAGCTGCAGGACGCCAGCGGATTGATGGTGCGTTCCGTCACCAAAGTGAATGCGGCGCTGCTGGCCGGTACGCCGGTGAAGTTTGTCGGCACCGCGACCGCCGGCACCGATCATATTGATGAAGCATCACTGGCGGCGGCAGGCATCAGCTTCTCTGCGGCGCCTGGCTGTAATGCCATTGCGGTGGTGGAGTATGTGTTCTCCTCGCTGCTGCTGCTGGCGGAGCGCGATGGTTTTGCACTGCGCGATCGCACCGTGGGCATTGTTGGCGTGGGGAATGTTGGCGGCCGCCTGCAGAAGCGTCTGCAAGCCTGGGGCGTGAAAACGCTGCTGTGCGATCCACCGCGCGCCGATCGTGGCGATCAGGAAACCTTCCATTCGCTGGATGATCTGGTGGCGCAGGCCGACATCCTGACCTTCCACACGCCGCTGTTTAAAGATGGCCCGTATAAAAGCTGGCATTTGGCCGATGCGGCGCTGCTGATGGCGCTCAAACCCAACACTATTCTGATCAACGCCTGCCGCGGTGCGGTGGTAGATAACGCGGCGCTGCTGGCAGTGCTGAAGATGCGCCACGATCTTAGCGTGGTATTGGATGTGTGGGAGCCGGAGCCGGATCTGTCGCTCGATCTGCTGGATAAAGTGGATATCGCCACCGCCCATATCGCTGGCTACACGCTGGAAGGTAAAGCGCGCGGCACCACGCAAGTGTTTGAAGCCTGGTGCGACTTTATCGGCCAGCCGCAGCAGGTGGCGCTGGAAAGCCTGCTGCCGGCACCTGAATTCGGTTCTGTCACTTTACGCGGCAAGCTCGATCAGCCAACGCTAAAACGCTTAGTACATCTGGTGTATGATGTGCGCCGCGACGATGCGCCACTGCGTAAAGTGGCGGCAAAGCCAGGCGAGTTTGATCGCCTGCGCAAGCAATATCAAGAGCGTCGTGAGTGGTCATCGCTGCAGGTGCATTGCGATGATGCGGAGACGGCGGCGATGCTCAATCAGCTTGGCTTCCGCGCCAGTTTGTAAAGAAATTTCAATCACCTGCACTATTGCGGGGGATAATTCCTAAATCTCGGGCGATGTTTTCATCGCCTTCTGTTTTTGTGTCAATCTCTGGAGTAACCAACATGTCTGACGGCTGGAATATCGCGCTTTTGGGCGCAACAGGCGCAGTAGGGAACGCTGTACTGGAACTGCTGGCTGAACGCCAGTTCCCGGTTGGTGAGTTGTATTTGCTGGCGAGTGAAAACGGTGCCGGTGAGAACAAACGTTTTGAGGGACGTACCGTGCTGGTGCAGGACGTGGCCGAATTTGACTGGACGCAAGTGCAGCTGGCGTTCTTCACTGCGGGTCGTGAAGCTTCGGCGCGCTATGCCGAAGAAGCCGCCAGCCAGGGTTGTCTGGTGATCGATAGCAGCGATCTGTTTGCGCTCGAACCGGATGTGCCGCTGGTGGTGCCGGATGTGAATCCACAGGTGCTGGCGGATTACCGCAATCGCAACATCATTACCGTTGCCGACAGCTTGGTAAGCCAGCTGCTGTGCTCAATCAAACCGCTGGTGGATCTGGCCGGTCTGAGCCGTTTGCAGGTTACCAACCTGATTGCGGCCTCCAGCCATGGTAAAGCGGCGGTTGATGGTTTGGCCGGTGAAAGTGCGCGTTTGCTGAACGGCGTGCCGGCGGAAACGCACTATTTTGGCCGCCAGCTGGCGTTCAACATTTTGCCGCTGCTGGCGGACAGCAATGGCAGCGTCGAGAGCGAACGTCGCGTGGTTGAGCAGGTACGTAAAGTGCTGCAGGACGAAGGTTTGCCGATCGCGGTAAGCAGCGTGCAGGCGCCGGTGTTCTACGGCAATGCGCAGATCGTACACGTGGAGAATCTGCGTCCGCTCTCTGCAGAAGAAGCGCGCGATGAACTGGGCCGCTCCGGTGATATCAACCTGAGTGAAGAGAGCGATTACCCCACGCAGGTGGGCGATGCGTCCGGCAGCGACGTGCTGAGCATTGGCTGCGTGCGCAATGATTACGGCATCCCAGAGTTGCTGCAGTTCTGGTCTGTGGCAGACAACATCCGTTTCGGCGGTGCACTGATGGCGGTGAAAACCGCTGAGAAACTGGTGCAGGAGTATTTCTATTAATGTTGCCTGAAGGGAAAACGCTTAAGCTGGCGTTGGGTATTGAATACGATGGCAGCCGTTATTACGGCTGGCAGCGGCAAAATGAAGTGCGCAGCGTGCAGGAAAAGCTGGAAAAGGCGCTGTCGAAAGTGGCCGATCATCCGGTGGTGGTGTTCTGCGCGGGCCGCACCGATGCTGGTGTGCATGGCACCGGACAAGTGGTGCATTTTGAAACCACCTCACCGCGTGCTGACGCGGCCTGGACGTTGGGTGTGAATGCCAATCTGCCCGATGACATCGCGGTGCGCTGGGTGAAAGCGGTGCCGGACGAGTTTCATGCGCGTTTTAGCGCCACGGCACGCCGCTATCGCTACGTGATTTACAACCATCGGCTGCGTCCGGCGATTCTGGGCAATGGCATTACCCATTATTACCATCCGCTGGATGCAGAGAAGATGCAGCGCGCTGGTCAGGCGCTGATTGGCGAGAATGACTTCACTTCGTTCCGTGCGGTGCAGTGTCAGTCACGCACGCCGTGGCGCAACGTGATGCATCTCAACGTCACGCGTCATGGGCCGTATGTGGTGGTGGATATCAAAGCCAATGCATTTGTACATCACATGGTGCGTAATATTGTCGGCAGCCTGATGGAAATCGGCACCGGCAACCAGCCGGAAGAGTGGATGGCGACGCTGCTCGCGGCCAAAGATCGTAAGCTGGCGGCGGCGACCGCCAAAGCCGAGGGGCTTTATTTGGTAGCGGTGGATTATCCATCCCACTTTGCATTACCTCAGCCTGCGTTGGGACCGTTGTTCCTCGCAGATTAACCGTTAATTGTTGGGTGTTAGGGGAGTTGTGGTTATATGGATTTCATCCACTTTTTAGTCGATTTTATTCTGCATATTGATGTGCATTTGGCCGAGCTGGTGGCGCAGTACGGCATCTGGATTTACGCCATTCTGTTCCTGATTCTGTTCTGTGAAACCGGTTTGGTGGTCACGCCGTTCCTGCCAGGTGATTCCCTGCTGTTTGTTGCCGGTGCGCTGGCGGCCTTGCCGGGGAACGATCTCAACGTACACCTGATGGTAACGCTGTTGGTGATCGCCGCCATCCTCGGTGATGCGGTGAACTACACGATTGGGCGTCTGTTCGGTGAGAAGCTGTTCAGCAACCCGAACTCGAAAATTTTCCGTCGCAGTTACCTGGATAAAACCCACGCGTTCTACGATCGCCACGGCGGCAAGACCATTATACTTGCGCGCTTTGTACCAATCGTGCGAACCTTTGCCCCCTTTGTGGCGGGGATGGGACACATGTCTTATCGCCACTTCGCGCTCTACAATGTGACGGGCGCACTGCTGTGGGTGCTGCTGTTCTCTTACGCCGGTTATCTGTTTGGCGACCTGCCGGTTGTGCAGGAGAACCTGAAGCTGCTGATCGTCGGCATCATCGTGGTTTCTATACTGCCAGGCGTAATTGAAGTGTGGCGTCATCGCCGCCAGCAGAAGTCGCAGTAAGCTCGTTACCAGATTTTTATCCACAGCGTGAACGGGTTGTGGTTTAATGAGCGACATTTACGGCCTGCTGAAGGTGATTTCAGCAGCAATGAGAAGACTGGACCAGGTCAGCATTAAATAGAAAGGTCATCAATGAGCTGGATTGAACGCATACTGAATAAAAGCACTGCCACGCCAACGCGCAAAGCCAGCATCCCGGAAGGGGTGTGGACCAAGTGCGATAGTTGTGGGCAGGTGCTGTACCGCGCCGAGCTGGAGCGTAACCTCGAGGTCTGCCCGAAGTGCGACCATCACATGCGCATGCACGCCCGTGAGCGTCTGCATAGCATGCTGGATGAAGGTTCGCTGGTTGAGCTGGGCAGCGAGCTGGAACCGAAAGATCTACTGAAGTTCCGTGACTCGAAAAAGTATAAAGACCGTTTGGTCGCCGCACAGAAAGACACCGGTGAGAAAGATGCGCTGGTGGCGATGAAAGGCACGCTGCACGGCATGCCAATTGTTGCTGTGGCCTTTGAGTTCTCCTTTATGGGCGGCTCAATGGGTTCAGTGGTTGGCGCGCGCTTTGTGCGTGGCGTTGAGCAGGCGTTGGAAGACAACTGCCCACTGATCTGCTTCTCCGCGTCAGGCGGTGCACGTATGCAGGAAGCGCTGCAGTCGCTGATGCAGATGGCGAAAACCAGTGCGGCACTGGCGAAAATGCAGGAGCGCGGCTTGCCGTATATCTCCGTGCTGACTGACCCAACCATGGGCGGCGTTTCAGCCAGCTTCGCGATGTTGGGCGATCTCAACGTGGCGGAACCGAAAGCGCTGATTGGCTTTGCCGGTCCACGCGTTATCGAGCAGACCGTGCGTGAAAAACTGCCGCCGGGCTTCCAGCGCAGTGAGTTCCTGATCGAGAAAGGCGCAATCGACATGATCATCCGTCGTCCGGAAATGCGCTTTAAGCTGGCAAGCCTGCTGGCGAAAATGATGAACCTGCCAGCGCCGCAGCTGGATGGTGATCAGCCTAATGTGGCTGAGCCGGAGAGCAACGAAGCCTGACAGGCAACGGAATGAGGCAGTAATGTTTCCTTCCTCCAATGCACCGTCTACATTGAATACTTAAGGTTGCATCCAACGTGGTCCGCGACCTTAAGTTACTCGATGTATTGATTTTGAACGGGACACATGGACAAATCTCTTCCTCAAGCCACGTCGCCTTTGGCCACGTGGCTTCATTATCTTGAGCATCTGCATTCGCAGGCCATTGAACTGGGTCTGGATCGTATTCAACGCGTCGCCGCACGCCTCGACCTGCTCAAACCCGCTCCTTTTGTCTTCACCGTCGCCGGTACCAATGGCAAAGGCACCACCTGCCGCATGCTGGAAACGCTATTGATGGCCGCGGGCTATCGCGTGGGCGTTTACAGCTCGCCACATCTGGTGCGTTACACCGAACGTGTACGTGTGCAGGGCGCTGAACTGGATGAAGCGCAGCACAGCGCCAGTTTTGCCGCGATTGAAGCCGGGCGCGGTGACACTTCACTGACCTATTTTGAGTTCGGCACCTTGTCGGCCTTCAATCTGTTCCGCGCGGCGAATCTCGACGTGGTGATCCTTGAAGTCGGCCTGGGCGGACGTCTTGATGCCACCAATATTGTCGATGCCGACGTGGCAGTGATCACCAGCATTGCGCTCGATCACACCGATTGGCTGGGTCCGGATCGTGAAAGTATCGGCCGGGAAAAAGCCGGCGTGTTTCGCGCAGGTAAACCAGCAATTGTCGGTGAAGCCGACATGCCGGGCACCATCGCCGACGTCGCAGCGGAGAAGGGTGCGGTGTTGCTGCAGCGCAATCGCGACTGGCAGTGGCAGCAAACGGGTACCAGCTGGACGTTGCAGGATGCGCACGGCGAGCTGCGCGATTTACCGCTGCCGCAGGTGCCGTTACCCAATGCCGCCACCGCGCTGACCGCACTGCGTGCGTCGGGTTTAACGGTAAGCGAAGCGATTATTCGTCAGCATCTGCCGCTGGCGATTCTGCCGGGGCGTTTCCAGACCGTCAGCGAAGCGCCGCGCGTCATTCTCGATGTGGCGCACAATCCGCATGCCGCTTATTATCTGGCTTCGCGTCTGGCTGAAGAGCCGCACAGCGGTGAAGTGCATGCGGTGGTCGGCATGCTGCACGACAAAGATATCGCGGGCACGCTGGCGGCGCTGGCACCACAGGTTGATCGCTGGTACTGCGCGCCGCTCGACGGTCCGCGCGGTGCCTCCGCCGATGAGCTGCTGGCTCATCTGGACGGCGGTGTGGCTTACAGCAACGTTGATGCAGCCTGGCAAGCGGCGCGTCAGCAGGCGCGTCCCGAAGATGTGATTCTGGTGTGTGGCTCTTTCCACACCGTAGCGCAGGTTATGGAATCGATGGCAGCGGAGAACGGCAGTGGCAAGTAAGTTCCAAAATCGCTTAGTCGGTACGGTCATTCTGGTGGCGATTGGTGTCATCGTCTTGCCCGGCCTACTGGACGGTAAGAAGAAACATTATAAAGAAGAGTTCGCCGCCATTCCGCTGGTGCCAAAACCGGACGATCAGCAGGATAGCGAAATGGTGCCGCCGGTGACGCAACCCTTGCCGGCGCAGCCGCCGGAAGGGGCGGGCGCGGCCCAGAATCAGAACGGTGGTAAAACCGCCACTAATGGCAGCGCGCAGCCCACTCAGAATAGCGAGCCCAGCGTGGTCACGCCGCCGCCGGTGCATCAGCAAGTGCAGCCGAAACCGGTGGAACAGTCGAAGCCAAAAGCGGTCGAGCAGCCGAAACCGAAGCCGGTTGAACAGCCGAAGCCAAAACCGGTGGAGCAAGCTAAGCCGAAGCCCGTCGAGCAGCCGAAACCGGTAGAGCAGTCGAAACCGGTGGAAACGCCGAAGCAGAGTGAACCCGCAGCGCCAGCTGGTCAGGCATTTGTGGTGCAGCTCGGAGCGCTGAAGAATGCGGCGAAAGTGAGCGAGATTGTGGCGCAGCTGCGTCTTTCCGGTTATCGCGCCTTTACCGTGCCGTCTACGCCGGTGCAGGGACAAATCACCCGCATTTACGTCGGTCCGGATGCCAATAAAGCGAAGCTGCAAGGCTCGCTGAGTGAGTTGCAAAGCATCTCCGGCCTCGGTGGCGTGGTGAAACCGTATAGCGCGCGATAACGCGCTGATAAGCCGCGCCAATAGCAGAAAAAGGCGCGGCTTTACAAAATTTTTGTAGCGAAGCGCGACAGGAAAATCTTTGAATATCAGTGGATTAAATCACTGATAATACACAGGGCGAGGAAAGTTTTTTCATCGCCCTTTTTGCGGAAACAGAACCGGAAAACCCTACGCAAACGTTTTCTTTTTCTGTTAGAATGCGCCCCGAACTGGATGCAGGGGTGCGATAGCACTGGGCTGGAAGAGTTCATGATCTGGATTGATTACGTCATTATTGCGGTAGTTGGTTTTTCGGCTCTGGTCAGCCTGATTCGCGGGTTTGTCCGGGAAGCCTTATCTCTCGTTACCTGGGGATGCGCGTTTTTTGTCGCCAGTCATTATTACGCCTACCTTGCAGTCTGGTTTACAGGTTTTGACGACGAACTGGTTCGCAACGGCATCGCTATCGCGGTGTTGTTTGTTGCCACCCTGATTGTGGGTGCCATCGTGAACTATGTGATCGGCTCGCTGGTTGAAAAAACCGGCTTGTCGGGAACCGACAGGGTGTTGGGTGTCTGTTTCGGGGCGTTGCGCGGTGTGCTGATCGTGTCTGCTATGCTGTTCTTTCTCGATACATTCACCGGCTTTTCTAAAAGCCCGGACTGGCAACAGTCGCAACTCATTCCCCAGTTCAGTTACATCATCAGGTGGTTTTTCGATTACCTGAAAAGCACGTCGAGTTTTTTACCCCGGTGACACCATCGGGAGTGCGGCTAATGAGGAAATGACAATATGTGCGGTATTGTTGGTATCACCGGTTTCATGCCAGTAAACCAGTCAATCTATGACGCGTTAACGGTGCTTCAGCACCGCGGGCAGGATGCCGCCGGCATTTGTACCATCGATGCTATTAACTGCTTCCGTTTGCGTAAAGCCAACGGCCTGGTCAGCGATGTGTTCGAAGCGCGCCATATGCAGCGTCTGCAGGGTAACATCGGGATTGGTCATGTGCGCTACCCAACGGCAGGCAGCTCCAGCGCCTCTGAAGCGCAACCTTTCTACGTGAACTCTCCTTACGGCATCACGTTGGCGCATAACGGCAACCTGACTAACGCCCACGAACTGCGTAAACAGCTGTTCGAAACGGGTCGCCGTCACGTTAATACCACCTCAGATTCCGAAATCCTGCTGAACATCTTCGCGCAGGAGCTGGACCGTTTTCAGCACTATCCGCTGGAAGCTGACAACATTTTTGCTGCGGTGGCGGCTGTGCATCAGCAGGTGCGCGGCGCTTACGCAGTGGTTTCAATGATTATCGGACACGGAATGGTCGCCTTCCGCGATCCCAACGGTATTCGTCCGCTGGTGCTGGGCAAGCGCGTTATCGCCGATGGCCGCACCGAATACATGGTGGCGTCAGAGAGCGTCGCGCTGGATACGCTGGGCTTCGAGTTCATTCGTGACGTAGCGCCTGGCGAAGCCGTATACATCACCGAGCAGGGCCAGCTCTCTACGCGTCAATGCGCTGAGAACCCGAAAACCAATCCGTGCCTGTTTGAATACGTCTACTTTGCGCGCCCGGACTCGTTCCTCGACAAAATCTCGGTGTACAGCGCACGCGTGCGTATGGGCACCAAGTTGGGTAACAAAATTGCCCGCGAGTGGGAAGATCTGGATATCGATGTGGTGATTCCGATTCCGGAAACCTCAACCGATATCGCGCTGGAAATCGCACGTATCCTCGACAAGCCATATCGTCAGGGCTTCGTGAAGAACCGCTACGTTGGCCGTACCTTTATCATGCCCGGCCAGCAGCAGCGCCGCAGCGCCGTTCGCCGCAAGCTGAACGCCAACCGTGCTGAGTTCCGTGATAAGAATGTGTTGCTGGTGGATGACTCCATCGTACGCGGCACCACATCCGAGCAGATCATTGAGATGGCACGTGAAGCGGGCGCGAAAAAAGTCTATCTCGCCTCGGCGGCACCGGAAATCCGTTTCCCGAACGTCTATGGCATTGATATGCCGAGCGCTACCGAACTGATTGCGCATGGCCGTGAAGTGAATGAGATCTGCCAGCTGATTAAAGCGGATGCGTTGATTTTCCAGGATCTCAACGACCTGATTGAAGCGGTGCGTGAAGAGAACCCGGATATCGCCAACTTTGAGTGCTCGGTATTCAACGGCATCTACGTCACCAAAGATGTCGATCAACAGTACCTTGAGTATCTGCAGTCGCTGCGTAATGACGATTCCAAAGCCATCGCGCGTCAGACAGAAGTGGAAGGTCTGGAGCTGCACAACGAAGGCTAAGCCAGAGGTTATGGCAGAGTAAAAGCAGGGCGGGCGCAATCCCGCCCTGTTTGTTTTTGTATTTTTGTTCAGTGAGCCGCTATCATTGCCGCAATCTGAACCTGCAAGGCTGAATTATGAAACGACTGATCATTGGTATTTCCGGCGCCAGCGGCGCGATCTACGGCGTGCGCATGTTGCAAGTGCTGCAACCGCTGGCGGAGGTGGAAACCCATTTGGTGATCAGCCCCGCCGCGCGGCAAACGCTGGCGCTGGAGACCGATTTCAGCCTGCGCGAGGTGCAAGCGATGGCCGATGTGGTGCATGATGTGCGCGACATCGCCGCCAGCATCTCATCCGGATCCTACAAAACTCTCGGCATGGCGATCGCGCCGTGCTCGATGAAAACCCTGTCGGGGATTGTGCACAGCTACAGCGATAGCCTGCTAACCCGCGCGGCGGATGTGGTGCTAAAAGAGCAGCGTAAGCTGGTGCTGTGCGTACGCGAAACGCCGCTGCATTTGGGACATCTGCGCATGATGACCACCGCCGCAGAGCTGGGTGCGCTGATCATGCCGCCGGTGCCAGCGTTCTATCATCGTCCGCAATCGATCGGCGATTTAGTCGATCAAACGGTGAATCGTGTGCTCGATCAGTTCGATATTGAGCTGCCAGAAGATCTTTTCACTCGCTGGAGTGGCGCATAATGGTGCATTAATGCACTGCACGTGTGCAAATTCGCGTGTGCGATCACTCTTCGTGCATCTTGTGCACCAAAAGTTAACAATGTCGCTTTTTCTTCCTCACACCACTGTTATATTTCCCTCACAAACTAAGTGCTTGCGCCGCTAACCGGCGCAGTATTTAGCGCGCTTGCGCAGCGTTTAGCCAATTCGCACAACTGGCATGAAACGTGCACAGCTTACAGCGCAAACCAACACATCACGCACCACATAACAATAAGCACTTCACTTGAGGGTTACCTATGAAAAAGCGAGTTCTGGCTCTTTCTCTGATGCTGACAATGGTAAGTAGCGCGAGCGTCTTCGCCGCTGTGCCGCAGTCGCTGCGCATTGGAACTGACCCGACTTATCCGCCATTCGAATCCAAGAACGCGCAAGGTCAGCTGGTGGGCTTTGATATCGATCTGGCGAACGAAATTTGTAAACGTATCAAGACAAAATGTACTTATGTGGAAAGTGATTTCGATGCGCTGATCCCGTCGCTGAAAGCGAAGAAGATCGACGCCATCATCTCTTCTCTGTCAATTACCGAAAAGCGTCAGGAAGAGATCAACTTCTCTGAAAAACTGTACGCGGCGAACGCGCGCTTAGTGGCACCGAAAGGTTCTACGCTGCAACCGACCATTGAATCCCTGAAAGGGAAAAACATCGGTCTGCTGCAGGGCACCACCCAGGAAACCTATGCAAAAGAGTACTGGCAGCCAAAAGGTGTCACCGTTACGCCTTACGCTAACCAGGATCTGGTGTATCAGGATCTGAATGCCGGTCGTATTGATGCTGCGTTCCAGGACGAAGTGCAGGCGAGCGAAGGTTTCCTGAAGCAGCCTGTTGGCGCTAAATATGCGTTTGCCGGCCCGGCAGTGAAAGACGACAAGATCTTTGGCGTCGGTACCGGTATGGGCTTGCGTAAAGATGACGCCGATCTGAAGGCCGCGATCGATAAAGCTTTTGTTGAGATGCGTAAAGACGGCACTTACGACAAGATTGCTAAGAAGTACTTTGATTTCAACGTGTACGGCGATTAATTATCCTGTTTCCTAATCCTGAGCTGTGAAAGGCAGGAAGGTTGCACATAAGTATTCACTCCGGGCGCTTACCTATGTAAACTGCCCGGCTTCATACGCTTGCCGCCATCCATCCTGCGATTCAAATTCCCCGGTTAGGACTGTCCGTCAGTTGGGCAGCGTTTGTAACTTACCCTCACGACAGGATTGAACCCATGTTGTATGGCTATTCCGAAGTAATCCTCAAGGGCACCCTTGTGACGCTGGAGCTGGCGCTCAGTTCCGTGTTGCTGGCGGTGGTGCTCGGCTTGATTGGCGCTGGCGCCAAACTTTCCCGCAGTCGCCCGCTGGCGATGTTGTTTGAAGGCTACACCACCTTAATCCGCGGTGTGCCCGATTTGGTGTTGATGCTGCTGATCTTCTACGGTCTGCAGATCGCCTTGAATACCCTCACTGATGCGCTGGGACTGGCGCAATTTGATATCGATCCGATGGTCGCCGGTATCATCACGCTCGGCTTTATCTACGGTGCTTACTTCACTGAAACCTTCCGTGGTGCGTTCCTCGCGGTGCCAAAAGGGCAGATCGAAGCGGCAACCGCCTTCGGTTTCACCGGCTCGCAAACCTTCCGTCGCATTCTGTTCCCGGCCATGATGCGCTTTGCGCTGCCGGGCATCGGCAACAACTGGCAGGTTATTCTCAAAGCCACGGCGCTGGTTTCGCTGCTGGGGCTGGAAGATGTGGTGAAAGCCACGCAGCTGGCAGGTAAAAGTACCTGGCAGCCGTTCTACTTCGCCATTGTGGCAGGTGTGATTTATCTGGTGTTTACCACGCTGTCAAATGGCGTGCTGTGGTGGCTTGAACGTCGCTACACGGTGGGTGTGAAAAGGGCAGAGCTATGATTGAGATTATTCAGGAGTATTGGAAACAGCTGCTCTGGACCGATGGTTACCGTTTTACCGGCATCGCGATTACGCTGTGGTTATTGATCATCTCGGTGGTGATCGGCGGTTCGCTCGCGGTGCTGCTGGCGATTGCGCGCGTCTCCTCTAACCGCTTTATCTCCACGCCGGTTTGGCTGTTCACCTATGTATTTCGCGGTACGCCGCTGTATGTGCAGCTGCTGGTGTTCTACTCCGGCATGTACACGCTGGAAGTGGTGAAGGGCACCGAGCTGCTGAACGCCTTCTTCCGCAGTGGATTGAACTGTACGCTGCTGGCGTTCACGCTGAACACCTGCGCCTATACCACCGAAATCTTTGCCGGTGCGATTCGTTCGGTGCCGCACGGTGAAATCGAAGCGGCGCGCGCCTATGGCTTCTCACCGTTTAAATTGTATCGCTGCATCATTCTGCCGTCGGCACTGCGCACCGCGCTGCCGGCGTACAGCAATGAAGTGATCCTGATGCTGCACTCCACCGCGCTGGCGTTTACCGCGACGGTGCCGGATCTGTTAAAAATCGCGCGCGATATCAACTCGGCCACCTATCAGCCGTTTACCGCGTTTGGCATCGCTGCGGTGCTGTATCTGATAATCTCTTACGGGCTGATTAGCTTGTTCCGCAAAGCTGAACAACGCTTCCTGGCGCACGTAAAACCTTCTTCATCGCATTGAGTATCACTATGGCTGACAATAAATTAAGCGTTACCGAACTGCACAAACGTTACGGTGAACATGAAGTTCTGAAAGGCGTATCGCTGCAGGCAAATGCCGGCGATGTGATCAGCATTATTGGCTCGTCCGGTTCTGGGAAAAGTACCTTCTTACGCTGCATTAACTTCCTCGAGAAACCGAGCGAAGGCACCATTGCGGTCAACAACCAGCAGATCAATCTGGTGCGCGACACCGATGGTCAACTGAAAGTCGCGAACAAAGAGCAGCTGCGTATGCTGCGCACGCGCCTGACCATGGTGTTTCAGCACTTCAACCTGTGGAGCCACATGACGGTGCTGGACAACGTTACCGAAGCGCCGATTCAGGTGCTGGGGCTGAGCAAGGCGGAAGCGCGTGAGCGTGCGATTAAGTATCTGGATAAAGTCGGCATTGATGCGCGTGCGCGTGCCAAATATCCGGTGCACCTTTCCGGTGGTCAGCAGCAGCGCGTGTCGATTGCGCGTGCGTTGGCGATGGAGCCTGAAGTGTTACTGTTTGACGAACCCACTTCTGCGCTCGATCCGGAACTGGTCGGCGAAGTGCTGCGCATTATGCAGAAACTGGCGGAAGAGGGCAAAACCATGGTGGTGGTGACGCATGAGATGGAGTTTGCTCGTCACGTCTCTAATCATGTGATCTTCCTGCATCAGGGCAAAATTGAAGAGCAGGGCACGCCGGATGAGCTGTTCGGCAATCCAAAAAGCCCGCGTTTGCAGCAGTTTTTGAAGGGATCGTTGAAGTAGTTTTGTGCCCGCTGTCCCCCATCCTGGCCAGTGCTCGCTGTCCCCCTCCTCGGTCCTCCCCCAAAATTGGGGGAGGAAGATGCTGCTATATGTGGGTGTTGAAGTGGCATTTGGCAGCGTCTCCTTCCCCCGCGGGCGGGGGAAGGCCAGCAAGCACCCTCTACCCCCGCAACAACTTCAGCGCCGTATCCTCATCGGTCACCAGACCTGACACCCAGCCGCCCTGCAACGCCGCGCGAATCGCCGGATATTTACGCTCGCTGCCGGCAAAGCCAATAATCTGGCGTTGCGTCTGGCTCTCCAGCAACACGCTGGTGAGCAGTTCATCGGTTTCACCCCACACGCGTTCACCTTGCTGATTGAAAAAGTGCCCGAGCATTTCGCCCACCACGCCGCGCGCGTTGAGCGCAGCAACTTGCGCATCGGTGATAAAGCCTTCGGCATGCAGCGGGCAGCCGGGCTGCACTTCGCCGATGCCAACGAAGGCCACATTCGCCTGCAAGGCGCGTAACGTCACGCGCTGATAAACCTGATGCTGAATCCACATCTCTTTATCTTCGGGCGTATCCGCATACAGCGGCGCAGGAATGAAGAAATACTTGCCCTGCATCTTCTCCGCCATCTTCAGCGGCACGTCGTAGCGCGTACCCGAGTCGTCCCGCGCAATCGCGCCAATCATCGAAACGCACTGATGCTGCGGTCGCTCAACCCAAGGAAGTGCATCAATCATCGAGCGCAGCGTCTTACCGGAACCAATGCCAAATACCTGCGGCTGCTCCTCGCTGATGTATTGCGCCATTACCGCCGCGCCTTCCACTGCCAGCATCTGCTGAATAGCGTCATCATCCAGATTGGCGGATGGCACCACACGGCACAGTTGCAGGCCAAATTTCTCCTGAACGTCGCGCGCCAGATGCAAGCAATGGGTAACCGGATGATCAATCTTTACGCTCACCATGCCCATTTCACGCGCGCTGGAGACCAAACGCTGCGCCACCTGACGTGACAATCCTAACGCGCGCGCAATCTCTTGCTGCGTCACGCCCGCCACGTAATACATCCAGGCCGCACGTGCTGCCAGTTCTTGTTTTTTCTCTTCTCTGCTCATCGCGCTGTTCCGTCAAAACCGGTGCGCCATGTTAACGCGAGATGCCGATGAAGTGTTAACTGAGCAAAAGCCCTAAAAAAGAGCAAAAGTATTAATTGTGATTGAGCTCGCAGAACAAGGCTGCTCGCTCGCACTATGCTACGCCTCATCGGGCAAATGCCCTTAATCGTGGCAAATGTTTATTTTGAGGCGACTATGACCAATCAATCAGTGTGGATGCATATCGGCGCAGGATCTTTTCACCGCGCGCATCAGGCGTGGTATCTGCATAAACTACGCGAGCAGGGCGATGACAGCTGGAGCATTGCCCTCGGCAATATCCGCAATGATGCCGCGCCGTTGCTAAAGCAACTCGCTGCGCAAGAGGGCGAATATGTGCTGGAAACCGTTACACCCGATGGCGAACGCGCCTATGAAACCATCACGTCATTGCGCAAAATCCTGCCGTGGGATAGCGACATCAGCGCGCTGGTGGAGCAGGGAGCGAAAAGTGAAACCCGCGTGATAGGTTTTACCGTCACCGAAGCCGGTTACTATTTGACACCGGAATTCGAACTGGACCTGACGCAGCCGGATGTGCAGGCCGATGTGAAAGGCGACATCCGCACGATTTATGGCGCGCTGGCACGCATCCTCACGCAGCGCGTGGCCAACGGTGGCGCGCCCGTTACGCTGCTCAACTGCGATAACCTGCGCCACAACGGCGAACGTTTCCGTCACGGCTTCCTCGCGTTTCTTACCGCCAAAGGTGACAACGCCTTAGCGAATTGGGTGCGCGAAAATACCACCTCGCCCAACACCATGGTGGATCGCATTACGCCGCGTCCAACGCCGGATGTGGCTGAGCGCGTTAAAGCCGCTACGGGTAAAGAGGATGGTGCATCGGTGATGGCCGAATCCTTTATTCAATGGGTGATTGAAGATGACTTCATTGCCGGTCGGCCGGCGCTGGAGAAGGTTGGCGTTGAGCTGGTGGAATCGGTATTGCCGTGGGAAGAGGCGAAAATCCGCATCCTTAACGCCACGCATGCGGCGATTGCCTGGGCAGGCACGCTGATTGGCCTCAATTACATTGATGACAGCACGCGTCAGCCGGCGATTTACCAACTGGCCTATGACTACGTGACCCAGGATGTGATGCCATCGCTGTCGCCGAGCCCGCTGGATTTAGCCGATTATCGCGATGTGGTACTGGCGCGTTTTAGCAATCCCTACATTAAAGACACCAATCAACGTGTTGGCGCGGACGGTTTGTCGAAAATCCCCGGCATGGTGACACCAACACTGCGCGAATGCTATCAGCGTGGCGCAGAACCGGCGGCCACCGCCGTGCTGCCTGCACTGTTCTTCCTGTTCCTGCAACGCTGGGCCTGTGATGATTTGCCTTACACCTATCAGGATGGCGTGCTGCAAGCCGATGCGCTGCGCCAGCAGTTTAGCCGCTCCGATGCACTGAACGCTTTCCTCAGCGATAGCGCGCTATTTGGCGAACTGGCACAGGACAAGGCGTTTCATGCGCTGGTGACGCGCAGCGTGGCGGATCTGCAACTGTGGCTGAAACAGCCAGAACGCATGCTGGCTGCGGTGTAAGGAGCGCGTTATGTATCTTGGGATTGATATTGGCACCTCCGAGCTCAAAGCGCTGATCATCAATGCGCAGGGTGAGATCATTGCCTCGAATCACGCCACGCTCAACGTGCAGCGCCCGCATGCGCACTGGGCAGAACAGGATCCCGAGCGCTGGTGGCAAGCGTGCGGTGATGTCCTTGCTGGATTGCGCCAGCAGGACGCGCTGGCCTGGAGCGAGATTCGCGCGATGGGTTTGTCCGGGCAGATGCACGGCGCGGTGCTGCTGGATGCGCAGGGCAAGGTGCTGCGCCCGTGCATTCTGTGGAATGACACGCGCAGCGCGCCGCAATGTGCCGCGCTCAGTGCCCAACATCCGGAAATGATGCAGCTCAGCGGCAATATGATTATGCCGGGCTTCACCGCACCTAAACTGCGTTGGGTGGCAGAACATGAGCCTGAGATTTTCCGTCGCATCGATAAAGTGCTGCTGCCGAAAGATTACCTACGCTGGCGTTTAACCGGACAATTTATCAGTGAACCTTCAGACGCGGCAGGCACGTTGTGGCTCGATGTAGCTCAGCGCGACTGGTGCGACGAACTGTTAGCCATCACCGGTCTCACGCGCGCCAATATGCCGGCGCTGGTGGAAGGCAGCGCGGTGAGCGCCCCATTGAAAGCCGATCTGGCAAGTGAATGGGGCTTGTCGGCCGCGGTCTGCGTGGCGGGCGGCGGTGGCGACAATGCCGCATCGGCGGTTGGTGTCGGCGCGGTTAATCCGGGTGATGCTTTTATCTCGCTGGGTACCTCCGGCGTGATTTTTGTCGTCAACGATCGTTTGCTGGCCGATCCGCAATCGGGCGTGCACGCCTTCTGTCACGCCTTGCCCGGACGCTGGCACCAGATGAGCGTGATGCTCAGCGCCGCCAGCTGCCTGCGCTGGCTGTGTAATTTGCTCTCCGTTACCGAAAGCCAACTGATGGAAGAGATGGCACAGCTCAGCGAAGAGCAGCGGCGTCATGCCCCGGTTTTCCTGCCCTATCTTTCTGGTGAACGCACGCCACACAACGATCCTGACGCCTCCGGCTCTTTCTTCAATCTGCGCCACGAAACGCCGCGTGCGCTGCTCGGCTATGCGGTGATTGAAGGCGTAGCGTTTGGTTTGGCCGACGGGTTCGCGGTGCTTGGTGATGCGCAGCGCCAGATTCAGCAGTGCAGCCTGACCGGCGGTGGGGCGCGCAGCACGTTGTGGGCGCAGTTGATCGCCGATGTGCTGCAACTGCCGATCGTCACGCATCCCGCCAGCGCGTCCGGCGCTTTGGGGGCAGCGCGTCTGGCGTGGCTGGCCGCGGGGGGTGTGGAGAGCGAAGTTTGCCTCAAACCGCCGGTGCAGGCGCGATATCAACCAGATGCTGTGCGCGGCAAGGTGCTGCAGCAGCGATTGCAGCTGTTCCGTACGCTCTATGCACAACAGCAGCAGGCGCGAGTGTTGTTGCCTGAATAATTCCAGACAGAGGATGAATGAGATGCAATCGAATGATTACTGGTTTGGCTTACCGAAAAAGATGTTCTGGGGCTTTCTCGCCATCGCTATTTTTATGGCGGGTGATGGCTTTGAGATGGCATTTCTGTCGCGTCACATCACCGATATGGGCTTCACGCCAGCGCAGTCGGCGGTAGTATTTACTTTCTACGGACTGGCGGCAGCGCTAGCGGCGTGGGCATCGGGCGTGGTGGCGGAACTGATTACGCCCCAGCGTGCCATGATGATTGGCTTCGTGCTGTGGATTGTCATGCACACGCTGTTTATGTCGCTGGGACTTGGCATGCGCAACTATCCGCTGATGGTGCTGTTCTACGGCATTCGCGGCCTGGCGTATCCGCTATTCATTTACTCATTCATGATGATGCTGGTGCAGGTGCTGCCGCGTGAAAAACTGGCGGCCGCCACCGGTTGGTTCTGGGCAATGTATTCCGTCGGTATCGGTGTGGTCGGCAGCTATTTACCGAGTCTGACCATCCCGATGCTCGGCGAAACCGGTACGCTGTGGCTGGCAATTATTTGGGTTGCCTGTGGTGGCGTGCTGGCCTATTTCAGCTTGCGCCATGTGCCGGTTGATCGTTCGCGCGTCAATTTGCCGATGCGCGATAAAATGACCGAAATGTCGCGGGCGGTAACTATTCTGTTTACCAACCAGCACGTGTTTTATGCCTGCCTGATTCGCATCATTAATACGCTGTCACTGTTTGGTTTCGCCATTATCATGCCGCTGCTGTTCGTTGATCGTCTTGGTTTTACCATTTCCGAATGGCTGCAAATCTGGGCGGTGTTCTTCTTCGTTACCATTTTTACCAACATTTTCTGGGGCATTACCGGCGAGAAGCTGGGTTGGATCCGTCAGGTGCGCTGGTTTGGCTGTCTCGGTATGGCCATCTCCAGTCTGGCGTTTTACTACCTGCCGCTGTATGCCGGACATAACTTCTGGGTGGCGCTGATTCCGGCGGTGATGTTAGGAATTTTTGTCGCCGCCTTCGTGCCGATGACCGCTGTGTTTCCGACACTGGAGCCGCATCACAAAGGCGCCGCCGTGTCGATTTATAACCTGTCGGCCGGACTGAGTAATTTTGTCGCGCCCGCGATTGCGTCGGTGTTGCTGCCATTTTTCGATATCGTCGGCGTGGTATGGGCGTATACCGCGCTGTACGTGTTTGCTGGCGTGCTGACCTTTATCATCCGCGTGCCGCAGCCGGGACATACGCATGAACCGGCGGCAGTGAAATCACGCGTGGCGCAGCAAAGAAGTTAATCTGTGATAGGCGGGCGCCATTAATGGCGCCCCTACACGACATCCCGCAACGCTTCCTCCAAATCGTACCAGCGAAAACCAAAGCCTGACTCTTCCAGGCGCTTCGGCAACACATGTTGGCCGCCGAGCACCAGCACCGCTGATTCCCCCATCATCAGCTTGATGGCGCTGGCGGGCGTGCGCATAAAGGCTGGGCGATGCATCACATGGCCGAGCGTGGCGGCGAACTGCTCATTGCGCACCGCATAGGGCGCAACCATGTTGAACGGGCCGCGCAGTTCAGAGTGATCGATTAGCCACAGCAGCGCGTTAACCAAATCGTCGATGTGAATCCACGGTAAATACTGTTTGCCGCTACCAATCGGGCCGCCTACGCCAAGCTTAAACGGCAGTTTCATCTTCGATAACGCGCCGCCTTCTTTCGCCAGCACCACGCCGGTGCGCAGCAAACAGACGCGCGTGCGATCGCTCTGCGCAGTTAACGCCAGTTGTTCCCAACGCGCGCACAGCGTATGGGTAAATTCATCCTGGCCCGGATCCTCTTCGGTCAGCACTAAGTCGCCGGTATCGCCATAAAAGCCGGTAGCCGAGCCGGAAATCAAAAATTGCGGGGGATTGCTGCTGGCGTGAATCAGCGAGACCAGCTGCTCGGTGATCTGCCAGCGGCTTTCGCACAGCCGCTGCTTCTGCTGTTCGGTCCAGCGTTTATCGGCGATCGGTTCGCCCGCAAGATTAATCACACCATCAATACCGTTTAAATCGGTTTGCTGATTGATGCCGGACCACAGCGCCACGCTGGCGTCGAGTTTCTCGCGTGCGGCGGCGACATCGCGCGTGACGACGCTCACCTGATGGCCAAGCTGCAACAGACGCGGAATCAGATGGCGGCCAATCAGGCCGGTGCCGCCGGTGATCAGTAAATGCATGTTGAGCCTCCTTGTCATTTTTTATCTGCTCAGATTGAGCATAGAAGAGAAGCGTGCGCGCGGCGTGACTCGGCTTACTCTTATGAAGAAAAAGGAAAAGTCAGCGCTGGTCTTAGCCGCTAAAGATCCGACCAGCGCACCATTGCCTTAATAAATAAAAATCGGTAAACATGATGCACACCTGACGCTTTTCTGAGGCAGCCAATGAATTATCCAACCATTACTTTGTGGTCAGATTCTTGCTTTTTCAGCCCTTACGCCATGTCGGTTTATGTTGCGCTCACCGAGAAGGGCATTCCCTTCACCCTTAAGCGCGTCGATTTATCGCAGAATGCGCAGTGGGATGAGGAATACCGCGCGCTGTCGCTGACCTGCCGCGTGCCGACGCTGCAAATCGATGATGTGCTGCTGACGGAATCTTCAGCGATTGCTGAGTACCTGGAAGAGCGTTTTCCGGCGCCAGAGTTCGAGCGGCTCTATCCGCGCGATCGTGAGAAACGGGCGCATGCGCGCGAAGTGCAGGCATGGCTGCGCAGCGACTTAATGGCGCTGCGCTCTGAGCGTCCAACCGAAGTGCTGTTCGCCGGCGAACGCTTTGCGCCGCTTACGCCGGCGGGTGAGCAAGCTGCCAACAAACTCATTGCTGCGGTGCAGCGCCTTTTGCCTGATGGACAGCAAAATCTGTTTGGCGAATGGTCGATTGCGGATACCGATTTAGCCGTGATGATTAATCGCCTGGCGCTGCACGGCGATGCGCTGCCGGTGAAGCTGCAACACTATGCGGAGTTCCAGTGGCAGCGTGCTTCGGTGCAACTCTGGTTAGCGGAATCGGGTAAAACACGCTGAGCACGATGCGCCTTGCGATGGCGAAAAGAACGCTTTACCTTACCGCTCATTCTAATAAAGCATGGCAAACAGGCGCGTGCTGGGCACGCCGAAAACAGAAAAGGGTTACGGATGGTGGATCAAACGGCAGGTGACGGTATCGAGTGGGTTGATATCGTTAACGAAGAGAACGAAGTCATTGCGCAGGCCAGCCGTGCGCAGATGCGTGCGCAGTGTCTGCGTCATCGCGCTACCTATATTGTGGTGCACGATGGTATGGGCAAAATTCTGGTGCAGCGTCGTACTGAAATCAAAGACTTCATGCCGGGTATGCTGGACGCCACTGCCGGTGGCGTGGTGCAGAGTGGGGAAGACCTGCTGGAATCGGCGCGTCGTGAAGCGGAAGAGGAATTGGGTATCGCGGCCGTTCCATTCGCCGAACACGGCCAGTTCTATTTTGAAGATCAGCATTGCCGCGTATGGGGCGGGCTGTTCAGCTGCGTTTCCCATGGCCCTTTTGCCATGCAGGAAGAGGAAGTGGATGAGATCTTCTGGATGACGCCGGAAGAGATCACCGCGCGCTGTGACGAGTTCACCGATGATTCGCTTAAGGCGCTGTCGCTGTGGCTGAGCCGAAACAGTGATGCTGCACGTCGTAAACAGAGCAGCGAAGCGTAATCTTGCCGTAAGGTCGCCATTTTTGGCGACCTTATACACAACATTGTTAATGTTCCCGCAGAATCCCCGCCAACAGTGCCAACGCATCCTCGAACTGCGCATCGGGAATAGTCAGCGGATAGAGGAAGCGGATCACGTTGCCGTACACGCCACAGGTTAGCAGAATCAAACCTTTTTCCAGCGCCTGCTGCTGAATAGCTTTGGCAATCTCCGCCGACGGCTTGCCCGCCGCATCATTGAATTCCGCCGCCATCATTGAGCCATAACCACGAATTTCCGCCAGCGCTTTACAATCTGCTCGCTGCAACGTCTGTTTTAATCGGCTGCCAAGCTGGTTGGCGCGGCTGCACAGCGCCTCTTCTTCGATAATGTCTAACACCGCCAGCGCCGCCGCAATCGCCGGTGGACTGCCAGCATAGGTTCCGCCCAGGCCGCCGGGTTCTGGCGCATCCATGACTTCTGCGCGTCCCGATACCGCCGAGAGCGGGAAACCACCGGCCAGACTTTTCGCCATGGTGATGATATCAGGCTGCACGGCGTAATAGTCGCTGGCGAACAGCTTGCCGGTGCGCGCAAAACCGCTCTGGATCTCATCGGCGATCAGCAGTATGCCGTGGCGATCGCACAACTCCCGCAGCGCAACGACAAACTCTGGCGGCGCATCGTAGAAACCGCCTTCGCCCTGAACCGGTTCAAAGATAATGGCTGCCACCTGCTGCGGGCTGATATCGCTGCGGAAAATCGCTTCCAGGCTGTCGAGCGCATCGCTCACGCTGACCTTGTGCAGCGCGTTGGGATAGCGCGCGTGAAACACCGGGCTGGCGAAGGGGCCGAAGCCGGTTTTATACGGCACCACTTTCCCGGTCAGCGACATTGTCATATTGGTGCGGCCATGAAACGCGCCGGTGAAGGCGATGATGCCGGGCCGACCGGTGGCCGCACGCGCGATTTTGACCGCGTTTTCGACCGCTTCAGCACCGGTTGAGAAAAAGGTGGTTTTCACCGGCCCGCTAATCGGCACCAGCGCATTTAGTCGCTCAGCGAGATGAATGTAGTTCTCATAAGGGATGATTTGAAATGCGGTGTGGGTAAAGCATTCTAGCTGCTGTTGCACCGCAGCCATCACTTTCGGGTGACGATGCCCGGTGTTAAGCACTGCGATGCCTGCGGAAAAATCGGTGTATTCGCGGCCATGCTGATCCCAAACCGTGGCATTCTCGGCTCTTACCGCATAGAAATCACACATCACACCTACGCCGCGCGGCGTGGCTTGTAAACGACGGCGGTGCATATCACTGTTGCTCATTATTCACCTCGTAATTAGCGGCAGACTTCAATCAGTGTTAGTGCAGCGTGAGGTTTATGCCAGTGAAGTACGGGGCAAAAAAAAGCACGCACCGAAGTGCATGCTTTTTTGGTGGGCGGGAAAGGGGATTAGCCTTCGGCCTGCTGCGATTGAATCGCCGTCAATGCGATGGTGTAGACGATATCATCCACCAGTGCGCCGCGCGACAGGTCGTTCACCGGCTTACGCATGCCTTGCAGCATCGGTCCGATGGAGATCAGATCGGCAGAACGCTGTACCGCTTTGTAAGTGGTGTTACCGGTGTTCAGATCCGGGAAGATGAACACGGTAGCGCGGCCGGCAACCGCAGAGTTTGGCGCTTTGGATTTGGCGACGTCTTCCATAATCGCGGCGTCGTACTGCAGCGGACCATCGATCACCAGATCCGGGCGTTTTTCCTGCGCGATGCGCGTGGCTTCACGTACTTTCTCTACGTCGCTACCGGCACCGGAGTTACCGGTTGAGTAGGAGATCATCGCGACGCGTGGATCGATACCGAAGGCTTTAGCTGAGTCGGCAGACTGAATCGCGATCTCTGCCAGCTGTTCTGGATTGGGATCCGGGTTGATGGCGCAGTCGCCATACACCAGAACCTGCTCCGGCAGCAGCATGAAGAACACCGACGACACCAGCGAGCTGTTTGGCGCGGTTTTGATCAACTGCAGCGGTGGACGAATGGTATTCGCAGTGGTGTGAACCGCGCCGGAGACCAGACCGTCAACTTCGCCGCTCTCCAGCATCATGGTGCCGAGCACCACGTTGTCTTCCAGCTGCTCCTGCGCCACCACTTCGGTCATGCCTTTGCTCTTACGCAGCTCAACCAAACGTGGCACGTAGTTTTCACGTACCACTTCTGGATCCACGATCACGATGCCTGTGCCGAGTTCAACACCCTGCGCCGCCGCAACACGCTGAATCTCTTCCGGATTGCCGAGCAGCACACAGGTAGCGATGCCGCGTTCGGCGCAAATTGCTGCCGCTTTGACGGTACGCGGCTCGTCGCCTTCTGGCAGCACGATGCGTTTGCCTGCTTTGCGCGCCAGCTCGGTGAGTTGGTAGCGGAATGCCGGTGGAGACAGGCGACGGCTGCGCTCGGACGTGGCGGTCAGCGATTCCACCCAATCTTCATTAATGAAGCTAGCTACGTACTCCTGCACTTTCTCGATGCGCTGCGTATCGTCAGTCGGGACTTCAAGGTTGAAGCTTTGCAGGCTAAGCGACGTCTGCCAGGTGTTGGTTTTCACCATAAACACCGGCAGGCCGGTCTGAAACGCGCGTTCGCACAGGCGTGCGATGGGCGCTTCAATCTGATAGCCACCGGTCAACAGCACTGCACCTATTTCTACGCCGTTCATCGCGGCCAAACAGGCGGCAACCAGTACATCAGGACGATCGGCGGAGGTTACCAGCAGTGAACCCGGACGGAAGTGCTCCAGCATGTGTGGAATGCTACGCGCACAGAAGGTGACAGATTTCACACGGCGCGTCTGGATTTCACCTTCGTTGATGATATCGGCGTTCAGGTGACGGCACATATCTATGGCGCGAGTGGCGATCAGATCAAAGCTCCACGGTACACAACCCAGCACCGGCAGCGGACTGTTGGCAAACAGCTGCTTTGGATCGATGTTGGCGATGCTGGCTTTAGAGGAGTCATCAAAAATTTCTGACAGATCCGGGCGCGTACGACCTTGCTCATCCACCGGCGCATTCAGTTTGTTGATGATCACGCCAGTGATGTTTTTGTTTTTGCTGCCGCCAAAGCTGCTTTGCGTCAGTTCGATGCGCTCTTTGAGCTGCGCCGGAGAATCGTTGCCCAGCGCCATGACGAAGACGATTTCGGCGTTCAGGGTTTTAGCGATCTCATAGTTCAGAGCAGATGCGAACTGATGTTTACGCGTGGGGACCAGACCTTCAACCAGCACTACTTCCGCGTCTTTAGCGTTTGCGTGATAGTTGGCAATGATCTCTTCCATCAACACGTCTTGCTGGTTAGATCCAAGCAGCGACTCAACGCGTGACATCTGCAGCGGTTCTGCGGCAGGAATCGCGGAGCTTTTACGGATAATGCTGGTGGTTTGGTCTGGCGCATCGCCACCCGCACGTGGCTGGGCAATTGGCTTGAATACGCTCAGGCGCACGCCTTTGCGCTCCATGGCACGGATCACGCCGAGGCTGACGCTGGTCAGACCGACGCTGGTGCCGGTAGGAATGAGCATAATTGTACGTGACACGATAGAAACCTCTCAGGTGTTGCAGACTGTCTAAAACAACTCCGTCAGCCTAAGCTGACGGAGAGAAGTGTTTTTAAGCGGTGAGACGCGCGGCGTCTTGAGCAATCACCAACTCTTCGTTGGTTGGGATCACCACGGCTGGGCGCGTGCCTTCTTTGTTGATGAAACCCGATTTGCCGAAGCGTGCTGCCAGGTTGCGCTCGTGATCGACTTCGAAGCCGAGCAGACCCAGTTTCTGCAGCGCCAGCTCGCGCACCATCGCCGCGTTTTCACCGATACCACCGGTGAAGACCACGGCGTCCAGACGGCCTTCCATCAGCGCAGTGTAGCTGCCGATGTATTTCGCCAGGCGGTGGCAGAACACATCCATCGCACGCTTAGCATCTTCTTTGGTGCTGTAGTTGTCTTCCACATAGCGGCAGTCGCTGGTGACTTCGGTCAGACCTAACAGGCCAGACTCTTTGGTCAGCAACTTATTGATGGCATCAACGCTCATGCCCAGGGCATCATGCAGGAAGAAGATAATCGCAGGATCGATGTCGCCACTGCGCGTGCCCATCACCAAACCTTCCAATGGCGTCAGGCCCATGGAAGTATCAACACACTGACCATTGCGAATAGCAGAAACGGAACCGCCATTACCCAAGTGGCAGGTGATGACGTTCAGTTCGCTAACGGGTTTGTTCAGCATTTTCGCGGCTTCCTGCGTCACATAGTAGTGGCTGGTGCCGTGTGCGCCGTAGCGACGAACGCCGTGCTCTTTATACAATTTGTACGGCAGAGCATAGAGATAGGACTCTTCCGGCATTGTCTGATGGAATGCGGTGTCAAAAACCGCGACATTTTTATCAGAAAGATGTGGGAAGTTTTTCAGCGCTTCATCTATACCGATCAGATGCGCAGGATTGTGCAGCGGCGCAAAAGAAGAGGCGTCTTTGATGCCCTGAATAACAGATTCGTCGATGATGACTGATTTGGTCAGCTGCTCGCCGCCGTGAACAATACGATGGCCGATTGCAGCGATTTGTGCCGAAAGCTCTGGTTTTTGTGCCAGAATAGTTTTGACCATGAAATTCAGTGCTTCGCTGTGTGCCGCACCCGCGCCAAGCTGAGCTTCTTGTTTGCTGCCGTCCAGTTTCCACTTAATACGTGCTTCCGGTAAATGGAAACATTCAGCCAAACCGGAGAGGTATTCGTCGCCGGTAACAGGGTTAAGGATGGCAAACTTAAGTGAAGAACTGCCGCAGTTCAGAACCAGAACTAACTTCGTCGACATGGAAGTACCTATTTTTGTTAAATAGTGGCTAAAAAAAACGCAATCAGACTAACAGCGTAGCCCATGAAAGCTGGTAGGTTAATGATAAACATCATGTGCTAGTCAAAAATTCAGTGACATGCAAAAAATTTTGGTGATTTTACGCTTATTTTTGATAAGCACTTAGCGAAACATGGCTCTGGCCGCTCTTTTATTGAGCTAAAGCTTCCGGTAATGTTACTCAAACGGCGTCAGAATACTCACTGTCACCCGCAAAGACAAAAACTTTTGAAGGATGTCACGTAAAGTTGTGTAGTTATCGGTTTATTTTAAATATTGCAGATTTAGTTGAGGTCTATCATGGCGAATGAGACAGACAAACCCGGCTGGTTCGGCTTGTTCCAGCGCGGACAGCGATACATGAAGACCTGGCCTGCAGACAAGCGCCTGGCGCCGGTATTTCCTGAAAATCGCGTGGTGAATGCAACGCGTTTTGCCATTCGCTTTATGCCGCCGCTGGCGATTTTCACCCTGACGTGGCAAATCGCGATGGGGGGACAACTTGGTCCAGCAATTGCCACCGCGCTGTTTGCCTGCAGCCTGCCGATGCAAGGATTATGGTGGTTAGGTAAACGTTCGGTAACGCCGTTGCCGCCGACGCTGCTGCAGTGGTTCCATGAAGTGCGTACCAAACTGCAAGAAGCGGGGCAGGCGATTGCACCCGTTGACGGTAAGCCGACATATCAGTCGCTCGCCGATGTGTTGAAGCGCGCGTTTAAACAGCTTGATCGCACTTTCCTCGACGATCTTTGATCCGCGGACGCTTTTACCTGCCAGAGAATTTGAGCCAAATCCCGGTTCAAATCAAAGAAAAGTGGTGCGGGCATACACGCATCACTCTCCTTGTGTAATCATTTCTTCATTGTTTAAATCTTAAGCGGCCGCCTGGCCCGGGAGCAAACCATGGAAATGACCCACGCACAACGATTGATCCTCTCCAATCAATACAAAATGATGGCCATGCTGGAGCCCGATAACGCCGAGCGCTATCGTCGTTATCAAACCATTATTGAACGCGGCTATGGCTTACAGTTACGCGAACTCGATAAGGAATTCGGCGAGCTAACCGAAGCGACCTGTCGCTCACTGATCGATATTATGGAAATGCATCATGCGCTGCATGTTTCGTGGTCGAACCTCAAAGATGGCAGCGCGATTGATGAGCGTCGCCTGGCGTTTCTCGGCTTTGATGCGGCCACCGAAGCGCGTTATCTCGGCTACGTGCGTTTTATGGTGAACGTAGAAGGGCGCTATACCCATTTTGATTCCGGCACACACGGCTTCAATGCCCAAACGCCGATGTGGGAAAAATACCAACGCATGCTTACGGTGTGGCACACTTGTCCGCGTCAATATCATCTCAGCGCGAATGAGATCGCGCAGATTATCAATGCCTGAATAAGGAGCGACGCGTGAAGTACAGGGGTTTTCTGTTTGATTTAGACGGTACGCTGGTGGATTCACTGCCTGCTGTGATTCGCGCATGGTCATTGTGGGGTGAGCGCCATGGTTTGTCTGCGGAAGAGGTCCTGAGCTATATCCATGGGAAGCCTGCGATCAACTCGCTGCGCCATTTCATGGCGGGACAATCTGAAGAGGCGATTCAGGCGGAATTTCTCTGGCTTGAACGCCTCGAAGCGGAAGACACGCATGGCGTACAGGCGATTCCGGGCGCATTAGCGTTACTGTCAACGTTGAACGAGTTGCAGATCCCATGGGCGATTGTCACATCGGGGTCGATCCCTGTTGCCTATGCGCGCCATAAAGCCGCCAATCTACCCATGCCAGAGGTGTTCATCACCGCGGAGAACATCAAGCACGGTAAGCCGAATCCCGAGCCTTATTTGCTGGGCGCCGAGCGTTTGGGGCTTTCAGCGACGCAATGCGTGGTGGTTGAGGATGCGCCAGCGGGCATCATTTCAGGATTGGATGCGGGCAGTGCGGTGATCGCTATAAATGCGCCAGCCGATGCGCCGCGCATTGATGAAGTCACCTTCCGCGTCGCTTCGCTTGAACCGTTAAATGTCACTAAAGAAGATAGCGGTGAATTTACCCTTTCTATCACCGCATAAAAAAACGGGCCGCTGCGGCCCGTTTTTTTACAGCGGCGTATCCTGTGAGATTTCATCCAGCGACAGGCTAAAGCTGGGAATAAACACCTCAACAAAATAATCCATTTCCGGCGAGCGCCGCTGCGTCAGGGTTTTCTCAAGACGCGCTTTGGCCAGCAAAAACTCGTTATTACCCGCCGACAACTCTTCCAGACACTTCACATAGGCGCAAAGTGCATCCGCTTGCTTAACCACGGATTGTTCACTTTCGCTATGCATGTGTTCATCTATCAGCGGCCGATAAGCGTCCTGCAGTTCGGGCGGCAGCATATCGATGAGTTTCTGTTGGGCAATTTTCTCGATCTTTTTATATTCGTGCGCAATTTGCGCGTTGTAGTACTTCACCGGCGTCGGTAAATCCCCGGTCAGTACTTCGCTGGCATCGTGATACAGCGCTAGCATGGCAATGCGCTCGGCGTTGAGGTTGCCGTTAAACTTTTTGTTTTTGATGATGGCGAGCGCGTGAGCAACCATCGCCACCTGCAGACTATGCTCGGAAACGTTTTCAGTGCGCACATTGCGCATTAATGGCCAGCGGTTAATCAGTTTGAGACGGGAGAGGTGGGCGAAAAAATGGCTACGAGTCATGGAAGGTTCCTGTTCGCACGGCGGGGAAGATATCTTTTCCCCGAAATGCGAACAGTATACGCGTCACAATTTACTGGCGATACCCTTGTAAGAAACGACCAAACTTGCTGACGGCCATTTCCAAATCGTCCACGCGCGGCAGCGTAACGATGCGTACGTGATCCGGCCACGGCCAGTTGAACGCGGTGCCCTGTACCAGCAGCACTTTTTCCTGCAACAGGAAATCCAGCACCATCTTCTGATCGTCGAGGATGTTGAATTTCTTGGCGTCAATACGCGGGAACATATAGAGCGCACCTTGCGGCTTCACACAGCTGACGCCAGGAATATCATTAATCAATTCCCACGCACGCTGGCGCTGTTCATACAGACGTCCGCCGGGCGCGATAAATTCACTAATGCTTTGATAACCACCCAATGCGGTCTGAATCGCGTGTTGTGCAGGAACGTTGGCACACAGGCGCATCGACGCCAGCATCTCCAGCCCTTCAATGTATCCTTTGGCGTGTTTCTTCGGACCATTCAAAACCATCCAGCCCTGACGGAAACCCGCCACGCGATAGGTTTTGGACAAGCCGTTGAAGGTCACCGTCAGCAGATCGGGTGCCAGCGCAGCAATCGAATGATGTTGTGCTTCGTCGTAGAGAATCTTGTCGTAGATTTCATCGGCGAAAATAATCAGATTGTGCTGGCGCGCAATTTCAACAATCTCAAGCAACAACTCTTTGCTGTAAACCGCGCCGGTCGGGTTATTCGGGTTAATGATGACAATGCCACGCGTGCGCGGGGTGATCTTGCTGCGAATATCATCCAGGTCAGGGAACCAACCTGCTGATTCATCACACAAATAATGCACCGCTTTACCGCTCGACAGGGAAACGGCAGCGGTCCACAGCGGATAATCCGGCGCAGGCACCAGCATTTCATCACCGCTGTTGAGCAATGCCTGCATCGCTTGCACAATCAGTTCGGATACGCCGTTACCAATATAGATGTCTTCGACAGTGACATCGCGCATGTCACGCGCCTGGTAATGCTGCATGATCGCTTTACGCGCCGAATACAGCCCTTTTGAATCGCAATAACCCTGCGAGCTCGGCAGATTGCGAATGACATCGACCAGAATTTCATCAGGCGCTTCGAAACCAAACGGGGCAGGGTTGCCGATGTTCAGCTTGAGAACTTTGTTGCCTTCTTCTTCGAGACGTTTAGCTTCTTTCAGTACCGGGCCACGGATGTCATAACAGACATTTTCCAGCTTGCCGGATTTATCAATTTGAAAATTCATTGTTACCGCCTTTATGGGCAGAGTCCTTTAACCTGCCACCAAAAATCAAACTCGCCCAATTTACTCTTCTCACCTTAACAAAAGAAGGGCAGCGCTTGGTTTTGGCGTGTTTGCCATTTTTTCCCCCTTCACTTGGCGTAAAAGTCATTGGAAATCGATTAATCTGGTTCATTAGTCCACAAATGTGAAAAATGTTAATATTAAACGCTGGTAAGGTGTGCCTGACGTGTAAATGCCTTCTTCCATCGACATCAAAGACTATTCAGAAATTTTTCAGTCAAAACTGGCTTAAAAAAACATTAGCGACCAAACGAAATAGTTAAATGAATCTTGTTGGATGGCGGAAAATTGTCTGGTAATGATTAAGCACTGTTTGGCGTCACAAAATAGAGTTCATTCTCATACACTTTCTATTGGCAGGATTAAGCACCATCATCAGCTGCAACTCAGTGTAAAACACGCATAAAATAGCATTTGCGCTGTATCTTTAACGTAAGTGTTTGAGATTCAGAACCTGGAGGGGTTAAAAAAAGAGCAGCATTATGGCAGGATGTGTGCGAAAAGACTTTTGGTCAAAAATTGCGATGTTTTGAACAAAAACATTTCCATTTATAGCGTAAAAATGATTAAGTATAATTTATTATTTGATGCACTTTATCGCTTCGCATCTACATAACATGATGTTATTTCTTTTAACCCGCAGGGACTTTGTGCGGGAGACATAGACAACTACGCAGCTTCCAGCACCTGTACGACTTACGTTTTCGGCCCAGAAGTTCTGCTGTCTATAATGACGACGCTGCTCTGATCTCAGAGTGGTGCGATCGTCGGCATCCGCCTGACAAATTTTTTCATGGCAGCTCCACACAGGGCTGTCATTAAGCACCATTGCCTCTTATCTCTTTGATAAGTCGGGTAATACACCAGGGTAGTAGTTTTAAAAAATCTTATAAGTGAAGAAAAAACATGACTAATGCAAATCGTCCGATACTGAATCTCGACCTCGATCTGCTGCGTACATTTGTTGCCGTTGCCGATCTGAACACTTTCGCAGCCGCCGCTGCCGCCGTGTGCAGAACGCAGTCCGCAGTGAGCCAGCAGATGCAACGTCTGGAACAATTGGTAGGTAAAGAGCTGTTTGCCAGACATGGACGTAATAAATTGCTGACGGAGCATGGCATTCAACTGCTGGGTTACGCCAGGAAAATCCTTCGTTTTAATGACGAAGCTTGCACCTCTTTAATGTACAGCAACATCCAGGGCGTTCTGACCATTGGCGCTTCAGATGATACCTCAGATACCATTCTGCCGTTCCTGCTTAACCGCGTAACGTCGGTCTATCCGAAGCTGGCCATTGATGTGCGTGTTAAGCGCAACCCGTTCATGATGGAAATGCTTAATCAAGGTGAAGTCGATCTGGTTGTGACCACGTCCAGCCCAGGAAACTTTACTTATCAGGTACTGCGTACTTCACCAACGTTGTGGTACTGCGCGGCAGATTATATCTTCCAGCGTGGAGAGGCCATTCCTTTGGTTCTGTTGGATGAGCCAAGCCCGTATCGTGATATGGCCATTGATCACCTCAACGAGGCTGGCATTCCGTGGCGCATCTCGTATGTTGCTTCAACGCTGGCTGCCGTCCGTGCAGCGGTTAAAGCCGGTTTGGGTGTGACAGCGCGTCCTGTTGAGATGATGAGTCCAGAACTGCGCGTGATGGGCGCGGCAGAAGGTTTGCCAGTATTGCCTGACACCCAGTATCTGCTGTGCCGTAATCCAGACAGCGATAACGAACTGGCGCTGGCGATCTTCAATGCCATGCAGTCCACCAACGATCCTTATAATCTGAGTGCTAATCCAGACGGTACCTTGTTACTGGATGATGAAGAATAAGGGTTGCAGTTACTGGTAATTCCTCTCAATTGGAATACCGGTTAATTGTTAAAACTGATAAAAAAAAGCCTTAGCTGGATAATTATCCGCTAAGGCTTTTTTTATGCCTTTTAACACGTCCTTTTTAGAGCGATTTCCAGAAAAAGATTTCACTCAACATCTTAAAAATGAAATGTGTTCCATTTTTGCTCCACATGGAATGATTTTATCAATTCGTGCCAACTTTCCCAGGGCAATTGCCCGTCCACTCCGCTGTTTTTTGCAGCATAAAACCCAGTTATGTGCTTTAGATCAAAAAAATACCCCTGATAAGGGGGGGGAATCTCGGGCGAGACCTGTCAAAATATGATTGTTAAATGCACGATCCACGCATGTGAATACCCGCTACACTAAAATTAACCTCACAAACTGAAGCGATTTAGCTGGCGCTCAGAGGGTTGAATGTTAATAATATGATGCAGCTGTAAAATAATGTTTGGATACTTTTGTCAAAGTTGACAAAAGGTTATAGAAAGGAGTAAAAACCCCTATAAAATTGCTGCTTTATTGCTAATGACAGCAAAATTTATAAGGTTTTTTATCCTTCCCTTGAATCGATGTGGTGTGTTTGCTGCAACAGCGCAGGATGCCATCACCACTTTTGATGAGTAAGCAAAGAGTATGTCGACAACTACAGAAGTGATCGCTCATCACTGGGCATTTATTGTTTTTATCGTTATCGCATTCGGCCTGTGTGCCTTTATGTTGACCGGTGGCTGGTTGTTAGGTGGTCGTGCGCGTGCGCGACACAAGGACACCCCGTTCGAATCGGGTATTGAGTCGGTCGGTGACACTCATATTCGCCTCTCTGCAAAATTCTATCTGGTTGCGATGTTTTTCGTCATATTCGACGTCGAAGCCCTCTATTTATACGCATGGTCGACTTCCATTCGCGAAAGCGGTTGGGTCGGCTTTGTCGAAGCCGCAATTTTCATTTTGGTGCTCTTGGCAGGCCTGGTTTATCTGGTGCGCATCGGTGCGCTGGATTGGGCTCCTGCGCGTCGTCGCGTAGTGGTCAAATCTGTCCCGGTCAGTCACAGCCACACCAACCCTCATAAGCAGTAAAAGCGAGGCAATAAGATGGACTACACGCTGACACGCGTAGACCCGAACGGGGGCGGCGATAACGATCGTTATCCTCTGCAGAAACAGGAAACGGTTACCGATCCGCTGGAGCAACACGTTCACCGCAGCGTCTACATGGGCAAGCTCGAGCACGCCCTGCATGACATGGTGAACTGGGGTCGTAAAAACTCACTCTGGCCGTATAACTTCGGCCTTTCCTGTTGCTACGTGGAAATGACCACATCCTTCACCGCAGTGCATGACGTGGCACGTTTTGGTGCCGAAGTTATGCGCGCCTCGCCACGTCAGGCTGACTTCATGGTGATCGCCGGTACGCCATTTACCAAAATGGCGCCGGTTATTCAGCGTTTATATGACCAAATGCTAGAGCCGAAATGGGTGATTTCCATGGGCGCATGCGCTAACTCGGGTGGCATGTATGACATCTACTCGGTGGTGCAGGGCGTGGATAAATTCCTGCCGGTTGACGTGTACATTCCTGGCTGCCCGCCACGTCCAGAAGCGTATATGCAGGCATTGCTGCTGCTGCGCGAGTCGATTGGCAAAGAGCGTCGTCCACTGTCTTGGGTGGTCGGTGATCAGGGTGTTTATCGCGCCAATATGCAGCCAGAGCGTGAAAGAAAGCGTGGCGAGCGTATTGCCGTCACCAACCTGAGATCGCCAGACGAAGTTTAAGCTTCCCGTACACGGATGGAGCCACGGCCACAGCAAAACATCACAATTTAATGTGCGCCGCCATCCTGACGCCTTCTTTTGAGCGCCTGATTACAGGCCGGAATGGTGAGTAACGTATGACTGATTTAACCACGCAAGATCTCGCTCAGCCTTCATGGCAAACCCGCGATCACCTGGATGACCCAGTGGTCGGCGAGCTGCGTAACCGTTTTGGGCCGGATGCCTTTACCGTTCAGGCTACCCGCACCGGGATTCCGGTAGTCTGGGTAAAGCGTGAACAGCTATTAGAAATCGTTGAATTCCTGCGCAAGCTGCCAAAGCCCTATGTCATGCTGTATGACTTACACGGTTTTGATGAGCGTTTACGCACTAACCGCGCCGGTTTGCCCGCCGCGGATTTTTCCGTTTTCTATCACCTGCTTTCAATTGAACGCAACCGCGACATCATGCTCAAGGTCGCTTTATCTGAAAACGATCTGAATGTGCCAACCATCACCAAAATTTTCGCTAACGCCAACTGGTATGAGCGCGAAACCTGGGAGATGTTTGGCATCACTTTCAATGGTCACCCGCACCTGACGCGCATCATGATGCCGCAGACGTGGGAAGGCCATCCGCTGCGTAAAGATTATCCGGCGCGCGCTACCGAGTTCGATCCCTTCGAGCTGACCAGGCAGAAAGAAGATCTGGAGATGGAGGCACTGACCTTTAAGCCTGAAGATTGGGGCATGAAGCGCAGCACCACCAATGAGGACTTCATGTTCCTCAACCTCGGTCCGAACCACCCCTCTGCGCACGGTGCTTTCCGCATCATTCTGCAGTTAGATGGTGAAGAAATCGTCGATTGCGTTCCCGATGTCGGCTACCACCATCGTGGCGCGGAGAAGATGGGCGAGCGCCAATCCTGGCACAGCTACATTCCGTACACCGACCGTATCGAGTACCTCGGCGGCTGCGTGAACGAAATGCCTTACGTGCTGGCGGTGGAAAAACTGGCGGGCATTACCGTGCCGGATCGCGTCAATGTGATCCGCGTGATGCTGTCTGAACTGTTCCGCATCAACAGCCATCTGCTCTATATCTCCACCTTTATTCAGGACGTCGGCGCGATGACGCCGGTGTTCTTCGCCTTTACCGATCGTCAGAAAATCTATGATGTGGTGGAAGCGATTACCGGTTTCCGTATGCACCCGGCGTGGTTCCGCATCGGCGGCGTCGCGCATGACCTGCCGAAAGGCTGGGAACGTCTGCTGCGCGACTTCCTCGACTGGATGCCGAAGCGTCTGAAAGAGTACGACAAAGCCGCACTGCGCAATACCGTGTTGATGGGCCGTTCGCAAGGCGTTGCGGCGTACAACATGGATGAAGCACTGGCGTGGGGCACCACCGGCGCAGGTCTGCGCGCCACTGGTTTAGATTTTGACGTGCGCAAATGGCGTCCATATTCAGGTTACGAAAACTTCGATTTCGAAATTCCGGTTGGCGCTGGCATCAGTGATGCGTACACCCGCGTGCAGCTGAAAATGGAAGAGATGTGGCAGTCACTGCGCATTCTGGAACAGTGCCTGAACAACATGCCTGAAGGCCCGTTCAAAGCGGACCATCCGCTGACAACGCCGCCGCCGAAAGAGCGAACGCTGCAGCACATTGAAACCCTGATCACTCACTTCCTGCAGGTTTCGTGGGGCCCAATCATGCCGGCCAACGAATCCTTCCAGATGATTGAGGCGACCAAAGGGATCAACAGTTACTACCTGACCAGCGATGGCAGCACCATGAGCTATCGCACCCGCGTGCGTACGCCGAGCTTCCCGCATCTGCAGCAGATCCCATCGGTGATCCGCGGCAGCCTGGTATCCGACTTGATCGTTTACCTCGGTAGTATCGATTTTGTTATGTCAGACGTGGACCGCTAATTATGCACGATCAAAAAATTGCTATTCACACCATCGACCCTACTGAGGTCTTCGTGCTGAGCGAGGCCGAGCACCACGCTATCGAGCACGAGAAACACCATTACGAAGATGCACGCGCCGCTTCGATCGAAGCGTTGAAGATCGTGCAGAAACAGCGTGGCTGGGTGCCGGACGGCGCGATTAACGCCATCGCAGATGTTCTGGGGATTCCAGCCAGTGATGTTGAAGGCGTAGCGACTTTCTATAGCCAAATCTACCGTACGCCGGTTGGCCGTCACGTTATTCGCTACTGTGACAGCGTGGTGTGCCACATCACGGGTTATCAGGGGATTCAGGATGCGCTGGAGCAAAATCTGAACATCAAGCCGGGCCAGACTACGGCGGATGGACGCTTTACGTTGCTGCCAACTTGCTGCCTGGGTAACTGCGATAAAGGGCCAACCATGATGGTGGATGAAGATACCCACGTTCATCTGACGCCTGAAGGCATCGCCAACTTGCTGGAGCAGTATCAATGACCATTAAACAGATCATTCGTACTGCTGAAACGCATCCACTGACCTGGCGTCTCCGTGACGACAAGCAGCCGATCTGGATCGATGAATATCGCAGTAAAAACGGTTATGTCGGCGCAGAAAAAGCGCTGAAAGATTTCAGCCAGGACGAAATCGTCGCGGCGGTAAAAGACTCGGGTCTGAAAGGCCGCGGTGGTGCAGGTTTTAACACCGGCCTGAAGTGGAGCCTGATGCCGAAAGACGAATCCATGAACATCCGTTACCTGCTGTGTAATGCCGATGAAATGGAGCCGGGCACTTACAAAGACCGCTTGCTGATGGAGCAACTGCCGCACCAGCTGGTGGAAGGCATGCTGATCAGTGCGTTCGCGCTGAAAGCCTATCGTGGCTACATCTTCTTACGTGGTGAGTACATCGAAGCGGCCGTTAATCTGCGTCGCGCGATTGCTGAAGCCACCGAAGCGGGCTATCTCGGCAAAAATATTCTTGGTACCGGTTTTGATTTCGAGCTGATCGTCCACACCGGCGCAGGTCGTTATATCTGCGGTGAAGAAACAGCACTGATCAACTCGCTGGAAGGACGTCGTGCGAACCCGCGTTCTAAGCCGCCATTCCCGGCCAGTGCCGGCGTGTGGGGCAAGCCGACCTGCGTGAACAACGTGGAAACGCTGTCGAACGTGCCTGCCATCTTCCTTAACGGCGTTGACTGGTACAAAAACATCTCTACCAGCGAAGACACCGGCACCAAAATGATGGGCTTTTCCGGCCGCGTGAAAAATCCTGGCGTCTGGGAATTGCCGTTCGGCACCACCGCACGTGAAATCCTTGAGGATTACGCCGGTGGCATGCGTGATGGCCTGAAATTCAAAGCCTGGCAGCCAGGCGGTGCAGGAACTGACTTCCTTACCGATCAGCACCTCGATCTGCCGATGGAATTTGCCAGTATTGGTAAAGCTGGCAGCCGTTTAGGTACTGCGCTGGCGATGGCGGTCGATCACGAAATCAACATGGTTTCACTGGTGCGTAACCTGGAAGAATTCTTTGCGCGCGAATCCTGTGGCTGGTGTACGCCGTGCCGTGATGGATTGCCATGGAGCGTGAAGATCCTGCGAGCGCTGGAGCAGAAGAAAGGTCAGCCGGGTGATATTGAAACCCTGCAGCAACTCTGCCGCCAGCTTGGCCCAGGTAAAACCTTCTGTGCCCACGCACCGGGCGCCGTCGAGCCATTGCAGAGCGCGATTAAATATTTCCGTGAAGAGTTTGAAGCTGGCATTGCGCCGCAGGTGTTTGGCAATACCCGAGCCATCGGCGGTATTCAGCCCAACCTGCTGAAAGCGCGCTGGTAATCAGCCGCCGTACACGGAATTCACCTCATGCCGACATGGCGTGGGGAAAGAATTAGATGTTTAACGCTCGTCTTAGGGCGAGCCTTACGGAAGCATGTTCACTATGGCTACAATCCATGTAGACGGTAAAGAATATGATGTGAACGGAGCGGACAACCTGCTACAGGCGTGTCTCTCTCTGGGCCTTGATATTCCTTATTTTTGCTGGCATCCGGCGCTGGGAAGCGTAGGGGCCTGCCGCCAGTGCGCGGTGAAGCAATTCCAGAATGCCGAAGATACCCGCGGTCGCCTTGTCATGTCCTGCATGACACCAGCGTCGGACGGCACCTTTATCTCCATCGACGATGGCGAAGCGAAAGAGTTTCGTGAAAGCGTGGTGGAATGGCTGATGACCAACCATCCGCACGACTGCCCGGTGTGCGAAGAGGGCGGTAACTGCCATCTGCAGGATATGACGGTAATGACCGGACACAGTTTCCGTCGTTATCGTTTCACTAAACGTACCCACCAGAATCAGGATCTCGGCCCGTTCATTTCGCATGAAATGAACCGCTGTATCGCCTGCTATCGCTGCGTGCGTTACTACAAAGATTATGCCGACGGCAAAGATCTTGGCGTTTATGGCGCTCACGACAACGTCTACTTTGGTCGTCCGGAAGATGGCACGCTGGAAAGCGAATTCTCCGGTAACCTGGTGGAAATCTGTCCGACCGGTGTTTTCACCGATAAAACGCACTCCGAACGCTATAACCGTAAATGGGATATGCAGTTCGCACCAAGCATCTGTCAGCAGTGCAGCGTGGGTTGTAACACCAGCCCGGGCGAACGCTATGGCGAATTGCGTCGTATCGAAAACCGCTATAACGGCACCGTAAACCACTATTTCCTGTGCGATCGCGGTCGTTTCGGTTACGGCTACGTCAACCGCAAAGATCGCCCACGTCATCCGATACAGCAACGCGGCAACGATTGGGTCAGCCTGAATGCTGAACAAGCGGTAAATGCGGCGGCGGATGTGTTGCGTCGGGCGAAAAAAGTCATTGGTATCGGTTCTCCGCGCGCCAGCATTGAAAGCAACTTCGCGTTACGTGAGCTGGTTGGCGCAGAAAACTTCTCAACCGGTATGCCAGCCGGTGAGCAGGCTCGCGTTGAGCTGATGCTGAAAGTCCTGCAGGACGGCGGCATCTACACGCCATCACTGCGCGAAATTGAGAGCTACGATGCGGTGCTGGTGCTGGGTGAAGATTTGACTCAGGTTGGCGCACGCGTGGCGTTGTCTGTACGTCAGGCAGTAAAAGGTAAAGCGCGTGAGATGGCTGCGGCACAGAAAGTGGCTGACTGGCAGATCGCGGCAATCCTTAACATCGGTCAGCATGCCAAACATCCGCTGTTCGTAACCAATGTTGACGAAACCCGCCTGGATGATATCGCTGCGTGGAGCTATCGCGCACCGGTGGAAGATCAGGCGCGTCTCGGCTTCGCCATTGCCAATGCGCTGGATGAAAGCGCGCCGGCAGTCAGCGGCTTCGACAGCAAACTCAACGGCAAAGTTGACGTGGTGGTTCAGGCGCTGGCAGGTGCAAAAAAACCGCTGATTATCTCCGGTACCCATTCCGGGAGCATCGCGATGATTGAAGCTGCTGCTAACGTGGCAAAAGCCCTGAAAGCGCGCGGTGCCGATGTCGGTATTACCTTCCTCGCGGGTGCGGCGAACAGCTTTGGCCTCGGCCTGATGGGCGGTCAATCGCTGGATAGCGCACTGGAACAGCTGAGTAAAGGCGAAGCCGATGCGCTGGTGGTGCTGGAAAACGATCTCTATCGTCATGCGCCGAAAGCCAACGTGGATGCGGCGCTCGATACCACCGCTAACGTGATTGTGGTCGATCATCAACGTACCGCCACGCTGGAAAAAGCCGGTTTGGTACTTTCAACCGCCAGCTTTGCGGAGAGCGATGGCACCTCAATCAACCACGAAGGCCGCGCGCAGCGCTTCTTCCAGGTTTACGATCCCGCTTATTACGATGACAGCGTAGTGATGCTGGAGAGCTGGCGCTGGTTGCGTTCTCTGCACAGCGCGGTTGAGAGCCGTCACATCGACTGGACTCAACTGGATCACGTGATTGATGCCACCGTTGCGGCGCTGCCACAGCTGAAAGGCATTAAGGATGCTGCGCCAGACGCCAGCTTCCGTATCCGCGGTCAAAAACTGGCACGTTCACCGCACCGCAACAGTGGCCGTACTGCGATGCGCGCCAACATCAGCGTGCATGAACCGCGTCAGCCGCAAGATAAAGACACCATGTTTGCCTTCTCGATGGAAGGTAACAACCAGCCCAGCGCGCCGCGTTCGCAGATTCCATTTGCCTGGGCGCCGGGCTGGAACTCACCGCAGGCATGGAATAAGTTCCAGGCTGAAGTGGGCGGCAAACTGCGTCATGGCGATCCGGGCGTGCGTCTGTTTGAAGCCAGCGATCGTTCATTGCCGTGGTTTACCGCCATTCCGGAAAGCTTTGTTGAAGGCAGCCAGTGGCGCGTCGCACCTTACTACCAGCTGTTTGGTAGCGAGGAGATGACCCAGCGTTCAACCACCTTCCAGAAACGCATGTCCCCGGCCACGCTGGTGATTAACCCGGCTGATGCTGAGAAACTGGGCGTTAATAGCGGTTCTTCCGTGGAGCTGGTGTGTGCAGGCGAAACACTACGCTTGCCGGTACGTTTCTCTGCGTCGCTGCAAGCAGGGCAGGTTGGTTTACCGCTCGGTATGCCGGGCGTGCCGCCGTTCCTCTCAGGTGCGCAAATTGACAAACTGCAGGAGGCCGCGCAATGAGTTGGCTGACACCGGACGTTATTGAAATCCTGATCAACATCGGCAAAGCGCTGGTCATCTTGTTGGTGGTTGTCGGTTGTGGTGCCTTCATGAGTTTCGCCGAGCGTCGTCTGCTCGGCCTGTGGCAGAACCGTTATGGACCAAACCGTGTTGGCTGGGGCGGTTCGCTGCAGCTGGCTGCTGACATGATCAAAATGTTCTTTAAAGAGGACTGGGTTCCGCCGTTTACCGACCGCTTCATCTTTACGCTGGCACCGGTTATCGCCTTCGTATCGCTGCTGCTAGCCTTTGCCATTGTGCCGGTTTCGCCGACCTGGATGGTCACCGATCTGAACATCGGTCTGCTGTTCTTCCTGATGATGGCGGGCCTGGCGGTGTATGCGGTGCTGTTCGCTGGCTGGTCGAGTAACAACAAATACTCACTGTTGGGTGCGATGCGTGCATCGGCGCAGACGCTGAGCTACGAAGTGTTCCTTGGTCTGTCACTGATGGGCGTGGTGGCGCAAGCCGGCTCGTTCAATATGAATGCCATTGTCGAAAGCCAGGCGCATCTGTGGAACATCATTCCTCAGTTCTTCGGCTTCCTTACCTTCTGCATCGCGGGCGTAGCGGTATGTCACCGTCATCCGTTTGACCAACCAGAAGCGGAGCAGGAACTGGCGGACGGTTACCACATCGAATACGCCGGTATGAAGTTCGGCCTGTTCTTCGTCGGTGAATACGTGGCGATCACCACCGTTTCAGCGCTGATCGTGACGCTGTTCTTCGGTGGCTGGCACGGCCCGTTCCTGCCGCCATTCATCTGGTTCGCTCTGAAAACAGCGTTCTTTATGGTGATGTTTATCCTGATTCGTGCTGCGCTGCCGCGTCCACGCTATGACCAGGTGCTGTCGTTCGGCTGGAAAGTGTGTCTGCCGTTGACGCTGTTGAACCTGCTGGCGACCGCCGCAGTGATTCTGTACACCGCGCAGTAAGGGACATTGAGATGACTTTAAAAGATATTGTCGTTGGCTTCGGCACGACAGTGCGCAGTATCTGGATGATAGGCATGCATGCCTTCGCCAAGCGCGAAACCCAAATGTATCCGGAAGAGCCGGTTTATTTGCCGCCGCGTTACCGTGGCCGTATCGTGCTGACGCGCGATCCGGACGGCGCAGAGCGTTGCGTTGCCTGTAACTTATGTGCGGTAGCTTGTCCTGTCGGCTGTATCTCACTGCAGAAAGCCGAGACGCAGGATGGACGTTGGTATCCGGAGTTCTTCCGCATCAACTTCTCACGCTGCATCTTCTGCGGCCTGTGTGAAGAGGCTTGCCCAACCACCGCGATTCAGCTGACACCCGATTTCGAACTGGGTGAGTTTAAGCGTCAGGATCTGGTGTATGAGAAAGAAGACTTGCTGATTTCCGGTCCGGGTAAATATCCGGAGTACAACTTCTATCGTATGGCTGGTATGGCGATCGACGGAAAAGAGAAGGGCGAAGCGGAAAACGAAGCCAAGCCGATCGACGTCAAAGGGTTGTTACCTTAAGGAGCCAGGTATGGAATTTGCGTTTTATCTTTGCGGACTGGTGGCGGTGCTGACGACGCTGCGCGTCATCACCCACACCAATCCGGTACATGCGCTGCTGTACCTGATTGTTTCGCTGCTGTCGATTGCCGGCGTGTTCTTCTCAATGGGCGCCTACTTTGCCGGTGCACTGGAAATCATCGTCTACGCGGGTGCCATCATGGTGCTGTTCGTCTTTGTGGTGATGATGCTGAACCTCGGCAAAACGCAGCAGGATCAAGAGCGCGAGTGGCTCAAACCTTCGCTGTGGATTGGTCCGGGCATCGTCTCTTTACTGCTGCTGGCAGTGATGATTTACGCGATTAGCACGGCAACCGATCAGGGCATTGATGGCACCGTTATCGACGCGAAAGCAGTCGGTATCAGCTTATTTGGTCCCTATGTTCTGGCGGTTGAATTGGCATCGATGCTGCTGCTCGCGGGTCTGGTCGTGGCCTTCCATATTGGACGTGAAGAGCGTCACGGCGAAGTGTTGAGCAATCGTCAAGCTGATGCGCAAGCAAATAAGGAGGATCACGCATGATCCCGTTACAACACGGCCTGATGCTGGCCGCTGTGCTGTTTGTTCTCGGCCTGACCTCCGTGGTGCTGCGTCGTAACATCCTGTTTATGCTGATTGGTCTGGAAATCATGATCAATGCCTCCGCGTTAGCGCTGGTGGTAGCAGGCAGCTATTGGGGACAAGCTGATGGTCAGGTAATGTACATCCTGGCGATCAGCCTTGCGGCGGCGGAAGCGAGTATTGGTCTGGCGCTGTTGCTCCAGCTCTATCGTCGTCGTCAGACGCTGAACATTGACACAGTGAGCGAGATGCGCGGATGAATCTTCTCTATTTAACCGTATTATTTCCGCTGATTGGCTTCCTGCTATTGGCGTTTTCACGCGGTCGCTGGTCGGAGAACCTGTCGGCAGCAATCGGTATGGGTTCTGTTGGTCTTGCCGCATTAACCACTATTTATGCCGGTTTCGACTTCTTCAATCAGGGTCAGCAGCCGTTCACTCAGGCGCTGTGGACCTGGATTCACGTCGGCAACTTTGACATTAAAGTGAATCTGGTGCTGGATGGTCTTTCTCTGACCATGCTGTCCGTCGTCACCGGCGTTGGTTTCTTCATCCACATGTTCGCTTCATGGTACATGCGTGGTGAAGAGGGTTATTCGCGCTTCTTCGCTTACACCAACCTGTTCATCGCGAGCATGGTGGTGTTGGTGCTGGCCGATAACCTGATGCTGATGTATCTCGGTTGGGAAGGCGTGGGCCTGTGCTCCTATCTGCTGATTGGCTTCTATTACAGCAATCCAGAGAACGGCAAAGCGGCGATGAAAGCCTTTATCATCACCCGTGTCGGTGATGTGTTCCTCGCTTTCGCCTTGTTCATCCTCTACAACGAGCTGGGCACGCTGAACTTCCGCGAACTGGTGGAACTGGCACCCGCGCACTTCGCTGCAGACAACCACATGCTGCAGTGGGCAACCCTGATGCTGTTGGGGGGCGCGGTCGGTAAATCTGCACAGCTGCCATTACAAACCTGGCTGGCGGATGCGATGGCCGGTCCAACCCCGGTTTCGGCTCTGATTCACGCCGCGACCATGGTAACCGCCGGTGTTTATCTGATTGCACGTACTCACGGCCTGTTCCTGTTGACGCCGGAAGTGCTGCATCTGGTGGGTATCATTGGTGCGATTACCCTGGTGCTGGCAGGTTTTGCTGCGCTGGTGCAAACCGACATCAAACGCGTGCTGGCTTACTCCACCATGAGTCAGATCGGCTACATGTTCCTCGCGCTTGGCGTACAGGCATGGGACGCGGCGATTTTCCACCTGATGACGCATGCATTCTTCAAAGCCTTGCTGTTCCTCTCTTCAGGCTCGGTCATTCTGGCCTGCCATCACGAGCAGAATATTTTCAAAATGGGTGGCCTGCGTAAGAGCATCCCGCTGGTGTATGTCTGCTTCCTGGTGGGCGGTGCCGCGTTGGCTGCGCTGCCGCTGATCACCGCAGGTTTCTACAGTAAAGATGAAATCCTGTTTGGTGCGATGGCGAATGGTCACATCAATCTGATGGTGGCGGGTCTGGTGGGTGCATTCCTCACTTCGATCTACACCTTCCGCATGATCTTTATCGTGTTCCACGGTGAAGAGAAAATTCATGCTCACGCCGGTAAAGGCATTACGCATCACCTGCCGCTGATTGTTCTGATGGTGCTCTCCACCTTTATTGGTGCGCTGATCACGCCTCCTCTGGCGGGTGTTCTGCCGCAGAACGAGTTTGGTGAAGGCGGCAAAGTGATGCTGGAAATCACCTCAGGCGTGGTGGCCATTGTCGGTATCCTGATCGCAGCAGTTCTGTGGCTGGGTAAACGTCAACTGGTGACCAGTATTGCTAACAGCGCGCCGGGTCGTTTCTTCGGCACCTGGTGGTTCGCGGCCTGGGGCTTCGATTGGCTGTATGACAAGGTGTTTGTAAAACCTTATCTCGGCATTGCCTGGTTGCTGAAGCGCGATCCGCTTAACTCACTGATGAACCTGCCTGCGCTGCTGTCGCGTGTTGGTAACAAAGGTTTGGTGGTGAGCGAAAACGGTTATCTGCGCTGGTACGTGGCCTCGATGAGTGTGGGTGCCGTTGTAGTGCTGGCGCTGCTGCTGGTGATTTAAAGATTGATGAGCGGGGCGGGTTCGCTCGCCCAATTAGAATGTCAAAAATTGCCTGAAGTAAGGCAATAAAAAGGGAAGTTTGCCGTGTTATTACCTTGGCTAATTATCATACCTTTTGTCGGTGGCTTGCTCTGCTGGCTTGCGGAGCGTCTTGGCGCGAAAGTTCCGCGCTGGATTGCCATGATCACCATGGGCCTGACGCTAGCGCTTGGTCTGCAGCTGTGGTTGCAGGGAGGCTATTCACTGACGCAGGCTGCGGGCATTCCGCAATGGCAATCGACTTTCTCCGTACCGTGGATTCCGCGCTTTGGCATTAACTTCCATCTGGCAATTGATGGTCTGTCGCTGCTGATGGTGGTGCTGACCGGACTGCTCGGTTTGATGGCGGTGCTGTGTTCCTGGAACGAAATTGAGAAATATCAGGGCTTTTTCCACCTCAACCTGATGTGGATTCTCGGTGGTGTGATTGGCGTGTTCCTCTCCATCGATATGTTCCTGTTCTTCTTCTTCTGGGAAATGATGCTGGTGCCGATGTATTTCCTCATCGCACTGTGGGGCCATAAAGCATCCGACGGTAAAACGCGTATCAGCGCGGCGACCAAGTTCTTCATCTACACCCAGGCATCGGGTCTGATCATGTTGGTGGCGATTCTGGCGCTGGTCTTTGTCCATTACAACGCCACCGGCGTGTGGACTTTCAGCTACGAAGAGCTGCTGAAAACTCCGATGTCGCACACCGTTGAATATCTGCTGATGCTTGGCTTCTTTATTGCCTTTGCGGTGAAAATGCCGGTGGTGCCATTACACGGTTGGTTACCCGATGCGCATAGCCAGGCACCAACTGCCGGTTCAGTTGACCTCGCAGGTATCTTGCTGAAAACTGCGGCTTACGGTTTGCTGCGCTTTAGCCTGCCGCTGTTCCCGAATGCGTCAGCAGAGTTCGCACCGATTGCCATGTGGCTGGGTATCATCGGCATCTTCTACGGTGCGTGGATGGCATTCTCACAAACTGATATCAAGCGACTGATCGCTTACACCTCTATTTCGCACATGGGCTTCGTGCTCATCGCCATCTACACTGGCAGCCAACTGGCCTTCCAGGGCGCGGTGATTCAGATGATTGCGCACGGTCTCTCTGCTGCGGCACTGTTCATCTTGTGTGGTCAGCTGTATGAGCGTCTGCATACCCGCGACCTTCGTCAGATGGGCGGCTTGTGGTCACGTATCAAATGGATTCCGGGTCTGTCACTGTTCTTCGCGGTTGCAAACCTCGGTATGCCGGGCACCGGTAACTTTGTTGGTGAATTTATGATTCTGACCGGCAGCTTCCAGGTGGTGCCGGTGATTATCGTCATTGCAACCTTTGGTCTGGTGTTTGCTTCGGTTTACTCCCTGATCATGATGCAGCGCGCTTACTTCGGCGAAGCAAAGTCGAAAGATCCGCTGCCAGGCATGTCACCGCGTGAGTTCATGACTATCGGCGTATTGGTGGTGTTGCTGGTGCTGCTGGGGATTTATCCTCAGCCGATCCTCGACACATCCCATGCTGCGATGAGCAATATTCAGCAGTGGTTTACCGCTTCAATTTCAACTACAAGGCCGTAATTCGCCATGACAATAACTCCTCAACATCTGATCGCGTTACTGCCGCTGTTGATCGTCGGATTGACGGTGGTGGTGGTGATGCTGTCCATTGCGTGGCGACGCAATCACTTTGTTAATGCCACGCTGACGGTGATCGGACTTAACATTGCGCTGTTTTCTCTGTGGTTTGTAGGCCAGGCGGGAGCGATGGACGTCACGCCGCTGCTGCGCGTTGATGGCTATTCGATGTTCTACACCGCGCTGGTGGTGCTGGCGAGTTTAGCCACCTGCACCTTCGCTTATCCGTGGCTGGCCGGTTTCCCGGATAACAAAGATGAGTTCTATCTGCTGGTGCTGATTGCAGCACTCGGCGGGATCGTGCTGGCGAGCGCCAATCATCTGGCAGCGCTGTTCATCGGTATCGAACTGCTGTCACTGCCGCTGTTTGGTTTGATTGGTTATGCTTTCCGCCAGAAACGTTCGCTGGAAGCGTCGCTGAAATATACCATTCTGTCGGCGGCGGCCTCATCGTTCCTGCTGTTCGGTATCGCGCTGATTTATGCTGATTCCGGCAGCCTGAGCTTTGTGCAGCTGGGTAAAAGTCTGAGCGATAGCATGATTCAGGAGCCGCTGTTGCTGCTCGGTCTGGGCATGATGATTATCGGACTGGGCTTTAAACTGTCGCTGGTTCCTTTCCACCTGTGGACGCCAGATGTTTATCAGGGTGCGCCAGCGCCGGTTTCAACCTTCCTCGCTACCGCCAGCAAGATCGCCATCTTTGGTGTGATTATGCGCCTGTTCATGTACGCGCCCGTCACTGACAGCGAAGCGGTGCGTACCGTGCTGGGCATCATTGCCTTTGCGTCGATTCTGTTCGGCAACCTGATGGCGATTTCCCAGAGCAACATCAAGCGTCTGCTCGGTTACTCCTCGATCGCGCACCTTGGTTATCTGTTGGTGGCGCTGATTGCGGTGAAAACCCATCAGCTGTCGCTGGAAACCGCAGGCGTTTATCTGGCCGGTTACCTATTCAGCAGCCTTGGCGCGTTCGGCGTAGTGAGCCTGATGTCGAGCCCATATCGCGGTCCGGATGCCGATACGCTCTATTCCTATCGTGGTCTGTTCTGGCATCGTCCGATTCTGTCTGCGGTAATGACGGTGATGATGTTGTCACTGGCGGGTATCCCAATGACGCTCGGCTTCATCGGTAAGTTCTACGTTATCGCCTCGAGTGTGAACGCACATCTGTGGTGGTTGAGTGGTGCGGTAGTAGCGGGTAGTGCAATTGGGCTTTATTACTATCTGCGTGTGACGGTGAGTCTGTATCTCAGTCCGCCGGAACTGCACAACCGCGATACGCAAGCCAATTGGGCATTTACTGCCGGCGGCGTTGTGGTGCTGATATCTGCGATTCTGGTGCTGCTGCTCGGTGTTTATCCGCAGCCGCTGATTACACTGGTGCAGATGGCTCAGCCACTGATGTAATTCAGATTTACGAAACTACTGAATCAGGCCTGCGGGCCTGATTTTTTTTGCCTGCAGTTCACGGCATAGTGAGAGGTCGAGCACAGAGTCACCACGAGGTTTTCAGCTGCCGCTGCTGCTCACTGCGTTTGGCGTAGCCGGTGTGATATTCTCATCGGATCCCTTTTTTCGCTCAGACAAGGAAGCACCATGGAAATGCTTTGGCTTGATTGCCACCACAGTGAACTGACAGCGCAACAACTCTACACTTTGCTGGCACTGCGCAATCATGTCTTCATCGTGGAACAAAACTGTCCTTATCAGGATATTGATGGCCAGGATCTAGCTGCCGAAAATCGCCACATTCTCGGATTTCTCGACGGTAAGCTGCTGGCCTATGCGCGCGTGTTAACGCCAGCGCTAGACTCTGCACCGGTAATGATTGGTCGTGTGATTGTTTCTGAAGAAGCACGCGGTTTGAAGCTGGGCTATCGCTTGATGGAGAAGGCGCTGGAGAGCTGTGAAAAGTATTGGTCGCAGCGCGCTATTTATCTCTCTGCGCAGGCACATCTGGAAGGGTTCTACGGTCGTCTGGGCTTTAAAGCGGTGACTGAAGTCTACATGGAAGATGACATTCCGCACATCGGCATGCAAAAAGCATAACGGCGAGGATTGCTCCTCGCCGTTAATCAATCAGCCTGGCGTCATCTGCCGGTCATCAACGTATTTACGTTGATCTGGCGGCGGCGGGAAGTACTGATAGAGCCAGGTTTCACTCAGCGTCTCATCCTTAGTGCGCAGGAACAGGCGCATATCAACCGGTTTGGTCGAGTCGCTGTTTGGATACCAGTCAAACAGAATGCGGTAACCGTTGAGTGGCTCGACGTAGAGAATCTCAACCTGCTTAAATGTGCCTTCTGAAACGGTAATCACCGGCTCAATACCTTTCGGCGCTGCGGCTTTCAGATCGCCACCAACAAAATCAATGGCAAAGCGACGTGACCAGGTATCCGGGAAGTGTTCGCCTGGCGCCCAACCTTCCGGGAAGCCGCCGATACCGGTGCGCGTGGCATCGACACGCGCCAAACCACTGCGCACTGGTGGCAACTGGCTCCAGTAGAGTTTGTACTGGAAGCTGAACTCGCTACCGGCTTTCACCGGTTCTGACGGCTGCCAGAAGCACACCACGTTATCCAGCGTTTCACCAGTGGTTGGAATCTCCATCACGTTAATGGCGCCTTTGCCCCATTTACCAATCGGTTCTACCCACAGGCTTGGACGTTTGTCGTACCAGCCAATCACATCCTGATAATTTTTGAAGTCATGATCGAGCTGCAACAGGCCAAAACCACGCGGGTTTTCGTCCTGATAGGCGTTGAACTGCAAACGCTGCGGGTTGTTCAGCGGACGTGCAATCCATTCGCCTTCACCGGTCCACATCGCCAGACGATCGGAGTCGTGGATTTGTGGATGGTAAGTGTTACACATGCGGCGCTCGTTGGTGCCACAACTGAACATGCTGGTCATTGGCGCAATGCCAAGCTGGCGAATGTCGTTACGCGCAAACAGGTGGTTTTCCACCTCCATCACGACGCGTTTCTCCTCGCAGTGAATGGTGAACTTATAGGCACCGGTGACGCTCGCGCCATCCAGCAGGGCGTAGACCACGAAAGTAGTGTCATCCGCTTTTGGTGTTTCGAACCAGAACGCGGTGAAGTCCGGGAACTCTTCTTTGCCGTTGCTGAAGGTGTTGACCGCCACGCCGCGCGCGGAGAGGCCGTACTGGAAGGTTTCATCAACCGCACGGAAATAGCTGGCGCCAAGGAAAGAGACGATATCGCGGCGCGCCAGTTCAGGTTTCTTAAACGCACGGAAACCGGCAAAGCCGAGATCGGTTTTACCAACCAGCTGCCTGGTATCAACGTTGGCGTTGTGATAATTGAACAGCTCCGGACGGAAGTGGATCTCACGCGCTTCACGGCTCTGGGCATCGACCGAGAACATGCGGATGCGGCGCTTGAAGCCCATACCGACGTGGAAGAATTGCACGTCCAGCTGACGATCGGGGATGTTATTCCACAGCGAGTGGTTGGCGTCGTACTGAATTTCGTTATAGGCCTGTGGAGTGAGATTGGCCAGGGTGTCGGGCAAGGGGCCGGGGGCGCCGCCCCAGGGCTGTTTTGCCAGCGCGGAGGCTTTCTTTTTCAGTGAGTCGAAATCGAAGCGAACCGCGGTACCGTCGGCGATACCATCATCGGCCCAGGCGGATTGTGCAAACAGCGTGGAGAGACCCGTCATGCCGCTAACAGCGGAGAGGGCCATGGACGCTTTCATAAATTTTCTACGATTCATGCCGGAAATCTAATCCTTAGCTGCTCGGGTGTATTTTGACTCTCGTAAGACGAGAAGCGTCTGACTACAGGGGGGTACGACAGTCGTGAAAATAAATAATTCAGTCTGCGGAAAATTTATCAGATTAATCAAATAAGCGAAGCAGAATTCGCGTAGCGGCAGCGTACATGACACAACTTTGCACTGTGGTGGATGAAACTTGGTGAAAACCTTGCAGTCGCCATCCAGCAAATCTGCAATTTATGACTATAGTTAAACCACAACGAGCAAGGAACATGGAGGAACTACATAGTGTCATCTTCAGATCAATTTGAAACGCACCTTGACGACGACCTGGCGCTGCTAACGGAAACGCTGGAAGAAGTGTTACGCGCATCAGGCGATCCGGCCGATCAGAAATATATCGAGCTGAAACTCAAAGCTGAACAAGCGCTGGAAGACGTGAAATCGCGCGTTAGCCATGCGTCAGACAGCTATTACTATCGTGCCAAAAACGCGGCCTATCGCGCCGATGATTATGTGCATGAAAAACCGTGGCAGGGGATTGGCATCGGTGCCGCCGCTGGCCTGTTTGTCGGTTTACTGCTGGCTCGACGATAAGTTCCAACGGGCGCGACACGCTTCGCGCCCGCTTCCTGATTTCCTCGCCGCTTTTCCCGTTAAATCCCTGTTTCGCATCATCCGCGATTGTGTTTCGCCTGCGCGCTTCCTACAGTAAAGCGACAGGGAAAAGGAGAACGCAACGTGATACGTGTAGAAATGCTCTCAACGGGCGATGAAGTGTTACATGGGCAGATTGTCGATACCAACGCCGCGTGGCTGGCCGATGTGCTGTTCCAGCACGGTTTGCCGATGACCAGCCGTAGCACCGTCGGTGATGCAATGACCTCGCTGGTGGAGGCGCTGCAGAGCCGCAGCCAGATTGCTGACGTGCTAATCGTGAATGGCGGTTTAGGACCGACCAGTGACGATCTCAGCGCGCAGGCCGCAGCCATTGCCAGCGGCAGCGAGTTAGTTATCCAGCAACCCTGGCTGGAAAAAATGGAAGCCTGGTTCGCCAGCCGCGGACGTGTGATGGCACCGAGCAACCGCAAGCAGGCAGAAATCCCCGCCATAGCTGAGATGCTCGATAATCCGGTCGGCACCGCATGCGGCTTCGCGCTGCAGCTCAATCGCTGCTGGATTTTCTTCACCCCTGGCGTGCCGTCGGAATTTAAAGTGATGGTTGAGCAGGAGATTATTCCGCGCCTCAAAGCACGCTTTGAACTGCCTGAGCCACCATTGTGTTTGCGCCTCACCACCTTTGGACGTGGGGAAAGTGACATTGCCGCCGAGCTGGAGCCGCTCCCGCTGCCGGAAGGCGTGGTGATGGGCTATCGCTCATCGATGCCGATTATTGAAATCAAACTCACCGGACCCGCCAGCCAGCGCGTGGCGATGGAGCAAGTGTGGCAGCAGGTAAAACTGTTGCTGGCTGAATGCACCATCTTTGAGGGCACCGAAGGTTTACCGGCGCTGCTGGCGCGCGAGTTGCAGCAGCGTGGCTTCCATTTGGCGCTGAGCGAGCAGTTCACCGCCGGCTTACTTAACTGGCAGCTGGCCGCAGCGGATGTGGCGCTCAGCAAAGCAGAGATTCTGCCGCCGCAGGATGAAGATCTGGAAGCGCAGGTTGCGCGCACGCGTGACTGGGCGAAACAGCAGGGCGTGGCGCTGGCGTTGTCGGTGGGAAATTTAGTGGAAGGCGAAGTATCGATTGCGCTTCATACGCCGGAAGCCAGCTGGGGCCAACGCGTAAAGTTCACTCATGGACGTCATAACGTGGAAACGCGGCAGAAAGTGGTGGCAATGATGGCGATGAACATGTTGCGTCGCTGGCTGCACGGCAGTGAAGTCAGCACCGGTCACGGTTGGATTGATGTGCTGGAAACGGTGAAACGCTGATTGGTCACCAGGTCGCCATAAATGGCGGCCTAGTCAATCACAGCTCGATCTCAATCTCCCCTTTGGCGCGACAGCAGCACGGCAAAATCTCGCCTTGCTGCACAAACGCCAACGGGGTTTCGGCATAATCCACTTCGCCTTTTAGCAAACGCATGCGACAAGAGCCGCAGTAGCCTTCGCGACACTGAAACTCAACGCACAGATTATTGGCTTCCAGCGTCGCCAGCAGATTAGGGTGATCTTCTGCGCACTCCAGCCGGGAGCCGGAGCTACGCAGAATAACAACAGAGCGGCTCATGCTTACAGCTGGAAGCCGTCGAAATCGTCTTCGCCCACTTCAGAATCAATCTGACCGACCAAATACGAGCTCACTTCAACTTCCTGCGGTGCAACCTGCACATTGTCCGACACCAGCCACGAGTTGATCCATGGAATGGGGTTGGAACGCGTCTGGAACGGCAGATCAAGACCCACCGCCTGCATACGGATGTTGGTGATGTACTCGATATACTGGCACAGAATGTCTTTGTTCAGGCCAATCATCGAGCCGCCGCTGAACAGGTATTCTGCCCACTCTTTTTCCTGCTCGGCTGCCTTCTTGAACAGTTCGAAGCATTCATCACGACACTCCGCGGCGATAGCTTTCATCTCTGGATCGTCTTCACCGGTGCGCAGCAGGTTCAGCATATGCTGGGTGCCGGTCAGATGCAGCGCTTCATCGCGTGCAATCAGCTTGATGATTTTGGCGTTGCCTTCCATCAGCTCGCGCTCGGCGAAAGCAAATGAACAGGCGAAGCTGACGTAGAAGCGAATCGCTTCCAGCGCGTTAACGCTCATCAGGCAGATATAGAGCTGCTTTTTCAGATCGCGCAGGTTAACGGTAACGGTTTTACCGTTGACCTGATGCGTACCTTCACCCAGCAGATGCCAGTAACTGGTCATCTCGATCAGGTCGTCGTAGTACTTCGAGATATCTTCGGCGCGCGCCAGAATCTGCTCGTTGGTGACGATATCGTCAAACACCACCGCCGGATCGTTAACGATGTTACGGATGATGTGCGTGTAGGAGCGCGAGTGAATGGTCTCGGAGAACGCCCAGGTTTCAATCCAGGTTTCCAGCTCAGGGATGGAAATCAACGGCAGCAGCGCCACGTTCGGGCTACGACCCTGAATCGAGTCCAGCAGCGTTTGATACTTCAGGTTGCTGATGAAGATGTGCTTTTCATGCTCCGGCAGCGCCTGGTAATCGATGCGATCGCGCGAGACGTCCACTTCTTCCGGACGCCAGAAGAAGGAGAGCTGCTTCTCAATCAGCTTTTCAAAGATGTCATATTTCTGCTGATCGAAACGGGCAACGTTGACGGACTGGCCAAAGAACATCGGCTCTTTCAGCTGGTCATTTTTGTTCTGCGAGAATGTGGTGTAAGCCATTTTGAGTCCAAATGTGAAGAGGGCCGACCAATGTCGGCCCTGACAAGATGAGATTAGATCTTACATGCGCCGCTTTCGCAGCCATCATCCTGAATGGAAGGTGCCAGATCGTCCTGTGCATCTTCCGCACCGTCGCGGGTGTTTTGATAATACAGGGTTTTCACGCCGAACTTGTACGCGGTCAGCAGGTCTTTCAGCAGCTGTTTCATCGGCACTTTGCCATTCGCAAAGCGGCTCGGATCGTAGTTGGTGTTCGACGAAATCGCCTGATCGATGAACTTCTGCATCACGCCAACCAGCTGCAGATAACCGTCGTTAGACGGCATTTCCCACAGCAGTTCGTACTGGTCTTTCAGACGCTCATACTCTGGCACCACCTGACGCAGAATGCCGTCTTTCGATGCTTTGATGCTGATGTGTCCGCGCGGCGGCTCAATACCGTTGGTGGCGTTCGAAATCTGCGAAGAGGTTTCAGACGGCATCAGCGCAGAGAGCGTTGAGTTGCGCAGACCGTGCGTGGTGATGGACTCACGCAGGCCTTCCCAATCCAGATGCAGCGGCTCGTTGCACACCGCGTCGAGATCCTTTTTATAGGTATCGATCGGCAGAATGCCCTGCGAGTAAGTGGTCTCTTTAAACCACGGGCACGCACCTTGCTCTTTCGCCAATTCGTTCGAGGCTTTCAGCAAGTAGTACTGAATGGCTTCGAAAGTTTTGTGCGTCAGATTGTTGGCGCTGCCATCAGAGTAACGCACGCCGTTTTTCGCCAGGTAGTATGCGTAGTTGATCACGCCAATACCCAGCGTACGACGGCCCATGGCGCCGCGTTGTGCTGCCGGAATGGGGTAATCCTGATAATCCAGCAGTGCATCAAGCGCACGCACCGCAAGGGTGGCCAGCTCTTCCAGATCGTCAAGGCTGTTAATCGCGCCCAGGTTAAAGGCAGACAGCGTACACAGGGCGATTTCGCCGCTTTCGTCATTGACGTCGTTCAGCGGTTTGGTCGGCAGTGCGATCTCGAGGCACAGATTCGACTGACGAACTGGCGCGATGCTTGGATCGAACGGGCTGTGCGTGTTGCAGTGATCGACGTTCTGAATGTAGATACGGCCAGTTGATGCACGCTCCTGCATCATCAGTGAGAACAGCTCAACGGCTTTCACGCGCTGTTTGCGGATGCTGTCGTCTTTCTCGTATTTGGTGTACAGACGCTCGAACTCGTCCTGATCGGCGAAGAACGCATCGTACAGGCCAGGCACGTCAGACGGGCTGAACAGCGTGATGTCTTCACCTTTCAGCAGGCGGGTGTACATCAGTTTGTTGATCTGTACGCCGTAATCCATGTGACGCACGCGGTTGCCTTCAACACCGCGGTTGTTTTTCAGCACCAGCAGGCTTTCAACTTCCAGATGCCACATTGGGTAGAACAGCGTCGCTGCGCCGCCACGTACGCCGCCTTGTGAGCAAGACTTCACGGCAGTCTGGAAATGTTTGTAGAACGGAATACAACCGGTGTGGAACGCTTCGCCACCGCGAATCGGGCTACCCAGCGCACGAATGCGGCCGGCGTTGATGCCGATACCGGCGCGCTGAGAAACGTATTTCACAATGGCGCTAGAGGTGGCGTTGATAGAGTCGAGGCTGTCGCCGCACTCGATCAGTACGCAAGAGCTGAACTGACGCGTTGGGGTGCGCACGCCGGACATGATTGGCGTTGGCAGTGAGATCTTAAAGGTTGAGATCGCATCGTAGAAGCGCTTCACGTAATCCATACGGGTTTCGCGCGGATAGCCAGAGAACAGGCATGCCGCCACCAGAATGTAGAGGAACTGGGCGCTTTCGTAGATTTCGCCGCTGACGCGGTTCTGCACCAGATATTTCCCTTCCAGCTGCTTAACCGCTGCGTAGGAGAAATTCATGTCGCGCCAATGGTCGATAAACGCGTCCATCTGCTCGAACTCTTCGGTGCTGTAATCTTCCAGCAGATGGCGGTCGTATTTGCCCATCTCAACCATTTTCACCACCTGATCGTACAGCTTCGGCGGCTCAAACTGGCCGTAGGCTTTTTTACGCAGGTGGAAGATAGCCAGACGCGCAGCCAGGTATTGGTAATCCGGCGCATCACGCGAGATCAGGTCTGCGGCAGCCTTGATGATGGTCTCATGAATGTCAGAAGTTCTGATGCCATCGTAGAACTGAATGTGTGAGCGCAGTTCAACCTGTGAAACTGAAACATTGTTCAGCCCTTCGGCTGCCCAATCCAGTACACGATGAATTTTGTCGAGATCAATGCGCTCCTGGCGGCCATCGCGTTTAGTAACGAGCAGACTTTGGTTCATGTCGCGTTTTTACCTGTCCATGCATGAATGACGTATTTATCCCCCATGTATGCACAAGGTTTATGCACAAGCCGCTCGTTGTGAGTAAGCCTGTGGATAAACACTATATATAGGGGGTGCGGGAAGTTTGAACAACAATATGGTGAGTATTCTAGTCAGCAATCTCTTCTTAACAAGAGTTGATTTTCACTAAAAAATCGTCATTACCGGCTGGCTAAAATCCTGGATCCGCATGCCGCAAGGCCTGCACTTAGTGTCAACCGCTCAGCACTTTTTTTTCACTTTATGATCGGACGCGTGTTTCTTGCTCAACCACCGCGCTTCAGGAATTTTCTTAGACAAAAAAAGCCCCGACAAGGCCGCCAGCAGCGAACTTATCTAAAAGTGCTTATGAATTTTTTGTGACTTGCTTAGCCTATAAAAAAGGCTGGTACGCGTCTAAAAGGAAATTGATCTGGATAGGGCCAAAATTAGGGGATAAGAGGTCGCCATGAAAGAGGTAATGCTTGTTAGTTAAGAAAGCATTTTGCTTGAAATCTGGTGCGGGCTCTGACACCTCTGCTGCGTCACGGGCCGTCCTCGCGCCGCTAGCGCGGTGCCTTCGGCTTCCACGTCGTGCCAACGGACCGTTCGCGGATCGGCCATCCTGGCCGGCCCCGAACTGCCTCACGCATCCCTGCGTGAGGCTCCTGACCCAACGTAAAAGCCTCAGCGCTGCGAATGACCCTTTTGTCGCAGCAGACGCGCCAGCGCCTCTGGCAAAGGATGACATCACTCCTGACGATGCGTATGAATCATGTAGTTCACATCGACACCGCGACCCAGACGGAACTGGTTGGTCAGCGGATTGTAGTGCAGGCCAATCATATTTCTTTCACGCAGCGGGGTTTCATCCACCCAGTTCAGCAACTCGGCGGGACGGATGAATTTCTTCACGTCGTGCGTCCCGCGCGGCACCATGCGCAGCACATACTCGGCACCAAATACCGCCAGCAGCCAGGCTTTTGGATTGCGGTTGATGGTGGAGAAAAACACTTCGCCGCCGGGCTTCACCAGCTGCGCGCAGGCTAAGACTACCGAGCGCGGATCCGGCACATGCTCCAGCATCTCCATGCAGGTCACCACATCATAATGCCCGGGGTGACTTGCGGCGTGATCTTCCACGGTTTGCTGCACGTAGTTAACGCTAACGCCGCTCTCAAGCGCATGCAGACGCGCCACTTCCAGCGGCTCAGCGCCCATATCCAGGCCGGTAACCTCAGCGCCTTCACGCGCCATGCTCTCCGCCAGAATGCCGCCGCCGCAGCCGACATCGAGCACTTTCTTGCCGAACAGGCCATTACTATGCTGCGCTATCCAGCCAAGTCGCAGGGGGTTAATACGGTGCAACGGCTTAAATTCACCCTCTAAATCCCACCAGCGGGATGCCACGGCCTCAAACTTGGCGATCTCGGCGTGGTCGACGTTCTGGCGGCTTTCCTGCGGTTGTTCACTCATTGAATCATCACTCCAGACAAAATATTCCCTCAGTATAAACGCTTAACTCACGCGAACGCATCTCTCACGCTCAAGGAAAAGCGGGATTAAGGCCTGGTTAACGTTCACCGAAGGGAAGCAATGTGATATACTTTCGCACCTTTAAATCCGGGATTATGTAGAGGGATAGCGGCTCCATGAGCGACCTTGCGAGAGAAATTACACCGGTCAATATCGAAGAAGAGTTGAAAAACTCCTACCTCGATTACGCCATGTCGGTCATTGTTGGCCGAGCCTTACCCGATGTGCGTGATGGTCTGAAGCCGGTACACCGCCGTGTGCTTTTTGCCATGAGCGAACTGGGCAACGACTGGAATAAACCCTATAAAAAATCCGCCCGTGTGGTCGGTGACGTCATCGGTAAATATCACCCGCACGGCGATTCCGCTGTATACGAAAGTATCGTGCGTATGGCCCAGCCATTCTCCCTGCGCTACATGCTGGTTGACGGTCAGGGTAACTTTGGTTCGGTCGACGGCGACTCCGCCGCAGCGATGCGTTATACCGAAGTCCGCATGGCAAAGATCTCTTCGGAGCTGCTGGCTGACCTGGAAAAGGAAACCGTCGATTTCGTGCCGAACTATGACGGCACCGAGCAGATCCCTGAAGTCCTGCCAACTAAAATTCCTAACCTGCTGGTAAACGGTTCTTCCGGTATCGCCGTTGGTATGGCAACCAACATTCCACCGCACAACCTGACGGAAGTGATCAACGGCTGTCTGGCGTTTATTGAAGATGAAGACATCACCGTTGAAGGTCTGATGGAGCACATCACCGGGCCAGACTTCCCGACGGCGGCCTTCATCAATGGTCGTCGTGGTATTGAAGAAGCCTATCGCACCGGGCGCGGTAAGATTTACATTCGCGCACGTGGCGAAGTGGAAACTGATGCCAAGACCGGCCGTGAAACCATCATCGTGCACGAACTGCCGTATCAGGTGAACAAAGCGCGTCTGATCGAGAAGATCGCCGAGCTGGTGAAAGAGAAGCGCGTGGAAGGCATCAGCGCACTACGTGACGAATCTGATAAAGACGGCATGCGTGTTGTCATTGAGATCAAACGCGATGCGGTGGGTGAAGTGGTTCTCAACAACCTCTACTCGCTGACACAGCTGCAGGTCTCTTTCGGCATCAACATGGTGGCGCTGCATCAGGGCCAGCCGAAGATCATGACGCTGAAAGGCATCATCGAAGCCTTCGTGCGCCACCGTCGTGAAGTGGTTACGCGTCGTACCATTTTCGAACTGCGTAAAGCGCGCGATCGTGCCCACATCCTTGAAGGCCTGGCGATTGCGCTGGCTAACATCGACCCGATCATCGAACTGATTCGTCGTGCACCAACGCCAGCCGAAGCGAAACTGGGCCTGCTGGCGCAGTCGTGGGATCTGGGTAACGTTGCCGCGATGCTGGAACGTGCCGGTAATGACGCTGCACGTCCGGAATGGCTGGAAGCCGAGTTCGGTATTCGCGATGGTCAATATTATCTGACTGAACAGCAAGCGCAGGCGATTCTGGATCTGCGTCTGCAGAAACTGACCGGCCTCGAGCACGAAAAGCTGCTCGACGAATACAAAGAGCTGCTGGATCAGATTGCTGAGCTGCTGCACATCCTGCAAAGCGCTGAGCGCCTGATGGAAGTAATCCGTGAAGAGCTGGAGCTGATGCGCGATCAGTTCGGCGACGCACGTCGTACTGAAATTACCGCGAACAGTGCAGACATCAATATCGAAGACCTGATCAATCAGGAAGACGTTGTGGTGACGCTGTCGCATCAGGGTTATGTCAAATACCAACCGCTGACCGACTATGAAGCCCAGCGCCGCGGTGGTAAAGGCAAATCCGCCGCACGTATTAAAGAAGAAGACTTTATCGATCGTCTGCTGGTGGCCAACACCCACGACACCATTCTGTGCTTCTCCAGCCGCGGCCGTCTCTACTGGATGAAGGTCTATCAGCTGCCGGAAGCCAGCCGTGGTGCGCGCGGTCGTCCAATCGTTAACCTGTTGCCGCTGGAAGCCAACGAACGTATCACCGCCATTCTGCCGGTGCGTGAATACACCGAAGGCTTCAACATCTTCATGGCTACTGCGAGCGGTACCGTGAAGAAAACCGCGCTGCAGGAGTTCAGCCGTCCGCGTAGCGCGGGCATCATCGCCATCAACCTGCGTGAGGATGACGAGCTGATTGGCGTGGCGCTGACCAACGGTAGCGACGAAGCGATGCTGTTCTCTGCCGCCGGTAAAGTGGTGCGCTTCGCTGAAACGGCGGTACGTGCGATGGGCCGTTCGGCTTCGGGCGTTCGCGGTATCAAGCTGGCTGAAAGCGACAAAGTGGTGTCGCTGATTGTGCCACGCGAAGAGGGCGCGATCCTCACCGTGACGCAGAACGGTTACGGTAAACGTACCGCCAACAGCGAGTATCCAACCAAGTCGCGTGCGACCCAGGGCGTGATCTCGATTAAAGTCACCGAACGTAACGGACCGGTTATCGGCGCGGTACAGGTGGTGGATGGCGATCAGATCATGATGATCACCGATGCCGGTACGCTGGTGCGTACTCGCGTGTCGGAAGTCAGCGTGGTAGGCCGTAACACTCAGGGCGTGATTCTGATCCGTACTGCGGAAGATGAAAACGTGGTGGGTCTGCAACGCGTCGCGGAGCCGGTGGAAGAGGAAGAACTCGACGCCATCGACGGTAGCGTAGCGGAAGGCGAGGAGGATATCGCGCCGGAAGTGGACAGCGAGGACGAAGCACCAGAAGCTGACGACGAAGAGTAATTCGTAACGGCTTTATTAAGCGGCAGGTCAGGAAACTGACCTGCCGTTTTTTTATCTGAGTTTTCCCCTAAAGGCGCGGGCTAGCTGGCTTTTTAGGACCGATAAAGCTAGTGTATGGAAGCTTTTCAACATCCTGATAACCTCTTACCGCCAGTGAGCCTCTTTTGAAATATCTTGTCTCCTTTCGCACTACGCTTCGAATTTCGCGCTATCTGTTTCGTGCGCTGGCGTTGCTGCTCTGGGCGCTGGGTGCGCTGCTGACCACTTTCTACATCATCAACGTGCTGCATGAGAAAGAGAACGCGGTGCGTCAGGAGTTTGCCGCCAATTATGGTCAGGCTGAGTGGTACGTGCGCCATTCGGCGGACGTGATGCGCGAGCTGAAATACATCACCGAAAATCGCCTGAGCAGCAGCGCTAATGGTCTGGATGTGCTCAACGGTTTGCCGCCGGGAAAAGGTGCGCTGCCGCAGTTCACGCCGCTGTTTTCCGATGGCGACTGCACGTCAATGAGCAATACCTGGCGTAACTCGCTGGACTCGCTCAGCTACTACATCAATTACTGGAAAAGCAATTTTGCCTCGGCGTATGAATTGAACCGCGTGTTCTTCATCGGCGGAGAGAATCAGTGTCTGGCTGATTTCACTATCGGCAGCAACAATTCAGTCGATCGTGAACGTAGCCTGAAAGCGCTGCGCGAACGCGTGCTGCATTATCGCAACGGCAATGAAGAAGAGCGCCGTCAGCCGATGTATTGGATCACCAGCAGCGCGCAGCCGGGCGTCGGCAACTTCTATATGGTGATGCCGGTATATGTGGCGAACAAGCTGCAGGCGCTGCTGGGCGTGGAGCAGAATATTCGCCTTGATGAGTTTATTCAGCCGGGCGGTTTGCCGCTGGTGGCCACCATCACCGATGAAAACTACCGTCCGCTGATCAGTTCGCGTCGCGGCGGGCCGGGCTACTCGCTCGACGATCTGCCGGATAACAGCACCTGGTTCGGCTATCTCGACAGCTATCGCCAGCTGGTGCTGAAAAAGCCGCTGCCGCCGTCGAATCTCAATGTGGTGTGGTCGCTTTCCACCGACGTGTTAACCGATCAGCTCAAGCTGATGCTGATCAACGCGCTGCTACTCAATATCTTAACCGCGGTGATTTTGTTCACGCTGGCGTGGATTTTTGAGCGCCGCATGTTCCTGCCGGCCGAGGAGAATGCGCATCGGCTGGAGGAGCACGAGCAGTTCAACCGCAAGATTGTCGCCTCGGCGCCGGTCGGCATCTGTATCCTGCGCACCAGCGACGGCACCAACATTCTGAGTAACGAACTGGCGCATAACTATCTGACGCTGCTGACGCAGGAAGATCGCCAGCGTCTGAATGAAATCATTGGCGGTCAGCAGGTCAACTTTGTCGATGTGCTGACCGGCAGCAACACCAACCTGCAAATCAGCTTTGTACATTCGCGTTATCGTAATGAAAACGTGGCGATTTGCGTGCTGGTGGATGTTTCGGCGCGCGTGCGTATGGAGCAGTCGCTGCAGGAGATGGCGCACTCGGCCGAGCAAGCCAGCCAGTCGAAATCAATGTTCCTCGCCACCGTCAGCCATGAACTGCGCACGCCGCTGTACGGCATTATCGGTAACCTCGATCTGCTGCAAACCAAAGTGCTGCCGAAAGGCGTCGATTCACTGGTGACGGCGATGAACAACTCGTCGAGCCTGCTGCTGAAGATCATCAGCGACATTCTCGACTTCTCGAAGATCGAATCCGAACAACTGAAAATTGAACCGCATCCGTTCTCGCCGCGTGAAGTGGTCAACCATATTGCCAGCAACTATCTCTCGCTGGTGGTGCGTAAGCGCCTGGCGCTGTATGTGTTTATTGAAAACGATGTGCCCCTGATTATGGATGGCGACGCCATGCGTCTGCAGCAGGTGATATCCAACCTGCTGAACAACGCCATTAAATTCACGCATACCGGCTGCATCATCCTGCATGCTTACGTCAAAGAGGGTTATCTGGCATTCCGCGTACGCGATACCGGCGTCGGTATTCCGGCCAAAGAGGTAACGCGCCTGTTCGATCCGTTCTTCCAGGTGGGTTCTGGCGTGCAGCGTAACTTCCAGGGCACCGGCTTAGGGCTGGCGATCTGTGAAAAGCTGATCAACATGATGGATGGCGATATCGAAGTCGATTCCGAACCGGGCATGGGCAGCCAGTTTATCGTGCGTATTCCGATCTATTCCGGTCAGCTGGCGGCGCCACCGCTGCTCGACGGCTTGCAGGAAAAAGCCATCTGGCTGGATATGCGTAATGAGTATCTCGCCAGCTTCCTGCTGCGTCTGCTGCAACAGCAGGGCATTCAGGCAGCGTATTACCACGGCCAGGCGGCGGCTGATGATGTGATCATCAGCGATCACGATGAACCTGCCGCGCAAACTGGACGCGCACATATTCGTATCTGTGGTGAGCACATCGATATGCCGCACGAAACCGCGCCGGGGCAATGGATTCAGAGCAGCGCGATGCTGCACGATCTGCCGCAGCTGCTGGGCCGCATCTACCGCATCAACATTAATAGCCAAACCGCCACGCCGCTGCCGTTAACCGCGCCAAAAGCCGCCGCGACCTTCGAAGATATTATCGTACTGATTGTTGATGACCATCCGATCAACCGCATGCTGCTATCAGAACAGCTCGGCACCGTCGGCTATCAAACCAAAACCGCGCAGGATGGCGTTGATGCGCTGAACGTGCTGAGTCGCAACCATATCGATATCGTGCTGAGCGACGTGAACATGCCGAACATGGATGGTTATCGCCTGACGCAACGTCTGCGTCAGCTGGGACATACTTTCCCGGTGATTGGCGTCACGGCAAATGCGTTAGCGGAAGAGAAGCAGCGCTGTATGGATGCGGGTATGGATAACTGTTTGTCGAAGCCGGTCACGCTGGATGTGTTGAAAAGCACGCTGGCGGTGTATGCGGAACGCGTCAGAAAGGGCAGGGTAGAGGCGTAAAGCGGAAACTAAAAAATGGGCGGTGTCAGAAGACGCCGCCCATTCGTATTACTCTTTGTCGACCTGAGTGGCGCTGACAGAAGAGAGATAGTTCAGCAGCGCGATATCGTTTTCCACGCCCAGTTTCATCATGGCTGATTTCTTCTGGCTACTGATGGTTTTGATACTGCGGTTAAGTTTCTTAGCGATCTCAGTCACCAGGAAACCTTCTGCGAACAGACGCAGTACTTCACTCTCTTTCGGCGACAGACGTTTGTCACCGTAACCACCGGCGCTGATGCGCTCCAGCAGTTTTGCCACGCTTTCCGGCGTATATTTTTTGCCTTTCTGCAGAGCCGCGAGTGCTTTTGGCAGATCGGTTGGTGCGCCTTGCTTCAGTACAATCCCTTCGATATCCAGATCCAACACCGCGCTCAGGATCGCTGGGTTATTGTTCATGGTCAGAACGATAATCGAGAGGTCCGGATAGTGACGTTTGATGTATTTAATCAGGGTGATACCGTCACCGTACTTCTCGCCTGGCATGGAAAGGTCGGTAATCAGGACATTAGCGTCCAGTTTGGGCAAGCTGTTTACCAGTGCTGTTGAGTCTTCAAACTCACCTACAACGTTAACCCATTCAATCTGTTCCAGTGACTTACGGATACCGAACAGAACGATCGGATGGTCATCGGCAATAATTACGTTCAAGTTATTCATCTTATTGGTTACCTTGCTGCAGCAGTTGGCTGACGTAAGCGTCAATTTCACTGGTGGTATTTTTAATGGTTAAATCGTCACATACTTTAATGTGTTGTTCTAACGCTTCACAAAGCTGTTTACCTGAACCCAGATTGAGCATGGCAAACACGCCTTTCAGGCGATGTGCTGTCTGAGCAAGCGAGGGATAATCCTTTTCCGCCGCTTCAGTATACAGTCTCTTCACATCTGGCGGTACTGTCTCGGTAAACAGCTGGAAATAGCCTCCGCTCATTAGCGGCGTGGCTTCTTCATCTTCGCGACTATCCTCTAACAAATCATGAGAAAGTTGCTTTTCAATCAGGGCCAGCAGCGCATCAAGCAGTGCATTACTGAGATTGAAGTTGACCCGGAATTGATGATCGTTCAACGCGTGATGACCCATTTCGTCACCGGCCAGCAGCAGCGCCCAGCCGTTCAGGCGCGCCGGATCGTCGGTCACCAGCACATCATGATCCTGACCAGTTAAACGCTCATCCGAGGTCAGGCATTTCGCTCCCCAGTTTTCGAGGTGGCGACAAACGATCTTGTGTACGTCTTCTACGGCGATATCCACCAACGCGGTCACGCCTTCCAGCAGTTTCTCTTCCTGCTCGCCTTGCTGCTCTAACGCCAGCGGCAGCTGAATATTGTAGCGTGTGCCGATATCGGGTTTAGCGATGATCTCCAGCTGGCCGCCCATCTGTTTGCACAGCTGCTTACAGAGGAAAAATGCCATGCCGGACGCCTGGCCAAAACGATCTTGCGTGGTGTCGCCGAGATAGGGGAAATCGACATTCGCCAGTTCATCGACGCTCAAGCCGGAGCCGGTATCCACCAGCTGCAGTAAGACCTGATTGGGCTTGTCTTCACTGGTTTTGATCTCCAGCGAAATCTTGCCCCAGCGCGTGGTGGTCAGCGAATAGTGCATCAGCGTGGTCAGCACTTTACGCAGCGCACGACGATCGCCAAAACGCATCTCGTCATTGGCTAAATGGTTATTCACCACCAGCGCTAAACCTTTACGACGCAGCAGCGGCAGGCTTTCCAGCGCGATTTCGTCCAGCATATCCTGCAGGTTGAACACGCTGGCATCAGGCGACCAGTCATGCGCTTCCAGGCGATTAAGCAGCACAATGTCATCCACCAGGCGCGCCAAACCCTGGCTCTCGTCGAGCAGATCGAGCACGCTTTCGTCATCGTCACGCTGGCTAAGTTGTACTAGTTGCTTAACCATGCTTTGCAGTGGACCATTGAGGGCGTGACCGAGGTTATGCATTAACTGCTGACGCATCTGGTGATTACGATCCAGCACCTGTTGTGCCTTCTGCAACTTCTTATTTACCAGTAATTCGCGGTCCTGATCGCGCATCATAAATAGCTGAGTATGCGGCGACAGCACGCTGCGCGCGTGGCGAATTTCATACACTTCATTATTGATGGTCGCCTGCAATACGCCCTGATGTTGATCGGACATATTGATGATTTTCTGCAGATTCAGGTGCGGCAATAGATGTTCAGCGATTTTATTGCTGAGCAGCGTGCGGTTAGTGGCGAAGTCGTACACCAGCAAGCCGACCGGCAAACTGGCGACGATCTCTTCGTTAAGCATGCGCAGCGAATCCAGCTCGGCGCTCTGATTCTCGTTCGGGCGCAGCGATTGCTGACGCAGCAGCGTAATGCCCGCAATCGACAGTAAAAACAGCACAAGGTTGATCAGCAGCGGCCACATCAGATTATGCAGCGTATCCAGCGCCAGGCTGGTGAGCGGCACGCGATACACCAGCTGCAGCGAAGTGCTAGGCAGCGAGGCGGCGATCTCCAGATTCGGGTTTACCAGCGCCACGTGCGTGCTTTCGCTGCTGGTGTCGTCGCTGGTGGTGGTGGTGGTCGACGTTTGCGTCGCGTCCTGACGTAGCTGGAAGTTCTCCAGCGGCATATTACGCGGAATCAGATCGTTAACCGGCAAATCAAATGCCACCACGGTAGCTAAATGGCCCGGCTGATTGAAAGTGGTGCGCAGGGTAAAGTAGTGATCGTTCTGCCAGGCGAAGTGACGCAGCGGCGAGAAGCTTTCGCGCTCATCCAGCGCATTGGCCTGCTGCAGCATCTCGGCGCGGCGGCTATCAACCAGCGAATTGATCGCACTCTCTTTATAACGTGTCGCCATGTCTTTCAGCGGCAGCGTGGAGATCATAATCAGGCTGTTATCCTGACCATTGAGGAAGTACATCGACCAGGTCGGATTTTCCGCGCCCCACAGCGTATCGAGATAGTTGGACATGCGCATGGTCATATCCAGCGTGCTGCTATCGTGCGAACCGAAAATCAGTGCTTCGGTTTTGCGGCGGGTTTTTTCCAGATAATAGACATCCGGGCGCAGGCGGGTTTCCTGAAGATTACTGTTCGGCGACGAACCGGCGGCGCTGGTGGCCAGGTTCTCATAGATCTGCCACGTAGCGAAGCGCGACGCATCGATGCGTTTCTGCATCGCACGCGCCAAATCGGTCATCGCATAGCGCTTCTCTGTCATCCAGGCATTCACGCTGTTGTGCACCATCGCGCCCAGCGCCAGAAAAAGCACCAGGTTAAACACCACGAAAAAGCGCGTTACATTGCCGGATGTCAGTGGAAATTTATAAGGCAGCATAGTGTCTCAGGATCATGGAATTAGCGCGCAACCCGTCGGGCACTGGCAGCGACGGCCAGCAGCAGCAGAGCGATAAGCAAAAATGCACCACTCAGGCTGATCCACTGGGAAATTAATCCGATTAAAGCCGGACCTGAAAGAATACCTGCATAGCCTAACGTTGTCATGGCCGAAATCGCCAGATTCGACGGCATATCGTGTTGATTCCCGGCAGCATTGAACAACATCGGCACCGTATTGGCGAGGCCAAAACCCACCAGCAGGAAAGCCAGCAGCGCAATTTGCGGCCACGGCAGCAACACCGCCAACGTCATGCCTGCGGCAGCGGCTAACGCACCGGTCAACATCACCGGATAACGGCCGAAGCGCTGAATCACTTTATCGCCGGTCAGACGACCAATGGTCATTGCCACCGAGAACACCGCATAACCTAAACCAGCGTGCGCCGGGCTCATCTCCGGGCTTTGCAGCAGCAACAGCGCGCCCCAATCCAGCACCGCACCTTCGGCAAGAAACAGAATAAAGCAGAGTAAACCGAGGAATGCCACCCAACCGCGCGGAATAACCAGCCACGGCTGATCGGGCTGATGCAGGCGTTCGGTCATCAGCGTCGGCAGGCTCCACACCAGCAGCAGCACAATCAGCACCATCACCGCGCCTACGGCTTGTAACGGCGTCAGGCCGCTGCCGAGTAACAGGCTGACGGAACCGGCGCCGATAATCCCGCCGAGGCTAAAGAAGCCGTGGAAACCGGACATCATCGGCTTGCGTGCGGCTTTTTCCACTTCGACCGCCTGCACGTTCATCGCGACATCCAGCATGCCGAGTCCGGCACCAAACACCATTAAAGTGGCGGCCATCAGCCACATCACATCAAGCGTTGCCAGCAGCGGTAACATCGCCAGCACCACCAGCGTGGAGCACAACATCACCCGACGACCACCGAAGCGCGCAATCAAACCGCCGGTAATCGGCATCGCCGCCAGCGAGCCAATTCCCAGACACAGCAGCAAACCGCCCAATGATGCGCCGCTCAATGCCAGACGCTGGCTGGCGAACGGCACCAGCGGTGCCCATGCGGACATGCCCAATCCAGCGATGAGGAAAACGATACGTGTCCCAAGATTGACACGGTGATGCAATTTATTTTGCGGCGCGGCGTCCAGTGCTGTCATAAAGAGTAGTTTTCATTAGCGGGTGAAGCGACGAAGTTTAGCATCAAAGCGCATGTCACACCGCGCATCAGACCCTATCAGATGGCAGCGATTAAACGCCAGAAACAGGCATATTACCGATTTTTTACGCATCGCTGCGCTTTTCCAGAACTTTCCTGGCATGTGCCAATCATTACTGGAGTGACTTAAGTAAAATTTTTTCTGCCGAATGATGCAGTATACTGATGAAAGATTCCGCGCCACATGCGGCCTGGACGTCAATTTTTTGGCGCTGTCGCAAAGCATGCATTTCCGGATTTTCGCCAATAGGCAGCGACCACGTAAAACCGATATGTTAGTCATCCCATCAGCTCCCGATGCGGAATATAGCGAGATCGAGATTATTTCTCCCCCTTTGGGAGAATTTTGCTGTGCCTTATTTTACTCCTTGTTACCTGCGGGTAACCCGTTTTCATCAGGCGAAGCGGGCCATTGATTAATGGCCTGTATGGCGCACCGGTACGCTTAAAACATTAATAAGCTTAATGACCGTTGCAATACCTTCCCTGTAACGAGGTTACCTATGTCTTCACGTCAATCCGAACAACAATTAGCGGCGATTCTGCACTCTGCGGTCACTCTTTATCCGCTGGCAGACGACACATCATCTTTGCAAACGCGCAGCGTGGATACTACGCCGCCCGCGCCGTTACGTCCTTATGAACCTATTGCACAAGATGGCGTGATTGCCGCATGGGAATCCGGCAGGAATATTCACCTGCGCGGTCGCGCCGAATCTGAGCCAGGCGCCACCGTAACGCTGACCTTTAACGGCGAAGTCTGGCACAGCACGGTAAATAAATGGGGTTACTGGAATGCTTCGATGCCGCCGTCGGTGCTCAACGGATTGTCCGACGGTGCTTATTCGCTGACGCTGACCATCACCGACAAAGCCGGTAACAGCACCGATACGCAGGTGGGCTTTGGGGTTTACGTGGATAAAACCATCAAGCCTACGCTGACGTTGGATCCGATCAGCGGTGATAACGCGGTCAGCGTGGCAGAAGGCATTTACGGCGTGGAGGTGCACGGCAGCGTTACGCACATGCCGGCGAACAGCCATATCACGGTGATTTTAGCCGGGAAAAAATACTCTGGCGGCGTTAACGATAAAGGCGAATGGACCGCTGCCATTCCTTCACAGGATCTTCAGGCGTTACAGGATGGCGTCTACAGCCTGAAAGTCAGCGCTACCGATCCCAACGGCAAAACCACCGCTTATCTGCAGGATGTCACCTTAATTACCCACGTTAGCAGCCTGCCGCACATCAGTTTCGATAAGGTCACGGCAGACAACGTGATCAATAAAGAAGAGAGCCAAAACGATCTCACCTTTAGCGGCGATCTTTCGGTGGTGGTGCCGGGCCAGCAGCTGTTGCTGTGCAGTGGAGATGCGGTCTATCACGCGCAGATTGGCAGCGACGGTCACTGGCAGGTAACGATTCCGGCCAGTGAAGTGGCGAGCTTTATTGCACTGGGCGAAATCCGGGTTTATGCGCAGGATGGCGCTGGCAACAGCACTGACGCAATGCTGGAACTGAACGTGGTCACCCAACTGCCAGACATCTATTACGAAATCAATATTGGCGGCGATACCACGCTGAATCAGCAGGAAGCGCAGCACGATCTCAGTTTCTATCTCGAAGGCGTGAAGGAGCTGACGCTCAACGGCAAAAACTACACGCCGGTCAACGGCATGGTCACCATCAGCGCCGAAGATCTGCAGGCGCTGCCGGATGGCGAAGTGTCGGCGCTGGCCACGCGCTGGGATGAGTACGGCAACCACGACACGCAGATTATTGAGAACCTGTTCAACGTTGCCACGCATCAGGTGCCGACCATTACGCTGAATCAACCGTTTGGCGACGGGGTGCTGGATGCGGCGGAGCTGAATAGCTGGCATCTGATTCAGGGCAGCAGTAGCCATCTCGATCAGGGCAGCCTTGTGACGTTGACGCTGGGCGATCAGAGTTACACCGCCACGGTTAAAGCCGACGGCAACTGGGCGCTGACCATTTTGGCGGGTCAGCTGGCACCGCTGGATGATGGCAGTTACCAAATGAAGGTCAGCGCGCAGGACAAAGCAGGCAATGTGGCGATGGCGACGCAGCCGGTGACCATCGATAGCCATGAGGCGGCCGCCAGCGTCAGCAGCGAGCCACTGAATACGCAACTGGTCGACGCAGGCGACAGCGCCGCCGCTCAACCCAGCGATGCGCGCGCCACGGAGAGTCACTACAACGCCAGCGATAGCAGTTACACCCTCGGCGACCATCTGCAGCAACATCAGGTTCAGAACCTGGCGTAATCCGCCATCAACCGCTAGCAACATCGGCTAGCGGTTGCCAGCCCACTCTCATTGCTCACGGGACAACAGGGATGACAGCACAACCCTTCAACAGCGACAACGGCATCGCGGCGATGCTGCGCGTGGCGGCACGCTTCGGTAAACCGGCGGACGGCAGCACGCTGCGCCAGCAGATGCGCTGGTTTCAACATCTGGCCCCGACGCAACAGTTAGAACGTTTAGCCCGGCTGTTAGGCCTGCATTTGATGTTGGTGCCGCACAGCAAACTGCGCTGGCGGCAGGAAATTGTGCCGGTATTGCTGCTGCTGGAAAATGGCAGCGTAGCGTTGATAGAAGAGGTGGATAGCAACGGTGGCGTACGTTACTGGCTGAGTGAAAGTGGCGATGTGGTGCGCGCAGGTCAGCTGCAGGATTTGCTCATGCAGGCCGACATGCAGGTCGGCGTCGTTGGTGTGGCGGCGCGGGCGCGTGATGCGCGCATCGATGAGTTTGTGCAGCCTTATCAGCCGCACTGGTTCTGGCATCACTTTCGTGGCATGAAGCGGCGCATTGCGGAAATCAGCCTGGCCTCGCTGGTCGGCAACGTGCTGGCGCTGGCGGGCATTCTGTTTTCTATGCAGGTGTACGATCGGGTGATTCCGGCGCAGTCGCTGCCAACGTTGTGGGTGTTGTTCGCCGGCGTGGTGCTGGCGGCCGCCATTGAGTATCTGATTCGTCTGATGCGCACCCAGGTTTCTGACCTGATGGGCAAACGCATCGACCTGAAAATATCCGCCATGCTATTCGCGCGGGCGATGAACATCCGCAACGAAGCGCGCCCACGTTCCACCGGCTCCTTTATTGCCCAATTGCGTGAAATTGACCAGGTACGCGAACTGCTGACGTCCACCACGGTGAATGCCGCCGCCGACTTGCCGTTTGTGCTGCTGTTTCTGCTGATTATGGCGTCGATTGGCGGCTGGCTGGTGCTGATTCCGTTACTGGCAATCCCGCTGATCGTCATTCCAGGCTTACTGGTGCAAATCCCGATGGCGCGGCTGGCGCAGGAAGGGTTGCGGGAAAGCGCGCTGCGTCAGGCGGTGCTGGTGGAAACCTTAGAAGGTGTAGAGGATATCAAAGCGCTGCAAGCGGAACCCTATTTTCAGCGCCAGTGGGAGCAAACGCACGAAGTTAGCGCGGCCATCAGTAATCAGCAACGTTTATGGGGCGCGCGCCTCACCGGTTGGTCGGCTAGCGTGCAGCAGCTCACCTATGCCGGCATGTTGGTGTTCGGCGTCTATCTGGTGCTCGACAATCAGATCACCACCGGCACGCTGGTGGCGTGCAGCTTGCTCTCATCACGCACCATCGCGCCGCTGATGCAGCTCACCATGGTGTTTTCGCGCTGGCAGCATGCGAAATCGGCGATGAAAGGGCTGGATGAACTGTTAAAGAAGCCGCTCGACCAACCCGATCACGCCACGCTGGCGCACTGTCCGGTGCTCAGCGGCCACTATCTGCTGCAAAATGTGCATTACCGCTACGAAGAGGAGAGCGGTAATAGCGTGCTCAACATTCCGCAGTTGCAGATCGCGCCCGGCGAACGCGTGGCGATTCTCGGTAAAGTCGGCGCGGGCAAATCGACGCTGCTGAAGATGCTGGCCGGTCAGGCGCGCGCCAGCCAGGGCAAAGTGCTGGTGGACGGCGTCGATCTCACCTGCATCGATCCGGTCGATCTGCGGCGTCAGCTTGGCTGGCTGTCGCAGGATGCGCGGCTGTTTTTCGGCACGCTGCGCCAGAACCTGCTGCTCGGGAATCCGCACGCCAGCGAGCAGGAGATGCTGCAGGCGCTGCGCATTAGCGGCGCGTTAGCTTTGGTGCAGCATGACGCCGCCAGCCTCGATCGCATTATTCATGAAGGCGGACGCGGCTTGTCCGGCGGCCAGCGGCAAATGGTGCTGCTCAGCCGGTTGATTCTGCGCCAGCCGCAGGTGGTTTTGCTGGACGAACCGACCGCGGCGATGGATGAACAGCTCGAAGCGCAAGTGATTCGTCAGCTGGCGCAATGGGTCACCGGGCGCACGCTGGTACTGGTCACGCATCGTCCCGCGCTGCTGCGCATGGTTGATCGCATCATTGTGATGGATAACGGCCGCATCGTGGCCGATGGCGCGCGCGACGAGATTCTGCGCCACGCCGCCAGTAAAAAAGGAGATGCGGCATGAGCGTGGTGCTGTTGGATAAAGATCTGACGCGGCGTGAGCGTCGCACCTCGGCGATCATCTGGCTGTGCGTGGTGGCGCTGCTGCTGTTTCTGCTGTGGGCGTACTTTGCGGTGCTGGACGAAGTCACGGTCGGCATCGGCAAAGTCACGCCTTCCAGCCGCGCGCAGATCATTGATAGCCTTGATGGCGGCATCGTCAAACAGCTCAATGTGCACGAGGGCAATATCGTGCAGCGCGGCGAGGTGCTGGCAACACTCGATCCCACGCGCTTTCAAACCAACTTTGGTGAGGCGATTGCGCGGGTGCGCACGCTGCGTGCCTCCTCTGAACGTTTACAGGCCGAGCTCAGCGACACGCCGCTGAGGTTCAGCGCCGATATCCTGCAACATCCCGAACTGGTGGCGCGCGAAACGCAGCTCTATCAGGCGCGGCGGCAGAATTTTGTCGAGACCATCGGCAATTTGCAGCAATCCCTTGCGCTGGTGCAGGCAGAACTCAACGTGACGGAGCCGCTGATGCTGCGCGGCGCGGCGGGTAAGGTGGATGTGATTCGCCTGCGTCGCCAGGTTAGCGATCTGCGCGGCAAAATCGACGAAGCGCGCAACGATTATTACGTGCGAGCCCATGAAGAGCAGGTGAAGAACAACGGTGAGCTGGATGCGCAGTTGCAGGTGGCGGCAGGGAAACAGGATCTGCTGACGCGCACTACGCTGATTTCGCCGGTGCGCGGCATTGTGAAGGATGTGCGCGTCACCACCGTGGGCGGCGTGCTGGAGCCGGGTGGCAAGCTGATGGAGATTGTACCGCTGGAGGATCAATTGCTGATTGAGACGCGCATCAATCCACGCGATATCGGCTATATCCGGCCGGGTTTACCCGCGGTGGTGAAGATCACCGCCTACGACGCGTCGATTTATGGCGATCTGCACGGGGAAGTCGAAACCGTTTCGCCTGATACGCTGCAGGACGAGGTGCGGCACGACGAGTTTTACTATCGCGTCTATGTGCGCACGCAAAAAGCCGAGCTGACCAATAAAAGCGGACGCAGATTCGCCATCATGCCCGGCATGGTGGCGAATGTTGAGATTAAAACCGGTCAGAAAACCGTGATGGATTATTTGCTTAAGCCGCTGAATAAAGCCAGGGAATCACTGCGTGAGCGTTAACAATATGCACCGGCTATTATTGCAGCGATCTTTGTTACGTGCCGAAATTAACATTGCCGATTTAAGGCTATGAATTGAACAAAATGTGCGAAAAGAGACAAATAATGCGCGGCAGTTATTGTGGTTAATTTAACCCGTGTAATTAACTTTACGCAATATAAGGCGATGTCTGAATTGCGGGCAAAAAAATGCCGGACCATCTGGTCCGGCGGGAAATTAGGGTAAATCAAAACATTCGGGGTGAATGAAGGTAATAATGAAATAAATGATGATAGCGAGGATAATTGTATGCTCTGGATGGGTTTGAGTTTTGTCATTCAGTGCGGAAATGTAACTAATGTAATTTGATGTTTTTAAACAATTAAAATATGTGTTGTCAAAAAGTGCTATATTTTTTACCTATCTGTGCTGGTTATTAGTTCCCCTGAATTTACATCCTGAAATAACTATTTAATACACTGAAACAGTTTTGGAAATTTAGTAGCATTTTCGTGATAGATTATTGCCCAACATAAAATAACAATGGCTTGCCGGCTGAATTTTTAATCATTCAGTTCGCAGTGGCAAAAATAAAGGCACATTAAAGAGGGTAATAAAAATGAAACGTCGCGTTCTCTCCCTGATGATTCCTGCATTGCTGGTGGCAGGATCAGCAAGCGCAGCTGAAATTTACAATAAAGATGGCAACAAATTAGACCTCTACGGAAAAGTGGACGGTCTGCATTATTTCTCTGACAACTCTGGCTCAGACGGTGACCAGTCTTACCTGCGTTTTGGCTTCAAAGGTGAAACTCAGGTGACCGATCAGCTGACCGGTTACGGCCAGTGGGAATACCAGGCTGCACTGAACACCGCAGAAAGCGAAGGCACCGCGAACAGCTATACGCGTGTTGGTTTTGCCGGTCTGAAATTTGGTGATGCAGGTTCATTCGATTACGGCCGTAACTACGGCGTGATGTACGATCTCGGCGCATGGACTGACGTTCTGCCAGAGTTCGGTGGCGATACCTACGGCGCGGACAACTTCCTGTTCCAGCGCAGCAACGGCCTCGCAACCTATCGTAATACCAACTTCTTCGGTTTAGTGGATGGCTGGAACTTCGCGGTTCAGTATCAAGGCAAAAACGATAACCCAACCGAATCTACTGGCTCTGGTCGTGATGTGTTGGGCGAGAACGGTGACGGCTACGGTCTGAGCACCACTTACGATCTGGGTTCAGGTTTCGGTATTGGTGCAGCGATGTTCCAGTCTGACCGTACCAATAACCAGAACGGTAACAATCCACGTACTGCCAACATCCTGGGTCGCGGTGATAAAGCCGAAGCTTACAGCGGCGCGCTGAAGTATGACGCTAACAACGTTTACCTGGCCGCAATGTACAGCCGTTCATACAACGCAACGCGTTTCGGCGCCAGCGATAGCGGCACCGTTTACGGTTACGCCAACAAAGCGGATAACTGGGAATTGGTGGCACAGTACCAGTTCGACTTCGGCCTGCGTCCATCTCTGGCGTTTGTCTCTTCTCGCGGCTCTGACATCGAAGGTTACGGCAGCCAGAACCTGAAGAAATACATTGATGTAGGCGCAACTTACTACTTCAACAAAAACATGTCGACCTACGTTGATTACCAGATCAACCTGCTGGACGACAACAACTTCACCGACGCAGCCGGTATCAATACCGATGACGTCGTAGCACTGGGCTTGGTTTACCAGTTCTAAGGGTGATGGAGCGTGACTTGCCGGTCACGCTCCCGTTTTCAGCAGCGCATCCAGCGCGGCACGCAGCACGTCGACCACCCGTTCCGCCTCCTCGCCAATCTGTACCTGCACAATCGCGCCCTCAACCAGCAACACAATCTGCGCCGTTTTGACCTGCTGATCGGGCATCAACTTGTCGCTGATCGCCTGCGCCATCTCACGCTTATGTTGACGAATCAGTTCGCTGGCTTCCGCTAACGTGTCGCCCAGCTCCGCGGCGGTATTGATAAACGCACAGCCGCGATAATCGTCATCCCTGAACCAGCTCAGTAACGCCGCGGGCAGCGCATCGATCAATGCCGCATGCTGATTCAGCGCATGGCGAAACGCCAGCATCCAGCGCTGATGGCGCTGCTGTAAAAACGCCAGCACCAGCGCATTCTTCGCCGGAAAGTGACGATAGAAAGTCACTTTGGTCACGCCCGCTTGCGCAATCACCTTATCCACGCCGGTGGCGCGAATGCCTTGTTGGTAAAACAGCTGCTGCGCGCACAGCAAGATACGATCGCGCGCGGAGGCGGTGGCATCAAAGATCAGAGGCTCAAGCATAAAAATTCCTGTGTTTGCATGTAGACAGAATTGTCTACATACGGCAGGATGAATCAAGTAGACAGACCTGTCTACATAATAGGGAGAAATAGCATGCTGGTGCCACCGTTCAATCAACAAACCGCATTACAGAAAGTCCGCATGGCGGAAGATGCCTGGAACAGCTGCGATGCGCAGCGTGTTTCGCGGGTGTACAGCGAAGATACGCGCTGGCGTAATCGCAGTGAATTCGTCAATGGACGCGCAGAAGTCGTGACCTTCCTGCAGCGTAAGTGGATCAAAGAGTTGGATTATCGACTGATGAAGGAGTTATGGGCGTGGCATGAAGATAAGCTGGCGGTGCGCTTTGCCTATGAATGGCATGATGACAGCGGTAACTGGTTTCGCAGCTATGGCAATGAGAACTGGCACTTTGGTGCCGATGGTTTGATGATTCAGCGATTCGGCTGCATCAACGATCTGCCGATCAGCGCAGATCAGCGTCTGTTCCACTGGCCAGCCGGCACGCGCCCGGACGATCATCCGGGCCTGAGTGAGTTGGGACTGTAGCGGTTATTGCATACCACGCCATTTTTTGGCTTTGGGTGCCGGTTGCGGCGGCGGGTTGGTGATGGCGCTCAGGCTGCCTTCCATCGCGATACCCGCCAGCGTAAAGGCCGAGAAGCTCAGCCAGTGCTGCCATTTACTGTTTTGTGTTTTGCTATTTTCCATTCTGCACCTCGCTGAAGTTCAACTCATCTTCAACAATGCAGCATTCATGCCAGCACACCGCTCTCAGCGCCACGCGGCTTGTAGCGACTTTGCTACACTGCGCCAGCGCTGAAGCGGTGCAGAAGGGTGATTTTCTGGTGCAATAATTTAACGTCGGCGTGCAGGATAGTGCTGAATCAGGCGATGGCGGTAAGTCTGCCAACATTTGAAACTGCCATAAATAAACAGCCCGGCGGTTACGGCAATAATCATATAAATCATCTGATGCTCCTGTAGGCATAACGTTGCAGGAACCGGTTATCCTGTGTCAGCGTTTATCGAACATCAAGCAGCTTTAGACTGCTTTACAAGCGAGTTATGCTTTGTAATTGGCTGTAGTAATGGGTTACAGATGAGGAATTGATGCGTTTTCAGAACATTCTGCTAATTAGCCTGCTGGCATTAGGTCTCAGCGGTTGCGAAAAAAACAGCAGCCAACCTGCGATGGTACTGGAAGGCAAAACCATGGGCACCGTGTGGCGCGTCAGCGTCGCCGGCGTTGATCCGCAGCGTAAAGCGGCGTTGCAACAGTTGATCCAGCAACAGCTGGATCGCGATGACGGCGAACTCTCGACGTGGAAAAGCGATTCGGTGCTGTCGCACTTTAATCAGTATCAAGGCAACGCACCGCAGCCGGTAAGCGCTGACATGGCGGATATCGTCACTGAAGCGCTGCGAATCGGGCATAAAACGTCGGGTGCGATGGATATCACCGTGGGCCCGCTGGTCAATCTGTGGGGTTTTGGCCCGACGAAGCAACCGGAGCATACCCCCAGCGAGGCAGAAATCGAAGCTGCTAAAGCGCGGACCGGTTTGCAGCATCTGCGCGTGATTCAGGGCGTGGACGGTCAATGGCTGCAGAAAGATCTGCCCGGCTTGTATGTCGATCTCTCCACCATGGGAGAAGGCTATGCCACCGATCATCTGGCGCGTCTGATGGAGCAGCAAGGCATCACCGATTATTTGGTTTCGGTGGGCGGCGCGGTATTGAGCCGTGGCGTCAATGCCAATCAGCAGCCGTGGCGCGTGGCGATCCAAAAACCCACCGATCGCGAAAACGCGGTGGAAGCACGCGTCGATCTGCAAGGACACGGCATCAGCACCTCCGGCAGCTATCGCAACTATTATGAACTGGATGGCAAACGCATTTCGCACGTCATCGATCCGACTACCGGAAGACCGATTGAGCACAAGCTGGTGTCGGCAACGGTAATAGCCACCACCGCGCTGGAAGCGGATGGCTGGGATACCGGTTTGATGGTGCTCGGCAGCGAACGCGCTAAAGCGTTAGCGGTGAAAGAGCATCTGGCGGTCTATTTGATCAGCAAGCAGGGCGACGGTTTTACTCACTGGATGTCGCCGCAGTTTAAAACCTTCCTCATCGATCAGGCATCTCAATAAAGGAGGCGCACATGCTGGATTTATTTAGTGACGAAGCGCCGTGGCAGGAACCGCTGGCGGATGGCGCGGTGATTCTGCGACGTCGTGCCCGCGAACAGGCCGACGCGCTGCTGGCGGCGATTCACGATATCGCCGCGAAAAATCCCTTTGCCCATCGCATCACGCCCGGCGGCCATCGCATGTCGGTGGCGATGACCAACTGTGGTGATTTTGGCTGGTCCACCGATTCGCGCGGCTATCAATATACCGAGCAAGACAGCAACAGCGGACACCATTGGCCGCCGATGCCCGCGCTGTTCCGCGAGCTGGCGCAGCAAACCGCGCGCGAAGCGGGCTTTGCCGGTTTCAACCCGGATGCCTGCCTGATTAACCGCTATGAACCCGGCGCAAAACTGACGCTGCATCAGGATAAAGATGAGAAGGATCTGCGCCAGCCGATTGTGTCGGTTTCGCTGGGATTGCCTGCGGTATTCCAGTTCGGCGGTTTCGAACGCGGCGATGCTACCCAGCGCGTGCTGCTGGAACATGGCGATATCGTGGTGTGGGGCGGGCCATCGCGCCTGCGTTATCACGGTATTCTGCCGCTCAAACCTGGCATTCATCCGCAGGCAGGCGCTTTCCGTTTCAACCTGACTTTCCGCCGTGCTTTTTAGGCATTTTTGTGGCGGCGCAATTTATTGCGTAATACATGTTAGTTAAGCCAGTGATGAGGGCGCTGGCCGGTGCCACTTTTGGGCCGGCGGTCCTCGCGCCGCTAGCGCGGTTCCTTCACTTCGTTCGTCTGCCTGACGGACCGGCGGAGACGGGACTTCCATGTCCCGGCTCCGCCTTTCGCCCGCGTCCTGCGGGCTCTCCTGGCTTCCTCGCTTCGTTCAGCGCTGCGGATTGCCGGCCCAAAAGCGGCCCCGGCCTGCTCATCAACTTCAGTGCGTATTATTGAAAAGGGCTCATTTGCCAGAGGCGCAGACGTGTCAGAGCCCGCACAGATAATGCCTTTTCAAAACAAAATACCTTCTTATCTGACAAGCATTTCGCAATAAATCGCGCTGCTACAAACTAGCGGCAAGCAACACTGTGCTCAGGCAACTATGGCATGAGAATTATTCTTGCTATCAGCCAAGGCGACATTAAACTGCAGGCTGCTTTATTGACCGCTGGAACCCTTTGATGGCATTGCTGCAAGTCGTTTTTCGCCAGTACCGCTGGCCTTTTATTGGCGTCATTCTTCTTACATTGTTAAGCGCCGTGCTTGGTATTGGTTTGATTGCCTATATCAATAATGAGCTGATTGTCGCGGTGAATACTTCGATTTCGGTGCTGCCGAGTTTCCTTGGCCAGCTGTTCCTGCTAATGGCGGTGACGCTCGGCTCCCAGCTGGCGCTGACTATGCTCGGCCATCACTTTGTCTGGCGGCTGCGCGGCGAATTCATCAAACGGATTCTTGATACGCGCGTGGAGCGCATCGAACAGATTGGCAATGCCCAACTGCTGGCCGGTCTCACCAGCGATGTGCGCGCCATCACCATCGCCTTCGTGCGTTTACCCGAGCTGATTCAGGGCATCATTATTACGCTCGGTTCGGCGCTTTATCTCGCCTGGCTTTCGCCAAAAATGCTGCTAATCACCTGCCTGTGGCTGGTGGTGACGCTGGTTGGCGGTTGGCTGCTGGTATCACGCGTTTATCAGCACATGGCTAAGCTGCGTGAAATCGAAGATGACCTGTATCGCGATTTCCAGACCATTATCGAAGGGCGTAAAGAGCTGCAGCTTAACCGCGAACGTGCGCAGCTTATTTACGACAGTGTTTATCAGGAGAATGCCAAAAGCTATCGCCACCACATCGTGCGCGCCGATACCTTCCACCTCAGCGCGGTGAACTGGTCGAATATCATGATGCTCGGCGCGATTGGCATCGTGTTCTTTATGGCGAACGGGCTGGGCTGGGCAAATACGGCGGTGGCGGCAACTTATTCGCTGACGCTGCTGTTCCTGCGCACACCGCTGTTGGCGGCGGTCGGCGCCTTGCCTACGCTGCTCAGCGCGCAGGTGGCGTTTCGCAAGCTCAACAGGTTTGAACTGGCGCCCTATGAAGAAACGTTCAAGGCGCTGCCAAAAGTCAGCGACTGGCAAACGCTGGAGCTGCGCGACGTCTGCTTCCACTACGGTGAGCACGGATTCCAGGTTGGGCCGATCAATTTGACGCTGCGCCGCGGCGAGCTGGTGTTCCTGATTGGCGGCAACGGCAGCGGAAAATCGACGCTGGCGATGCTGCTCACCGGCCTCTATCAGCCGCAATCGGGCAGTTTGCTGCTGGATGGCAAGGTGGTGGATTGGCAAAACCTCGATGCTTATCGCAAACATTTCTCGGCGGTGTTTACTGACGTGCATCTGTTTGATCGCCTCATCGGCGATCAAGGGCAGCCAGCCAATCCTGCGCTGGTGCAGCAGTGGCTGGAGCGTCTGAAGATGCAGGACAAGCTCAAGCTGGAAGGCAACAGAGTGCTCAATCTGCAACTGTCTAAAGGGCAGAGCAAACGTCTGGCGCTGCTGCTGGCAGCCGCCGAAGAGCGCGATATTCTGTTGCTCGACGAATGGGCGGCGGATCAGGATCCGCATTTCCGTCGCATCTTCTATCGTGAGCTGCTGCCATGGTTACAGGAATCGGGTAAAACGGTGTTCGCTATTAGTCATGACGATCACTACTTTATTCACGCCGATCGCTTGCTGGAGATGCGCGAAGGTCAACTAAGTGAGTTAACCGGTAACGAACGCGAGATGGCAACGCTGGATGCGGTGCAACGTACCGATACCGGCCATTAACGCCAGCCGGGAAAGCTTAGCAAAAACCCTTATTGGGCAAGAAGTTGCGGAGTGAGTAAAGTCACTCCCAGCAGAAATCCTCGTTTCTGCGTCCCTGGAACACTTTTCTGTCGTCTTGTGTTGTCACCGGCTCAGGTTTATTTCTGAGCCGGTTTTTTATTTTGTCGGGAGTGGATGCGTCAGCAGCGTAATCACGCGATCTCCAGCCAGCCAAAAACGCGCCTGCAGCAGCGCTTTGGTGGTGAAATACTCATCAAAATCCTGACACAACCGCAGCGTTGCACGGCCTTGCTGCACGTCCAGTTCCAGCACTTCCGCCTGAAGAAAATCCATTGGCTGATGCAATTGCGGCCACAGCGCTTTGTACACACTCTCTTTCAATGAAAACAGCAGTGTAGCGGCCTGGGCAAAGGGCATAGGCCGCGCCAGCAGGCGCTGTTTTTCCGCCGGGCTCATCAACATCCCAGCGGTTTCATCGGCGGTTTCCTCCGCCATAATCTGCTCAACATCCACACCCACGCACAGTGGCTCGCGCGTCGCAGCCATCACCGCAACGCTGTGCGTATGCGACAGCGACGCCTGAATGCCGGCGGGCCACAACGGTGAACGATCGGGCGCATTACACAACACAAAGTGCGGTAAACCGAAGTGCGCAAAGTTTTGCTGCACCAGCCAGCGACTCGCCAGATGCTCGGCTTTGCGTTTCGTCACCGCGCTCTGTAGCGACGCGGGCAGCGGCAGTTGCCACGCCTGGTGCAATTCAGCATGCCAGTGATGTTGATCGAATTCGCACCAGGCGATCGGCAATGTATCCAGCGACATGCCAGCAGCGCGGATAAACGGGGAAGAGGGCAGGGCAAGCGGCGTTTCAGAGGCGAACATAAAAAATCACGGCTGACGGAAAACGTAGTTTTACCAGCCAGCCGGATGGAGAGCAAGCCAAAGGGGCTCGCCTACTTTTAGTTATTTGGCGGAATAGCCATGCCTTTAATCTGCACCACGAAGTGCTGATGGCCTTTGGTGATGCGCGCACCGCGATCGCACCAGCGCGAGGCGAGACGGAAGAAATCGTCGCTGCCGATATCGTAAGCCAGTTCAACTTTATTGATACCCGAGTGCAGGAGTTCTTCCGCATCCTGCAGGTTTTTTGCTTTGATGACCATAATGGTTTCCATCGAAAAAACAAGAGCCCTAAGAGTAAGAGAAGTCTGTGACAGTTTTGTTTCAATTTGATGAAGCGCTGTAACATTTATCCAGAAATGTGATCTGGCTCGGGTTGAGTTGCTTTCGGTAAGTTACTGATTAAAAGTCAATAATCAGCATTTCTTTGGCGATAATCTGAGAATGCTTTATTGCATGGAAAACATATGAAATCGCCAGACTTTATATTCTGCCTTTACTTCCAACATATATGAATTACCATATGTAATAGATTTTTACTGGAACCTGGCCCAATGCTCCCTGTTCAACTTTTCAAACTGCTTGCCGACGAAACGCGTACGACCATCGTTTTATTATTACGAGAAGCCGGAGAGCTGTGTGTCTGCGATCTCTGCACCGTTACCCAACAATCACAGCCAAAGATTTCACGCCACATTGCCTTGCTGCGCGATGCTGAGCTGATTCTGGATCGACGTGAAGGCAAGTGGATACACTATCGCCTTTCTCCGCATATGCCGGCCTGGGCTGCATCGATTATCGATACGGCCTGGAATAGCCAGCGTGAGGAAGTGCGTGAGTCGCTGAAGAACGCCGCTGCTACGGGTTGTGAATAATCATTAAACACATTTGATTATTCGAATGCATTGGAGGCGTGATGTTTCTGGCAGGCGCAATATTTGTTTTGACCATCGTGTTTGTTATCTGGCAGCCGCGCGGCCTGAGCATTGGCTGGACAGCAACGATAGGGGCTTTACTGGCGCTGGTGACCGGCGTTATCCAGTTAAACGATATTCCCGCTGTGTGGCATATCGTCTGGAATGCGACAGCGGCTTTTATCGCCGTCATTATCATCAGCCTGTTGCTGGACGAATCCGGTTTTTTTGAGTGGTGCGCTTTGCACGTAGCGCGCTGGGGAAGTGGGCGAGGGCGGCTGCTTTTCACCTATATCGTGTTGCTCGGTGCATGCGTTGCCGCGCTTTTCGCCAATGATGGTGCGGCTCTGATATTGACGCCGATCGTCATCGCAATGCTGCTGGCACTGGGCTTTAGTAAAGGTGCAACGCTGGCTTTCGTCATGGCAGCAGGATTTATCGCCGATACCGCGAGTTTGCCGCTGATCGTATCCAATCTGGTTAACATCGTTTCCGCAGATTTCTTCAAATTGGGATTCAACGCTTACGCGGCGGTGATGGTTCCGGTTGATATTGCCGCTATTATCACCACGCTGATAGTGCTGCACCTTTTCTTTCGCAAAGACCTTCCCGCCAGCTATGAGGTTTCACGCCTCAAACTACCAGCTGAAGCCATAAAAGATCCCGCTACCTTTAAAGCCGGTTGGCTGGTGCTGTTGTTGCTATTGGTGGGATTTTTCCTGCTGGAGCCGCTGGGCATTCCAGTCAGTGCTATCGCCGCACTGGGCGCGTTAATTCTGTTTATCGTTGCCAAAAGAGGTCAGGCGATTAACACCGGTAAAGTGTTACGCGGCGCGCCCTGGCAGATCGTGATTTTTTCGCTCGGCATGTACCTGGTAGTTTATGGCCTTAAAAATGCCGGGCTGACGCAACATCTCTCTGACTTACTCAACCTCATTGCCAGCCACGGCTTATGGGCCGCCACCTTGGGTACCGGTTTGGTGACGGCGCTGCTTTCTTCAGTAATGAATAATATGCCAACGGTGCTGATTGGTGCGCTGTCGATTGATGCCAGCAGCGCGCAGGGCGTGATAAAGGAAGCGATGATTTATGCCAATGTTATTGGTTGCGACCTGGGGCCAAAAATTACGCCGATTGGCAGTCTTGCCACATTGCTATGGCTGCACGTACTCGACCAGAAGAACATCAACATTAGCTGGGGTTATTACTTCCGCGTGGGTGTCGTGATGACATTGCCCGTGCTGCTCGTCACCCTTAGCGCGTTGGCCCTGCGCCTAACGTTGTCCCATTAGGAAGAGAGCACCATGACTGACATCACCATTTATCACAATCCCGCTTGCGGCACATCGCGCAACACGCTGGCGTTAATACGCAATAGCGGCATTGAACCCGCCATCATTCTCTATCTTGAGACTCCGCCAAATCGTGAGCAACTTAAGGCGTTGATTAGCGCGATGGGGATCGATGCGCGCGCTTTATTACGCAAAAATGTCGAACCCTACGAAAAATTGGGTTTGGCTGAAGAGCGTTTTAGTGACGAGCAACTCATCGAGGCGATGTTGAATTATCCCATCCTGATTAACCGTCCGATTGTTGTCTCCCCGCTGGGAACGCGTTTGTGCCGGCCTTCAGAAGCCGTGCTCGATATTCTTCCCGATGCGCAGCAGGGCGAATTCAGAAAGGAGGATGGTGAGAAGGTGATAGATAAGCACGGAAATCGAATCGTTTAGGCCGAATTAGAAACAATAAAAAAAGCAGCCATTAAGGCTGCTTTTTTTGGCTTTTGGTTGGCACGAGAGGATTTGAACTTCCGACCTTGGACACCTCATATGCTTAGGGCGTTTCCATCACTTAGCTAGGGGGCAAAGTGAGTAAGGGTGATGGGAATGTTTCTATAGTAGAGATATTAGTGTGATTAAGATCAAATTTCCGACAATTGAGAAGTGTATAAATACGTCAACTTATTATTCGCCACGAATAAACCGAGCCCTGACGAGATTTTCAATTCGGAAATTAACAAATGAAAAATACTATGCTTGCTTTACTGGTAATGAGTTCATTTTCTACCGTGGCTGCTGACTTATCTCAGGCACAGGAAGCAGTAAGCCACACAGACCGCTACGGCGATTCGATTAACAACCGTCCAGAGGGTTCGGCGGGTGTACGTGGCGATTCACAGGATACTATGGGCGCTGCTATTGGTGCTGAACGAGCTCAGGCCCATGCTGATTTGAACAGTGCTCAAACTGTTAGCCAGAATCGGGCCGCTAACATGGCTGCCGTAGCTCGTGCTGATCAGGCCCAAGCTGTAGCTGACCGGTACGGTGATATTTCTGCACATCCTGCAGTAAATCAGGCTCCATACGCTACGCCTACTAAAACCCCTACGGCTGTTCCGAACATGCAGCCTCAAGCCGTACCGCAAGCAACACCACATAAAACACCATCTTACAGTGTGCCTACTCCTACAGCACAGTTAACGCCCCAGATCGCACCTAATGAACAGTTAACTCCTTCCTACAGTGTTCCGACTGTTAAGCAACAGCTCACCCCGCAAGCCGTACCAACCAAACAACCTCAGATTACCGGTGCTTCTTACCGTGCCTATATCAATCAGCTTGAGCAAGCACAAACAATAAACGTCGCTGTTAGCAGCCTGAAACCTTCAACACTGGTTAACGTCACTGTGAACGGGATAACTAAAACTACAACGGCTGGGGTTATTGCGGCTGTTAATCCATCCGTACAAGTTGCAGTCCCACACGTTCCCGCGTTTCAGGTTAATACGGGCAAAGGTTCCAAAAATGATAAGGCTTCATCACATTCTTTTGGCGGTAGCGGTAATGGTGCTAATAATGCTGCTAACACTAATAGCGCTCACGGCTTAGGCGGTGGGCCGCATATTGGTGGCGGTTCAGCGATGGGCGGTGGATTCCACGGTAGCTGGTAAGCGAGAAAATTCAGATATGAAAAAGGGATTATCTCGAAAGATAATCCCTTTTTTCGAAAGGATTTTGGTCGGCACGAGAGGATTTGAACCTCCGACCCCGGACACCCCATGACCGTGCGCTACCAGGCTGCGCTACGTGCCGAACGTGGAAGAATATTACTGTTTCTACGCACGATTGCAATATGAGCCGCATTTAACTGCCTCATAATTAATCAGTTTGCGACGAAACGCTTCTCTTCCGTCAGCACCTGCAGTAACAACGCCAGCTGCGGTTTATGATCCTTCAGTTTGTTACCCTGCGCATCGTAAGCGCTGTAGCTGCCATTGTTATTCAGCACCAGCGTCACGGTTGGCGTGGTCACTACCAGCTTGCCATCTTCGCTGCTCGCCACCCAATCGTGGCTGCGTTGTGCGGCAAACAGATCTTCACCCTGTGAGAAGTTACCGGGATTAGTGCGCACGTGCAGTAAACGCTGCATCAGCGTGGTCATCACATCCTGCTGATCGGTCAGGCGATCGATGGTTTGCGCTGGCGTATTCGGCCAATGCACCACCAGCGGCACCTGTAACGTCGCACGGTTACCTGGATTGTCATCGTTGCTATCCAGATTGACCGCACGCTGCGCCGTGATCACCACCACGGTATTTTTCAGCAAATCGCGATCCTGCAAGGTTTGCAGCACCGCCTTAATCTGCTCGTCGACACCGCTTGCCTGACGCGTATAGCTACGCTGGCGCGCTTTTAGGTTGTCGCCATTGACCGTCACACCGTTAAGGGCAATCCACGAGAACCACGGCGCATTGTTTGATTTGTGGCCATTGAGCCAGTTCTGCCACTGCGTCACCGTGGTGCTATTCGGTTGGGTGTCGGCCTGCGGCAGCGAGTAATCGGCTAACAAAGCCTGACGATACAGCGGTTGGCTGAAGCCGTCCGATGAGAACAAGCCAAACTGATAGCCTTGCGCGTTCAGCGCATTCAGCAGCACGGAAGGCGTACGCGACGCTAACACGCCATCCATATAGCTGGAAGAGATGCCGTAGAACAGACCAAATAACCCTTTTTCCGGCTGTAGCCCCGCGCTGAAATGCTGGGTGAAGCGCACGTTCTCACTGGCGAATTGATGAAGCGACGGCAGCGCTTTTTCCACCGTGGCGTTGTTCAGACCATCAACGGTTAGCACCAGCAGATTGTGGCGCGTACCGCCATCGCGGAAGGTAATGTCACTCAGTGGATACTGCACTGACAACGCTTCCGGATCACCCTGTTGCACCAGACGGCGCTGATACTCTTGCGCATCCAGCAAACCGTGACGCTCAAGGAAGCGACGCGCGGTCATTGGATAGGAGAGCGGCAGGTTGGCGCGCTGCATGGTAATTGGGCGATAGAAATTGGCATCGGCCCAGATATAGAGCAGATGACTGGCGAAGAAGGCGCTGATAAACAGCGCAGCCAGCGGTTTGCCGAACGAGCGCCGATTAAGGCTGCGCAGCTTTTGCCAGCTCCAGGTCGCGAACAGCATTTCGACGAGGAAAATCAGCGGCACGCTGATAAACATCAGCTGCCAGTCGCGCGCCATCTCGCTTTGATCAGGGTTTATCACCAGCTCCCACACCACCGGATTGAGGTGCAAGTGGAAGCGGCTGAACACCGCGCTGTCGACCATAATCAGCGTCAGTCCGGCGGTGGCGACAATCGCCGACAACACCCTAAGCAATCGCTGTGACATCACCACGAAAGTGAGCGGGAAGATGATGAGCAGATAACCGGCGAAGACGATGAAACTGAAATGACCGATCCAGCTGGTATAGGCATAGATACGTCCCGCGAGTGACGCGGGCCAGTCGGCGACCAACAGGTAGCGGCTGCCTAAAATTAACGCGAAGATAATATTAAACAGGGCAAACCAATGCCCCCAGCTGATCATCTGGGAGACTTTTTCACGGTAGCGCTGCCGGTTGGTTACCATATTATGAGGTCAAATCTGCATATTAATGAGCGTTATCATCGCGTACGGATGACTGCAACGCATCCGCGAAAGATCGAGCCAGTGTGCGGCGTTGAGCCGGTGAAACGCTGGTATTGATCAAGTTAGTTACCATGTTACCCAATACCATCAGGGAAAGGTCGGTTGGCGCTTTGTCTTTTTCAAGAATCTGCGCCATCTCTGCGAGGAGCTTTTCCACGCGTTCGTCACTGTAACGGGATGATTGTGGCATATCGTCGTCTAATCAAGTGTGAAAAGGCGGTATATTACCGTAACAACGCATTTTTTTCCGCAATTTTATCGCAAGCAGAGCGATCAGTTTGTGCTGGCAGTTGAAAGCGGCTGCGGGCGGTGTTTGAATACGCGCCTGAGCTAAAAGGAGAGTCTACCATGAGTCTGGATATCGACCAGATTGCCCTGCATCAGTTAGTTAAACGTGATGAAAACCAGCTTGAACTGGTACTGCGCGACACCTTGCTGCCTGCTACCCGCGCGGTTGAAGAGATGGCAGAAGAGCTGCACCGGGTATATAGCGCCAAAAGCAAAGCTTACGGACTGTTTAACGAAGATAGCGAACTGGCCGATGCGTTGCGTAACTGCCGCAAAGGGGAAGATGACTTTCTGGCGTTTAGCCGTGCGGCAACCGGACGTTTGCGTGATGAACTGAGCAAATATCCGTTTGCGGAAGGCGGCGTGGTGCTGTTTTTGCACTATCGCTATCTGGCCGTGGAATATTTGCTGATTGCGGTTCTCAACAGCCAGTCGAGCATGCGCGTCAACGAGCAACTGGATATCAGCAGCACCCATTATCTCGATATCAATCATGCGGATATTGTGGCGCGTATCGATCTCACCGAGTGGGAAACTAACCCGGAATCCACCCGTTATCTGACCTTCCTGCGCGGTCGCGTGGGGCGTAAAGTGGCGGATTTCTTCATGGATTTCCTTGGTGCTAGCGTCGGTCTGGACACCAAAGCGCAAAACCGTGGGCTGCTGCAAGCGGTTGATGATTACTGCGCCGAATCGGATCTCGATAAAAACGAGCGTCAGAACTATCGTCAGCAGGTTTACAGCTACTGTAACGATCAGCTGCAGGCCGGCGAAGAGATTGCGCTACACGATCTCTCCAGTGAATTACCGCCGCTGGGAGAAAAAACGTTTCAGGCCTTCACCCAGGAGCAAGGTTACGAGCTGGAAGAGACCTTCCCAGCGGATCGTAGCACCTTGCGCCAGTTGACCAAGTTTGCGGGTAGCGGCGGCGGATTAACCCTGAACTTTGATGCCATGCTGCTCGGCGAGCGTATCTTCTGGGATCCCACCACCGACACGCTGACCATTAAAGGCACGCCACCGAATTTGCGCGATCAGCTGCAACGCCGCACCAGCAGTAAATGAAAAAAGCCGGGTCACCAAAGTGCCCGGCTTTTCTATCAGAACGAATAGTTTATGCCACTGCTGATGAGGGAATCGGTGCGGAACTTGCCACCAAAGCTATGCTTCGCGCCAATATTCGCTGACCAGTTGTCGCTGATTTTCCCTTCTAAACCCAGATGAACCCGATAACGATCGTCGTCCAGCGCGCCATAAACGCGTCGGCTGTGGCGATCCTCAAGGGTTAGTGAAGAGCCAGAACGGCCCGGTGAAAATTGTTTTTCAACGGTGGCGCTGAATCGCACGCGTGGCAGCAGCGTACCGAGCCCCTGTTTGCTGACTTCAATACCCGGCGCGAGTCCCCACGGCATGGCTGAACTCAGGGCAATGCTGGCCTCTCTGCTTTCCAGCGTGTATCCCGGTAAATAGCCTGCGCTGGCTTTCAGGTAAGGCGATAGCGTGAAAGACGCATCCAGCAGAGGGTAGGATTTACCCCATTTTGCACTGCCTACCAGCATATGGCTGGTTTTTGAGGTGCTTTTTACTCCCAATACCGGGTCAAGGTGAATGTCCTGACGCAGATGCAGGTAGCTGGCAGCAAGATCCATAAACCATCCTTCATCGCTCATTCCGCTTGCATACAGGCCCAGAGTGCTCAGTTTATGGCTAATGCTGGCTTCGTCCCCGGCATTTCCCTGGCTGTAACTGGCGGTCACGCCATAAAGCCAGGCATCCGCTTGCGCATCGGCGCCGATCTCTAGCCTGCTGTCTTTTAACGTTACGCTATCCATTCTGCCGCGATTTTGGCTGAGGCTGGCCCATGCGCCGCTATTTTCATGGTTACCGCGCAGGAGCTGAGCGCGATCGGTCAGCATATTGCTGATTTCACTGAACAGGTAGTGGCGCGAAGCGAGCAGGGCGCGAGTACTCTGCACCAGCGGCTGATTATCAATGATCTCAAACCAGTCTTCTGCAGTACCCGGATTTGGCGTGATCTCGGGCTCAGGTTTCACTTCAGGCTCAGGCTTAACTTCCGGTTCAGGCTTAACTTCCGGTTCAGGCGTAATGTCGGGTTCGGGATGAGTCTCCGGATCGGGGTCAATTATCGGATCGGGTGGTAACACCGGATCCGGCGTTTTGGCAATGATCCATTTCACGCGACCATTCTCTTCCACAACCTGATAATCAGCGGTATAGAGCGAGAACCCGCGTTTGACCGGAGGTAGCGTGAAATAGTCGTGCGCGGTTCCGGCGGGCGCGTTCACCAGCACGATCTCTTTCGCGATGCGGTTGGGGAAGGTTTCACCCAGCATAAAGCCAAGATCGAGGGTGTTGCTGCCGCCCTGCACGCTGGACCCAATGTATAAACTGTCGCTGATGGCGGACTGTGGCGCGATGCCGAAACCAAGCTGCAGATGATTTGCCGTCAGATGTTCCACAGAGAGCAGCTTCGGCGTCCAGGCCATTTCATCTGCAGAAAGAAGCGAGATGATACCGCCTTTACCTGCATCCATCCGATGCACGCGGCTGTTACCATTCATATTCCAGAATGTTTCACTGCTCAGGGTGACTCTCGCTGAGTGACTGTCGTTGATGTGGCCGTAGTAATCGACTTTGCCAAGATGAAGCAATGCGTTATCGCCCAGCGTGATATTGCCCTCAACCGAGCTGGCGGGAAGGAAACGCAACTCTTCCGCGTTTCGCTGTGCAACTTTGCAGCTGCCCTTAGTGCTTTGCACCGGCGAGGTGCAGCGTAAAATTTGCTGCTCATCAGCAGCGTCGGGATGGTAGCCAAGGATAACCTGGCTGTTGTCGCCCGCCTGGATATCGGCTTTAACCTGCGCGTATTCACCGACCTGTAAACGTGCATTGTCATTGACTACAATGTTATTGGCGGTGAAAGAGGAAGTGTACCAATCGTTGTCAATGATCAGGCCGCCGGCATGAGGAACGGGTTGCCCGGACAGCAGAAGAGTCCCCTTATTGACGCTGATATTTCCATTTAAATGGATATTACCGGTCAGTGCGAAATGTGTATTTCCACTCTCCGGAGATAAATTCACATCTAATGCACCATTATTTTTATCCGACGAGCGCGTGCCAATGTCTCCGCGGAAAACTAAATCATTTAACTGCGATAGTCGATAATCGACGGCTTGAACCAGATCATATCCCAGATACTTCCAGTCTTCATTGTCCTGCTGATTTGTGGGGAAGTACCAATACTTCTCTTTTTTTAATTGAAAATACTCTTTACGTTGCGTTCTCGAATTATAATATTCATAAATATCACCAATATTACCAATGTCGACACTGCTCCAGGTGTTAATGTTGATATCGCTACGTGAGTACCCTGTAAGCGTTAGACTGGCCGAGGTTAACTCACTCTGATTGATCACTGCCGCACCGCTATCCGTGTGATTAATCTTTCGCATTATGAGATTATTACCACTAAGATCCAATGTCCCCCCACGATAACCAAAATAAATGTTATCAGGATTAACCTGGTCTTCGCTCGCTAAAATAACGGTAGGCCGACCGCTCGCTAAATACAGTCGAGAAAATGCCTGGCGATTTCCTTGCGCATCTTTTTGTTGATCCAGAATAACGGTGCCATCGCCGATATTCAGTCCGCCTTCATTGACACCTGTAGCATTAATATGTAAGACGCCACCGCCAATTTTGTGTAAATCATCATCTTTGAGTCCATTCACTTGCCAGATGACTTTTTTCCCTTCATCGATTTCAACGCCGCCGCCCACCCAGGTTGCGCCCACATTCTCTGCAGATTTCAGTGTGTAGTTATTAGAAAACTGTAGTTTTCCTGCTCCCAGATTGACAGCCTCATTAAGAATAATGTCTCCGCCCGCGCCGTTAAAGCGAATATCTTTGGTTGCATCAAGTTCAATAAGGCTGGCTTTGCCTGGCGCCAAATGACGATATGTGTTGTCTAAACCTTGCCAACCCCAGTTTTTACTACCCTGAACCAGCTTATCTGCATTCCAGTAAATTGGGCCATTATTCGCAAAATCAGTGACATCGGGAGAGATATTGTTGGCAATAATCCCATTGAAATATTCTTCATTAAAACGTGTTGAGATAACTTTGCGACCATAAGGCGTTGCGCTACCATAACCACCATAATGTACACCAGCGAGTTTCCATTTTTTATCAACATTGTCGTAGACGTAAATAGGGCTGCCACTGTCACCGCCGCCGGTTGATATTGATAAAGCGGATGAATATTGATGGCCAGGTTCATATTGAATCCAATAGAAATCGTCATTTTTTTCTTTGTTGAAGGTAATGGTGTCAATATTAATTGTTCCACCCGCTAACCATTTATAGGCACTGGCCAGGAACTCTTTCTCAGTGAGGTCATTTGTGACCTGTGTCATTTCACCAGCACCCGCGCGCACATAAGCAATATACCGAGAGCCATGTCCTTTCTGAAGCTCATTACGTTCCACATAATCTATTGGCGCTACTTCGGTTACAACTTTGTTTAACCGTGGCAGAATATTATCCTGAACGGCGGATTGATTGCGGTTAATAAAAAGATAACGGGAGGAATAAGCAGAAGGACCGCCAAAAGAAACGCTACCCAAAGCGGTTACGTGCCGTGTGGTGGTTACATAGGATGGATTAATTAATGTGGCAAACCCGCGACGAGATACACTGCTAAGGTCGGGCATGGCAAAATCAAGATAACCACTCAGCTCGCCATCTTTTTTAAAAATGGGAATATTGCTTAAGCCGACACGATATTTACCCATATTTTCGGCAAAATCACGGTATTCTTGCACGTTAATGTCATGACGCATTACGCCCGCATAGCCAGAAAATGAGATGAGTATGATGCCATAGCCCAAGGCAGGTATTTTTTTCACTTGAAGTCCTTGCAGACAAATTCTGGAGAAATGTTAAAACGGCATTCTCCATGGTTTGTGAAAGCTTCACGGTAAAGAACAGTCTCAAATAAACGAAAGCAGAGAGAAATGAAAGACAGGGGTTTTTAGGAAGGGAAGATATCGGGTTATTTTTTATGCCTAAAATAAAAGGGCCGGTTTCGCAACCGGCCCTTCTACCTTCAACTTATTCAGCGATTAAGCGCGAACGAAGTCGATGTGGAACAGTTTTGGCTTGAACGGATGACGCTGTACCGCCTGAGCTTTAACTTTAACTTCTTTGCCATCAACCGCGATGGTCAGCACTTCGCTGTAGAACTCAGGTTTAACCTGTACGTTCATCACTGCATCGTGGTCGAGTTCGATAGCAATTGGTGCTTCATTTCCGCCATAGATGATGGCTGGGAATTTGTTTGCTACACGCAGGCGGCGGCTCGCACCCTTACCCTGGTCTTTACGTACTTCAGCGTTAATAGTGAACATTTGATGTCTCTTCAATAGTTCCTGCTACAGGCGACCCAGCAACAGGACGGTTATTCAAACTGCTTTTACGGATGCAAAAGCGGGCGGCATTATAGCCCCAATGATGCTGCAGGGGCAAATGATTCCGCCGCTTAACGCAGCTCATTGGCACGGCGATAACGGCCCTGATAATCAAACATTTTTTCGCGAATCTGCCAGAAATGGCCTTTTGCGCGTGCCACCACAAAGTCCGGATGACGCAATAAAGGCTGTAAGGCGATGACATCCGCTGCGGTTTGCCAGCCAAGTTCCACGCCCGGCGCGCGCTGATGCGGGCGCATAAACAGCTGCTCAAAGGCTTTACGTTGTGCTGGCGTTTGCAGGCGAAAACGCTCGCTGACGCTGGTGCCATCTTCATCGAAATAGGTGGCTTTCAGCCATTCGCCTTTATCATCGCGCCCTTGCTCCAGCGTCATGCCGGCGCAGCGCAACACGCGCGCATCTTTCAGTTTCAGGGCCGCTTTCAGCATGTCATCCGGGTCGACCAGAATTTTGTCGCATTGATGGCAGCGCCGCGCGGCGATGTCATTCTCGGCGCCGCAATCCGGGCAGCTTTTGAAGCGAAAGCGATAATCACACTGTTCGCGCTCGCCTTCATCATCTTCCAGCACGCCCTGACAGCGGCGGCCAAAATGCTCGATGATGTGTCCATCTTCGGTGGTTTTGCCCCAGAAGGTATTGGCGAAACCGCAGGCGGGACAAAACACCTGCACCGGCTGATTGTCGCTGGCCCCTTTCGGCGCGCCGACTTCGGGGGTGAAAAGATCGTGTGGATTACCGGCGTAATCCAGCACCAGACAATCGGTTTTGCCGGGTGACAAGCGTAAACCGCGACCGACGATCTGCTGGTAGAGGCTAACGGATTCGGTAGGGCGCAAAATGGCGATCAAATCCACGTGGGGCGCGTCAAAGCCAGTGGTCAGAACGGCAACGTTGACCAGGAACTTCAGCTGCTGCGCTTTAAATGCACCAATTAAGCGGTCACGATCCTTCACTGCCGTTTCCGCCGAGACCAGCGCGCTGTTTTCAGGCAGCAGCGTGAGGATTTCACGGGCATGTTCCACGGTTGAGGCAAACACCATCACGCCACGGCGATCTTCAGCAAACTCAATAATCTGGCGAATAATATGCGGCGTTACGCGATGCTGTTGTTTCAGCTCGCGGTTGAGATCGGCTTCGCTAAACAGGCCATTATTTTGCGGGATCAGGCGGCTGAAATCGTACTGTACCACCGGCATATCTAAGCGCTCCGGCGGCACCAGAAAGCCATGTTTGATCATATAGCGCAGCGGCAGCTCATAAATGCAATCGCGGAACAGTGCTTTCTCATCGCCGCGCACCATGCCGTGATAGTGGAACTGATATATCCAGCCTTTGCCGAGTCGGAAGGGCGTGGCGGTCAAACCCAACAGGCGCAACTGCGGATTGTGCTGCCGCAGGTGGGCGAACAGCAGCTGATACTGGCTCTCTTCGTTATCGCTGATGCGGTGACACTCATCAACGATCACCAGTGAAAAGGCGCTATCGAAGCGATCAAGATTGCGTGCTACCGACTGCACGCTGCCAAACACCACTTTGCTTTCGCTCTGTTTGCGCTGCAAACCCGCGGCGAAGATGTCTGCTTCAAGACCATAAGCCTGATATTTGCTGTGATTCTGCTCCACCAGCTCTTTGACGTGGGCCAGCACCAATACCCGTCCACGCGCTAGCCGCGCCAGTTCAGCAATCACCAGACTCTTACCCGCCCCGGTTGGCAGCACAATCACCGCAGGCGTGGTATGGCGACGAAAGTGGTTGAGGGTGGCGTCAACCGCCTCTTGTTGGTATGGGCGCAGGGTGAATGACATCGGGGCAAACTTTTTTCTGGAACAAACACGCATTATGCCATGAAAGCCAGTTAAACGCAGGTTCACTACTGTTAGCACTCTAAGGATCAAGCTATACTGCCCACACTTTCTTAACGGACAAAAACACCGTTTCAGTTTCCCCCGCAGTAACAGGCAAAGCGAATTCATGCGACTCGAAAAATTCATATCTCAGCAACTGGAAGTTAGCCGTGCTATCGCCGGACGCGAAATCCGCGCCAAAAAAGTCACCATTAACGGCGAAGTCGTGCGCGATGCGGCTTACAAAGTATTGCCAGACGATGAAGTCGAATACGACGGCAATCCGCTGGTGGTGCAGCAAGGACCGCGCTATTTCATGCTGAACAAGCCGCAGGGTTACGTCTGCTCAACCGACGATCCCGATCATCCCACCGTGCTGTTCTTTATCGAAGAACCCGCAGCGTTCAAGCTGCATGCGGCGGGCCGTCTGGATATCGACACCACCGGTTTGGTGCTGCTGACCGATGATGGGCAATGGTCACACCGCATTACCTCACCGAAGCATCACCTGGAAAAAACTTATCTGGTGGAAGTGGAGGAGCCAATCGATCCTGCTCTGGTTGAGAAGTTCGCTGCGGGTGTACAGCTGCACAATGAAAAAGAGCTCACCAAGCCGGCCGTGCTAGAGATTCTCGATGAGAAAGCCGCCCGTTTGACTATCAGCGAAGGGCGTTACCATCAGGTCAAACGCATGTTTGCGGCGATGGGTAACCATGTCTCAGCGCTGCATCGCGAACGTATTGGTGACATCGAGCTGGATGAAGATCTCGGCGAAGGTGAATATCGTGAACTGACCCAGCAAGAGGTCGACAGCATCGGCCTGCCAGAAGAACTCAAACAACGTAAATAGCGGGAGAACGCGGTGCGCAAGGAAAAGAATTCACCGGTCGGTTTAGTGGTCATCCTCGGATTGCTGGCAATGCTGATGCCGCTCTCTATCGATATGTATCTGCCGGCCATGCCGCAAATCGCCCATGAGTTTGCGGTTTCAGCGGGCAGTGTGCAGATGACGCTCAACCTTTACATCCTCGGTTTCGCCATTGGCCAGTTAGTTTATGGTCCACTGGCAGACAGCTACGGACGTAAACCGGTGATTGTGCTGGGAACGCTAATTTTTGCCTGCGCCGCCGCGGCTTGCGCGCTGTCACAAACCATCGATCAGCTGATCTTTATGCGCTTCCTGCACGGCTTATCGGCCGCCGCTGCCAGCGTGGTGATCAACGCCTTGATGCGCGACACCTACTCGAAAGAGGACTTCTCGCGCATGATGTCATTCGTGATGCTGGTGACCACCATCGCGCCGCTGCTGGCACCGATTATCGGTGGCTGGCTGCTGTTGCTGTGGAACTGGCACGCTATTTTCTGGACGCTGGCAGGTGCCGCGCTGTTCACCACCATGCTGGTCGTGACGCAAATTCGTGAAACGCTCAAGCCCGAACAGCGCCAGCGCTTTCATCTGCGGACCACGTTGGGCAACTTTGTGGCGCTGGTGCGCCACAAGCGCGCCTTCAGTTACATGCTGGCGAGCGGTTTCTCCTTTGCCGGATTATTCACCTTCCTCAACGCCGGTCCGTTTGTCTACATCGAAGTGAACCACGTTTCCCCGCAGAACTTTGGCTATTACTTTGGCCTGAACGTGGTGTTCCTGTTCGTGATGACGTTGATCAACAGCCGCGCCGTGCGCCGTTTTGGTCCGGTGAAAATGTTCCGCATGGGATTGTTGATTCAGTTCGCGATGGGCGTTTGGCTGTTGATTTCCAGCGCGCTGGATTTGGGCTTCTTGTCGCTGGTGTTTGGCGTGGCGATGTTTATTGGCTGCGTCTCGACGGTGTCGTCGAATGCGATGGCAGTGATTCTGGATGAGTTTCCGCATATGGCGGGCACCGCTTCCTCGCTGGCGGGAACGCTGCGTTTTGGTGTCGGTGCTTTAGTCGGCGCGCTGCTCTCATTAGTCAGCATTAACAGCGCCTGGCCGATGGTTGCCACCATTGCGCTGTGCGCCACAATTTCGATTGTGCTGTTCACCTATGCTTCGCGGCCTCAACAGCCGGCGTGACATCCCCAGGGTCGTCATAAATGGCGACCTGACCTCTCTTAATTCTTCTCCCTCACTCGCTAATCCCCATTCATTCGTTATGCTTAATGTTTCCATTATGTGAAAATTTAGAGATAAAAAAGTAACGATAATGCGTCTAAAATGATTGTTAACCGCAGCCGAACACGGTAAACATAGGCATAAATGTGAGAAGCCTCGCAAATTATAAATTGGCTACACGCTTTGTGTTTAAAACGAGAAGGCAGACTGAATTGGTATTCAGAGCTAATCAGATTGGGATTCACCACGTTGTGCCGTCGTCGTGAATAAAGTTAACGTCTCTGGGGGCCGTATAACTATGCTGCAACTTTCCGTTGTGCATCGCTTGCCACAACATTATCGCTGGTCGCTGGAACATGCGGGTGAAATTGTGCGTCAGGAAGCAGCGAATGGCGTGCATGCCGAAGATTTAGTGGTGCTGCGCCTGCTGAGTCATGATGGTCATCCGGCGCTGGAAATTCTGCACCAGCTGAAGGAGACGCTGGCGCAAATTCAGGTCGAGTGCAAAATCGCCGAGTGTGAAGGGCAGCCTTGCCTGCTGATTCAACGTGATGACGAAAGCGCGACCAACTGCTGCCTGAAAAATCAGGGTGTCGCTATCGCCGAAACCTTTGATGGTCACTGACTTAGATCTTTTCCCTGCGCAGACGCCAGTAGCTGCCGCGTGTAATCGGCTGCTGGTGCGTTAAACAGCGTTTCGCAATCACCTTGCTCCACCACTTCACCCTGACGCAGCACAATCAGCTGATGACAGAGCGCGCGCACCACCTGCAAATCATGGCTGATAAACAGATAGGCGAGCTGATGCTGCTGCTGCAAACGGCGCAGTAAGGTGAGAATTTGCTTCTGCACCGAGCGGTCCAGCGACGAGGTGGGTTCATCCAGCACAATCAGCTGCGGCTCAAGGATCAACGCGCGGGCGATCGCGATGCGCTGGCGCTGACCGCCTGAAAACTCCGCCGGATAGCGCGAGCGGCTGTCGGCATCGAGCCCCACTTCCTGCATCACCGCAATCACTTTGGCTTCCTGCTCCGCACTGCTCAGTTCCGGGCGATGCACCGCTAAACCTTCCGCAATCACCTGTTGCACCGTCATGCGCGGATTGAGCGAAGAATTGGGATCCTGAAACACCACCTGAATGCGCTGGCGCAGCGGCAATAATTGCTTTGGCGACAGCTGATGCAGCGGCTGATCGTCAAACCAGATCTCACCGCGCGCGCTAATTAAACGCAGCAGCGCCAGGCCCGTTGTACTCTTGCCCGAGCCCGATTCGCCCACCAGTCCGAGGCTTTCGCCACGCCGCAGGGTAAAGCTAAGATCCTTCAGCGCCATCTTCTCTGCCACGGTGCGACGCAGCAATCCCCGCCGGATCGGGAAACCAACCTGTAAATTCTTCACCTGTAACAGCGGTTGCGCATCCAGCAGCGGCACCGGTTCGCCATCCGGCTCGGCGGCGATCAGTTCGCGCGTATAGGGCTGCTGCGGCTGGCTGAACAGCATATCGCAGCGATTGTGTTCCACAGCGCGGCCATTGCGCATCACCGTGACGCTGTGCGCCAGCTGACGCACGATATTCAGGTTATGGGTGATGAACAGCATGCCCATGTTGAGTTCACGCTGCAGTTCGCGCAGCAGTTGCAGAATCTGCGCCTGAACCGTCACATCCAGCGCGGTGGTCGGTTCATCGGCGATCAGCAGCTTCGGCTGGGTTAGCAGCGCCATGGCGATCATCACGCGCTGTCGCTCACCACCAGAAAGCTGGTGCGGAAAATCCTGCAAGCGCGATGCCGCATGGCGAATGCCGACGCGATCCAGGCAGCTCAGCATTTCGCCACGTGCGGCTTCGCGCCGCATGCCGCGATGCACCGACAGCACTTCATACAGCTGCTTCTCCACGTTATGCAGTGGATTGAGCGACACCATCGGTTCCTGAAAAATCATTGCCATCTGGTTGCCACGCAGCCCGCGCAAGGTGCGTTCGCTGGCCTGCAAAATATCCTGGCCGTTAAACAAGATTTCGCCTTGCGGATAGTTGACCGGCGGCTGCGGCAATAAGCGCATGATCGACAGCGCAGTCACGCTTTTACCGGAACCGGATTCGCCCACCAGCGCCAGCGTTTCGCCGGCGTCAATCTGCAGCGAAATGTCTTCTACCACGCGGCGATCCTGAAAGGCCACCGCCAGATGATTCACCTTTAACAGGCTCATTTAGCGTCCTCGACTCGGGTCAAAGGCATCGCGTACCGCTTCGCCAATAAAGATCAGTAACGACAGCAGCAGGGCGAGGGCAAAGAAGCCCGCCAGTCCCAGCCACGGCGCCTGTAAATTGTTTTTGCCCTGGAGCAGTAGCTCGCCAAGCGAGGGTGATCCCACCGGTAAACCAAAACCCAGGAAGTCCAGCGAAGTTAGCGTGGTGATTGAGCCGCACAGAATAAATGGCAAAAACGTCAGCGTGGCGACCATGGCGTTGGGCAGCATGTGGCGCAGCATAATGCGGCTATCGCTGACGCCGAGCGCGCGCGCCGCACGGATATAATCGTAGTTACGTGCGCGCAGGAATTCGGCGCGCACCACGCTTACCAGGCTCATCCAGCCAAACACCACTGTCACCAGCAGCAGCCACCAGAAGCCGGGCTGAATCACGCTGGAGAGCAGAATCAGCAGGAACAGCGAAGGCATGCCGGACCACACCTCAATCAGGCGTTGACCCACCAAATCGATGCGGCCGCCAAAGTAGCCTTGCACCGCGCCAACCACGATGCCAATCACGCTGGAGAACAGCGTCAGCATGATGCCGAACAGCAATGAGATGCGCGTGCCATACAGCAAGCGTGCCAGCACATCGCCACCGTTAGCATCGGTGCCGAGCCAGTTTTGTGTGGAAGGTGGCGAAGGGAAGGGCACATCGGTGGCGAAGTTGATGGTGCTGTCGCTGAAGCGAATCGGTGCCCAGATCGCCCAACCTTGTTGATCGATGCGCTGCTTCAGCCAGGGATCCTGATAATCGGCAGGCGTAGAGAAATCACCGCCGTAATCACTTTCGCTGTAGTTGAATAGCAGCGGCACATACCAGCGCTGCTGATAATGCACCAGCAGCGGTTTGTCGTTAGCCAGCAGCTCAGCGCCCAGTGACAGAACAAAAATGATCAGGAAAATCCACAGCGACCAGTAACCGCGTCGGTTATGGCGAAAACGCTGCCAGCGCTGCTGGTTAACCGGAGATAAGCGCATTAGCGTCCCTCAAAATCAATGCGCGGATCGACCAGCGTGTAGGTCAGATCGCTAAGAATGTTCATCAGCAGGCCAATCAAGGTGAAGATATAGAGCGTGCCGAACATCACCGGATAGTCGCGCTGAATAGTGGCGTCATAGCCGAGCAGGCCCAAACCATTGAGTGAGAACATCACCTCTATCAACACCGAGCTGGTGAAAAACATGCTGATAAAGGTGGCGGGGAAACCGGCGATCACCAGCAGCATGGCGTTGCGGAACACGTGGCCGTACAGCACGCGCTTCTCATCCAGCCCTTTGGCGCGTGCGGTGACCACATATTGTTTGCGGATCTCATCAAGGAACGAGTTTTTAGTCAGCATGGTCAGCGTGGCGAAACCGCCAATCACCGTAGCCAGCACCGGCAGCGTGATGTGCCATAGGTAATCGCTGATTTTGCTGTACCACGGCAGCGCATCAAACTGCGGTGACGTCAGGCCGCGCAGCGGGAACCAGTCGAAATAGCTGCCGCCGGCGAATAGCACAATCAGCATGATGCCGAACAGGAATGCCGGGATCGAATAGCCAATGATGATAAAAGTGCTGCTCCAGATATCGAAAGCGCTGCCGTTACGCACCGCTTTTTTGATGCCCAGCGGAATCGACACCAGATAAATGATCAAGGTGCTCCACAATCCCAAACTGACGGAGACCGGCAAACTCTCTTTGATCAACTGCAGCACCGATGCGCTGCGGAACAGGCTGTCGCCGAAATCAAAACGGATATAGTTCCACAGCATTTCACCGTAACGCTGCAGCAGCGGTTTATCGAAGCCATAGCGATGCTTAATTTCCGCGATCACTTCCGGATCGAGTCCGCGAGCGCCGCGATATTGGCTGTCGCCGGGATTGTCACGCATCAGCGCACCGCGCGCGCCGCTGTCGCCGCCGCCTGAGCCAGGAATGCCGGTGCTGTGACCAAACTGCACATTGGCTAACGCCTGATCCACCGGGCCGCCCGGCGCAATCTGCACAATAAAGAAGTTCAGGGTGATGATCGCCCAAAGTGTCGGGATGATCAGCAGTAACCTGCGAAGAAAATAGGCTGCCAAACCGTGCTCCTCAGCGTCGATTGGCCGGCAATCGCCCGGCTTTGTTCACATCGTACCACCAGTTTTCCAGACCGGTAGCAAACGCGGGTTTAATCTCGGGATGGGAAAACTTGTCCCAATACGCCATGCGATCTTCCGCGCTGTACCACATCGGAATCATGTAGGCATTCCACAGCAGGATGCGATCCAGCGCCTGGCCGAGCGGCAGCAGCGCTTTCTCATCGCCCTGATGCTCAACGATCTGCTGCACAAAATGGTCGACGATGGGATCTTTCACGCGCGGCCTGTTCCAGGAAGAGTCAATGAATTGAGATTGCCAGATCGTTTGCAAGCTGGTCGAGGGCCATGGCATGGCGTAATAGAGCGATGGGATCATGTCGTAGTCGCCTTCGCGCATACGGCGGAGATATTGCGAGCTGTCAATCTGGCGCAGCGAGACCTGGATGCCAAGCCGCTGCAAACTGTGCTGGAACGGCAACGCCCAGTCGTTTTGCGTACCGCTGCGCATCAGTAATTCGAAACGGAACGGCTGGCCGGATTTCACATTCACCAATTGCTGATTTCTGATTTCCCAACCCGCCGCTTTCAGCAAGTTCATGGCTTGCAACAGGTTGCCGCGATCGAAACCGCTGCCGTCAGAACGTGGCGGGGCATACTCATTGTTGAACACTTCGGGCGGCAGCTGCGCTTTGTAGGGCGCCAGCAGGATCAACTGCTCGGCTTTGGGATAGCCAAGCGCTGCATATTCAGTGTTCTGGAAATAGCTGCGCGTGCGTTTATAAGCGCCATAGAACAAGGCTTTGTTCATCCACTCGAAATCGAACGCCAGCGTGATGGCTTCACGTACGCGACGATCGGCGAACAGCGGTTTTTCGTTGTTAAATGCCAGCCATTGCGTGTCGGTGGAAACGGTGTTGGGAATGGTCGATTTGACGATGGCGTGACTGTCAAAGTTGCGGCCGCGATATTGTGTCGCCCATTTCTTCGCTGAACTCTCTTCGCGCAAATCGTAAGCGCCGGCTTTAAAGGCCTCAAACGCCACGTTGTCATCAAGATAATAGTCATAACGCAAAGTATCGAAGTTAAAACGCCCGCGATTCACCGGCAGATTGGCGGCCCAGTAATCTTTCACCCGGCTGTACTGGATAAACTGACCCGATTTATAGGAGGTGACGCGATAAGGCCCGCTGGCCAGCGGCGGATAACCAATCGGCTCGTTAAACTTTTTGTTTTGCCAGAATTTTTCCGGGATGACCGGCAGCGTTAGCCAGCTGAGAATCCGATCTTTGTCCGGTTTCGGCATATCGATACGCACGGTGAGACGGTTTAGCGCTTTCACTTGCACGTCACGAAACGCCACGCGGAACTGCGGCACACCTTCCGTCATGAATTTCTGGAAGGTGAAAGCCACATCCTGCGCGGTAATCGGTGTTCCGTCCTGAAACTGTGCATGAGGATTGATCGACACTTCCATCCAGCGATAGTCGTCGGGATAGCGCGCTGATTCCGCGATCAGCGGATAGTAGCTGCCAGGTTCATCATCGGAGGTGGTGAACAAGCCGTCATACAGCGTATCGGTACCGATGCCGGGATTGCCGCGCGAGGCGAAACGGTTGAAGTTGTCGTAGGTGCCCACCACCGCCAGCGTGATTTTGCCGCCTTTGGGCGCGGCGGGATTGGCGTAATCGTAGTGAGTGAAATTCACCGCATATTTCGGCTCGCCCAGTTTAGCGAAGGCATAGCTTTCATTGATGGTGGCGGCATGCAGCGGCGCAATGGCGCTACAAATGAACAACGCTGTGACAAGACGCAGCAGCATAAGTGGGGCGATCTCCTGTGGTGTTCCGCACTTTATGGTAGCAGTTTCATGGGGTTCGCGTGATGTTAACTCAGCGCGCGCTGGCGTTGATAATAGCTGACGAGGTTTTCGGGGCGTAACGGACGACTAAACAGATAGCCCTGCAAATGCGTCACGCCGCGATTCACCAGCCACGCCGCCTGATCGCCCGTTTCGACCCCTTCAGCCACGGTTTTGAGATTGAGTTTTTTTGCCAGCAGCAGCACTGCATCAAGCACCGGTGAGGTGACAGTTTCTGTACCAATGCTTTGCACAAAGCCGCGATCGATTTTCAGGTAATCGAACGGATATTTTTCCAGATAGATCAGCGCGCTATGCCCAGTGCCGAAATCATCAATCGCTATTTTAAAATTGTTCTCATGTAGCCAGGCGAAGATTTCTCCCGCGCTTTTTTCACCGACCATGCTGCGTTCGGTAATTTCAAACACATAGTTGAAGTGATCGGTAGGCATGATGTTAATCCATGCCTGGACATCGCGCCGGAAGCTCTCTGAGGCGAGATGCAGCGGCGAGAGATTGAGGCTCAGGCGCGTGCCGCGCGGCAGCTGTTTATAGAGAAACTGGGCATCGCGCGCCACCAGCGTGAACAGATGCTGAGTGAGCGGAATAATCAGGTTTTGCGCTTCGGCGTAGCTGATAAAGGCATCCGGCGGAATCATGCCTTCAGTGGGATGCGTCCAGCGCAGCAGCGCTTCCACGCCGTAGGGTTGTCCATCGTGCGCAGTGACCAGCGGCTGGTATTCAACATGAAACTGGCCACGTTTAATGCCCTGCATGATCTCTTTGCCCGGCCGCTGATGTCGCGTCAGCAATAACCCGCTTAGCGCGGAAATCAGCAGTGAGAAGAGTATGCCGGTCAGCAACGTCAGTGAGTAATCGCGTGGCGCTAAGGTGGTGCCAAACAGCACGAATCGTAGATCGCTGTTATTAAAGGCTATTTCATGTAGCGATGCCGGTAAATCACTCGCGCGTACCACGTTGTTGCTGCCGCTCAACAGCGCTTTGTTGCCGACCACCAGCGCCATGCCAGTGATTTCGGGATGATAAGAGGCCAGCAGCTGATAAGGCGTCAGGCTGATGTTCATGGTGGCGAAAAGGCCGGTCTCGGCTGAACCTGGATTTTTCACCCATAGCACCAGCGCCGGTTTCTTCGGTAGCAATGGCGTGCCTTCCAGCAAGCGCATATCGCGATCGCGTTCCAGTTCAGACTCAGGAGAAATATCGTTGGCTGGCATCAGAAAAGCGCCGGTGGCAGAAGAGCAGTAAGCGTTGCCATCACGCACCAGCAGGATGGCGCGGATATTACCGGCAAAGGCGGCGCGAGAAGTGAGCTCACGACTGACGTTGTTGCAGGCTAACTGGGTGTATTGCTGTAAGGGATAAAGTGTATCGACCAGGCTTGCTATCACCTGTTGTAAATCGTCGCGGCTGTGTGCCAGAAGCTGTTCGTGTTGTTGTACACGTTTTTGCCAGGTGAGTGTTAATAGCACGGTGACAAAAAGCAGAAAGAATGCCGCGCCGATAATCGCACTATGCCAGGCGATACGGCGTGAATAACTGCGGTGGTGTTTTAATGTCCCTGACAGTGGCATGGAGTGCATTCCCCTTGTCTTGCCATTTTTTATTATGTTTATCGTTTGGTCACTACCCACTTCAGACCGCAGCCACGGTGATAACGGTGTCTGCAGCGCAATATCTGGGTATCAGGAAGTCAACGAGAATATAACGAGAGCGCGAAGAATGTCTCGTTATATTTTTGATTCTCAATTACTTTTTATCGGTTGGATTTGAGTTAAAAACTACGGGCGAAAAAAAACGCTGCCGGGGCAGCGTTTCTGATTCTCTGGCTGAGAGGATCATCAAAGAAGTACGTTAGCTTGGGTTTTTAGCAAGAACCCGACGCGCTTCGCGGTAACGATTTTTCCAATAACTGTCATTCAGGTTGGAAATCATTACGCCACTGCTGGTGGACGCGTGAACAAAGTTATCGTTGCCAAGATAGATGCCCACGTGGCGACCGGTAGAACCGGCGCGGAACAGCACTAAGTCACCTGCGCGCAATTTATTGCGTGAAATCTCTTTGCCGGTGTCTTGCTGTTCAGACGTTGAGCGTGGCAAATCTAAACCGAACTGCTCGCGAAAGGTGCGCTGAACAAAAGCAGAACAATCAATGCCGCGTTTGGTGTCGCCGCCTAAGCGATAACGTACACCTTTCCAGTCACTGTACTGTTCCATGATGCGGGACTTAACGTCCACGTTCTGCACCATCTGTTCAAATTCGTCCTGAGACGCTTGAAGTAAAAAACCATTCTGGTTGTTAACTTCATGATTCTCGTTATTCGCGTTCTGACCGTTATGGGTACTGCTACATGCTGATAAAAGTGTTGCGAGTGCTACCGCGGGAATGATCCGCCTGAGGTATCTCAGAATTGGTTGAGACTTGACCATTGTACGTGTTTTCCTTCGATTTCCTTACGACAGAATGTCGTCAGCCAGATGACAAAACGGGTTGAGATTAATAAGTACGACCGTCTAAGACAAATCCTTAATTACTAAAATGTGTTAATGCACACATTTTTGTCGCTTTCAGCACCGCATTTTATGCTGTTGCTTACTAATCGGATTTGAGGTTAACCGATTACAGACCGCGTGGCGAGTGCTTTTATATAAATATTCAAAGGTTTTTTCGATGTGAAATCAATCTGTAACACAATGGCGACTTTATCAACAATTGGCAGCGATTTAATAGCCAAACAGCGGTGCAATAAGGGGGTAATTCTGGCGCTAAGGCCGATTTTAAGAGGGTTCGGGCTGGACAACTTAGGATTAAGGCTATTGTTCCGCGTTTTTCATCATAATCTTTTCTTTTACCTGAATAATGTTAGTTTGCTAATAGTTTATTCAGGTTTTAAATAAGCGCGAGCGACTGACTTTTTGTTCTATGATCACTCGCGCTTAACAATTACGTGCGCGGCTTATATTTGCCCGGCAACGAACGGTTCAGCCAATTCACCAGCTTGTCGCTGAAGGGCGTTAACAGGCACCAGCTCATGCCAACCAGCACCACTGACAACGAACCCACAGCGATATCAGTAAACCAGTGCGCACCCGCCATCACACGTGGCAGAGCAAACACCACGGTAATCATCAACCCCACCAGAAACGCGCGGAAGCCGAAATAGCGCCACATAAAGCAGGTGAAGATCATCAGCATCATGCCGTGGTCGCCAGGGAAGCTATCTTTCGAGGCATCTTTGGCCGGGATGCCGGTCAGTTCGCTTACGCGATGCACATTCTCAAAGAACAGCGTTGGGCTGGAGTGCTGTACCGGCAGCAGATGACCGAGCTGGTTCAGTACTACCGCGCTCAGCAGCATCGTGATGCCAATGGCCAGCAAACGGCGGCGACCTTGCGGTGTCTCGCGGCGCCAGTAGCTTAAATAGAGCAAACCCATAGCCAACAGCGAAACCACATCGAAACCGCGGAAGTTAGTGATGGCCACTAACAGTGCGAAACCGTGATGATCAACCATCTGGTCATTGAAGCCATAAAAGATGGCTTTATCGATACCAAACCAGAACCCGTGATCCGGCGGCAGGTACCATGAAAGGAAAAGCATCACACCCAGTGCATTCAGCAGCAGGATGGTGACTAATCGAGAAGCGCGCATAGAAAATAGACTCAAAGTGAAAACAACGGGGCAACCTAACGCATCTAATTTAAACGAATCTTCAACAAAGCGGTCTGCAAAAGGTTCCAGTCAGCAGGCTGATGATGAATCAATTCGATGCGGCTATCAGGCGGTGTGGTAGGGCGGGTTTCTATAAACAAATCGTCGCCCTGGCGATTGATATTCACTAAACCATCGGCAGTGCGCAACACACCTTTAACGCGATCAACCGGCGCATGCCTTGCCCACTCTAGCGCTTTGATCGCATCAAACACGGTTTCACCATCGAAAATCCAGCCACAGGAAGCATAGCCCTGGCCTTCATTTAGCGCACGACGCCAGCGCGCCTGGCCATCCAGTTTCAGTGCGGCCAGGCCTTGTGGACGTGAATTCTGGTGGTGATGTGCTGCATCGGGAACCGCACGATCCGCCAAGGCGGGTTGAGTCAACAGCGCGGGATCGATGTGTCCCCACGCCACTTCCACCAGCTGACGTTCGCCCAAAAATTGCTGTTGCCAATCCTGCAAACGCTGACGATCATTATCGCTCCAGCGATCGCTTTTATTCGCCACGATGATATCGGCCGCCACCAGCTGATCGCGGAAATTCTCATTCTCCACTACGCGTGCGTCGGCAAGCTGGCGCGGATCGAGCAGCGTTAAGGTGGCATCCACCTGAATCCAGGGTTGATAAACGGCAGCACGCAGCATATTCAGCAGCTGTTTGGGATGGCCAAGGCCGGTAGGTTCGATAATCAGACGATCGGGTTTAGCCTGTTTTAGCAGCATGTTCAGCCCAACCTGCAGCGGCAAGCCGTTAACGCAGCACATGCAGCCGCCGGGAATCTCTTTCAGCGTGGCACCGCGATCGGCGAGCAGTGCGCCGTCGATGCCAATTTCGCCAAATTCGTTGACCAGAATCGCCCAGTTTTCATCGGCGGGTTTATTGGCTAACAGATGCAGCAGAGTGGTGGTTTTTCCGCTGCCGAGAAATCCGGTGATGAGGTTTACGCGCGTCACAAAAGGGCTCCCAAAAAAAGAGAATAAATCGCGCGTGGATGAGAGGCATCCGGCGCGCACGGCCTTGTTATACTATAACAATCACCGGCCGCCGGACGGAAGCACGTTATGAATCAGCGCGTCCCATATAACGACGTTCCGCAATATGAATGCGGATGCGATCGCCATTGCTCAGGTATTCCGGTACCTGAATGGATAAGCCGGTGCTCATGCCTGCGGGTTTGGATCGAGCGCTGGCGGAGGCGCCTTTAATGCCCGGCGAGGTATCAACAATTTCCATATCGACGGTTTGTGGCAGTTCAAGCGCCAAGACCTGGCCATCCATCGTCAGCACCTGAATGCCGGGAATGCCACCTTCAGGAATAAACAGTAGCTCTTCTTCAATTTGCTCTTTTTTGAAGTTGTACGGCGTGTAGTCTTCGTCATCCATAAACACATACTCATCACCATCTATATAAGAGAAGGTGACGGCGCGGCGGCTAAGCGAAATGGCGTCAATAATATCGTCGCCTTTGAAGCGCTCTTCCACTTTCAGGCCGGTGCGGACATCGGTAAAACGCATTTTATAGAGCGTCGCGGCACCGCGAGCACTTGGGCTCTGTACATCAATGTCTTTCACCAGCAACAGTTTGCCGTTCCAGGTGACAGCCATCCCTTTTTTGATTTCATTTGCCTTTGGCATGGTGGTTTTCTCGCTGACAGGAGGTTAATGCGCGTCACGTTACTCGCGCGGCGAAAAACTGGCAAGTCAGCCAATGTAAAATTGTTGCCGGTGCATGGCATTCGCGGTCTGGGACTGTTATTGTCGCGGCGAATTGTCTGCAGGAGCGCATGATGTTTTGTCGTGACCAGTGCGGTGCCTGTTGCACAGCCCCCTCAATCTCGTCCCCGATTCCTGGCATGCCGCACGGCAAGCCGGCCAACACGCGTTGCGTGCAGCTTGATGAGCAACAGCGTTGCAAAATCTTTGGTTCACCGCTGCGTCCGGCGGTCTGTGCCGGCTTACAGCCCAGCGCCGAAATGTGCGGCAGCAGCCGTGATAGCGCCATGACATTTCTGCTTAAACTGGAAGCCGAGACGGCGCCCTGAAGCACTGCTGACGCTTAGCTGAAGAATTGGACTTAATGCCGTTGGTCTGTACAGCAAAAGCATCAGCCTGCCTGCCGGTAAAAATCTTAAATCCAACATGAAGTGTGCGGAACGTCAAAAATCTGCTACTCAGATCGCGCATTTTCTTGCCTGCTGTACGTGGCTGTACCATATTCCCTGAAACGTTTCAGCGTTGTCACTCCGGCTAAGTCCGCGATGCACAGCAGATTTTTTCACCATCTAGCTGAAACGATTCAATACAGCAAGCGAGGAGAGATATGTTCCAGCTCGAAGTTCAGGCCATTCATACCGGTGCTAGCGCACAGAATAAAGAAGAGGCCATTCGTCAGGTTGCCGCTGCGTTAACCGCTGCAGGCAATGTGGCCGAAGGCTACGTTAACGGCATGCTGGCGCGCGAACAGCAAACCACCACTTTCCTGGGTAACGGCATCGCCATTCCGCACGGCACCACCGACACCCGCGACCTGGTGCTGAAAACCGGTGTCCAGGTTTATCAGTTCCCGCAGGGCGTGGATTGGGGCGAAGGGCAAACGGCGTATGTGGCGATCGGTATTGCCGCTAAATCGGATGAACACCTCGCGTTGCTGCGCCAGCTCACTCACGTATTAAGTGATGACAGCATTGCTGAACAGCTAAAAACCGCCTCGGCGGAAGATCTGCGTGCGCTGCTGATGGGCGAAAACCAGGCGGCAGAATTCAAATTCGATACCTCGCTGATTGCCGTTGATGTGGCGGCCAGCGATTTAATCACGTTACAGGCACTGAACGCCGGACGTCTGCAGGCTGCAGGCGCGGTGGACGCGTCATTTATTGCTGACGTGATTTCCCGCGCCCCGCTGAGCCTTGGTCAGGGCATCTGGCTGAGCGACAGCGCCAACGGCAATCTCGGCAGCGCAGTGGCCGTAAGCCGCGCGGCTGCGCCATTCCAGCATCAGGGCGAAAACGTCGCGCTGCTGCTGACCGTGGCGGCTAACGATCAGCGTCCGCTGGAAGTGCTGGGCTATCTCAGCAACCTGCTGCTCAGCAACAAAGCTGAACGTCTGCTGAAGGCCGATGCCGCCGGTATTCTGGCGCTGCTGACCAGCGAAGTCGATGAAGCTGCCGAGCTGCTGACCGCTGAATTCACCATCCGCAACGAACACGGTCTGCACGCGCGTCCGGGCACGGCGCTGGTGACCGTCATCAAACAGTTCAACAGCGACATCACCGTAACTAATCTCGATGGCAGCGGTAAGCCTGCTAACGGCCGCAGCCTGATGAAAGTCGTTGCGCTCGGTGTGAAAAAAGGCCATCGCCTGCGCTTTACCGCCAGCGGCGAAGATGCACAGCAGGCGCTGAACGCAATTGAAGAAGCGATCAATTCTGGTTTAGGCGAGGGGGTTGCATGAGCCGTCGTGTCGCAACAATTACCTTAAACCCGGCTTACGATCTGGTCGGATACACGCCAGAAATTGAGCGCGGCGAAGTCAACCTGGTGAAAACCACCGGCCTGCACGCGGCGGGTAAAGGCATCAACGTTGCCAAAGTGCTGAAGGATCTCGGTATTGATGTCACCGTCGGCGGTTTCCTCGGCAAAGAGAATCAGGACGGCTTTCAGCAGCTGTTCAGCGAACTCGGCATCGCCAACCGTTTTCAGGTGGTGCAGGGCCGTACGCGTATTAACGTTAAGCTGACCGAAAAAGACGGCGATGTGACCGACCTGAATTTCTCTGGCTTTGAGGTCACCGCGCAGGATTGGGAGCGCTTCACCGCCGATTCTCTCACCTGGCTCGGCCAGTTCGACATGGTGTGCGTCAGCGGCAGCCTGCCAGCCGGCGTGGCGCCAGAAGCCTTCACCAAATGGATGAGCGATCTGCGCACGCTGTGCCCGTGCATCATCTTCGACAGCAGCCGCGAAGCGCTGGTCGCCGGTCTGAAAGCCGCGCCGTGGCTGGTGAAACCGAACCGCCGCGAGCTGGAGATTTGGGCTGGTCGCAAACTGCCTGCGCTGCAGGACGTGATCGGTGCTGCACATGAACTGCGTGAGCAAGGTATTGCGCACGTAGTGATTTCTCTCGGTGCGGAAGGTGCGCTGTGGGTGAATGCCTCCGGCGAATGGATCGCCAAACCGCCTGCCTGCGAAGTGGTCAGCACCGTCGGTGCCGGCGATTCGATGGTCGGCGGCCTGATTTACGGCTTGCTGATGCGTGAATCCAGCGAGCACACGCTGCGTCTGGCGACGGCAGTGGCGGCGATGGCCGTCAGCCAAAGCAACGTTGGCGTGAAAGATCGTACCCAGTTGGCCGCGATGATGGCGCGCGTCGACTTACAACCCGTTAACTAACAGCAGGAGAGCGATAATGAAAACGCTGCTGATAAAAGATTCTTTACTGGGACTGGCGTCAGGACATCTGGCGCTGGAACGTTTACGCGCGACGGCGGCACAAGCTGGCCTGACGCTGACCGATAATGCCGCCGAAGCAGAACTGGTGCTGGTTGCTGGTCACAATGTGCCGCAGGACGCAGAGCTGGCCGGTAAATCGCTGGCGCTGGTTGATGTGCAGCAAGCGCTGCGCGATCCGCTGGCGGCAATCAATCAAGCCAAAGCGAGTGCCAAAACCTGGCAGCCTGCTGCTGCAACCGCTGCCGCGCCAGTAGCTGCGCAGAGCGCTGCTCAGAAACGCATCGTGGCGGTGACCGCCTGCCCAACCGGCGTGGCGCATACCTTTATGGCTGCTGAAGCTATTCAGGCCGAAGCGACCAAGCGTGGCTGGTGGGTGAAAGTTGAAACCCGTGGTTCTGTGGGCGCAGGCAACGCGATTACACCAGAAGAAGTGGCGGCGGCCGATCTGGTGATCGTCGCGGCTGATATCGATGTGGATCTGGCGAAATTTGCCGGTAAGCCGATGTACCGCACCTCAACCAGTCTGGCGCTGAAGAAAACTGCGCAGGAGCTGGATAAAGCGCAGGCCGAAGCGAAAACCTATCAGCCGAGCGGCAATCAGGCTGCCAGCGCACAGGGCGACAGCAAAGAGAAAGCCGGTGCCTATCGTCACCTGCTGACTGGCGTTTCGTACATGCTGCCGATGGTGGTTGCCGGTGGTTTGAGCATCGCGCTGTCATTTGCCTTTGGTATCACCGCATTTAAAGAGCCGGGCACCTTAGCGGCGGCACTGATGCAGATCGGTGGCGGCAGCGCCTTCGCGCTGATGGTGCCGGTGTTAGCCGGTTTCATTGCCTTCTCGATTGCGGATCGTCCGGGTCTGACGCCTGGTTTGATTGGCGGTATGATCGCCACCAGCATTAACGCCGGTTTCCTGGGCGGTATCATCGCCGGTTTCATTGCCGGTTACGCCGCGAAGATGCTCAGCAGCAAAGTGAAACTGCCGCAGAGTATGGAAGCGCTGAAGCCGATTCTAATCATTCCGCTGGTGGCGAGTTTAATTACCGGTTTGCTGATGATTTACGTGGTAGGTAAGCCGGTGGCGGGCATCATGACTGGCCTGACAACCTGGCTGGCCAATATGGGTACCGCGAACGCAGTGCTGCTGGGCGCGATTCTCGGTGGCATGATGTGTACCGACATGGGCGGTCCGGTGAACAAAGTGGCCTATGCGTTTGGTGTTGGTCTGCTGAGTTCACAAACCTACGCACCGATGGCGGCCATTATGGCAGCCGGAATGGTGCCACCGCTGGCGATGGGCCTGGCGACGCTGGTTGCGCGTCGTAAGTTCAACAAAGGTCAGCAGGAAGGTGGTAAAGCGGCGCTGGTGCTCGGGCTGTGCTTCATCTCTGAAGGTGCGATTCCGTTCGCGGCGCGTGATCCAATGCGTGTGCTGCCGTGCTGTATCATTGGCGGCGCGGTAACCGGTGCGATTTCCATGGCGATTGGCGCGAAACTGATGGCACCGCACGGTGGTCTGTTCGTCCTGCTGATTCCAGGCGCGATTACCCCAGTATTGGGTTATCTGCTGGCGATTGTGATTGGTACTGCGGTAGCGGGACTTGGCTACGCCATCCTGAAAAGACCGGAAGAAGAGCTGGTTAAAGCCGCGTAATCTTCGTCACACATAAAAAAGGGAGCTGCGGCTCCCTTTTGTTTAATCAGATAATTAACCCTGCTGCTCCGACTTCAACCATGCAATCTCATCCTTCCAGATATCCGGATTAATGGTTTCCAGAATCATGGGAATGCCGTCAAAACGTTTATCTTTCATCAGCCAGCTAAACGCGGTTTTACCGATATTGCCTTCACCCAGACTGTGATGGCGGTCGACGCGACTGCCCAGCGTGCTCTTGGCATCATTCAGGTGCATACCGCGCAGATACTGGAAACCAACGATGCGCTCAAAGTCGCTGAAGGTCTCGGCGCAGGCTTCTTCGGTACGCAGGTCGTAACCGCCCGCAAAGGCGTGGCAGGTATCAATGCACACGCCAACGCGCGACTTATCTTCCACGTGCTCAATAATAGTGGCGAGGTGCTCGAAGCGGAAACCGAGATTGCTGCCCTGACCGGCGGTGTTTTCGATCACCGCCACCACGCTGCTGGTTTTATCCAGCGCGATGTTGATCGATTCGGCGATACGCTTCAGGCAGGCTTCTTCTTCAATCTGCTTCAGATGGCTGCCCGGATGGAAGTTCAGCAAGGTCAAACCCAACTGCTCGGCACGCTGCATCTCATCGAGGAAAGCCTCGCGCGATTTCTCCAGCGCTTCCATCATCGGATGGCCGAGGTTAATCAGATAGCTATCATGCGGCAGAATCTGCGCGGAGGTGAAGTTGTAACGATCGCAGGCGGTTTTAAACGCATCGATCACTTCTCCTGACAGCGGTGCGGCTTTCCACTGGCGCTGATTTTTGGTGAACAGCGCAAAGGCTGTGGCTTCGAGTTCGTGGGCACGGATAACTGCCTGGTCCACGCCGCCTGATGCACTGACGTGTGCGCCGATATATTTCATGCCGCTCTCCTGATTGGGCGATTGCTGCTGCAAAGCTGCCCATCATAGCGGATGCGGTTACGCCATGAAATGTTGCACCAGCACATTGAGTGCTCCGCCGCCGAGAATTAACCAGCCAAACATCACCAATCCCAGCAGCAAGGGTTTACAGCCAGCCTGTTTCAGGGCGCTGAAGCGCGTAGTCAAACCCAGCGCGGCCATCGCCATCGCCAGCAGCAGATTGGCCAGCTGATTCAGCGTGCTAACAATATTGGCAGGCAGCAGATGCAGCGAGTTAAACAGCGCCACCACAATAAACAGCAGCGCGAACCAGGGAAAACTAATCGCTTGTTGCTGTGCGTTGTGGCTACGCTGACGTTTCAGCCAGCTTCCCAGCATCAGCAAGAAGGGCGCTAACATCATCACGCGCAGCATTTTGGCAATCACGGCGGTGTTTTCGGCCTCGGCACCCATCGCGTGTCCTGCCGCGACAACCTGCGCCACTTCATGCAACGTCGAACCCGTGAAGATACCGAAATGTTCCGCGCTAACTGTTGGTAGCAGCGACCACAGCAGCGGATAGAGGACGATACCGAGGGTACCAAACAGCACCACAGTCGCAACAGCCACCGCCACTTTTGACGGCGCAGCCTTAACGATAGGTTCACTCGCCAGCACCGCCGCCGCGCCACAAATGCTGCTGCCCGCCCCAATCAGCCACACGGTTTCGCGATCCATCTTCAGCAGACGAATGCCGATAAAACAGGTCAGCAGGAAAGTGGAGCTGAGAACCATCACATCAATCAATACGCCGCTAAGACCGACATCAGCAATCTGCTGCACGGTAATACGAAAGCCATACAGGATGATGCCGAGGCGCAGCAAGCGCTGTTTCGCCAGCATTACGCCGCTGTCACAGGCGCCGGCCATCTGCGGATAAAGGGTGTTACCGAGCACGATGCCCAAAATAATCGCTAACGTCAGCGCACCGAATCCGGCCCCGGCCAACCAAGACTGATTGCTTAACCACGCCGCGGTACCGGCAATCGCCACGGTCAACAGCAAACCCGGCAGCCAGTGATGTAGATGAAACGGGGTTTTATTCACGCTTAACTCAGCCATACTTTTCTCCTCGCTGGACGGCGGTGGTTCGGACGAAAACCACAATTAAAGAGCGCACATTCCGTAGCGGCGCAATTTATTGCGCGATAAATCGCGCCGCTACGGAATGTGCGATGATTTATGCCGTGTGCTTATCTCATGCTGTTCTTTGCTAAGCCTGCGCTGCGCTGGTATAAAAGTAAAATTGATAATATATTTATAATTAACCAGAATAAGTAATATAAAGGAAACCGCATGCACATCACGTTGCGCCAGATTGAAGTGTTTACCGAAGTGCTGAAGAGCGGCTCGACGACGCAGGCCTCGCAGGTGCTGGCGCTGTCGCAGTCGGCGGTGAGCGCCGCGTTAGCAGATTTGGAAAACCAACTCGGTGTGCAGCTGTTTGACCGCGTTGGTAAGCGGCTGGTGGTGAATGAGCATGGCCGTTTACTCTATCCGCGCGCCGTGGGTTTGATGGAGCAGGCGGGCGAAATCGAACAGCTGTTTAAGGAAGATAACGGGGCGATTCGCCTGTTCGCCAGCAGCACCATTGGTAATTACCTGCTGCCGGGCATGATCGCCGCCTATCGCCGCGATTTCCCCGCGTTGCCGCTGGAGCTGAGCGTCGGCAACAGTCAGGATGCGATTAATGCGGTGGCGGATTTTCGCGTCGATATCGGTTTGATCGAAGGTCCGTGCCACGAGCTGGATATTATCAGCGAGCCGTGGCTGGAAGATGAGCTGGTGGTGTTTGCCGCGCCGGATGCCGCCATCCTGCAGCAGCCGATTACGCTGGAAGCGCTCGCCGCCGCGCCGTGGATTCTACGCGAGCGCGGTTCAGGCACGCGCGAGATCGTTGATTATCTGCTGCTGTCGCATCTGCCACAGTTTCAGCTCGGCATGGAGTTAGGCAATTCAGAGGCGATTAAACACGCGGTGCGTCACGGCATGGGCATCAGCTGTTTGTCGCGGCGGGTGATTGAGGATCTGCTGGAAGCCGGCACGCTGGTGGAAGTCGCGATCCCATTGACGCGCCTGACGCGCACGCTGTATCGCATCCATCATCGACAGAAGCATGTGTCCAAAGCGTTGAGCCGTTTCCTGTCGTATTGCCGTGAATAATCACAGCGCTGATCACGCTGCGGCTAATAATTCCCGGCCGATCATGAAGGTAACTAATAACCCGACGTGAATGCTATACAGCTTGGGGCTAGCTGCTACAATCTCGCCTCATTTTTATCCAGCATAGCGTTTACACATGCATAATGACTCAAAAACAACACAACAACCTGGATTGCGCCGTGAATTAAAAGCGCGTCATCTCACCATGATCGCCATTGGTGGTTCCATCGGTACCGGCCTGTTTGTCGCCTCGGGTGCCACCATTTCTCAGGCCGGACCCGGCGGCGCGCTGCTCTCCTATGCGCTCATCGGCCTGATGGTTTACTTCCTGATGACCAGCCTCGGCGAACTCGCGGCCTTTATGCCGGTTTCTGGCTCCTTCTCCACCTACGGTTCAAAATATGTTGAAGAAGGCTTCGGCTTCGCGCTGGGCTGGAACTATTGGTACAACTGGGCGGTGACCATCGCCGTTGACCTCGTCGCCTCGCAGCTCGTCATGAACTACTGGTTCCCGGACACGCCCGGCTGGATCTGGAGCGCACTGTTCCTTGGCCTGATGTTCCTGCTCAACTACATCTCAGTCAAAGGCTTCGGCGAAGCGGAATATTGGTTCTCGCTGATCAAAGTGACCACCGTCATCATCTTTATTGTGGTTGGCGTGTTGATGATCACCGGCATCATGCGCGGCGCAGAAAACGCCGGCTGGCATAACTGGACCGTGGGCGAAGCGCCGTTCGCCGGTGGTTTTGCCGCGATGATAGGCGTGGCGATGATCGTTGGCTTCTCCTTCCAGGGCACCGAGCTGATCGGTATCGCGGCCGGTGAATCTGAGGATCCGGCGAAGAACATTCCGCGTGCGGTGCGTCAGGTATTCTGGCGAATTCTGCTGTTCTATATCTTCGCTATTCTGATCATTAGCCTGATTCTGCCGTACACCGATCCGAAGCTGCTGCATAACGATGTCACCGATATCGCCATCAGCCCGTTCACGCTGGTGTTCCAGAATGCCGGTCTGCTGTCAGCCGCAGCGGTAATGAACGCAGTGATTCTGACGGCGGTACTGTCGGCGGGTAACTCCGGCATGTACGCCTCAACGCGTATGCTGTTCAACCTGGCACGCGAAGGTAAAGCGCCACGCATTTTCGGCAAGCTGTCGAAAGGTGGCGTGCCGCGTAACGCGCTGATTGCTACCACCGTGGTGGCGGGATTGTGCTTCCTGAGCTCGAAATTTGGTAACCAGGAAGTTTACCTGTGGCTACTGAACACCTCAGGCATGACCGGTTTTATTGCCTGGTTGGGTATCGCCATTAGCCATTACCGTTTCCGTCGCGGTTATATCGCTCAGGGTCACAACCTGGCCGATTTGCCGTACCGTTCGGGCTTCTTCCCGCTGGGACCGATTTTCGCCTTTATTCTGTGTTTGATCATCACACTGGGTCAGAACTATCAGGCGTTCCTTGCTGACCGCATTGATTGGTATGGCGTGGCCGCAACCTATATTGGTCTGCCGCTGTTCCTGATTATTTGGTTGGGCTACAAGCTGACACGCGGTTCGCGCTTCGTGAAATACAGCGAGATGGAATTCCCGACGTTCAAAGAGTAGTCATACCCTTGCGCGATAAATCGCGCCGCTACGAATAAGGTGCACGTGTAGTAGCGGCGCAATTTATTGCGCATTGTTTTGGATTTTGTTACTCAGATTGAATTGATAATTATTATCACCTGCACTATTGTGGCTGCCGTTATGATTTCGACAAGAAACGGGTAGAACAATGCGTACCACCGACGCCACGCTGCTGGCGGAAAACGGCCTCGAAACCGACACCATGACGCGTTATCGTCAGGTACTGCGCCAGCGACTGATGTTAATTGGCGTGCTGGCGCTGGCGATATTAGCGTCAGTGATTCTTGATTTCACCCTCGGCCCGGCTGGGCTCTCCCTCGACACCTTATGGCAAACGCTGACGCATCCCGATGCGGTCGATGCGGGCACGCGCGTGATTGTCTGGGATATTCGTTTACCGTACGCCTTGATGGCGGTTGTGGTGGGCTTCTCGCTCGGCCTTGCCGGTGCAGAGATGCAAACCATCCTGAATAACCCGCTTGCCAGCCCGTTTACGCTCGGCGTTTCGTCGGCGGCGGCCTTTGGTGCGGCGCTGGCCATCGTTCTTGGTATCGGCATTCCTGGCGTGCCGGATCAGTGGTTTATCTCCGCCAACGCGTTTGTGTTTGCGCTATTTGCCGCCTTGATGCTGGATGGCGTGACGCGCTGGACCAAAGTTTCGACCTCTGGCGTGGTGCTGTTTGGTATCGCGCTGGTGTTCACCTTCAACGCATTAGTCTCAATGATGCAGTTCATCGCCAGCGAAGATACTTTGCAGGGCCTGGTGTTCTGGACCATGGGCAGCCTCGCGCGCGCCTCGTGGGAAAAGCTCGGCGTATTAACCGCCGCCTTTGCCATCCTGATTCCGTTCTCGATGCTCAGCAGCTGGAAGCTGACCGCGCTGCGCCTCGGCGAAGATCGCGCGGTGAGTTTTGGTATCGACGTGCGCCGTCTGCGCCTGGCAACGCTGCTGCGCATCAGTATTCTCTCTGCGCTGGCGGTGGCGTTTGTCGGCCCAATTGGTTTCATCGGTCTGGTCGCGCCGCACATTGCGCGCATGATGTTTGGTGAAGATCACCGCTATTACCTGCCAGCCAGCGCGCTGGTCGGTGCGCTGGTGCTGTCGCTGGCTTCGGTGGCGTCGAAAAACCTGATTCCCGGCGTGATCATTCCGGTGGGAATTGTGACGTCGCTGGTCGGCGTGCCGTTCTTCCTCAGCATTATTCTGCGTCATCGGGGGACGGTGTAATGGAGCAGGGATTACGTCTCAAGCATTTCTCCGCCGGTTATCCGAAGTGCAAGGTGATTGACGATCTCAACGTGCCGGAGCTGCCGCAGGGCAAAATCACCGTGTTGCTTGGCCCCAACGGCTGCGGCAAATCGACGCTGTTGCGCGCGCTGGCTGGCTTGGGCAAAGGGCAGGGCGAGCTGTGGCTGAACGGTGAAGAGCTGATGAGCCAGCCGTTTGCGCGCCGGGCGCAGCGTGTGGTTTATCTGCCGCAAAGTTTGCCGGCGGGCGTGCATCTGCACGTGCTGGAGTCGATTATCGTGGCGCAGCGTGCGTCGGGTGGTTTACACAGCGCCTCGAGCGAAGCGGAGATCATGCATCTACTCGAGCAGCTCGGCATCGCGCATTTAGCCATGCGTTATCTCGATCAGCTTTCGGGCGGGCAGAAGCAGTTGGTGGGTCTGGCGCAATCGCTGATTCGCCGTCCGGAACTTCTGCTGCTGGATGAACCGCTTAGCGCGCTGGATCTTAACTACCAGTTCCACGTGATGGATCTGGTGCGTCGTGAAACCCGGTTGCGCAATATTGTGACGGTGGTGGTGGTGCACGATATCAACATCGCGCTGCGTCATGCGGATCACGCGCTGATGCTGAAGGATGGCAATCTGCTGGCGGACGGCGAGCCGTCGCAGGTGATTACGCCGGAGACGCTTGCGCAGGTGTATGGCGTGCGCGGCCGTATCGAGCACTGCTCACGCGGCATGCCGCAGGTGATGATCGACGGGTTGGCGGAGACGTTGGTGTAGTTAAGCAGGTGCACGCTGTCCCCCATCCCGGCCTTCCCCCGCAAGCGGGGGAAGGAGACGCTGCCACATGCAGCTTCCTCACTGACATGTGGCAGCATCTTCCTCCCCCATTTATGGGGGAGGACCGAGGAGGGGGACAGCCAGCACATACCGAGAGGCCAGCCAGCACCATCACACCAACAAATGCTTCGCGTGGAAACGCAGATGATCTTCCACGAAGCTGGCGATAAAGAAGTAGCTATGGTCATAACCCGGCTGGATGCGTAGCTCCAGCGGGAAGCCTTGCTCACGCGCCACCGCTTCCAGTCGCTCTGGACGCAGCTGATCGGCGAGGAACTGATCGCTATCCCCTTGATCAATCAGAATCGGCAAGCGCTGTTCCACGTCACGCATCAACAGGCAACTATCCCATTCACGCCACATCTGACGATCTTCACCCAGGTATGCGGCAAAGGCCTTCTGCCCCCAAGGCACTTCGGTAGGATTGACGATTGGCGCGAAGGCAGAAGCAGACGCAAAACGTCCGCCAAGACGCAATGCCAACACCAGCGCACCGTGACCGCCCATTGAATGACCCATCACCGACTGACGATCGCTCAGCTTAAAGTTATCCGCCACCAACTCCGGCAGCTCCGCGCTGAGGTAATCGAACATGCGGAAGTTCGCCGCCCACGGCTGCTGCGTGGCGTTGAGGTAGAAACCTGCGCCCTGGCCGAGATCGTAACCGCTGTCGTTCGCCACATCGTCACCGCGCGGGCTGGTGTCGGGCATAATCAGCACCAAACCCAGCTGCGCAGCCACGCGCTGGGCGCCGGCTTTGGTGGTGAAGTTCTCATCGCTGCAGGTCAATCCGGCGAGAAACCACACCACTGGCGGCGGTGCGTCACTCTGCGGCGGCGGCAGAAAAATGCTGAAGGTCATCGGACAGTTCAGCATGGCCGACTGATGACGCCAGCGCTGCTGCCAGCCACCAAAAATGCGATGCTCTTCTAACAGCTCCAAAGTGGAAGCCATAACGTCTCCTGATTACTTAGTAAAATGCACCACCGTACGGATAGATTTCCCTTCATGCATCAGATCAAAGGCGTCGTTAATCTCTTCCAGCGGCAGGTTATGGGTGATGAAATCGTTCAGGGCGAATTTACCGTCGAGGTAATCCTGCACGATGCCCGGCAACTGTGAACGGCCTTTAACGCCACCAAAAGCGGAACCACGCCATACGCGACCGGTCACCAGCTGGAATGGACGGGTAGAAATCTCCTGGCCCGCGCCAGCCACGCCGATAATCACTGATTCGCCCCAACCTTTGTGGCAGCACTCCAGCGCCGAACGCATCACGTTAACGTTACCGATGCACTCGAAGGAGAAATCGACGCCGCCGTCGGTCAGTTCAACGATCACATCCTGAATCGGTTTATCGTGATCTTTCGGGTTGATCAGATCGGTGGCACCCAGTTTGCGCGCCAGATCGAATTTACTGGTGTTGAGATCGATACCGATGATGCGACCGGCTTTCGCCATCTTCGCGCCGATAATCGCCGACAAACCAATACCGCCGAGGCCGAAGATCGCCACGGTGTCGCCTTCTTTTACTTTGGCCGTGTTCATCACCGCGCCCATGCCGGTGGTGACGCCGCAGCCCAGCAGGCACACTTCTTCCAGAGGCGCTTCTTTGCTGATCACCGCCAGCGAGATTTCCGGTACCACGGTGTATTCAGAGAAGGTTGAGGTGCCCATGTAGTGGAAAATCGGCTTGCCGTCTTTGAAGAAGCGGGTGGTGCCGTCTGGCATCAAACCTTTGCCCTGGGTGGCGCGAATCGCCTGGCAGAGGTTGGTTTTGCCCGAGAGACAGAACTTACACTTGCCGCACTCTGGGGTGTAAAGCGGGATCACGTGGTCGCCGACGGCCACGCTGGTCACGCCTTCACCCACCGCTTCCACCACGCCGCCGCCTTCGTGACCGAGGATCGCCGGGAATACGCCTTCCGGATCTTGTCCCGACAAGGTGTAAGCATCGGTGTGGCACACGCCAGTAGCCACGATGCGCACCAGCACTTCACCTTTTTGCGGTGGCATCAGATCCACTTCTTCGATTTTCAGCGGTTCGCCAGCTGCCCAGGCAACGGCGGCGCGGGTTTTAATCATGTTCATGCAATCCCTCTTCCTGTAGATGCGGGGTAAGTGGCCCCGATGGTCGTGATGTCGATAAAACAGAAACTCACTCGGCAACGTGCAGCGGATGCCGCAACTCGTCGTTAACCGGGCGATCGTCAAACAGTTCAATAATCAAGTATTTCAGCGCTTCCACATTGGGTGTAAACGCATCGCGCCGCCACATCAGCCAGGTGGCGGTATCGCGGTAAGCAGGCGGTAACGCATGCTCCTGCACGCGGGCGCGGGCTGGCATTTGCGCCAGCACCGAGGCGGGAATCATCGCCACGCCCGCGCCGCCGGCCACACACGCCACCATCGCGTGGTAAGACTGTATCTCCATCACGCTGCTCGGCGCGGTCTGGCTTTCGCGATACCACGCTTCCAGCTTGGTGCGGTAGGAACAGCTGTTGCGAAAAGCAAACAGCGTGTCGCCTTGCACATCGCGCGCGCTGGCAATCGGCGCATGTTCCGGGCTGGTGATCAGCACCATCTGCTCATTAAAGGCAATGCAGCCATTGAGATCGTCGTGCGCCACCGGACCATCCACCAGCGCGGCGGCCAGCGTGCCTTCCCGCACTTTGTCGATGATTTCACCGGAAGTATTGGTGATCAGCGACAGTTCCACGGCGGGAAAACGCTGGTGATAGGCCGCCAGGAGGGCAGGGAGGCGCGTCGCGGCGGTGCTCTCCATCGAACCGAGCGCGAAATTACCGCCCGGCTCACCGGCGCGCGCCATGTTCAGCGCTTCATCGCTCAATGCCAGGATGCGCTGCGCATAGTTAAGAAAATTGTGGCCCATTGGCGACAGGCGAATGCGTTGCTTCTCACGAATAAACAGATCAACGCCAATTTCATCTTCCAGCTGGCGCAGACGCGTGGTGAGATTGGAAGGTACGCGATGGAGTTGCTCGGCGGCACGCGCCAGCGAACCGGATTCGGCCACGGAGCAAAACATGCGGAGCTGTACTAAATCCATATTCTCTTCTCGTAAACAACTTGGTTAGTATTATTCACTTTCCGTGAGTTTAAACGTCATGCATGCTAGTGACAAGTGATAAAACATTCTGAGGTCGGTATGGCGTTTCGTGTCGCGCTTAGCGCGTTCTTAAGTTTAGTGGTTGCGATGGGGATTGGGCGATTTGCTTTCACGCCGCAGGTTCCGCTGATGATTCAGGACCATCAACTGACGCTCACCAGCGCCAGTCTAGTGGCGGCACTCAACTATCTCGGCTATCTGTTTGGCTCGTTTGATGCGATGCGTGCGCGCACCCGCGTCGAGTGGCGTTTACAGGCGGGCGTGTGGGGCGCAGTGATTTTAACGCTGCTCTCGGCCTGCGTCAGCGGTCCGTGGTTACATGGCCTGATTCGTTTCCTGATTGGCTGGGCCAGCGGCTGGGCGATGGTGTTGCTGGCGGCATGGGCCAGCGACCAGCTACATCATCACGGACGTCCCGGCTTGCTGGCGGCGGTGTTTGCCGGACCCGGCACCGGCATCTTTATCAGCGGCATGCTGGCGGTGGCGCTGCACGCCAGCGGTGTCAGCGCGGCCTTTGCGTGGGCGGCTTACGGTTTGCTGGCACTGTTGTTGATTGCCGCGATTGCGCGATTCCTGCCGCGCACCGGCCAGTTACATCGCCCCGATCAAGCTGCATCGCCGCTGGTGCTGAATGGCAATCTCAAGCGCCTGGTGCTGAGTTACAGCCTCGCCGGCTTTGGCTACATTCTGCCCGCCACTTTTCTGTCGCAAATGGCGGCGGCGCGTTTTCCTGACAGCGCGTTTGCCCAGTTTGTCTGGCCGGTGTTTGGTGGCGCGGCGGTGATCGGCATCGTGTTAGGTATTCTGACGCGTCACTGGGGCAGCAGCCATCTGCGGCTGGCCATAGTGTTGTGGGCGCAGGCGCTGGGCGTTATCGCCGCGATTGTGCTGCCCGGCTTGAATGGCCTGATGCTGGGCGCAGCGCTGATCGGCGGCGGCTTCCTGTGTGTGGTGCAGCTGACGCTGCAATATGGGCGCGAGCTGGCACCACAGCATGCGCGCTATCTTGCCGGTTTGCTCACCACCGGTTATGCGGTCGGGCAATTGGGCGGTCCGCTGCTGTCGTGGATTTCCAGCATGCTATGGCATCAGCTGGAACCCGCGCTATGGGTAGCGGGCGCCAGCTTAATCCTTGCGGGAATGCTGGTTTTACGTCGCCGTACGTGATGAAAAGCTTATCAGAATGATTACTGGATTAAGGGCGCGGAGTATTTCACAATACGCGCTCAGAATTTCCCCCGTGGGCGAAAACCCGCGGGCGCATCACCTGTCGGAGAAGAGTAAATGAGCACCTTAAGTCAGGAAGCCGCCCTGGTTCACGAAGCGCTGTTGGCGCGTGGTCTGGAAACACCGTTACGTGCCCCGGTGCGTGAAATGGATGACGCCGCGCGCAAACGCGAAATTGCCGGCCACATGACGCAAATCATGCAGCTGCTGAACCTGGATCTGGAAGATGACAGCCTGATGGAAACGCCGCACCGCATCGCCAAGATGTATGTGGATGAGATTTTCTCAGGTCTTGATTACGCCAACTTCCCGAAAATCACCGTTATTGAAAACAAGATGAAAGTGGATGAGATGGTAACGGTGCGTGATATCACGTTGACCAGCACTTGCGAACACCACTTTGTGATTATCGATGGCAAAGCCACCGTGGCCTATATCCCGAAAGAGAAAGTGATTGGCCTGTCGAAAATCAACCGTATTGTGCAGTTCTTTGCCCAGCGTCCGCAGGTGCAAGAGCGCCTGACGCAGCAAGTGCTGGTGGCGCTGCAAACGCTGCTCGGCACCAATAACGTTGCGGTGTCGATTGATGCAGTGCATTACTGCGTGAAAGCGCGTGGCGTGAAAGATGCTACCAGCGCCACCACCACCACCTCGCTTGGTGGCTTGTTCAAATCCAGCCAGAACACGCGTCAGGAGTTTTTGCGCGCGGTTCGTCACAGCTAATCTGTTTGGGCAACAGCCTGTTGCCCGATTTCCTCTCTCCGTCAGGGCACTCGATGCAACGCTATCTCGCGCTGGATTTCATTCGTGGTTGCGCCATTCTCGGCATCTTGCTGCTGAACATTGTCGGCTTTGCGTTGCCATCGGCCGCCTATCTCAATCCGGCATGGCGCGGCGAGGCTGCTACGTCTGATGCCTGGACGTGGGCGATCATGGATGGCCTGGCGCAGCTGAAATTCCTCACGCTGTTTGCCTTGCTGTTTGGTGCCGGCCTTTACATGCAGGCGCCGCGCGGCAGCCGCTGGATGTCGGCGCGTCTGACGCTGCTGGTGCTGCTCGGTTTCATTCACGGCATCTTTTTCTGGGAAGGCGACATCCTGCTGGATTATGGCCTGATTGGGCTGATTATCTGGCGCATGCTGCGGGATGTGCCTTCCGACCGCGCGTTGTTACAAACCGGCGCATTACTCTATCTGGTCGGCTGCGGCGTGCTGCTGATTTTCGGCGCGGTCTCCAGCCCCAATCCCACGCGATCCTGGCTGCCGGGTGCGTCGGATCTGCAATATGAGAGCTACTGGAAACTGCTCGGCGGCTGGGAAGCGGTGCAGAACCGGCTGGATCATCTGTCATCAGGCCTGATGGCACTGGCGTCACAATATGGATGGCAACTGGCGGGTTTGATGCTGATTGGTGCGGCATTGATGCGCAGCGGCTGGCTCAGCGGGCAATTTAGCGTGCAGCACTATCGCCGTTCGGCGGCGCTGCTGCTGACTATCGGCTGGCTGATCGCCATTCCCGGCATCGCCGCGCAGTGGATGATTGGCTGGGAATTCCGCTGGACCGGCTTTTTCCTGCAGGTACCGCGCGATCTCGCCAGTCCGTTTATCAGCCTCGGTTATGCCGCGCTTTGCCTGGGATTCTGGCCGCAAATTGCGTCAACGCGCGTCAGCTACGCCATTCAATGCGTTGGCCGCATGGCCTTGAGCAATTACCTGTTACAGACGCTGATTTGCACCACGCTGTTCTACCGCTTTGATCTTTTCCTCAGATTCGATCGCCTGCAGCTGCTGGCCTTTGTACCGGCTATCTGGCTGGTTAATATCCTGTTTTCCGTGCTGTGGCTGCGCGTCTTCCCGCAAGGCCCAATGGAGTGGATCTGGCGCAAACTGACACGTCTTGCCGCGGGAAAAGCTGATCCTTCCTCCTCGCTCAGATAATGATGTTCATCACAAAGGTTGCAGAATTGTATGTAACCGTTTTCATTGCTGTGACGTGATTCACGTAGTCGTTTCACATGCCCTGACAGAATAGCGCCGTTACGCGCTTGTCGCGCATTTTCAGACTCTGTGGAACAGCTGCATGATAACGATTCGTGATGTCGCCCGTCAGGCCGGTGTGTCAGTAGCCACCGTGTCGCGTGTGCTCAACAACAGCAGTGCAGTCACCGCCGATACCCGGGAAGCCGTGCTGGCTGCCGTTGATGCGTTAGGCTATCGCCCGAACGCCAACGCGCAGGCGCTGGCTACGCAAATCAGTGACACCATCGGCGTGGTGGTGATGGATGTTTCCGATCCCTTCTTTGGCGCGCTGGTGAAAGCGGTGGATACCGTGGCGCAGCGCGTGCATAAACACGTGTTAATCAGTAACTCCTGGCATCAGGAAGAGAAAGAACGTCACGCAATTGAGGTGCTGATACGTCAACGATGTAACGCATTGGTGGTGCACGCGAAAACGCTTTCAGACGCCGAACTGACGCAGTTTATGGATCAGGTTCCCGGTATGGTATTGATTAACCGTACAATTCCCGGTTACGAACACCGCTGCGTCTGCCTGGATAATGTTACCGGCGCTCAGGTAGCCACGCGCATGTTGTTACAACAGGGACATCAACGCATCGGCTTTCTTAGCTCCAGCCACCCGATTGAGGATGTAACGCAACGACGTGAAGGCTGGCTGCAGGCCTTGTCAGAACAGGGAATCCGCCCGCAGGAGTCATGGATTGCGCATGCTGAACCTGATATGCAAGGCGGCGAAGCAGCGATGGTGGAGTTGCTGGGGCGTAACTTACATTTAACAGCGGTGTTTTCCTACAATGACGGCATGGCGGCGGGTGCATTGACCGCTTTAAAGGACAACGGCATCCAGGTTCCGCAGCATTTCTCTGTCATTGGCTTTGATGATATTCCCATCTCCCGCTACACCGATCCGCAGTTAACCACGGTCCGTTATCCTATTGTTTCTATGGCGAAACTCGCCACGGAGTTAGCGCTTAAAGGTGCCGCAGGCGAGCTGGATCAGCTGGCTGTACACTGCTTTATGCCAACGCTGGTGCGTCGCCATTCTGTCGCCCAGCGGCAAATTGTGGAGTCGGTCACTAATTCAGGCGATAGCGCAGTGTAACCGTTTCCAATCTGTGATTGCATTCACAGTTAATTAACATGCCGCTCACTATGATGGCAGCGTCTTACCGGACTGAAACATCATGTAACGCCGGGAAATCCTCTTCCCAGCCGGTTTCAGTAGCCGATTGAAATAGTTCACAACACTCTTCAGGAAGCGTTTACCTACAGGGAAGTCAGGATTGCGATGGTGGCCCGGCTTTGCGTTACGCGTCCGCCCATTATCAGGTTTACAACCGACGGCGCTGTTTGCCCGCAGGCAAATAGCGCAATGAAATGCCCTACATAAAAAACCGGAGATACCATGAATAAGAAGGTTTTCACGCTCACAGCACTGGTTGCCAGCATGATGTTTGGTGCAACTGCGCACGCCGCCGATACCCGCATTGGCGTGACCATCTACAAATACGACGACAACTTCATGTCGATGGTGCGTAAGGACATTGAGAAAGAAGCAAAATCATTGGGCGGCATTCAGCTGTTGATGAATGACTCCCAGAACGACCAGTCTAAACAGAACGACCAGATTGACGTGCTGATGGCGAAAGGCGTGAAAGCGCTGGCCATCAACCTGGTGGATCCGGCTGCTGCGGCAGTGGTGATTGATAAAGCGCGTGGCAACGATGTGCCGGTGGTGTTCTTCAACAAAGAACCTAACGCCAAAGTGCTGGCCAGCTACCCGAAAGCGTATTACGTCGGTACCGACTCTAAAGAGTCAGGCATCATCCAGGGTCAGCTGATTGAGAAGCACTGGAAAGCCACGCCAGCCTGGGATCTGAACAAAGACGGTACCATCCAGTTCGTGCTGCTGAAAGGCGAGCCGGGTCATCCGGATGCCGAAGCGCGTACCAAATACGTGATCGATACCCTGAACAAAGACGGCCTAAAAACGCAGCAGCTGGCGATGGATACCGCGATGTGGGATACAGCACAGGCAAAAGACAAAGTTGACGCCTGGCTCTCTGGCCCGAACGCCAACAAAATTGAAGTGATCATCGCTAATAACGATGCGATGGCGATGGGTGCGGTTGAAGCGCTGAAAGCGCACAACAAAACCAGCATTCCGGTGTTTGGTGTCGATGCACTGCCAGAAGCGCTGGCGCTGGTGAAATCAGGCGCGCTGGCCGGTACCGTGTTGAACGATGCGGAAAACCAGGCGAAAGCGACGCTGGATATTGCTAACAATCTGGCCAATGGCAAAGAGCCAACTGCAGGCACTAACTTCAAGATGGACAACAAAATCGTACGTGTTCCTTACGTACCAGTAGATAAAGAAAATCTGTCGCAGTTTGTGAAGTAATTCATCCTGGGCGCGGCATTTCGCCGCGCCTTATTGCATCTGACCAACGCTTTATTTAGCCAGGTAAATTATGGCCAGTGAGAATCCGACCACACAGCGTGAATATCTGCTGGAGATGACGAATGTCTCGAAATCATTTCCAGGGGTTAAAGCCTTAGATAATGTGAATTTAAAAGTGCGGCCGCACTCTGTTCATGCATTAATGGGCGAAAACGGCGCCGGGAAATCTACATTATTAAAATGTCTGTTTGGGATTTATAAAAAGGATACGGGGAGCATCCTGTTTCAGGGTGAGGAAATTGATTATAAGAGCTCCAAAGAAGCGCTGGAAAATGGCGTTTCCATGGTGCATCAGGAATTAAACCTGGTTCTGCAACGCAACGTCATGGATAACATGTGGCTTGGCCGTTATCCACGTAAAGGCGTGTTTGTCGATCAGGATAAAATGTATCGCGATACCAAAGCGATCTTTGATGAATTAGATATTGATATCGATCCGCGCGATAAAGTTGCCACCTTATCGGTGTCGCAGATGCAGATGATCGAAATCGCCAAAGCCTTCTCCTATGATGCCAAAATCGTCATCATGGATGAGCCGACATCATCGCTGACCGAAAAAGAAGTGAACCACTTGTTCACGATTATTCGTAAGCTGAAAGATCGTGGCTGCGGCATTGTGTATATCTCGCACAAGATGGAAGAGATATTCCAGCTGTGTGATGAGATTACCATTTTGCGTGACGGACAGTGGATCGCCACCCAGCCGCTGGAAGGTCTGGACATGGACAAAATCATCTCGATGATGGTTGGCCGTTCATTGAACCAGCGCTTCCCGGACAAAACCAACGTGCCGGGGGAAACCATTCTTGAGGTGCGCCATTTAACCTCACTGCGTCAGCCGTCGATACGTGATATCTCGTTCGATCTGCGTAAAGGTGAAATTCTTGGTATTGCCGGTTTGGTGGGCGCCAAGCGTACCGACATCGTCGAAACCCTGTTTGGCATTCGCGAGAAGTCAGGCGGTACGATTAAGCTGCACGGCAAGAGTATTAATAACCACAGCGCCAACGAAGCCATTAACCACGGCTTTGCGCTGGTGACAGAAGAGCGTCGCTCCACCGGTATTTATGCGTATCTGGATATAGGCTTTAACTCGCTTATCTCCAATATTAAAAAGTATAAATCCAGCATGGGGCTGCTCGATAATAAACGCATGAAAAGCGATACCCAATGGGTCATTGATTCGATGCGCGTGAAAACGCCGGGTCATCATACGCAAATTGGTTCGCTTTCCGGTGGTAACCAACAAAAAGTGATTATTGGTCGCTGGTTATTAACGCAGCCGGAAATATTGATGCTTGATGAACCGACGCGCGGGATTGATGTGGGCGCGAAATTCGAAATCTACCAACTTATTGCCGAGTTGGCGAAGAAAGAGAAGGGCATCATTATTATCTCTTCTGAAATGCCAGAGCTGTTGGGTATTACCGATCGTATTTTAGTGATGAGTAATGGCCAGGTAGCAGGCATTGTTGATACCAAAACGACCTCGCAGAATGAAATCCTGCGTTTAGCGTCATTACACCTTTAATGAAGCAAGGGCTTTAACATGAAAGCGACTACTAAAAAGAATGCGCTAACCTGGTTAAAAGAGGGCGGCATTTACGTTGTCCTGTTTGTACTGCTGGCAATTATTATTTTCCAGGATCCAACCTTCTTAAGTTTAATGAACCTGAGTAATATTCTGACCCAATCTTCGGTGCGTATTATCATCGCACTCGGCGTGGCCGGTTTGATTGTCACCCAGGGTACCGACCTTTCAGCGGGTCGTCAGGTTGGCTTAGCGGCGGTGGTGGCAGCTACGCTGCTGCAGGCGATGGATAACGCCAACAAGGTGTTCCCGCATCTGGATACCGTGCCCATTCCGGTGGTTATCCTGACCGTGTGCATCATCGGCGGTGTGATTGGTCTGGTGAACGGGGTGATTATTGCTTACCTCAAGGTAACGCCATTTATCACCACGTTGGGCACCATGATTATCGTTTACGGTATCAACTCGCTCTATTACGACTTTGTGGGTGCATCGCCAATTGCCGGTTTCGATCCTGGCTTCTCCAAATTTGCCCAAGGCTTCCTGCGTTTTGGTGATTTCAAACTGTCGTTTATCACCTTCTACGCTGTGATTGCCATCGTCTTTGTTTGGGTGCTGTGGAATAAAACTCGCTTTGGTCGCAATATCTTCGCTATCGGTGGTAACCCGGAAGCGGCGAAAGTGTCTGGCGTGAACGTGCCGTTCAACCTGATTCTGGTGTATGCCTTGTCTGGCGTGTTCTACGCGTTCGGCGGGATGCTGGAAGCAGGCCGTATCGGCAGCGCCACCAATAACCTCGGCTTTATGTATGAGCTGGATGCGATTGCGGCTTGTGTGGTCGGCGGCGTGTCGTTTGCCGGGGGCGTGGGTTCGGTGGCGGGCGTGGTGACCGGTGTCATCATCTTCACCGTGATCAACTACGGTTTGACCTACATCGGCGTTAACCCTTACTGGCAGTACATCATCAAGGGCGGCATCATCATCTTCGCCGTGGCGCTGGATTCATTGAAGTACGCACGTAAGAAGTAGTGGATTTCCCCTCACCCCAACCCTCTCCCGCAGGCGGGAGAGGGAGCAGACCGAATTCTGGCTTAAACCTGCACTACACGGTTCCCTCTCCCGCTCGCGGGAGAGGGCCAGGGTCAGGGAGCAAACGTCACTTCTGCAGTTTCTCTTCTAACTCCAAAAGCTGCTCCGGCGTCACCGCCGGATAACTCTGCGCATCTTCCGGCACTTCATGCACCGCAGGAATCGGCACTAATGGGCCAAGGAAGCGCGGCTCGCGCTTCATCAAATACAAATCCGCCAGCGCACCCAAACGCGCACCCACTTCGCGGAAACGCACCGACAACATATTCTTCGGCGACGGCACCGCATAGCACTGCGCCTGAATGCCCAAATGCTGCGCGATATACAGCGCTCGCTCGCAGTGGAAGCGCTGAGTAATGATGATGAAATCGTTGGTATCGAACACTTTACGCGTGCGCACAATCGAATCCAGCGTACGGAAGCCAGCGTAATCCAGCACGATGTCCGACGGCGCGACGCCCGCTTTGATCAAATCGCGGCGCATAGTCATCGGTTCGTTATAGCTTTGCTGCGCATTATCACCGCTCAGCAGCAGGTAATTGACCTTGCCGCTGTTATAGGCGTTCAACGCGCCCTGGATGCGATAGAGGTAATACTGATTGATCACGCCGGTGCGGTAGTACTTCGCCGTGCCCAAGACCACGCCGACCTGACGATGTGGCAACGAGGTGACATCTTCGTATATAAAGGGCGCGGTTTTCCAGCTGATCCAGCGATCCAGGCCGAGCGCGGTCGCCACCATCAGTAAGATGATGAAAAACAGACCAAAGAAAACGCGTTTAATCATGCGCGCGGGCACTCGGTTGGCAGAATTCAGAATGGATAAAGGCTACTTGAGGCGGGCGGGGGAAGCAAGTAAACGCCCGTTGGCTGACGTTTTTTTAAACGTTGCCGGATCTAAATGATCCGGCAACGGATTTATCAGATCGAAGTACGGCGATAGTTACGATACTGCGGCAGCCAGAAGTTGTTGCTGACGGCTTTCGACAACACATCTTCCGAGGTCACCACCGCCACGCCCGCCAGCTGCGCGGCTTTACCCACCTCGATGGCAATCAGCTTGGAAACGCCCTGAATGTCTTTGATCTCCGGCAGAACCGGACCTTCGCCATCGTTAACCAGCGGCGAGCAGTCGGCCAATGCGCGACTGGCGGTCATCAGCATCGAATCCGTCACGCGACTGGCGCCCGCGGCGATAACCCCCAAACCGATGCCAGGGAAGATATAGGAGTTATTGCACTGGGCGATGGGATAGGTTTTCCCTTTCCAGGTGACCGGCGAGAACGGGCTGCCGGTGGCAACCAGCGCGGCGCCGTCAGTCCAGGCGATGATGTCGGCTGGCGTCGCTTCAACGCGTGAAGTCGGGTTCGACAGCGGCATAACAATCGGACGCTTAGTGTGCTTGTGCATCTCGCGAATGATCTCTTCGGTGAACAGGCCAGGTTGGCCAGACACGCCGATCAGAATATCCGGCTTGGCGTTGCGTACCACGTCGAGCAGAGAAATGGAGTCGCTGCTGGTGTCCCAATCTTTCAGGCTGTCACTCTTCTGCACCAGCTTGCTCTGGAAATTGAGCAGGTTCGGCAGCTTGTCGGTGAGCAAACCGAAGCGATCGACCATCATCACGCGGCCACGCGCTTCATCATCGCTCAATCCTTCCGACTTCATCTGCGCGATGATCTGCTCGGCAATACCGCAACCGGCAGAACCGGCACCGAGGAACACCACTTTCTGCTCGCACAGGCGGCTGCCCGCAGCGCGGCTGGCGGCGATGAGGGTGCCGACGGTCACTGCGGCGGTGCCCTGAATATCGTCGTTGAAGCAGCAGATCTCATCGCGATAGCGCTCCAGCAGCGGCATGGCGTTTTTCTGCGCGAAGTCTTCGAACTGCAACAGCACGTTCGGCCAGCGACGATTCACCGCCTGAATGAATTCATTGACGAACTCTTCGTACTCTTCGCCAGTGATACGCGGGTGACGCCAGCCCATATAGAGCGGATCGTTCAGCAACTGCTGGTTGTTGGTACCCACATCCAGCACCACCGGCAAGGTGTAAGCCGGGCTGATGCCGCCACACGCGGTATACAGCGACAGCTTACCGATTGGGATGCCCATGCCGCCGATACCCAAATCACCGAGGCCGAGAATACGTTCGCCATCGGTCACCACGATCACTTTGACATTCTGCTTGGTGGCGTTCTGCAGCATGTCTTCAATGCGGTCGCGATTGTTATAAGAGATGAATACGCCACGCGCGCGACGGTAGATTTCAGAGAAGTGTTCACAGGCGGCGCCGACCGTTGGGGTGTAGATAATCGGCATCATCTCTTCGAGATGATTGTCGAGCAGGCGGTAGAACAGGGTTTCGTTGGTGTCCTGGATATTGCGCAGATAGACATGCTTGTCGTTGTTGTTTTTAAAATCCAGGAACTGGCGCCAGGCACGTTCCGCCTGCTCTTCGATGGTTTCTACCGCTTCGGGTAGCAGGCCGTTGAGGTTAAATTCGTTACGTTCTTCGAGGGTGAAGGCGCTGCCTTTATTCAACAGCGGAAATTCCAGCAGGATCGGACCCGCATAAGGAATATACAGCGGGCGTTTACTTTCGTAGTCGAGTTCCATGCAGTGCTTGCTCCGGTTGCAGTGTTTTCTGACGTATCGCCGGGAAAAGGTAACGCCAGTCCATCTTGAAGTGAAGAGGTTCTGGCGCCCGATCCTATGAAAATTCCTGCAGATGTACAGCTTTTGTTAACAGGAGGTCACAAAAGCGGTAAAAGGATCACTAAACTGATGTTTTCGAAACTAAAGTAAGTGAGAAATCCTCACATCCTAACGCCTTAAGCGTCGCGCGGGTCGCGTCAAGCTGACTCAGCGTGCTGTCCTGACATTCCGCCAAAACCGCTTGCTGAATTGTCTCCAGTGCTTCGTTGCTCATGTTCATCAAAATCAGTGCAGCCTGCAGCGGCGGCAAGCTGGGGTTAAAGGCGGCGTTTTCCGCATAGCGACCGGTGAAGACCTTGCCGCTCTGGCTGCGCAGCGCCACGCCGCTGTAACTCTGGCTGTAAGGCGCGTGACTGTTATTGGCGGCGGCAATGGCGGCCTGTTGCAATGCATCGCCCGCAACCGCAAAACCATGATCGACCGGCGTCAGCAGACGTTCGGTGATGTTCAGATCGGCAGGGCCAAACGCATCCGGCAGGTAGTCGCCCAGCGTGCTAACCGCACGTCCCGGCAGGCTGATGCGAATCGCTGTGCCGCTGTTCAGCTCGTTCATAAACTGACGGCAATGTCCGCACGGCGTGTAGTTGACGGTAATCGCCGCCAGCTTCTCTTCACCGCGCAGCCAGGCGTGCGTAATCGCGCTCTGCTCGGCGTGCACCGTCTGCTGCAGCGGGGTATGCAGGAACTCCATGTTGGCGCCGAAGTACCAATGGCCGCTGACGCCGCGGGAAATCGCGCCGACATTAAAGTGAGACACCGTTGCCACGGCGCAGCTCGCCGCCAGCGGCAGCAGTTCCAGCGCCAGCGCATCTTCATCCAGTCCGGTAAGCTGTTTCAGTTGCGCGACATCCTGCGGACGCAATACGCCATGGAAATCCGGCGCATCCAGCAGCGGCTGAATCGCAGCTTGCAGCGCAGCGGGCAGGGCAGAAAAAGCAGTTAGGAATCGTGAATGCATGATGGGATGACCTCAGTTACGCGTTAGCGGCGATGCGCCGCCTGACGTTTTATATGTGATCCAAGTCGCTCTGACAATGCAAGCTGATTGGGTTGTTTCAACTTTGCGAGATCTCTCGCAAGTTTTAGCCCCACCAATGCATTAATAGCGGAAAAAGCAGCGGCGCCAGTAACGAGGTGATGATGCCGCAAATCACCAGCGCAAGGGAGCTGAACGCGCCTTCCTGATAATCGATCTCGGCTGCGCGCGCGGTACCTAACGCGTGCGATGCGTTACCAATTGCTAACCCGCGCGAGGATTTGTTTTTCACCTTAAACAGATTGAGCAGCATATGGCCAAACACCGCACCCAGCACGCCGGCGATAAGTACGCAGATGGCGCTGATGGCAGGAATACCGTGCAGCGATGCGGAGACCGCCATCGCAATCGGCGTGGTAACGGATTTCGGCATAATGGTGGCGGCGATTTCCGGCGTTGCGCCCATCCACAGCGCAATCGCGGTGCCCGATACCATTGCCGTGATGCTGCCGATGAAGCAGACGCTGATGATGGTTTTCCAGCGCGCGCGAATCTGATGCATCTGCTCATACAGCGGCAACGCCAGCGCTACGACTGCCGGTTGCAGCAACTGATTGAGCAGGCTGCTGCCGGCAAAATAGCGCGTGTAAGGCAGGTGAGTCAGCAGCAGAATCGGAATGACAATCGCCATCGCCACTAACAATGGATTAACGATGGAGATATTGATTTTCGCCGCCAGTTTACGCGCCAGAAAATAGGCGATCACCGTCAGCGGCAGCGACCACCATGCATCACTCATTCGGCTTCTCCTGCGGGCGCTGCAGGCGCTCTGCGCTGAGCCCGACAATCAGCAGCACCATAAAAGTACTGACAATGCATGACACCACAATCGGCCCAAACTGCGCGGTGAGGATATCGGTATAGCCCATTACACCAACGCTAATCGGCACAAACAGCAGTGCCATATAGCGAATCAGTAAATGGCATCCGGGTTTCACCCACTCAACCGGCATGATTTGCAGACCCAGCAGCAGGAATAGCAGCAGCATGCCGATGATGCTGCCGGGAATGGTTATTGGGAGCAGGGCAGAAATCCCCATTCCAGCGTAAAGCGCCGCATAGATGATGACGAAGGCGCGCACATAGCGCCAACAAGCAGTGAGAACGGCAGGCATGTCAGGCTCCTGTTTTCGTAGCGCTTTATCATACGCATTAAGCGATTAGCGTGCTAGCGATCACAGTACTGTCTGACCTGGTCGCCATAAATGGCGACCCTACAAAAAACGCGTCAATCCTTTGTAGGATCAACAGGTACAAAAAAGCCGCCCTGAGGCGGCTTGTTAGCTTACTTAACCGGCATGCCCGGTACTGCGCCGCTATCAACCGACAGCACAAACAGGTCTTTGCCGCCTGGACCCGCTGACAGCACCATACCTTCGGAAATACCGAAGCGCATTTTACGCGGCGCGAGGTTGGCGACGATGATGGTCATCTTGCCGACCAGCACCGACGGATCCGGATACGCAGCGCGAATGCCAGAGAAAATCTGACGCTTCTCGCCCCCCAAATCCAGCTCCAGACGCAGCAGCTTGTCAGAACCCTCAACCAGCTCCGCTTTCTCGATCAGCGCCACGCGCATATCGACCTTGGCAAAATCATCAATGGTGATGGTGTCGCCAATCGGCGCATCAGCCAGCGGACCGGTTGCTGCAGGCTTATTCGCCGCCGCCGCATCTTCTTTCGAGGCCTCAATCAGCGCGTCAACTTTGGTCATTTCGATACGGCCATACAGCGCTTTGAACGGCGCTACTTCATGATCCAGCAGCGGTTGGGTAATTGCATCCCAGCTCAGTTCGCTCTTCAGGAAGGCTTCGGCACGCTCGCTCAAAGATGGCAGCACTGGCTTCAGCCAGGTCATCAAGACGCGGAACAGGTTAATGCCCATGGAGCAAATCGCCTGCAGGTCGGCATCGCGGCCTTCTTGCTTTGCTAACACCCAAGGTGCCTGCTCATCGACATAGCGGTTGGCCAGATCGGCCAGCGCCATGATTTCACGGATCGCGCGGTTATATTCGCGGCTGGCCCAGGCTTCGCCAATCTTCTCTGAGGCCGCCACAAAGGTTTGATACAACGCGGGATCGGCCAGTTCACTCGCCAGTTTGCCGCCAAAGCGTTTGGTCAGGAAGCCGGCATTACGTGACGCCAGGTTCACCACTTTGTTCACCACGTCTGCGTTCACGCGCTGCACGAAATCTTCCAGATTCAGGTCGATGTCGTCGATGCGTGAAGAGAGCTTGGCTGCGTAGTAATAGCGCAGGCTATCGGCATCCAGATGCTGCAACCAGGTGCTGGCTTTAATAAAGGTGCCGCGCGATTTAGACATCTTCGCGCCGTTCACCGTCACATAACCGTGTACGAACAGATTGGTTGGCTTGCGGAAGTTGCTGCCTTCCAGCATCGCTGGCCAGAACAGGCTGTGGAAATAGACGATGTCTTTACCGATGAAGTGATACAGCTCAGTAGTGGAATCTTTCTTCCAGAACTCGTCGAAATCGATATCGCCGCGTTTGTCGCACAGGTTTTTGAATGAACCCATGTAACCGATTGGCGCATCCAGCCAGACGTAGAAGTATTTGCCCGGCGCGCCAGGGATTTCGAAGCCGAAGTAAGGCGCATCGCGGGAGATATCCCACTGCTGCAAGCCAGACTCGAACCACTCTTGCATCTTGTTAGCCACCTGCTCTTGCAGTGCGCCTGAACGCGTCCACGCCTGCAGCATCGCGCTGAAAGAGGGCAGATCAAAGAAGAAGTGCTCGGAATCGCGCAGCACCGGCGTCGCGCCAGAGACCACCGATTTCGGGTCGATCAGCTCGGTTGGGCTGTAGGTTGCGCTACACACTTCGCAGTTATCGCCATATTGATCCGGTGACTTACATTTCGGGCAGGTGCCTTTGACGAAACGGTCCGGCAGGAACATGCCTTTCTCAGGATCGTACAGCTGCGAAATGGTGCGGTTCTTAATGAAGCCGTTCTCTTTCAGGCGGCCATAAATCAGCTCGGACAGCTGACGGTTTTCGTCACCGTGCGTCGAGTGATAGTTGTCGTAGCTGATATTGAAGCCAGCAAAATCCGTTTCGTGCTCCTGTTTCATCTCCGCGATCATCTGCTCCGGCGCGATGCCAAGCTGCTGAGCTTTCAGCATGATAGGCGTGCCGTGAGCGTCGTCTGCACAGATAAAGTGAACCTGGTTGCCACGCATTCGCTGGTAACGGACCCAAATGTCAGCCTGAATGTGTTCAAGCATGTGACCGAGATGGATTGAACCGTTTGCGTACGGCAGTGCGCACGTTACCAGAATTTTTTTAGCGACTTGAGTCATTTTTGCGTAGCGTTCCGTTGAAGAAAAATCGGTGTTAGATGTTAACCGAAGCACCCTCTGGCGTAAACACAGCTGGACATCCACGTCACTTTTAGCGCCTATCTGATATTATTGAACAGACACCGCCGCAATCTGGCGTGATGAATAAACAAGGAGAGGGGATGACTTCACAATCCCAGCAACATCATTCACCTGAGGCGCTGCGAGCATTGGTTATTGGCGTGTTGAGTGACTTTGAACATCCGACGCTGCAACATAACCTGACCACGCTGAAAGCCCTGCGCCATGTCGCGCTGCTGGATGACAAGCTGCATATCGAGCTGGTGATGCCATTCGCGTGGGCCAGCGCTTTTGAAGAGCTGAAAGCGCAAACCAGCGCCGAACTGCTGCGCCTGACGGACGCCAGCGCCATTGACTGGCGACTGCGCCACGACATCGCCACGCTGAAGCGGGTGAAAAACCATCCGGGCGCAACCGGTGTGAAGAACATCATCGCCGTGAGTTCTGGCAAAGGTGGCGTGGGCAAATCCAGCACCGCTGTGAACATGGCGCTGGCGCTGATCGCCGAAGGGGCGCGCGTGGGGATTCTCGATGCGGATATTTACGGTCCGTCGATCCCTAACATGCTCGGCACCGAAAATCAGCGTCCCACCTCGCCGGATGGCACGCACATGGCACCGATTATGGCGCACGGCCTGGCAACCAATTCGATTGGTTATCTGGTCACCGACGACAACGCCATGGTGTGGCGCGGTCCAATGGCCAGCAAAGCCCTGATGCAGTTGCTCAACGAAACCCTGTGGCCGGATCTCGATTATCTGATCCTCGATATGCCGCCAGGTACCGGCGATATTCAGCTGACGCTGGCGCAAAACGTGCCGGTGACCGGCGCGCTGGTGGTCACCACGCCGCAGGACATCGCCTTGATTGACGCGCGTAAAGGGATGGTGATGTTCGAGAAAGTCAGCGTGCCGGTGCTGGGCGTGATCGAGAATATGAGCATGCACATTTGTAGCCAATGCGGACATCATGAGCCGATTTTCGGCACCGGCGGTGCGCAGAAGCTAGTGGAAGATTACAGCACCCGTTTGCTGGCCCAGTTGCCGCTGCACATTACGCTGCGTGAAGATCTGGATGATGGCGAACCGACCGTGGTGCGCCGTCCGGAAAGTGATTTCACCGCGCTCTACCGCCAGCTGGCGGGTCGCGTTGCGGCGCAGCTCTATTGGCAGGGAGAAATTATCCCTGGCGATATCGCGTTCCGCGCCGTTTAACGGCGTCCATTTCCGCTGGTGCGCGTCGCCAGCGGAAAATGCATCAGCACATATTTTCCCTGCTCGCTCTCGCCAACCGCTTCGCGCCGCCAGCCGTGTTTGAGATAGAAATCCATCGCCGCCTGATTCTGTTGCAGGCATTTCAAGGCGCCCGTCGAGCTAAATCGCGATTGCACTTTTTCTAACAGCGCGCTGCCCACGCCTTGTCCCTGCGCATCGGGGTCGACATACAGGCTATGCAGGAAGTTGTCATTATCCAGCACCGCCGCAAACCCTACGCGATGCCCATTCAGTTCAGCGACCAGCACGGTTTCGCCCAAAATCACCGCATCGAAATCTTCTAACTGCCAATCATCGCCATCCAGCCACGTCCAGTTATGGCGTCGCGCGGCAAGATACAGCGTGCGCAGAAAAGGCCGATCGGCTTCGTCAAAAAAACGTATATGCACCTGAGAGCTCCATTATGTGAGATGCGCAGAGGCCGTAGCGGCGCAATTTATTGCGCACAATTGACGATTGTTCCGTCTGAATGACGCGCGATAAATCGCGCCGCTACAAATCCGTGCGATAACGCAGCTTAAACTAGCAGTTTCACCGCAAAAAGATAAAGCCTGACAGAACCGCGCCCTTTTTGTGTAGAATGCCTCCGCGAGCCGCATGAAATCAGGTGTCGGCGCTTTGATAGCTTTTGGTTATCTGATTGATAACGTCTGCATATTAGAAGTTGGCCCGAAAATTCTGTAGCCTGCATCACATCTTTTAACGGAGGTCACCATGTCCATCATTAATACCAAGATCAAACCATTTAAAAACGCAGCGTTCAAAAACGGCGAATTCATCGAAGTCACCGAGAAAGACGTTGAAGGTAAATGGAGTGTTTTCTTCTTCTACCCGGCTGACTTCACCTTCGTATGCCCAACCGAACTGGGTGACGTTGCAGACCATCACGAAGAGTTCCAGAAACTGGGTGTAGATATCTACTCTGTTTCTACTGACACGCACTTTACCCACAAAGCCTGGCACGGTTCTTCTGACACCATCGCGAAAATCAAATACGCAATGATCGGTGACCCAACTGGCGCGCTGACCCGTAACTTCGAAATCATGCGCGAAGACGAAGGTCTGGCAGACCGCGGTACCTTCATCGTTGACCCGCAAGGCATCATCCAGGCGATCGAAATCACTGCAGAAGGCATTGGCCGTGACGCATCTGACCTGATTCGTAAAGTGAAAGCCGCTCAGTACGTTGCTTCTCACCCAGGTGAAGTTTGCCCGGCAAAATGGAAAGAAGGCGAAGCAACTCTGGCTCCATCACTGGACCTGGTTGGCAAAATCTAAGTTAGCTGCCATTCGATCTTTCTCTATCGGGTGCTACGGCACCCGATTTTCATGACAGGAACTCACTATGCTCGACACCAATTTAAAATCCCAACTCAAGGCTTACCTTGAGAAACTAACGAAACCGGTTGAGTTGATTGCCACATTGGATGATGGCGCCAAATCGGCAGAGATTCGCTCTCTGTTGGCCGATATCGCGGGCTTGTCAGATAAAGTCAGCTTCCGCGAAGAGAACGATCGTCCGGTGCGTAAACCCTCTTTCCTGATCACTAACCCAGGCAGCCAGAGCGGTCCGCGTTTTGCCGGTTCGCCAATGGGCCACGAATTTACTTCACTGGTTTTAGCCTTGCTGCAAACCGGTGGACACCCTTCGAAAGAAGCGCAGAGCCTGCTGGATCAGGTTGTGGCTTTGGAAGGCGACTTCCACTTCGAAACCTATTACTCACTGTCGTGCCACAACTGTCCTGACGTGGTACAGGCGCTGAACCTGATGGCGGTGCTGAACCCGCGTATCAGCCATACCGCGATTGACGGCGGTATGTTCCAGAACGAAATCACCGAGCGCAACGTGATGGGCGTGCCGGCGGTATTCCTCAACGGTAAAGAGTTCGGTCAGGGCCGTCTGAGCCTGGCGGAAATCGTCGGTAAAGTGGACACCAACGCCGACAAGCGTGCGGCTGAAGAGCTGAACAAACGTGAAGCCTACGAAGTACTGATCGTCGGCAGCGGCCCGGCGGGCGCAGCAGCGGCCATCTACTCTGCACGTAAAGGCATCCGTACTGGCCTGATGGGCGAGCGTTTCGGTGGTCAGGTGCTGGACACCGTAGACATTGAAAACTACATCTCCGTACCGAAAACCGAAGGCGCGAAGCTGGCCGGTTCTCTGCGTGCCCACGTTGATGATTACGATGTTGATGTGATTGACACCCAGAGCGCCATCAAGCTGATTCCGGCGGCGAAAGAGGGCGGTCTGCACGCAATTGAAACCGCATCTGGCGCAGTACTGAAATCCCGCAGCATCATCATTGCTACCGGCGCACGCTGGCGCAACATGGGCGTACCTGGCGAAGAGCAGTATCGCACCAAGGGCGTAACCTATTGCCCGCACTGCGACGGCCCGCTGTTTAAAGGCAAACGCACCGCGGTGATCGGCGGCGGTAACTCAGGCGTTGAAGCGGCAATCGATTTGGCCGGTATTGTTGAGCACGTGACGCTGCTGGAATTTGCCAGCGAAATGCGCGCCGACAAAGTGCTGCAGGACAAACTGCGCAGCCTGAAAAACGTCGATGTGATTCTGAACGCACAGACCACCGAAGTGAAAGGCGACGGCAGCAAAGTCACCAGCCTGACCTACATTGACCGTAACAACCAGAGCAGCCACGAAATCGCGCTGAGCGGCATCTTCGTGCAGATTGGTTTGCTGCCGAACACCACCTTCCTGGAAGGTGCGGTTGAGCGCAACAAGATGGGCGAAATCATCATCGATGCCAAGTGCGAAACCAGCCTGAAAGGCGTGTTTGCCGCAGGCGACTGCACCACGGTGCCGTACAAGCAGATCATCATCGCCAGCGGTGAAGGCGCGAAAGCCTCACTCAGCGCCTTTGATTATCTGATTCGCACCAAACCGGCTGAATAAGTTTTGCGATAGCCACGCAATAGCCCTGCAACGCATGTTGCGGGGCTTTTTTTTATTTGAAAAAACAATGATTAGCCTAACCAGCGTATGGCTTGCGCATCGCTAATATCGCGGTAATAGATTTTATGCAGCCGTTCGCCACAGCCTTTACATTGTGCTTCAACATGAGTTGAGAAGTAGGCTCGCCCGGTGGGAGAAATAGCGCCTTTGCGGGAAATACGGATGTTGTGCCATTTGTGTGCATGCGGAATAAAGCTGAAGAATTTTAATTTCATTATCGCTACCGGAATGGAGTGGGCGGTGTTTATCTTCAAATCCGGAGCGCAATTAGGCCCGTTTTCTGGCGTAATAAATTTGATAAGTATCAAGGTGATTAAAACTTTGCTTATTTCACCGCGCTTCTGTTGCTTCCGGTGCGAATATAAATAGATTCGCACCGGATTATTTGATCGCGGAAGGATTACAGCATTAGCGCCATAAACAAGATTTCATCACTAAACCGTGCAACCTCCTGTTTCATACTGCTCACCACCTTAAAACCTTTCTTGCGATAGATCATAGCTGCCGGGTTCGATTGCCAGACGCATAAGGTGATGCGGCGCATTTTTTGCTGTTTGGCTTGATCCTTAAGCTTTGACAAAATTTGATTGAAATAGCCTTTTCCCTGTTCCTCTGGCTGCAGCGCCACGCTGCAAATGAAGAAATCGTCCGGCTGGCGATGCTGATTCACGAAACTGTCGTAAGCCACATCCAGTGGAAAAACCTCCTGACGATAGCCATATTGCACCTTGATGTGATCGTAATCCTGAATCGGCGCAGCGTTAACGAAACCCACCATTTTTCCCTGCGGATTATAAATCACGGCAATCTGTTGCAGGAAAGGCTGGATATTTTGCCGCTGCTGTAGGGTGGTTATATCAGTGGCATAAATATTATCGACCGAGCAGTATTCCAGATAGCTGGTGGTGAAAATTAATTTCGCCATCGCGAGCTGTTCATGCTTGTCTGTAATACTTCCCGGTTTGAAGCTCAGCGGCGACGCTTTCTGACCATGAATCGGCTGCCAGAAATCACCTGCTTTTATGTTCCTGGCGTTAAGCGCAATTAAAAAATTGCTGAATAACGCATTCACTTTATCCAGTTGCGGATCCTGAGAGAGCACGCCGTAATAGTGATAATAGGGAATTTCAGCGCGCAGCTGCGGCGCATAAGCAATTTGCAGGATATCGCATTCAGAAAGCAAAGGTACCAGTTCACCCAACTGCAGAGGATCGCTTAATTGCCAGTCGCGTTGTGCTAGCTGAGTAATCGTATGCTGATAATGCTGCTGCTCTTCACCACTCAGCGGGCGACGTTCACCGCTGAGAATATCCTCCGTCAGGCGCATGCCTTTAATCCCGCTCACGCGATGCTGCTGAACATCAAAACCCCATACGGCAAACCGGCTGAAATCCTGATGGCTGAGCTGCGTGACCTGCAATTGCTCGCACCATAACTGGTAAAAAGGTTCGAAGATGGCGCGTTCGCTTTCCGGCGTTTTTGCTGGAATTGGCTGAGGCCAGCCGCGATACACCGCACAGAGCCGCCGTTGTAAGTTCTGCAACACCGGATTGTTTTGATGACTGATGATCATGCCGGTTTCATCGGTGAAGAGATTCAGCCAATTTATTTGCTGCTGTTCTGCCGTAAAATCAGGCAGTTCAGGATGACAGAGAAACAGCGTCGCAGGCTGAGCGGGAAGTGTATCGGCATCCATATAAACGCCGCCGCACCGATTGAGAATCGCCAGGCGGAAGAAGTCAGAGAGCGTAGCGTAATAGCGCTTATCATGCAGTTGCTGCAGCACATCGATCAGGGCGCCATCAAATGACTGCATCAGTGCGCTCAGGCTGTTGACCTGCACCAGCGCATCAGGCAGAAACAGCGTGCCAGCATGAAAGGGGCTGTTTCCCTGCTGAGCGACGAAGCGATCCTCTGCCGCCAGCTGCTGTGCATTCCACACCCATAGCGTTTGCCGGAAATCACTGCGACTGGCTTCTATCGCGCGTTGCCATTGGGCAATGGTGCGGTTGACGTTGAGTGGTGATGCTCCGCCGAGCCAGACGCGATGGAGCGTGCATTCATTACCTGTCAGTCGGCTGGTGGGCACCGCGAACATCGAAGAGAGTTCCGCAACGCACACCTCGTGCGGCTGATGTTCCACTTGCCACTGTTTAAACTGCCGTAATGCTTGTTGCCAGTCTGCTGTCGCGGGATAGGTAAAGCGCTTTTTAAGCGCGGCGAGTTGGCGTTCGTAGTGAGGTAAAAACGTTTCGCGCGTCATCATCAGATTTCGCTCCCGGCTGGTTGAGCAACATAGCCTTGCGGATTCTGCGTATGCCAGCGCCATGCGTCGCGCAGCATGTCTTCGAGGCCGCGAGTTGCTTGCCAGCCCAGTTCTTTTTTCGCCTGACCGGGATCGGATAAGCAGATGGCGACATCGCCGGGACGACGCGGGCGCATATCGAGCGGCACGCGTCGGCCGCTCACCTGTTCAAACATCTGCACGATTTCCAGCACCGAGTAGCCTTGTCCGGTACCCAGGTTGTAATGGCGATAGCCCGGTTTGAGATGATTTAGCGCCTGAATATGACCTTCGGCTAAATCCATCACGTGGATGTAGTCGCGCACGCCGGTGCCGTCGGGCGTTGCATAGTCATCACCAAATACCGGCAGATGGCTTCTTAGTCCATTGGCAACCTGAAACAGATAGGGCAGTAAATTGTTGGGAATCCCTGCAGGATGTTCACCAATCTGGCCGGAGGGATGCGCGCCGGCGGGATTGAAATAGCGCAGTGCGGTAATGGCTAACTCAGGTTGTGCATCAACCACTTCACCCATGATCTTCTCCACCATGTATTTGGAGGCGCCATAAGGATTGGTGGTATTGCCGGTATCACAGTTCTCACACAGCGGAATCTTTACCGGAATGCCATAAACCGTGGCGGATGAGCTGAAAATAAGTTTTTTCACCTGATGCTGCTTCATGGTTTCCAGCAGCATTAGCGTTCCGGCAATATTGTTTTGATAATACTTCACCGGTTTCTGCAGCGATTCATTTACCGATTTCAGCCCAGCCATATGAATAACCGCATCAATCGGCTGATGGCTAAATACCAGATTTAGATCGGCGCGGCGGCGAATATCGCCCTGATGAAACGTCATTTTCTTTCCGCTTAACGCTTCGACACGCGTTAAGGCCAGCGGTGAGCTATTACACAAATTATCCAGCACGATTACACGATGGTTTTTCTGCAGCAGGCTAAGGGCAATGTGTGAGCCAATATAGCCCGCACCGCCAGTAATTAAGACATTCATTTACGTACACTCCATGTGTTTTGTTGCGCGCAGCGGTGCGCGACGAATGAGGGTGTTTAAACATTGTCGACCTTTGTTATCAGTAGTAATGACATCACCAACAGCACACAGGCTGCCGGCCAGATGGCCAGCGGTGAGACGGTGGTGATAATTCCCTGTAAAACGCCAGCCAGCAGCACGCCGATGGACATCGAATTGGTATACAGCGTGGCCGCCATTCCCTGACGATGTTGCAGTAAATCCTGAAACCAGAACATGCCAACGGTAGCGATGATAGCGATGAAAATGGCATTGAAAATTTGCAGTAACATCAGTGGGATAAAACTTTGACTGAAGTAAATTCCCACATAAAACATCATGCCGCACAGCATGGCTGCCTGCATTTGCGTTTTCTTACCCCAGCGTTTGAGCATGCTGGCGCTGAGCAGCATGATCGGTATTTCCAGCGCCGCGGCGAGGCCAAAAAGCACGCCACTCCAGTCGGCAGACAAGGTTGGCTGCTCTGCCAGATGCAAAGGAAACGCAATCAGATAGAGTGCGCTGCAGCTCCATACCAGCAAGGTGGCAAACATCAGTAAGCAAAGGTTTCGCCCCAGCGGCTGCCGGTCCGGTTGCTTTGCAGGAGTAGCGCTTGCCAGCCGCTCGCCAGGCGGCAAGGTGACAGCCAGCAGCGTCACGCTCAGTAACAGCACGAACATGACGGCATACAGCCAGGTGAAGCCGGCCAACTGAACAATCCAGAATGCCAGCGGTGGGCCGAATACCCACGCCAGCGAAAATTGCGCGCGTAAAATGGCGCTGAAAGCATTGTCACTGCGGGTTTGCCGTGCCAGCGCGAACAGTTGCGGTATCGCCGCACTGCCGCAAGCATTGAGCAGCGAACCGAGCGAAATTAACAGCAGATAATCGCGGCAGAAGATAAACAGCAGCGCATTGAGCGCCTGTGCGAATAAGCACAAGAGCAGTAGCGGGCGACGCTGCGTGACACGATCTGAATAACGGGCAATCAGTAAGCTCATCGCAATACTGCTGAGCGCATTAACGCTGAAGAAGGCGCCGATTTTCCAGGCTGCCACGTTAAGTTCACTGGCTAGAAATAAGCTGAGCGTCGGAATGAACAGGGCGCCGCTTAAACCGGCACCCAGCGCAACAACATAAAAAGAGAAGGTTGAGTGTTTCATCGACATCCTTGTCAGTGTTCGCCCCAGGCACTCCAGCGAGGGGCAGAAAGTTTTTAAAGTGCTTCAGCGCGGCTGAAGCGTTTGCCATCCGGACTCACGCTACGCACCCAGACTTTATCGCTAGCAGTAATTGCCGGTTTAGCATGTGGTTGATAACGCTGCCAGCGCTTACCCTTATCCAGGCTGTACTCCAGCGGCAGACCCGGCAGCGCAATGTTCATGGTCAGTATGCCATTCTCGACGCGCGCCCCCGGCACCGGTAAACGGTAGTGAATACCGGCTTTATCCATCTTGCCCAACTCACGCTGGCCTAACAGATTGGCGAAACGCTGCCAGTCCTGATTGCGCTGCTGCTGGTTAACGAAGTGGGTTTCACCGCCTTTAAAGGTGCGGCCTTGCTGATAATTCAGCTCCCACTCCGCGCGATGCCAACCGCGTTCGGCCACCGACAGCAGGCGCGGGAATACCATGTAATCCATCTGCTGATCGGTACGCGTGGTTTCACTCCACAGCTGTACTGAAATGCCGTATGCGCCTGACCACGGCTTATTCGAGGTGGCATCAAAGGTCTTCCCGTCGCGATCCACCGAGGTTTCAGCGTTCTGCGGCAGGTTGTCCGGCGCGAAGCCAAACATCTTGCGCTCATCGCTGAAGCGTGTGCCCCAGTAATAGCCGCGCTCGTTAGGATTCACCTCATACGGGAAGTCCATGTAGACGTAATCCGGATTGGAGATCACCACTTCATAATCTTTCAGCGTCCAGTCGTTGGCGGTGTCAAAGCCGCCCCAATAGAGCGTGTCCCAGAAGTTAACGCGTACGCGCGAAGTGGCGAAGGCGTGCGCGTCAGTGGCATCTTTCAATCCATCCTGCCAGGCCTGCATCACCGGAATGCCGTGCGCTTTCACCATCTTGCTCACTTCCAGCGCGAAGTGACTTGGCAAGTGCTCCAGATCTTCCACCTTGCCGGATTTCACCACCGCCTGGCAGACCTGAGATTTTGCCCAGGGTTTGTCCTCTTTGCTTTGGTCTAAAATGCCCGTTCCCGCTTTCGGGTTCTTAACATCGCTGTAGCCGCTACCGAGGCGAATGTTTTTCGCTTCATCACCGCCAAAGTGCCAGGTGGTCAACGGTTGGCCGGCTTCGCGGTGCATCGCCTGCACTTCACCCATCACTTTATCGACAAATCGCTTCGAGGAGTCGAGGCAAGGATTGAGATAGCTGGTGCGGTCGTACAGCTGCACGGAACGGGTATTCGAGGTATCCGTAGGATCCACCAATCGATATTCACTGGCCTGCTGCGGTTTACCCGCTTTCATCAGTTGCTGATATCGCGCCTCCATAGAGATCACCGCCGCGCGTGCATGCGCGGGCATATCGATTTCCGGGATCACTTCGATGTTGCGCGCCTGCGCATATTTGACGATCTCGATATAATCGGCGCGGCTGAAATGTCCGGTTCCGTTGTTATTCGTGAGCGGGCCGGAGCCCAATTGCGGCAGAAGACATTGCTGCTCAGTCAGATCGTGACAACGCTTACTGCCGACGTCGGTCAACTCTGGCAGACCGGGGATTTCGATACGCCAGGCTTCGTCATCGGTCAGGTGGAAGTGGAATTTATTCATCTTCCACGCCGCCATTTGATCGAGCATGCGCAGCACCGCTTGCTTGCTGTGGAAATTACGCGCCACATCGAGGAAGGCACCGCGATAGGCAAAGCGCGGTGCATCTTTCGCTTCAAGCGTGGCGATAATCGGTTTACCTTCAGCCGGCACCAGCGACAGTAACGACATTAAGCCGTAGTAAACGCCAGCTTGATCGTAACCAATGATATCGGTGCCGCGCGGTGTGATGCGCAGTTCATAAGCACCGGAAACCGCCTCTGCGCCGTGGAAATGATTGACGGCGATACGGGTATGAATGTCATAACCCGCTGACTGCGGTTTGAGCCCCATCAAATCGAAACGCTGTTTAACTGCATCGGCCTGGTTGTCCGCCAATACCTCAAGATGCAAGGCAACGCCACGGCTCAGATCGACATCCGCCGCATGAACTTTCACCGAACGCGGCGTTGGGGTGATTTGTCCGCGCAGCGCGCTGGCAGGCAGTTGCGCCACATCGGCATTCTTTGAGAAGCGACTTTGCGGCAGCATTAGCACGTTTTTATCGTCGGCAATGCGCTTCCATTGGCCGCCAAACGGCTTAACAAAGTCGCTGAGGTTTTCGGTATCGGTGCTGGTGATAATTTTTGGCGTGGCATTGGCGGCGGTGACATACCAGCGCGGCATCACGTCGGTGATAAACAGCTGCCAGTATTCATTGACGATAGGGATCTCAATCGACTCACCCGCCGCGATACCTTTGAATTTCTCCGTCGGTTCCAGACGGGTTAAATCGCCGACGATATGGGTCATTTTGAACTGATCGTTATCCACCCGCAGCGTTTCGTGCACGTTGCTCATGTAGATTGCCCAGTTTTTACTGGTGAGCGCCGGACCGTTGTTGGTCAGCGTGATGGTGGCGGTGTTGCAGGATGCCCAATCGGCACCGAGTTTCGCGCAGTTCACGCCGTGATCGGCCGCCTGGTTGTCAGTGACCTGATACTGCACGCCGAACTGACTGATTTGATCGACGACCTGCTGATTACTGCGCGGGGATGAACTGCAGGCGGCAAGGCTCATCACGCTCAGCGCCAGTAAACTGATTTTTAACTTTTTCATGTTGTTATCCTTCTCCACGGAGGTAAGTCTCTGGCTCCTGCCAGATCGGGGTCAAAACAGGGTGAATGGCGCGACGACCATAAATTTGATGTCTTTCTCGTCCTGGAAGATGTTGCCGTAGCCGCCGCTATAGCTGGGAAGATCGCTGTGATTGTCGTAGCGGGTGTAGTGCAGTTTGAATTGGGTGTCTTTGGCGCGGCCTTGCTGGATGGTGTAAACCAGGTCGAGGCTCCACGCGGACTCTTTCAGGCGCTGATTTTGGTCGTAGAGGGGATTGGTGGAAGGCTTCGCGTCCCAACCGTAGGCGTACGATGTACCGACTTGCCAGCCAGGTAATTGCCAGTGTCCCAGATCCACCATCACACCGGCGAAGAGCGCTTTCTCACCGTTGGCGTTCCAGTCTGAGCGAGAATCCCACCACACGTCCATGCGGCCATTCGAGCTGGCGTAAGACGGCGTCATACGTTGCAGGAAGAAGCCCTGATTACCCTCGGCTTTTACCCATGTGCCTTCGAGGCGGAAATCGAACGCGCCGAGCGTGTAGCCGAACGTCAGCGCCTGCAGCCACGCGAGGCCATCGTAAACATCGTTCACCTGGCCAACGCCGCTGTTGTCACGATCCTTCGCGCCATAAAATTGATAACTGGTGCGCAGCGGTGCATCGGCCAGCGGCAGCTGATAAGAGGCTTTGGCAAAATACTGATCCATGTAATTTGCCGCCTGGCCGTAGGCGCCTTCCAGCACCAGCGCGTTTTTAAAATCGTATTTGGCACCAAAGGATTGCAGCCACGGAATCTCCGTCACGCCATCGGCTTTACGGAAGTTGTACATGTCGCGATACCACGGCGCTTTGTATTCGTCAGTCCACATCCAGGAGACGGAAAGGGCGCCGGCGTCGCTAAAATCAAAGGTGGTGCCGGCCTCAACACCGCGATAGGTGCCGGGCAGGAAGCTCCAGTGCGGTGCCAGCAGCGTCTGCCCGGTGGGCTGCAGATAGCCTGCGCGCAGCCAGTTATCCTGCCATTTTGCCTTGATGGCGGCTTTATAGAGACTTAAGCCGCTCTTATCTCCGCTCCAGTCCTCATCCCAGCGCGTACGGGCATTGCTGAAACCAATTTCATTCGGTGCCGCCGGGCCGCCGTTGCTTAACTCCAGCGCGCCAAACGCTGCCAGATCGAGGCCGATCACCTCACCGGCGTAACCGGATGAGAAGTCGAGATTGGCATTCGCAGAGGCGTGATGCAGATTGGCATCATACTGACCGTACGAGCCTTTTTGCGGATCCATCTCTTTGCGATCGCGCTGGCGTTGCCAGTAAAACAGATTGCCAGAGAGAGTGGCGTCTTCGACAAAACCCACGGCGTGGGCGGAGGGAACCGGCACAAAAGTGCCGGCAAACAGGGCAGAGACAATGGCCGCAGAGAGCGGCGCGCGTGGAATCCGACGCATAGCAAATCCTCCGTGATGCTTCCATAAACAATTAACAAATCCGTATTGTTTCGTCATGAAACAAGTTGCCGGGGATGCTATTTTTCGCGACGCGAATTATCAATGGGATTTATTACAAAGTATGACGCAGCACGCAAAAAAGCGTCGTTTTAAGGCGTTTTATCAATAAGTTACATGAATGTGTAATTTGTTGCTTTGTGAGCCAGATTCCAGGAAAGCGGCGTTTACTTGCTTTACCCCAACTTGTTCCCTATGCTCGCCAACGTAGTTTTGACTCGGGGTGCCCCTTTAATACAGGGCTGAGATACACCCGCCGACCTGATCTGGATAATGCCAGCGTAGGGAAGTCAGATGCCTGACCGCATTCGCCTTCTTGATCGCCGGTTGGGAGCCTTATGAAACAGCCTGACCTTCTTTCCCCCGCGCAACTCGCGCACTCTCTGCAACTGCTGCGTCAGCAAGCGCCGCTGGTGCACTGCATGACCAATGACGTGGTGCAAACCTTTACTGCCAACGTGCTGCTGGCACTGCAAGCTTCGCCCGCGATGGTGATCGATCCTGAAGAAGCGGCGCAGTTTGCCGGTTTTGCCGATGCGTTGTTGATAAACGTAGGTACGCTGACGCGCGACCGTCGTGATGCGATGTGGGCGGCGGTGCAAGCGGCGCAAACCGCAGGCACGCCGTGGACCTTGGATCCGGTGGCGGTTGGCGCACTAACGCTGCGCACCGCATTCTGCCAACAGTTGCTGAGCCTGCAACCGGCGGCGATTCGCGGTAACGCTTCAGAAATTCTCGCACTGGCGCAACAGGCTAGCGGCGGACGCGGTGTCGACAGTCTGCATCAGGCCGATATCGCGTTAAGCGCTGCCCAGCAGCTGGCGCGTGATTACCACACCGTTGTGGCGGTGACCGGTGAAGTGGATTATGTCACTGACGGCGTGCAGACATTCGCCATCCCCGGCGGCAGCCCGCTGATGACGCGCGTGGTTGGCACCGGCTGCGCGTTGACGGCGGTGGTTGCCGCCTGCACCAGCTTGCCGGGCGATCGCCTGCAGCATGTCGCTGCGGCCTGCCGCGTGATGTCGCTGGCGGGTGAGCAGACAGCGCGCCAGGTCGCCGGGCCAGGCAGCTTTGCCGCTGCTTTCCTCGATACGCTGTGGACGCTGGAGGTCGAGGCATGAAACGCATCAATGCATTGACCATTGCTGGCACCGATCCGAGCGGCGGCGCAGGTATTCAGGCCGACCTCAAAGCTTTCTCCGCGCTGGGCGCGTATGGCACCAGCGTCATCACCGCGCTGGTGGCGCAGAACACCTGCGGCGTGCAGTCGGTGTATCGCATCGAACCTGATTTTGTTGGCGCACAGCTCGATTCGGTGCTGAATGATGTGCGCATTGATGCTGCGAAGATAGGCATGCTGTCCGAAACCGCTATTGTCGAGGTGGTCGCCGAGCGGCTGAAACGGGCCAGCCTGCCGTTTGTGGTGCTGGATACGGTGATGATTGCCAAAAGCGGCGATGCGCTGCTGTCGCCGGATGCGGTGGCGAGCGTGCGCGAATTGCTGCTGCCGCAGGTATCGCTGATCACACCAAACCTGCCGGAAGCCGCCGCGCTGCTGGGGCGCGCGATGGCGCAGGATGAGAAAACCATGTTGCAGCAGGGCGATGCGCTGCTCGATCTTGGCTGCGAAGCGGTGCTGATGAAGGGCGGACATCTTAGCGATGCCGAAAGCCCGGACTGGCTGATTACCCGCGACGGACGTCAGCGCTTTACCGCGCCGCGCGTCAATACGCGCCACACGCACGGCACCGGATGCTCGCTTTCAGCCGCGCTGGCGGCGTTGCGTCCGCGCCATGATAGCTGGGCAGCGACGGTCGCTGAAGCCAAGGCGTGGCTGCAACAGGCGCTGCTGCACGCCGATTCGCTGGAGGTCGGTAAAGGCATTGGGCCGGTGCACCATTTCCATCAATGGTGGTAGGGCGTAACGCCAGATTGCCGCTTTTTCACTGCGCATCCGTCTGAAAAATGGAGTCAGCAATTTGCCAGCCTGGCGCTTTCCGGTCCAGGCTGTTGGGGGCGAATCGGCAACGGCCGGTTCCAATCCAGCCATTTATCAGGAGCGAACATGACGGACATCGTACAGTTATTGGGCAAAGAGGCGGATAGCCTTCTTCAACATCGCTGCATGACCATTCCAGCGGATAGCCTCTATTTACCCGGCGCGGATTATGTTGATCGCGTAATGATCGACAACAATCGTTCTCCTGCCGTACTGCGCAACATGCAAACGCTGTACAACACCGGACGTTTAGCCGGCACCGGCTATTTGTCGATTTTGCCGGTCGATCAGGGCGTTGAGCACTCGGCGGGCGCATCCTTTGCGGCCAATCCAGCTTATTTTGATCCAAAAAACATTGTTGAGCTGGCGATTGAAGCCGGCTGTAACTGCGTCGCCTCTACCTACGGCGTGCTGGCTTCGGTTTCTCGTCGCTACGCGCACCGCATTCCGTTTATGGTGAAGCTGAACCACAACGAAACGCTGAGCTATCCGACGCAATACGATCAGACGTTGTACGCCAGCGTGGAACAGGCCTTTAATCTGGGCGCGGTGGCGGTTGGCGCCACCATCTACTTCGGTTCTGAACAATCACGTCGCCAGATTGAAGAGATCTCGGCGGCCTTTGAACGTGCGCACGAGCTGGGCATGGTGACGGTGCTGTGGGCCTATCTGCGTAATGATGCGTTCAAGAAAGAGGGCGTCGATTATCACGCCAGCGCCGATTTAACTGGCCAGGCCAACCATCTGGCGGCGACCATCGGTGCGGATATCGTCAAGCAGAAGATGGCGGAGAATAACGGCGGCTATAACGCGGTGAAGTTTGGTCACACCGATGAGCGCGTTTACAGCAAGCTGACTACGGAAAACCCGATAGATTTGGTGCGTTACCAGCTGGCGAACTGCTATATGGGACGCGCAGGTTTGATCAATTCCGGCGGCGCTTCTGCGGGCGAAACGGATATCGCGGAGTCGGTGCGTACGGCGGTGATCAATAAGCGTGCCGGCGGCATGGGGCTGATTCTGGGGCGCAAGGCGTTTAAGAAGACGTTGAAAGAGGGCGTGCAGCTGATTAATGCGGTGCAGGATGTGTATTTGTCGAAGGATGTGACGATTGCTTGATTGAGTGGGGGCTGTGCTCGCTGTCCCCCATCCCGGCCTTCCCCCGCAAGCGGGGGAAGGAGATGCTGCCACATGCTGCTTCAACATTTACATTTTGCAGCATCTTCCTCCCCCATTAATGGGGGAGGACCGAGGAGGGGGACAGCGAGCACTAAATCAAGGCGCCTCAAACCACTCACTATTACGCTCGGCAATCGGCGTAATGGTCAAAATCATCTCCTGCAGATGACGGCGCATCGCGCTTTCAGCTGCCTCAACATCATGCGTTTTCAAGGCGTTATAGATATCTTCATGCTGCTGAATCAAACGCTCCGGCGGTGACACTTCGCTCAAGGTCAGAAAGCGCACGCGGTCCATGGTAGCTTTGATGTTCTCCACCGTTTCCCACGCCAGCAGGCAATTAATCCCTTCAGCAATCAAGCGGTGAAACTCATCGTCCAGCCCCAGGAAAGCCTGGCTGTCATGACGTTCAGCGGCGAGACGCTGCAGCTGCAGGTTATGCTCCAGCGCCATCAATCCGGTCGCACCCATCTCCTGCGCGGCGCGGCGAACCACGGCGATCTCTACCGCTTCACGGATAAAGCGACCGTCGGCCACGCGCTGAGCGGAGATTTTGCGCACGAAGGTGCCGCGCTGCGGTAGCACCTGCACCAGTCCGGCTTCCGCCAGCTTGATAAAGGCTTCACGTACCGGCTGACGTGACACGTTGAAACGCGCCGACACTTCCTTCTCCGACAGCAGCGAGCCCGGATGAATAACGCAGGTCACAATATCTTTGCGCAGATAACGATAGATCTGCTGATTTACCGGTTCGCTGGTGGTTATGGTATGGGCAGTCGACATACAGCAATATCCGTATTACGGCTGGCATCTGCCAGCCCGTTAAGAAAGGTTCAGTCTAATCAGCACGCTGCGTCTGCGCTACACATTTGTGCAGGCGCTTAGCCTTGTGTGACGAGGCTTTGAACGGTGGCGCGCGCGCCCTGTTTAACCAGTTGCTGATAGAGTTCAGTCACGCGTGAGACAAAGGCGGGCTGCTGCTGCAGATCGTCACCGAACACGGCGTTGAGGCTGAGCAACGCCTTAACACGTGGCGCACCGTCCTCACTGTTGGCCACAATGTCCGCCAGCTGATCTTTCAGCGGATCGCGAATCTCAATGGCCTGACCTTGCTCATCCACACCGCTGACATAGCGCATCCAGCCCGCCACACCCAGCAACACGAAATCGCACGAGGTGCCATTGCGCAGATGCCAGCGCGCGCTATCCAGCAGGCGCTGCGGCAGTTTTTGCGTGCCATCGGTGGCGATTTGATAGGTACGATGTTTGATGGCGCGATTCTCGTAACGCGCAATCAGGGAATCAGCGTAGGCTTCGAGATCGACGCCTTGCGTGCGCAGCGTCGGCGCCTGATCCTGCAACATCAACGCGCGCGCCGCCGCACGATAGCTGGCATCGGCCATGCAATCGCTGATGTGTTCATAACCGGCGAGAAAACCGAGATACGCGAGGAACGAGTGGCTGCCGTTGAGCATCCGCAGCTTCATCTCTTCGAACGGCAGCACATCGCTGACCAGCTCAGCGCCCGCGTTTTCCCACGCCGGACGTCCGTTAACGAAGTTGTCTTCGATGACCCACTGGAAAAACGGTTCGGCTTCAACCGCCACCGGATCGCGGCTGCCCAAACGTTCCGCCAGCGTGTCGAACGCCGCATCGGTCATGGCCGGGACGATGCGATCAACCATGGTCGAAGGGAAGGTGATGTGCGCCTGGATATACTCCGCCAAAGCGGGGTTGTGGCGCTCGGCCAACTGGGTGATCACGTTGCGCGTGACATGGCCGTTTTCCGGCATATTGTCGCAGGACATCACGCTAAACGGCGGCAAATTGCGTTCGCGGCGGCGGATAATGGCCGCCAGAATCAAGCCGGGCAGCGAACGTGGCTCACCAGGATGAGCGAGGTCGTGCACAATATCGGGATGATCGGGATTGAGCTTGCCGCTCGACGGCATGTAGCAATAACCTTTCTCGGTTACGGTCATCGAGACAATCGCCACGTCTGGCTGGCTCATCGCCTCAATCACCGCCTCAATGCCGTCGCCTTTGCCATGCAGCGCTTGCGTCACCACGCCAATCACCCGCGTGTATAAACTCTCATCCGCCATTTCGGTTAGCGTGTAGAGCAGATCCTGCTGACGCAGCGCCTGAATCAGCGTGCCGCTGTTGAGATTCACTTCGCAATAACCCCAGTCGCTGCCCTGAGCGGCCAGCTTATCGGTCGCCAGCGCCTGATGCGCGCGGTGGAAGGCGCCAAAGCCGATGTGCACCATGCGGGTCTTGAGTTGGCTACGATCGTAAGCGGGGCGTTGGACATCAGCGGGGAGGCGTTCAAGCTCTAACATAGTCATTCCTTTTAGCAAATGGGGCGCTCAGCGCCCCATGAGATTTACACTGAAACCGGTTTATTGGTGGCTTTAGGTTCACGAATCACCAGCAGTACCAGCAGCGCGCCGACGCCAGCCACCGCACCTGCGAGGATAAAGGCGCTGTCAAACTTACCGGAGTGCTGCACGATGAAGCCAGTCACCACCGGGCCGATCACACCGGACAAGCTACCAATCAGATGGATAAAGCCACTGATGCTGCCGACACGGCTTTTGTGCACCACGTCCTGCACAATCGCCCAGTAAATTGCGCCGGTGATGTAGAGGAAGAAGATCGAGATCGACATCATGATCACCGCCGAGTTGACCTCTTTTATCGTACCTGCCAGCGCCACGCAAATCGCCGCGGCGGTAAGTGAAACCACCAGCACAATTTTTCGTGAAAGCAGCAGCTTGCCGGTGATGTTGAAAATCTTATCGGAGATCCAGCCACCCAGCGCCAGGCCCACGAAGCCAACAATCCACGGGATCATGGTGGTGATGCTCATCGCTTTGATATCGAGGCCGTGCGCCTGCACCAGATACGCCGGGAACCAGCTCAGGAAGAAGAACAGAATGTAGTTGTAGCAGAAGAAGGCAAAGGCGGTAACCAGAATGATCGGCTGGCGCAGATAAAAGCCTAAACCGTGCGCGGCGCCGCTTGAGTCGATCACGTCGGCCGGTTCTTCGGCTTTCAGTTTTTCTACTAAGGCACGCTCTTCTGCCGAGACGCGCTTACTTTTCGCCGGATTATCTGACGCGAAGAAGAACCACAGCGCCAGCCAGACGAAGCCAATCGCGGCGATCACCACAAACGCCGGACGCCAGCCGAATGACAGCGCCAGATAGCCAACAATCGGACCGGCAACCGCGCCACCCAGCGGTGAACCCGAGCTGAGTAAGCCCATTGCGGTGGCGGCCTGTTTTTTCGGGAACCAGCCGTTAATGGCTTTGTTCGCTGAGGCAGAGATGGGGCCTTCCGCCATGCCAAACAGCACGCGCAGAATCATCATCGACCAGAAGCCAGTCGCCATCGCGGTTAGGCCGCAGAACAGCGACCACATGCCAACGGCGGTGCCGAGCACGATGGTCGGGCCAAATTTATCCGTCGCCAGCCCGCCGATGAAGTTAAACAGGGCATAACCGAAGAAGAAGCTGCCGAAAATCATGCCGAACTGCTCGGCGTTGATCATCAGGTCTTTTTCCACCAGCGGTACCGTCAGAGAGAGGGCGATACGATCAAGGTAGTTGATCATAAACACCAGGAATAACAGCAGTACGAGGGTCCAGCGCAGGTTCTTAAACATAGAAACTCCGTCATCGTCATTTTTTATAGTAATAATGCCGGCGGGTAAGGGACCGGCATGGGGACACCTGGTGTGCGGGTTAACTTAACCCATTTGTAGGATCACTTTGCAGCAGGTGCGGGGATCTTTTTCGAACAGCGTCATGGCTTGCTCAACGTCTGCCAGCGGGAAATAGTGCGTCACCAGTTTCTCCGGCTGGATCTGGCCTTGCTCAATCCACTCAATCACCTGCGGGAAGCGATTGCTGTTGAGACGCGAGGTGAACAGCGACAGCTCTTTGCTGGTGAGACTTTGCTGCGTGATGCTGCACGGCTCGCCAGAAAAACCCAGCAGGCCGATACGCGCCGCTGGTGAAGCGAGGGCGGCGGCTTCTGCCAGGATCGAAGGGTGACAGGCGGCGTCGATAATCAGCGTTGGTTGCAATCCTTCCAGCTGCGCGGCGAGCGGAATTTCGCTGTTGTTGAACACCTGATCGGCACCGTTTTCCTGCGCCAGCGCCAGCCGTTCTGGCAGACGATCAACCACCAATACCTGTTCAACGCCATACACGCCTTTCAGCACCTGAATGGCGGTAAGGCCCATTGGCCCCGCACCGTAAATCAGTGCCACATCGTTTGGTTGTGGTTTGAGGAAGGCGGTGATATTGGCCGCGATGGTGAAAGGTTCGACCATGCTGGCGAGTTTGTCGGGAACGCTATCCGGCAGGCGGAAGGCGTTTTTTGCTGGCGCCACGGCATATTCGCTAAAGCCACCGTCGCGGTGCACGCCAATCACCTGCAACGTTGTGCAGACGTTCGGGCGACCAATCGAGCAGGGATAGCAGTGACCGCAGCTGACCACCGGATCGACCGCCACACGTTCGCCAATGCGGCTGGCGGCAACGTCATCGCCGACCGCATCAATCAGGCCGAAGAATTCGTGACCAATCACGCGCGGATATTTAGCGAAAGGATTGTGACCGTGCCAGATATGCACGTCGGAACCGCAGATGCTGGCAAATTGCACCTTCACGCGTACTTCACCTGCAGCGGGTTGCGGCAGCGGACGTTCTGCCAATACCAGTTCACCCGGTTGCTCAATCACTACACTTTTCATCATCTACTCCAACGGGAATGCAATGATGAAAAAATACGCGCACTAATACTACCATACAAGTCGGCGTTAAAGAGTTGTGAAGAGAATCACAGAGGAACAGTTACGTAGGGGCGCCATTCATGGCGACCAGGGAATCACGGCCACCCTAAATGGCGATGCTGAAATGACAAAAACCCGCTCAGGTTTCCCTGAGCGGGTTTTTTAAATTTGGCTCCTCTGACTGGACTCGAACCAGTGACATACGGATTAACAGTCCGCCGTTCTACCGACTGAACTACAGAGGAATCGTTTGAACGGGGCGCATATTATCGAGCGGCCCTCGCCTTGTCAAAACTCTTTTTCACAATTCGTTCTGACTGCTGAATAAAGCGTCAATTGCGCGCCATGAGCGGACTCAGCGCGGCAAAATCACAACTGATACAACCTCTTTTGTGACGATGATCACCATCTCTATGCAAAATTACATTCTGATTTGTCGATTTTGTCAGATACCTCGCATGCATGATCACAGATATTTCATTTCGCCGTTGTCGGGGCCAAAAGCGAAACATATATTCCAGATCAACTCTTAAGCGAACGCGGGAATAGTCATGAATAAAGTCAGAATTGGAATGATTGGCAGTGGTTACATCGGTCGTTGTCACGCGATTGCTTACGCTCAGGCACCTACAGTTTTTGCCCTGAAAGGTGAGATCGTGCGTGAAATGCTGGCGGAAGTGAACTCAGAGCTGGCAGCAAAACAGGCGGCAACTTTTGGCTTTGCCCGTTCTACTGGCGACTGGCACGAGCTGGTGCGCGATCCGAACATCGATGTGGTTGATATCTGCGCGCCAAACTTCCTGCATAAAGAGATGGCGCTGGAAGCGATTCGCAATGGCAAACACGTTTACTCCGAGAAACCGTTATCGCTATCAGTGGCCGATGCGGAAGAGATGGTACAAGCGGCGCAGCAGGCGGGCGTTAAAACGCTGGTCGGCTTTAACTACATGAAAAATCCCACCAGCCAACTGGCGCGCGAGATTATCGCGCGTGGTGAAATCGGCGATGTGGTGCACTTCTACGGCACGCACAATGAAGATTATCTGGCACGGCCGGAAACGTCGCTCGATTGGCACTGCCAGAAAGCGTTGGCCGGATTAGGCGCGCTTGGCGACCTCGCTGCGCATATTGTGAATATGGCGCACTATCTGGTCGGTGATATTGAAGAAGTCAGCGGCGATATGATGACGGTGATTAAAGAGCGTCCGGATCCGAAGGATACTTCGCGCCTGCTGCCGGTGGAAAACGAAGATCAGGCCAGCGCCTTGCTGCGCTTTAAAAACGGTGCGCACGGAGTGTTTGAAACCTCGCGTATCGCCTGCGGCAGCAAAATGGGCCTGACCTATGTGGTCACCGGTACCAAAGGCACGCTGCGTTATACCCAGGAACGTATGGCCGAGCTGGAGCTGTATATTCACGATGAACCGGCAGGCCGCCAGGGTTTCAAAACCATTTTGACCGGTCCGGCGCATCCGGATTACGCTAACTTCTGCGTCTCTGCCGGGCACGGCATCGGTTTCAACGATCAGAAAACCGTCGAGATTCGCGATTTAATCAATGGCATTGCCGCTGGCGATCGCATGTGGCCAGATTTCGCCGAAGGATTGCAGGTGCAGAAGGTGCTGGAAGCGGTTGCGGTTTCCGCACTGGAACGCCGCTGGATGAAAGTGTAATCACAGTTAACTGAATAATATCGTAGCGGCGCAATGTATTGCGCGCCGTTGAAAGCGCGCCGCTACGGTAATGTGCATTAAGCAAGTAACGGGCATTGCGGCGGCAAACGGCAGCTCAGTGCGCCCGCCATCACTTCAATCTCAAACTCACTTCCCGTCAGCGGTTCGCCATCCAGATTAAACGTCATCTCATGGGGTGAACGGATGGTGAGCGACTGCAGCTGCGCCGTGACGATATTCGGATTTTCATCATCACGCGTCAGCGAATGCAGCAACGTTGGCAGCAGCTCTTGCGCGGTGACGATGCTGAGGTTGAGCTGTCCGTCATTGATTAAGGCATCCGGGCAGAGCTTTTGTCCGCCGCCGGCCTGACGTCCATTGCCGATGCCAATTACCAGCGCATCGCCTTGCCAGTTAAAGCCGGGGCCGCTGATTTCACAGCGATCCGGTTTCAGCGCATCGACGCGCATCAAACCATGAATAAAGTACGACACACCACCCAGCGCCGATTTCAGCTTTTCAGGCGTTTCGGTGGTGATGCGCGTGCCAAATCCGCCGGTCGCCATATTGATAAAGTAGCGATCGCCGTTCACGCGCGCCAAATCGATAGCCGTGGCTTTTCCCACCAGCGCGAGACGTAAAGCCGGTTCCATCCCTTCGGGAATACCGACGCTGGTGGCGAAATCATTGGCGGTGCCGAGCGGTAAAATGCCCAGCGCCGGACGCTGCTGCTCGGGTAATCCCGCCAGCGCGGTGGCGATCTCATTGATGGTGCCATCACCGCCGCCAGCCACCACGGTTTCTGCCTGCAAAGCGACCGCTTCTTGTACATAACGATCGCCATCACCTTTTTCCCAGGTGACGCGCACCGCCAGATTAAAGCCTTCATCACGCAGCGTATTCACCGCAGCGCGCAAATCTTCATTACCTGCGCCTTTCCCGTTGAGGATCAGCAGCGTCAGCGGTTTGTTTTGCATTATCAGTTCCTTGATGCGAGAGACAGAGCACTGGTTATAGCATAGCTGGAGAGAGAACTTTATCGGCGGGCGACGAAAAAATCGGTGGGCGATCAAAAAAGAAAACCCGCACGGGGGAGCCGGGCGGGTGAATGAGGTGGTTCCTGGTACTACCTGCTTTTATTCTTACTCGTTAGCAGCAGGCGAGATTCTAAAGCGAGGCGAAGAAAGGGTCTGTGATCCTACTCTAACTTCGCCATTTTCTTTTCTTTATGTGCGATTTTTCCCGTGTGGATCGTAGGTGCTGTGGCCATCGGTGAAATTACGCAACAGCAGGGCAAAGGCGAGGTTGACCGATTCCGGGACCGGGATCCACACGCGGTGTCCATCGCCTGGCGCCACGTCCACCGCCGATCCTTTATCGTTCTGCATGGTTTCCAGCGTGCAATTAAGGTTGCCTTCGGGCGTCATGATCTCGACAGAATCCCCGAGCATAAACTTATTCTTTACCGCAATCTGCGCCCAGTCACCGCGACGTTCGCCGGTGAATTCGCCGACAAACTGCTGGCGCTCGGAGATAGAGAAACCTTGCTGGTAGTTCTGATAGCTGTCATGGGTATGACGACGCAGAAAGCCTTCGGTGTAACCGCGATGCGCCAAACCTTCCAGCGTCTCCAGCAGCGCTGGATCGAAGGGTTTACCCGCAGCGGCATCGTCAATGGCACGGCGATAAACCTGCGCGGTGCGCGCGCAGTAGTAGAAGGATTTGGTGCGGCCTTCGATTTTCAGCGAGTGCACACCCATTTGGCTTAGGCGTTCAACGTGCGCCACCGCGCGCAGATCTTTAGAGTTCATGATGTAGGTGCCGTGTTCATCCTCGAAGGCGCTCATCACCTCACCCGGCTTCATCTTCTCTTCCAGCAGGAACACCCGGTCGGTGGTGGCGCCGACGCCCAAAGTCGGCTCCTGCACCTTAACCGGCTCATGGAAACCGACGATATTGCCCATCTCATCCTGCTTGCCTTCTTCCACTTTGTATTCCCAGCGGCAGGCATTGGTGCAGGTCCCTTGATTAGGATCGCGTTTGTTGAGGTAGCCCGAGAGCAGGCAGCGGCCGGAGTAAGCCATGCACAGCGCGCCGTGCACGAAGATCTCAATCTCCATTTCCGGCACCTGCTGACGGATTTCTGCAATCTCATCCAGCGATAGCTCGCGTGAAAGAATCACGCGCGTCAGCCCCATCTGCTGCCAGAATTTCACCGTGGCCCAGTTGACCGCGTTGGCCTGCACCGACAGATGAATCGGCATCTGCGGAAAGGCTTCACGCACCAGCATAATCAGGCCGGGATCGGACATGATCAGCGCGTCCGGCTGCATGGCAATGACCGGCGTCAGATCGCGGATAAAGGTTTTCAGTTTGGCGTTGTGCGGGGCGATGTTGACCACCACGTAGAATTTCTTACCGAGCGCATGGGCTTCATTGATGCCCTGCGCCAGAATCTCGTGGGTGAATTCGTTGTTGCGCACGCGCAGGCTGTAGCGCGGTTGGCCAGCGTAGACGGCATCAGCGCCGTAGGCAAAGGCATAGCGCATATTCTTCAGCGATCCCGCTGGAGAAAGCAGTTCAGGTTTTAACATGGATTTTCTCACTGATGTCAGGTCAGCATGCCATCGTGGATGGCAGGTGCAGCGGCCACATTATACGGCCCTGCAAAAGGTGGGGAATTGTAGGCAGGCCCGCACCCGATGTAAATTGACCTGGATCAATGTAAGCCGTTGCAGGCTACAGCAAGCGGCAGACGTCGGCTTCCCAGCGATAACCCATGCCGTACACCGCGCGGATAAACGGCTGTTCCGCATCGAGGCTTTCCAGCTTGCGGCGCAGGTTTTTGATGTGACTGTCGATGGTGCGATCGGTGACTACGCGGTAATCGTCGTAGAGATGATTGAGCAACTGCTCGCGCGAGAACACTTTTCCCGGCTCCAGCGCCAGCGTTTTCAGCAGACGAAATTCGGCGGGCGTCAGCTCCAGCTGCTGTTCACGCCAGCTGGCCTGAAAGCGGCTCTCATCAATATGCAAAGGCGATTCCTGCTGCGCCTCTTCCGGCGAACGTTTGACGCGGCGCAAAATGGTTTTGACGCGCGCCACCACTTCACGCGGGCTGAACGGCTTGCAGATATAGTCATCCGCGCCGATTTCCAGCCCCAGCAGGCGATCAATCTCCTCGGTGCGCGCGGTCACCATGATGATCGGCAGTTCCGAGAAACGGCGAATTTCGCGGCACAGCGTTAAGCCGTCGCGGCCGGGCAGCATCAAATCCAGCAGCATCAGGTCCGGCGGCGTGTGCTGAACATAGCTCAACACCGCGTTACCGTCGGCAATGTGGTGCGTGCGATAGTTGGACGCCTGCAGATAATCAATCATCAGCTGCGCCAGTTTGGGTTCATCTTCTACAACAAGGATCAGAGGATCGCTATTTTCCGGGCTCATAAGTGGCGTCTAGTGAGGAACATACGGCAAGTTTAGCGTGATTTGCAGTCCACCTAAATCAGAGTGATCCGCACTGATGCTGCCGTCATGCGCTTCCACGATGTTTTTACAGATCGCCAGGCCAAGCCCAGAGCCGCCGCTGGCGCGATTGCGTGAACTTTCCGCGCGGAAAAATCGTTCAAATAATTGTGCCTGATGGGCCGGATCAACGCCCGGCGCGCTATCCGCAAACCGCAGCTGCCAGTTTTCGCCCGCCAGCTGCATCGAGAGCTGCACCGCGCCGCCGCTGTCGGTGTAACGCAGGCTGTTTTCCAGCAAATTGGTGAACAGCTGCATCAGGCGATCGGGATCGCCAAAGCTCTCCGCCTGCGCGGGTAACGCCAGATTAAGAGCTAAGCCGCGGCTGCGATAGCGTTCGCCGAAGCTGCCGGCCACCACTTCCAGCAGAGTGACCAGATCAACCGGCTGCTTGCGATAGGCGAGGGCGCCCGCGTCAGATAATGACAGCTGATGCAGATCCTCCACCAGTTTGGTCAGCACCACCACTTCACTTTGCAATGAACTGATGGCTTCCGGCGTCAGCTTGCGCACGCCATCCTGCATCGCTTCCAGCTCACCGCGCAGAATCGCCAGCGGCGTGCGCAGTTCATGGGAGATGTCGGCCATAAAGGCGCGGCGGTTGCTTTCGTTCTTTTCCAGCGAGCTGGCAAGCTGGTTGAAGTCGCGGCCCAGTTGGCCGAGTTCATCGCTGCTGCCGACTTCCACGCGGGTAGCGAAATTGCCCGCCGCCAAATGGTGCGTGCCATCCACCAGCCGTTTTACCGGTGCCAGTAAACCGCGCGCCAGCAGCCAGGTGACCAGCGCGGCGAGTAACCCGGTCAGCGCCACAATCATCCAGCTGGTGCGCCGCTGTTGCTGATCAAAGTTGATGTCGGTGCTGCGCGTCAGACGTTCAGCCGGTGAGGCAATCACCCAGCCAACAATTTTGCCGTTGCTGGTGGTGATATTGCGCCTTGTGCCTTCCGGCGGCACCGGCTGGCGCGGCCCTGACAGCACTTTGTATTGCTGATCGATAATCCAGAACTGCGTGCGCCAGCCGTGCGGCGGTAACTGATTCACGCTGCCCGGATTCTGCTCCAGCGAGCGCAAAATAGAAAAAATCAGCTTGTCATTGCTGCGCAGAAAATCCCAGCTACCGTGCTGTTCATACTGATCGGCCAGCGCATCGCTCAGCAGGGTTAAGCGCTGCTCGTTGCCTTTTTTGATGTAATCCACAAAGCCGTGCTCAAAGCTGAGCCGCACGCCCCAATGCATGGTGATGATCACCAGCATGCAGGTGGAAAAAATCGCCGCAAACAGCTTGGCACCAATGCCCCATTTTACCGGCCGCTTCATCCTTTGCTCCTGCCTCTAAGGTCAACGTTTTTACTGACATCCTTCGGTACGCGCCAGAACACCAGCGCCGGCAGCGCAATCACCAGCGCCATGCACAGATAGGTATAAATGAAGGTTTGATGCGCCGCCGCGCTGTCGGTTACCACGCCGTGGCCAAATGCGCCCAGCAGCAAACCGGCCACGGTGACGCCAATACTCATCGACAGCTGCATGATCATCGATAACAACGAGTTGCCGCTGGAAGCCAGATCGTCCGGCAGCTCTTTCAGCGTCAGCGTGTTCATCGAAGAGAAGCGGATGGCGTTGACCATGCCCTGCAGTAATAACACCATCGGCAGTAGCCAAATCCATCCCAGCAGCGCCACCAGCGGGAACAGCAGCACCACCAACGCCAGCGCCAGGGTCGCGCCGACCAGCGCATTGCGATAGCCGAACAGGTTGACGATGCGCACCACCACGCGCTTAGTCCCCATATTGCCGAGCACCATTGGAATCATCATCAATCCGGCGTGGAATGGGCTGTAGCCGAGGCCGACCTGCAGGAAAATGGGCGTCATAAACGGCAGCATGCCGCTACCGATGCGGCCGGTAAAACTGCCGATCAGGCCAATTGAATAGATGCGGTTATCAAACAGTTTCAGGCTGAACAGCTCATTATCGTTGTTGCGGCCGTGCATCAGGTAGAACAGCAGCGAAAACACCCCAACCAGAATCAGTAAGCCGAGCAACAGCGGCGATCCGCCGGAGCTGCGCTGGCCATCCAGCGCCAGCGTTAAGGTCGCCATGCCGACGGCCAGCAGCACAAAGCCGAGAAAATCGAAGCGCCGCGTCTGCATGGTGTAATTCGGCATCAGCGTCAGCGTGGCAATCGCGCCAATAATGCCAACCGGAATATTGATCAAAAAAATCCAGTGCCAGCTGGCGTATTGCACCAGAATCCCGCCCAGCGCCGGTCCGAGCAGCGGACCAATTTGTCCCGGCGTGGTGACGAAGGTCATCGCCGACATATATTGCTCGCGCGGCACAATTTTCATCACCGTTAAGCGGCCAACCGGCACCATCATCGCGCCACCAATGCCTTGCACCACGCGCGCCATAATCAGCTCATCAAGCGTGGCGGAGAAGGCGCACAACAGCGAGCCGATGCTGAACAGCACAATGGCGCAGAAGAAGATATTGCGCACGCCAAAGCGGTCCGCCAGCCAGCCGCTGATCGGCAGCGTAATCGCCACGGTCAGCACATAGGAGACAATCACCGAGTGCATATTCAGCGGGCTGACGTTGAGATCGCGCGCCATCGATGGGATCGCGGTGTTGACGATGGTGGTATCCAGCGCCTGCATAAAGAAGCCAAACGCGACGATCCACAGCTGCCAGCGCACGGTGGCGTTTTTCGTGTCCACTCAATCTCCTCTGCTATACGGTCACCATAAATGGCGACCTGCCTAACCCGTCACCAATACCTTTTTCTTACGCCGCCGCAGCTTATCCATCATCAAATAGACCACCGGCGTGGTGTAGAGCGTCAGCAGTTGGCTCATTACCAAACCCCCGGCGATGGTGATGCCGAGTGGCTGACGCAGCTCCGCGCCGTCACCGCTGGTCAGCACCAGCGGCAGTGCGCCAAACAGCGCGGCGAGCGTGGTCATCAGAATCGGGCGGAAACGCAGCTGGCACGCCTGGAAAATCGCGTCGCGCGGCGACAGATTGCCGTTGCGCTCGGCATCCAGCGCAAAGTCGACCATCATGATGGCGTTCTTCTTCACGATACCGATCAGCAGCAAAATGCCGATCAGCGCAATCAGGCTGAACGGCGTGTTGAACAGCTCCAGCGCCAGCAGCGCGCCGACGCCCGCCGACGGCAGCGTGGAGAGAATGGTCAGCGGATGCACGTAGCTCTCATACAGAATGCCCAGCACGATATACACCGCCGCAATCGCCGCCAGCATCAGGTAGAGCTGATTGGATTGCGACTGCTGGAACACCTGCGCGGTGCCGGCAAAGCTGCCGCGCACGCTGGAAGGCACGCCAAGCGCGGTGATGGTGCGGTCAATAGCTTCAGACGCCTGCGACAGCGATACGCCTTCCGGCAGGTTGAAGGAAACGGTGGACGCCGCCGACAAGCCTTCGTGGTTCACCGATAGCGGCGCGTTGGCCGGTTGCCACTTGGCAAACCAGCTCAGCGGAATCGCTTTGCCGTCGCTATTAATCACAAACATCTGATCGAGTGAACTGATGTCCTGGGTGTAGCGCGGATCAACTTCCATCACCACTTTGTACTGGTTGAGCGGTTGATAAATGGTGGAGATCTGGCGCTGACCAAAGGCGTTATTCAGCAGGGCATTAGCGGCCGAGACATCAATGCCGAGCCGCGCCATGCTTTCACGGTCGTAAGTCAGGTTCATTTCACTGCCGTTGTCCTGCTGATCCGAGTTGACGTCCGCCAGCTCGGGCAGGGCGGCGAACGCCTGACGGATTTTCGGCTCCCATTCGCGCAAATCATTCAGGTTATCCGACAGCAAACTGTACTGATAGCTGGCGTTGGACTCACGTCCGCCAATGCGAATGTCCTGCACCGCGTTGAGATAGAGATTGGCACCGGGCTCTTTCGCCAGCTTGATACGCAGCCGGGCAATCACTTCCTGCGCGCTTTCGCTGCGCTCGGAGAGCGGCTTGAGCGAGACGAACATCGAGCCACTGTTGGTGCGCGAACCGCCGGTAAAGCCGGTGACGTTATCCACTGCCGGATCGGCTTTGATGATGTTCATGAAATCCTGCAGCTTGCCGCGCATCGCCTGGAACGAAATGCTCTGATCCGCCGAGATAAAACCTTGTAAGCGGCCGGTATCCTGCTCCGGCATAAAGGTTTTCGGGATCGAGATGAACAGCCACACGGTGAGCGCCACGGTGCCGAGCAGCAACATCAGCACCCAAATGGCGTGATTCAGCACCCAACCCAATGAGCGCGCGTAGCCGTTTTGCACCTTCATCAGCAGCTTGCCGAAACCGCGGATGCGTGGCTGGCTACGTTTGACCTGCGGTTTCAGCAGATAAGCGCACATCATCGGCGTCAGCGTGACCGAGATAAACAGCGAGATCAGAATCGCCACCGACAGCGTAATGGCGAACTCCGAGAAGAAGCGACCAATAATGCCGCCAATCATCAGCAGCGGCAGAAACACGGCAATCAGCGACAGGCTCATCGACAGCACGGTAAAACCGACCTCGCGCACGCCGGTCAGCGCCGCCTGCAGCGGCTTCATGCCCGCTTCGACGTGGCGCGCAATGTTCTCCAGCACCACAATGGCGTCATCGACGACAAATCCGGTGGCGATGGTCAACGCCATCAGCGACAGGTTATTCAGGCTGAAGCCACACAGATACATGGCGGCGAAGGTGCCAATCAATGAAACCGGCACCGCAGCGGCGGGGATCAGCGTGGCGCGCCAGTCACGCAGGAAGGCAAACACCACCAGAATCACCAGCGCGACGGCGATGATCAGCGACTGCTCCACTTCATGCAGCGAGGCGCGAATCGTTGGCGAGCGGTCCTGCGCAATTTGCAGATCGATGGCGGCGGGGATCACGTCGTGCAGTTCCGGCAATTCGCCACGAATGCGATCGACGGTATCGATGATGTTGGCTTCCGGCGATTTACGCACCACCAGCAGCACCGCCGCTTTACCGTTGGTCATCCCGGCGTTGCGTACATCCTGCACCGAATCCTGCACGTTAGCGACATCGCTGAGGCGCACTGCCGCACCGTTGTTGTAGTGCACCACCAGCGGCTGATATTCGCTGGCGGTTTGCAATTCTCCGTTAGTACGTAACTGCCAGCGCTGCTGCACGTCATCAATCGCGCCCTGCGGACGGCGCTGGTTGGCGTTACTGATGGCGGTGCGCACCGCATCCAGTGATACGCCCTGGTTGAACAGCGCCTGCGGATTGAGTTCAACGCGCACCGCCGGCAGTGAACTGCCGCCGACCGTCACATCGCCCACGCCTTCAATCTGCGACAGTTTCTGCGCCAGTTGCGTTGAGGCGTAATCATACAGCTGACCGGGATTATAAATGTCCGAGGTCAACGTCAGGATCATGATCGGCGCATCGGAAGGGTTGGCTTTGCGATAGCTGGGACGGCTCGGCATGCCGGTTGGCAGCAGGCTTTGCGCGGCGTTGATCGCCGCCTGCACATCGCGCGCCGCACCGTTGATGTCGCGATCAAAATCGAACACCAGAATGATGCGCGTGCTGCCCAGCGAGCTGGTGGAGGTCATTTCGCTGACGCCCGCGATGCGCCCCAGCGAGCGCTCCAGCGGCGTTGCCACCGATGCCGCCATGGTTTCCGGCGACGCACCGGGCAGCGAAGCCGAAATCAAAATCACCGGGAAATCCAGCTGTGGCAGCGGCGCCACCGGCAGCAGACGGAAGCCGAGAATACCGGCCAGCGCAATCGCCAGCGTCAGCAAAGTGGTGGCGACCGGACGATGGATAAACAGCGCGAAAAACTTCACGACTGCGCCTCCGGGCGCTTAAAGCGACGGCGCGTTGCGTGCGACAGGCGATCAAACAGCAGATAGATCACCGGCGTGGTGAACAGCGTCAGCACCTGGCTCACCACCAAACCGCCCACCATGGCGATGCCCAGCGGACGACGCAACTCCGCGCCAACGCCGGTGCTCAGCATCAGCGGCAGTGCACCGAGCAGCGCCGCCAATGTGGTCATCAGAATCGGGCGGAAACGCAGCAAGCACGCCTGATAAATCGCCTCGCGCGGCGGCATGCCTTGCTCACGTTCCGCTGCCAGCGCGAAGTCGATCATCATGATGGCGTTTTTCTTCACGATACCGATCAGCAAAATAATGCCGATAATGGCGATGATATCCAGCTCATTACCGCTCAGCATCAGCGCCAGCAGCGCGCCGACACCGGCGGTGGGCAGCGTCGAGAGAATGGTGATGGGATGGATAAAGCTCTCATACAACACGCCGAGCACGATATACATCGCCACCACCGCCGCCACGATCAGCCACACGGTGCTGGACAGCGCCGCTTCAAAGGCCAGCGTGCTGCCCTGGAACTGCGTCATCATTTCGGCGGGCATGCCCACCTGATCTTCCGCTGCGCTCACCGCTTTCACCGCATCGCCCAACGAATACCCTTCTGCGACATCAAACGAGAAGGTCGCCGACGGGAACTGGTCGAGATGGTTGATGCTGAGCGCGGCGTGGCGCTGCTCAATCTGAGCGATGGCGTTGAGCGGCACGCTGCCGCCGTCGCTGCTGGTCAGGCGAATGCCGTCGAGGCTCGCCAGTCCTGGCGTGGCGTCGCTGTTCTGCTCCAGCACCACGCGATACTGATTAGCCTGGGTGTAAATGGTGGAGATCAGGCGCTGGCCAAAGGCGTTATACAGCGCGTTATCCACGTCGGCCATGCTGATGCCGAGGCGGCTGGCGCTGTCACGATCGACTCTTACAAAAGCTTCCAGACCTTGATCCTGCCAGTCGCTGCTGACGTCGCGCAGTTGTGGCAGCGTGTTAAGTTGCTCCAGCAGTTTCGGCACCCACAAACTCAGCGACTCCAGCGAACCCGATTGCAGCGTGAACTGGTACGGCGTACGGCTCGCCTGGGTATCAATGGTCAAATCCTGCACCGGCTGCAGCCACAGCGAAATGCCGGGCACTTTGGCTAACGCCTGTTGCAGACGCTGCTGCACGGCCGGAATGCGATCGTCACGCTCATCCAGCGGCTTCAGGTTGATTTGCAGGCGCGCGCTGTTGAGCGCGGCATTGGTGCCATCGACGCCGACAAACGAGGTCATGCTCTGCACCGCCGGATCTTTCATGATGATCGAGGCGACATCGCGCGTGCGCTCTGCCATGTTGGCGTAAGAGACCGACTGCGGCGCCTGCAAGGTGCCCTGAATAATGCTGTTATCCTGCTGCGGGAAGAAGCCTTTGGGGATCATGATCCACAGCAACACGGTGATCAGCAAGGTGCCGAGCGCTACCGATAAGGTGATCCACGGATGCAGCAGCACGCGCGTTAAGCCGCGTCCGTAACGGGCAATAATGCGGTCAAACATCGCTTCGCTGGCCCGCGAGAAGCGGTTCTGCTTGCGCAGCGATTCAGCGCTTAACATGCGGGCGCACATCATCGGCGTCAGCGTCAGCGACACCACGGCGGAGATCAAAATCGCCACCGCCAGCGTCACGGCGAATTCGCGGAACAGGCGGCCAATCACATCGCCCATAAACAGCAGCGGAATGAGCACCGCAATCAGCGAGAAGGTGAGGGAGATAATGGTAAAGCCAATCTCGCCCGCGCCTTTCAGCGCCGCCGTCAGCGGCTTTTCGCCTTTTTCGATATAGCGCGAGATGTTCTCGATCACCACGATGGCGTCATCAACCACAAAACCGGTGGCAATGGTCAGCGCCATCAGCGTCAGGTTGTTGATCGAGAAGCCCAGGAAATACATCGCGGCAAAGGTGCCGACCAGCGACAGCGGCACGGCGACGGCGGGAATGAGGGTCGCCGGAACGTTACGCAGGAACAGGTAGATGATCATCACCACCAAACCCATCGCCAGCATCAGTTCGTGCTGGGTATCGCTGACCGACGCGCGGATGTTAGTGGTGCGGTCGGTAAGCAGTTTCACCTCCACCGATTTCGGCAGCGTGGCGGTTAATCCGGGCAGCATGGCGCGAATATTATCGGCGGTGGCGATGATGTTAGCGCCGGGCTGGCGCTGCACGTTGAGCACAATCGCCTGCTGACGGTTCGCCCATGCGCCCAGCCAGCTGTTTTCGGCACCTTGTTCGACGGTCGCCACATCGCCCAGTCGCACCGGCGCGCCGTTGTTATAGCTGATGATCAGCTTGCGATAATCTTCCGCCGAGGTCATCTGATCGTTAGCGGACAGCGTAATTGAACGCGTTGGGCCGTCGAGGCTGCCTTTCGCCGAATTGACGTTAGCGTTAGTAATGGCGGTGCGCACCGATTCGCTGGTCAGGCCGAGCGCGGCCAGCGCCTGGGTGTTCATCTTCACGCGGACCGCGGGACGTTGCCCGCCCGACAGGGTGACTAAACCTACGCCCGAAACCTGAGAAATCTTCTGCGCCACGCGCGTTTCCACCATATCCTGCACCTGCGTGAGCGGCATGCTGGTGGTGGTGACGGCGAGCGTCATGATCGGCGGGTCGGCCGGATTCACTTTGCTGTAGACCGGTGGATTTGGCAGATCGCTCGGCAGCAGATTGGTGGCGGAGTTGATCGCTGCCTGTACTTCCTGCTCGGCAACATCCAGTGGCAGCGTCAGCTGAAACTGCAATGTGACAACCGACGCGCCGCCCGAACTCTGCGACGCCATCTGCTTCAGGCCGGACATCTGGCCAAACTGGCGTTCCAGCGGCGCGGTAATGGAAGAGGTCACCACATCGGGAGAAGCGCCGGGATAGAGCGTAACCACCTGAATGGTCGGATAATCGACTTCAGGTAACGCGGAAACCGGCAGAAAACGGTAGCCGAGCACGCCGGCTAACAGAATGGCGATCATCAGTAGCGTGGTGGCGACCGGGCGCAGAATAAACAGGCGCGAAGGTCCACCGCTGCTGTCAGGAGGCATCACCTGCATTATTGACGCTCTCCGCGTGCGGGCTGCGCAGCGCGCGTGCTGTGGGTCGCGACGCTTTGCGGTGCCACCACTTCAACGGTGGCACCTTCCGTCAGGCGATCGAGCCCGTCGGTCACCACGCGTTCGCCTGCTTCGAGGCCCGCGCTGATCACCACTTTCTGGCTATCCTGCAAACCGGCGGTAACGCGTTTTTTGCTCACTTTGTTGTCGCTGTTGACCACCCAGACAAAGTGACCGTCGTTGCTCATCTGCAATGCGGCGGTGGGGATCACCACCGCATCCTGCAAGGTGTCCACTTTCAGACGCGCATTGACAAACTGATTCGGGAACAGCGTGTCATCTTCGTTGCTGAAGCGTGCTTTGAGTTTGATGGTGCCGGTGGTGGCATCGATCTGGTTATCGAGGCTCAACAGCGTGCCGCTGGTCAGCAGCGTTTTGTTGCTGCGATCCCAGGCTTCGACGATCAGCGGCTGTCCGCTTTTCTGCGCCTTGAGGATTTGGCTGATGTTGTTCTCGGCGACGCTGAACACCACGTCAATGGGGTGCGTTTCGGTGATCACCACCAATCCGGTGGTATCGCCGGAGGTGATGTAGTTGCCGACATCCACCTGCTTCAAGCCGACCCGTCCACCAATCGGCGCAGTAATGCGGCTGTAGGTGAGATTAAGCTGGGCGCTGGCGACGTTGCCTTCATCAGCTTTAAGGGTGCCGAGCGTTTCGCTCACCAGCGAACGTTGCGTATCGAGTTCCTGCTGCGACACCAGCGAGGTTTTCGCCAGTTTTTCATAGCGACTGAGATCGCGGCGCGCGTTGGCGAGCGTAGCCTGGTCTTTTGCCAGTTGGCCCTGCGCCTGAGTTAATGCCACCTGATAAGGGCGCGGATCGATTTCCGCCAGCAGCGCGCCAGCGGCCACTTGCTCTCCTTCCTGAAAGTGCAGCGCCATCAATTGGCCGTCAACGCGGCTGCGCACCGTAACGGTGTTGGCGGCGGTCACGGTACCAAGGCCACTGAGGAAATACGGCACGCTTTGGGTGGTGGCAGCGGCGGCTTGCACTGGCGCTAAGGGGCGTTTGCCACCTGCGCCGCGACCACGCTGCTGCTGACCTTCGACCTGCGGCTGTTTATTCGGTTCTGCTGGATGCTGCCACCAATAATAGCCGCCCGCCAGCACGGCAATCACGGCTACGGCCAGTAAGCTTGTTTTAATTCGACGGTTCATCAAGGCGTGTGCTCTCCAGCATTTTTCGTTTTCCCCAATGCGAAATATAAAAATAGCCATTTCGCAAACGAATGATTGTAGTCGCCCGGACCGGGCAAAAATTGAAGGAAATAAGAATATCGCCCCATTAAAGGTAAGTATTCATATTCTGTAAATATTCTGCCAGCAATAGGCATAAGCGCGGCAATTTCCTTTGCTAAGCTCAATACAGACCTGTCTCGTTTGAATAAGGAGAACAAAATGAGTCAACAGAAACTCCGCCAGCTCGGCGACAGCGGTATTGAAGTTCCCCGTCTCACCTTTGGCGGCAATGTGTTTGGCTGGACGGTGGATGAGAAAACCTCATTTTCCCTGCTTGATGCGCTGGTGGAGAAGGGCTTGTTCTTCATCGATACCGCCGACGTTTATTCGCGCTGGGCGCCGGGTAACGAAGGTGGCGAATCGGAAACCATCATCGGTAAATGGCTGAAGAAAAGCGGCAAGCGCGACAGCATCGTGCTGGCCACCAAAGTCGGCATGGAGCTGTCGCCGGAGAAAACCGGCCTCAAGCCGGCTTACATTCGTCAGGCGGTAGAAGATTCGCTGCGCCGCCTGCAAACCGACGTCATCGATCTTTATCAGGCGCACCGCGATGATGACGCGACGCCGCTGCTGGACACGCTGAAAGCCTTCGATTCGCTGATCAAAGAGGGCAAAGTGCGTGCCATTGGCGCGTCTAACTATAACGCTAAACGTCTGCAGGAAGCGCTGGACGTGAGCAAGCAACATGGCCTGGCGCGCTATGAAACCCTGCAGCCGGAATACAATCTCTACGATCGCCAGGAGTATGAAAGCGGTCTGGAGCAGGTTGCGGTGAAAAATGGCCTCGGCGTGATTAACTACTATTCGCTGGCCAGCGGCTTCCTCAGCGGTAAGTACAAAAAGCCAGAAGATGCCAGCAAAAGTCAGCGCGGGCAGGGCATCGTCGACAAGTACCTGAATGAACGCGGCAAGCGCATTGTTGAAGCACTGGAAGATGTCGCTGCCTCGCACGATGTATCGGCAACGCAGGTGGCGCTGGCGTGGCAGATTGCCCGTCCGAGCATTACCGCCCCGATTGTCAGCGCTACGTCGCTGGAGCAGTTGGATGAGTTAGTGAAAGCTACCCAGCTCGAGCTCAGCAAGCAAGAGATCGAAGAGCTGGCGAGCGCCAGCAAACTGTAAGGTTTTCAGGGACGCTACGGCGTCCCGCTATTTTCCAGCTCTGCCTCACAAAAAATGCCATTTCCCACAAAAGATTTTCAATCATCGACAGACGTCACAATTGCGCTAACGCACTATCATCCTGCAGTAAACTGCGCACATATTTGCAAAAACTGACAAATCCTCAGCACTATCCTCTGTTCGATCCTTTCCAGTAACTTCATATAAGAATAACCATCATGAACAGAAAAGAAGCAGTGCAGCATTTACCCCGCCTGGCAGCGGGAACTCTGATGTTTGCGATGCTGAGTGCATCTGCGCTGGCCGCTGATGCTTTCAGTTACGACTCTCCCTATATGTTTGGTGATTGGGGCGGTTACCGAACGCAGCTGGAAAATGACGGCATAAAATTCGACGTCAACTACACCATGGAAAGCGGCTCCAATCTGGCGGGCGGCGCCGATACCAACACCTCAATGCGCTACAGCGATCAGTGGGCGTTTGGCGCTAACTTCGACCTGGAAAAACTGCTCAACTGGCAGGATGCGCAATTCCAGATGACGATTACCGATCGTAATGGTCAGAACATTTCCGACCAGGTCGCCGATCGTCGTACCGGCATGTTGTCCTCCACTCAGGAAGTGTACGGACGCGGCCAAACCTGGCGTTTAACCCAGTTCTGGTTAAGCAAAGGTCTGTTCGATAACACCGTGAACCTGAAAGCCGGTCGCGTTACCGTCGGTGAAGATTTCGATAACTTTGACAGTAAGTTCCAGAACCTGGCGTTCGGTAGCGGCCAGGCCGGTAACTGGCGTGGCGATCGCTGGTTCAACTGGCCGGTGTCCCAATGGGGCGGCCGCGTGAAGGTGAATATCACACCTGAAGTGTTCTTCCAGGTGGGCTTCTATAACCAGAACCGCGCCAACTACGATCGCGGCGACGGCTTCCGTCTTGATACCAGCAACTCCGAAGGCAATCTGGTGCCGGTAGAGTTGGGCTGGAAACCGACGTTAGGCGCCGACAAGCTGCCGGGTAATTACCGTATCGGCTATTACTACTCTTCGGCTAACGGTGACAACTACGGCAGCTGGCGCGATGGGGCTTATCAAAGCCAGGATCACGCTTACGGCGGCTACGTGCTGTTGCAACAGCAGCTGACCGCGCAGGGCGGCGATGCCAGCCGTGGTTTGGGCGTCACCGTTCAAGCGGTGATGAACGACCACAAAACCTCGAAAACGGATAATTATCAGTCGGTGAGCTTCACCTGGAAAGGGCCGTTTGATGCGCGTCCACAGGATGAGATTGGTGTGGGTGCGGCACGTATTCACGTTAACAGCGCTTACACGCGTTCGCAGCGTGAGCAGAACAACGCGAACGGTGAGACTGACTTCAATAGCCCAACCTATCTGCCGATTCAGGATGGCTCAGAGTACAACTATGAGATCTACTACAACGCGCAGCTGACCAAATGGCTGCAATTGCGTCCGAACCTGCAATATGTGGTGGCGCCGGGGGCGGTAAGTGAAGTGAAAGATGCGTTTGTGGGTGGGATCAGTGCGAACGTGAATTTCTAATCTGGCAGAATCTGTGGCTTTGCCCTCTCCCTTTGGGAGAGGGCAGGGAGAGGGGATTATCTGAACATCACTTCGGCCCAGCGGGCGAGACCGGCGGTCACCGAGGCGAAGTCATCGCCGCTGGCGATAGGCGTATCGGGCAGCGCCTGCTGTAACGCCGCGCGCAACACCGGAGAACGTGCGCTACCGCCGGTGAGATAAATCACTTCCGGCTTGGTTTCGCAGGTGGCGAGCGCCAGATGCACTTGCTCCAGAATGCGTTCCAGCGGTTGATTAATCGCTTCTTCCAGCTGCGCAGCACTAATTTGCGCCTGCAATTGCGCGGCGATAAACGCCAGCGAGGCATCGGTCTCTTTCACCTCCGACAGCGCAATCTTGCTCTCTTCCGCCGCACGCACCAGACGATAGCTCAGCTTCTGCTGCCACACTTTCAGCAGGTGCGCCACTTTGTCGCTGTGTTCAGCATCGCGAATCAAATCGCGCAGCAGTTTGCCGCTGGCCGCGGAATAGAAGTCGCTTTGTGCCGGAACGTCGTTGATCGCCACCGCATTCCACCACGGCAGCGCGGGCAGCGCGGTGCCTTTCTGCGTATTGCCACCGAGCCCCAGCAGCGGCATCAGGGTTTTAAACGCCAGCATAATGTCGAGATCGTTTCCGCCCACGCGGCATCCGCTGTGGCCAAGTAAACTTTCGCGGCGATCGGTTTTATGACGCCATTCCGGCCCCATCAGCAGCATCGAGCAGTCGGTGGTACCACCGCCGATATCGACGACTAATACTCGCGTCTCTTTCTGCAGCGTGGCTTCGAAATCGAGGCCCGCCGCCACCGGCTCAAACTGGAACTCCACATCACGAAAACCGGCGCGCTGTGCCGCACGCAGCAGAATGCCCTGCGCCTGCTGGTTAGCCTCTTCGCCGCCTAAACCCTGGAAGTTAATCGGGCGGCCAATCACCGCTTGCTCAATCGGGCGATCGAGCTGGGTTTCGCCTTGCTGACGAATGTGCAGCATCATCGCGCACACCAAATCTTCAAAGAAGGCGATCTGCTGCGGTTTCAGGCCGTTAGCGCCGAGGAAGGATTTCGGTGACTTCACGAACCACACTTCTTCGGGATCGACCATATATTGCTGCAGCGCGGTCAAACCGAACTGCACGCTGCCTGGCGTGACGTCGATATCTTCTTCGCGGTTATAGCGCAGCGCACGCTGCAATAAGGCGATGCCTTCGCTGTCCGGCGTTGGGACTTGATGTTGGCGATGCAGCCATTCGCTGATCGCTTCACGCGTTGGCGCGCAAATCATGGAGGGAAGCAGGCGCTGACCATTCTCCAGTGTCAGCAGGCGCGGCGTGCCATTATCGCTGACCGCAATTGAGCAGTTTGCTGTGCCGTAATCGAATCCGATAAACATATTTATCCCCCATGCCGGAAAAAAGGGGGCGACTTTAGCGCAGCCAGCGCGGGCTGGCAATGGGCAGACGTGGCAGATTACATCTGCACTTCCTGATAAACGTGATACTGACCACGGCCCGCGTGTTTTGCGCTGTAACAGGCGACATCGGCCTGTGACATCACCACATTGCTGATGCAGTTACGTTGATCAATTTGCGTGATGCCGGCACTCGCGCCGACGTGATAAGTCTGCTCCTGCCACATAAAGCGATATTCGCTCACGGCGGTGACGATACGCTGCACCACGTCGCGCACCTGATCCACTTCGCAATTCGGCATTAGCACGCCAAATTCGTCGCCGCCCAAACGCGCCAGCATATCGCTGCTGCGCAGATGATGCGGCATCAGCTCTGCCAGTTCGCGCAGCAGCGCATCCCCGGCGGCATGCCCGGCGGTATCGTTCACCGCCTTGAATTTATCCAGATCGATAAATACCAAGACGTGATGGGTGTGGTTGGCCGCCGCATCGTTCACCAACTGCTTCAAACGCTGCTCGAAGCTGTGGCGATTTGGCAGGCGCGTCAGCATATCGTGTGAAGCGCTGTAGCTCAGGCGCTTCATCACCTTGCGCGATTCACTGACGTCCTGAATAACCATCACCGCGCCGATGCTGGCGCCAGTCAGGGTTTTCAGCGGCGTGATGCTGTAGTGGATCTCCACGCGCGTGCCGTCTGGTGTATGCAGCACCAGCTCTTCATCGAGTTCGGGAGAGATTTTTTCGTCCGGCAGCTGGCACAACAGCAAATTATCGACGCGCGGGCCGCTCGCGCCGCGCGTGATGTTAAGCAGTTCGGTAATGGGTACGCCTGCGGCTTTTTCCTGTGGCCAGCCGCTCAGCGTTTCGGCAACCGGATTCATAAAGGTGACGCGCATTTCATCATCGGTACTGATCACCGCTTCACCGATGGAATCGAGGGTGATCGCCATGCGCTCTTTTTCCTGGAACAGCGCTTCATTCAGCGCGCGCAGCGGCGTGATGTCCTGACAGATGCCGAGCATACGTTCAATCTGACCATCCTGACTCAGAATGCGGTTGGCCTCAGAGCGCACGTAGCGCGGGCCTTCCGGTAAATTAATCCGGTATTCCAGCTGGAAAGCGCTGCGGCGTTCGATGGCCTGCTGCACCACAAGCGTGGCGGTTTCCCGCTCGGCCGGATCAAGCAGATGCACCCACAGATCGTAGGTGGGCGTCTGGTGCGGACTTAAGCCAAACAGCTCATACATGCGCTTGTCCCACAACATCTCGCCGGTCAGCAGATTCCACTCCCACACGCCAATGCCGCCAGCTTCATTGGCCAGCGTGATGCGCTCCATCAAGCGTCGATTAATCTGCTCACTCTGCTTCAATTCGGAGATATCGATAATCTGCGCGATGAAGTAGTGCGGCTGTTGCGCGGCGTCGCGCACCATCGATACCGTCAGGCGCGCCCAGACGATTTCGCCATCCTTGCGAAAATAGCGCTTCTCCATGGTGTAGGTCATGATTTCACCCGCCACCAATCGCTCCAGCTGCTGTAAATCGCTGTTGAGATCGTCGGGATGGGTGATTTGCTGGAAGGTGAGCTTTTTCAGCTCATCGGCCGGGAAACCCAGCGTCTGGCACAGCGAATGATTGACCTGCTGCCAACCGCCATTCGGCGAAACCAGCGCCATGCCAATCGCGGAGTATTCCATAGCGTTACGGAAGCGGGTTTCACTCTCGCTGATATGATGCTTCTCGCGCTGGAAGGCATCCATCACCAGCGCCATCACGTGGCTCGGCAGCAGCACCAACAGAAATGGCAGCCATGTGCTGACCTGGCCGAGCAGCATGCCGTTTTGCGCCAGGTTGACCCAGTTAAAGGCCAGCAGAATCGAGATGAAACTGGCGTTGAGGAAGAACAGCAGAAACGCTTCGAACTTGGGTAGCCGCACCGAGCACCAAAAAAGAATCACCACAATAAAAGTGAAGGGCCACGGCAGAAAACGCAGCGACAAATAGCTGGCGAGCAGCGTGACAAGCAGCGTCAGGCCGGTTTCCAACTGACGGCCTGGCGTCAAAATCTGGCGCAGCGGTTTATTTGGCCACAGCAATAACACCGGGCCAAACGCCAGCACGCCGATCACCTCAGAAATCACCCACGTCGAGAAGAAGGGCAGTGACGCATTGCTGCCCACATGCAGCATCCACAATGCCACGACGCCACCTAACAGCGGCGCAATCAGGCCGGCGCACAGGGCAAAGCGCACCCAGTCGAGTAACGAATTGAGCGGGGCGCGGCGATCGAGCAGCGCGCGCAGCATCACGCCGCCCAGAATCGCCTGTACCATATTTAAGATGGCGAACTTAATGTTACTGAGTGCGGGACCAATAATGATCAGATTGGCCAACGCGGTACCCAGTACGCAGGCAAGCAGCAGCAAGGGAACGTGTTTGGAGTGGGCGCGAAACACGATCACCGTCATCAGCGCGGTGGAGTACCAAAGCGGCGAAATACGGCCACTGACAACAATCAGTTCCAGGCAAAATAGCGTCAGTAGAAAAGTGAGCCCGCCAATGAGCAAGGCATTGAGCCAGGTTCGCTGTGTCCTTTCCTGTGAAGTTAGTATCTCGAGGGTCATGCAAGAATCCAGCAGCGCGCACCTGATTCACGATGGAAAATGCGCCAATCAATCACTATTTTGCATGCTAGCACATCTGTTTGAGATGTCTGCGGGGAATTCGACTTTAGTCGTTATTCACTGAATTGATTGGCCCTTTGCGCGCAAAGGGCCAAACGGGATTAGCGAAAAAGATCGGCGCGGGTAAACGGCTTTTCTAAGCCGGCAAGATTGGCAGAGAAGCGTTCGAGGAACTGTTGCGTGGTGGCGACGCGGCCGTGGCTCAGCAACAACAGCGGCACCAGCAGCGCGACGCCAATCTGCGGCAGGCTAAAGCCCTTCAGTGAAGTGCGGCGCTGCGTCAGCAGGAATGCGGTGCTAAGCGTAAAGCCGAGCATCAGGCCCGCCAGCACTTCGCTTTTGGAGTGCGCGTGGATTGCCAGGCGCGACAGGCCAACCATCAGCGGGATCAGATAGCCGATGCCAATGGTAAACAGGCGCCAGCGCGGCGACCAGCGGCCGGAGATCAGCCACATCATCACCGGCCAGAGCGTGGCCGACATCGCGCTGTGGCCGCTGAAGCCGGTAAAGTTGAATCGGGCGCTACCAATGCCAAAGCCGAGAAACAGGATTTTCGAGACGCTCACCACCAGGCCAGCCAGACCAAACGCCAGCACCCAATACCAGACGGTTTGGCGGTTGTCGCTTTTCCATGGCAAGACCAGCGCGATGATCACCGCGGTCGGGATCAGCAACATGCTGTCGCCAAAATAGGTCAGGGTTTTCCAGCTCATACTTTTCCTTGCGGCTATATTCGGAGTGCCAACGCCGGCTGCAGTGTTGGCAGATGAACAGTGTATCGATTAAGCGTCTGGCTGCAAAAGGGGATATTCTGAAAAGCCGTTGGCCCATTTCTCTGGCATCAACCCGGTGAAATACCTATAATTGCCGCCAACTAACCCTCTCATTCGGCCCGTTGCAGCTTCGGCTTAGGCAGGCTCCAGTTATCAGGTCTTAAAAAAGTATGACTGACAAGTCTCATCAGTGCGTGATCGTTGGCATCGCAGGTGCATCCGCATCCGGAAAAAGTCTTATCGCCAGCACGCTCTATCGTGAAATCCGTGACCAGGTCGGTGACGAGCATATCGGTGTGATCCCCGAAGATGCCTACTATAAAGATCAGAGCCACCTCACCATGGAAGAGAGGGTGAAAACCAACTATGACCATCCGAGTGCGATGGATCATGATCTGTTGTTGCAGCACCTGCGCGCGCTTAAAGCTGGTCAGGAAATTGAGTTGCCGGTTTACAGCTATGTTGAGCACACCCGCACCAGCGACTGTATTCATCTCAAATCGAAAAAAGTCATCATTCTCGAAGGCATCTTGCTGTTAACCGATGCGCGCCTGCGTCAGGAGATGAATTTCTCTATCTTCGTCGATACGCCGCTGGATATCTGTTTGATGCGCCGCATGAAGCGCGATGTGAATGAGCGCGGTCGCTCTATGGATTCGGTGATGAGCCAGTATCAGAAGACCGTGCGTCCGATGTTCCTGCAATTTATTGAACCTTCCAAGCAGTACGCTGACATCATTGTGCCGCGCGGCGGAAAAAACCGTATCGCCATTGATATCCTCAAGGCCAAGATTAATCAGTATCTTTGACGACATGGCGTCCGCCCCGGCGTGACGCGCTGTCGTAGCCATTCGCTACACTTAATTCATGGAGTACCTGCGATGAGATTATGCGATCGCGATATTGAAGCCTGGCTGGACAACGGAAAGTTGGCGATTGAGCCGCGCCCGCCAGTGGAACGCATCAACGGCGCCACGGTGGATGTGCGCCTCGGCAATCAGTTCCGCACTTTTAGCGGTCATACGGCGGCGTTTATTGATTTGAGTGGTCCAAAGCATGAAGTCAGTGCCGCGCTGGACCGTGTGATGAGCGACGAGATTGTGCTGCCGGAAGGCGAAGCCTTTTTCCTGCATCCTGGCGAGCTGGCGCTGGCGGTAACGCTGGAATCGGTCACCATTCCTGACGATCTGGTCGGCTGGCTGGATGGCCGCTCTTCGCTGGCACGCCTGGGTTTAATGGTGCACGTCACGGCGCACCGTATCGATCCGGGCTGGCAAGGCCGTATCGTGCTGGAGTTCTATAATTCAGGCAAACTGCCGCTGGCGCTGCGTCCAGGCATGTTGATTGGTGCATTGAGCTTTGAGCCGCTGTCGGGCCCAGCTGCGCGACCGTATAACCGTCGCGAAGATGCCAAATATCGTGGTCAGCAGGGCGCGGATGCCAGCCGCATCGACAAAGACTGACTATCAGTAAGTGGCCGGGGTGAGCGAGCGCAGCCAACGCTGCTGCAACGTGAAGTATGAAGGCAATGAGGATGTGATGAGAAGAGTGATAACAACGCTGGCCATCCTGTTAGTGGTGGTGGTGGCGGGCATGACGGCATTGGTGTTGCTGGTCAATCCCAACGACTTTCGTACCTACATGGTAAAGCAGGTAGAACAGCGCAGTGGTTATCAGCTTCAGGTAGGCGGCGATCTGCGCTGGCACGTCTGGCCGCAGCTTAGCATTCTCGCCGGACGCATGAGTCTGACCGCGCCGGGTGCGACGCAGCCGATGGTCACCGCCGATAATATGCGCCTGGATGTCCATCTCTGGCCGCTGTTGTCGCATCAGCTTAGCGTCAGCCAGGTGATGCTGAAAAACGCCATCATCCGCGTCACGCCAGACAGCGCTGCACAAAAGCCGAGCGGCGCGCCAGTGGGGCCGGGTGATGCCGAGCCAGTGAGCAGCAGCGATAACGGCTGGTCATTCACGATTGGCAAACTGCGTCTTGCCGACAGCCTGCTGATTTGGCAGCAGCCCGGCGGCGACGAATATAATTTCCGCGACCTCAATCTCAACCTCGATCAGGATGCCAGCAAGCAGGCCAGCATCAATCTGGCTACCCGGATTTCGCGTAATCAGCGCAATGTTAGCGTCAATCTCAAAGGGCAGATGAATGTGGCGCAATACCCACATCGTCTGGTCGGACAGCTGGATGAGTTGAATTACGCCATCGACGGCGCCAATCTGCCGACGCAAGGCATCAAAGGCACCTTGAGCGGGCAGGGCGAATGGAACGGTGACAATCAGCGTTTCTCCCTACAGAAGATGCAGCTCACCGCCAATGACAGCGCACTGGATGGCAGCGCCGAGGGGCGTCTGGCGCTGCCGCAGCAGCTTAATCTGGCGCTGCACGCCACCCGTTTAGATATCGACGCGTTGATGGCGAATGCACCGGTGACGGATAGCAGCGCGCCGCAGCGAGCCAATGTGGTGAGCACGCCAGTGATTGCTGAACCGCGAATGCGTGATAACAGCAACTCGCCGCTGAATCAGCTGGATTTGACGCTCAATCTCACCGCCGATAGCAGCGTGTGGCGCGGCCTGACGCTGACCAACTTGCAGATCGATGCCAGCAATCAGCAAGGTTTGATGACGCTGAGTAAGCTACAAGGCAAATTTGGCGAAGGCCATTTCTCCGTTCCCGGTTCAGTGGATATCCGCAAACCGGTGACGCAAGTGGCATTCCAGCCTGAGCTGGATAACATCGCCATTGCGCCGCTGCTGAAAGCATTAGAACTACCAGAAACGCTGCAAGGCACGGTTTCACTGCAAGGCGATGTGAGCGGCGCTGGATTGAGCATTGAAGAGGCAAAACGTAACTGGCAGGGCAGTGCGGATCTGGAAGCCACTAATTTGCAGCTTTCGCAGCTGAATCTGCAGCAGATGGTGCGCCGTGCGGTGGCGCGCGTCAGTAATCGTGTCACCAACGATCAACCCGACGACCAGGGCATTCAGCAGTTGAGTGGGCGCGTGAGTCTCAAGCAAGGCATCTTCAGCTTGCCGGATCTGCAGGGCGGCAATAGTCGTCTGGCGGTGCAAACCAAAGGCAATGTCGATATGGTTAAACAGCAGCTCGACGTCACCATTAATATGATGCTGCGCGGCTGGCAGGGCGACGATAAATTAGCTGCGCTGCTGAATCAGCAAACTATTCCGCTGCGCATGTACGGTAGCTGGAATAATCTGCAGTACTCGTTGCCGGTGGATGATGTGGTGCGTCAGCAACTGCAAAGCGAAGCGAAGTCGCGGCTCAATCAGTGGCTGGATCGCCAACAACCGGCGAAGCAGCCGTAGGGGCGCCATTTATGGCGCAATGCCGCTCAGTTAAGCGCCGTCTCAAATCACCGCACATTCCGTAGCGGCGCGATTTATCGCGCAAAGAATTGCGCCGCTACAATGTGTGCTCTCAATAATTATGGTTTTCATGTTTTAACTGACGAGCATTACGCCATTTATGGCGACCGGGTTAATTACGGTGCTATCGGCACTATTTCCACTTTCTGCACGCGGTGATTTTCTACCTGCAACGTTCGCAGCAGATAATCACCGATCTGCAACTCTTCGCCTTCCTGCGGCACATGTTGCAGGCTGTCCATCAGTAATCCCGCCAGCGTGTGGTAATTGCGCTTTTCATCGAGTGGCAGCTGCACGTAGACGGCTAAATCCTCTAACGGCATATGACCATTCGCCACCCAACCGCCGTCGGGTAGCACTTGAATATCGTAGCGCGCATCGATTTTTTCCCCTTCATTCGGCAGATTGCCGGCGATGGTTTCCATCAGATCGCTCAGCGTAACCACGCCTTCCACCGAACCAAACTCATCCACCACAAAGGCGAAGTGGGTGCGCGCGTTGCGGAACTGCTCCAGCGCCTGCAACAAGGTAACGCGCTCAGGAAAGATCAATGGCTGGCGAATCAGCGAGCGTAAATCCAGTGATTTGCTGTGCAACGATTGATGCAGGAGATCAATCACGTGCACCACACCGAGCGGGTCGCGGCCCTGTTCGGTCACCAGAATACGCGTGTGTTGATTGCGATCGAGCTTCGCCATAATCTCCGCCGGATCTTCGGTGAGGTCGATATGCTCGACGTCGTGGCGCGACGTCATGATGCTATTAATCTGGCGCTGACCCAGCCCCAGCACGCGCGCAATCATGCGCCGTTCCTGACGGTTAAACAGCGCGCCTTCTTCGCTGTCGCTGACCAGTGACGCGGTATCGGCGTCCAGTTCCGCCCGCTGCGCCTCGCCGCGCAGAATGCGCAAAACGGCTTCTGACGTACGCTGACGCAGTGGACGGCCGGCAGTGAGAAAGCGGCGACGATTGAACATCGCCAACTGATTGAGTATCTCAATGACGATAGAGAAACCAATCGCCGCGTAGAGGTACCCTTTTGGAATAATGAAGCCTAACCCCTCGGCCACAAGGCTGAAGCCGATCATTAGCAGGAAGCTCAGACAGAGAATCACGATGGTCGGATGGCCGTTAACGAAACGCGTCAGCGGCTTACTCGCCAGCAGCATCAGCAGAATCGCCACCGTTACTGCCGCCATCATCACCGGCAGCTCGTTGACCATGCCAACGGCGGTAATCACCGAGTCCAGCGAGAAGATGGCATCCAGCACCACTATTTGCGCCACCACCGGCCAGAATTTAGCACCGTTCTTATTTTGACCGGTTTCCTCGTCAGCGCCTTCCAGGCGACTGTTTAACTCGGTGGTGGCTTTATAAAGAAGAAAGAAGCCGCCGCACAGCAGCAGCAGATCGCGGGCGCTGAAGTCGTGGTGCAACAGAGTAAACAGCGGTTGTGTCAGGGTTACCAGCCAGGAAAGTGAGGCGAGCAGCGCTAAACGCGACACCAGCGCGAGAAGCAGGCCGATAATGCGCGCACGGTCGCGTTCCTTCGGCGGCAGCTTTTCGACGAGGATGGCAATGAAAACCAGGTTATCAATGCCCAACACCAGCTCCAGAACGATTAGCGTTACTAATCCTGCCCACAGCGACGGATCAATGATCCACTCCAACATGTGTTAATCACCTTAATGTCTGTGTTATGCGCTTAATCTGATGATAGTGAAACGGCGTTAAGACTGTAAATAGCCGCTGACTCGGTCAATTGGCGGGTCAGCCACGAGAGAAGAATATCGCTGATTGCCGATTTGCACCGATAAGATGAAAGTATGGATAAAGATTGCACCTGAATGAAAGAGACAATTATTTTTTTTCAGCAGATAACCACGTGCATTTTTAATGCAGTCTATTGCGTGGTTGAGTATCGAATTAATCTGAATTTTGCAGGGGAATGGCCTGAAAGGGCTGGCATCAATACTTATCGCTGGTAGTCTTTTTCCTAAAATAGTGCAGGGAACACGGGGCCTACTTGTAAACAAGCCAGTAATAACTAGTATAGCAACGTGTTAGTAAATGTCTGCGCCAAAGTTGTTTATAGCGTGCTCCTTAGCCTCTTAATGTTGCGAACTGTGATCGCACGCGGACCACGGCCAGTAATTAGCGCAAAAATGCCGCATAAAACAAGTTGTAATTAGGATGAAAGCGGTATTGGCAGCGACAGCCAAGGGCGGTAGCGTGCCTGAAGCGCCTTTCTCTTGGTTTAATGGTCTGCCACTGTGGTAAGGGAAGTCGGACTAATCTGTTGGTATTAATCACAATTCTCTTGCTTACTATTGTGAGAATTGATTTGGCCTCAGAGAATTTACCGCAGATTGCCTCAACAAATGCAGTGAATATTTCGCTCATTTATCAAACAGCGTTGAGGCATTAGGGATTAAAGAAATAATATAAAAGAGTTAACTATGCGCGATAACGAAATTACATATAAAAGTCTTCTGACAAAAATTTTACTGGCGTGCTCGGATTTAATTTGTTTCAACGCAGCATTATTTATTGCGATGGCATTGATTAATTCGTTTACCCATTCTCCACTGGCAGATATATCTGAAAAATACCTGCATTTAAAAATTGCTACGCACATTGCGCTTTCCGTTATTTGCGTGGGCTGGTTCTGGGTTCGCCTGCGTCATTATACCTATCGCAAGCCATTCTGGTTCGAGCTCAAAGAGATCTTTCGTACCATTCTTATTTTCTCTGTCATCGATTTGTCAATTTCAGCCCTTTCACAGTGGCAAATGTCGCGCTTTGTCTGGGTAGCGACCTGGGTTCTGGCGTTGATTATGATTCCTTTAGCGCGCGCCATCTCTAAGCGTGTGCTGAATCATTACGGCATGTGGAAGAAGCAAACCATCATCATCGGCAGCAGCCGCAATGCCCAGGAAGCCTGGCAGGCGCTGCAGAGCGAAGAAGTAATGGGCTTCGATGTTATCGCCTTCTTCGATGTCGATAAGAGCAGCCCACAGGCCAGCATCTCAGGCGTGCCTGTGCTGCACAATGAACAAGAGTTGTGGCAGCTGACCAACAGCGAAACCCAATTCATCGTGGCGGTGGAGTTCGAACAGAGCCAGCACCGCGACCACTGGCTGAAAACCCTGGCGATGCACAATTGCCGCTCGGTTTCTGTTATTCCAACACTGCGCGGTGTACCGCTGTATGGCACCGACATGGCTTACATCTTTAGCCATGAAGTGATGATTCTGCGTGTGAATAACAATCTGGCGAAGCGCACGTCACGTTTCCTTAAGCGTGCATTCGATATCGTCGGCGCGCTGAGCATTATCCTCGCGCTGTCCCCGGCGTTGCTGGTCCTTGGATTTATGGTTGGCCGCGATGGCGGACCACCGATTTACGGTCATGAACGTGTGGGCTTAGGCGGCCGTAAGTTCAAATGCCTGAAATTCCGCTCAATGGTGATCAACTCGAAAGAGGTGCTGGAAGAGGTACTGCGTACCGATCCTGTTGCCCGCGCCGAGTGGGATAAAGATTTCAAACTGAAGAACGATCCGCGCATCACCAAAGTCGGCCATTTCATCCGTAAAACCAGTCTGGATGAGCTGCCGCAGCTGTGGAACGTGGTACGTGGCGATATGAGCCTGGTGGGGCCGCGCCCGGTGATTGAAGATGAGCTCTGCCGTTATGCCGGTGATGTCGATTATTACCTGATGGCGAAACCAGGCATGACGGGATTGTGGCAGGTTAGCGGTCGTAACGACGTTGACTATGAAACACGCGTCTATTTCGACTCGTGGTATGTCAAGAACTGGTCGCTGTGGAATGACATCGCGATTCTGTTTAAGACGGTTGGCGTAGTGCTGAAACGCGACGGCGCCTATTGATAGACAGCGAAGCCGGGGAGGGCATGAAGCTTCCCGGTTGAAAACTGCGGGTGCTGGGTGTGTCGTTATTAGACAGCTGCACTGATTGAGTCTGTATAACCATTTTAATTGATGTCGTCTTTAGACTCGGTGACAACATAAAACCAAGGGAGCGCATAATAATGACCCACAGTTTCAGTGTTTAACCCGTCACATTCCATTTTTGTAAGACGCTACACAGCGGGCGATTTCGCCTCTATCAATCAATAACTGATAGCGAAGAATCAGATGATAATGAAAATTAAATTGATACCTTTACTGGTATCCGCGACTTTTCTCTCCGGATGCACCATTGAGCCGGGTTCTCACCTTTCCACCAGTGGAAAAGATGTCATAGAGCAACAGGATAGCAACTATGACATCGACAAATATGTCAACGTCTTCCCGCTGACGCCGCGTCTGGTTGAACAGATGCGTCCGAAGCCGCTAGTCGCGCAGGCTAACCCGATGCTGCAAAATGAAATTCAGAGCTACGAATACCGTATCGGTGTCGGCGACGTGCTGAACGTCACCGTCTGGGATCACCCAGAGTTGACCACACCTGCCGGTCAGTACCGTAGCGCCAGCGACACCGGTAACTGGGTACAGGCAGATGGCACCATTTTCTACCCGTACATCGGTAAAGTGCGCGTAGCAGGCCGAACGGTTACCGAGATCCGCAGCGAAGTGGCGCGTCGTCTGGCGCAATACATCGAAAGTCCGCAGGTTGACGTTAACGTCGCCTCGTTCCGTTCGCAGAAAGCGTACGTGACCGGTTCGGTCACCACCTCCGGACAGCAGGCGATCACTAACGTGCCGCTGACCGTGCTGGATGCCGTCAACGCCGCCGGCGGTTTAGCGGCTGACGCTGACTGGCGCAACGTGGTGCTGACGCACAACGGCAAAGAACAACGTCTCTCGTTGCAGGCGCTGATGCAAAACGGCGACCTGAGCCAAAACCATCTGCTCTATCCGGGCGACATCCTTTACGTGCCACGTAACGACGATCTCAAAGTCTTCGTGATGGGTGAAGTGAAGCAGCAGTCAACGCTGAAGATGGACCGCAGCGGCATGACGCTGGCCGAAGCACTGGGCAACTCGCAGGGTATGGATCAGACCACCTCTGATGCCACCGGCGTGTTCGTGATTCGTCCGATTCGCGGCGCCAACCGCACCAAGATCGCCAACATCTATCAGTTGAATACCAAAGATGCGGCATCGATGGTGATGGGCACCGAATTCCAACTGGAGCCGTACGACATCGTCTATGTCACCGCGACACCAATCACCCGTTGGAACCGTGTGATTTCGGGCCTGCTGCCGACCATCGTAGGTATTGACGATGCCAGCTCCTCGGCCCTTCGTTTCCGCAACTGGTCGAACTAAGGGTTCGCCATGATTAAGTCCGTGTTAGTCGTCTGCGTCGGCAATATCTGCCGCTCCCCCACCGGGGAGCGTCTGTTCAAACGCGCGCTACCAAACATCCGGATTGCCTCCGCAGGGCTCAGCGCGCTGCAAGGCTATCCGGCGGACCAGAAAGCCCTGGCTGTGGCCGCCGAACACGGCGTGTCGCTGGAAGGGCATCAGGCTCAGCAGTTAACGGCCAGCATGTGCCGTGACTATGACCTGATTCTGGTAATGGAAAAGCGCCATATTGAACAGGTGAATCGCATCGATCCAGCCGCACGCGGAAAGACCATGCTGCTTGGCCACTGGCTCAATCAGCAGGAAATTGCGGATCCGTACAAAAAAAGTCGCGAGGCCTTTGAAGAGGTCTACGGGTTACTGGAAAACGCTACCCAGAAATGGGTCAACGTATTAAGCCGATAGTTGGGAATATCCATGAATATCAAAAACAAGGTTATGACCGCGCCAAAGGAAGATTCGAATGGATGGGATCTGGCGCATCTTGTGGGACAGCTGATTGATCATCGCTGGATCATTGTTGCCGTTACCGCCTTCTTCATGCTGGTAGCCACGCTCTACACACTGTTTGCTACACCAATCTACAGCGCGGATGCGTTAGTCCAGGTTGAACAGAAGAATGCCAGCTCAGTACTGAATGAGTTAGACAGCATTCTGCCGCCAACGCCGGCGTCCGATACCGAGATTCAGATTCTGGAATCGCGCATGGTTATCGGTAAAACCGTTGACGATCTGGGTCTGGACACCGTTGTCACCCAGAACTATTTCCCGGTGATTGGTAAAGGTCTGTCGCGTTTGATGGGTAACAAGCCATCAACCGTCGCCATCTCACGCCTGGAAATTCCACGCACCATCGATAAGCGTACTGTTGAACTGGAAGTGACCGGTCCTGACTCGTATACCGTGTCAGCGGACGGTGATGAACTGTTCAAAGGTAAAGTCGGTCAGCTGGAAACGCACGGTGATGTGACCATGCTGGTAAGCGGCATCAATGCCGATGAAGGCACCAGCTTCAGCGTTACCAAACTGAACGAGCTGCAGGCGATTAACTCCGTACTGGCCAACCTGACCGTTGCGGATAAAGGCAAAGACACGGGCGTGCTGGGTCTGGAGTATCTGGGTGAAGATCCAGAGCAGATCAGTAAAGTGCTGAACCAAATCGTCAATAACTACCTGCTGCAGAACGTTGAACGTAAATCTGAGCAAGCGGAAAAGAGCCTGGAATTCCTGCGCAACCAGCTGCCGCAAGTGCGTGGCAAACTGGATGATGCCGAAGACAAGCTGAATACCTTCCGTCGCCAGAACGAGTCGGTTGACCTGTCGCTGGAAGCGAAATCGGCGCTGGATTCTTCTGTCAGCGTGCAGAGCCAGTTGAACGAACTGACCTTCCGTGAAGCCGAAGTGTCTCAGCTGTTTACTAAAGATCACCCAACCTACCGCGCCTTGCTGGAAAAACGCAAAACGCTGGAAGGTGAGCAGGCGCAGCTGAATAAAAAGATTTCTCAGATGCCACAAACGCAGCAAGAGATCTTGCGTCTGACGCGTGATGTGCAGTCTGGTCAGGAAATCTACATGCAGTTGCTGAACCGTCAGCAAGAGCTGGGTATCAGTAAAGCCAGCACCGTGGGTGATGTACGCATCATCGATGGCGCAGCAACCGGCAACAGCCCGGTGGCACCGAAGAAACTGCTGATCATCGCGGCGAGCGTGATTCTGGGTCTGATGGTTTCTGTTGGTCTGGTGCTGCTGAAAGCGCTGCTGCATCACGGCATCGAAAATCCAGAGCAGCTGGAAGAGCTGGGCATGAACGTCTATGCCAGCGTACCGCTGTCAGAATGGCAACGTAAGAAAGATACCGAAGCACTGGCGCGTCGTGGCAACAAGGTGAAAACCGATCCCCACGAAACGCTGCTGGCGCTGGGCAATCCAACTGATCTGTCAATCGAAGCGATTCGTAGCCTGCGTACCAGCCTACACTTCGCGATGATGGAAGCGAAAAACAACATCCTGATGATCACCGGCGCCAGCCCAGGTATTGGTAAAACCTTTATCTGTGCCAACCTGGCAACGCTGGTCGCCAAAGCGGGCCAACGTGTGCTGTTCATCGATGGTGATATGCGTCGCGGTTACACCCACGAACTGCTGTCAGCCGATAACAAATCCGGTCTGTCTAACGTGTTGTCAGGCAAAACCGAGTTCAGCCCGGCGCTGATTCAGAAAGGCCCGTACGGTTTTGACTTCCTGCCACGCGGTCAGGTGCCACCAAACCCATCTGAACTGCTGATGCATCGTCGCATGGGTGAGCTGCTGGATTGGGCGAGCAAGAACTACGACCTGGTGTTGATTGATACGCCTCCGATTCTGGCGGTCACCGATGCGTCTATCATCGGTAAGCTGGCCGGTACGTCGCTGATGGTGGCGCGTTTCGAAACCAACACGCCGAAAGAACTGGATGTCAGCTTCAAGCGCTTTGCCCAGAACGGTATTGAGATTAAAGGTGTGATCCTTAACGCCGTGGTGCGTAAAGCCGCCAACTCTTATGGTTACGGTTACGACTATTACGACTACGAGTATGGCAAACCGACCAAAAGTTAATTTGCCCGTCATTCACAGTTAATGATGAGGGTAATCCGGTGAAGAAAGGGGCGGGTTGACCGCCCCTTTTGATCGCACCGTTTGAATGACGACACGCAACGATTTACACAGGTGATTCTCTCTATAACGCCATTAAAAGCCACCGCTGGCACGAGAACTTGTGGAATTAAGGAATCACACCATGGCTCCATATTGGTATTTATCAGGGTTTTTGCTGTTGCTTGCGCTGGTCGAAATCCTGTTGAAGAAAGACGAACGCACCACCCATATTCTGACTTACCTGCTGTGCATCGCCACGGTCACGCTGATTATTTTCGCCGGTATTCGCGGTCTCGGTACCGGGATGGACGACTATCAATATCGCAGCTTCTTTGCCGACTTCGTCCGCCGTATTGAGGTCAACGGTTTTGCCAACACCGTCGCCTTCTTCCGTTATGAACCGCTGATTTTTGCTATCGCGTGGATCACCAGCCTGTTTTCACACAATGCCAGCGTGTTCCTGTTTGTGTTCAGTATTCTGGCAGTTTCAACCAACGCCATCTTTTTCAAAAAGATGTCACCGTATCCGGTGTTGGCATTGGCGCTTTATTCGGCGCATATCTTTATCAACAAAGATGTAAACCAGATTCGTTTTGGCCTGAGCTCGGCGCTGTTCCTTGGCGTGATCTGGACTATCTACCTCAAGCAATACTGGTGGGCGTTTGCCTTCTTTATTCTGTCCTTCCTCAGCCACAACACCGCAGTAATGGTGGTGACCATCATTCCGTTCCTGTTTATTCGGGAATCGCGCTGGTGGCCGGTGGCCATCATTATATTCAGTGTGCCACTTTCGGTGGTGGGCGGGACCGGCTTTATTGCCTTGATCGCCGGACATCTGGGATCGATGGGCGAGAGGGCCGCAGGCTACAGTAACGAAGCCTCGAATGCCGGTGACGGCAGCGTGGTGTCAGTCTCCAACCTGAAAAACATCATGCTGGTGTTTATCTTCGTCTACTTCATGCTGAGCAACCAGCTCAAGCGTGAACAGTACGACGTGTGGAAGCTGAACTACCTGTTGATTCTCACTTTTGCCATTGGCGGCGGCATCAGGATCTTCTTCTACAACTACTCATCGGGTGCGCGCCTGTCGAACTATCTGCTGCAGGTCGAACCGATTATTTTGACATCGCTAATCTTCCAGTCAAAACGCGTACTGAAACCCGCGATGTTTGCGATGTTCGCTTTCTTCCTTGTTTATTACCTCTACTACAACACGATCTCACTGAAGCAGGCCGTTGTGGGCTATGAAGTTGCTCGTGAATTCAAATTGTTTCATTAACCGATGAGAGGAAATATGCGGAAGACTTTACTGGCAGTTCTGATCACCTCTGCGCCGCTACTGGCGCAGGCAGAGGATCATCCCGGCACCTTTATCATCGCCGCCTACGGTGACTCCACCACCGCCGGCGTTACCGCGTCGGGCAATCGCAATATCCTCAGTAAAAATAATGAAGTGAGTTTTTTGCAGCAGATGTTGCGTGAGAAATACGGCAACAACATTGAGGTGAAGAACCACGGCATGCCGGGCGCACAGGTTTCGGTGCTGGTGTACAACAAAGACAATACGCCGATGGATTGGTCAGAACGCATGGCGAAATCCGATGCCAACATGATTCTGATTAACTATGCCATCAACGATGCGCGCATCAACTTCTTCAAAGACAAAGGCGAGCGCATTGAAACGCCGCAAGAGTATAAGCGCATTATCACCGAGCTGGTCAAAGGCGCGAAGGCGAATAACAAGCTGGTGGTGTTACAGGAACCGAATCCCATTTGTGGCAAAGCCGAGCGCTGGAACGTCTGGCCGTATGTTTATCAGTTAAATGAAGTGGCTAAAGAGCAGCAGGTGCCAATTGTGAAGCAATACAGCGTCATCAAGCAGAACCGTGACTGGCAATCTGAGATGTCGCCTGATTGCATTCACCCGAACGAGATGCTTTATAAGCAGAAAGCAGAAAGAACCTTCAACGTCTTAAGCAGCACTTTCGATAGCGTTTTGTCGCGGCACAGCAGCTAACCCAACTCAGATTCAGGAGCTGACATGTATGTATTAATCATGGTGCTGTCATTTTGTCTGGCGCTAATCATTCTGCGAGTATTCTCCTTCCACAAAGGCGTGTACAACAGTAGCGGTATTAAAAGTATCTCTGGTATGCGCGCGCTGCTGGCCAGCATCGTGGCGTTCTCACACTTCGCGCACTACATCTATTCGCTGGATGGTCAGTGGGTGTTCGATAAAGACTATTTTGCCTGGTTCTCCGAAGGCAACTTCTTCGTTAACTCCGGTAAATTCGGTGTACTGCTGTTCTTCATGATCTCCGCCTTCCTGTTCTATCGCTGGCTGGATAATGAAACCCTGACGCCAGGGCAGCTGACGCACAAGCTGCTGAAGTCGCGTATCCGCCGTATCGTCCCGATGTTCTGGTTCTCCGGTTTTGTCATCATCGCGGTAGGCGTGGTGCAGGGCGATCTCACTTATAGCCTCACGGCAGTAAAAGATGCTGTGCTGTGGTTGCTGTTTATTGGCAGCTACCGCATGGGTGATTTCCTGACGGCGGATGTCAACGCCGGTGTGGAATGGACGCTGCGCCTCGAATGGTTGCTGTACCTGTCGATTCCGCTGATTTACGTGCTCAACCGCGCCACCAAAGGTAAATACAAAACGCTGCTGATTCTCGGCTCCATCGGCGTGATTTTCTGCGTGGCGGTTGGCCTGCGTCTGTGGGGCAAAACCTATACCGATCCGCGTCCGGTGCTGGGCTTCGCCATGGGTTATCTGGCGTATAAGTATCGCGACATGTTTGCGCACTACAGAACCTCCAGCCTGGCCGGTTTTGCGGTGATTGTGCTGTCGCTGTTCTCGCTGTCGTTCACCAGCAACACCTTCTGGTATCTGATTTTCCTCTGCTGCCTGACGGTAATCTTCTTTATTGTCAGCAGCGGCAACGCCGTGTTTGGCATTCTGGAAAACAAAACCCTGATGTCGATTGGTGAGGTGAGTTACAGCCTGTATCTGATTCACGGTGTGGTGCTCTATTTCATCAAGCAGATCCCGGAAACGCTCTATCCGCATTCGTTCCTGTTCTACACCTTCCTTTCAACGTTGTTCTTTGTCGCCTCCTTCTATGTGGCGAAATTGACGTATCTGTTTGTCGAGAAACCGTTTATCGGCAGTAGCAACAAGAAGAAAGTGGCGATGAAGACCTCGCCGACAAATTAGGACATCACCCATTATTCTTTTGAGCCCACAAGTTATATCATTGATTTTGTAACTTTTTTAATGAGGTGCTGGCAATGCAGGAGATTCGCTTCTCAATTGTTATTCCCGCGTATAACGCGTCGAAATCGATTGTCACGACGCTAGATTGCGTCAAAGCGCAAACCTATCGCAATTTTGAAGTCATTATTGTTGATGACAAATCGGCCGATGCGGCTGAACTGGCGCAGGTGGTACGCAGCGAACGTTATCAGGATTTGGCTATCAAACTGGAGCTGTCTGAGGTCAAACTCAACGGCGCTGGCGCCCGTAACAAAGGTATTGAGCTGGCAACCGGCGACTTTATCAGCTTCCTCGATGCCGACGATGAGTGGCATCCGGACAAGTTATTGGTGGCGAGTGAAACCATCGCCAAACTGGAAGCGCAGGGCAAATCGCGCTACGTCATCTTTAGTCAGGTGAACATCCATCAGGATGGCAGCTTCCTCAAGGTGATGCCGATGCAACCGCCCGGCAAAAACGAAACCGTGGCCGAGTATCTGTTTGGCTGTTACGGCTTTATTCAAACCAGCACCATTGTGCTGAAGCGCGAAGATGCGGCGCAGATCCAGTTTGATGCGCGCTATATTCGCCATCAGGATTATGACTTCTGCATCCGCGCCGATCGCATGGGTTACGCCTTCGTGATGATCGACAAACCGCTGGCAACCTACCATCTGGTGACCAAATTTGGTTCCAAGCACAAAGGCGAATCGGTCAAATACTCGTTCTTCTGGCTCGATACCATGAAGCCGCATCTGACCACGCGTGACATCCATACTTACAAGGCGTTCAAGCTGCCGCTGCGCTACAAGATGGATGGTAAATCGCTGCAGGCCAGCCTCAGCTTTGCACGCTACTTCTTCCTCACCAACCGTGACAATCGCGCCTACTTCATGAATCGCCTGCTCGATAAGGTGAAGTCGCGCTTCTCGGGCAGAAGAGCCGTCTCCTGATTCACTTTTAAACACTTTCACTTGCTCCCTACACGGGGGCAATTTTTTGGTTCCTGAAACTCCGGGTAGACAAATGACAAATCATGTTGGCACCGTCGGTATTGTGATGCCGATGTATAACGCGCGAAATACCGTTCTGCGCGCGGTTGAGTCGATCATCAACCAGACCTACAGCGACTGGCATCTTTACCTGATCAACGACAAATCCACCGATGATTCACTCGCCTTGGTGCGTGAACATTGTCAGGACGCGCGTATCACCATTCTCGACAACGAGGTCAATCAGGGCGCAGCCGAAACCCGTAACGTGGGGCTGCGCGCGGCGAAAGAAGAGATCATCGCGTTTCTCGACAGCGATGACGAATGGCACCGCGAAAAACTGGCCGAACAGACGGCCGCGATCGCCGCCGGCGACGATTTCGTGATCACGCATTATCACTACAAAACCAAAACCGCTGACCACGATATCAACTACAGCAAACCCTACCTGCAGCAGGAAAACTTCGTGAAGAAGCAATATCGCGTTTGCTTCTCCTCGGTGTGTTTCCGCCGTCCTCCACAGGGCATCTTCTTCCAGCGTAAAGGCCATGAAGACTTCCTGTTCCTTTATGAGTTGTTCCTCCGCTACAAACAAGCCCGCGTGATCCAGAAAACCCTGGTCAACTATTACGAGTTGGGCGATTCACTGTCGCGCAACAAAAATAAAGCGGCGAAGTGGCACCTCGAATTATTAAGAATTATCTATAAAAACAATCCGTTAAAAGTATATTACTATTATACATGGTACATGGTGAACGGGGTTCTTTTTGCCTTAAAACACCGCTAAGCGCAACGGTGATTTAGCTGCTTATATATTTTTGAGGTGGAAAGGATTGTATGAAAAAGATCGTTTTGGTGATTAAAGATGCCTACTCGTATGCGGGCACGGAAAACATCTGCAACTTTATGTCTGAATGCCTCGGCGAGCAGCATGAAGTCACCATTTACTCGCTGGAAGGCCATGGCAAAACCTTTTATCCGTTCGAACGGGTGAAAAAAATTGTCAGCTTTGAAGGCCACAGCAACCCAATTAAAAGCGCCGTTAGCAGCATTCATCAGGAAGGCTTCGACAGCGTATTCCTGATCAGCATGGGCCGCCTGAGCGTGATGTTCGCCTTCTGGAATCTGATGGCGCTGAAGAAGAAGCGCTTCAAGGCGTATGCCTGCGAACACATTGCGATTAACTCGTTCAGCAAGCCGATTAAGCTGCTGAAGTGGCTGATGCTGCGCTATTACGACCAGGTGATCGTCCTGACCGACAAAGATCATCAGGTGTTTAACCGCTGGAATATTGCCAGCCAGCAAATCCCCAATCCGGTGGTGTACAAAGCGTTTCAACGTCAAACGCGCAGCCGTCAGGCGCTGGCGGTGGGACGTCTTGATAACCAGAAAGGCTTCGACCTGCTGCTGGATATCTGGGCCGACTTCAGCAAGAAACATCCCGAGTGGAAACTGGTGATTGCCGGTGACGGCGAACTACGCCAGCAGCTACACGATCAGGCTGCGGCGTTAGGTATCACTAATAGCGTTAACTTTGTCGGCAAAGTCAGCAACATCAACGATTACTACCGCGAAAGCGACATGGCGCTGATGACGTCGCGCTATGAAGGCTTGCCGCTGGTGCTGCTGGAAGCCAAATCCTGGTCGCTGCCGGTGGTGGCGTACGATTGCCCAACCGGGCCGCAGGAGATCATCAACCACGGTGAAGATGGCTTCCTGGTGCCGATGAATGACAAAACCACCTTTATCAAGCGGCTGGAGCAGCTCGCCAGTGATGATGGCCTGTTCTACGCCATGAGTGAAAAAACCAAAGAAACCGCGCTCAAGTTTGACGGTAATCAGATCAAGCAGAGCTGGCTCGCCCTTGTTTAGCGACAATTATCGTGCCTCGGGAATCCTTTTTGGCCGCACAACCACGGGAATTGAAGCATGAAAAGAAGAGAAGTCTTGCAGGCCGCAGCCTCCTCGATTGTTACTGCGCTCTCAGTGAGTGCGTTTTCCAGCTACGCCGCAAAAAGTGGTCAGCCAACGTTAAAATCCGTCGATCCCGCCAGCGTACCGGCAGGCGATGTGCCGATTCTGACGCCAGAAAACGTCTATACCATGCCGCCGCAGTTCTGGCAGAACTTCGAGGGCAAACTGTGGATCGGTAAAGCGGGCAGCGATGCCAGCCAGGCCGGCAACCAGATCCCGGTGTTTCTGCGCGATGCCAATGGCAAAGTGTCACAAATCAGCCAGCCGATTGCGCTGAACAAGGGCAACTTCGCCCAGTTCATTCACGACAATGCGGCGTTGATCGCCAATCCCGCGCACTCAATGGTGGTGGAGGACGATCAGGGCCACACGCTGTTCTCCATTAGCGATGTCTCGCGCCCCAATCAAAGCAACTTCAGCCAGCGTCTGGCGCAGCCGAATGGTTACCAACTGATTGGTGAAATCCCATCGGTTGAAGAGCTGCGCAAAACCCGTCCGCTGTTTGCCGGTGCCAAAATCAAGCTGAAAAGCTGGCACGAAGGGCTGGAAGTGGGCGGCGGCGAGTTCGTCGGCACCTTCGGTGATGGCAAAGATGATGGCGGCGTGAATTTCAGCGGCAAGGGTTTCACCTGGCGTCGCGTGGTGGAAGATTTCAACCGCCTGACGCTGTTTGATTTCGGTGCTATTGCCGACGGCAAAACTGACACTGCACCGGCGATCAAAGCCATGTATCAATGGTCGATTGATGCCAGCCAGCAGATTTGCGTGCAATTCCCGGCCGGCACCTTCTTTGTCTCTGAATGTGATTTCGGTGACGAAGGACGTCGCTTCTTCCGCATTTCCGGCGCGATGGTCAACTTCGGTTACTTCCCGGCGACCACGCTGGTTTCCGACGGTCGCTCCGAATTCCTGTTCCAGGTGAATGCGCGCTGGACGGAAATCTCCAACCTGAATTTCAACGGCAACACCGACAAGCGTCCGAACAAACAGGGTTTGTTCCGCAATACCTGTCCGGGCGGCCAGTTCTTCCGTGGCGCCTGCCTGCGCTTCAATCAGGTGGGCGGCGTCTCGCTCAGCCTGCTGGATACGCTGGATTGCAAAATCGATCAGTGGTACGCCAACGCCTGTACCGGCGATGTGATTAAGGCCAGCTGGTCGGGGCAAAAGGCCGGTGCCTGGGATCACAGCACCGCGATTGAGCTCTCCAACTTTAACGCCCAGCACTGTAAAGGCGGCATGGTGTTGAATCTGCCGCGCTGCAGCCAATCCATCATCCATAACGGCTGGATTGAGCACAGCGATTTCCCTGGCGATATCTCGAACGGCCAGTGGATTGTTGATGCGCTGAGCATTGAGGATTGCAAGAACCCGCTCAATGCGCGTAACTCGCGCCTTAATATGCGTCAGACCAATCTGCAGTCGGGCAGCTGGATCGATAACTCGCTGGAAGGCGAACGCTGGCTGAACATCTGGGAAATGGGCTCGACGCGCGTCGAATCTTACGGCGTCGCCATCGATGGCAGTCTGAAATACAACTACATCACCTCGCGCTTCCGCCTGACCAACAACAGCGATCAGCAAACCTGGTTTGAACTCGGCAACTTCTACTCGCCAACGGTGGGCGATAGCTGGGAGATCGAGGTATTTGGTCAGTCACAGTTTAATAACGGCACCGCCAATCAGCCGCTGATGGATGTTATCGACGGTAAAGGCACCGGCGGTCGCGCGGTGATTCATCTGCAGCGCAAGAAAAACAAAGCGGAAGCCAGCTGGTCAGCGGAAGGTAGCTCGCCGGTAGTGGACGTACGTTTCGAACCACGCAGCGATACCGACACCAAAGTGTTCGTGAAGTTAGCGGGCTGGACGCCGACCACCGCTGTGCTGATCAAAAGCACCGCCAAGGATCGCTTCCTGACCGGTCGCTGCGCGCGCGTCGACGCCGTGATGGACAAAGGCGCGCCGGGCAGCGCAGCGCAACAGGCCCCGCAGCGTTTTAGCCTGCACAACGGCAAAGCCGGCATCGGCGGCAACGAGCAGGGCGATCTGCTACTGGCCTCGCGTGCGCTGAAGCCGGAACAGGTGGATACGCGCGAACCCAAAGGTTTCATCTCGGTGGTGATCAATGGCGAGCAGGTGGCTATGCCGTATTTCGCCGTGAAGTCATAACGCACACCGATCGTAGCGGCGCAATGTATTGCGCAATGCCAATTTCAGGTACACGCGATAAATCGCGCCGCAACGGAATGTGCATAGTTTGTAAGCAGTACTGAATAGAAATGCAATTAGCACCACTTTTTTGGGGTTTACTCCCATTGCAGTCCTTTGAATCAGAGTTCACTTTGCCAGTGCAGCTATTGGCGGCTTGTAAAAATTACAAAAATTTTTCCGGAGTTTTTTTATGAAGATTTTATTGGTAGGAAACCATACCTGTGGAAATCGTGGGGATGGCGCGATTTTACGTGGGCTGATTGATTCACTCAAATCCGCGCGCGCGGATTTGGATATCGATGTGATCAGCCGTTATCCAACAAGCTCTGGCTATTTACTGCAGCAGGATATCCAGCAGGATTCCCTGTTCCTGCACAACAGCAAGTCGGGCAAAGGGTTAGTGGGCAGCCTGAAACGCAAGGTGGCAAACCGCTTGATGCCGGACATCATGATGGCGCACCTTGGCAAAGGCGGCGTGTACAAATCCTTCTCGGTGCCACCGCATCTGGCGGCGTTCACCCAAAGCCTTGCGCAGTACGACGCGATTATTCAGGTTGGCGGCTCGTTCTTCGTCGATCTCTACGGCGTGACCCAATTCGACCACGCGCTTTGTGCGCTGATGGCGAAAAAGCCGCTGCATATGGTCGGTCACTCGGTCGGTCCGTTCGAGAACCCGCGCGTTAATGCGCTGGCAAACTTTGTCTTCGACCGCGTTGACAGCCTGGTGCTGCGCGAAGAGGTGAGCTACGACCGCCTGAAGCAGGATGGCGTGACCACCAGCAAAGTGAAGAAGGGCGTTGATACCGCGTTCCTGGTTGAAGCGCGTGAAGTGGCCAATCCTAGCCATAACCTGCTGCACTGGCAGGCGATTATCAGCGTACGCAAAACCATTGCGATTACCGTGCGTGAACTGGCGCCGTTCGACAAACGTCTTGGCGTAACACAGAAAGAGTATGAAGCTGCCTTTGGCCGCGTGATCAACGCGATGATTGCCGAAGGTTATCAGGTGGTTGCCTTCTCTACCTGTACTGGTATTGATAGCTACGCCAAAGACGACCGCATGGTGGCGCTGACGTTGCGCGATCATGTCGAGCATCCCGAGCATTACCATGTCATCATGGACGAGTTCAACGACCTCGAACTCGGCATCCTCCTCAGCCATTGTCATCTGACCATTGGTACCCGCCTGCACTCCGCCATCATCTCCATGAACTTTGGTACGCCAGCCGTGGCCATCAACTACGAGCACAAGTCGCTCGGCGTGATGAAACAGCTTGGCCTGCCGCAGATGGCCACCGATGTGCAGAGCCTGATGGACGGTTCGCTCATCGATAAAGTGCAGACGGTGCTGGCCGACTACGACAACGTGAAACACAAAGTTGATACCGCGGTGGCGCAGGAGCGTGAGATTGGTAACCGCATTACAGCAGAAATTCTCAACGTCCTGGGGTGAAGTGATGAAGCTGACCTTTTTCACCATGCGTTTTCCTGTTGCCTCTGAGACCTTTGTGCTCAATCAGGTGACGCATTTCATCGATGCAGGCTACGACGTGGAGATTATCTCCGTGTTTCCGGGCGATATGATTAATCGCCACGCCGCGTTCGATGACTACAATTTGGCAGCGAAAACCCACTATTTACTGCCGGAAGAGAAAGTATCCAACCTCGATAAGCTGACGCAGCGTATCGGGTTGATACTGCCGAAAATCACCAAAGGTGCACTGCTGAAGTCGCTGAATGTGCGTCGCTACGGCGCACAGGCCAGCAAACTGCTGCTGCCGGCGATTGTCGCCAACACTAAGCAGCCTTACACCGCCGATGTGTTTCTGGTGCACTTCGGCTATGCCGGCGCACTGGCTAACAAGCTGCGCGAACTCGGCGTGCTGAAAGGCAAGCAGGCGACGGTGTTCCACGGCGCGGATATTTCGCGTCGTCACATCCTGGAAGAGCACAAGCTCGACTACGTCAACCTGTTCAAACAGAGCGAACTGATGCTGCCTATCAGCCACCTGTGGGAGAACAAGCTGATTGAGATGGGTTGTCCGCGTGCCAAGGTGCATGTCACGCGTATGGGCATCGAGCCGGAGAAGTTTAACTTCCGTCCGCGCGAGGCGTTCCATCAACCGTTGCGCATCGTCTCAGTCGCGCGTCTGACCGAGAAGAAAGGGTTGGATGTGGCGGTGAAAGCCAGCGAAATCCTGCGCAATAACGGCGGCCAGTTCCAGTTCACCATCATTGGTAACGGCGAACAGGATGGCATGATGCGCGAGCACATCGCGCGCGCTGGATTGCAGGATTACGTCACCATGCCGGGCTTCAAGCCGCAGGATGAGATTCGTCAGGCGCTGAACGAGGCGGACATCTTCCTGCTGCCGTCTAAAACCGCCGCAGATGGCGATATGGAAGGCATTCCGGTGGCGCTGATGGAAGCGATGGCGGTTGGCTTGCCGGTGGTGTCAACCTATCACAGCGGCATTCCTGAACTGATTGAGAACAACGTCAGCGGATGGCTGGTGGCCGAAAACGATCCTGACGAGCTGGCAGCGACGTTGCTGCGCCTGTCGCGTGGCGACGTGGATGTGGCACCGGTGGTCGCCGCTGCGCGGCAGAAAGTCGAAACTGAGTTCAATCAGCACATCGCTTACGGTGAGCTGGCGAAAATTCTGGAGCGCATGGTGTGAGCGGATTAAAAAAACAGGCCGTTTGGCTGTTTGGTAGTACCTGTTTTGCCGCATTGCTTCAGGTGTTACAGCTCGCCGTTCTGGCGCGCAAACTGGAAACGCACGAGCTGGGTTTACTGGCGATCATCAATGCGATTCTGGCGGTGGCGACCGTGCTGCAGGATATGGGCATGAGCAGCTATATCGTGCATCGCCAGGATATTAATCGCCGCGAGCAGAGCACTATTTACTGGGTGAACGTGTCGCTCAGTTTCTGCACCGGCTTGATTATGCTGGCGATTGCCTATCCGGTGGCATGGTTCTATCACTTGCCGGAGCTGGTGAGCCTGATCATGCTCACCAGCCTCAACTTCCTGGTGCTGGGACATCTGTCGCAGTATCAGGCGCACTATGTGAAAACCAAACGCATGGTAACGCTGGCGAAGATTGAGATGGCCACCAAGCTGTTTGCGTTCCTGTGTACCGTCGCGATGCTGTATTACACCTCGCTTACCGTGGCGGCGGCGATTCTTGGTCTGTTCATCAACGCCTTCACGCGCATTCTCTGCATGATCTACTTCGGCGAGAAATCGTGGCGACCGACCTGGGAGTTCGACGGCAAAACCTTCGTCAGCGCCGTACGTTATGGCGTGTATCAGCTTGGTTCGCAGACCATCAATCAGCTGCGTACCCAGGCCGATGCGCTGATCGTCGGTAAAGTGATGGGTGCGGAGATGCTGGGGATTTACTCGCTGGCAAAAGAGCTCATTCTGCAACCGCTGAAGCTGGTTTCGCCGGTGATTAACCGCCTGGCATTGCCGCGCTTCGCTGAGAAGCAGCACGATCCAGAGCAGCTGAAAAAGCTGTTCCTGAAAGGCACCTTCGTCATCATGCTGTTCAGTAGCGCGATGTATCTGGCGATTGGCATTCTTTCCCCGGTCATTGTGCGCGTGCTGTACGGCGCTTCGCATGAGCAGGTTTACCATCTGATCCCGCTGATGCTGCTGTTTGGCATGCTGCGTCCGATGGGCGGCTTAACCGGCGCGATTTCGCAGGCCAACGGCCGCACCAATGTTGAGTTCTACTGGAACATTGTGGCGAGCCTGGTGGTGGTTGCGGTGCTGGCGACGACCTACATCTGGCCGAACGTGCTGTATGTGGCGCTGACGCTGTCGATCTCGCAGGTGCTGATTTCGGCCTTTGCCCATCCGTTCTTCATCAAGCCGGTGATTGGCATCCGCTTTATGCCGTATGCACGTCAGTGGGTTTCGGTGTCGGTGGTGTTTGTTGCGCTGATGATGCTGGTAAACCACTTCAACCTGTTCGTGATGCCGGAATGGTTTGAGGGCTGGCTGTAGACATCAACATCCAACCCGCGTGATGAATCGCGCCGCTACAGATGACTCAATGTTTACACGGTCCGTAGCGGCGCCATTTATGGCGCATTATCAACTCAGCTTTCAGTCAATCTCTGGTCTCGTCATCTCAAATCCTTTCACGATTTTTCAGCGGTTTAGCGCATCGGTTCCTCATTGGCATTTCGGCGTTTTTACCGGCCAAATTGGCGAATTTTGATGGTGTGACAGAGAGTTAGTGCCGGTTTTTCAGATAAAGATTATACTTGCTCGACCGGCCGATCCTGCATAATCGACCCCACGTATTCACTTCATGAAATGGAATAAATATGACCAAGCTTAAAGCAGTAATCCCCGTTGCGGGTCTCGGTATGCATATGCTTCCTGCGACGAAAGCCATTCCGAAAGAGATGCTGCCAATTGTCGACAAACCAATGATTCAATACATTGTTGACGAATGCGTCGCGGCTGGCATCAAGGAGATTGTGCTGGTCACCCATGCTTCCAAAAATGCAGTGGAAAACCACTTCGATACCACTTACGAGCTGGAAGCGCTGCTTGAAGCGCGCGTTAAACGTCAGCTGCTGAGCGAAGTGCAGTCAATCTGTCCGCCGGGCGTGACCATCATGAACGTGCGTCAGGCCAACCCGTTAGGCTTGGGCCACTCTGTGCTGTGCGCGCGTCCAATGATTGGCGACAACCCATTTGTGGTGGTGCTGCCAGACGTGCTGCTGGATGACTCCACCGCTGACCACCTGCGTTATAACCTTGCCTCAATGGTTGCGCGTTTCGAAGACACCGGCCACAGCCAGGTGCTGGCGAAACACATGCCGGGCGAAGATCTTACTGAATATGGCGTGCTGACTACCGAAGAGCCGATTGATAACCCAGGCGATATCAGCACCATCACCAGCTTTGTTGAGAAGCCAGAAGCGGGTTCTACCGACTCTGACCTGACTGCAGTTGGCCGTTATGTGCTCTCTGCGGATATCTGGGAAGAGCTGGAGCGCACTGAGCCGGGCGCATGGGGCCGCATTCAGCTGACCGATGCTATCGCCTCTCTGAGCAAGAAGAAGCCAGTTGATGTGCAGCTGCTGACCGGTACCAGCTACGACTGCGGTCGTAAACTCGGTTATATGCAGGCATTCGTCTCTTACGGCTTGCGTAACAACGATCAGGGCCGCGATTTCCGCGAATCTATTCAGAAAATCCTGGCGAAATAAGCTTTCTCATTCTCTACCGCGCCTCTAGCGCGGTTTAAAGGAGTACACATGGCTATTTTGGTAACGGGCGGAGCGGGATACATCGGCTCCCATACGGTGCTGGCGCTGTTAGAGCGCGGCGACGACGTTGTGGTCCTGGATAACCTTTGCAATGCTTCCCGCGAAGCCATCAACCGCGTGGAAAAGCTCTCAGGCAAAAAAGCGGTGTTCGTCGAAGGCGATATCCGCGATCGCGCCTGCCTGCGTGACCTGTTTGCCACTAACGATATCAGCGCTGTGATTCACTTCGCCGCACTGAAAGCCGTTGGTGAGTCCACGCGCATGCCGCTGGAATACTACGAAAACAACGTGGCTGGCACCGTGGTGCTGCTGGAAGAGATGCGCGCTGCTGGCGTGTGGAACTTCATCTTCAGCTCATCTGCGACCGTTTATGGCGCCGATGCACCGGTTCCTTACGTGGAAACCACGCCAATCGGCGGCACCACCAGCCCGTACGGCACTTCGAAGCTGATGATCGAATTCGTGATGCGCGATTTCGCTAAAGCCGATCCGAATTTCAAAGCCATCGCACTGCGCTACTTCAACCCGGTTGGCGCGCATGAGTCTGGCGAAATTGGTGAAGATCCAACCGGCATTCCTAATAACCTGCTGCCGTACATCGCGCAGGTGGCGATTGGCCGTCTGGAGAAGCTGGGCGTGTTTGGCGATGATTACGACACGCCGGATGGCACCGCACAGCGCGACTACATTCACGTTGTCGACCTGGCAGAAGGGCACCTAAAAGCGCTGGACCACTTAGCCAAAGTTGAAGGCTACAAAGCTTATAACCTCGGTGGCGGCGTAGGCTTCTCCGTGCTGGAGATGATCAAGGCGTTTGAGAAAGCGTCCGGTAAGCCGATTCCGTTCGAGTTTAAGCCACGCCGTGACGGCGATCTGCCAGCGTTCTGGGCCGATGCCACGCTGGCGAATAACGAACTGGACTGGCGCGTGACGCGCGGGATCGATGCCATGATGCGTGATACGTGGAACTGGCAGAGTAAGAATCCGGATGGTTTCAGCTAACTAGCTGAGGGAAATGCAAAAGCCTGTCCTTGTGACGGGCTTTTTGTTTTTGTCGGATTTGTCTAATCTTTAGGCAAATCACTAAGGGGGTAGCTTTCGCAATAAGGCTTAAGATGTTAGGATTCATGCTGCTTAATTTTTTGAGAATCAAAAGAGTGGATTATATAGTTAATAGAGTTATTAGCTATTATCTATAAATTTTTTTTAAAAACAGGTTAGTATTCATTTGAATTTTCTCATATTCACACTTCGGATGAAGAACTAATTAGCTATGGTTTGAGAGCGAAGGGTAATAGCAAGCTGGTAGCTGTGAGCCAGGGGCGGTAGCTTTCTCCTTCAATGAAGAGCGAAAGGTGTACTAAATGTATGTCAAGCGTTCATTTTAAAGGCAATTTAGAGCAAGATATATGAAGTATAATGTTGGCTATCTATTTGATTTAATAACAGTTATTACTGAGAAAGAGTTAAAGGTACGTTATAAAAGTAGTTTTCTTGGATATCTTTGGTCAATAGCAAATCCACTTTTATTCGCGATGATTTACTACTTCATTTTCAAGCTAGTGATGAGAGTGCAAATACCCAATTATACAGTTTTTCTAATTACCGGATTATTTCCTTGGCAATGGTTCGCAAGCTCAGCTAATAATTCATTGTTTTCATTCATCGCAAATGCTCAAATAATAAAGAAAACAGTCTTTCCACGGTCAGTAATCCCATTCAGTAATGTATTGATGGAGTTCCTTCATTTTCTCTGTACCATTCCAGTTATAGTAGTATTTCTTTACATCTATGATATGCGACCTGCAATTTCATGGTTGTGGGGTATTCCATTAATTGGTTTTGGTCAAATGATGCTCACGTATGGCCTTGCTCTAATGTTATCAACATTAAATCTTTTCTTTAGAGATTTAGAAAGGTTCATTAGCTTAGGTATTATGCTGATGTTTTACTGCACACCAATTTTATATTCTGTAGATCTGATCCCAGAAGCATATAGATGGATAATTGGTTCTAACCCATTGTCTCTAATGATTACTTCATGGAGAGAGTTATTTATGCATGGGACAATCAATTATATTACGGTTGGACATATCTATTTATCTGCGTTAATAATGATGATCGCTGGTATATGGGTATTCAATAAATTAAAATTCCGTTTTGCTGAGATTTTGTAATGTCTGTAGCCATTGAATTTAAAAATGTAACTAAAAGGTATCCTTTATATCACCATATTGGTTCGGGGATAAAAGAGCTTATCTTTAACCCTAAACGTGCGCTCACGATGCTTTCAGGTAGATCATATCTTGCAATAGAGGATATCTCTTTTCAAGTAATGAAAGGGGAATCGGTAGCTTTAATAGGCCGGAATGGTGCTGGTAAAAGTACGTCTTTATCATTAGTTGCAGGTGTAATAAAGCCGAGTGAGGGTAGTGTTCATGTTAATGGACGAGTCGCATCTATGCTCGAACTTGGTGGTGGATTTCATCCAGAATTAACTGGTCGTGAAAATATAAAATTAAATGCAACTTTATTAGGGCTGCGACGTAAAGAATTAAACTCAAGAATTGATGATATCATTGAGTTTTCAGAGTTAGGGGAATTTATCGATGAGCCAATACGAGTCTATTCCAGTGGTATGTTGGCTAAACTTGGGTTTTCAGTTATTACGCAAGTTGACCCAGACATATTAATAATTGATGAGGTTCTGGCTGTTGGTGATATAAGTTTTCAAAAAAAATGTATAAACACGATTAACGCCTTCAAAAAGAAAGGGGTAACCATTCTTTTTGTTAGCCATAGTATGAACGATATTGCAAAAGTGTGTAATAAAGTTATTTGGATAGAAAACCATAAGGTTAAGAAAATCGGTAATAGTAAAGAAGTTATTGCAGAATACAAAGAGTTTATGCAGTGATTTCGCAGAGGAATGAATGATGAATAGTAAGAATATTTTAGTTGTTGGAGCCGGTTTTTCTGGTGCCATTATTGCGCGTCAATTAGCCGAGAATGGTTATAAAATAAGGGTTATTGATTCACGAAACCACATAGCAGGTAACTGTTACAGTGAAAGGGATAAGAGAAGTGGAGTAATGGTCCATACTTATGGCCCACATATTTTTCACACTGATAACGAAGAGGTGTGGGAATATTTGAACCAGCACGCTGAAATGATGCCTTATGTTAACCGTGTGAAAGCCACTACTAAAGAAAGGGTGTATTCTTTACCTATTAATCTTCACACAATAAATCAATTCTTCAATAAAACGCTTTCGCCGGATGAAGCTAAAAAATTCATTCTTGAAAAAGGGCAAGCAGATATTGTCAATCCCGAAACATTTGAAGAACAAGCCCTTAAGTTCGTTGGGAAAGAGCTTTATGAGGCTTTTTTTAAAACATACACCATTAAACAATGGGGGTTAAATCCATCTGAATTGCCTGCATCAATTTTGAAGCGACTTCCTATTCGTTTTAATTATGATGATAATTATTTCAATCATAAATATCAGGGAATGCCGAAAGATGGTTATACTCCAATAGTTGAAAGTATTTTAAACCATATAAATATAGAAACGAGCTTGAATGTAGTTTTTGATAAAAATGAAATCGAGGCCTACGACCATATTTTCTACAGTGGACCATTAGATGCATTTTATGAGCATCAGTTCGGGCGCCTGGGGTACCGAACATTAGACTTTGAAAAGTTTCATTATAGCGGAGACTACCAAGGCTGTGCAGTGATGAATTATTGTGATGAAAAAGAAGAATATACAAGAATAACCGAACATAAGTATTTCGCTCCGTGGGAAACACACACAGAATCAGTCTGTTATAAAGAATTTAGCCGAAGTTGTACCGAAAAAGACATTCCATATTATCCTATCCGACAAGTAGGCGAAATGGAAATGCTTTATAAATATCTGGAATTAGCTGAGAAAGAAAACAAAATTACTTTTGTTGGGCGCTTAGGAACATATCGTTATTTGGATATGGATGTAACCATCAGTGAGGCGCTTAAAACATCTAGAGTTTTCTTAGAGTGTTGCGAAACCAAAAATAAAATGCCGGCGTTTACGGTTTCAGTAAGATGAACTTGACTGCTTTAATTGTTACTTACAATAGATTGGACAAGCTTAAAAAAACTTATGAGGCAACGTTAAAGTTGCCTTTTAAACATATTGTTATAGTTAATAATAATTCTACTGATACTACTAAAGATTGGTTAAACCTATTAATAAACAACCGTTTAACTATTGTGCACAGAGATACGAACGATGGTGGTTCTGGCGGCTTTAGATTTGGGGCTGAGTTTATTGCTAACAATATCACCACAGATTGGGTGGTATTTTATGATGATGATGCCTACCCTCAGGATAACTTCATAGAAAAGTTTAAAGCTATCGAGCCTAATCAAAATACTATTTATTGTTCGAAAGTTATAAATACTTCAGAAGAAGTATGTAAAATGAATTTACCTTGGAAAAAGAGAACATTAACAATTATTGAAAATATTACTTATCTTCGTAATAATGAAAATTTCATTGCAGACGAAAATGAAATTGATGAAGTTATAACATTTTCATTTGTTGGTTGTATTATTTCTAATAAAATGCTTATTCAAAATTATGAATTCATAAAAAATGAATTGTTCATATATTACGATGATGTTTACTTTTCTCATTATTTATACCGATGCGGTTATAAGATATTTTATAGACCTGAGCTTATCTTTATTCATGATGTGGGGAGTTTAAATAATTGGAATGGGCAAGAATGGAAAGTGTATTACCTTTCAAGAAACATGTTTCTATGCAAAATACTTTACAACTATGATTTCTTCTCTTTTTCTGGGAAAGTTTTGCGTCTGGCAAAATATTTTTTCGATGGTTTCCGTAATAAAAATAAGAAGAAATATTTTGTTTTTTTTGCGAGAGGTGTAATGGACGGCCTAAAAAAAATTAGTGGTATCCGCCACTAGCGGTGCAATGATGAAAAAGAAGATATGTTTTTTTATTAACTCAGGTTGGTATTTTGAACTTCATTGGTTAGATAGAGCAAAACTTTTTTTAGATGATTATGAAATACATGTACTAGCTCATTTTACTCAAAGTGAAAAATTAAAGCTTGAAAGTATGGGGTTTACTTGCCATGAAACTTGTATGAGTGAACGAACATTAAATCCATTTCTCGCTATATTAGATTTTTATAGAATAATTAAAATATTAAAAAAAATTAAACCAAGTTTAATACATGCCGTTACGATTAAGCCTATAATGATTGCAGGTGTTTACTCTAGAGTGCTAAAAATCCCATTCATAGCGAGTTTTGTTGGGCTTGGAAGAGTTTTCATGAACTCGAGCGCACTTTATAAAGTATTAAATTTCATTGTATGTTGTTCATATGCTTTTATTTTTAAGAATGAAAAAAGCAAACTCACATTTGAACATAATCAAGATCTTGAAATACTTAGTTCTAAAATAACAGTAATGCCTGATCAATGTGTTGTTATTGATGGTGTTGGTGTTGATTTGAATGAGTACAGCTTTAGTATTGAGAATTTTAATAATCCACCAATAGTACTATTTGCAGGAAGGTTATTAAAATCAAAGGGGTTGGAGGTCCTTGTTGATATTAATAAAGAACTAACTTTGAAAGGGAATGGGTTTATATTAAATGTTGCTGGGATTCAAATAAGTGACGATAGAGATGCTATTTCTAATGATTTGATATTGAAATGGCACGATAGTGGTTTGATAAATTGGCTTGGTCAAAGAAATGATATCCCATCTTTGATTGATGAGTGTAATATTATCGCTCTTCCATCTATATATTTTGAGGGCGTGCCTCGCTTTTTGATTGAAGGCGCCGCCAAAGGTAGAGCATGTATAGCATTTGATAGTGGTGGATGTAGCAGCATCATTAAAAATGAAGTAAATGGGTATTTAGTCGATAAGGGTAACAAGGACGAGTTCAAAACAAAACTTATAGCATTACTTTCATGCCGAAAATTACGTAATGTAATGGGTAACGAAGGTAGAAAAATTGTAGAGCAGCGCTTTAGCCTGCAGCAGGTTTATATTAAAACCAAAAACCTATACCGTGAAATTATTTGAACAAAATTTAGAGGTTGAATGTGTCATCTTCTCCTAATATAAAAATATATGTGTGTCATCACAAAACATCACCTTACATCAAGAATGAATGTATTGTTCCAATTCAGGTTGGTCGTAAGTTATCGAAAAATTCACTAGATTATTGTATTGGAGATGATACTGGAATTAATATCTCTGAAAAAAACAAATCGTGGTGTGAGTTGACGGCAATTTACTGGGCATGGAAAAATGATGATGCAGATTATTATGGCTTGATGCATTATAGAAGATATTTGTCTTTTAAATCACATCATGATTATACAGTTATTAATAAACTTGATGAAGACATTGTCATTGAGCATAAACTTGATCCTGAAAGCATTAAGAATATCTGTGCTGAACAGGACATAATCACTGGACCTGTTTGGAATGTGCATCCTGTTGGTTTACCGTGGAAAATAATGTCTAATTATGAGCAGTATTCATTAGATCATTACAAGAAAGATTTAGATATAGTTATCGAAATTGTTAAAGAAAAATATCCTAAATACTACTTGGCACTATTAGAATCATTGTATTCTACATCATGTTTCTTTGCTAACGTTGCCATTATGAAACGGGAGTATTTTCATGAGTATTGCACATTCCTGTTTGGTGTTCTTGAAGAAGCTGAATTAAAAATTGATATCTCAGAATATGATTCTTACCAATCAAGAATCTGGGGGTTTATAGCGGAAAGAATGATAAATGCATATGTATTATATGCACGTAGAGCTTATGAAAACATTAGAGTTAGTACTGCGGGGTTAATGTATCTCGCAGAATCTCCGATTATTAATAATCAAGAAGTCTTAAATTTAATAAACCATAAAAAGATAGAAAATAAAATATTGCTCAATGAAGATATCCACATTTGTATGTCTTTTGACGATCGGTATTATGCACACGCAAGTGCTGCAATCGAATCAATTTTGGATAATGCTCACCCTAAGCAAAAGATTATTTTTAATCTTTTATGTGACGAGAATCTCACAGAAACTAAAAGAAATTTATTGCTCAATGGATTAAAACCTAATATTAAAATAAACTTTATTGAAATTAATCCATCGTTATTTTCTTCATTACCACTAAATAGATCATATATTTCATTAAATACTTATTATAGGTTAGTCATACATAAAGTTCTTCCGGATGTGCATAAAGTTATATACATGGATTCTGACATGATTTGTGTAGATGATATAGCAAAACTATGGACAGAGAATCTAGACGGGAAATGCATTGGAGCCTCATTAGATGAAGGTGGAGTATTACAATCTAGACGCCTCCTTTTAGGTGCAGATAATAATTACTTTAATGCCGGTATGATAGTCTTTGACCTTAATGTAATTAGAGAAAAATATGATGATGTTTTCAATGAATACATGATCAATTTTTATATTAATAATCGTGAGATTAGTTTACAAGATCAGGATATCTTGAATATAACTTTTAAAGACGAAACAAAAATTTTACCTTTAAAATGGAACGTCAACAGCCGGATGTTTACAGCCAATGATTTAGAGCGTAAGTACAATATACAGCAAGAGGCCGAAACATTGCAGGATATAGGTATTCTGCACTTTACCGACAGACGTAAACCTTGGACATTAACCTGTGTTCATCCTTTAAGAGACCTGTATTGGGGCTACCGTAAAAGAAATCCCCATGCTCCAATGAGTAAACAAGATAAATTTATTGAAAGGTATGCAGGCAAAATTACTTATCGCATCAGTGGCGGATTCATTCTTGTGAAAGTGTTCGGATTGAACATGAAGCTCAATAAATCTTTGGTTGCTAAAGTTCTTCGTGCTTTAAAAATAAATTTCTAGTGAAAAAAAATGCGGCGCTCAACGCGCCGCTTTGAGTTCATAATATGACATCTAATAAGCATGCATTGATAACATTTATTACTGTGAGTCGTTCAGGGATTGAACAATTGAATAAAACAATAAATTCTCTCATTGCTCAATCTTCTGATGATTGGAACCAAGTCATTCTGTGTGCTGAGGTTTTTTTTGATCAAACTCAAGAGTTACTAAAAAATAGTCACCTTGAATATCTTGATAAAATTAAAATCATATCTGTTGATTTTAATAATGGTTTTGCATCTGCTATCAATGTAGGAATTAGAGCAACAGAGAGCATATATATCCAGATAATGGAAGCAGATGATGTAATTAGTGAAGGTTTTGTTAGCGAAATAAGAGATAGACAATTAGTTGATTGTGATAGCATTTTCTATTGTAATTTATTACTTAGATATGAAACTACCGTAATGAAGCGGCCTTTTGAATTAGGGAAGAGTGAACATCCTGCAAATAACAAATTACTAAATACTGTAGGATTTATTTTAGAACCTTCAACTTTTATGATGCCATTTTTGTTTTCTAGGAAATTAATAAAAAAAATAGGGCTTTTAAGAGAAGAGGGTAGTTTATTCCCATTGTGGGACCATATCATCAGTCTGAGCCAATATGGCGTATATCATAAATTAGATAATGTTAATTATTACATTACCATTAACAAAAATAGAGAAAATATCCGAATTCCAAAAGTAAAGGCGGCCGATCTATTGAACTTTAAATATCAATGCTTATCGAAGCTCCAATTTAACATCATTGCAGATAATAACGTGTCAGCAATTCAAACTCAGTGCGTTATTTATATGAACTCATGCAGAAAATATGAATCATACCATTTGATACTTAAGCCTAAATACAATTTGACTTTCATTTCTTTTTTTAGCAAGCTTGCAAAACTTTTCGCTCTGATGAATAAACGAATTTTCAAGTTAGGTGCTAAATGAAAAAACGATTATTTATATCAACTGGATTCTATTCTTCACTATTAGCTTCTGTTCTTGCTGAGTCTTCTTGCGGTGAAATCTATGAAAATCACCTTTTAATTACAATCGATCGACAGAATATTGAATCAAATAAAATTTGGGCTTTCAGATTACACCATTGGGAAAGTATCGATTTTGTAGGGCATGAGCAGTACTATAATGAAAAAATAGATTATCATCATAACATACCATTTTTTGATGAGGTATTTTCACCTTTTCCAGAAATGCTACTTACTGTTACTTCGGCATTTCCTGCAGACAGACATTTTTTCTATGAAGAAGGTTTGACGAGCTATTATCAATTCCTAAATAAGCAATATTTACCGGAAGCTAAATTTTTCTGCCTCCATCCTTTTATTTATAACGACTTTCATGATTTGATTTCAATACCAATATCAATTGAAAAAGTTAGAGACAAACTTCAGTGTCTTGTTCGTTGTTATATTCCTCCCAGTCTGGAAGGTACAAACAACGTTGTGATAATTGGACATGGTGGTTTTCCTGATGAAAATAGTAACAGAATAATCAGGGATGAGTATATTGATATAATTAAGAGGAAATCAAAGCAAGGCTATAATGTTGTATTATTAGCTCATACAAGATACCCTATCGATGATGAACTCTTAAATAGGCTTAAATACGATTTATCTATAAACTTTAACTTTATTTACTCTGATGCACCAATATCTGATCTTTTTCTAATTAAAAATTCGCATAAAATAAAATATATTGCTGGGATATATTCTACACTATTAGTTAATAGTAAAGTTATCTGCGGAATTAACACCTTTATTTTTGACTCCGCTGCTCTATCCGAAAGGCAACGAGCACTTTTTGAAGTGCAATCCTGCTTACTTAAGTAAGCAGGTTATAATAGCTAAAACTACCATCTATAGTTATTAGATGCAGATTTTGCAAGAACCGCTGTTAAGTTTTTCCAGCGTCTTATCCCTGCCCATTTCAGTGCTATATATAATTTTATTTTGAATTTTTTATCATTTTCAGATGATACTGGGCGAGGTAGTTTATATTCTTCTGCGATAGCATCTATTTTAGGTGTGTTTGAAGGAAAGAAAACAGTCGGTGTGCCGGTGCACATAGCACCAATAGTGTAATGATATCGGCCAGAGATCAAAATCTTTGAATATTTTATTATAGAAATCCACTCTTCAAAACTAGTTGCGCCATACATTTCTATTGTCGGCATATACTTCTTCAAGCTTTCATATACTATGGGCTCTTCGTGGTGTATTCCTTCTTTCTTAGAACCAGCCAAATAAATATATCTATGGTTGGGATATAGTTTAAGAATCAACTTCGCGATCATCTCAGAACGATGGTGCTTATAGTTTACTGCACCAGAAATGCAGATGTAATTCTCATTAATAACTCTTGCTACTGATTTTTCAATTTCTTTTGCCGCGAGGGGTAAGCTATCAAAGGCTAACTCACATGGCATCCCTAAATTTTCTTTAATAGTGTTAACACTACGTTTTTCTCTAGCCGCGATGTAGTCACAGCACTGATAAGCCTTTCTATAGAAATCAAGGGTATCTTTATCATCGGTGCTTGGAAAACAGCTATGGTTAATTAAATAAATATTTTTTCCAAAATATTCTTTACCAGCATAAATAAGATACAAAAGTGCTTTGGGATAACCTGAGAAATGATGGATTGTTCCTTCACCATTAACAACTATCCTATCACAATTTTGCATTTTCTCAGAAAGCTCAGGAAATCGTGAAATAAAGTTTTCTTTGCCTCCAAATTCTGATACATGATTTGGATACCAAGCTAGATTGTGCACATCATAAACTGGAATTGTATCGACGATTTTAAGTTGTTGGTTAGTTAACTGAGTTTTCAAAGCATGAGATGTACCATAACATCCCCAGTGATAGACGTCTTCTGTATCATTTATCAATAGAACTCGATTAGTCATAGTCGAATTTCCTTACAAAAAGTGGATGGTTTGTACATTACTTACTCGCTTAGAGGTAAGCATTATCTTGTTACAAGCTTGTTCGGTGAGTTTATCATCTAAGATTATTCCACAGCATCATTTTCTACCTCTAGCGGTCTTTGATGAGTTAACATGAATCACACATTACTAATCGTATGTGCTTTATACATACACGCCCTCAAAGACAGGAGTTTATGATGTCCAAACAACAGATTGGTGTAGTCGGAATGGCAGTTATGGGCCGCAACTTGGCGCTTAACATTGAGAGCCGCGGTTACACTGTTTCCATCTTCAACCGTTCGCGTGAAAAGACTGATGAAGTCATCACTGAGAACCAAGGTAAGAAACTCGCCCCTTTTTATACTGTTGAAAAATTTGTTGAATCGCTGGAAAAACCACGTCGTATTCTGCTGATGGTGCAAGCAGGTGAAGCTACTGATAAAACTATCGCTTCCCTAACTCCTCATCTGGATAAGGGAGATATCCTTATCGATGGCGGTAACACCTTCTATAAAGATACGATCCGTCGTAACAAAGAGCTTTCTGACCAGGGCTTCAACTTCATCGGTACCGGCGTTTCCGGTGGTGAAGAGGGCGCACTGAAAGGCCCTTCAATCATGCCTGGCGGCCAGAAAGAAGCGTACGAACTGGTTGCTCCAATCCTTGATAAGATCGCTGCGCGCGCTGAAGACGGCGAAGCTTGCGTTGCATACATCGGTCCTAATGGTGCTGGCCACTATGTAAAGATGGTTCATAATGGCATTGAATATGGAGACATGCAGTTAATTGCTGAAGCCTATGCGTTGCTAAAAGGTGCACTGGGCTTGAACAACGAAGAGCTGGCTGAAACCTTTACTGAATGGAACAACGGTGAGTTGAGCAGCTATTTGATCGACATCACTAAAGATATTTTCACTAAAAAAGATGAAGACGGTAAATATCTGGTTGATGTGATTCTGGATGAAGCAGCTAATAAAGGTACCGGTAAATGGACTAGCCAGAGCTCTTTGGATCTGGGCGAGCCACTGTCACTGATCACTGAGTCTGTGTTTGCCCGTTATTTGTCTTCTCTGAAAACTCAGCGTGTTGCAGCTTCCAAAGTTCTAAGCGGTCCACAGGCGAAAGCATTCACTGGTGATAAAGCTGAGTTCATAGAAAAAGTCCGCCGTGCATTGTATCTGGGCAAAATCGTTTCATATGCTCAGGGCTTCTCGCAGCTGCGTGCAGCATCTGAAGAAAACAACTGGGATCTGCATTACGGTGAGATCGCTAAGATCTTCCGTGCTGGTTGCATCATCCGTGCTCAGTTCCTGCAGAAAATCACCGATGCATATGCTAATGATGCTGACATAGCCAACCTGCTGTTAGATCCTTACTTCAAGAATATCGCTGATGAGTACCAGCAGGCACTGCGTGATGTAGTGTCTTACGCTATTCAAAACGGTATCCCAACTCCGACCTTCTCTGCTGCGATTGCTTATTATGACAGCTACCGCTCAGAAGTTCTGCCAGCTAACCTGATTCAGGCTCAGCGTGACTACTTCGGTGCACATACTTATAAGCGAATCGACAAAGAAGGTGTATTCCATACTGAGTGGCTCGAAGCATAATTTATTAACCCGGCTATGCCGGGTTTTTTCTTTAATATGGCTTTTAAAAAACATATCAATTACCTCATGAAATAATAGAAAAATCACTTTATATTTAGGTTTCTGAAGTATGTTTAAAACGTTTATTTTTCGATGTTAATAATGCGCAACATTTTTTTATGAATATCTTATGTGAAAATATTTCACCTTTAAGTTGCTCATTCAAAATGATTTTTAGTAATCATGCCAAATAAGGCCTTTCTCAATGGGTTACATCAAAGGAATTAATGGTCTCCGCGCTTTTGCTGTCGCATTGGTGATTTTCCAACATTATATTATTTCATATTTTTACAGATCGGATTCATCACTGGGATCAATCGGAGTGACTGTTTTTTTTGTTATTAGTGGTTTTTTGATAACAGGAATTTTAATTCAAGAAAAAGAGGATGTTACTCGTTCTATATGGGATAAGTTGATAAAGTTTTATTCCCGAAGAATATTAAGAATCTTTCCCATTTACTATTTGGTTTTAAGTGTGGGGTTTTTGTCAGGGATTTACTGGTTTTCTGAAATTAATAAATTGTGGCATATATTCTATGCTACTAATATTTATATTTTTTTGACTGGACAGGGTACTGGATATACATCGCACTTTTGGTCGCTTGATGTTGAAGAACAGTTTTATATTATCTGGCCAGCGTTGGTTCTGCTAACGCCTAATAAACATCTTGTTGAGCTTTTTGTTGTGTCAATACTTTTGGCTGCTGTTAGCCTAACGTTGAGACCTTTATTTGGATATAATGATTTATCAGCTTATGCTCTTCCATTTTCTCATTTCGACTCACTTGGTTCTGGAGCTCTTTTATCCGTATTTGTTAAGAAAAAAAACCAGGATAATCTTTTAAAGATTAAGCCTTACATGATTATTAGTGGGGTAATATTTACTCTTTCCATTTGTATTATAAGAGATTTAAAGAGTGATGCTCCAGGTGTTGAGTCTGCATTGGTTTTAATGAATGCAATGACCATAATCACTACTTGTTTAACAATTATTTATATATCTCTTAATCAAGAGTCTAATTTGGTAAAATTTCTGGAAATAAAATTTATTTCTGGAATTGGAGTGATTAGTTATGGACTATATCTCTATCATCTCTTGGTTCCCGAGTTGTTTACAAGCACTTCCTTTTCGCCAAAAGACACACCAAGTTGGATAAACGTAATTATATATTTTTTTACAAGTATATGCATCTCTATTCTTTCTTGGTTAATGCTAGAAAGAAAAATTCTAAAACACAAAAAAGGATTTGAAAAATTTGTCAGAATTTCATTACTTAGAAAACGTCAGATTTAAAAATTGGTTGTGTCTATTGTAACTGGCGAACTGAGATTGGTTTTCAATCAACCTCAGTTATGATGATATTACGTAAAATGAAACTTGACCATCATTGACGCTCTCATTTATATCTTCATGATTTTTTAAATGGTTTCTCTAAAAATCTATAGGTTAGCTCTGCAAAAACAAACATCAATATGACTTGTGTAATAACCCGATATAATGCCGGTATTTGATGTCCTTGTGAAAATTGGAAGACCATAAACCAAACTGGAATGTGACAGCAGAAAAGAGAAAATGAACGGTCTCCAATATAATAAATCACTTTATTTATCCTGTCAGGAAAGCTTGTAAAAAAATTTATTTCCATAACAGCCAGTAAAACACAAATTGAAGAAAGAAATGAAGCGCAACTAAAACGAAAAGTCCAGACGTGAGATAGTGCTGCGGGAATTACAGCTAAAGAAATAATAAGTGTTAAAGAGATTATTATTTTATGCAATTTATTTATTTTGAATTCTTCATTAGCAAGTTTATTCAAATCAAAAGATTTTACTAAATAGTAAAGCAGTGCGCCATAAAGCATAGGATCAAATCTAAACATCCAGGCAGGGCCGCCAAAAGGACGATAGAAAGTCATCATTAGACACAAAACTACAGATATTAATATAGTTTTTTTTCTGCCAAGCATTAAAAATAAGAGCGGGTAAACTATGAAAAATTGCATTTCCAAAGATAATGCCCACATGTATCCAAAGTTACCTTCTGTGCCTATCTCTTCAAAATTACGCAACCATACTATTGATGAGAAAAATTTTTCAATCATCAAATTATAAGGTAACCATAAATCCGAATTTCTTGTAATGATTGAAAAAATTAAGGGGATAAAAATCCAAAAATAAACGGGAGGAGATAATCTTTTTAATTTTTTGATATATAACTTAAGTAAATAAACTATCTTATCAGACTTGGAAGTGATATCTTTAGTTTTTTCTAAAGTATGAGAAAGGAAAAAACCAGCAATCACAAAAAAAAGCTCAACGCCACTATCCGTGTTAGAAAAACTCCTCAATATGCCATATGTATGATTATCAGGAAGGATAATGGCTAAATGCAAAAAAATGACAAAAAATATGGCAAAAAATCTTAGCGCTTGAATGTCTTTAAACATACGTGTACCAACAGTTCGAGTTCAGAAAGTGATCGTTATTTTACGAAAAAAAAACATTTTTAATACTTAATTGTTAATTTAATTACCCAACCAACAACTCCCCCCGTCTCCCAGCATTCTCCCCAGCCAACCGCACCACCAACATCCCCGCCGTCACAAACTTGGTCAAATTCCTCGCATACAACACGCCACCAAACTCAGCCACCAGCGGCATCACCTGGTCAGTAATCGGATCAACAACCTCCGCCACCACTTCTCCAGCCTTAATCCACTCGCCCAAATTACGTCGATAAAACACCAATCCAGATTGCGCCGCATGGATATACTCACATCCCGCCAGCGCCGTCGCCGGATGAATCAGGGCAGGGGATTCACCCACTTGACCGGCAATATATCCGCCCTCAATCAGTGCATTGATTATCGCGTCGGCATCTTTCTCCGCCATCTCAGGCGATACATCCGCCACACCGCGCAGTTCCAGCGTCACCGGCAGCAAGCCGCGCGGCATCGGATACTCATCACCAAAACGCTCTGCCAATGTTAGCCACGGTTCACAGCAAGCCTCATCAAACGGTTCACCGCCAGATATCTGCGCCAACAACTGCACTTCACTGCCTAACCAACGCGCCAAAGGTTCAATGTCCGGCCACGCGTGCGGCGTGGTGTAGAGGTGCGGCAGCGCATCCCAGTCACAATGCAGATCAATCATCAAATCGGCCTGGCTCGCCATACGCATCAGCGTAAAGCGCTGGGCATCCAGTTCGGTGCGAGCAATGCGGTCACGATAATGGCGATCAATCGCTTCCCTGATCAGGCGTTTGTTTTCGTATTCACTTTGCGTCAGTGAGCCAGCGAGTTCCTCAACCAAGGCTTCACCCAATGCCGGGAAGCGGCGGTTAAAGTCTTGTCCTGATAACGTATGGAAACGCCCGAGATGGCTACCGTGCCAGTGTTGTCCCATGGCTAAAGGATTCGCCACCGGCACCAATGTGATTTTGGATTTGAGTTGTCCGGCAGATTCCAGCGCCAGCAGTTTCTGTTTCAAGTACCACGCCACCGCCATGCCCGGCAGTTCATCGCCGTGCAGCGCAGCCTGAATGTAGACGCGTTGCTGTGAATCCGTACCGAAGTGGAAGCTAACAATTTCGCGTTGCGTTCCCAGCGAGGCGCTTAATAGAGGATGATGTTGTTGTTGCATAACGCTATCGATGTCCTTTATTCGTGGCACGCTTTCAGCGACGCCAGATGCATTTTCTGATGGAATTATAGTGCTGAGTGCAAAAAGGGCGGCAAAAAAGCCGCCCAAAAGATTACTGCTGGATGGAGATGTCCGTCGCGAAGTACTGTTTCTGAATTTTATCGAAAGTGCCGTTCTTCTTCAGTTCGGCAAACGCGTTATCCAGTGCGGTTTTCAGTTCGGTGTCGCCTTTACGCAGACCAATCGCGGTGCCCGGACCGATAATCGGATCCTGTACAATCGGGCCGGCCAGTTCGAAATCTTTGCCCTGCGGATGTTTCAGGAAGCCATTGGCGGCTTGAGCGGCATCTGTAAACACCACGTCAAGTCGACCCGAAATCAGGTCGCTTTCTACCTGCGCCTGATCGCCATAAGGCACAACCTGCACGCCATGCGGCTGCCATTTGGCCAACGCATAACGCTCCTGCACGGTGCCTTGTTCAACGCCCACGGTTTTGCCTTTCAGCGATTCAGCAGTTGGCAGCAAGCCAGATCCTTTACGCGCAATCAGCTGCGTATGGGTGTCGTAGAGCGGCACGGTGAAATCAATCTGCTTCAAACGTTCTTCGGTGATGCCCATATCCGACAAGATGGCGTCGAACTTACGCACTTTCAGCGCCGGGATCATGCCATCGAACTGGCTCTCCACCCACACGCATTTTGCCTGCATCTGCTGGCACAGCGCATTGCCGAGATCGATATCAAAACCGACCAGTTTGCCCTGTGGCGTTTTGGATTCGAAAGGAGGATAGGTGGGATCCACTGCGAAACGCACCTGATCAATTTTTGCCTGTGCGCCAAATGCGCAACCTGCCAGCACAGCCAGCGCCAGCGTGTGACGCAGGCGGGCGGTTAAACGAGAACTTGCCATAATATCGGTCTTCTTTGGATGTGATGTTGAGTCAGAAAGAGTACCGCTCAGGGCCTGGCAAGGCAATTAGAGGATTATTTTCATCACGTTACCATTATGCAGTGCCTGGTAATCTGCAATGTTGAGCACTACCGATTGCTCCAGCAATCCGGCATTGAAGGCGATTTCGTCATAGCGTTCAAACAGCAGCGGATCGACCACCAGCTGTAAATCAGAATGGAAGCTAAACGGCGGAATAGCCCCAAATACGCAGCCGGTCAGCGTATCCACTTCCGCAGGCGAGGCCAGCGAAGCACGGCGACCGCCTACTGCCGCCGCCACTTTGCTGAGATCGGCTTGCTGATCGGCAGGCAGCACCGCCAGCACATGCTGTTTGATACCGTTGCCTTTCACATGGCACACCAGCGCCTTCGCACCTTGACCCACTTGCGTACCACGAATCGCTGCCACCGCTTCGCACTTGCCGGTCGCTTCATGCTCCATCACGCGATAGCGCGCCTGATGTTGGTCAAGCAGGGCGATCAATTTTTCATGTGTGGTCATGGTGTTTTCCATGCTGATGAATAGCGTAGGGTGCGCATTTATGCGCGCTTGGGACATTGGTCGCCATGAATGGCGACCCTACGAAACGTTATTTATGACGCGCCCGCAGATTATTGATGATGGTGCTCAAATCCAGCTCCTGATCCTGCAGCAGCACCATCAGGTGATAAAGCAGATCCGAAGCTTCATTGGTCAACTCGTGACGATCGTTAACCGTTGCCGCCAACGCCGTTTCCACGCCTTCTTCACCCACTTTCTGCGCGATGCGCTTGGTGCCGCTGGCGTACAGCTTCGCGGTGTACGAACTCTCTGGATCGGCGCTTTTGCGTGAGGCCAGCAGCTGCTCCAGCTGATAGAGGAACGTCCAGTCTGGCGCAGCCGGTGAGAAGCAGCTGGAAGTGCCGAGATGGCAGGTTGGGCCAATCGGATTGGCCAGCACCAACAGCGTGTCGTTGTCGCAGTCCGGCGTAATGCTCGCCACTTGCAGGAAGTGGCCAGAGGTTTCGCCTTTGGTCCATAAACGGTTTTTGGTGCGTGAGAAGAAGGTGACGTTGCCCTCACTGAGGGTTTTTTGCAGCGCTTCTTCGTTCATATAACCGTGCATCAGCACTTCGCCGGAAACGTTGTGCTGGACGATAACGGGCATCATGCCCGCGGTTTTGACCCAATCCAGCCTGGCCAGTTGTTCTGCAGTTAACACGCGCGAATCTCCACACCGTTGTCGATCAGGAAGTTTTTCAACTCGCCGATATTGATAATTTGTTTGTGAAACACCGAAGCCGCCAGTGCACCATCGACGTTCGCCTGCTCAAAGGCTTCAAGGAAGTGCGGCATGGTGCCTGCGCCGCCGGAGGCGATCAGCGGCACTTTGCAGACATCGCGCACTTTCTTCAGCTGCACCAGGTCGTAGCCGTTACGCACGCCATCCTGGTTCATCATGTTGAGGACGATTTCGCCTGCGCCCAGCTTCTGCACTTCCTGTACCCAATCCAGAGTTTCCCACGTGGTCACTTTGGTGCGCGCTTCGTCGCCGGTGTACTGATTGACGTGATATTTGCCGCTCACTTCGTCAAACCAGGTATCGATGCCCACTACGATGCACTGCACGCCAAAGCGATCGGCCAGGCGCGTAATCAGCGTCGGATCGGCTAAGGCTGGCGAGTTGATGGAAATCTTGTCGGCACCAAACTGCAGAATGCGCGCCGCGTCTTCTTCGCTCTTAATGCCGCCCGCCACGCAGAAAGGAATATCGATCACTTCCGCCACGCGCGACACCCAGCTTTTGTCCACGACGCGGCCATCTGATGAGGCGGTGATATCGTAGAATACCAGCTCGTCCGCACCTTCCTGCGCATAACGCTGCGCCAGCGGCACAATGTCACCGATGATTTCGTGGTTGCGGAACTGAACGCCTTTCACCACTTGCCCGTCACGCACATCGAGACAAGGAATTATCCGTTTTGCCAGCATGCGATTGCCTCCGCCACCGTGAATTTATCTTCCAGTAACGCGCGACCAACGATCACGCCCTGTGCGCCGCTGCCGCGTAACGCCGCGATGTCATCCAGCGAACCGATGCCGCCTGAAGACTGGAAGGCGATGTCAGGGAAGGACGCAGACACTTCTTTATACAGCGCGACGTTGGATCCGCTCAGCGTGCCGTCGCGCGAAATGTCAGTGCACAACACATGCTTAAGGCCAACCGGCTGATACCAGCCAATCACCTCTTCCAGCGTCACGCCCGCCGCTTCCTGCCAGCCGCTGATCGCCACCTCTTTGCGGTTGTTGGCATCAATGCGCACATCTAATGCCAGCACAATGGCGTCGGCGCCAAACTCGTTAAACCAACTTTTGACTTCTTCCGGTTGCTTCACCGCGGTGGAACCGACCACCACGCGCGTGGCACCCGCTGCCAACAGCGCCGCCACGTCATCGCGATGGCGGATGCCGCCGCCGACCTGCACCGGCACGGTCACGCCGCGCAGTAAGGTGGTGAGCAGGGGAATCTGACGTTTGGCCGGATCTTTCGCGCCGGTCAAATCCACCAGATGCAGCACTTCAGCACCCTGGCGTTGGTAATCCTGTAAGCGCGGCAGCGGATCGCTACCGTAATCGCGCTGCTGGCCGTAGTCGCCCTGATGCAGGCGCACCACTTTGCCGTCGATTAAATCTAATGCGGGGATAATCATCACATCTCCAGGAAATTTTTCAGCAGCTGCGCGCCGGCTTTGCCTGAACGCTCCGGGTGAAACTGCACGCCGAAGAAGTTATCTTTTTGCAGGGCAGCGGTGAACGGATAGCCGTAATCGCACTGGGCGATGGTGGCTGCATTCACCGGCATGGCGTAGCTGTGCACGAAGTAGAAGTAGCTGCCATCGGGAATGTCGCGGAACAGATGATGGCCCGCTTTGGCGGTGATCTGGTTCCAGCCCATGTGCGGCAGCGGTAAATCCTGCGTATCCATCAGCGTGACGGGCTCATCAACCAGGCCGAGCGTGGTGACGCCGCCGTTCTCATCGCTACCGCGACCGAGCAGCTGCATGCCGAGGCAAATACCGAGCACCGGCTGAGTACAGGCTTTGATTAAGTCGATGAGATCGCGCTCCTGCAGCTGATTCATCGCCGCCTGCGCGGTGCCCACGCCGGGCAGCAGCAGCTTGTCGGCATGCAGCACCACATCCGGGTCGCGGCTCACCTGCGGCGTATAACCGAGGCGCTCAATCGCCCACTTCACTGAAGACAGGTTGGCGCAGCCGGTATCGAGGATCACCACGTTCATCACAGCACTCCTTTCGAGCTCGGCAAGGTGTTGCCTTCCACGCGGATCGCCTGGCGCAGCGTGCGGCCAAAGGCTTTAAACAGGCTTTCCACACGATGGTGATCGTTGCGGCCTTTGGTTTTCAGGTGCAGCGTGCTCATCATGGCGTAGGAGAGAGAGCTGAAGAAGTGCTCGACCATCTCGGTGCTGAGATCGCCCACGCGCTGGTAGCTGAACTCGGCTTTGAATTCGATGTGCGGACGGCCGGAGATATCCAGCGCGCAGCGCGCCAGGCACTCATCCATGGGCAACACAAAGCCGAAACGGCCGATGCCACGTTTGTCGCCCAGCGCTTTCAGCAGCGCTTCGCCGAGCGCCAGACCGGTATCTTCCACGGTGTGGTGATCGTCGATGTAGAGATCGCCTTTCACATCAATGTTCATGCGAAAGCCGCCGTGCACCGCAATCTGGTCCAGCATGTGATCGAAGAAGCCGACGCCGGTGTTAATTTTGCTGCCGCCTTCACGATCCAGCCACACTTCGACTTTAATCTGCGTCTCTTTGGTGTTGCGTTGCACCAGCGCGTAACGATCGCGCTGGGTCAGGCGCGCCTGAATCGCATCCCAATCTTCGCCTTCCGCACCGTAACGCAGGCCCTGAATGCCCATGTTCTGCGCCAGCTGGATATCGGTGAGACGATCGCCAATCACGTAGCTGTTGGCGGTATCGAGCGCACCGGCGGCCAGCCAGGCTTCCACCATTTTGGTCTTTGGCTTGCGGCAATCGCAGTTATCTTCCGGCATATGCGGGCAGATCAGGATGTCGCTGAAATTCACGCCTTGTGAGCGGAGAATCTGCATCATCAGGTTGTGCGGGCCGTCAAAATCGGCCTGGGGGAAGCTGTCGGTGCCGAGGCCATCCTGATTGGTGATCATCACCAGCTGATAACCCGCTGCCTGCAACGCCAGCAGCGCCGGAATGGCGTTCTTCTCAAACGCCAGTTTCTCCATGCGATCCACCTGATAATCAGTGGGTGGCTCAGAAATGATGGTGCCGTCGCGGTCGATAAAAAGGATCTTCTGACTCATGCTTGCTCCACTGATAAGGCTTGCAGCGCGGCGATCAGGCGCTCGCACTCTTCACGGGTGCCGATGGAGATGCGCAGGCATCCCGCAAGGCCGGGGTTTTTATTTTGGTCGCGCAGAATAATGCCTTGATCCCACAGCGTTTTAAACACTTTTGGCGAATCAGTGAAGCGCGCCAGAATATAGTTGGTTTCACTCGGGAACACCTGCTGCACTACGCTAATCTGCGGCAACTGCTCAAACAGCCAGGCACGATTGGCGTTCAGCTCGGCAACGTGTTGACGCATCAGCGTAATGCCTTGCTCGCTCAGCGCTTGTCCAGCCACATCCGCCACCGGCGTCGCCAGCGGATAGGGCGCAATCACCTTCATCAGCAGATCGATAACCGGCTTGTTCGCCAGAGTGAAGCCGCAGCGCAAACCGGCCAGCGCAAAGGCTTTCGACAGCGTGCGCAGAATCACTAAGTGCGGATATTCCTGCAGCCAGCCCGCCAGCGTCGCGTCCGGGCAAAACTCGATATAGGCTTCATCGGCCACCACCAACGCTTTACCGGCGGTCATCGCCAGCAATTCGCGGATGTCATCCTGATTGATCAGGTTGCCGGTCGGATTGTTCGGGCTGCACATATAGACGACTTTCACGCCGTCGAGCTGGTCAGCAATGGCCGGCAAGTTCAGCTGCCAGTCTTCGAGTGCCGCCACGGTGCGGTATTCAATGCCGATGGTTTCGGCGCTGACGCTGTACATGCCGTAGGTTGGCGGGCAGAACAGAATCGCATCTTTGCCCGGCTCACAAAACGCGCGCATCAGCAGTTCGATACCTTCATCCGCACCGCGGCTGACCAGAACCTGCTCCTGCGTCAAACCGGCGTAAGCGGCATAGCGCTCAATGACAATCTTTGGCTGGCATTCCGGATAGCGGTTCAGCGTCTGTTGCGACAGCTCAAACGGTACCGGCAATGGGAATTCGTTGGCATTCAGCCACACATCACCGTTACCACCCAGACGACGCGCCGATTGATACGGCGTCAGCGCTCGCACGTTGGCGCGCGCTAACTCTTCAATATTCAGGCTCATGCTTGCTCCTTCAGCGCGGCAACACGCAGGCTAACGGCATTTTTGTGGGCTTCCAACTGCTCGGCGGCGGCCAGCGTTTCAATCGTCGCGGCAAGATTGAGGAAGCCTTGCGGCGTCAGCTCTTGCACCGTCATACGTTTCTGGAAATCGGCCAGGCCAAGGCTGGAACAGGTCGCGGTGTAGCCGTAGGTCGGCAGCACGTGATTAGTGCCGGACGCGTAATCGCCCGCCGATTCCGGGGACCAGTCGCCAAGGAATACCGAACCGGCGCTGGTGATGCTTTCGACCAGATCGCGCGGCTGACGCGTCTGAATGATCAGGTGCTCCGGGCCGTACAGGTTGGAGATCTCAATGCACTGCTCCAAATCGCGCAGCACAATCAGGCGGCTGCTCGCTAACGCCTGACGTGCGGTAGCCGCACGCGGCAGCTGCGCCAGTTGCTCTTCAACCGCTTGCGCCACGCCTTCGGCCAGTTGCAGCGACGGCGTCAGCAGAATCACCTGAGAATCCGGGCCGTGTTCCGCCTGCGACAGCAAATCAGATGCCACGAACGCGGGCGTGGCGCCTTCATCGGCAATCACCAGCACTTCCGATGGACCGGCCGGCATATCAATTGCCGCGCCATCTAACCGTTGGCTAACCTGACGTTTGGCTTCGGTGACGTAGGCGTTGCCAGGGCCAAAAATCTTGTCCACTTTCGGCACGGTTTCGGTGCCGAAGGCGAGGGCGGCGATGGCTTGTGAACCGCCCACCTGAAACACCTCTTTCACGCCACACAGCTGTGCCGCGTAAAGAATTTCATCGGCAATTGGCGGCGGCGAGCACAGCACCACGCGACCGCAACCGGCGATGCGTGCCGGTGTCGCCAGCATCAATACGGTTGAGAACAGCGGGGCGGAACCGCCAGGAATGTACAAACCCACCGATTTCACCGGACGGGTAATCTGCTGGCAGCGCACACCAGGCTGAGTTTCCACATCCACTTCCGCCAGAATCTGCGCGTTGTGGAAAGTCTCGATATTACTCACGGCCACGGCCATCGCCTGCTTCAGTGTGTCACTCAAACGATCGCTGGCCGCTTGCATCTCTTGGGCGCTGACGCGCAGGTTATCCACCTGCGCTTTATCGAAGCGCGCGCTAAATTCACGCAGCGCCGCATCGCCGCTCTCTTTCACTTGCACTAACACGTCGCGCACGATCTGGCTGATAGTTTCTGAAGCCGAAATCGCCGGACGCATCAGCAGCGCTTGCTGCTGCTCTGCGCTGCATTGCTGCCAATCAATGGGTGTCATCAGCGTGCTCATCGTATTACTCCAACATTTTTTCAATTGGCAGCACGAGGATCGAGCTGGCACCCAGCGACTTCAACTTTTCCATGGTTTCCCAGAACAGCGTTTCGCTGCTCACCATGTGCATCGCCACGCGGCTCACATCGCCAGCCAGCGGCAGCACGGTTGGACGCTCAGCGCCCGGCAGCAGCGCAATCACTTCATCCAGGCGCTCGCTTGGCGCGTGCAGCATGATGTATTTGGATTCACGCGCTTTAATTACGCCCTGAATACGCGTCATCATTTTGTCGACCAGCTCTTGCTTGGCGGCCGGCAGTTCGCCATCGCGCTGAATCAGCACCGCTTTAGAGCGGTAGATCACTTCCACTTCGCGCAGGCCGTTGGCTTCCAGCGTGGCGCCGGTTGAAACCAGGTCACAAATCGCATCGGCCAAACCCGCGCGTGGTGCGACTTCAACCGATCCGTTCAGCAGGCAGGATTTAAAGGCGATGCCTTGTTTATCGAGGTATTTCTTCAGCAGGTGTGGATAAGAGGTGGCGATGCGGGCGTTATTCAGGCATTGCGGGCCGGTGTACTCTTCATCAACCGGCATCGCCAGCGACAGGCGACAACCGCCGAAATCCAGACGACGCAGCGTGAAGTAACGCGGATCTTCGCCCTGAGCACGACGGTTCAGCAGCTCCTCTTCCAGCACATTTTCACCGACGATACCGAGATCGACCACGCCATCCATTACCAGGCCAGGGATATCGTCATCGCGCACACGCAGGATGTCGATCGGCATGTTCTCCGCAAACGCAATCAGACGCTGTTGCTGAAGGTTAATTTTGATACCGCAGCGTGCCAGCAGTTCGCGTGATTCATCACTTAAACGGCCAGATTTCTGCATAGCTATGCGAATACGGGTGTTATCTAACATGGTTCCTGTCCTCTTATTCAATCCTGTCTGAACGTGTTGGTTGGCGTTCGCCCATAAAAAAACCCCCGGAAGATGATCTTCCGGGGGCTCTCTTTGCGTTCGCACCACTGGAAGATCCTAATCGTCTCCCAGCACACATCGCCTGAAAGACTAGTCAGGGTGATGGTGATGATGGTGGTTGAACTGAACGCGTGTCATAGTAAATTCCGTTGCTGAATGAGTATTCATTTGCGTGCTGAATAACCTAACGAAGATGGTGACAATTGGCAACCCTTTTTTAACCGTCAATTTCCGGAATCTCCCGAAACAGTTTGCGCTGGTTTGGCACATCTAACCGCACTAAGATGAAGTGTGAGCCCATAGCAGGAGTCGATATGAAAAAGGTCGCGATTGTAGGTCTGGGATGGCTGGGTATGCCGCTGGCGATGGCGCTAACGGCACGCGGCTGGCAGGTCACCGGCAGTAAAACCTCGCCGGATGGCGTGGACGCCGCACGCCGCTGTGGCATTGAAGCCTTCCAGCTGGTGCTGACCCCCGAACTGGAGTGTGAAGCCGAAGAGTTAGATACGCTGATGGCAGTCGATGCGCTGGTGGTGACGTTACCTGCCAGCCGCACGGTGAAAGGCGGTGAAGATTACATGCAGGCGGTGCAGAACGTGGTGGATACCGCGCTGGCGAAGAAAGTGCCGCGCATTATTTTCACCAGCTCAACCTCAGTGTACGGCAGCGGTGAGGGCGTAATGAAAGAGAGCAGTCCGCTGCAGCCGGAAACCGTCGCCGGCAAGACGTTGGTAGAGCTGGAGAACTGGCTGCACGATTTGCCCGGCACCAGCGTGGACATTGTGCGCCTCGCAGGATTGGTGGGGCCGAATCGTCATCCAGGTCGTTTCCTTGCCGGTAAAACCGGGCTGGAAAACGGCGGTCATGCGGTCAATCTGGTGCATCTCGATGATGTGGTCGATGCGATTGTGCTGTTGCTGCAAACCCCGAAAGGCGGGCATGTTTACAATTTATGTGCCTCGAAACATCCGTCGCGCGACAGTTTCTATCCTAGCGTTTCGAAGCAGTTGGGGCTTGAACCACCGACGTTTGTCGCTGAGCCAGTGCGTTCAAACGGCAAGGTGATTGATGGCTCGAAGATCGCGAGTGAGCTGGGGTTTGAGTATACGTATGATGACCCGATGAAAATGCCGCTGGAGTAATTTCTCCTCACCCTAATCCTCTCCCGCAGGCGGGCGAGGGAATCTTTTACTCCCTCTCCCGTAGCAGAGGGCCGGGGTGAGGGCATCAGCGCGCAGCAGATTAAACCCCAAACCGATCCCTTAACGCATACCACGCCGCTCCCATCGCGGTAAGCGGCACCTTAAACCGTCTTCCACCTGGAAACGGCAGATGCGGCAATTTCGCGAACGCATCAAATCTCTCGGCGTGCCCACGTAGCACTTCAGCAATCAGCTTCCCCGAAAGATGCGTACAGGTCACGCCGTGTCCGCTGTCGCCCTGCATAAAGAACGCATTCTTCTCCACCTGCCCAAACTGCGGCATGCGCGATAGCGTGAGCAGGAAATTGCCGCTCCAGCGGTGGCTGATTTTGATGTCACGCAGCTGCGGAAAGGTGCGCAGCAGCTTAGGGCGAATCAGCGCTTCGATGTCATCCGGCTCGCGTGCGCCATACACTACGCCGCCGCCGTAGAGCAGGCGGTTATCGGCGGTGAGGCGGAAGTAGTCGAGCAGATAGTTACAATCTTCAACGCAGTAATTGTTCGGCAGCAAACCCAGCGCCTGATCGCGCGTTAAAGGTTCGGTGGTGACGATCTGCGAGCCGCACGGCATGCTTTTGCCCGTCAGGCGCGGTTCAAGCTGTGACGGCAAATAAGCGTTACCGGCAAAAATCACGAAGGTGGCGCTGACTTCGCCCTTAGCGGTTTTTATGCGATGCGGTGCGCCGTATTTCACTTCAATCGCCGCCGACTGCTCATAAATGCGCCCGCCGTGACGGCGAATCGCTTCGGCTTCGCCCAGCGCCAGATTAAGCGGATGCAGATGCCCGCCGCGCTTATCGAGTAAGCCACCGACGTAGCGATCGGTCGCTACTTCGCGCCGAATGCCGCGTTCGTCGAGCAGCTCCAAATCGTGATTGCCGTAGCGTGCCCAAAGGGCTTTTTGGCTGCGCAGATGGCCCATTTGCCGCTGATTCAGTGCGGCGAAAATGCCGCCGGGGCGATAGTCGCAGGCGATAGCGTAACGGTCAATGCGGTCGCGAATGATCTCCGCGCCTTCAAACATCATGCTGCCAAGCATTTGTGCGGTCTGTTTGCCGTAGCGCTGCTCAATCACATCCACGTTGCGGCTGTAGGAGTTGACGACCTGGCCGCCATTGCGGCCGCTGGCGCCAAAGCCGATTTTCGCCGCTTCAAGCAGCACCACGTCGTAACCGGCTTCGGTGAGAAACAGCGCGGATGAGAGTCCGGTAAAGCCGCCGCCGATGATGCAGACATCGCACTGCACTGACTCTTGCAGCTCCGGCCACGGCTCATGGGCGTTGGCGGTAGCGGCGTAATAACTTCCCACATGTTGCATGACATCCTCCTTAAGCGCGAAACCTTAGAAATTGGCGGGCGTATGCGCGCTAACAATGCGACACGGCTGATCTGAGGTATTGGTAAAACTGTGCGGCAAGCCGGTATCAATCACATAGCTTTCACCGCGATAGAGATGGTAACTCTGGCCGTTGACCACCAGCGTGATTTCCCCTTCCAGCACGGTGCCGGTTTCCTCGCCGGGATGGCGTAACTTCTCGCCGGTGCTGGCGCCGGGTTCATAACGCTCCAGCAGCATCGCCAGCGCGCGCCGTGCGGCACCGTTATCGATCAGCATCAGCGATACGCCAAGGCTGCCGATCTCCACGCACTCTTCCGGGCGCACAATCACCCGCGGCGTGGCATTGATTTTGGGTTCGGAGAAAAACTCTGAGAGCGAAAGCCCATAAACTTTCAGCAGCTTCTGTAAGGTGCTGACGGCCGGGCTCACTTTGTCCTGTTCGATAGTGCTAATGGCGCTGTGCGTTAAACCTGATAACTCAGCGACGCGACGCTGAGACAATCCCAACTCCTGCCGGATCTGCGATAAGCGACGTCCAGGTGCCAGAGTGGCATCATTCATGGCTGTTTTTCCTTGTGATAACAGACCGCGGCGTGGATAAAGGCCTCAAACAGACGGCGCGAGATCGGATCACGTTCGGAGTGCCATTCCGGATGCCATTGCACCGCAAGAGCGAAAGGGTGCTTTGGCAGGCTTACGGCTTCAATCAGCCCGTCAGGCGCGCGTGCTTCGATACGCAGCTGTGGACCGGTTTCGCGGATGCCTTGCCCGTGCAGCGAGTTCACCGCAAAAGGTTCGGCGCTGCCGAGCAGTTGGCTCAGCAGGCCATCCACTTCTGGCTGCACGGTATGTGCCGGCGCGTATTGCTCATCCAGCGATAACGCGTCGTTTTCGCGATGCTCCTGAAACAGATGTGTCATATGCAGCTGGCGATGCAGCGCACCGCCATTAGCGACCACCAGCTCCTGCAAACCGCGACAGATACCGAACATCGGCATCTTTTTACCGATCGCATGGGTGATGAGCCCAAAGGCGAGGCGATCGCGCGCTGGATCGGCATGCGCCTCTTTACCGTCTGCGCCGTAATGCCAGGGTTCAATGTTGCTGGGACTGCCGGTCAGCAAAATGCCATCCAGTACGGTCATACTGTTTTCTAATAGATGAGGTGCCTGCATCAGTTGATGCGGCAAGGGCAGCGGCACGCCACCGGCAAGCACGATAGCGTCGAGATATTTGTTGTGAACCGTTTGACCTGGATGGCTGCCGATAAAGTTCTGGCACATCACTACGCCAATCAAGAGCTTGTCAAAAATAATGCCCATAACGTCTCCGCGTTGCTGTTCAATATTTTCGCCGGAAATGCGCGGCTGGCCTTAAAAGTGTGCAATATTTTGTCAATCTAGCAACCGATCGTTCATTCCTCAAACAGAATTGTTACATTTGCACACTTTTTGCGTTAGCGCTATGTTAGTGGAGTGGCTGTTATTTTGAGCATTGCGCGCACCAATATTAAACGGTAAAGGGCGGGTGGGATCATGACGAACCTCGTAGAAGTAGAAGACTTCACGCGACACAGTGAAGAGAAGCGAACAAGCGCGTTCCAGCTGGAGGTCAAAACCTGGCTGGAACGCCATCCTGAAACGCAGTATGTCGATATTCTTCTTAATGATTTAAATGGGGTATTTCGCGGTAAACGCATTCCCATCTCCGCATTGGCAAAACTGGAAAAAGGGTGTTACTTCCCGGCCTCGGTTTTCGCTATGGATATTCTCGGTAACACCGTCGAAGACGCCGGACTGGGCCAGTCACTGGGCGAACCCGACCACCTCTGCATGCCGGTGCCCGGCACCTTAATTCCTTCTGCCGCCGATCCCACGCACATCGCTCAGCTGTTGCTGACCATGTGTAACCAAGATGGCACTCCCTTTGACGTTGAACCCCGTAATGTCCTCAATCGACTGTGGCAACAGCTGCGTAATCGAGGATTGTTCCCGGTGGTAGCGGTAGAGCTGGAGTTCTATCTGGTGGATAAAAAGCGTGATGCGGAGGGCTTCATTCAGCCGCCGTGCTCGCCGGGCAGTGACGAACGCAATATGCAGAGCCAGGTGTATTCGGTGGATAATCTCGATCACTTCGCCGACGTACTGCGGGACATCGACCATCTGGCCAAGCTGCAAGGCATTCCCGCCGATGGCGCGCTGGCGGAAGCGTCGCCCGGCCAGTTCGAAATCAACCTGCATCACACGCGCGACGTGCTGAAAGCCTGCGATCACGCTATTCAGCTGAAACGGCTAGTGCGTCAGGTGGCGGAAAATCACGGCATGACCGCCACTTTCATGGCCAAGCCTTATGAAGAGTACGCAGGCAGCGGCATGCATGTGCACATCAGCATGCTGGATGCCGCCGACCACAACGCTTTCGCGCTTGATGACGGCAGCGATTCACCGCTGATGAAACGCGCGCTGGCGGGCATGATCGATTTAATGCCGGCTTCAATGGCGTTGCTGGCGCCGAATGTGAACGCTTATCGCCGCTTCTTGCCGGAAGCCTATGTACCGCTACAGGCGTCATGGGGACACAACAACCGCACGGTTGCGCTGCGTGTGCCTTGTGGCGATGCGGATAACCATCGCATCGAGTATCGCGTGGCCGGTGCGGATGCAAATCCCTATCTGGTGGTGTCAACAATTCTTGCCGGTATTTTGCACGGTCTGGATAATCAGCTACCTTTACCGCATGCGGTGCAGGGCAATGGACATGAAGCAGAAGGGCTGGCATTACCGATTCGGCAGAGTGATGCGCTGTATGAATTCGAGAATAGCTATCCGCTGCAAAAGCTGCTGGGCGAGCGTTTTAGCGGGGTGTGGCACAGCTGCAAACAGTACGAACTGATGCAGTTTGAGCGCTTAATCACCTCGACGGAAATCGACTGGATGCTCAAGAATGCCTGAGTGCCGGAAGAATTGATCTAACGTCTTGTGCCGATGGCATAAGTTGGGGCAAAATACGCGCCCTGCAAAATGAGAACTAACCGACGTTAACCGCGTCGGTTATTTTTTTGCATGATGTACTCACTGACATTCACACGAGGCCGGACACGCATCCGGATAGATAGATACTGACAAACACGCTTGTGCGTGAGATTTGAGGAAAACAAAGATGGGACTGTTTAACATTGCACCAGCGCAGGCTGGTTCTCGCTTCCGTGATGACTACGGCGCCGCGACAATCGTAAACACTTATATCACTTCTCACTGCAGCAAATTGCGCAGTAGCCCTGTAGCCCAACCGATCGCGGTTGTCGTCTGCGGGGGCCTGAACAATGTCGCTTAACACCTCTGCCGCACCTCAGCGTGCACACCTGAAAAAATCTCTGACCCTGATCCCGGTTGTCATGATGGGCCTGGCGTATATGCAGCCAATGACCCTGTTTGATACTTTCGGTATCGTGTCTGGATTGACCGACGGCCACGTCGCCACCGCTTATGCTTTCGCCCTGATCGCGATTCTGTTTACTGCCGTGAGCTACGGCAAGCTGGTACGCCGCTTCCCATCTGCGGGCTCCGCTTACACCTATGCTCAGAAGGCAATCAGTCCGCACGTCGGCTTTATGGTTGGCTGGTCCTCACTGCTGGACTACTTGTTCATGCCGATGATCAACATCCTGCTGGCGAAAAGCTACTTTGAGACGCTGGTGCCGGGCATTCCGTCGTGGATTTTCGTGGTGCTGCTGGTGGCCTTTATGACCATCTCCAACCTGCGTGGAATCAAAACCGTTGCCAACTTCAACAGCGTGATCGTGGTGCTGCAGGTGGTAGTGATGGTAGTGATTACCGGCATGGTGGTTTACGGTGTGGCACACGGTGTTGGCGAGGGGACATTGACCAGCAGCAGACCGTTCTGGTCTGAGAATGCGCACGTAGTCCCGATGATTACCGGTGCGACTATTCTCTGCTTCTCGTTCCTTGGCTTTGACGGTATCAGTTCGCTGTCAGAAGAGACCAAAGATGCTGAACGCACCATCCCGCGCGCGATTTTCCTCACCGCGCTGATTGGTGGTGTGATCTTTATTGGGGTTTCTTACTTCCTGCAGCTGTACTTCCCGGACATCTCGCGTTTCCAGAATCCGGACTCTTCACAGCCAGAGATTATGCTGTTCGTGGCGGGTAAAGCGCTGCAAATTGGCATCCTGATCTTCTCGGTGGTGACGGTGCTGGCATCCGGTATGGCCGCGCACGCAGGCGTTTCACGTCTGATGTACGTGATGGGCCGCGATGGCGTGTTCCCGCAGCGTTTCTTTGGCTTCGTGCACCCGAAATACCGCACGCCGTCACTGAACGTGCTGCTGGTGGGCGCGGTCGCGCTGATGGCGATCAACTTCGACCTGGTAACCGCAACTGCGCTGATTAACTTCGGTGCGCTGGTGGCGTTTACCTTTGTGAACCTGTCGGTGATTGCGCAGTTCTGGATCCGTGAGAAGCGTAACAAGACGCTGAAAGATCACATCAACTATCTGGTGCTGCCGGTAATGGGTGCCCTGACAGTCGGTGCGTTGTGGATTAACCTGGAAGAGACCTCCATGGTGCTCGGCCTGGTGTGGGCAGCGATTGGTATTATTTACCTCGCCTTTGTGACCCGCACCTTCCGCAACCCGGTTCCGCAGTTCAGCGAAGAAGTGTGATTTGATCGACGTCGCTGTCCCCCATCCCGGCCTTCCCCCGCAAGCGGGGGAAGGAGACGCTGCCACATGCACCTCCTCACTCGTATAGAGCACCATCTTCCTCCCCCATTTATGGGGGAGGACCGAGGAGGGGGACAGCAAGCACGGACCAGGGATGGGGGACAGCGAGCACCGACCGATAGGGACAGCACGCACTATCCCGCCAACACCAACTCCCAACTCCCCGCACTCAACGCCTCGCGTCCCGCTTTACTCAACCCCGCATCGGTAATCAAGGTATCAAACCGCTCCAGCGGTAACGCCAGATGCGTCGCAATCTTGTTGTACTTCGAACTGTCGCTTAACAACACGCGCTTACTACTCACATCGCTCGCCGCCAGCTTCACCGGCACCTTATCCTCATCCGGCGTAAACAGCCCGCGCGGGCCCCAGCAGGACGCGGAGATAAACGCGATATCGATCGCCAGCTGGCGCAAACTTCTGGCGGCCGCTTCACCGACGCTGGATCGGTTCTCACGACATACCGTGCCGCCGGTGTGAATCAACTTGCAGCCGCTGCTCTCCATCAGCAGGCGCGCAATCACGAAATCGTTGGTCACCACCAGCAAGTCATCACGCTCAAGCAACTCGCGCGCCAGCGCCAGTGTGGTAGTGCCGGCATCGAGATAGATGCAGCTATTACGCGGAATATGACGCGCGGCATACTGCCCAATCGCCATCTTCTCGCCGCTGTACATATTGGTTTTCGCCAGATGCGATGGCTCCGCCGCCAGGCGATCTGCTGAGCGCACGCCGCCCGAAACAGACAATACCGCACCTTGCTCTTCCAGCTTCTGCACATCGCGACGTATCGTCATATGCGACACACCCAAGCGCTCAGTGAGCTCGGCAATGCTAACCACGCCGCGTTCGCCCACCAGCGCTAAAATTTGTTGATGACGTTCAACCGGAATCACCTTGCTCTCCCTGAATTATCATTTTTTCACATTGTAGATCATCGATTCACAGCCCGCAGCACAATTTATCTTGCCGTAATCTAAGCAGAAATCCCATCTGGACTGACTTCGAAGCGCAGACCTCCGGCTGTGAATCCATGTTAATCAATGAGCAGCTAAGTTAATTTTTGTGATATCACGCACGTTTATTCGCCACTGACTGCGGCAGACTTAACACCAATGAACAAATTATCACTTAAATTAACAATGGAGGTTTGCTATGTCAGCAACCGTGAATAACATCGGCGTGATTGGTTTAGGTTCCATGGGCATGGGTGCCGCGCAGTCTTGCATCTGTGCAGGATTAAATACCTGGGGTGTTGATCTCAATCCGCAGGCGCTGGAAATCCTGCGTCAGGCCGGTGCACGTGATGCGCAAACCTCCGCTGCCCGCTTTGCCGCTGAACTCGATGCGGTGCTGTTGCTGGTGGTGAACGCCGCGCAGGTTAAAGCAATCCTGTTCGGTGAAAACGGCGTGGCGGCGCAGCTCAAGCCCGGCACTGTGGTCATGGTCTCTTCTACCATCTCTTCACAGGATGCGCAGGCGATTGAACAACAGCTGGCGCAGCATCAGTTGCTGATGCTGGATGCACCGGTTTCCGGCGGCGCAGCCAAAGCCGCAGTCGGCGAGATGACGGTAATGGCGTCCGGCAGCGATGAAGCTTTTGCCCTGCTCAAGCCTGTGCTGGATGCGGTGGCGGCGAAAGTCTATCGCGTGGGCAGCGAAATCGGTCTCGGCTCAACCGTCAAAATCATTCACCAGTTGCTGGCGGGCGTGCACATTGCTGTGGGCGCTGAAGCGATGGCGCTGGCCGCGCGCGCTGGAATCCCGCTCGACACCATGTATGACGTGGTGACCAACGCCGCCGGTAACTCATGGATGTTCGAGAACCGCATGCGTCACGTGGTGGATGGCGATTACTCGCCGAAATCAGCGGTCGATATCTTCGTTAAAGATCTCAATCTGGTGGCGGATACCGCCAAGTCGCTGCACTTCCCGCTGCCGCTGGCTTCTACTGCGCTCAATATGTTTACCGAAGCCAGCAACGCCGGCCACGGTCGTGAAGATGACAGCGCAGTGATCAAAATCTTCAGCGGCATCACGCTGCCGCAGGCGAAGGAGCAATAATCATGCGTTTAGGCGTTATTGCAGACGATTTTACCGGCGCAACCGACATCGCCAGTTTTCTGGTGCAAAACGGTTTGCCGACCATCCAGTTCAACGGCGTGCCGGAAAGTCATGACGCGCTGAGCGCGCAGGCGATTGTTATCAGCCTGAAGTCACGCTCATGCCCGGCGCAGCAGGCGATCGATCAGTCGCTGGCCGCGCTGCAGTGGCTGCAACAGCAGGGCTGCGATCGTTTCTATTTCAAATATTGCTCCACCTTTGACAGCACCGAGCAGGGCAATATCGGCCCGGTGACTGATGCGCTGTTGGCGGCGTTGGGCGAAACGCAAACGGTGATCTCGCCGTCGCTGCCGGTTAACGGTCGTACGGTGTATCAAGGCTATCTTTTTGTCGCCGATCAGCTGCTGTCCGAATCGGGCATGCGCCATCATCCGGTAACGCCAATGACCGACAGCAATCTGGTGCGTTTGATGACGCGCCAGGCCAAAGGCCAGGCCGCGGTGATCAACGCCGCGCAGCTCGATCAAGGAGCTGATGCGGTGCGTGCGCAGCTGGATACCCTGAAAGCACAGGGCATCAACTATGTGGTGCTGGATGCGCTGCACGAGCAGCATCTGCTGACGCAGGGCGAAGCGCTGAAAGAGACGCGCCTGGTGACCGGCGGTTCAGGCCTGGCGATCGGTATCGCCCGCGCCTGGGCAACGCAGCAGCAGAACAGCGATGCTGAACACGCCGGGCGCCCACAAGGCGATCGCGCGGTGGTGATCTCAGGCTCCTGCTCGCAAATGACCAACCGTCAGGTGCAGGCGTATCGTCAGCAAGCGCCCTCGCATGAAGTGCTGGTGGAACGCTGCCTTGATAACGCCAAAAGCTATGCGCAGGAGCTCTGTGACTGGGTGGAAGCCAATCATCAGTCCGAACTGGCACCTTTGCTGTTTGCTACCGCCGATGCGCAGCAGCTGCAGGCTATTCAGCAGCAATACGGCGCAGCGCGCAGCAGTGAAGCGGTTGAGCAGCTGTTTGCTGCGGTAACTCGTGAACTGAAAACCCGTGGCTGGCAGCGCTTCATCGTTGCCGGTGGTGAAACCTCGGGCGTGGTGGCACAAAGCCTTGGCGTCACCGCATTCCACATTGGCCCGATGATTTCACCGGGCGTGCCGTGGGTGCGCGATATCCATCAGCCGCTGTCACTGGCGCTGAAATCAGGCAACTTTGGCGACGAACAGTTCTTTGCCCGCGCACAACAGGAGTATTCAGCATGACGGAACAACAAGCACGCGAAGAAATGGTACAGCTCGGCGCGTCCTTCTTTCAGCGCGGTTACGCCACCGGTTCAGCGGGCAATTTGTCGCTGCTGCTGGAGGATGGCAACTTGCTGGCGACGCCAACCGGCTCCTGCCTCGGCGAACTGCAGGCCGATCGCCTGTCGAAAGTGACGATTCAGGGCGAATGGATCTCCGGCGACAAGCCGTCGAAAGAGGTGGCTTTTCACCGCGCGCTCTATCTGAACAATCCCGCGTGCAAAGCGGTGGTGCATCTGCACAGCCACTATTTGACGGCGCTCTCCTGCCTCAACGATCTCGACACAGCAAACTGCATCCGTCCGTTCACGCCGTATGTGGTGATGCGCGTCGGCGATGTGCCGGTGGTGCCGTATTATAAGCCGGGCGATCAGCGCCTGGCAGACGATCTGGCCAATCTGGCCTCGCGCTATAACGCCTTCCTGCTGGCCAATCACGGTCCGGTGGTGGTGGGCAAATCCCTGCGCGAAGCTGCCAATAACACTGAAGAACTGGAAGAGACCGCGCGCCTGATGTTTACGCTCGGTGACCGCTCGATTCGTTATCTGACCGATAGCGAAGTCGCGGAATTGAGGAATGTTTAATGCCTAAGTTTGCAGCCAATTTATCAACGCAGTTCGGTGAGCTGCCGTTTATCGAACGCTTTGCCGCCGCGGCCAACGCCGGTTTTCGCGCCGTTGAATTCCTGTTTCCGTATGACTTTCCGGCTGAGGTGATTAAAGCCGAGCTGGAAAAACATCAGCTGGAACTGGTGCTGTTTAACACCGCCGCAGGCAACGTGCAGGCGGGCGAGTGGGGCGTTTCCGCCATTCCGGGCCGTGAACAGGAAGCGCGTGCCGATATCGATCGGGCGCTGGAGTATGCGCTGGCGCTCAACTGCCGGCAGGTGCATGTGATGGCGGCAACGGTGCCAAACGGTGCCGATCGTGCAGCCTATGAAGAGACTTTCGTGCGTAATATGCATTATGCCGCCGAGCGTTTAGCGCCGCACGGTATTCGCCTGCTGCTGGAAGCACTTAATCCAGTCACTAAGCCGAATTATCTCTACGCCAGCCAGTATCAGACGCTGGCGATGATGGCGCGTATCGATCGGCCCAACGTCTTTACCCAGCTCGATCTGTTCCATGCGCATTTGGTGGACGGCAATCTGACGCATCTGATTCGCGAATACGCCGGGCGTTATCGCCATATCCAGATCGCCTCGGCGCCGCATCGCCACGAGCCGGATGAAGGCGAGATCAACTATTCCTATCTGTTCGACCTGCTGGATGAAGTGGGTTACGACGGCTGGGTGGGATGTGAATACATCCCGCGTGGCCGCACTGAAGCCGGCCTCGGCTGGTTCGCGCCTTACGCTAAATAATTTTTGTTTAACCACCCAGCACAGGGATTTTCAGCACTGTGCTGGGTAAGTCTTACCTGAATTCGTCAATACCAGATAGAGCTGTACCCAAACTATACTAATTAAATCAGAGGATTATCATGTCTACCGCGTTGTTGTTAGCCATTGCTACCGCCAGCATTGTGATCTTGCTGCTGCTGGTGATTAAAACCAAAGTTCATCCCTTTGTGGCGCTGCTGATTGTCAGCTTGCTGGTGGCGATTGCGACTGGCATCCCAGCCGACAAAATCATGGAAACCATCTTTAGCGGGATGGGTAACTTGCTGGGGCATATCACCATTATCATCGTGCTGGGGGCGATGCTCGGCGCAGTGATTGAAGCCTCGGGCGGTGCCGAGTCGCTGGCACAACGCTTCAGTAAATCGCTGGGTATCAAGCGTACTGTGGCGGCGCTGACCATGGCGGCGTTTATCCTCGGCATTCCGGTGTTCTTCGAAGTCGGCTTTATCATCGTGATTCCGCTGATTTATGGCTTCACCAAAGTGGCGCGCGTGTCACCGCTGAAGTTTGGCTTGCCGATGGCGGGCGTGATGCTGACGGTGCACGTGGCGCTGCCAACCCATCCCGGCGCGGCGGCGGCGGCGGGCATTCTGCACACTGATATGGGCTGGCTGATGATGCTCGGTATCCTGATCTCGATTCCGGTGGGTATCGTCGGTTATTACGTCGCGAAAGCGATGAACCTGCGTCAATATCATCTTTCCGTTGATGTATTAGAACAGCTGCAGCTGGCGAAGCCGGAAGGCAAGCCGAAGAACGACGCGCCAGCGCCGGGTGCGCTGACTATTACCGGTCTGATTGTTGTGCCGATTCTGTTGATCGTCATGGGCACCGTCGCGCATACCACACTGGCTGAAGGCAGCACGCTGCGTGCGGTGATGACGGTGATCGGTACGCCAGCCATTGCGCTGCTGATTGCGCTGGGACTGGCTGCGTGGCTGCTCGGCGTGCGTCGTGGCTGGAGCAAAGAGAAACTGGAAGATCTCACCGGACGTGCGATTCCCAGCTCCGCCAGCGTGATTCTGGTGGCGGGCGCGGGCGGCGCGTTTGGTAAGGTGCTGGTGGAATCGGGCGTGGGCAAAGCGCTGGCGTTGACGCTGGAAACCTTGCATCTGCCATTAGTTCCGGCGGCCTTTATTCTGTCGCTGGCGCTGCGTGCTTCGCAGGGATCGGCAACGGTGGCGATTCTGACCACCAGCGGCTTGTTAAGCCAGGCGGTGGGCGATGTGACGGATATGCAGCGCGTGTTGGTGACGCTGGCGGCCTGTTTCGGTGGGTTAGGCTTGTCGCACGTCAATGATGCGGGTTTTTGGGTGGTGACGCGCTATCTGGGCTTGTCAGTGGCCGATGGCCTTAAGACCTGGACGGTATTGACGACGGTGATGGGGCTGAGCGGTTTCGCACTGACGTGGCTGGTGTGGGGGATGATTTAAGGGTTTTCCCTCACCCTAACCCTCTCCCACAGGGAGAGGGAACCGATCGTGCACTCACGCCAGCATCTGGCAGCGTCTCCCTCTCCTGTGGGAGAGGGAACCGATCGAGCGCACACGCCAGCATTTGGCAGCGTCTCCCTCTCCCTGTGGGAGAGGGCCGGGGTGAGGGCATCAAATCGCAGAGAACTAAGACACCAGCTCCTGCGCATACAAATACAGCGCCTTCAGCTGCGCCATCTTCTCCGTATTCCCCTCATGCAAACTCGCCAGCGACTCCAGCTCCAACAGGAACGCCTGCACGCGCTCGGCATTCAGCGCTTCGCGGCGATGCTGCAACCAGCGCTGCTGTTCGGCGTCATCGAGGGTGCCGGGGAAGTTGCGCGCACGGTAACGGAACAACAATTTAGCAATGCGCTTATCGTCGAAGGTCAAATCCAGCGCCGGTAAATTCTGCGGCGGCGTCTGGCGGATGATATTCATGCCAGCGCGATCGGCATCGCTAAAGAAACCGTCATACAACTGCGCGTCAACATCATCTGACGGGGTAAACGGCTCGGCGTCGGCAAACAGCGCCACCACTTTCTCACGCACTTCCGCGTGGTCACGCAGCAGCTTGAGGTTTGCAAGGCACTGCTGACGATCGATGTTGAGGCGCGCGGCATCTTCCGGACGCAGCGTGCTGGCAGGCGCCAGCACCGGACACTTATTGATGTGCACCAGCTTGATCGGCACCGCAGGCAGATCGCCCAAATCGCTGTGGCGGGTATATAAACGCTCGCGCAGTTCGTCAGATTCCAGCGTTAGTAGCGGCGACATATCACCGGCCAAATCGGCGACAATCAGCGCGTTACGGTTATCCGGATGCCACGCCAGCGGCACAATCCAGCTGGTGTTACCGCGCGCCGCACCGAACATGCCGGAGACGTGCACCAGCGGTTTCATCTGCGGGATATCAATCAGCGTCATCAGTTTCTGTTTGTTGCGATGGGTAAACAGAAACTCAAACAGCTTCGGCTGCTTCTCTTGCACCAGTTTTGCCATCGCCAGCGTGGCATAAACGTCGGACATCGCATCGTGCGCCTGTTCGTGCGCCACGCCGTTGGCCTTGGTGAGATGCTCCAGCTTGAAGCTGGGGAAGCCATCGTCATTCTCCGGCCACTCAATGCCTTCCGGACGCAGCGCGTAGCAGGCGCGCATCACATCCAGCAGATCCCAGCGCGAATTGCCGTTCTGCCAGCTCCAGCCATAGGGATCAAAGAAGTTGCGATAGAAGATATTGCGCGTCACTTCATCATCAAAACGCACATTGTTGTAACCAATCACACAGGTTTGCGGCTCGCTAAACAGGCCGTGAATGCGTTCGGCAAACGCCGCCTCGGTCACGCCGCGCGCTTTGGCGGTTTGCGGCGTAATGCCGGTGATCATCACCGCTTCCGGCTGCGGCAGATAATCGTCGGCTGGCTGGCAATAAAACACCTGCGGTTCACCTACTGCATTGAATTCTTTATCGGTACGCAGGCCCGCGAACTGCGCCGGACGGTCCAGCGACGGGCTTTTACCGAAGGTTTCATAATCGTGGAATAAGAAGGTGAACTCAGAGGCGGGCACGGCGTTATCCTGGCAATGGAGAATCAACGCACAGGATAGTCGTCCCTGGGTAGCAGTACAACCTCGATCATTCTCGCTGCGAGCGGGCGCGCAGCATTTATGCGCAGTTCATACTTTTTTTCAATTTATTCAGATCTGTAAGCGCTATTTGCCGTAAAACGTGCGGCGGTAAATTCATTTTTTTGATTTTGAGGAAGAAGTGTTGAAAAGGCGTCTGCTGGTAACTGTATCTGGAATAATTATTTGGGCATCGTGGGCGCAGGCTGACGACAGCATGCCGTTTCCCCTGACACCACCGCCGATTGATGCGGCTTCATGGGTGTTGATGGACGCCACCACCGGACAAATTCTCACCGCTGGCAATCCGGATGAAGAGCGTAACCCGGCCAGCCTGACCAAACTGATGACCGGCTATGTCGTGGATCGCGCTATCGATCAGAATAAAATCAGCCGCGATGACAAAGTCACTATCGGCAAAGATGCGTGGGGCGCAGGCAATCCGGTGTTCAAAGGCTCCTCGCTGATGTTCCTCAAGCCTGGCGATCAGGTCACTGTGCGCGATCTGATGCGCGGCGTGATCATCGATTCCGGCAACGATGCCTGCGTAGCGCTGGCGGATCACGTGGCCGGCAGCGAAAGCAGCTTCGTCACCATGATGAACAGCTACGTGCAGAAACTCGGCCTGTCGCACACCCATTTCGAAACCGTGCACGGCCTCGATGCGCCGGGCCAGCACACCACCGCACGCGATCTGGCGGTGCTGTCGCGCGCCATCATCAGCGGCGAGCCCGATTTCTACGCCATGTACGGGGAGAAAACCCTGACGTGGAACGGCATCACCCAAAACAACCGCAACGGCTTGCTGTGGGATCAAAATCTGCACGTCGATGGTCTGAAAACCGGCCACACCGAAAGCGCCGGTTTTAACATCATCGCTTCCAACGTCGTCGGACGTCATCGCCTGATTGCGGTGATCATGGGCGGCAAGAGCCCGAAAGGGCGTGAAGATCAGGCGCGCAAGCTGCTGGTGTGGGGCCAAAACAGCTTTGATACCGTGCAACTGTTCCACGCAGGCAAAAAAATCGGTAGCGAAAACGTCTGGTACGGCAATCCGCATAAGGTCGATGTCGGCACCACGCAGGATATCTACCTGTCGCTGCCGCGCACCGAAGTGGCCAACGTGATGGCGAAATACGTTATCGATCGCAAAGATCTGGAAGCGCCGCTGAAAGCGGGCGAGCAGATTGGCGAAATTCAGGTGATGGACAAAGATAAGCAGCTGGCCAGCTATCCGCTCTACGCGCTGCAAGCGGTGGAAGAGGCAGGCATCATTACGCGCATCAGCGATTACGTGAAACAGAAACTGTAATCTGTCGCGTATTTCCGCGTCATCATCGTCGCCATGATGCGGCGATGATGACACAATCGCTGTAGGCGTTGCAGACCAGAAAGGTGTGCTGGTGCGCGATGACGTGATTTTCTGATCGCCATTCATGGCAACTGTTTTAATGCACGCACCAAACACGCTGCGTTACATCAATGTTTTTATTGAGAAAACCTGATGTAACGTCCATGTTGTATTTCAGCAAAACCTGAAAAATAATTGCGTTCGACCCTGATGATGCAGCCGTCACCAGGGTAACATAGCGCGCAAATTTTTAGCGTTCCCGGACAACCATGTTACGCGCTGACAAGCCCATCTCGCAGATTGAGTTCTGGTTCTACCGCCACTATCGCACCGTACACGGCGTACGTATCGCTATCGCCTTTGTGCTGTGTTTCCTGTTTGTGCGGCTCACCGACATTCCCGAAGGCACCTGGCCGCTGATTACGCTGGTGGTCGTGATGGGGCCGATTTCCACCTGGGGCAATGTGCTGCCGCGCGTGGTGCAGCGTATCAGCGGCACCTTTGCCGGACTGATTTCTGGCCTGATCGCGCTCAAGCTTGAGCTGTTTTCACTGCCGGTAATGCTGGTGTGGTGCGCCGTTGTGATGGTGGTCTGCGGCTATCTGACGCTGGGAAAACATCCCTATATGGCGCTGCTGATCGGCATCACGCTCGGCGTGGTGGTTGGCGCACCGGCCGGGGATTTCACCATCGCCATGTGGCGCGGAGGCGATGTGATTCTCGGTTCACTGATGGCGCTGCTGTTTAGCGCCATCTGGGCGCAGCGTGCCTATACGCATTGGCGCATCCAGTTATCGGATGCGTTTATCGCCATGGCCAAACTGCATCACACCGGTTTCTCCGCCAATTTGCTGGAGAAGCCGCGGCTGAATAAACCTTTTCAGAAATTGCTGAGCAGCGTGATCAAAATGCGCGCGCTGCTGGAGCCGGCGAGTAAAGAGACGCGCATTCCGAAATCGGTGTTTGAGGCGATCCAAACCATCAATCGCAATCTGGTCAACACCATGCAGATGCAAATTGATGCATGGTGGTCGTCGCGTGAAAGCCACTTGATTATGCTCAACGCGCCTACGCTGCGCCGCACCCAGCAGATGACGGAAGACACGCTGAATGCGCTGGCCACGCTGATGGTGAAAGGCGAAACCGAGCAGATCACCGCCAACAGCCACGCGCTGGAGGAGATCACCCAGGAACTGGAGCAGCTGATTGCTAATCGCAGCGGACGTTCCGAAACCACGGCGATTTACGGCTACGTCTGGCTGAGCCTCGAACAGGCGCGTCAGCTGGAGCGTATGACTGATTTAGTGCGTCTGGCGCTGCGTAAATAGTTTTCTCAGGCAAGGACTTAATGTGAATCACCCTTTCTTTGCGCTAAGATAAGCGCCAGTCCGAATTTAGCGGTGAGAATTGCAACCCTGGCGGCCAAGCCGCTAAGCTAAACGTTATGACTATTCCGCCTGCCGACGCAGGCCTCAAGAAAGGTGCCAACATGGAAAATGCCAAGCAATCATTTCAGGACGTACTGGAGTTTGTGCGTATGTTCCGTCGTAAAAACAAACTGCAGCGCGAAATCGTGGATAACGAGAAGAAAGTCCGTGATAACCAGAAACGTGTGCTGCTGCTGGACAACCTGAGTGAATACATCAAACCCGGCATGAGCATCGAGGCGGTGCAGGAAATTATCGCCAGCATGCGTGTGGACTATGAAGACCGCGTTGATGAATACATCATCAAAAACGCTGACCTCTCCAAAGAGCGTCGCGAGCTGTCGAAGAAGTTGAAAGCGATGGGCGAGCCAAAAGCGCAATAAATTTCCATTCACCACTCATCTTGAGGTCGTCATTTATGACGACCTTTTTATTTGGGAAAAAGATAACCCCAATAACTCTTCTTGCGATTTAGAGTTGTTGGGGTTATTTTTTATGCTTTCAGGACGCGGTAAGGCAATGGCATGGATAGCAGATCATTAATGGCCGAGATCAAGGCCGATGGCTGGGAACTGATACGTGTAAACGGTAGCCATCACCATTTTGTCCATCCGGTAAAAAAAGGGCTGGTGACGATACCGCACCCCAAAAAGGATTTGCCGATCAAAACGGTGAAAAGTATCAGGAAACAAGCCGGACTGACTGTCCATTAATTCGAAAGAGGTGACGTATGTTCTATCCCATCGCGATTGAGGCGGGCGACCAAAGCACGGCATTTGGCGTCACGGTGCCGGATTTGCCGGGCTGTTTTTCTGCTGGAGATACGCTGGAAGCGGCGGTAACAAATGCTAAAGAGGCGATTATCGGCCATCTGGAGCTGCTGGTAGAATTAGAGCAGGACATCCCGGCGGTTTCTGAATTGAAATCGTTGATGAAAGATCCGCAATATGCAGGTTATGTTTGGGTACTTATTGATGTGGATGTCACTCGCATTTTGGGCGGGTCCGAGAAAATCAATGTAACCTTGCCAAAACTGCTGATTGATCGCATTGACCGCTGCGTAGCAACGCATCCCGAATTCAAAACCCGTTCAGGTTTTTTGGCGCAGGTCGCGCTTGAGCGCATTGCGAAGACCCGTTCATAAGCTTCGTAGGAAACCCATTCGCGGCGAACTGGCCCGCAGTAACGGGCAATTCATATGAAACAGCGCGACGAATCGCGCTGTTTTTTTTATTCCGCCGCTAACTCCCACCACAGCTTATCCAGCGCGTAGTAGCGGTCGCGTTCCGATTCAGGCTGATTCAAGTCGCGTTTCCACGGCTTCGCCAGAATAAAGTGCAGGTTCTTCACTTCATCTTCGCGCCACATCTTACTGTGCTGGAACGGCAAGGTTTTCAGCGCATTGTATTTGTACGAAAGCGGCAGCCAGCGATCCTCGAACACTTCATTAAGCAAATCCTGCTCTGAGAACGGATAGCGGCGCAGATCGGTAATCCCCGCCACTTTCTCCTGCAGCCACTCAAACACCGCCAAATCCGGCTTCAGCACCAAAAAACCGCCGTTCAGGTAGCGATCGAGCGTGGACGGTGCCGGTTCGCCGCGATCCTGCCAGGTATAGTGACAATTCTCTGGCTGCCAGCTGGCGGGATAACTGGCGATCTTGTTGGGGTTGCAGCGACAGGCGTGGCACGCTGCCAGAGCATGCTTGCCCAGATCGAGCGTAAACAGCTCATCCATATTGTGCAGCACCAGCATGTCGGCATCGAGAAATACTACGCGTTCACAATCAACCAGCTCCCACGCGCGCAGCTTGCTCCACACTTCTCCGAACTGCGCCGAGGCGTAATGCTGCTCCAGTTCGGCGTTTGGCGTCAGCGGATCCACCGGATGGATCACACAGCCCAGCGCCTGCAACGCCTCACGCGTCTCCAGGTCGATGGCGTCGGTGACCATGACAATTAGCGGCCAGCGGGTTTCGCTGCGCTTCAGCGAGCGGTGCAGCGCCTTCACGCCAATGAAATAGTCCGGCTGCGTTAACAGCGTTACCCATGCAAACATGGTTTCTCCCCTTCAAACTTAATCAAACAAAGCAGTGACATAGTCATTGCTAAAACGGCGTTGTGGATCGAGCTGGTCGCGCACCGCGCGGAAAGCGTCCCACTGCGGATAGATATCGCGCCACTGATAGCGCTGCGGATCGTAATATTTGCCCCAGTGCGGACGTCCGCCTTCGGCCGCCAGCAGCTTCTCGACTTCAGTGAGAAAATGCAGACCATCCTGCGACAGCGAACCGTCATCAGCGTAATAGACCACAAAGCCAAAGAAGCAGGTGGCGTGCTGATACGCCGGGCTGAGCCAGCCTTCAGACGCGCCGGTACAGCGCAGAATGATCGGATAGTGCATATGCGGGTGATTCTCGGCATACCACGCTTTGATCTTGCTGATAATCTGCGGCGTTTTCTCCAGCGGCACGCCGATCTCGACGTTGATCTGCGGCACGGCAATGCCGCGACAAAATAGCTGATAGATATCGCCGCTGATGTCGGTGAAATCGCGGAAGCGCGTCACGGTGCGGAACTGTTTGCCGCCTTTGCCGTGAATCTGCGTATCGCGATGCATCTGCGCCAGCGTCTGGTCGATGGTGTCATTCAGGCTGCTGTCGGTGTCATCGCCATGCTCAATCACCTCGCGCTGATTGGCGTGCCATGCCTGCGAATCTTCAGCGCTGGCTTCGTGCGCGTTCCACACGTGCATCAGGTTGTCATCGACAAACCACCAGGCTTTGCTCATCTCATACTGCTGGTTCCATTCGATCAGATCGTTCTCCAGCGTATCGGCGGAGACGGCGAATTTGTGGCAGGTAAACAGGCGGAAAGGGCGGGTGCGCAGCGTCACGGCCGTCACAATGCCTAGGGTGCCGAGCGAAACCTGGGCGGCAGCGAAATCGGGCTCACCGCGCACAAATTCACGCACGCTGCCGTCAGCCAACACCATGCGAATGCGCAGCGCTTCATCGGCGATGGAGCTTTGTGCTAAACCCTGGCCGTGCGTGCCGGTGGCCATTGCGCCCGCCAGCGTTTGCACCGCAATCACGCCCGGCGACGAGGCCAGCATGCGATCCATCTCGGTTAGGGTGCTGTAAACCTGCTCCAGCGGCGTACCGGCGGCAAAGGTGACGCTCTCTTCGTCTTGGGCGATCACGCCGTTGAACGCGCTGAGATCCAGCAGCAAATCCTGCTCATCAACGCCCAGCATGCGGCCCGGCGACAAGCGGTTGCCCAGCACGCGCACTTTACCGCTGGCGGTGCGCAGCAGTTGTTGCAACTCCGCTTCAGTTTGCGGCTGATGTAACTGACTACGCTGACCAACCACCGAGTTTTGCGCCCAGTTCCACAGTGCGCTGTCCCGATCGGTATTCTGCGTATGGCGTAAGGGATAAAGGTGGGGATCTTTGTTCACTACGGAGTTCCTTAGTCTGTGGTCTGTGACGGTCCCAAATTTAAAAGCGTAGACCATCAGCGCGCAGCCGCAGCCTACGGGGCTTTGCGCACATAACGCAGCGTGGCGGTGACGGCTAACTGGCGGTTGCGACGGATGCTGTCTTCCTCGCTATCGTTCGGCGTGAACAGCGTATGAAAGGTGTAACGATTGGAGACGTGATGCACACAAATGCTGCTCAGCAAGCGGTGCACATCCACGGTATCCAGCCCAGCCATAAACAGCCCTTGCTGCTGGCCGCGCGTCAGAATGTCATCCAGCACATCGAGCGCACTTTTGTTCAGCGCCTTGATGCGTTCGGATTGCATGATGTAGCGCCCGCGCAGCAGGTTTTCGGTACACACCAGGCGCATAAAATCCGGGTGCGAAACGTGGTAATCAAAGCTGGCTTCCACCAGTTTGGTCATCGCCAGTTCCGGTGCCATCTCGGCGAGATTAAGGCCGGTTTCATGCTGGCGAATCGCCTGATACACCTGCTCCAGCACCTCAATATAGAGCTGCTCTTTATTGCCAAAGTGATACACCACCATGCGTTTGGTGGTTTGCGCGTGCTCAGCGATCTGCTCCAGCCGTGCGCCCTGCATACCGAACTCGGCGAACATTTTCAGCGCACCAGCAAGGATGCGCTTCTTCAGCCCTTCAGGGTCATTTTTTCGTTTAGGTGTGGTGTCCGACATAGCGCTCAGTAACAAGTCCATCAAAAGGGGGAGGATAACACAGCCATTTCTCGCGTGTGGCGATGCGAGCGGCGCCGCGGCTTTATGCTTTTCAGGAATAGCATTCCTGAATAAATCATAATGCAGGAATAAGCAACTGCGTATACTGCGGTCATCTGTCGTTACGACAGCTAATTTTGACTCGCGCAATTATAACTATCAGGAAGCACTTTATGCACACACGTCTGTCATCAGTAAAAAATAAATTCCTGTTAACGGCTGGCGCCTTGCTGCTGGCCAGCGCGGCGCTGTCGCCGCTGTCCATCGCGCACGCGGCGGACAAAACCTCGGTAAAAGTCGGCATTATGAGCGGCGAAGATGAAGACGTCTGGCGCGAAGTGATCAAACAGGCGGCGGCGAAAGGCTTAACGGTGAAAACCGTGATCTTCAACGATTACAACCAGCCGAACGAAGCGCTGCAAAACGGCGAAGTGGATGCCAACGCCTTCCAGCATCAGCCGTTCCTCAATAACCAAATCAAGGTCAATCACTACGACATCGTACGCGTCGGCGATACCGCCGTGTGGCCGATTGGTCTCTACTCGAAGAAAGTGAAAAGCGCCAAAGCGCTGAAAGAGGGCGCGGTGATTGGCGTGCCAAACGATCCCTCTAACGAAGCGCGCGGTCTGGTGCTGCTTGAGCAACAAGGCCTGATCAAACTGAAGCCGGGCGTCGGCATCGCGGCCACCACCGCCGATATCACCGCCAATCCGCATCATCTGAAAATCAAAGAGCTGGATTCCGGCATCATCGGCCGCTCCGTTCCTGACCTCGATGCCGCCGTCGTCAACACCGATTGGGCGCTGAAAAGTGGCCTGACCGCCGAAGACCGCATTGCGCAAGAGCCGGTAAAAGATAACCCGTACAACAACTTTATTGCGGTGAAGAAAGAGAACGTCAGCGCGCCGTGGGTGAAAACGCTGGTGGCTTCTTACCAGAACGATGCCGTGAAGACCGTGTTTGACAAGGTCTACAAAGGCACGGGCGAAACGGCCTGGTAAGGAACGATAAAGATGACGTTATTCTCAGCAGCCGAAACGCCCTTTACCGCCGTGAAACGCGGCGTGGCGGAAAGTGCCCATGACGAGGCGCAGGTGAAGTTTCGCGACAGCGGCAGCGTGGTGCGCCTGCAAGGCGTGTCACGTCGCTTTGGACAAACCCAGGCGCTGCGCGATATCTCGTTGACGGTGCAGAAAGGCGAAATCCTTGGCCTGATTGGGCGCAGCGGCGCGGGGAAATCCACGCTGATCCGCTGTCTCAACGGTCTGGAACAACCTGATGAAGGCGTCATTGAAATCGAAGGCCGGAACATCACCGGCCTGTCGGAAAAACAGCTGCAAACGGTGCGCAGCCGCGTTGGCATGGTGTTCCAGCACTTCAATCTGTTATCAGCAAAAACGGTGGCGCAGAACGTTGCGCTGCCGCTGAAAATTGCCGGCATGGATAAGGCGCAACGCCAGCAGCGCGTGGCGGAACTGCTGGCGCTGGTGGGACTGGCGGACAAAGCGCAAAGCTATCCGGCGGCGTTATCGGGTGGACAAAAACAGCGCGTTGGCATTGCCCGCGCGCTGGCGGCCAGCCCGGCGCTGCTGCTGTGCGATGAAGCCACCTCGGCGCTCGATCCGGAAACCACGCGCTCAATTCTGGCGCTGCTCAAATCCCTGAATCAAAAACTCGGCATCACCATTTTGCTGATTACCCATGAGATGGAAGTGATCAAATCCGTGGCGCATCGCGTGGCGGTGATTGATGCCGGTGAAATAATTGAACAAGGTCCGGTTTGGCAGGTGTTTGCGCATCCGCAATCGGCCCTGACGCGCACGCTGCTGCGCGGTTTGCTGCCGCAGCTGCCGGAAAATATTGCTGCGCGCCTTAGCGATGACAAGCAAGGCGATGCCATCTACAGCGTGCACTTTGCCGGTGACGATGCGCAGGGCGATCTGCTCACCCGCTTTGCCAGCGCGCTGCCGGGCAAGTTCCGCCTGCTGCAGGGCGGCATCGATCACATCCAGCACTACGCGGTGGTGCGTTTCTTTATTGCGCTCCCGGCAGCCAACGCGGCCGACGAGCAATATATTCTCAGCTGGCTGCACGCGCAGCAGGCGCAAGTGGAGTTAGTGGGTTATGTCGCCAGTCATGATTGATCTTTTACTCAATGCGTTAGGCGAAACGGTTTTAATGACGGTGATTTCCGGCCTGTTTTCGCTGGTGGCGGGCTTGCCGCTCGGCCTGATTCTGGTGATGACCAGCCCCGGCGGCATCGCCGAACATCGCGGCGTGAATCGCGTGCTGGGCCTGATCATCAACAGCTTCCGCTCGCTGCCGTTCATTATTCTGCTGGTGGCGTTAATTCCCTTTACCCGTTTTCTGGTCGGCACCTCGCTCGGCACCTGGGCAGCAATTGTGCCGCTGTCGATCACCGCCACGCCTTACTTCGCGCGCGTGGCGGAAGTGTCGCTGCGTGATGTCGATCGCGGCCTGATTGATGCGGTGCGCGCCATGGGCGCCAGCAAGCTGCGCATTGTCTGGGACGTGCTGATCCCGGAAGCGCTGCCCGGCATCTTGTCGGGATTTGTGGTTACGCTGGTGGCGCTAATTGGTGCTTCGGCCATGGCCGGCGCGATTGGCGCAGGCGGACTGGGCGATTTGGCGATCCGTTATGGCTATCAGCGCTTTGAAACCTCAGTGATGATCGCGGTGATCGCGGTGCTGATTGTGCTGGTGTGCGGCATTCAGTGGCTCGGCGACCGGTTAGTGCAGCGTATTGATAAGCGCCATTGATTATCACTGATGCGCGATAAATCGCGCCGCTACGAATACCTGCATCTAAGGTAGCGGCGCAATCTATTGCGCATTGTTTTGCCAAAGGAGAATGCTCATGTCGCTGAATCCACTTCAGCTCACGCTCGAAAACAGCCTCGAACAACACAGCGCCGCTTATCTCAAGGTATCGCAGGCGATATTCCAAAATCCCGAAACCGGCAACAACGAATATTTTGCCAGTGAGCAACTCACGCAACTACTCAGCGCTGAGGGCTTTGCGGTCACGCGCAACGTCGCCGGACATGAAACGGCGTTCTACGCGGTGAAGGCCAGCGACAAACCGGGCCCCACCATCGCTTTTCTCGCAGAATATGACGCGCTGATCGGCATCGGTCACGCCTGCGGTCATAATCTGATTGGCACCACCAGCGTGGCGGCGGCCATCACGCTATCGCAGGTACTGGATCAAACCGGTGGACGCGTGGTGGTGTTAGGCACGCCAGCGGAAGAGGGCGGATTAGCCGGACCGGGCGGACCCAAAGGCAACGTGAAAAAGCGCTTTGTCGAAGCCGGCTACCTCAAAGATGTCGACGTGGCGCTGATGGTGCATCCTTCGGGCAAAACCCGCCTGACTGAATCCACGCTCGCCAATAATCATCTCTATTTCCACTTCTACGGCAAGCCGTCGCACGCCGCCAGCGCGCCGCATGAAGGGATCAACGCACTGGATGCGCTGGTGCTGCTCTACAACGGCATCAGCGTGTTGCGTCAGCAACTGCCGGATGGCGTGCGCGTGCACGGCATTATCACCAACGGCGGCCAGGCCCCGAACGTGATCCCGGAATACGCCTCCGCGCATTACTACATCCGCGCGGACAGCCGCGAAGTGGTGGAATCCCTTGAGCCGCGTCTGCGTGCCATTGCTGAAGGCGTGGCGCTGGCGACCGGCGCGCGCGTCGAGATTGACCATCAGATTGGCCCGCGCGATTTCAAACTCAACTCAGCGCTGGATGCCTTGCTGCTGGAAGAGTTCACCGCGGCAGGCGAACAGGTTGATCTCTCGCCGCAGAAAAACAAAGTCTCCACCGATGCTGGCGACATCAGCCACGCGGTGCCGACGGCGCATCCGTGGCTGAAAATCGGCCATGACGATCTGATTTTCCATACCGTGCCATTCCGTGAAGCGGCCAACTCAGCGCGCGGCTATCAGGCGCTGCTGATTGGCGCGCGCGTGCTGGCTCGCACCGGCTTACGTCTGCTGACCGATGCGGACGCCTTAAACCATGTCAAAGCGGATTTCGCGCGACAACCATAAAGGAGAGTGTTGTGTCGCAAACCTATCGCAGAAAACTTAAAACGCTGGTCGGCGCCAGCAGTGTGATTTCCGCCGCCAATGACAGCCAGACCGGCGTGGGCATCACGCGCGCCATCGAACTGGCGAAAATTGCCGAGCGCGAAAAAATCACCGGCCTGTTCACCGCCGATTTGCTGCAGGCCGATGCGGCCGGATTAGCGGGCACCACCGGCACGCAAGATCCGCTGATTGCGCTGGCGGCATTGAGCCAGGTCACTTCGCACATCGGTTTAATCGCTACCGTCAGCACCAGCTGGCTGCATCCGTATAATCTGGCGCGTCAGGTCGGCACGCTCGATCACATCAGCGGCGGCCGCGCGGGCTGGAACGCGGTAACTTCCTCGGTTGGCGAGGAGAACTTCGGTGAAAGCCAGCTGCCGCCACCGCAGGAGCGCTACGCGCGCGCCACTGAATTTATTGAAGTGATGAACGCGCTGTATGACGCCAACGAACGCGCGGCAGCGCAGCGCACCGCCAGCGGCGGCATTCGTCTCGACCACAGCAAACTGCATCCGATTCACTATCGCGGCGACTATTTCCAGGTGGCGGGGCCGCTTAACGTACCGCCGCTGCCACAGCGCCGTCCGGTGCAGTTTCAGGCGGGACAATCCGACGCGGGCGTCACGCTCGGCGCACGTTATGCCGAGGTGATTTACACCTCGCAGCCTACTTTTGAGGCGGCGCAAACTTTCGTGGCTGATGTGCAGCAGCGGGCGCGACGTTTTGGCCGCGAACATAATCCGCCGCTGATCATGAACTCGTTCCACGCCATCATTGGCGACAGCGACGCCGATGTGGCGCGCCGTCTGCGCGATAAGCATGAACGCATCAACTATGAACAGGGCAGATTACGCGTGGCCGACATGCTGGGCGGCGAGGTGGATCTGCGCGATGTGCCGCTCGACCAACCGCTGCCCGCCGCGTTAATTCCCGAACTGGCGCAGGTGCATCGTCGTCAGGGGCGCGCCGCCATTTTCCGTGGCTATGCGCTGGAAGGATTAACCCTGCGCGAGCTGATCATCAAAGCCGAAGAGACCGGCCACTGGTTTGTTGCTGGTACGCCAGAAACCCTGGCCGATGCCATCGAACAGCGCTACCGCGCCGGCGTGCTGGATGTGATTTCGCTGCATGGACTCGGCCAGCCCGATCAGCAGGATTTGCTGCTCAACGGCCTGCTGCCAGAACTGCGTCGCCGCCAGCTGATCGATACCGATTATGTCGGCAACGATTTCCGCAGCAGTCTGGAGCTGGCTCCGCTGACGTAGTTGCTCGTGGCGACCTGGCAAATCCTCAAAAACGCAAAACCCCGCTCAGGTTTCCCTGAGCGGGGTTTTTGAATTTGGCTCCTCTGACTGGACTCGAACCAGTGACATACGGATTAACAGTCCGCCGTTCTACCGACTGAACTACAGAGGAATCGTGTGAACGAGGCGCATATTAGCGATGCCGATCCCCATTGTCAAAGCCCGACTGCACACTTTTGGTTTAAGTGCGCGTAAAAGCAGCGGAATGCTGCTTTTCTGCCTTGAATGATCAGATTCTAAACTGCCAGCAAGATCTCACTTTAAACGCAATTCCTTTGAGATGTTAGATGCATGTCAAAGTTTTGTTATTTGCCGATTTTAAAACAATCATTTCAGTGCTTTTATGATGAAAGTTTCAAATGCAGGTTAGATGAAATAAATGAACTGCTAATCATCACTGGCGAAATGAGTTGTGTCATCTGAAACGGCATTTCGAAAATAACTGGCTGATTAGTAGCGAGTTACACTGAAAAGATGCAGTAAACCGATAGCGTTAGACCAGAAGCCTTACCTCTACAACCACAAAAAAAACGCCAGCGACGTTGGGTGAATGTAAAAGATATTTTTCATTCGCGGTCTCAGCCAACCTGAGCATGTTAACGAATAAGAAGGGTTACCTATGAAATTCAAAAAAGCGTTATTAACTTCCCTGTTAGTTTGCATGTTACCTGCCGCCGTGATGGCAAAAGATCTTCAGGTAGGCGTTTCTATGGCGCTGTTTGATGACAACTTCCTCACCATTCTGCGCAACGCAATGCAGAAAGAGATGCAAAAAGACAACATCAAAGGCCAGGTTGAAGACGCCAAAGGCGACGTGGCACAGCAGCTGCAGCAGGTGCAGAACTTCATTGGTCAGGGCGTTGACGCCATCATCGTTAACCCCGTGGATACTAACGCGGTGAAACCGCTGGTGGATGCCGCAGCGAAAGCCGGCGTGCCGCTGGTGTTCGTCAACCGTAAACCGGCAGGCGAGTTGAAAGACAAAATGGCGTTTGTCGGTTCGGATTCTGAACTGGCGGGCCGTCTGCAGATGGAAGCGCTGGCTAAAAAGATGAATGGCAAAGGCAACGTGGCGATTCTGCTGGGTGACCTGGCTAACGAATCCACCCGTGAACGCACCAAAGGTGTGGAAGCGGTGGTCGCCAAATATCCGGGCATTAAAGTTGTGCAGAAACAGACCGCCAAATTCACCCGTAATGATGCGGTGGACGTGGTGAGTAACTGGCTGACCGCGGGCGATGACATTCAGGCGATTGCCTCCAACAACGATGAAATGGCAATCGGTGCGCTGCAGGCGCTGGGTAAAAACCCGAATCACATCCTGGTAGCGGGTGTGGATGGTACGCCGGACGCACTGCAGATGATCAAGAACGACAAAATGGTCGCCACGGTCTTCCAGGATGCGAAAGGTCAGGGCGAAGGCGCGGTACAAACGGCGGTCAAGCTGATTAACGGCGAGAAAGTGCAGAAAGTGGTCGATATCCCGTTCCAGCTGATTACCAAAGATAACTACGAAAAATTCGCCAGTCAGAATCAGAAATAAACCGTAACCGACTTAGCCGTACGGAGGTGATGTATGACCGCTTTTGCGCTTGAAGCCGAAGGCATCAGCAAGTTCTTCCCCGGAGTGAAGGCACTCGACAATGTCTCACTGCGTATTAAACCGGGGTCGGTACATGCCCTGATGGGTGAAAATGGCGCGGGCAAATCCACTTTAATGAAATGCCTTATCGGGATGTATCGTCCCGATAAGGGCACCATTCGCATTAAAGGGGAGCCGGTGCAGTTTCAGGACACCATGGATGCGCTGCGTTCCGGCATCTCCATGATTCACCAGGAACTCAATCTGGTGCCTTACATGACCGTGGCCGAGAACATCTGGCTCGGCCGCGAACCGATGAAGTACGGCTTTGTTGACCACGGCAAGCTGAACAAACAGACGCAGGAACTGCTGAACAAACTCAATATCCGTTTAAAAGCCGATCGTCTGGTTGGCGAGTTGAGTATTGCGTCGCAGCAGATGGTGGAAATCGCCAAAGCGGTGTCATGGAATTCGGACATCGTGATTATGGATGAACCGACCTCCGCACTGACGGAAACCGAAGTGGCGCACCTGTTCACCATCATCCGCGACCTGCGTGAGCAGGGCAAAGCCATCATCTATATCAGCCATAAAATGGATGAGATTTTCACCATTACCGATGAGATCAGTATTTTCCGTGACGGATCGTGGGTCGGCAGCAACAGCACCAGCGAATACACGCGTCAGTCACTGATTACGCAAATGGTGGGCCGTGAATTAACCCAGCTGTTCCCGAAATTCAACGGTGAAATCGGTGGGGATGTGCTGACGGTGCGCAATCTCACCTGCAAAGATCGCTTCACCGACATCAACTTCACGGTGCGCAAAGGCGAAATCCTCGGCGTAGCGGGATTGGTGGGTGCCGGACGCAGCGAAGTGATGGAAAGCCTGTTCGGCATGGAGAGTTTCGACAGCGGTGAAATCCTGATTGATGGCGTGCCGGTCAAGATCGATTCGCCGTCAACGGCGATTGAGAAGGGCATGGCGTTCCTGACCGAAGACCGTAAAAAGTCGGGGCTGTTCCTGGTGTTGTCGGTGATGGAGAACATGAGCATCGTCAACATGCCCGATTACACCCATAAAAGCGGTTTTGTCAGCCACATCAAAATGGCGCAGGACTGCATGGATCAGATTCGCAAGCTGAACATTAAAACCCCCACCATGGATCAGATCATCAATAACCTCAGCGGCGGTAACCAGCAGAAGGTGCTGATTGCCCGCTGGCTGCTGGCGCAACCGAAGATCCTGATTCTCGACGAACCCACGCGCGGTATCGACGTGGGGGCAAAAGCAGAGATTTATCGCTTAATCAGTGAACTGGCGAATCGCGGCGTGGCCATCATCATGGTGTCGTCCGAACTGCCAGAAATTCTCGGCATGAGCGACCGCGTGATGGTTATGCACGGCGGACGTATAACCGGCATCCTCGATAAAGAAGAGGCCAATCAGGAATCCATTTTGTCGTTGGCATCCGAGTGAGGCGTGAGACACCTATGAGTAACGTAAAAATTACGGCCCCGCAGGCCGCAGAACAGAGTTCTTTCTTTGGCAACCTGCGTCACAAGCTGCCAAAAGACACCGGGATTTTTGTCGTGATGGTGGGCATTGCCCTGATTTTTGAAATTGCCGGTTGGTACGTACGTGACCAATCTTTCCTGATGAACACCAACCGCCTGGTGCTGATTATTCTGCAGGTGGCGATCATCGGCATCATCGCGGTGGGCGTGACCCAAGTCATCATCACCACCGGTATTGACCTGTCATCCGGTTCGGTTATTGCCCTCACCGCGGTGGTGGCGGCCAGTCTGGCGCAAACTTCAGACAGCCTGTCGCCGATGTATCCGTCGCTGGTGAACCTGCCTGCGGTGATTCCCATCGTCGCCGGGATTGGCGTAGGGCTGCTGTGCGGCGTAATGAACGGCGTGCTGATCACCAAAACCGGTATTCCGCCGTTCATCGCCACGCTTGGCATGATGGTGTCGGCACGCGGTCTGGCGCAGTACTACACGCAGGGTAACCCGATTAGCTTCCTGTCAGATGGCTTCACCTCCATCGGCCAGGGCGCGATGCCGGTAATCATCTTTCTGGTGGTGGCGTTCCTGTTCCACATCGCACTGAAACACACCCGCTACGGCAAATATGTCTACGCGATTGGCGGCAACATGACCTCCGCCAAAGTGTCCGGTATCAACGTTAATAAGTACCTGATCATTGTCTACACCATCGCCGGTGCGCTCTCTGGCCTGGCGGGTGTGGTGCTGGCGGCGCGCGTCAGTAGCGGCCAGTCCAGCATGGGTATGGCGTACGAACTGGATGCCATTGCCGCAGCGGTTATCGGCGGCAGCAGCCTGATGGGCGGCGTGGGGCGCATCACCGGTACGCTGATTGGTGCAGTGATCCTTGGCCTGATCAAGAGCGGCTTCACCTTTGTCGGTGTCGATGCTTATGTGCAGGACATCATCAAAGGCATCATCATCGTCGCAGCGGTTTCAATAGATATGCATCGTAACCGTAAAAAACGCTAATACGCTTCATGCTTCACGCTGTAGCGGCGTTGGCTGCGAAAATTCCCCCCGGTCACATAGTTAACTATGCTCCCGGGGCTGAATTTTCTTGCCGCCTTGCTACAGCGCGAATTATTTTGCGTAGTGACATTGTGCACGGTCGGTTCCCTCTCCCGCGCGCGGGAGAGGGTTAGGGTGAGGGACAACGCGCACCGCCCGCCACATAAGTTTTCCAACTGGCTAACCTCCTTCTTTCCCGCTCGTTTTGTTCCATTCCCGCCGTTTCTGTTCACTTTCTGTGTTTTCTGCACCAAACCAGCTCATCCGGTCATCACTTTTTTGCACGCCTGACTCGCATTTTCTGCCCCATCGCGGTGCATGTTGTTCAACGCTTACGCGAATCACGTCATCGCCCGCGCTTATTAACTCCTTCGAGGTAATCACAAACGCTTATTTTCCGTGCCGTTAGGAAAAATCTGGCAACGCAATTTTGCATCGCGAACAAACCTGGCCTGCATATTGCAACTTCATTCCCACAAGCCAGCAGGCTGAAACACCCAACTGGGTATTCGGGGATTGACGGAGGCAACATGAATTTAAGACGACTCAAGTATTTTGTAAAAATCGTCGATATCGGCAGCCTGACTCAGGCAGCAGAAGTGCTGCACATCGCGCAGCCTGCGCTTAGCCAGCAGGTGGCGACGCTGGAAAATGAACTCGATCAGCAATTGCTGATCCGCACCAAGCGCGGCGTAACGCCGACTGAAGCTGGAAAAATTCTGTATGCCCACGCTCGCACCATTCTGCGCCAGTGTGAACAGGCGCAAACGGCGGTGATCAACGCCGGCCAGGCACTGAACGGCCAGGTTTCGATTGGTTTAGCGCCGGGCACCGCCGCATCTTCGCTCACCATGCCGCTGCTGCACACGGTGCGTGAGCAGTTCCCGGATGTGCTGGTGTATCTGCATGAAAACAGCGGCACCTCGCTCAATGAAAAAGTGATGAACGGCCAGCTGGATATGGCGGTGCTGTACGACCGTGCGCCAACGGCGGGCATCAACAGCATTCCTTTAATGAAAGAAGAGCTCTATCTGGTGGGCGCAACAGCGTGCCCGGGTGCGACGGTCGATCTGGCCGATGTGGCGCAGATGAGCCTGTTCCTGCCGCGCGATTACAGTGCGGTGCGTAAACGTGTCGATGAAGCGTTCTCGCTGCGCCGTCTGAGCGCGCGCATCATCGGCGAAATCGAATCCATTTCGACGCTGACGGCGGCGGTGTCCAGCGGCATGGGCGTGACGGTGCTGCCAGAATCTGCAGCGCGGGCGCTAGTGAGTTCAACCCATGCGTGGATGGCGCGCATTAACAGTCCGTCACTGAATTTGCCGCTGTCGCTGAACATCTCGGCGCGTCTGCCGCTGTCGCCATCGGCGCAGGCCGTGAAGAATATTTTGCTGTCGCTGCTGAATAAGCCAGCGGTAGAGGACCGCGAATTGATGCTGGTGGGATGAGTTAAGCGCACTTTTCCCCTCACCCTAACCCTCTCCCATCAATGGGAGAGGGGACCGATCCCGCCCCATATTTAGCCTAACGCTCGTCAGTTAAGACATGGAAATCCGTAATTACCGAGCGCACACATAGTAGCGGCGCAATTCATTGCGCGATAAATCGCGCCGCTACGGAAGGTGCGGTGATTTGGTACGGCGCTTAACTGATCGGCATTAGCCCATATTTAGCCTCATGCTCGTCAGTTAAGACATGAAAACCCGTAATTACTGAGCGCACACATAGTAGCGGCGCAATTCATTGCGCGATAAATCGCGCCGTTACGGAAGGTGCGGTGATTTGGTACGGCGCTTAACTGATCGGCATTAGCCCATATTCAGCCTCATGCTCGTCAGTTAAGACATGAAAACCCGTCATTACCGAGCGCACACATTGTAGCGGCGCAATTCATTGCGCGATAAATCGCGCCGCTACGGAAGGTGCGGTGATTTGGTACGGCGCTTAACTGATCGGCATTAGCCCATATTTAGCCTAACGCTCGTCAGTTAAGACATGAAAACCCGTAATCACCGAGCGCACACATTGTAGCGGCGCAATTCATTTCGCGATAAATCGCGCCGCTACGGAAGGTGCGGTGATTTGGTACGGCGCTTAACTGATCGGCATTAGCCCATATTTAGCCTAACGCTCGTCAGTTAAGACATGAAAACCCGTAATTACCGAGCGCACACATTGTAGCGGCGCAATTCATTGCGCGATAAATCGCGCCGCTACGGAAGGTGCGGTGATTTGATACGGCGCTTAACTGATCGGCATTAGCCCATATTTGGCCTAACGCTCGTCAGTTAAGACATGGAAATCCGTAATTACCGAGCGCACACATAGTAGCGGCGCAATTCATTGCGCGATAAATCGCGCCGCTACGGAAGGTGCGGTGATTTGGTACGGCGCTTAACTGATCGGCATTAGCCCATATTTAGCCTAACGCTCGTCAGTTAAGACATGAAAACCCCTCCTTACCGAGAGCACACATTGTAGCGGCGCAATTCATTGCGCGATAAATCGCGCCGCTACGGAAGGTGCGGTGATTTGGTACGGCGCTTAACTGATCGGCATTAGCCCATATTTAGCCTAACGCTCGTCAGTTAAGACATGAAAACCCCTCCTTACCGAGAGCACACATTGTAGCGGCGCAATTCATTGCGCGATAAACCGCGCCGCTACGGAAGGTGCGGTGATTTGATATGGCGCTTAACTGATCGGCATTAGCCCATTTTTAGCCACAATGATCACCTCACCAACCAACCGCTCAATCAACTCCCTCGCCCGCTTGCGGGAGAGGGCGGGGGTGAGGGCGTCCTTCAAACGACTCCTTATTACTATTCCGCATAACACACCGTTTTTTATTATTTGTTGCGATGACACCAACTTCATAACATGGACGAAACAGGGGCAGGAACCAGGAGAAAAGGGTGTGAATTTCCAGCAACTTAAAATTATACGTGAAGCGGCCCGTTGCGAGTTCAACCTGACCGAAGTGGCGAATACGCTGTTTACCTCCCAATCCGGAGTCAGCCGCCATATTCGCGATCTGGAAGATGAACTGGGCGTGGAAATCTTTATTCGTCGTGGCAAGCGACTGTTAGGCATGACCGAACCGGGCAAGGCGCTGTTGACCATTGCTGAGCGCATCCTTGATGAAGCGGGCAAAGTGCGCCGCTTAGCGGATGTGTTTACCAATGAAACCAGCGGCGTGCTGACCATCGCCACCACGCACACCCAGGCGCGTTACAGCCTGCCGCGCGTGATCAAAGCGTTTCGCCAGCTCTATCCCAACGTGCGCCTTGAGCTCAATCAGGGATCGCCGCAGGAGATCGTCGCCATGCTGCTGGCCGGTGAAGCCGATATCGGTATCGCCTCCGAGCAGCTGGTGAATAACAGTAGTCTTGCGGCATTCCCGTGGTTCAGCTGGCATCACTCGCTGCTGGTACCGCACGATCATGAACTGCTACAGCAGCAGCCCATTACGCTCGCCAGCCTGAGCCGTTATCCGTTAATCACTTATCGTCAGGGCATTACCGGCCGTTCTCGGGTGGATCGGGCATTCCAGGCTGCCGGTCTGCGCCCGGATATCGTGCTCAGCGCGCAGGATTCTGACGTGGTGAAAACCTATGTCGAACTCGGTCTTGGCGTGGGGATTCTCGCCGATCAGGCGTGCGATATTTACGAAGGGGAAGACCTGGTAAAAATCGATACCCATCATCTGTTCGATGCCAATACCGTGTGGCTCGGCCTGAAGCGCGGCCAGCTGCAACGCAATTACGTTTGGCAGTTCCTCGAACTCTGTAATGCCAACCTGTCGCTGGAGGAGATCAAGCGGCAGGCGCTCTCCTACGAAACCGAAAACGAACCGGCCATCGACTTCCAGATTTAAGCCAGCACGGTGCGGCGCAACCCAGCCGCACCGCCACGCAACCGCGTTCCCGCTTTCATCCCCGCCCTGAAATGTGCTAAAGACAAGGGCATTTCCCGCACATCAGGAGCAAACATGATCAGGCTACGCGCTATGACGCCACGCGACATCGATTCCGGCGTTGCCCTCACGCAGCAACTGCACTGGCCGCATCGCCGCGAAGACTGGCAGCAGGCGCTGACGTTCGGCGCAGGCACGGTGGCTGAGCATCAGGGCGACTACGCCGGCAGCGCGCTGGGGTTTCGCTGGGGCGAGCAGGCGGCCACCATCGGACTCGTCATCGTCAGCCCACGCTGGCAAGGGCAGGGCATCGGCAAACAGTTGATGCTGGCGCTGCTGGAACAATTCCCTGATTACCGGCTGCGGCTGCACGCCACCGAGAGCGGCAAGCCGCTGTATCGAAAACTCGGCTTTGCGGTGACGGGCCAGATCCTGCAGCATCAAACGCGCGCGCTGGCGGCGGTGCCGGCGTTGAATATGCCAGCCGGTTTCACGCTGCGTCCCGCGTTGCCCGCAGAGGCACAACCGTTGACCGCCCTCGATCACCAGGCGCACGGCCTATGGCGCCCCGCGTTAATCACCCACCTGATTGCCGCTGCACAAACCCGCATATTGCTGGATGCGCAGCAGCGCGTGCAGGGCTTCGCCAGCCTGCGGCGGTTTGGTCACGGCTGGTCGATTGGCCCGGTGATTGCGCTGAATCTGGCGAGTGCGCAAATCTTGATTGCCGCCCTAATGCAAACCCTGCGCGGCGAGTTTGTGCGTATCGATACCGACGCGGCGTTACCGCTGGCGCCATGGCTAAAAACCCTGGGTCTTGAACAGGTGGATGCGCCCACCATCATGGTGCGCGGCACGCCATGGGCGCCACAGCCCGGCGCGATGCAGGCTTATGGGTTGATGACGCAGGCGATGGGGTGATGCCGGATGAAGAGGGGATCGCTGCCGCGGCCGTCGCGGCGGATGCGGTGTGCCGTGATCGCCGCGCAACGTAGCGGCGCGATTTATCGCGCAATGCCAGCCGGTGCGCAATGCCAGCCGATGCGCAATGCCAGCCGGTGCGCAATGCCCGAAGTTTCTGAGTGGGTAAACAACAAAAAAAGCCACCGAATTTCGGTGGCTTTCTAGACAAATTTGCAACGTTCTAACCGCTAAATCAGCTCGGTTTTCACCCCCTGCTGCACCAGCAGTTCCGCGTCATCGCCGTGGCTGTACACTTCGTACTCCACGCCCGCGACCGTCACGGTGCCCTGCTGATGCTGCCATTCACTGATATCGCTGCCTTCCGGCAGAATATCTTTCAGCTGCACCACATCGCCGGCATCGCCGTTTACCATAAGCTGGGTTTTACCGTCTTCGATAAACAGATCTTTTTGACCCAAGTGCAATATGTCTTCGGACGAAACAGTCAGTTCAACATCACCCTTTTCACTTAACTGTAGAGTTGTTAGTGAATTTGCCGCTCGCTCAAGATTATGTAAATCAAAGTGCGGTTCATCGGCTCCAATATGTATCTCTTGCGAATAAACAGCGTCAAGATCGACAGCAAGCTGAGTTACATCATCATGTGGTGATATTTCGTGTGAAGTTACGCTATTATCGTGATGCTTGATGGCTTCATCACCCCAGCGTAAATTGTCAATTTGAATTCTATTATAGCCAGGATAAGAAGAGCTATACGAGGTATTTTCGAGATCAAAGTCAACATATGCGATCATTTTTCCATAAGGCGCCCTAAAGAATACATTTTTATAATCGGATTTGTTTTTATCGAAATTAATTACTCCAATTAAAATATGATTTTTATCATAAATCATGGCTTTGTTGGTGGTGAAAACGCTATCTGTATAACCAAAGCTTACAGCACTAGTTTCTTCACCAAATGACAGCCGATTCATTGTTTGTTTCATAACTCCAGTATCAACTATTCGAATGATAATCAACCCTTTAGTGAATGGACTGGTATGTACACAGGTATCAAGATTCCTAGTTATAGGTTTACCATTGTAAGTGTATGTATAATATGATTCCATTTTTAACCCATTATTGAAATTTATTGGGTCTTCTGACTTACCGAAACCAGAATCATAACTTTCAAAATCTTCTACACCTTTAGATCCACCTGATGCTCCTGAACTCTCAAAGTGCACTCCAAATATATTGCTCCAATCACTCTGGCTTGAACCATCGATAGTTTTAGCGCGATATTCCCAGTCACCATTTTCAGAAAGTTTAGGTGATGTGAATTCCCATTTTCCGTTTGCCTGAACAACAGCTGAACCTGCGTCTGACCAGCTACCGCTTGCCAAACTGTACTCAACAATTACAACGCTGCCGGGCACGCCTGTACCGCGCAAGGTTGGCGTTTCATCATCGGTGGTACCGCCGTTAGCAATACTGCCAGTTGATGCACCATAATCATCGAAGGCATCAGTGATTACTGGCTTGTTTGGAACCGCCGCGACGTATTTCACCACAAACTTGTTGCTCCACGCGCTGTAGTGATCGCCGTTCTGCGCCCGGGCCTGGAAGTCCCAGGTGTTGCTGCTGCTCAGCGCCGGTGAGGTCCACTCCCAGGTGCCGTCGGCTTTCACCACGGTGCTGCCCACTGGCTCCCACGGCACGCCCGGCGGGCTGCTCTGAATGTGGATGATGGTGCCGGCCACGCCTCTGCCGCGCAGGGTCGGCGTGCTGTCGTCGGTGGTATCACCGTTCTGCAGGCTGCCGGTCTGGGCACCAAAATCATCAAACGCGTCAACAATGATCGGCGTCGGATCGGTGTAGTTCAGAATAAAGCTGTCTGACCAGTCGCTTTTGCCGTTGCTGTTCTCTACGTACACACGGAAGTGCCAGTTGTCGCTGTGGTCCAGCGCCGGCGACGTCCACTCCCAGGTGCCGTCGGCTTTCACCACCGTGCTGCCCACGTTCACCCACGGCTTATTCCACGGGCCGTTCTGGAAGTGAATGATGCTGCCCGCCACGCCTTTGCCGCGCAGGGTTGGCGTGCTGTCATCGGTGTAGCCCTCGCTCTTCACGCTGCCGGTCACCGGACCGACGTCGTCAAACGCATCGGTGATGGTCGGCTTGTCAGGCGCTGCCGCGACGTATTTCACCACGAACTTGTTGCTCCACGCGCTGAAGTGATCGCCGGTCTGCGCCCGGGCCTGGAAGTCCCAGGTGTTGCTGCCACTCAGCGCCGGTGAGGTCCACTCCCAGGTGCCGTCGGCTCTCACCACGGTGCTGCCCACGGCCTCCCACGGCACGCCTGGCGGGCTGCTCTGAATGTGGATGATGGTGCCGGCCACGCCTTTGCCGCGCAGGGTCGGCGTGCTGTCGTCGGTGGTGTCACCGTTCTTCAGGCTGCCGGTCACCGCGCCAAAATTGTCCCAGGCATCGTCGATGGTGGGCTGCATATCCAGCGCCGGATCGATGGTCAGCTTAAAGCTGCTCCAGCCGTTCTGGCCGCTCTTCTGCACCTCAAAGGTCCAGCTGCCTTTCGCCAACCCGGACGGCGTCCACGACCAGTTGCCTGCGTTGTCCACGCTCACCGTGGTGGAGGCGTAGCTGCCGCCGTCCATTTTGTAGCGCAGCGTAATGGTACTGTTGGCCGGGCCGCTGCCGCGCAGGGTCGGCGTGGTGTCGTCGGTGGACGCGCCGCTGCTCAGGCTGCCGGTCACCGGACCCGCGTTGTCGAACGCGCTGTCGATGCTGGCGTTGCGATCCGCGTTGGAATCGATGGTCAGCTCGTAGCGGCTCCAGTTTTCCTGGCCGTCCTTCTTCACCTCAAAGGTCCAGTGTCCGTCCTCCAGATCTGGCGCGGTCCACGTCCAGTTCCCGCTGGCGTCCACTTTAACTATGATGCCGCCGCTGCGGTCGCCGTTGCTGTACTTCAGCGAGATGCTGCTGTTGGCCGGGCCGGTGCCGCGCAGCGTCGGGGTGCTGTCGTCGGTGGTCCCGCCGTTGGCAATGGTGCCGGTCACGGCGCCGAAGTCATCCCAGGCGCTGGTGATCACGGCATCGCGGTCCACGGTGGGATCGATGGTCAGCTGGAAGCTGCTCCAGCCGCTCTGGCCGGCTTTCTGCACCTCAAAGGTCCAGCTGCCGTTGGCCAGCGCGGACGGCGTCCACGTCCACTTGCCGTTGCCGTCCACGCTTACTGTGGTGCTGGCGTAGCTGCCGCTGCCAAGCTTGTAGCGCAGGGTGATAACGCTGTTGGCCGGGCCGCTGCCGCGCAGGGTTGGCGTGCTGTCGTCGGTGCTGCTGCCGCTGCTCAGGCTGCCGGTCACCGGGCCGACGTTATCCAGCGCGCTGTCAATGGTCGGGTAGCGATCGAGATCCGGATCGATGGTCAGCTGGAAGCTGCTCCAGCCGCTCTGGCCGGCCTTCTGCACCTCAAAGGTCCAGCTGCCTTTCGCCAGCCCGGACGGCGTCCACGACCAGTTGCCTGCGTTGTCCACGCTCACCGTGGTGGAGGCGTAGCTGCCGGTGCCGAGCTTGTAGCGCAGCGTGATGGTGCTGTTGGCCGGGCCGGTGCCGCGCAGCGTCGGGGTGCTGTCGTCGGTGATCCCGCCGTTGGCAATGGTGCCGGTCACGGCGCCGAAGTCATCCCAGGCGCTGTTAATCACGGCATCGCGGTCCACGGTGGGATCGATGGTCAGCTGGAAGCTGCTCCAGCCGCTCTGGCCGCTCTTCTGCACCTCAAAGGTCCAGCTGCCTTTTGCCAGCGTATTTGGCGTCCACGACCAGGTGCCGTTTACGTCCACGCTCACCGTGGTAGAGGCATAGCTGCCGCCGTCCAATTTATAGCGCAGCGTAATGGTGCTGCTGGCCGGGCCGCTGCCGCGCAGGGTCGGCGTGGTGTCATCGGTGCTGCTGCCGCTGCTCAGGCTGCCGGTCACCGGGCCGACGTTGTCGAACGCGCTGTCGATGGTGGCATTGCGATCCAGGTTAGGATCGATGGTCAGCTTAAAGCTGCTCCAGCCGCTCTGGCCGTCCTTCTGCACCTCAAAGGTCCAGCTGCCTTTCGCCAGCGTATTTGGTGTCCATGACCAGTTGCCGCTGGCATCCACGCTCGCGCTGTCGATGGTGTAGCCACCGTTGCCGAGCTTGTAGCGCAGGGTGATAACGCTGTTGGCCGGGCCGCTGCCGCGCAGGGTTGGCGTGCTGTCGTCGGTGGTCGCGCCGCTGCTCAGGCTGCCGGTCACCGGGCCCACGTTGTCGAGCGCGCTGTCGATGGTCGGGTAGCGATCGAGGTCCGGATCGATGGTCAGCTGGAAGCTGCTCCAGCCGTTCTGGCCGGCCTTCTGCACCTCAAAGGTCCAGCTGCCTTTCGCCAGCCCGGACGGCGTCCACGACCAGTTGCCTGCGTTGTCCACGCTCACCGTGGTGGAGGCGTAGCTGCCGGTGCCGAGCTTGTAGCGCAGCGTGATGGTGCCGCTGGACGGGCCGCTGCCGCGCAGGGTTGGGGTGGTGTCGTCGGTGCTGCTGCCGCTGCTCAGGCTGCCGGTCACCGGGCCGACGTTGTCGAACGCGCCGTCGATGCTGGCGTTGCGGTCCGCGTTGGAATCAATGGTCAGCTCGTAGCGGCTCCAGTTTTCCTGGCCGTCCTTCTTCACCTCAAAGGTCCAGTGTCCGTCCTCCAGATCTGGCGCGGTCCACGTCCAGTTCCCGCTGGCGTCCACTTTAACTATGATGCCGCCGCTGCGGTCGCCATTGCTGTACTTCAGCGTGATGCTGCTGTTGGCCGGGCCGGTGCCGCGCAGCGTTGGCGTGCTGTCGTCGGTGGTCCCGCCGTTAGCAATGGTGCCGGTCACGGCGCCAAAGTCATCCCAGGCGCTGTTGATCACGGCATCGCGGTCCACGGTGGGATCGATGGTCAGCTGGAAGCTGCTCCAGCCGCTCTGGCCAGCTTTCTGCACCTCAAAGGTCCAGCTGCCGTTGGCCAGCGCGGACGGCGTCCACGTCCACTTGCCGTTGCCGTCCACGCTTACCGTGGTGCTGGCGTAATTGCCGCTGCCAAGCTTGTAGCGCAGGGTGATAACGCTGTTGGCCGGGCCGCTGCCGCGCAGGGTTGGCGTGGTGTCATCGGTGGTCGCGCCGCTGCTCAGGCTGCCGGTCACCGGGCCTGCGTTATCCAGCGCGCTGTCGATGGTCGGGTAACGATCGAGGTCCGGATCGATGGTCAGCTGGAAGCTGTTCCAGCCGCTCTGGCCGGCGTTCTGCACCTCAAAGGTCCAGCTGCCCTTCGCCAGCGTATCCGGCGTCCACGACCAGTTGCCTGCGTTATCCACGCTCACCGTGGTGGAGGCGTAGCTGCCGCTGCCGAGCTTGTAGCGCAGCGTGATGGTGCTGTTGGCCGGGCCGGTGCCGCGCAGGGTTGGCGTGCTGTCGTCGGTGGACGCGCCGCTGTTCAGGCTGCCGGTTACCGGGCCGACGTTGTCCAGCGCATCGGTAATCACCGGTCCGGCGGCAGCAACGTACTTCAGAATAAATTTCCCGGTCCAGCCGCTGATAACGTCGCCGTTTTGCGCCTTCGCGTGAAACTCCCAGGTGCCGTTTTTGCTCAGTACCGGTGAGGTCCACTCCCAGGTGCCGTCCGCTTTAACGACGGTGCTGCCCACGTCATACCACTTGCCGCCCGCCAGGCCGTTCTGGAAGTGGATGATGGTGCCGGCCACGCCGGTACCGCGCAGGGTTGGCGTGTTGTCATCGGTGGTGTCACCGCTTGTCAGGCTGCCGGTTACCGCGCCAAAGTCGTCCCAGGCGCTGTCAATGGTTGGCTTCAGGTCCAGCGCCGGATCGATGGTCAGCTTAAAGCTGCTCCAGCCGCTCTGGCCGGCCTTCTGTACCTCAAAGGTCCAGCTGCCTTTCGCCAGCGTATTTGGCGTCCACGACCAGTTGCCGTCTGCATCCACGCTCGCGCTGTCGAGGGTGTAGCCACCGTTACCGAGCTTGTAGCGCAGGGTGATGACGCTGTTGGCCGGGCCGGTACCGCGCAGGGTCGGCGTGGTGTCGTCGGTGGACGCGCCGCTGCTCAGGCTGCCGGTCACCGGGCCCGCGTTATCCAGCGCGCTGTCGATGGTCGGGTAGCGGTCGAGGTCCGGATCGATGGTCAGCCGGAAGCTGCTCCAGCCGCTCTGGCCGGCCTTCTGTACTTCAAAGGTCCAGCTGCCTTTCACCAGCGCGGACGGCGTCCACGACCAGTTGCCTGCGTTGTCCACGCTCACCGTGGTGGAGGCGTAGCTGCCGCCGTCCATTTTATAGCGCAGGGTGATAACGCTGCTGGCCGGGCCGGTCCCGCGCAGGGTTGGCGTGGTGTCATCGGTGGACGCGCCGCTGCTCAGGCTGCCGGTCACCGGGCCCGCGTTGTCCAGCGCGCTGTCGATGCTGGCGTTGCGATCGGCATTGGGATCGATGGTGAGCGTAAAGCTGCTCCAGTCCATCTGACCGCTCTTCTTCACCTCGAAGGTCCAGCTGCCGCTGGCCAGCTCCGGCGGCGTCCAGGACCAGTTGCCGCCTGCATCTGCTTTTATGCTGGCGCTGTCATAGCGGCCGTCGCCCAGGGTGTAGCGCAGGATCACCAGGCTGTTGGCTTCGGCGCGACCGTGCAGCGCTGGCGTGCTGTCGTCGGTCCTGCCGCCGCTGCCGAGGTTGCCGGTCACGGGACCGAAATCATCCACCGCGTAATCGATGACGGGCGCAAAGCCGCCGTCGCTTTCAGAAACAATGATCAGATCAAAACTGTCGTTCCAGTGCGTCTGCCCCAGAGATTTGACGTCGAACGACCACTGGCCGGCGGCCAGCCCGGTGCCCGGCGTCCAGCTCCAGCGGCCGGTGCTGTCGGCGTCAACGGTGACGGAGGCAGCAGCGCCGCCCGCCAGCGTATAGCGGATCACCACCTGGCTGTTGGCTTCCGCCCGGCCCTGGAAGGTGGGCGTGGCGTCGTCGGTGATGGCGCCGCTTTCCAGCAGGCCGGTGGCATCGCCGAAGTCGTCGATAACCGTTTCAAAGCGGGTGCGCAGGGCAATATCGGACGGGCTGACGATCTCCAGCTCAAACAGCGCCGAGGCGACGTCGCCGGTGCTGGCCTGAAACTCATAGCGGCCGGCCGGCAGGTTGCTGCCCGGCGTCCAGCTCCAGGTGTCGCCGCTGAGGGTGGCGGTGGCGCTGCCGGCCCAGGTCGGGCTGCCGGCGAGGCGGTAATAGACGATAACGGTGTCAGCGGCGGAGACCTCGCCGCGCAGGGTCGGCGTGGCGTCGTCGGTGAGCGCGCCGTTGCCGAGCGCCCCGGTGAAGCTGCCCGCGTCGTCAAACGCATCGGTAATGGTAACCGTGACGTTGTCGCCGGCAATCACGATGTCAAACGCCGCCGAAGGCGCGCCGGCGCGCAGCTGCTTACCAAAGGTCTCTTCGGCCATCAGGCGCAGGCTGTTAATGCCGTCTTTTAAGTCCTGCGATGGCGCCATCACCCACTTGCCGGTGACCTTGTCCGCCACCGCGCTGCCGATTTTTTCATTTTTGTCGTTGAGCAGGTAAACGGTGCTGCCTTTCTGCGCGATGCCGGTCAGCGTCGGGCGTTTGTCGTCGGTAGCCTTGCCGGCGTCAAAGCTGCCGGTCACGACGCCCTGGTCGTCGTAGAGGTTAATCAGCTCCGGCGCGTCCGGCGCGGTGGTATCCACAATCATGGTGCCGAGCGTCGGCGGGTTGCGGTTGCCGGCGTTGTCAAAGTGGCGGATGGAGAAGCTGTACTCGCCGTCGGCGTAGGGCGTCGGCGCTTCCCAGCGGTAAAAGCCTTCATCGTTTACCGGGACGCGGAAGATGTCGGTGCCGATGACCAGCTCAATAAAGCCGCCGGGCTCCAGCTTCTCTTTGTTCCCAAACACCAGTTTGCCGTCGGCGCTTTCAAAGTAGAGGGTCTTGCTGCGGGCCAGCGGTTCGGTGGCGGCCGGTGCGGCCTCGCTGACCGGCGCGGCGGCCGCGTCACCGGTGTGTTCAACCTGCGCGCTGCCGTTGCCGGTAATGATGTTAAACGGCGCAGACGGCGTGCCGGCGCGCAGCTGTTTACCAAAGGTCTCTTCGGCCATCAGGCGCAGGCTGTTGCTGCCGTCTTTTAAGTCCTGCGCCGGCTCCATCACCCACTTGCCGGTGACCTTGTCCGCCACCGCGCTGCCGATTTTTTCATTTTTGTCGTTGAGCAGGTAAACGGTGCTGCCTTTCTGCGCGATGCCGGTCAGCGTCGGGCGTTTGTCGTCGGTGGCCTTGCCGGCGTCAAAGCTGCCGGTTTTGTCGCCCTGGTCGTCGTAGAGGTTCAGCAGTTCAGGGGCGGCGGGCGCGCTGGTGTCAACAATCACAGTGCCGAGCGTCGGCGGATTGCGGTTGCCGGCGTTATCAAAGTGGCGGATTGAGAAGCTGTAGTGGCCGTCGGCGTAGGCGGAAGGCGCTTCCCAGCGGTAAAAGCCTTTGTCGTCTACGGGGACGCGGAAGGTGTCGGTGCCGATGACCAGCTCAATAAAGCCACCGGGCTCCAGCTTCTCATTGTTACCAAACACCAGCTTGCCGTCGGCGCTTTCAAAGTAAAGGGTCTGGCTGCGGGCAAATAAATCAATCATAAGAATCGTCCATAATGTGTTGTCAATGTAAGTGCGACGCGGTTTACACGACATCGCACAGCGGCGGGAATGTTAGAGCAGCGCGTTACGGACTCGTATCAAGAACCGTCTGCAAAGAAGGAAAATTCCTGGTGGAGCGTAGCGGCGCAATTTATTGCGCAATGCCGGATGAGGGCACGGTGCCGCTGTCAGCATGCGCGATAAATCGCGCCGCAACGGAGATGTGCGGATTGTTTGCGTTGTGATGATGGCTGCCGGGCAATGTAGCGGCGCAATTTATTGCGCAATGCCGGATGGGGGCACGGTGCCGCTGTCAGCACGCGCGATAAATCGCGCCGCAACGGAGATGTGCGGATTGTTTGCGTTGTGATGATGGCTGCCGGGCAATGTAGCGGCGCAATTTATTGCGCAATGCCGGATGAGGGCACGGTGCCACCGTCGGCACGCGCGATAAATCGCGCCGCAACGGAGATGTGCGGGTTGTTTGCGTTGTGATGATGGCTGCTGCCCCTGTAGCGGCGCAATTTATTGCGCAATGCCGGATGGGGGCACGGTGCCGCTGTCAGCATGCGCGATAAATCGCGCCGCAACGGAGATGTGCGGATTGTATGCGTTGTGATGATGACTGCTGCCCCTGTAGCGGCGCAATTTATTGCGCAATGCCGGGCGGGGCACGGTGCCGCTGTCAGCACGCGTGATAAATCGCGCCGCAACGGAGATGTGCGGATTGTTTGCGTTGTGATGATGGCTGCCGGGCAATGTAGCGGCGCAATTTATTGCGCAATGCCGGATGAGGGCACGGTGCCGCCGTCGGCACGCGCGATAAATCGCGCCGCAACGGAGATGTGCGGATTGTTTGCGTTGTGATGAAGGCTGCTGCCCCTGTAGCGGCGCAATTTATTGCGCAATGCCGGATTAGGGCACGGTGCCGCCGTCAGCATGCGCGATAAATCGCGCCGCAACGGAGATGTGCGGATTGTTTGCGTTGTGATGATGGCTGCCGGGCAATGTAGCGGCGCAATTTATTGCGCAATGCCGGATGAGGGCACGGTGCCGCTGTCAGCATGCGCGATAAATCGCGCCGCAACGGAGATGTGCGGGTTGTTTGCGTTGTGATGATGGCTGCTGCCCCTGTAGCGGCGCAATTTATTGCGCAATGCCGGATGAGGGCACGGTGCCACCGTCGGCACGCGCGATAAATCGCGCCGCAACGGTGACGTGCGGATGGTGTGTATGGTGATAATGTTCAGCCGCATAACGGCGGGCGTGGTTTGTTGGTTCAGTAATAACGGTCCAACGTCCAACGCAAAGGGTTTTGCTCAATATATTGTCGGGCGAAAAACAGTTCCCGCTCATCCCGAATAACCCGTTCATAAAAGTTACGTTGCCAAAGTGATTGCTGCCACATCCGGCTCATGCCCGCTTTATAGAGGGCAATAATGGTTGACAATGAAACGGTGTTATCCCCGGTTAACCAGATGATGCCATGCAGGTGATTGGGCATGACGACAAAACTATCCAGTTTTATACCGGCTATACGTGTGGGCAGCGCCAGCCAGGCTTGTTTGGCGGTGTGGCCCATCGGGGAGGGAAAAAAGAGATGATGATCGATATGGCCAAAGAGTGGCGCACGCAAACGCGTAACCAGCGTAATAAAATACGCGCCCGAAGCGGTGTAATCATAATTCAATAACCGAATGTTCTTGCGTCCTTTCATTGCGCCTCCCTGTTTTACCCCAAGCATCTTTTATTCAGCGCGCAATGTCAGATTCGAGGTTCGTTATGCCGAGCCCTATTCCAATCTTTTTAAAATGAACCTATTGTTAAGACGCTTTTCTCCAGCGTATGTCAGGTAACCCTATTTATGCTAATGCTCGTCAGTTAAGACATGAAAACCCTAATTTCCGAGCGCACACATTGTAGCGGCGCAATTCATTGCGCGATGAATCGCGCCGCTACGGAAGGTGCGGTGATTTGCTACGGCGCTCAACTGATCGACATTACGCAATTCATTGCGCGATAAATCGCGCCGCTACGGAAGGTACGGTGATTTAATACGGCGTTTAACTGATCGATATTAAACTCTACTCACGCGCACCTAATTTAACGCTGGCCAAAAACAAAAAAGCCATGCAGCAAAGGCGGCATGGCTTGGTTAATACGGCTCTCAATTAATGCTGATTAAACGGCGTGTTGCACCAGTAATTCGGTCTCATCCGTGTACTGATAAACATCGTATTGAATGCCAGCAACGGTGAGGGTGCCTTGCTGCTGTTGCCAGCCGTCAATATCGTTGCCGGACAGAATATCCTCCAGCTTCACCACGTTGTTGGCGTCGCTGTCCAGCATGTACTGCGTTTTACCGTTATCAATCAATACGTCACTATCAACAACGGAAAGCAGATCGCCAACACTCAGTGACGTTAACGCGTTGTCAAACGCGTCATCCCCGCTTGCTGTATCTGCTGAGGTATCAATGGTGATCGCGAAGCTCTGGCTCCAGCTTGGTGCGCCCTCAACCTGCACCTGGAATGTCCAGTAGCCGTCATTCAGATTCTGCCAGGGCGTCCAGCTCCAGTTGCCCTCGTTGTCGGTGAAGGTGCTGTTGGTGCGCACTCTGCCGCCGTCGGTATATAAAATATCGATCAGCTTATTGGCCGGACCGGTGCCGTGCAGGGTTGGCAACGCGTCGTCAGTGATGCTGCCGCTGTAACGATCACCCTGATCGCTGCCGACATTATCCGTAATATGGGAGATCTCAGCGTCGCGCATCGCCATACGGCCTTCTGGCGTATCAATGGTGATCGCGAAGCTCTGGCTCCAGCTCGGTGCGCCCTCAACCTGCACCTGGAATGTCCAGTAGCCGTCATTCAGATTCTGCCAGGGCGTCCAGCTCCAGTTGCCCTCGTTGTCGGTGAAGGTGCTGTTAGTGCGCACCCTGCCGCCATCGGTATACAGGATATCAATCAGCGTGTTAGCCGGTCCGGTGCCGTGCAGGGTCGGCATCGCATCATCGGTAATGCTGCCGCTGAAACGTTCGCCTTGCTCGCTGCCCACGTTATCGTAGATGTGGGTGATCAGCGCGTCCGGTGCCGCCGGGGTGTCGATGACCAGCTTGAACGCATTGCTCCACGTGTCCTGACCGTCGGCCTGCACTTTAAATGTCCAGGTACCATCGGCCAAATCGGCGCGTGGCGTCCAGCTCCAGTTACCGTCAGCATCGGTGGTGATGCCGTTGTAGCGGGTCACGCTGCCATTGGTGAACATAATGTCCATGTAAGTGTTCGCCGGGCCGGTGCCGCGCAGGGTCGGAGCGGCATCATCGGTGCGGTTGCCGCTGGCACGCACGCCTTGCTCCTGTCCAACGTCATCCCAGGCATAGCGAATAACCGGGGTGATCGCTTTTACGCCATAAGCGTAAGACGAAGGCTGGTGTGCGTAGCTTACCGGTGTGTCGCTGACGAGGCTTTCATGGAGACTGCTCAGGGATTTGGTGGCGGTTTGCTCAATCACATAAGTTGAATTATCGAGCGCGATATAGGCGGTTGAACCGTTTTCACGCGACGCGCGGTCGGTGTCGAGGGTGTAATACGGATAGCGTGTTTTCATCTGTGGTTCCTTAACAGAGTAAAAGAAGGGATTGACGCCTGCTTGACAGGCGCACAGACGACAGAGTGGGTTAAACGCGTTAATCAGGGTACGAGAATGGTCCCGATGCGCATGTGGCTTTTCAATGCGTTAGCGAGAAAAGCGCGGCAGTCGGCGGCGTTAAGGGCGCGAAGCGGGCGGCAACATGGTCAAAATGCCATCCAGCGGCACCGCGCGGCTAAACAAATAGCCTTGCAGCTGATTACAGCCTGCATCGGCCAGCGCGTTTTTCTGGCCTTCGGTTTCCACGCCTTCGGCGGTCACCGTTAAGCCCATCGCGTGACCCAGCCGCACCACCGATTCCACAATCGCGGTAGAGTTCTGCGCCACGCCCAGCGACTGAGTAAACGAACGGTCAATCTTGATTTTGTCCACCGGGAAGCTGCTGAGGTAATTAAGGCTTGAATAGCCGGTACCGAAATCATCCAGCGCAATCCGGAAGCCGGCTTCGCGCAGCGCAATGATGCTGTTGCGCGCCTCGTGTTCATCCTCAATCAGCACGCCTTCGGTGATCTCCAGCTCCATGCGCTGCGGATCGGCACCTTCTTCCTGCACGATATGGATGATGCGCTCAACAAAATTCACCGCGCGGAACTGCACCGGCGAGACGTTCACCGCCACCACAATATCCGGCAGCTTGAGCGACGTTTTACAGGCTTCGCGCAGCACCCATTCGCCGAGCGGGATGATCATGCCGGTCTCTTCGGCGATGACGATGAAATCACCCGGTGCAACGTCGCCGCGCATGGCGTGATGCCAGCGCAGCAGCGCTTCCAGACCTACCACCTGCTGGCCGCTGATATCCATTAGCGGCTGATACCACACCGCTAATCCACTAAACTTCACCAGCGCCTGACGCAAATCCGCCGCCATCTGCTGACGGGTGCGCAGCGATTCATCCATCACTTTTTCGAACTGGCGATACTGGCCGCGTCCGTGGTTTTTGGCATCATAAAGGGCGATATCCGCTTTGCGCATCAGCTCCAGCCGATCAATGCCGTCTTTTGGCGCCAGCGCCAGACCGATGCTGACGCCCACCCACAGCTCGCTGCCCACCAGCTGATACGGCTCGCTGAGGCGGCTGATGATGCGTTGCGCCAGCGATTGCACCTGACCAATATTCTCCACCTCCGGCATCACGATGATGAACTCGTCGCCGCCAATGCGGCCCACGGTGTCGCTGGTGCGCACAATCTCATTGAGGCGGCGCGCCACCTCAATGATCAACTCATCGCCGGCGTGATGGCCGTAGGTATCATTGATATTTTTGAAGCGATCAAGATCCAGCAGCAGCAGCGCCACGCGCTGATCGTGGCGTCCGGCCAGCGCCAGCGCCTGAGTTAAGCGATCTTCCACCAGGGAACGATTGGGCAAACCGGTTAACACATCATGAAATGCCAGATGCTGCGCCTGCGCTTCACTGGCACCGAGTTTCAGCAGCGACTGCGACAGCTTGAGTGACGAGGTCCAGATGCGGCGCACCATCACCCAACACAGCACGGTAATCAGGATCACCGACAGCAAGGTAGAAGGGCCGAGGGTGCGTAACATGTGCGCGCCGGGCTTATCAGGATTCCAGCTGAGATAACCGACCGGTTCGCCCTGTTGTGAATTCAGCAGATAGCGCGCTTTGGTTTTTCCCGCTGGCTCGCTGTCGCTGAAATGCAACTGACGTAGCTGGCTGCGATCGGCGAGGTTGCGCAGATAGCCATCGTCGAGAAACTTAATGCTTACCAGACGATAGCGCCCGGCCTGTTTAGTACTGCTGATATCGCCCACCGCCAGCGCGGCGGCGCGTTGACCGATGCGCACGAAATCGGCGTGATCGGTGGGGCCCGCCACCACATCGCTGTTTTGCACCAGCGGACTGTTCAGCATGTCCTGCAGATAAGGGCCGATGCGCTTGTCCGGCACCGGCTGGCCGTTGCGCCACACGTTAATCAGCTGGTTGTCGCGGTCCAGCAGCACCACCAGCTGGTGATCAAACATGTCATAGAGCCAGCCGCCGACATTTTGCGTCAGCCAGCGTTGATCGGGATGCGACGACGCCAGCTGATCGGCCAGCGGAGACCAGCGCGTCAGGCTGCGCAGCTGGCGCAGATGTTCCGTCAGGCTCTGGGTAAACGAAGCCTGGATCATGCGCTGTTGCTGATCGCGCGCTTCGTTATTGCTTAACGCTGTGCCCCAGAACAGACCCACGCCCGCGCCGACAAAGGTAAGAAGCAAAATTGCCAGCAGCGGCAAAATAACTTCACGCACAAAGTTGCGGCGAAAACCATCCGATAGTTTTATTGCGTTAATCATTTTAAAGTTGGCCTGACAAGAAGGGTTCATCCTTTAACCTAGCAGAACATCCGCAGGCTGTATTCTGTATGGGGGCTGAAAGCGTGATGTAAATTAGCGTTAATTTTTTGAATGCTGTCACAAACGAACAGTTAAAAATAATTTATTAAAAACGCCGTCCGTTTCGCTGCAATTCTGCTGCCCTAAAACAAATTCATCCGCCCGTCATTGAGCCGTCACGGCGCTGTCATCTGACATGCGCAATGTAATCGCCATCCCGCAGCAAGCCCGCTGCGTTCCTCAACCAATGCGAATGAGGTATTGAGCGTGATGGAGATATCCAGACATCCGACCACTGTTTATCAGGCTGTTGCCGCCCAACTTGAGCAGGCGCTGCAGGAGCGCTATCGCTGCGGCGACTATCTGCCTTCTGAACAGCAGTTGGCCGATCACTACGCAGTGAATCGTCACACCTTGCGGCGCGCGGTGGATGAGCTGGTCAACAAAGGCCTGCTGCAACGGCGTCACGGCGTGGGCATTTTGGTGCTGATGCGGCCGTACGATTATCCGCTGCATGCGCAGGCGCGCTTCAGCCAGAACCTGATGGAGCAGGGCAGCCATCCCACCAGCGAGCGTCTGCTGGCGGTGCTGCGTCCGGCGAGCAGTGATGTGGCGAGCGCGCTGGGCGTCAACGAAGGTGACAACGTTATCCACTTGCGCACGCTGCGCCGCGTCAATGGTGTGGCGGTGTGCGTCATTAACCACTTCCTGGCGCAACTCAGCTGGTGGCCGGCGCTGCAACAGTTCCACAGCGGTTCACTGCACGACTTTATGCAGCAGCAGCTTGGCCTGAGCCTGACGCGCAGCCAAACCCGCATCAGTACGCGTCGTGCACAAGCCAAAGAGTGCAAGCAGCTTGAGATTGCGCTGCAGTCGCCGCTGCTGTGTGTGCGCACCCTCAATAAACACAGCGACGGTCAGGTAGCGGAATACTCCGTCAGTCTGACGCGTGGCGACATGATTGAACTGACTCTGGAGCACGAATGACACAGCAAACCGCCCGCCAGCATTGGCTCTCGGTGCTGGCGCACAGTGAAGCCAGCCAGCTTGAAGCGCACTGGCAGCCGTTACGTATCAATACTGATTTTGAACGCATCCGTCCGGCAGAAACTGGCTTAACTCGCCTGCAGGCGCGCATGGGCGGCAGCGGTAAGCGCTTTGTGATGGGCGATGCCACGGTGACGCGTGCGGTGGTGAAGCTGCACAACGGCACGCTCGGCTTTAGCTACGTGCTGGGGCGCGACAAAGCGCACGCCGAACGCTGCGCGCTGATTGATGCGCTGCTGCAACAGCCGGAAACCCAGACGCTGTTGCAGGAAAAATTGATTGCCCCGCTGGCGGCTCTGCGTGAAGAGCAGCGACAGCTGCGCGCGCGTGAAATCGCCAGCTCCAAAGTGGATTTCTTTACGCTGGTTCGCGGAGATAACTGATGACTTTACTGGCAAGTTTTACCCATCCGGTGGCCGATGCCCAACGTGCTTTTCGTCGCATCCTCAAAGCGATGAGCGAGCCGGGCGTGATGGTATCGTTGCCGCTGCAACAGGGCTGGGGCGATCTCTCGCCGGCGGCCACGGCGGTGCTGCTGACGCTGGTCGATCAGGAGAGCGCGCTGTGGCTGGATGGCCGCATCGATAATGACGTGGTACGCAGCAACCTGCGTTTCCACACCGGCGTGCCGATTGTCGATGAGCGCGACGCCCCCTTTGCGCTGACGCACGCGGCGGCCAATCCGGATCCGGCGCTGTTTGCTTCTGGCGACAACATGTCCCCGGAAAAAAGCACCACGCTGATTGTGGAAGTGCCGTCACTGAGCGGTGGCTTGACGCTGCGCCTGTCCGGTCCCGGTTTACGTGAGCCGCGCGCCATTGCGCCGCAGCTGCCGGAAGCGATTCTGCACTATCTGCGTGAGCGTCCGCATCCGTTCCCGCAAGGTGTGGATCTGATTTTCACCTGCGGTGAAGCGATGATGGCGCTGCCACGCACCACCGACGTGGAGGTGTGCTGATGTACGTTGCGGTCAAAGGGGGCGAAAAGGCGATAGCCAGCGCCCATCAGCTGCAGGCCGATCTGCGTCGTGGCGATCGCGAGGTCGCCGAATTGGGTTGCGATCAGGTGGCGCAACAGTTGGGTTTAGCGGTCGATCGCGTGATGACCGAAGGCGGCATCTACGATCCGCAGCTGGCGGCTTTAGCAATTAAACAGGCGAGCGGCGATCTGGTGGAAGCGATTTTCCTGCTACGCGCCTATCGCACCACGCTGCCGCGCCTCGCCGATAGCCTGGCGCTGGCAACCGCTGAGATGCGCCTCGAACGCCGCATCTCAGCGGTTTACAAGGATTTGCCGGGCGGCCAGGTGCTCGGCCCAACCTACGATTACAGCCATCGCCTGCTCGATTTCACGCTGCTGGCGAATGGCGAAACGCCCGCCGCGCCGCGTGACGATCAGGCGCTGCCACAACGTTGTCCGCACGTGTTCAGCATGATGACGGCTGAAGGCTTGGCGGCACGCGAAGAGGATGACGGCAGCGAGCCGTGCGACATCACGCGCGAACCGCCAGGCTATCCGGCAACGCGCGCCGCACGGCTGCAACAGCTGGTGCGCGGCGACGAAGGTTTTCTGCTGGCGCTCGGCTACTCGACGCAGCGCGGCTACGGCCGTAATCATCCGTTCGCCGGCGAAATTCGTACCGGTTATCTCAGCGTGTCAATCTGCCCGGAAGAGTTGGGCTTTGAGATTGAGATTGGCGAAATCCTGCTGACCGAATGCGAGATGGTGAACGGCTTCACCACCGAAACTGACAGCGCGCCGCACTTTACGCGCGGTTACGGTTTGGTGTTTGGCCGTTCCGAGCGCAAAGCGATGGCGATGGCGCTGGTGGATCGCGCGTTGCAGGCGCCGGAGTACCACGAACGTATTGCCGGCCCGGCGCAGGACGAAGAGTTTGTGCTGTCGCATGCCGACAACGTCGAAGCTGCGGGCTTTGTCTCGCATCTGAAACTGCCGCACTACGTCGATTTCCAGGCGGAGCTTGAGCTGCTGAAGCAACTGCGCCAACCGCATCAGGAGCATAACCATGAGTGAGTTAACCGGCTACAACAACGGTTATCTGGATGAGCAGACCAAACGCACCATCCGCCGCGCCATTCTGAAGGCGGTGGCGATTCCCGGTTATCAGGTGCCGTTCGCCGGACGCGAAATGCCGATGCCCTACGGTTGGGGCACCGGCGGGATTCAGATCACCGCCAGTATTATTGGCGATGCCGATGTGCTGAAGGTGATCGATCAGGGCGCGGATGACACCACCAACGCGGTATCCATTCGTCGCTTCTTCCAGCGCGTCAGCGGCGCGGCAACCACCGAAGCGACCCGTGATGCCACGCTGATCCAGACGCGCCACCGCATTCCGGAAACGCCGCTGGAAGAAGATCAAATCCTGATTTTCCAGGTGCCGATCCCCGAGCCGCTGCGCTTTATCGAGCCGCGCGAGACCGAAACCCGCACCATGCACGCGCTGGAGGAGTACGGCATCATGCAGGTGAAGCTGTATGAAGATATCGCCCGCTACGGCCATATCGCCACCACCTATGCCTATCCGGTGAAGGTCAACGATCGCTACGTGATGGATCCGTCGCCGATCCCCAAATTCGACAACCCCAAAATGCACATGATGCCGGCGCTGCAGCTGTTTGGTGCCGGACGTGAGAAACGCATCTATGCGCTGCCGCCGTATACCAAAGTGGAAAGCCTCGACTTCGACGATCACCCGTTCAGCGTGCAGCAGTGGGAAGAACCCTGCGCGCTGTGCGGTTCGCGCCACAGCTACCTCGACGAGGTGGTGATGGATGACGCCGGTACGCGCATGTTTGTCTGCTCCGATACCGATTTTTGCCACCAGCAGCAGGAACAACAGCATGCACAGTGAACAGCCGCTGCTTGCGGTCAACCATCTCACCCACCTTTACGCGCCCGGCAAAGGGTTTGAAGAGGTGAGTTTTGAACTCTATCCCGGCGAAGTGTTAGGCATTGTTGGGGAATCCGGATCGGGCAAAACCACCTTGCTGCGCAGCCTGTCGGCACGCTTAGCGCCGCAGCAGGGCAACATTCTTTATCGCGCGCAGGATCTCTATCAGCTGAGCGAGAGCGATCGCCGCCGCTTGCTGCGCACCGAATGGGGCGTGGTGCATCAGCATCCGCTGGATGGTTTGCGTCCGCAAGTCACGGCGGGCGGCAACATCGGCGAGCGGCTGATGGCGGTGGGCCAGCGGCATTACGGTGATATTCGTCAAGAGGCGATGCGCTGGCTGCAGGATGTGGAGATCCCCGCCAATCGCATCGACGATCTGCCCACCACCTTTTCCGGCGGCATGCAGCAGCGTTTACAGATTGCCCGCAACCTGGTGACGCAGCCGACGCTGGTATTTATGGATGAGCCAACCGGCGGGCTGGATGTGTCGGTGCAGGCGCGCCTGCTGGATCTGCTGCGCACGCTGGTACGTGAGCTGAATCTGGCGGTGGTGATTGTAACGCACGATCTCGGCGTGGCGCGGTTGCTGGCGCATCGCCTGCTGGTGATGAAGCAGGGGCGCGTGGTGGAGAGCGGGTTGACCGACCGGGTGCTGGACGATCCGCATCATCCGTATACGCAGCTGCTGGTTTCATCGGTTTTGGCGTAGGGCAACGTCAAAACAACGCGATAAATCGCGCCGCTACGAATCGTGCGGTTCGTGGGCACGCAATCTGGTGCCTGCACAGACCGTAGCGGCGCAATTTATTGCGCAATGTCGAGAGCTGTACAAGGGGTGAATGTGGTGGAAAACAGCAAATATCAGGAAATTAACATGCAACCTTTATTGCGCGTAGAGCATCTGAGCAAAACCTTTGTGCTGCACAACCAAAGCAGCGCCGCGCTGCCGGTATTGCAGGACGCCAATCTTGACGTCAGCGGCGGCGAATGCGTGGTGCTGCATGGCCGCTCCGGCAGCGGCAAATCCACGCTGCTGCGCGCGCTGTATGGCAATTATCAGGCCAACAGCGGTCACATCTGGCTGCAACATCAGGGCGAATGGATCGACATGGCCAACGCGCCCGCCCGCCAGATTCTGGCGATTCGGCGCCACAGCGTTGGCTGGGTCAGCCAGTTTTTGCGTGTCATCCCACGCGTGCCCACGCTGGAGATCGTCATGCAGCCGCTGCTGGAGCGCGGCACCGAGCGCGCCTTCTGCGAAAAGCGCGCCAAAGAGCTGCTGACGCGCCTCAACGTGCCGGAGCGTTTATGGTCACTGGCGCCGTCCACTTTCTCCGGCGGCGAACAGCAGCGCGTCAACATCGCACGCGGCTTTATCGCCGACTATCCGGTGCTGCTGCTGGATGAGCCAACCGCCTCGCTCGACAGCGCCAACAGCGCTGCGGTGGTGGAACTGATTGAACAGGCGCGCGCCCGCGGGGCCGCCATTGTCGGAATTTTCCATGACGAAGCGGTGCGCGCACGCGTGGCCGATCGCCTGCACGTCATGCAGCCAATGCAAGCAGGAGCAGAAGCATGATCGTCAACAACGTCCAGCTGGTGCTGGAAAACGAAGTGGTAACGGGATCGCTGGAAATCCGTGACGGGCGCATCGCCAGCTTTAGCGATAGCGTCAGCCAACAGCCGGGCGCGCTGGATGGCGAAAACGCTTTCCTGCTGCCGGGGTTGGTGGAGCTGCACACCGATAACCTCGACAAGTTCTTTACGCCGCGCCCGAAAGTGGATTGGCCAGCCTATTCGGCGATGAGCAGCCACGATGCGCTGATGGCCGCCAGCGGCATCACCACGGTGCTGGATGCGATTGGCGTCGGCGACGTACGCGATGGCGGCCATCGCCTGGATAATCTCACCAAAATGATCGACGCGATTCAGTACAGCAATCGCAAAGGCATTAACCGCGCCGATCACCATTTGCATCTGCGCTGCGAGCTGCCGCACAACACCACGCTGCCGCTGTTTGAAGCGCTGATCAACACGCCGGAGCTGTCGCTGGTGTCGCTGATGGATCACTCGCCGGGCCAGCGCCAGTACGCCTCGCTGGAGATGTATCGCACCTATTATCAGGGCAAATATCAGCTCAACGACGAGCAGATGGATCAGTTTGAGCGTGAGCAGTTGGCGCTGGCCGCCGAGTTCTCCACGCCTAACCGCAACGCCATCGCCAGCTTGTGCCGTTCACGCGGCATTCCGCTGGCCAGCCACGATGATGCCACGGCGGCGCACGTTGCCGAATCGCATGCGGTCGGCAGCGCCATCGCCGAATTTCCCACCACGCTGGAGGCGGCACGCGCATCACGCAACTGCGGCATGCAGGTGCTGATGGGCGCGCCCAACATCGTGCGCGGCGGTTCGCACTCCGGCAACGTGGCGGCGGCAGAACTCGCCAGCCACGGCCTGCTGGATATTCTCTCCTCCGACTACTATCCCGCCAGCTTGCTCGATGCGGTGTTCCGGCTGGTGGCCGATGAGCGCAACACGCTGACGCTGCCGCAGGCGGCCGCGCTGGTGACCCACAATCCGGCGCGGGCAATTGGCCTGCACGATCGCGGGCGCATCGCCGAAGGACTGCGTGCCGATTTGGTGCTGGTGCATACCGATCATGGTCATTCGCACATTCGTCACGTCTGGTCGCAAGGCAAGCGGGTGTTCTGATGGCGCGCCTGATCTGGCTTACCGGGCCTTCGGGCGCGGGAAAAGACAGCCTGCTGAACGCGCTGCGTGAAGCGCCGCCGGAGAATTTGCTGATCGCCCATCGCTACATTACGCGCGCCGCCGATGCGGGCGGCGAGAACCACGTGGCGCTAAGCGAAGCCGAGTTTCGACGGCGCGAGGCGCTGGGGTTGTTCGCCGTCAGCTGGCAGGCGCACGGCATGTATTACGGGCTGGGCGAGGAGATCGATCTGTGGCTGGCGCGCGGAATGAACGTGCTGGTGAACGGCTCGCGCCTGCATCTGCCGATGGTGCAGCAGCATTACGGCACGCAGCTGCTGCCGCTGGTGTTACAGGTTTCGCCAGCGGTGCTGGAGACGCGTTTGCGGCAGCGTGGGCGCGAGTCAGAAGCGGAGATCGCGCAACGGCTGGCGCGTGCCGCCGAACCGCTGCCCGCGCACTGTTATGCGTTGAATAATGATGGTGCGTTGAGCAGTACGCTTGAACAGCTGCGACGTTTGCTGGGTGCGCGATAAATCGCGCCGCTACGGACACGTGCAAAAATTCGTAGCGGCGCAATTTATTGCGCAATGTCCGGATGGGCAGGGTGTGGACATGCGAGTCGTGACAGCAAACCACGCTGTCACCGTTTAATCATTTTACTGTCATCAAGCTTTCATCCGTTTTGCCCGTAATAGCGTGCAATCAACAGCTCAGAAGAGATGGAGTGCAACATGGCACAGGCATTACTGAAAACCGTTGTCGACAATCCCTTCCCGCACGTTACCGGGCAGGGCAACAAGGTGCTGTCGGTGCAGGGATTGTGCAAAGCGTACGGCGCCAACCAGGTGCTGGATAACGTCAGCTTCGATCTGCATGCGGGCGAGCTGGTGGCGGTGATTGGCCGCTCGGGCGCAGGCAAATCGACACTGTTACACATGCTCAACGGCACCATCAGCGCTTCGCAGGGCGCGATCCTCAGCAATCGCCACGGCGAAGTGGATCGCGATGTGGTGACGCTGAACAGCCGCCAGATGCGCGAGTGGCGCAGCGAATGCGGCATGATCTTCCAGGACTTCTGTCTGGTGCCGCGCCTCGACGTGCTGACCAACGTGCTGCTGGGTCGTTTAAGCCAGACCTCGACGCTGAAATCGTTCTTTAAAGTCTTCTCCGAAACAGACCGCGCCCGCGCAATCGAACTGCTGCAGTGGATGAACATGCTGCCGCAGGCGCTGCAGCGTGCGGAAAATCTCTCTGGCGGCCAGATGCAGCGCGTAGCGATTTGCCGGGCGCTGATGCAGAACCCGCGCATTTTGCTGGCGGACGAACCGGTGGCGTCACTCGATCCGAAAAACACCAAGCGCATCATGGACGTGCTGCGTCAGGTGAGCGAGCAGGGCATCAGCGTAATGGTGAACCTGCACTCAATTGAATTGGTAAAAAGCTACTGCACCCGCGTCATCGGTATTCAGCGCGGCAAAGTGCTGTTTGATGGACATCCTTCCCGGTTGACCGACGGCCTGATGCATGAGCTGTACGGCGACGAAATTAACCAGCTCCACTAACTCCCACAGCAAGAGAAAACCTAAGAATGAAACTGACTTCTTTAGCTTTACTGACTATTGCGATGGCATTTGGCGCAAACGCAGCGGATGCACCAAAAGAGTTGAACCTCGGGATTCTTGGCGGCCAGAATGCCACGCAGCAGATTGGTGATAACCAATGCGTGAAAGATTTCTTCGATAAAGAGCTGCAGGTGGATACCAAACTGCGCAACTCGTCTGACTATTCAGGCGTGATTCAGGGCTTGCTGGGCAACAAAATCGACCTGGTGCTGAGCATGTCGCCCGCCTCGTTTGCCTCGGTTTACCTGCAGAATCCGAAAGCGGTGGATGTGGTGGGCATCGTGGTGGACGACAAAGACGGTTCGCAGGGTTATCACTCGGTGGTGATCGTGAAAGCCGACAGCCCGTACCAAAAGCTGGAAGACCTGAAAGGCAAATCGTTCGGCATGGCCGATCCGGATTCCACTTCCGGCTTCCTGATGCCGAACCAGGCGTTCAAGAAAGAGTTTGGCGGCACGGTGGACGATAAGTACAACAACACCTTCTCTAGCGTCACCTTCTCCGGCGGTCACGAGCAGGACATCCTCGGCGTGCTGAACGGCCAGTTCGAAGGCGCAGTAACTTGGACGTCGCTGATTGGTGACCGCGAAACCGGTTATACCTCGGGTGCCTTTGGTCGTTTGATTCGTATGGATCATCCAGACCTGATGAAGCAGATCCGCATTATCTGGCAGTCGCCGCTGATCCCGAACGGTCCGATTCTGGTGAGCAACAATCTGCCCGCTAACTTCAAAGCGAAAGTGGTGGCCACCATCAAGAAACTGGATAAAGAAGATCACGGCTGCTTTGTTAAAGCGGTTGGCGGTGCCCAGCACATCGGCCCGGCTACCGTGGCGGATTACCAGAATATCATCGATATGAAGCGTGATTTGATGAAGGGTACGCGCGGTTAATTTAGTTGGTGCTGGCTGTCCCCCATCCCGGCCTTCCCCCACAAGTGGGGGAAGGAGATGCTGCCACATGCGACTTCGGAGCTGCATTTTGCAGCATCTTCCTCCCCCATTAATGGGGGAGGACCGAGGAGGGGGACAGCGAGCACCATCCAGCGAGCACCATCCAGCACGCACCCTCCCAACCAACAGGAATCCCCCCTTGACCGATTTCGAACACTACTACCAACGCATCCGCCGCCAGCAAAAGCGCGACTCGCTGCTGTGGTCGCTGCTGTTACTGGCGCTCTATCTGGCCGCGGGCAAGATGGCGGAATTTAACCTGCTCACCGTCTGGCAGTCGCTGCCACACTTTTTCGATTACATTGGCGAAACCCTGCCGGTGCTGCATCTCCCGCTGCTGTTCGCTGACGGCAAAACCGAGGGTTCGCTGGCCTATTGGGGTTATCGCCTGCATTTCCAGCTGCCGCTAATCTGGGAAACCTTACAACTGGCGCTGTCGTCCACCATCGTGGCGGTGGCGGTGGCTGGCGTGCTGGCATTCTTCGCCGCCGATAACACCCAAACGCCGCGCAGCCTGCGCATGGCGATCCGCGCGTTTGTCGCCTTCCTGCGCACCATGCCCGAACTGGCGTGGGCGGTGATGTTCGTGATGGCGTTTGGCATTGGGGCCATTCCCGGCTTCCTCGCCCTGGCGCTGCACACCGTCGGTAGCCTGACCAAACTGTTCTACGAAGCGATTGAGAGCGCCTCGGATAAACCGGTGCGCGGCCTCGCGGCGTGCGGTGCCAGCAAACTGCAGCGCATGCGCTTTGCCTTCTGGCCGCAGGTCAAACCAACGTTTCTCTCCTACAGCTTTATGCGTCTGGAGATCAACTTCCGCTCCTCCACCATCCTCGGGTTGGTCGGTGCGGGCGGTATCGGGCAAGAGCTGATGACCAATATCAAACTCGATCGATACGATCAGGTCAGCATTACGCTGTTGCTGATCATTGTGGTGGTGTCGCTGCTGGATACGCTATCCGGCTGGCTGCGTCGCCGCGTAGTGGAAGGAGACGTATCATGATCGCCCTAGCGCCGGACGTCGCCAAACTCAAGCAGGAGCATGCCGCCCTGTTTGCCGCGCAAAACCGCTATCTGCGCCGCGTCGCGCTGGTGGCGCTGGCCATCGCGCTCTATTACCTGTTCTTTTTCGAGTTTTTTGGCATTGAGTGGAGCCGTTTTTTCATTGGCTGCCAGCAGCTCAGCCGCTATTTCCTGCGTATGTTTGTCTGGCAGGATTTCCTCAACTGGCCGTTTGCTTACTACTTCACGCAGGTCGGGATTACGCTGGCGATTGTGTTTTCCGGCACGTTGACCGCGTCACTGATCGCCTTGCCGGTCTCGTTCCTGGCGGCGCGCAACGTGATGCACGATCCGCTGATGCGTCCGATTGCGCTGGTGGTGCGTCGCGTACTGGATGTGCTGCGCGGCATCGATATGGCGATTTGGGGGCTGATCTTCGTGCGTGCCGTCGGCATGGGACCGCTGGCTGGTGTGCTGGCGATCGTGATGCAGGATGTCGGCCTGCTCGGCAAACTCTACGCCGAAGGGCACGAAGCGGTGGAGCGTTCGCCGAGTCGCGGTCTCAGCGCGGTAGGCGCGAACAGCCTGCAAAAACATCGCTACGGCATTTTCACTCAATCGTTCCCGACCTTCCTCGCGCTCAGCCTGTATCAGATTGAGTCCAACACCCGCTCCGCAGCGGTGTTGGGCTTTGTTGGCGCGGGTGGCGTCGGCTTGGTGTATGCCGAGAACATGCGTTTATGGAACTGGGATGTGGTGATGTTCCTGACCCTGATTCTGGTGGCGGTGGTGATGATTATGGATGTGGTCTCCAGCAAGCTGCGTAAACGTTACATCACGGGGAAAGGGGTGCCGTTGTGGCAGCCTGCCGCGCGCGACTGAGCCGTTCACTGCGCTGCCAGGCGCGCTCCAGCGCCTGCACCAGCTGCGCCTGATGCCAGGGTTTTGCCAGCCGCTCACACAGTGGCAGCGTGACCTGCGTCTGGCGCAGATCCTGACCGCTGATCAACACCGTTGCCAGATGCGGCCACTGCGCCTGCGCCTGGCGAATCACATCCGCGCCGTTAATGCCGCCCGGCAGCATCAAATCACTGATGAACAGATCGATATCCGGCGTCTGGCGCAGCAGCCTCAGCGCGCTTTCGCCGTCGCCACACTCCAGCGTCAGATAACCCAGCTGATGCAGATGTTCGCACAGCGTTTGCCGCACCGTCGGTTCATCATCCAGCACCAACACCAGCCGATCGTTGCTGGCCTGCGGCACCAGCGGCGGCGGCACGCTGAGCGGTTGCGCCGCTTCGGGCGCGCGCGGTAATAACAGCCGCACGGTGGTGCCTTGTCCTGGCGCGGTTTCCAGCTCAATCTGGCCGCCGGATTGCCGCACAAAGCCATACACCATGGATAAGCCCAAACCGCTGCCGCTGCCGATGGCTTTGGTGGTGAAGAACGGCTCAAACACCTGTTCACGCACCTCGGCCGACATGCCGCAGCCGTGATCGATCACTTCAATGGTAACGCGATCGCGCTTGCCGTCGGCTTCCTGTTTGCGCTGATTCCAGATACGCAGGCGGATTTCGCCGCTCTGCTGCGCCATGGCATCGCGCGCGTTGACCACCAGATTGATCAGCGCGTTCTCCAGCTGTCCGGCATCGATCCACGCTGGCCAGCCAGGACGCTGCGCATCAATCACCAAATGCTGACCGGGCAGCAGCGCGTGCTGCAGCAGCGAATGCAGATTATCCACCAGCTCCACCACCGACACCGCGCGCGGATAGAGCGCCTGCTTACGTGAGAAGGCCAGCAAGCGCTGCGTCAGCTGCGCCGCACGGTCGGCGGCCTGACGTGCGCGTTCGATGCGGCTGGCGAGCGTGCCGGGCGGCAGCTGATCGACGGTTAACGCCAGGCTGCCAATGATCACCGCCAGCAGATTATTGAAGTCGTGCGCCAGTCCGCCGGTCAGCTGTCCCACCGCTTTCATCTTCTGGCTGTGCAGCAGCGCTTCCTCCAGCGCCTTGCGCGTGGTGCGCTCCAGCACGGTATTTACCATGCCGCGCCGCGGCACCGGGCTGAAGCGCAGCTCCAGCGTGCGGCCATCCGCCAGCCGTACTTCCTGCGCATCGGCTAAGCCGTTGAGCTCGACATCAACGCGTTTTAATAGCTGCTGATAGTGCAAACCGCGATGCAGTTCACGCGGCGCGATGCCGAGCAGCTCGGCATATTGCGCATTCCATACCACCAGCTGACCGCTGTTATCGAACAGCGCAAAGCCGTCGCGCATGGCGAGAAAGGTCGATTCCAGCTGGTTGCTTTTCTCTTTTAGCAGGCGCGACGTGTGCGCCAGCGACGCTGTATTGCGCGCAAACACGTTGAAGGCGCGCGCCAGATCGCCCAGCTCATCGCGCCGCGCCAGGCCCGGCACGTTGACGCTCTTTTCACCCTGCGCCAGCCGCGTCATGGCGTGGGCGATGGCGGTCAGACTCGAACCGAGATTGCGGTAAATGTAGTAACCGGCGTAACCGGTGATCAGCAGCGCCAGCAACATAAACAGGCCGATAAAGCCGATGATCGAATCCAGCTCTTCATGCGTCACCGCGCTGCGTGCGTCACTCTGTTGCGCCACCTGCTGCACGTAATGGGTGATGTCATCGTTGAGCATCGCCACCAGCGCTTTGATGCGATAAGTCGCGTAGGCGATGGCGATATCACTCTGCTCCAGCTGCTGCGCCACCGGCTGCAAATCCGTGCTGGTGGCGATCAGCCGCTGCACCTGGGTATTCAGCGCGCCGTTGAGCCTTAACGCTTGCCACTGACGCAGCACCGATTGCAGCTGCTGCACCGCGGCCTGTGGCGCGCTGGATTGAATCGCCACGCTGAATAAGCTGTGGGTTTGCTGACGCAGCGCGGCAGAAGGGGAATCGGTGCGCGTAAGCAGGTCAATGCGATTGAGTAACAGCTGCGATTGCCACAAGCCGCTCAGCATCACGTTGCGCTGCAGATGGCGCTGATGCCCGGCGCGCAGCAATTGATTAATGGTTTGTTCCAGCGTCTGGCTGCGCTCACGAATACGCGCTAGCAGCTGCGGCTGCTGTGCCGCCAGCGGCGCACTTGCCAGCAAGCTCAGCGACTGTTGCAGTTCCCGCTGCGTTTGCTGCAGGCGCGCCGATTCGCTCTGATACTCCAGCGCGCCGACCACCTGCGATAACCGCACCGCCGCAATGGCCACATTGGCGGTGTCGCGCGCCAGCGCCAGGCTGCCGTTCATATCGGCCAGCGTTTGTGCCTGCGCCTGTTCCTGAATGTGACCTGCGTGGCGAAATCCAAAAATCGCGACCAGGCTCACCGCCAGCGTCACTGACATCACCAGCAGATTAAACAGCAGCAGGCGACTGCGCGCGCCCGCGTGCCAGTGCAGACTGTGACTCATGGCTGCCACTCCTTACCGCTCAACTGCTGGCGAGTATAGAAGCGCGATCGGGGCGAAATATGACAAATATGAATGGCCGCTGACATTTTCCATTTATCTAAGCAGGTTTTACTCGCTGCAACCTTTGCCAGCAGGAGTCTGTAAATGGATGCCACACCGATACTCTCCATGCGGGGAATCACCCGACGCTTCGGCAACTTCTATGCGCTCAAGGGCGTGGATCTCACGGTCTGGCCCGGTGAAGTGCATGCGCTGATGGGCGAAAACGGCGCGGGCAAAAGTACTTTGATGAAAATTCTGGCCGGCGCCTATACCGCCAGCAGCGGGGAAATTCTTATCGACGGCCAGCCGTATGTTATAAAAGGCCCAAAAGAGGCGTTGGCGGCGGGCATCACCCTGATTTATCAGGAGATCAATCTGGCACCCAATTTGACGGTGGCGGAGAACATCTTTCTCGGCAGTGAAATCACGCGTGGAGGCCTGGTGAAGCGTCGCCAGATGGCGGAAGAGGCGCAGCGGGTGATTGATCGCCTGGGTGCGCAGTTCAGCGCCACCGATCTCGTGAGCCGCCTGAGTATTGCCGAGCAGCAGCAGGTGGAAATCGCCCGCGCGCTGCACCGCAACAGCCGCATTCTGGTGATGGATGAGCCGACTGCCGCGCTCTCCAATCGTGAAACCGAGCAGCTGTTTGCGCTGATTAAACGGCTGCGCAGCGAAGGCATGGCGATTATCTACATCAGCCATCGCATGGCGGAAGTGTATGAGCTGTCGGATCGCGTGAGCGTGCTGCGCGATGGGCAGTACGTCGGCAGCCTGACGCGCGAGCAGCTCAACGCCAGCGAGCTGGTGCGCATGATGGTGGGGCGTCCGCTCAGCGATCTGTTCAACAAAGACCGCGATATTCCGCTCGGCGACATCCGTCTCGCCGTCAATCACCTGTGCGACAAAAACAAAGTGCGTCCCAGCAGCCTGTCGGTGCGTGCCGGCGAGATTGTCGGGCTGGCGGGGCTGGTCGGCGCCGGACGCAGCGAACTGGCGCAGCTGATTTTTGGCGTGCATCAACCGAGCGGCGGTGAGATCTGGATCGACGGCGTGAAAGTGCAGATTCACTCGCCGCGCGACGCCATCGCACGCGGCATCGGTTTTCTCACCGAAAACCGCAAAGAGCAGGGTTTGTTCCTCGAACTGGCGGCGCAGGACAACATTGTGATGGCGACGCTGGAGCGCGATGCCAGCTACGGCCTGCTCAATCGGCGCAAAGGGCAGAAGATTGCCAGCGAGGCGATTGATGCGCTGAACATCCGCGTGCCGCATGCGCAGGTGCGCGCGGGCGGCTTGTCCGGCGGCAATCAGCAGAAGCTGCTGATATCACGCTGGGTGGCGATTGCGCCGCGCATCCTGATTCTTGATGAGCCGACGCGCGGCGTTGATGTCGGCGCCAAGAGCGAAATCTACCGCATGATGCAGCAGATGGCGCAGCAGGGCGTGGCGATTTTAATGATCTCCAGCGAGTTACCGGAAGTGGTGGGCATGAGCGACCGCGTTTATGTGATGCGTGAAGGCGCCATCGCCGGTGAGTTGAGTGGGGCAGAGATTAGCCAGGAAAACATTATGACACTGGCCACCGGCGCGCAGCCGGTTCAGGCCTGAGGAGAGCGCAATGACCAGTGAATCCGCACGCGTAAAAAGTCCCACCCTCAAGCGCGCGTTAATGAGTGACCTGCTGCAAACCGTCGGCATCCTGCCGATTTTGATCCTGATCGTGGCGGTATTTGGCTTTGTCACGCCGAACTTCTTCACCGAGGGCAATCTGCTCAACATTACGCGTCAGGCCTCGATCAACATCGTGCTGGCGGCGGGCATGACCTTTGTCATTCTCACCGGCGGCATCGATTTGTCGGTCGGCTCGATGCTCGGCACCACGGCGGTGGTGGCGATGGCGGTGTCGCTCGATCCGGCATTTGCGTCACTGACGATCCCGGCGGCGTTAGGTGCCGGGCTGATTATGGGGTTATTCAACGGCATTCTGGTGGCGTGGGCGGGGCTGCCGCCCTTTATTGTCACGCTTGGTACCTACACCGCGATGCGCGGCTCGGCTTATCTGCTGGCCAACGGCACCACGGTGATCAACTCCGACATCAACTTTGAGTGGATAGGCAACGGCTATCTCGGGCCGGTGCCGTGGCTGATCATCATCGCTTTTGCGGTGATCGCGCTGTGCTGGTTCATTCTGCGCCGCACTACCTTAGGCGTACACATTTATGCCGTTGGCGGCAACGTGCAGGCGGCGCGCCTGACCGGCATCAAAGTCAGCGTGGTGCTGCTGTTTGTCTACGCCATGAGCGGCTTGCTGTCGGGGCTGGCCGGATTGATGAGCGCCTCGCGCCTCTACAGCGCCAACGGCAACCTTGGCGTCGGTTACGAGCTGGATGCGATAGCGGCGGTGATCCTCGGTGGCACCAGCTTTGTCGGCGGCATCGGCACCATCACCGGCACGCTGATTGGTGCGCTGATTATCGCCACGCTGAATAACGGGATGACGCTGATGGGCGTCTCCTATTTCTGGCAGTTAGTGATTAAGGGCGCGGTGATCATTATCGCGGTGTTGATCGATAAGTACCGGACGCGGCATCACGTGGGTTGAGTTACAAGGTGCTGGCTGTTTTAGAAGGTGCTGGCTGTCCCAGACTGTGCTGGCTGTCCCCCTCCTCGGTCCTCCCCCACAAGTGGGGGAGGAAGATGCTGCCATATGCTCGTACTGAAGCTGCATGTGGCAACGTCTCCTTCCCCCGCTTGCGGGGGAAGGCCGGGATGGGGGACAGCGAGCACTAATCATAAAAACCAAAAAGCAGGAGAACATCGACTATGCGTTTTAATCCGATTCTAACCGGACTGCTGGCGGCTACGCTTCTGAGCGCGCCATTGGTGCAGGCCAAAGAGCTGAAATCCATTGGTGTGACCGTCGGCGATCTCGCCAACCCGTTCTTCGTGCAGATCACCAAAGGTGCCGAGCTGAAAGCGCGTGAACTGGCGGGCGACAAGGTCAACGTGACGCTGGTCTCCAGCGGCTACGATCTCGGCCAGCAGGTGGGGCAGATTGACAACTTCATCGCCGCTAAAGTGGACATGATCATCCTTAACGCCGCCGATTCCAAAGGTATCGCGCCCGCGGTAAAACGTGCGCGTGATGCCGGGATTGTGGTGGTGGCGGTCGACGTGGCGGCAGACGGCGCTAACGCCACTATCACCTCCGATAACACCGCCGCTGGCGCCATGGCGTGTAAATACATCTCCGACCGCCTGAAGGCCAAAGGCAACGTGGTGATCATCAATGGACCGCCGGTTTCTGCGGTGCAGAACCGTGTCGAAGGCTGCATGACCGAGCTGAAAACCCATCCGGACATCAAGCTGCTCTCCTACAACCAGAACGCCAAAGGCAGCCGCGAAGGTGGCCTCGAAGTGATGACCGGCCTTCTGTCGGCCAATCCAAAGATTGATGCAGTGTTCGCGATTAACGACCCAACGGCGATTGGTGCCGATCTGGCGGCGAAACAGGCGCAGCGCAATGAGTTCTTTATTGTCGGCGTCGATGGATCGCCAGACGGTGAAGAGGCGCTGAAACGCAAAGGCTCGCTGTTCGTGGCCACGCCAGCGCAGGACCCGCAGGTGATGGCGGCGAAAGCGGTGGAGATCGGCTATGACATCCTGCAGGGCAAGCCCGCGCCAGATAAGCCGGTGCTGATTCCGGTGACGATGATCGATCGTAACAGCGTCAGCAGCTACAAAGGCTGGACGGTGAAGTAATCAGCCGCTGTCCCTCACCCTAACCCTCTCCCATAAATGGGATAGGGGACAAATAGCGCCCTCTCCTGCTTGCGGGAGAAGGCTGGGGTGAGGGCCAGCGTGGAAAGGAGGTGAAGATGCAACGCTCAGAAGTGAATGCGATCCTACAACGCACCCGCGAATTCTTTATGCGTCAGGATGTGCATCTGCCGCCGTGGGCCGATTACGGCCTCAGCCAGTGGCGCGCGCTCGATAAACATGACGCCGATGAACTGCTGGCGCTGCATCTTGGCTGGGATGTCACCAGCTTCGGCGCTGACGATTTCAATCAAACCGGTTTAACCCTGTTCACACTGCGCAACGGTTCGCGGGGTGGTCAGCCGTGGGCCAAACCTTATGCCGAAAAAATCATGCATGTGCGCGAAGGGCAGGTCACGCCGCTGCATTATCACCCGCAAAAGATGGAAGACATTATCAATCGCGGCGGCGGCAATCTGATCGTCACGCTGCATAACCGTGCGGGCAATCAGCTGGCTGATACGGCGGTTAACGTCACACTCGATGGCATCCGCCAAACCCACGCCGCCGGTTCGCAGCTGCGTTTATCGCCGGGCGAAAGCGTTACCTTGTTGCCGGGCATCTGGCACAGCTTTTGGGGCGAAGAGGGCTACGGCGATGTGCTGGTGGGTGAAGTCTCGATGCCCAATGACGACGAACATGACAATGTGTTTCTCACGCCGCTGGCGCGCTTCAATCCGCTGGATGAAGATGAAGCACCGCGCTGGCTGCTGTGTAACGAATATCACCGCTGGCTGGCCTAAAGGAGCCTGATATGGCACTGATTTCACTGGCGCAGGGTTTGGCCCATGCGCAACAGAACGGCTACGCGCTTGGCGCGTTTAACGTCCTCGACACCCATTTCCTGCGCGCGCTCTATCAGGCCGCTGAGCGGCAGCGCTCGCCGTTTATTATCAGCATCGCTGAAGTGCATTTTAAGTATGTCAGCCTCGAGCATTTGGTCGCCGCGGTGCGTACCGAAGCGGCGCTGCACGCTATTCCGGTGGTGCTGCATCTCGATCATGGCCTGCATTTTGAGGCGGTGATGCAGGCGATTCGCCTTGGCTTCACCTCGGTCATGTTCGATGGATCGACGCTCAGCTACGAGGAGAACGTGCGCCAGACGCGCGAGGTGGTGAAGATGTGTCACGCGCTCGGCGTGTCGGTGGAGGCCGAACTCGGTGCGGTGGGCGGCGATGAAGGCGGTGCGCTGTTTGGCGAGGCCGATAGCGATAAATTTACCGATCCGGCGCAGGCCGCTGATTTTGTGCACTCCACCGGCATTGATTGCCTGGCGGTGGCGATTGGCAATGCGCACGGCAAATACAAAGGCGAACCCAAACTCGACTTCGACCGGCTGGCAGCGATTCGCGCGACGGCCGGCATTCCGCTGGTGCTGCATGGCGGTTCCGGCATTAGCGACGGGGATTTCCGCCGCGCCGTCAGCCTTGGCATCAACAAAATCAATTTCTATACCGGCATGTCGCAGGCGGCGCTCGGGGCGATTGAAGCGCAGATCGCCCAGCGCGATGCGCGCTACGACGCCTTTGCTGAGTTGTTGATGGCGGTAGAGCGCGACATCGCCAACGTGGTGGCGCAGCAGATGCAGGTATTCGGCAGCGCCGGGAGGGCATAATCGCATGGTGCGTAACGGAATCATCGGTGCCGGCAGCATGCTGGTGGATCACGTGCAGCGCATCAGCCATTGGCCGGAACAAGGCTGGCTAACCGAGATTCAGCACAGCGAGAAGTGCAGCGGCGGCGCGGCGCTCAACGTGCTGTTTACGCTGGCGCGCATGCAGCTGAATCTGCCGCTGGCGGGCGTCGGCATGGTGGGCGAGGACAGCGACGGCGATTACATTCTGCAACTGCTGGACGATCATCACATCGACCGCCAGTTTGTGCAGCGCATCGCAAGCATCAATACGGCGATGACGCAGGTGATGACCACGCCGGATGGCCAGCGCACCTTCTTCCATGCGCGCGGCGCCAATGGCAAGCTCGATCTGGCGCACTTCGCCGACGTCTTCACGTCCCATCGCATCTTTCATCTCGGTTATCTGCTGCTGCTGGATAGCCTTGATGTGCCGGACGATCAATACGGCACGCGCAGCGCACGGCTGCTGGCACAGATGCAGCAGCGCGGCTATCTCACTTCACTCGACTTGGTATCGCGCGTGAGCGAATATCGTCCGCTGGTGGTACCTGCGCTGCGCTGGCTCGATTATCTGGTGATTAACGAACTGGAGGCGCAATCGCTCACCGGCATCAGTTTGCGCACGCCGCACGGGCTTGCCGCACCGACTGCGTTTGCCGAGGCGGCGACATGGCTAATGCAGCAAGGCGTACGTCAGCGGGTGGTGATCCACGCACCCGAAGGCGCGTGGGGCCAGCAAGCGGACGGCGAAGGGCGCTGGCAACCGGCGTGGTGCTTAGCGCCAGAAGAGATCGTCGGCAGCGTGGGGGCGGGCGATGCGTTTTGCGCCGGTGTGCTCTATGCCAGCCATGAAGACTGGTCGCTGACGGAAACGCTGAAGCTGGCGCACACCTGCGCCTGCTTTAATCTGCATGCCGCCAACGCGCTGGACGGCACGCGGCCATTAGCCGAGATGCAGCGCTGGATGGATCAGGCGATTTGCGTTTCACGTGCCGAAGAGGCCGGACGCATCACGTCGGCGGAGAAAACATAGCCGAGACCGCGAATGGTGCGGATCAGGCTCGGTTGATGCGGATTGATTTCTATCTTGCGTCGCAGCCGCATAATCAGCACATCAATAGTGCGATCAAACACCTCAAGGCTTTCGCTGTGCGTCAGTTCGAGCAGCTGATCGCGGGTTAATACTTTGCGCGCATGCGCCACCAGCGCGCGCAGCAGCGTGTATTCACCTTGCGTTAGCGGCACGCTTTCGCGTTGTGGATTGAACAGCTGGCAGCGCGCATCGTCGAGGCGCCAGCCGTTAAATTGCCAACCTTCATCCGCTAACGCTTCCGGCTGCACCAGCCGTCCGCAGCGTCGCAGCGCCGCGCGTGCCCGAGCCACTACCACGCGCGGATTGAACGGTTTAGCGATGTAATCATCCGCGCCCATCTCCAGCCCCACCACCATATCCGCTTCCGAACCCATGCCGGTCAACATGATCACTAGCAGATCGGGACGCTGCCGCTGCATCTGTTGCAGCACCAGCAAGCCGTTGGTGTCTGGCAGCATCATATCCAGCATCACCAGTGAAATTTCCGGGTGTAGCGTGAGCAGGGCTAGCGCATCTTTACCCTGATGGCAGCAATAAACGGTAAATACATGTTCATTCAACACATCGTGCAGCAATTCGCACACTGCACGATCATCATCGACCACCAGAATCGCGGGCTTCATGGATGCGCCTCTTTTGTTACGAAAGGGTTAAAAGCAGTGTAACCCGATGTTTTTTACCTGCTGATTAAGGCAACAGAAACGTGAGCGCCATCGCCTGGCAGAGTGCGGAAGCGTGCAGTGCCGCACTCTTTTTGCCAAACCATCGTCAGGTAGGAAAACGATTGCGCGGCGCTGGTGCAATGCACCATAATCGCGCCTCATTCTGGTTCAGAATAATCTTAGCCGCAGCCGCAAATGAAAACGTAATCGATTGCGTAGGGGAGTGGCATAGCTATTGCTATAAGGACAGGGGAAAGCGCAAGGTTTCACAACCTGTTGTCCAGTTTGCTTCGCTTTCAAAACAACAATAAGCATGTAAACCACATTGGCAAGGAGCGCGCGCATTCGTGCCGACTCCGCTCATGAGAGATGATGATGTTAGAAAAACTCTTCAAACTAAAAGCGCACAACACCACGGTTCGCACCGAAATCATTGCGGGTATCACCACCTTCCTGGCAATGGCTTACATCCTGTTTGTTAACCCGAGCATTCTCGGCGCAACCGGCATGGATAAAGGTGCGGTCTTCGTGGCGACCTGTCTGGCGGCGGCGATTGGCTGTGTGTTAATGGGCCTGATCGCTAACTATCCGATTGCACTTGCACCGGGCATGGGCCTCAACGCCTTCTTCACCTATACCGTGGTGCTGCATATGGGTTACACCTGGCAAGTCGCGCTGGGCGCGGTGTTCTTGTCGGCGGTGATCTTCTTTGCCATGTCGCTTTTCAAAATTCGTGAGTGGATTATTAACAGCATTCCGCTGCCGCTGCGTGCCGGTATTGGTGCCGGTATCGGTCTGTTCCTGGCGATTATCGCGCTGGAAGGCGCGGGTATCGTAGTGGATAACCCAGCAACGCTGGTTGGCCTGGGCGACCTGACCAAACCGGGTCCGCTGCTGGCGCTGCTCGGCTTCTTCATCATTGTGGTGCTGGAAGCGCGTCGCGTTACCGGTGCGGTGCTGATCGGCATTCTGGTGGTGACCTTCATTTCTATGGGCATTGGCCTGACGCCGTTTGGTGGCGTGTTCTCCGCTCCGCCCTCTATCGCGCCAACCTTTATGCAGCTGGATATCGCCGGTGCCTTTAACGTCGGTTTGGTGAGCGTAATCTTCGCTTTCCTGTTCGTGGACGTGTTCGATAACACGGGCACCTTGCTGGGTGTGACCAAGCGCGCCGGTCTGGCAGATGAGCAGGGCAACGTGCCAAAAATGGGCCGTGCGTTGATCGCAGATAGCGCCGCCGCGCTGTTCGGCTCGCTGCTTGGTACTTCAACCACCACCAGCTATGTGGAATCTGCTGCCGGCGTCAGCGCCGGTGGCCGCACCGGCCTGACGGCGATTGTGGTGGCGATTCTGTTTCTGCTGAGCCTGTTCTTCTCGCCGCTGGCGGGCAGCGTACCGGTTTATGCCACCGCGCCAGCGCTGCTGTTTGTGGCGGTGCTGATGGCGTCTGGCCTGGCGGATATTGACTGGAAAGATATCACCACCGCCGCGCCGGTAACCGTGACCGCGCTGACCATGCCGCTGACCTACTCGATCGCCAACGGTATTGCGTTCGGTTTCATCACCTGGACGGTGGTGAAACTGCTGAGCGGCCGCACTAAAGAGGTCAACCCGGCGCTGATCATTCTGTCGATACTGTTTGTTATCAAACTGGGCTGGCTGAGCGCGTAAATGTTACTTAACGGAAGCCCGCTCGGGCTTCCGTGTCTGCTGTTGCATCCCTTCGTTTATTTTCTGCGTGACATTTCGCAATCCTTTTTGATGCTCACTTTCCTTCCCTCTCAAAACAGCCCAGGCTGTGCGTGTTATTTGAACCTGCCCGCAAAAAATGTGCTGTGAATGGCGGGATCGTGGAATGTTAACGCTGCGCAAATCTGTTTCACTAACAGTGAGGTGGAAAGATTGAGCAGCGCGATGGAAGAGGATTCGGTGATGGATTACCCCATTAGCACGGCAACTCGAGTGTTCCCACCGCTTATTTTTGACGTTGGTAACAAAGGAGATCATCAAATGGAACAACTTACCAAACGGGTTGAAGAGCTGGAAAAAACCACGCAGCAGATTCAGACAGATGTTGCGGTGCTAACCGCGCGTTCAGAGCATTTTGCGACTAAAGCGGATATCGAAAAGGTCAGAGCCGAGCAGGGCGTGATGCGTGTGGAGATTATGGGCGAGCTGGGGGCGCTTGAACAACGTCTCGATAAAAAGTTTGAGCGGATGGAGGATCAACTCAACCCGAAGTTCGACAAAATTGATCTAATATTTGAAAGAATTGACCAAAGATTTGAAAGAATTGACCAAAGATTTAACCAGCTGGAGGATAAAATATCTGCCTTCAATAACAGCATCACCTGGAAAATCATGATACCGACCGGCCTTCTGGTGCTGGCGTGGTTTGTGCAGAATATCGTTTTGAAAATGTCATGACGCGCTTTACTGCACGATTCCGGCCCTTCATGGGCCGGAACTCATCATGATTACCTAAACGGCGGCTCGTTAAAGGTTCTCAGCTTCCTCGAATGCAGCTTGTCGCCTTCAGCTCGCAGCAGTTCTACCGCGCAGATGCCAATCTGCAGGTGCTCAGAGATTGCGCCCTCATAGAAGCGGTTTGCCTGGCCCGGTAGCTTGATCTCGCCATGCAGCGGTTTATCGGATACGCATAGCAAGGTGCCGTAAGGCACGCGGAAGCGATAACCCTGCGCGGCGATGGTGGCGCTCTCCATATCAACCGCTACGGCGCGGCTCAGGTTGAAGCGCAGCGCCGAAGCGGAGTAGCGCAGCTCCCAGTTACGGTCATCGGTGGTGACCACGGTGCCGGTGCGCAGGCGCTGTTTAACTTCTTCGCCGGGCATGCCGCTGACCGCTTTGGTGGCGTCATACAGTGCGCGTTGCACTTCGGCGATGCTCGGGATTGGGATATCTGGCGGCAGTACGCTATCCAGTACGTGGTCGTCGCGCAGGTAGGCATGCGCCAGCACATAGTCGCCGATGGTCTGGCTTTCGCGCAGTCCACCGCAGTGGCCAATCATCAGCCAGGCGTGCGGACGAATCACCGCCAGGTGGTCACAGATGGTTTTGGCATTGGATGGCCCCACGCCGATGTTCACCAGCGTAATGCCGCGACGATTCGGTGATGTCAGGTGCCAGGCGGGCATTTGGTGCTTCTTCCACGCCAGATCGGACATCATCGCCGTCGGGTCTTGCGTATCGGCGGTGATCACCACTTCACCGGCGCAGGCCAGGCTGTCGTAAGGCGTGGTGGGATCCTGCACCTGCTCAATCGCCCAGCGCACGAACTCATCGACGTAGCGCGTGTAGTTGGTAAACAGCACGAACGGCTGAAAGTGCTCTACACTCGTGCCGGTGTAGTGGCGCAGGCGTGCCAGTGAGAAATCGGTGCGCAGGGCGTCAAAGTGCGACAGCGGGAAAATCGCATTGGCGTGGAACAGGCCGTCGGCGGTTTCATCACCGATTTGCGACAGTTCGGTGGTGGGGAAATGGCGTGCGATGCTGGCGCTCATTGAGCGGTCCAGTGACAAGCCGTCAATCACATAAGGATAAGGAATTTCCTGCTGTGAAGGCGCGACCTCAATCAGCACGTCGTACTCCTTCTCCAGCATCTGCAGCTGCTCGCTGAGATAGTGGCGCAGCAGCGCCGGGCGCGTGATGGTGGTGCTGTAGCTGCCGGTATGGGTAAAACGTCCCCACGCGCGGGTGCGATTTTGCTGCGGACCTTCACCCAGCCAGGTGATGCGCAGCTGCGGATAAACAAACAGCCCTTGCTGACGCGCGGCCTCATCCGGCAACTGTCCGGTGGCAGTGAAATCGCGAATGGCGTTGCGCAGCGCGTCAACGGCTGCATCGTACAGGCGTTCTAGTTCGTCCAGCGCTTGCTGGCTGCTCAATCCGTTCCGTTGTGTATTCATGGGTTCTCCTTCAGAAACATGGACCGTTTTCACCAGAGCATAGCGGATAAACCCTTCGCTACGATGAACAATCTGTGATCGACCGCATTCTGCACCATCACGGTGCTGGTGCGTGGCGTAACCGCGGCTATGTTTATGATCAGCAGGGATGTTACATCGCGTGTCTCCTGTTCTGGAGCGATGCCCGAGTAATAAACCGTCCACCTTCGCGGTATTGGCGAGCTTATTGCTTAGTTTTCAACCGTGGCCTTAATGAATCTATCCGGTTCTTAAAGTAGGTTGCCATAAATGGCGACTCTTCGGGTGTTGGAGGCCGCACTCTGTTCTGCCGAAGTTTCAGAAATTGATTTCTCCCAGGCCGTGGTATGGCTCCGTTCCTGACCCGTTGAGGATTGAAAGCATGTCTTTGAAATTCATAAAACACCCAATGAAGGTGGCGATTGCAGGTTGTTTAAGCGTGGCCTTTTACGCTCAGGCAGATATTAAAATTGGTGTGGCGGGTCCGTTCTCTGGGCCTAATGCGACGTACGGCGCGCAATACTGGAAAGGCGCAAGCCAGGCCGCGGAGGATATCAATGCGTCAGGCGGCATCAACGGCGAGAAAATCGTGCTGGTGCAGGGCGACGACGCGTGTGAACCGAAGCAGGCGGTATCCGTCGCTAACCGACTGGTCGATCAGGATAAAGTGATGGCGGTGGTCGGCCACTTCTGCTCCTCATCCACCATGCCCGCCTCGGAAGTCTATGATGAGGCCGGCGTTTTAGCGATCACGCCCGGATCCACCAACCCAAAAATTACCGAACGCGGCATGAAAACCCTATTCCGCATGTGTGGTCGTGATGACCAGCAAGGCGCCATCGCCGCGGATTACATCATCGACAAACTGAAAGCGAAGAAAGTGGTCATCATTCATGACAAAGACACTTACGGCCAGGGTTTGGCGGATGCCACCAAAGCCTCACTTGAGAAGCGCGGCGTAAAAGAAGTGCTGTATGAAGGGTTGTCGCGCGGTGAGAAAGATTTCAATGCGCTGGTAACCAAGATCGGCGCGCTGAAACCGGACGTGGTCTATTTCGGCGGCTGTCATCCGGAAGCCGGTCCGCTTGTGCGCCAGATGCGTGAGCAGGGCGTCAATGCGGCTTTCTTCTCCGGTGACTGCATTGTGACGGAAGAGATGGTGACGGCAGCAGGCGGCCCGCAATATACCAAAGGCGTCTACATGACCTTCGGCAACGATCCGCGCACCATCGCCGATGGCAAAGCGGTTATCGACAAATTCCGCGCCGGCGGATTTGAGCCAGAAGGTTACACCCTGTATGCCTACGCCTCCGTGCAGACGCTGGCCGCCGCTTACAAAGCAGCCGGTAAAGACAACGCCAAGGCCAGCGACTGGCTGAAAGCCAACAGCGTCGATACCGTCATGGGCAAAAAAGCCTGGGACAGTAAAGGCGATCTCAAGGTGTCGGATTACGTCGTGTATCAATGGGACGACAAAGGCAAGTATCACCAGCTGTAATGTGCCACGCGGCCCCGCGCAGTGCGGGGCCATTCGCGATTGAGCGCGAGGTGTGCGCTCCCATTGAGTACGAGACGACATTATGGACGCCTTTTTCTTACAGCAGCTGATCAACGGTTTAACGCTCGGTGCCGTGTATGGCCTGATCGCCATCGGTTACACCATGGTTTACGGCATTATCGGCATGATCAACTTCGCCCACGGCGAGGTGTATATGATCTCCGCCTATCTGTGTGCCATTGGCTTATCGCTACTCAGCTTTTTTGGCATTCACTCCTTCCCGCTACTGATATTCGGCACCTTAATCTTCACCATTATCGTCACCTCGGCTTACGGCTGGGCGATTGAGCGCATCGCCTATCGACCGCTGCGCAACTCGACGCGCCTTGCGCCGCTGATTTCAGCGATCGGCATGTCACTGATTTTGCAGAACTATGTGCAACTCAGTCAGGGGCCAAATCAGCAGGGCATTCCGACGTTGCTGACCGGCGTGTTGCGCATGGAATTTGATGGTGGCGTGGTGCAAATCACCTGGACCAAAATCTTCATCCTGATCGCGGCGTTTTGCGGCATGGCGCTGCTGACCTGGATTATCCAGTACACCAAACTCGGGCGTATCTGCCGCGCAGTGCAGCAGGATCGGCGCATGGCTTCCATTCTCGGCATCAATACCGATCGCGTTATCTCGCTGGTGTTTGTGATTGGTGCGGCGATGGCGGGATTAGCTGGCGTGCTGGTGACCATGAATTACGGCACCTTTGATTTTTACGCCGGATTTATCATTGGCATCAAAGCGTTCACCGCCGCAGTGCTCGGCGGCATCGGTTCGCTGCCGGGCGCGATGCTTGGAGGATTGCTGCTGGGCGTCGCGGAAGCGCAGTTCGCCGGGATGGTGAATTCTGACTACAAAGATGTGTTCTCGTTTTCGCTGCTGGTGGTGATTTTGATCTTCCGCCCGCAAGGACTGCTGGGACGTCCGCTGGTCGCTAAAGTGTGAGGAAGCCTCGATGAATGCAATGACGCAAAATCCTGTGCGCCAGGCGCTGCTCGATACGCTGCTGGCGGGGTTAGTGGCGCTGGTGGTATTTGGTCCGATTGTTGGCGTGGTGCTCGACGGTTACAGCTTCAAACTGTCGCCACAGCGCGTGGCGCTGCTGGTGGCGGTGGTGATGGCGGGGCGTTTGCTGTTCAGTTTGTTTCTGCACGCGCCTGTTGGTCAGCGCATCATGCGCAAGTTTGCCAGCAGCGATGACGGGGTTTACGTGCGCGAGCCCGGCTATCGTTCGCGTTTGCGCTGGATATTGCCGCTGCTGCTGATCGTGGCGCTGGCCTTTCCGTTTCTCTCCAGTAAATATCTGCTGACGGTGGCGATTCTCGGCCTGATTTATGTGCTGCTCGGGTTGGGCTTGAATATTGTGGTTGGGCTCGCCGGATTACTTGATCTCGGCTACGTGGCTTTTTATGCCATCGGAGCGTACGGCCTGGCGCTTGGCTATCAATATTTCGGATTGGGTTTCTGGAGCATGCTGCCGCTGGCGGCGCTGCTGGCAGCTTTTGCTGGCGCGCTGCTCGGGTTCCCGGTGCTGCGCATGCACGGCGATTATCTGGCGATCGTTACGCTCGGCTTTGGTGAAATCATTCGTCTGGTGCTGACCAATTGGGTCGCCTTTACCGGCGGCCCGAACGGGGTTTCCGTGCCGTCGCCGACCTTCTTTGGCCTCGAGTTTGCCCGCCGCGCGCGCGATGGCGGCGTGCCGTATCACGAGTTTCTGCACGTCACTTACAACCCGAATATGAAATTTATCTTTATCTATGTTGTGCTGGTTCTGGTGGTGTTGCTGGTGCTGTGGATCAAGCATCGCCTGACGCGTATGCCGATTGGCCGCGCCTGGGAAGCGCTGCGTGAAGAAGAGATTGCCTGCCGCGCGATGGGGCTTAACCATGTGTTGGTTAAGCTTTCAGCCTTTATGTTGGGCGCGTCAACGGCGGGCATCGCCGGAGTGTTTTTTGCCAGCTATCAGGGCTTCGTTAATCCCACCTCGTTTACCTTTTTTGAGTCGGCGCTGATTCTCGCCATTGTGGTGCTCGGTGGGATGGGATCGACGCTCGGCGTGGTGCTGGCGGCGTTTGTGCTGACGGTGGCACCGGAACTGCTGCGCAGCTTTGCCGAATACCGCGTGCTGCTGTTCGGCATGCTAATGGTGCTGATGATGATCTGGCGGCCACGTGGGCTGGTGCGCACCGCACGCGTTGGCGTGCCACTGCGAAAAGGAGTGCGCCATGAGTGATGCCATCCTGCAAGTGGACAACCTGATGATGCGCTTTGGCGGCATCAAGGCGCTGAATGACGTCAGCCTGGCGGTGGAGCGCGGTTCGGTGACCTCATTAATTGGTCCTAACGGTGCCGGTAAAACCACGGTGTTCAACTGCCTGACCGGTTTTTATCGCGCCACCGGCGGACGCATTGTGCTTAACGCCAATCAGCGCAGCACTGATGTGATTCAGGTGCTGGGGCAAAAAATTCATGCAGGTGACTGGATCAATCCTACACGGCTCGGCTCGCGGCTTTGGTACAAGATGTTTGGCGGCGCGCATCTGGTGAACCGCGCCGGGCTGGCGCGTACCTTTCAAAATATCCGGCTGTTCCGCGAAATGTCGGTGATTGAGAATCTGCTGGTAGCTCAGCATATGCAGGTCAATCGTCAGCTGCTGGCGGGCGTGCTGAACACGCGCGGCTACCGTGAAGCAGAAAATCGCGCGCTGGATCGCGCTTTTTACTGGCTGGAAAACGTCGATTTGGTCGCCAGCGCCAACCGCCTGGCGGGTACGCTCTCTTACGGTCAGCAACGGCGGCTGGAGATCGCGCGCGCCATGTGTACGCGACCGGAACTGATTTGTCTGGATGAACCGGCGGCTGGGCTGAATCCGGTGGAAACCGAGGCGTTGAGCGCGATTTTACATCGTCTGCGCGCCGACCATCGCATCAGCGTGTTGCTGATTGAACACGACATGTCAATGGTGATGCGCATTTCCGATCACATCGTAGTGCTCGATCATGGCGATGTGATTGCCCAGGGCACGCCGCAGCAAATTCGTCACGATCCCAAAGTGATTGCCGCCTATCTCGGCGCAGAAGAGGAGAGCGATCATGGCTGAACCGATGCTGGCTTTTGAGCAAGTCGATGTGTTTTACGGTCCTTTGCAGGCGTTGAAACAGGTGTCGTTGACGGTGAATCAGGGCGAAACCGTGGCGCTGATCGGCGCTAACGGCGCGGGAAAATCCACGCTGCTAATGTCGATCTTTGGTCAGCCGCGCATTGCCAGCGGCGAGATTCGCTTGCGCGGCGAAGCGATCAGCCAGCGTTCGACGCATTTCATCGCGGCCAGCGGCATTGCGCAGGCTCCGGAAGGACGACGCATCTTTCCTGATATGACGGTGGAAGAGAACCTGCTGATGGGCACCATCGCTATCGGCGAACGTTTTGTTAAAGAGGACAAAGATCGCATGTATCAGCTGTTTCCGCGCCTGCTGGAGCGGCGTAAGCAGCGCGCCATGACGCTCTCGGGCGGCGAGCAGCAGATGCTGGCGATTGCGCGCGCGCTGATGAGTCGACCCAAACTGTTGCTGCTCGACGAACCCAGCCTTGGCCTCGCGCCGATCGTGGTGAAGCAGATCTTTGGCATTCTGCGCGAGTTGACCCAGCAAGGCATGACGCTGTTTCTGGTGGAGCAGAATGCCCGCCATGCATTGCAGCTAGCCGATCGCGGCTATGTGATGGTGAACGGTGAGATTCGCCTGAGCGGCAGCGGCGCAGAGCTGCTCAATAATGACGACGTGCGCAGCGCCTATTTGGGCGGCGCAGTCGATCCTGCGGTGGTGGCGACAAAAAGTTTGTAATAATGATTAAATGGTGAGGGGAAACACTTTGCATAATTCTCAGTGGCCTATCATCATTATTACTCTTCTTCCTCTCCAAAGTGATTTGGTAATCCCTTGCAAAATCCTGGCGTAGCAGTGATGCGGGCGGTCAGAAACACGGCGTGGTATCCCAAGCGCCGCGCTTACCGTACGTTGTTCTGGCGAGAAATCACCCCATTAGCCGTGCCCATCTTTATCGAAAACCTCTGCGTGATGCTGATGGGCGTCCTCAGTACCTTTTTGGTGAGCTGGCTGGGTAAAGAAGCGATGGCGGGCGTCGGTTTGGCCGACAGCTTCAACATGGTGATCATCTCCTTCTTTGCCGCCATCGATCTCGGCACCACGGTGGTGGTGGCGTTCAGCCTGGCGAAACGCAACGGCAAACGGGCGCGAGCCGCCACCAGACAGTCGCTGGGATTGATGACCGCGCTGGCGTTTGTGCTGGTGATCGCCATCGAGTTTTGGGGGCATCTGATCATTGATGTGATTGCCGGCAGCGCCGATCCCAAAGTGAAAGAGCTGGCGCTGAGCTATCTGCAAACCTCGGCGTGGAGCTATCCCGCAGCGGCAATTGCGCTGATTGGCAGCGGCGCGCTGCGTGGTGCGGGCAATACCAAAATCCCGATGCTGATCAACGGCGGCATGAACATTCTCAACATCGTGATCAGTAGCGTGCTGATTTACGGCTGCCTCGGTTGGGAAGGGCTGGGCTTTGTTGGTGCCGGATTGGGCTTGACCATTTCGCGCTACATCGGTGCGGCGGCGGCGATTTATGTGCTGTATCGCGGCATTACGCCAGCCCTGAAAATCTCCATCGCCAGCTATTTCCGGCGCTGGGACCGCAATATTCTGATGGAAGTGTTGGGCATTGGCGTGCCCGCCAGTATTGAATCGGTGCTGTTTAACGGCGGTAAGTTGCTGACGCAGATTTTTGTTGCTGGCATGGGTACCAATGAGATCGCCGGTAACTTTATCGCCTTCTCGATTGCTTCGCTGATTAACCTGCCGGGTAACGCGCTGGGATCGGCGTCGACCATTATTACCGGCCGCAGGTTGGGACTGAATCAGGTGATGCAGGCTGAACGGCAAATCAAACACGTTTTCTGGCTGGCGATGATTGGATTGTGTTCGCTGGCGCTGATCACCGTGCCGCTCGCCGGAACACTCGCGCAGTTTTACAGCCGCGATCCGGAAGTCATTTCAGTTACTAAGCATTTAATTTGGCTGAATGCCGCCTTTATGCCGATCTGGACCGCTTCATGGGTGCTGCCCGCCAGCCTGAAAGGCGCGCGCGATGCGCGTTACACCATGTATGTGTCAATGTTTAGCATGTGGGGCGCCCGCGTCGTAGCAGGTTATTTCCTTGGGATTGTGTTGGGAATGGGCGTGATAGGCGTGTGGCTCGGCATGTTCCTCGACTGGACGGTGCGCGGCGTATTTTTCTGGTGGCGACTCAACAGCGGCAAATGGCTGAACAATTACCGCAAGATGATGGCGAAGAGCAGGGGATAGGGCATTGGCTGGTGCCCATTGTGGGCTCTACGTATATGCATTAATTGGCAATGAAGCGCACAACTAATCGGTTTGGTTATAGGAGAGAATACGGTTTACTGTCAGCGTCAATCATTTGTGGAGAAGCTGACAATGAAACACCTCTTGCAGCAGTGGTTTAACCAACTGATCAATGGCGAGACTGGACCCGCAGAAGAGCGCGAATTCGATCTCAGTAATCATATCGACCTGCTGATTCCCATCAGCCAGCTGTACGGTGTTGAGTTCCATCCTTCGGTGTATCGTTACTATGAGAGATGAGCGCCTGCACCATGTCATCCGCTACAGCTACTGGAATGAGCTGTGCGCTGTTGAATAAAGAACCCGCTCTAGCCAGCGGGTTTTTTTATGCCTGAAATTTGACCCTTCGTTCAAAAAAATTCATCAGATTTTCACACTCTCTATCAATTGTCTTGATTCCGTAATTTTCTCGTAAAGAAATGTATTCCTAACTCGCGGCGTGCGTGTAAGATAGAAAAGTAAATGATAACCATTGGCGTTATCATTTGGGTGTCACGCCAGCTCAACGCCTTGCCGCCGGAATGCTTCTGCGCCAGGCCCTCCGCTGATGTGATGTGCGCGTCAATCATTACAAGAAACTCACTCCCTTAAAAATGGATAAAAATCGCACCCTGCCGTTTGGCAGCTTCAATTCGTTGACCCTGTTCACCGGGCTTTGCATTGGTATTTCTCCTGCTGCCGCATTAGCGGCAGAAAATGCCAACAAAAAATCTGACGATACCTTAGTGGTTGAAGCGCATACGCCATCGCTGTATGCCCCCAACGCATCTGCCGATCCGAAATTCAATCGTCCGCTGGTGGATACCACCCGCACCATGACGGTGATTCCGGATCAGGTGATTAAAGATCAGGGCGTAACCAATCTTACCGACGCGCTGAAAAACGTGCCGGGCGTGGGCGCGTTCTATGCGGGGGAAAACGGCAGTTCTACTACCGGTGATGCGGTGTATATGCGTGGCATTGATACCTCCAACAGCATTTACGTTGATGGTATTCGCGATATTGGTAGCGTGGCGCGCGATACCTTCAACACTCAGCAGGTTGAAGTGATTAAAGGGCCATCGGGCACCGATTACGGACGCAGCGCGCCGTCAGGTTCGATTAATATGATCAGCAAACAGCCGCGCCTCGATACCGGGCTCGACGCCTCAGTCAGCGTTGGCAGCGCGTGGATGCGTCGCGGCACGCTGGATTACAACCAGGCGATTAACGACAACGCCGCGTTCCGCCTCAATCTGATGGGTGAGAAAACTCACGATGCGGCGCGTGATAACGTGCAGAACGAGCGTTATGGCGTTGCGCCATCGCTGGCGTTGGGTCTGGATACTGCAACGCGCTTGTACCTCAACTATCTGCATGTGCATCAAAACAATACGCCCGATGGCGGCATTCCAACCATTGGCCTGCCGGGCTATTCGGCGCCGAATGCGGCGACATCGGCACTGAACAATTCTGGCAAAGTCGCGACCAGTAACTATTACGGCACCGATTCTGACTTTGATAAATCGACCACCGACAGCGCCACCATACGCTTTGAGCACGATATCAACGACAGCACCACCATCCGCAATACCACACGTTGGTCGCGCGTGAAGCAGGAATATCTGCTGACGGCGGTGATGGGCGGCGCCACCAATATCACTGCCCCGAACCGGAACGATGTGAATAGCTGGAGCTGGTCGCGCCTGGCGAACACCAAAGACATCAGCAACCGCATTCTCTCCAACCAAACCAACATCACCTCGAAGTTTTACACCGGTTCGGTTGGGCACGATGTCAGCGCGGGCGTGGAGTTTACGCGTGAAAATCAAACCAACTACGGCGTCAATGCGATTACGCCGCCATCGGTTAATATCTACCATCCTATCAGCAGCATTTCGGTGGGTGGATTGGACAGGAATGGTGCCAATGCTAACGGGCAAACCGATACCGCAGGCATTTACGCCTTTGATACGCTCGCGATAACCAAAAGTTTTGAACTAAACGGCGGCATTCGTCTCGATAACTATCACACTGAATATGACAGCGCGACCGCCTGTGGCGGCACCGGACGCGGTGCGTTGACGTGCCCAGCTGGCGTGCCGCGCAATACGCCGGTTACCACCGTGGATACCGCGAAATCGGGCAATCTGGTGAACTGGAAAGCCGGTGCGCTTTATCGTCTGACCGAGCAGGGCAACGTCTATGTTAACTATGCCATTTCTCAGCAACCGCCAGGCGGCAGCAGCTTTGCACTGGCCGCGGGCGGCACTGGCAACAGCGCCAACCGCACCGACTTCAAACCGCAGAAAGCCAAGTCCAGCGAAGTGGGCACTAAATGGCAGGTGCTGGATAAACGTCTGTTGCTGAATGCAGCGCTGTTCCGTACCGATATTGAAAATGAAGTCACCGCTAATGACGACGGCACCTATTCGCAAGCCGGTAAAAAACGTGTGGAAGGTTATGAGCTCTCAGCCACTGGCAACATCACGCCAGATTGGGAAGTGATCGCCGGCTATACCCTACAGCATGCGTCAGTGACCGAAGGGGATAGCGTATCGCAGGATGGATCTTCTGCGCTGGCTTACACGCCGAAGCACGCCTTTACGCTGTGGACCAACTATCAGGCAACCGATGCGATTTCAGTCGGTGCCGGTGCGCGTTATGTGGGCAGCCTGCGTCGCGGCAGCGATGGTGCGGTCGGTACGCCGGATCACACCGAAGGTTATTGGGTCGCCGATGCCAAACTGGGCTACAAGGTGAACAACAACCTCGATCTGCAGCTCAACGTGTACAACCTGTTTGACACCAACTATGTTGCGTCAATCAATAAGAGCGGTTATCGCTACCATCCAGGCGAGCCACGGACTTTCCTGCTGACGGCAAACGTGCATTTCTAAGTTAACGTCGTGGGGCGTGCGCGCCCCACAATTTTTGAGAGAACAACGCGATGATGTATCACATTCCTGCTGTACTGACGCCGGAAGAGGTAGCGAGTTTTAGCACGCTGCTGCAACAGGCCGCATGGATCGACGGAAGGGCGACGGTCGGCAGCCAGGGCGCGACGGTGAAAAACAATCAGCAGATCGATACCCGCACGCCACTGTACGATCGCCTGCAAACTGCAGTGATGCAGGCGCTGAACAACAACCCGCTGTTCTTTTCCGCTGCATTACCACGATCGATTTCCACACCGCTGTTTAACCGTTATGAGCAGGGCGAAACCTACGGTTTTCATGTCGATGGCGCGGTACGCCATAACGGCGCGGCGGGCTGGATGCGAACCGATCTCTCCGCCACGCTGTTCCTCAGCGAACCTGAAAGCTACCAAGGTGGTGAGTTGGTGATTGAAGACACGTATGGTCAGCACAAGGTGAAACTGCCAGCGGGCCATCTGGTGCTGTATCCGTCGAGCAGCCTGCATTGCGTCACGCCGGTTACCCAGGGTGCGCGCGTCGCTTCATTCCTGTGGATTCAGTCGATGGTGCGCGACGATAAACAGCGTGCCATGCTGTTCGAGCTGGATCGCAATATTCAAAGCCTCAAAGCGCGTCACGGTGATAGCGCAGAGCTGTTGTCGCTGCTGAACATGTATCACAACCTGCTGCGCGGCTGGACGGAAGTGTAAAAGCAAAAAGCCCGCTTAGTTTCCTAAGCGGGCTTCTCTAAATATGGCTCCTCTGACTGGACTCGAACCAGTGACATACGGATTAACAGTCCGCCGTTCTACCGACTGAACTACAGAGGAATCGTGTGAACGAGGCGAATATTAATGGCGCCCCTTGCAGGTGTCAACAGCTTAAAACACATTTGTATTCAACTGGCTAGCATTAGTACAAAGCGATCGCGATTTAAGCAGGTTCTGCTGTTAGCATCGCCAGTCGCGCCAGGGGATCCTGACGATAGAACTGCTGCAGATGGCGATACATCGCCGGGAAACGGTTAGCCAGTAAATCCGGTGCGCTGAAGAAATACTCCGACAGCACCGCAAAACATTCAGCCGCATCGCTGGCGGCGTAAGGATCGATGGTCGCCGCCTGTTCACCGACTAATTCAACTTCCGCTTCAATCTCCGCCATTGCCTGCAGCAGGTCTTTCTCCCAACTGGCGACATCGCGCAGCGCCATCACCGGAATGCCGCTGGTATAGCCGCTGCCGCGCGCATCGAGTTTATGCGCCACTTCGTGGATCACCAGGTTAAAACCGGAGAGATCGAGCGAATCCTGAATATCCAGCGCATTCAGCACCACCGGACCTTGCGTCCAGCTTTGTCCAGCGTGCACCGCCGGCGCGTGATGCACCAGGCCGTTATCATCTTCCCAGCGATCGTCGACATTGAAAGGTTCAGGATAGATCAGCACTTCATGAAAGCCATCGAGCCATTCGAGACCGAGCTTCAACACTGGCAAACAGAACAGCAGCGCCAGACGCGTCAGTAACAGTTCATCGAGTTGCAGGCCTTGCAGAGGCGAGATTTTTTTCTGCTGCAGGAAGCGTTGCGCCAGCGTAACCAGCGCGGTTTTTTCATCAGGATCGAGCAGTGAAAAGATCGGCTGCGCCAGCGCCTGTTGCCAGGGCAGCGCCAGTACTGAAGTCTCTATTTGCGCATGCCACGGCCATTTGAACATTGCGTCACTCACTCTTCAGACGAAAACAGTATCCTGGCGCGGCAAAGGGGAAATTACCAGCGCGGAATCAAAGCCGGAGATTCAACCAGTTAATGGGGGATTTGTCTGTGATTGGCGTGGCAAAGCAGGAAAGTAAGTTTGCCCTCACCCCAACCCTCTCCCGCAGGCGGGAGAGGGAGCTTGCTGTGCAAATCTTCACGTGCTCCCCAAACTTCTACATCGCTAAAAACGGTTCCCTCGCCCGCCCGCGGAAGAGGGTTAGGGGGAGGGGACGTCTTATCGTTCAACCCGCTGGAACGCGATCACCCAAACCCACGGGTTCACTTCCCAGCTGGTGGCGCCGTACTGTTTCTGCCACGCTTTGCGGTACGCTTCTTTTGGCGATTCGGAATTCATATTCATGGTGAAAAAGTTATTCAGGAAGTGCGAATCGGTCTGCACGCCTTCCGCCATGATGTCATCTTCACTAATGTCCTGAATCTTCTCGGCTCGCACCGAGGTGATTTGCAGGTCGATGCGGCTGGCCCAGCGCGGCATATGAATCGCGGTTTGCCAGCCAAACTGCTCGGCATTCTGCATATTCTCATCCAGCTGTCCCAATTCATTGCTGTCAGCGCGATATTGGCAGTAAGCCGCATTGCGGAACGGCAGAGGATCGCGTTCGTAATCCGCCAGCATCGCCTCCGGCACGATCGGGCCGCGCCAGGTTTCACGTACCCACAAACCATCGCCCGCCTGACCAAATGGGCAGTGCGAACTGACATCGGTCATCGACATCAATTTATAGCCGTGCAGATGATTGGCACTGACATCAAATGCGTGTACGCCCTCATGATGATCCTGACCCGGACCAAAGGCTTGAGTTTTCATAATGCGCCGGGTCTGCGTTTGCTGGCCAACCAGCAGGGCGCGTACCCGCTGTTCGGAAAAAAGAATCGGCCGTTCTTTCATTGCATACCTCTTAATGTGTCACAAACCCGGAAACTGCGAAGAATCCCCTAACATCCGTAGATGCGAGAGCTAGCATAATGGGTTTGAATCAGTTTGCTTAATAATTTGTCGACTTAGTATCAGGCTATTCTGGCAATTTTAGATGTAAAAAATGGTTCATAAGCAAAATGTGTGCTGAAAAGGACTTTGCAAGGGATCAGAAGCCATAAATTTTCCAGATACAGTACGTTATAAAGGCCATTATGGGAACCTTTTCAGATTATGCCGTGTTGATCTGCCTCTAAGAAGCCCCATTTATTAGCATAGACATCTGGAATTTATCCCTAAAGCGAAATTTGTTGATGACGCGAATATATTAAACCTATTGAACAGAGTTATTTAACTAAAACGCACTAAGGAAATACCGAAATCGCAATGGCTGCTGTGCAAGCGGCGTTAACAGCGTTATAACAAGATCGGGATCTCATTTTTACGCCTGGCACCGCCTGGACGGATGTAAAAAAAGTGTCATGACCAGGCCGCTATGATGTCCGCAGGAACGTAGATAACAGCAATAACAGGAGAAGCACGATGTCACTTACTCAATGGCAACAACGCTACGAGAATTGGCTGCAGCTCAACTGGCTGCACGACGACAAAGCCCACGATATCGCGCACCTACGCCGCGTCTGGATGAGTGCTAAGCGCATCATGCAGCACAGTGACGCCGATCCTATGGTCGTGATGACCGCCTGCTATTTTCACGATGTGGTCAACCTGCCGAAAAACCATCCCGAACGTCATTTAGCGTCAACTTATGCCGCGGAAGAGACGCGCCGCATACTGCAGCAAGATTTCCCCGACTTCCCGTTCGAACGGCTGGATGCCGTTGCGCACGCGGTGCAGGCTCATAGCTTTAGTGCGCGTATCGCGCCGCAAACGCTGGAAGCGAAAATCGTGCAGGATGCCGATCGTCTCGAATCATTAGGTGCTATCGGCCTGGCGCGCGTTTTCTATACGGCGGGCGCGTTAGGTCGTCCGCTGTTTGATAGCGAAGATCCGTTAGGAAAGGATCGCGAACTGGATGATGTGAAGTGGACCTTGGATCACTTCCAGAAAAAGCTATTGGGTTTACCGCAAACCATGCAAACCGAAGCTGGACGCCTGCTGGCGGAACATAACGCCGATTTTCTCGTCCACTACATGGGCAAACTTTGCGCCGAGCTGCAGGGCAATTTGACCTCCATCGATGAGTCGGTGTTAAGAGATTTCAGCCCTATACACTCGTAATATTAAATTTTTATGACAGTCTGTTAAGTTTCATCTGCTTCCGCTACGTTGTTGTAAATCAAAAGGGAGTATGAAAATGACCGAGACAGTTAACTTAACCATCAAAATTGACCCGGCACTGAAAGAGCACATCAAACAGTTAGCCGCCGATAACCAAATCTCCATGAGTCAGGAGATCGTTAATCGCCTGCAGGCCAGTTTAGATGCGGGTGCGCAACCGGCCATTGATAGTCTGGATACTCAGGAAGCGGTGGAAGATCAGCTCTCCGCTGCGGAACTGAAGCAGATTCGTGCACTGCTGAAGAAAAGTAAGAAGAAGAAATAAGCAGAAAACCCGTCACTGACGGGTTTTTTTATGCCTGCAGATTAAATACGGAACTGCTGCGCGCGCTGCGTTAGGCGGTCCGATAAGGCGCGCAATTGCACTGCCGATTGCACCTGATGGGCGTTAAGCGCTTCGTTCTGCTGCAGCTGTCCGCTCATCTCCACCACTTCCAGCGCAATCTTTTTCACCCGATGACTCTGCGCAGCACTGTTGTGCTGTAGCTCGTTCAACTGCGTCACCACGCCAGACACCGCGCTGCCGATCTGCGCGAACAGCACCTCCAGCGCTTTCACCTTATCGAAGCCAGCATGCACATGTTGCTGCGTATGCTGAATCAATCCGTCAATCTGGCGCGTCGAGGCACCGCTTTGCTGCGAGAGCAAACCCATCTCTTTGGCGACGACAGAGAAGCTGCGTCCGTAAGCGCCGGCATGTGCCGACTCAATTGCGGCATTCAGCGATAACAAACGCGTCTGCATCGACAAGTCATCCAGCATGCCAACAATCCCGGCGATATCATCCGACGCGGTGACAATTTGCTGCATCTGGGTTTCCATCTTATCGACTTCCAGTGCGCAGTTACGCATCAACGCATCGGCAGATTGCGCTTCCTGCGTCGCCTGCTGCGAGAACTGGGCACCAATCTCCACCTCTTCAGAAACGCGATCTAAGCGCTGCGACAGATGATGGAAGCTGGCATTTTGCTGCTGGTGTTGCTGCATCACTTTCTCATTGTACTGCTGCATATCTTCTGCGCCGGCGGCCACGCTGACCGCCACCGTGTTGATGTCGCGCACAATCTGCTGCAAGCCGCGCCGCATGGTCTCGATTGACTGGAACAGCTGGCGCGTTTCCAGCGACTGACGACGCGGAAGGTTTTGCGCATCGACCAGATCACCGGTGGCGATCTGTTCCAGCTGCGCATTCGCGCGACGCAGCGGCAACAATACGCCGCGCATCAGCAGGCTGGACGCCAGCACTAACAGCGCCATCAGTATCGCGCTGACCATCAGCGACAGATTGCGGCTCTGCTTCAAGGTGCTGAGGGTGTTTTGATTCACGCTGCTGAGCTGCTGATTGGCCTGCTCGATTTCACTGAACCAGGCATCATTAAACTGCTGCTGAAATGCCTGCATCGGCACCATAAAAAAGGCGTTGATGTCGTTGGCCGCTAATCCTTTCAGCTGCTCCTGCAATCCTGCCGCTAGCATGGTAAAACCTTGCGCCAGCGGGCTATCCGCATGGGCGTGGTAGGCGGCGAACTGTTGTTGCGCCTGTTTCAACGAGTCATCGGCTGCCGCCGCCAGACTTTTCCAGCTATCCACCGAGCCACTTTGTTGATCCTGCATCAGATAAATACCGGCGCGATGGCTGTTATCACTGGCGGTGAGCAGTTCGATGCGCGCTTTATCCAGCAGGGCCAGACGTTCGCGCAGTTGATTCGCCTGCTGCAACGAGGTTTGCGTCTGGTTAACGTGGGTATTCAGTAGCAGCACGCCGGCAAACTGCAGCAAGCAGAACAGCGCAATGAACAGCAAAAACTGGCTACGTAAACTGGTGAGCCACAGCGGAATACGCGGGGAGAACCGCGCGCGTAACCGCAACGGCAGAGTGATAACAGACAGAAGTGACATCACACGCCTCCAAAAAATAAAACAGGAGTATTGGCAGCACGCGTGACAGTTTGGTGACAGCGGGCGCGATTAGGCGGAAAACAGCATAAAGCGCGGCCCTAAATAAAATTGTGGTCCTGAATCGCTACGCCTTTTGCGCGGCGTGCTGTTCAATCAGCGGCAATAACAGTTGTGCCACCGCAGCAAATACCGGCACCACTACCGAGTTGCCGAACTGCTTGTAGGCCTGCGTATCGGAAACCGGAATGCGCAGTTTGGCCTCGCCCGGCGCTTCAAAACCCATCAGGCGGGCACATTCTCGCGGGGTTAAACGACGCGGACGGCGCGCCATATTCTCCGCCTGCTGGAAATCTGCTTCGCCTTGCGCGTGATCCCAGCCGCGATCGATGAGGATTTCCGAACCATCTTTGTAGTAGCGCGCCGATAAAGTACGCACGCAAATGTTCAGATTACGCGGATCGTTAAGGCCAAAGCCGAAGCCGTTACCTTTGGCTTTATGCTTTTTCGCGTATTGATACAGATAGTTCCACAGCGTGGGCGATAGCGTGTATTTTGCTTCCGGCTCGGATTCCAGCAGGCTGTGTAACGACGGCACCTTTTGCGGATAGAGCGCGGGCAGGGCGCGCAACGAAAAGCCGTTGCTGAGCCCGCTATCACGGCGAATGCCCACCAGCACGATACGCTCACGATGCTGCGGCAGGAAATGGCGCGCATCGATAATTTTCGCATCCGGCAAACCGCCGTCATTGGCATCGGCCACGTCATAACCGAGTTCATCCAGCGTGGCCATAATGATGGCGAAGGTGCGGCCTTTATCGTGGCTCTTAAGGTTTTTCACGTTCTCCAGCACGAAGAACGGCGGCTTCTTGGCGGCCAAAATGCGCGCCACATCGAAGAATAGCGTGCCTTGCGCTTCGCACTCAAAACCGTGCGCGCGACCCAACGCATTCTTCTTGCTCACGCCCGCCAGCGAGAAGGGCTGACAAGGAAAACCGGCCAGCAGCACCTGATGATCGGGAATGGTGCGATCGATATGCTGATAAATTGCCTGCTCATCGCTGATGCCCGCGGGCTGCGTTACCAGACGAATATCACTGTTGAAGTGATGCAACTGTGGATCGCTATACAGATTGGCTTTATAGGTGCGCACCGCTTCTTTATTCCATTCGCTGGTGAACACGCATTGACCGCCAATCTGCTCGAAGCCACGACGAATGCCGCCGATACCGGCAAACAGATCGACAAACTGGAATTTGGCGTCGTCATAGTGCGCCGGACGCTGCGGCAGCAAGGCCTGCAGGCTGGCCACTTCGCGGCTGGAGAGCGCCGGCGCGGCACTTTTACCGGCGCGGATGCGATTCAAACGCGGCACGCTCCAGTCGCGGCCACCGGCTTCAGTTAAGGTGATAACCACATCGCGTGCGGCATAGATATCGAGCACCTGCAGTAACAGCGACGTCGCGTCATCCTGATCGGCGGTTAACGGGGAGGGCGAGACGGGGTCGATAGCGAGCATGCGTTTTTCCTTAACAGTGAAGCGGCTATGCTAACACTCATCACGCAACGAGGAAATTGGCGTGCGGTGTGCTTTCGCTTTTGGCTTAAACCGCTAAAGTTGTAGAAGCGCTAATACAAGGAGACGCCATGGCAGACGTTCACTCGCAAGCCATTCGCAGCAAAAACATGCGCGCGATTCGCAATCAGGATACCGCGATTGAACAGCGTATTGCGTTGATTCTCAAAGATCGCGGCTTCACCTATCGCGTACAGGATAAAGCGCTACCGGGCCGCCCGGATTTTGTCCTGCCCGCTGAGAAAGCGATTATCTTTGTTCATGGCTGCTTCTGGCATCGACATCACTGCTACTTATTCAAAATGCCGGCCACGCGCACCGAATTTTGGAGTGGCAAAATTAACAGTAACGTTGAGCGCGACCGGCGTTACGTCGAACAACTGCGCGAAGGAGGTTGGAAAGTACTGATTGTTTGGGAGTGCGCGCTGCGCGGCAAACTGCAGCTGCAGGACAGCGCGCTGATTGAACGTTTAGAAGAGTGGCTGCTGGCCGCAACCGACAGCAGCGAAATCGACCATCAGGGCTTGCATCACTATCGCGTTGAATAGTGCGAGATTGTTGCTTTTAGCCGCTATAACAGTTTAGATCTCCCTTTTCTCTGGGACGCGGAATTGAGCCATGAGCAGCATCAAACTTACCGTTAAGCGCCTGTATCAACTCCGCGATGAGCGGATGGTGACAACCCAAGCCACGGCGCGCATTTATCTTGGCGACCGGCTGGTAGCCACCGAAGAGATCAGCGGCATGACGGAAAGTCCAGTGAGCAAGTATTTGCACGCCGGGGATCTGACGGGGCCGTTACGCGTCGAATGGGACTGTGCGGGCATCGCCGATATGTCAGTAACGGCGATTGAGCGTTGCCCCTGTTGTCAGGATCACGAACCGGAATAATAAGGAATACCACTTTGGCAGGAACCAGTTTACTCACCCTTCTGGATGATATTGCAACACTGCTCGACGATATCTCGGTCATGGGCAAAGTTGCGGCAAAGAAGACCGCAGGCGTATTGGGTGACGATCTGTCGCTGAATGCGCAGCAGGTTAGCGGTGTCAAAGCCAACCGTGAATTGCCCGTTGTATGGAGCGTTGCAAAAGGCTCCTTTCTTAATAAATTCATTCTGGTGCCGCTGGCGTTATTGATCTCGGCGTTTGCGCCCTGGTTGATTACGCCGCTGCTGATGATTGGCGGTGCCTATCTCTGCTACGAAGGCGTGGAGAAAGTGCTGCATAGCCTCAATCACGATAAGGCCGAGCAGAGTCCGGAGGCGCGTCAGCAGCGTCTCGACAAACTGGCGCAGCAGGATCCGCGGGCGTTTGAAAAGGACAAAGTAAAAGGCGCAGTGCGCACTGACTTTATCCTCTCGGCGGAGATTGTCGCCATCACGCTGGGCATCGTCTCAGAGGCGCCGCTGCTGAATCAGGTGCTGATTCTCGCCGGTGTCGCCATTCTGGTGACCATTGGCGTGTACGGCATCGTGGCGATGATTGTTAAAATTGACGATTTGGGCTTTTGGTTAAAAGAGAAATCTTCCACGGTCGCGCAGGCCATTGGCGGCGTATTGCTGGCCTTTGCCCCCTGGTTGATGAAAGCCTTAACGTTAGTCGGCACGCTGGCGATGTTTTTGGTTGGTGGCGGCATTGTGGTGCACGGCATCACGCCGCTGCATCACGCCATTACGGAATACAGCGCCGGATTCAACGGTTTGGTCTCGGCACTGCTGAGCAACGGCGCCAATCTGGTGATCGGCTTTATCATTGGGTCGATCGTGCTGTTGGGCGTAAATCTGATTGCTAAGCTGCGCGGCTAGCAGTTATAAAGCGCTGTAAATTTTTAATCACGGTCAGGAGAACGATGATGAACGACGATATGTTTGAATTTGATATCGATGCACAGCTGGAACAGGCTGAAGCCAAAGCGGCAGAAAAAGCCAACGAAGTGCCTGCGGATATCAGCGACGAAGCGGATTGCGAAGGCTGCAAAATCTAATTTTCCTGTCCAGGACGTGCTATCAAAGCCGACAATAAATTTTGTCGGCTTTTTTTATTTACAGAGTTTTTAACTGCTTATTCTGATTTAGTAGCAGTAATAGATTAATCGTATAGGAAAAAATCGGTCACAGCTGCTATACCTAAATTCGGTCATTTAACGATGAAAGAGGGAGGTGCGGTATGATCTTTGCAATCAGTGACGAAGTTCAGCACAAACAGGGCGGACCCACCATGGTGGTCACCGGCTATGCCAGCGGAATGGTAGAGTGTCGTTGGTATGATGGTTACAGCGTGCGACGTGAGGCGTTTCGCAGTGATGAACTCAGTCACGTATCGAGCGCGCAACAGCTGGCCAGTTAAACACATTCGGGACGATGCCCGTCGTCCCGAATGTGGTTCAACCCTGCATTACACCTTGCCGTCGTTATCCTCTTCCACCGCCTGATAAATGCGCTGCAGAATATCCGGAAAAGCAGATTGCACGCGACTCCAGCTGGGAATAAAGGGTTTCTCATTCGGACGCTCAATAAAGGCTTGTCCGGCATCGAGAATCGCCTGAGTGAACATTTCTACCGCCGCTTCCTCAATGTGCTGATCAAACTTGAGGCCGTTCATGGTGGCTTCGTGGTTGTAGATCTCCATCATGTCCAGCGCATTACGGTAGTAAGTGGCTTTCAACACCCGGAACGAATCGCTGGTGAGCGGCACGCCCATGGTGGCCAGCTTACGCAGCAGCGACTGCACGATGTCATTGCTCATGCGTTTCAATCCGCCGGTACCATCATCTTCGGCCAGCGGCTGATGCTTGTGGTCGTAGTTATCGGCGATCTCAACCTGGCAGGTCTGACGCGTGGTGTAGTTACGATAAATCTCCGACAGCACGCCAATCTCTAATCCCCAATCGCCAGGAATCTTGATGCCGTTGAGCACATGCGTGCGCATGGCAAACTCGCCAGAGAGCGGATAGCGGAAGCTGGTGAGGTAATCGAGATATTCCGAGTGACCGTAGACCTTCTGCAAGGAGCGCAGCAGCGGACCGACCAGCAAACGCCCGACGCGGCCATTCAGCTTGCCGTCGGCGACGCGCGCGTAGAAACCTTTGCAGAACTCATACTGAAACGACGGATTGGCCAGCGGATAGAGCAAACGCGCCAGCATGCCGCGTTCATAGGTGACGATATCGCAGTCGTGCAGCGCCACGCACTGAGTGCGGTCGGAAGCCAGCGTGTAGCCAGTACAGAACCACACATTGCGCCCTTTGCCGGGTTGGCTCGGCGATAAACCCTCTTTATCCAGTTCGGCATCCAGCGCTTTCAGGCGCGGCCCGTCATTCCATAAAATGCGATGGCGCTGCGGCAGGCGGGAGAAGAACTCACGCGCAAACAGAAACTGGTCGCGATCGGCGCGGTCGAGGCCAATCACAATCTCCTCCAGGTAAGGTACCTTCGCCAGTTCGTTAACGATATTATCCAGCGCCGGGCCTTCCAGTTCCGAGAACAGCGACGGCAATATCAGCCCCATTTTGCGTTTGCGTGAGAAGCGCACCATCTCTTTTTCCAGCGATTCGACGCTGCGGTGGGTGAGATTATGGAAATTAGTAATGACACCATTCTGGTAAAAATCACTCATCGTCTCATCCTTTTGGTTAAAGGCCGTTACTCATTCGGCGCAAGAAAATAGTCCAGACCTTCACGCCAGCCCTGCGGACCGACGTGCGCGGTGTGGTAAACGTTCTCAGTATCGGTGCGTTGCAACTCCACCGGCGTTTTACTGAAGCCTTTTATCACCACGGCATAATCAACGCGCTCCAGCATCGGCACATCGTTAGGACCATCGCCCAAGCCGATTGTGGTGCGCGCTTCTCCTTCCTGCGCGGCGAGATGCTGCTGAATGTCCGCCAGCGCGATACCTTTGCCGGTGCCGGCGGGCATCACATGCCAGAAACGCCCGCCCTGGGTTAACGCCAGATTGTGTTCTGCCAGCGCCGCGCGGAATTCCGGTAAACGCTGTTCGTCATCGCGCCACAACACCACTTCCGACGCTTCGCGCAGGCGGCTTTGGCTGGCTTCGGCAAGGGTTAAACCGGTAAAACGTGCGACTTCGGCATCACTAAATTCATGAAAGCCGTTGAAGCGAAATCGTGCCTGCAACGCCTGCAGCGTCTGGCACAGCGCATGATAGCTGGCGCTGGTTTCGATCGGCGGTGTATGTTCACCGCCCAATACCACGCGCGCACCGTTTTCAGCAATAAAAGGGGCACCGACAATGCCTAACTTCTTTTGTAGTGGAATAATCTCGGCCGCCGTTTTGCTGGAACAAATCACCAGCGGGATCTGATGTTGTTTCAGACGCGCCAGCCATTCACTGGCTGCATCCCAGTTATAGTCATGATGATCCAGCAATGAGCCATCAAGATCGGTAATGATCATCAGGGAAGAGTTAAGACTCAGCATCATCACACTCCTTACGCCAGTGGCATCCGTAAAGCGAAGAGTAATCAGTATAATAGCGGAATCGCGATCACACTTTTTCCCGCGACCCGGCCAGCGACATCCAGGATAATTCTTAAATGGCAAACGTGACGGAAGGCGCGATGCACATTTCGTGCACAGCTGAAAGCAGCAGTGACGCGGCGCGTAGGACGATTCACATGAATGCTCATACAAAATTGTTCGATTTACATGCAGGGATGAATCTTGTCTTAATCAGACTAAGGCGTAATCTGACAGGGTGTTAAGAATTCCCTGGTGTAACGAACTTACTGATTTACTTTACCCGGCCATCCCGCCGGGTATTTTTTTGAAATCGATTTCAGCGGTTCACTTCGCTGCTGGCGAAGTCGCGAATGTCGAGTTCGAAGGCTTCCGCTAGCTCGGAGTAAGAGTCATAGGCTGCGCCATTTACCTTAACGCGATGCGCGTCTTCGGCTTCCATAAACTCTTTTACCTCGCCCGACGTTCTCTTCTGAATCACTTCCAGCAACGCATCAACATCGACATTCACTTCGCGCTTAACTGTCTCGCTGTACTCTTTTGCAGTGGTCATGGCGGCCTCCCGGAGGCGATCGGATCTACACCAGTATAGTCGTTGGTGAAAAGAGGGCGCGGAGGGCAAATGGCAGGCAAAAAAAAGCCCGCGCTGCGCGGGCAAAAATCCTTGTTACTTTTAGGTTGACTGCGCCTTTGGGGTTGGTGCAGTACCGAGAAGTGTACGAGCAGGCTGCGTCAAAAGTCTCTCTGCGAAACGTTAAGAAAGCGAAAAAGCGCATCTTGACAGAGTTTTACCTGCCTTTAAGTGCACAGTGCGTAACAGCGACTATGCTTAGCGATTGATTGTTAAGTGATATCAGGGAGTGAATATGGACTTTTTACGTATTGTCATCGCCATTTTGGTTCCGCCACTGGGCGTATTCTTGCAAGTCGGTTTTGGTGGGGCTTTCTGGCTCAATATTCTGCTGACGTTGTGCGGCTACATTCCAGGCATCGTGCATGCGGTGTGGGTTATCGCCCGACGCTGATCGCGATCAGGCAGTGTTGATTATCTTCCGTTAAACTGTGTCGCAGGACAATTTGTGGAGAGTAATCAATGAAGGTGAACGATCGCGTTACGGTTAAAACCGACGGCGGCCCGCGCCGTGTGGGTACGGTGCTGGCAGTGGAAGCATTCAATGAAGGCATCATGTATCTGGTGGCGTTAGAAGATTACCCGCTGGGGATTTGGTTCTTTAATGAAAGCGATCATGCTGAAGGGGTTTTTGTGGAGCCGTATGAAGAGGCTTGATTAATTTTCCCCTCACCTTAACCCTCTCCCGCAAGCGGGAGAGGGGAAAGATCGCCGCAACATCCACTCCTTCACCCACGTGTGGGAGAGGGCCGGGGTGAGGGACTTCGCGCACTACCTCAAATCAAAATGTCTCCCAGTTATCATTCCCTGACGTCGCCAATGCAGGATGTGGCGCCAGATTTGGCGTACGCAACGCAGACTGCGCCGCTTTAGCCACGTGCGCCACCGGCGCTTCATTCAAACGGAACACCGCCACCGCCTGCGTCAATCTGCCGGCCTGATCTTCCAGCGAAGCCGCTGCCGAAGAGGCTTCCTCAACCAGCGAGGCGTTCTGCTGCGTCACGTTATCCATCTCGGTCACCGCCAGGCTCACCTGCTGGATGCCACGGCTCTGCTCATCCGACGCGGCGGCAATCTCAGCCATAATGTCCGTCACGCGCCGCACCGCTTCAACAATCTCGCCCATGGTATTACCGGCTTCGCCGACCTGGCGTGAACCGTTGGTGATCAAACCCACCGATTCAGCAATCAGCGTTTCAATCTCTTTCGCCGCCTGCGCACTGCGTTGCGCCAGGTTACGCACTTCGCTGGCCACCACGGCAAAACCACGGCCTTGCTCACCGGCACGCGCCGCTTCCACCGCGGCATTCAGCGCCAGAATATTGGTCTGGAAGGCGATACTGTTGATGACGTTGGTGATCTCGGCAATCTTTTTCGAGCTGCCAGAAATATTGTTCATGGTTTGCACCACGCCGCTCACCAGATCGCCACCGCTGCGCGCTTTGCCTGAGGCATCGGCGGCCAGCTGGCTGGCGTGATGGGCGTTCTCGGCGTTCTGTTTCACCGTGGCGGTGAGCTGCTCCATGCTGGCGGCGGTTTGCTCCAGCGCGGAGGCCTGCTCTTCAGTACGTGATGAGAGATCGGTGTTACCGGCGGAAATCTCGCTGGAACCCTGATAAATCGCTACCGCGCCTTCTCGCACCGTACCGACGGTGCGCACCAGCGAGGCCTGCATCAGCTGCAGGTTATGCAGCAAGCTACCAATCTCGCTGCGGCCATAGGCTTGTTCCGGCGCGGTGAGATCGCCTTGCGCGATACGCTCGATGCGATCAACGGACTGACGTAGCGGGGTGATCACCACGCGACGCAGGAACACGAAGGTCAGCAGCACCAGCAGCAAGGCGGCAGCAAACGCCACCGCCATAGCAATAAAGCCAATGCGTGATTGATGCGCGGCTTCGGCATTAATCGCTTCAGCGCGGTCAGTACGGATTTTAATCGCCTTCAGCAGCACGGCGTTGTAGGCATCATCCAGTTTGCGCGTGACGTCAGTTTCCTGCGCCACAATGCCTTCGAAGCTGCCCTGTTTAGCCGATTCAATCATCGGCTTGAGACCTTTATCAATATAGGCATTGAAGCTGGCGGTCAGCGGTTCATCGAGGGCAATATCCGCCGGCGTTTTCGCCTTGCGATCCATATAGAGTTTAAAACCTTCGCGCGCTTGTTTAATACGCGTCTCGGTGCGCGCTAAATCGGCACGATAACCATCCATTTCACCAATACGTGCGGCGGCACCGGATTGCAGCACGTTGAGTCGCGCAGTACGCAGATGGTTAGAACTGTTAGAGATGCCCATACGAATTTGAATTTCTTCGGTGGCATCGTTTAGGGAATTATTACTCTGAATCAAAAAGTAGCTGGCGAGTCCAATGCACAGGGCAAAAAGCAGCAGAATGCCACCAAAGATCATACTGAACAAAGGCATCAGGCGCAGGTTCTGCCAGATGCTGAGCTTATATTGCTCATCAATCGATGCTGTTTTCATATCCTTGCTCTCATGTAGGTAGGTGTTATGAGAATAAGCATCGGCAGGCAGGGGGAAAGGATTAGGCAGGAAAGTGGGATCAAACTCTCAAAACGTGAAAAGGGCCAATCAGATGATCAGCCCTTTTATTCACTGTAGGTAATTATCGCACGTTAACATAAATCCCTGAGGTGACATTATCAGTCAAACGGACGACATGATAAATAACCTGCTTATTATGGGTTTTAATTTTACGTTTAATATTACCTTTATGTGACGATACGGTTTTGGCTTTAATTTGCATGTTCTCAGATATCTGAATGGTGTCATGACCTGACATCCACATTTTCAGCATATTTGATTCAGTCTGACTTAATGTCAGTGGATGCACGTCGAGCCCGGCAGAAATACGCGGCGAAGCGTTGAGTTTCTTTTGCAAATAGGTGCCTAATAAGGAATCCAACGTCGAAGTTTTTATCGATTTTGATGTAATAATCAGGTTCTTACGAACGTAGAGGTATTCCTCAAAATGGATATTCGAGATCGCCATGAAAATAAAGAATAAGGTATCAGGATGCTGCATGATAATAGCACGAATACGATCGCTGGAATCAGATTCGTGAATAAAGCACTCTTCGTTGATAAACACAACGCCCGGCTTAATTTGCTCACATCTTTGTTGCAATTGGTCGATATCCGAGACAGGAGTAATATTTTTCTTTTTAACTCCTTTCGCAGACATATAGTCAGACAAACCCAGGCGTGTGTAATTACATGAATCCATAATAATCGTTGGCATTATAGCGACCCTCACCAATTTGTTATCCGTTTAAATCAACGATGAATACGCGTTTGCGGTACGAGAGAAATTTCCAAAGACACTTTTTTATTCTGCTCAGCAGATTGGCGATAGTTGTCCATGCGCCATCATGACTCTTCCCTGAACCGTGCTGCGAAGTTTTTTTTATAGTACATCCACGTCACTCTCATCTCAGCCATAGTGGGAATGGCTAAGGATTTGCATTAAGTGTTTTATTCGCTCTGTTTTGAGAGCCCTGTCACTATCGCGCAGATCACAGACAAATCTGATAGGACAAATCTTAAAAACATTTGTGTGGCGAAAGTATGACGCTTCAGCGAGCGTTGACAATGCCGGAAAAAAGGGATTTAGACAAGAAAAATCGCTGTGAAATTTTTTTTGTTTAAAAACAGCCCTTTGAGCATTTAATCAACCGATTCAGCAGGTTTAACCCCTTAGGAATCGTCTGACTAAAATACGCGAAGCGCGGTTTAATAAGAATAATTTTCACCAAAAATGCGCACTTATCAGAATTTCCTCAGTTGATTTCTGAGAAATATGGTTCAGAAAATGCACTAACAGATTTTGAATGCTTAACTATTACTTAAGGGCGTCTACAGAATAGTTAATCAACGGGCGCGGGAAAGTTCTGACACAAACTGGGCGAGTAAATCAAAGACTTCGCTAAACAGATGTTCGCAGAAGGGAGCAAGCAGCGGCATCATCAACCCTACGCTGAGGATGCCCACCGTTAAGGTAATCGGGAAGCCAACCGCGAAAATAGAGAGTTGTGGTGAAACACGGTTTAACAAACCTAGTGCCATGTTTAGCGTGAGGAGCAGAACTATTAAGGGCAGCGCTAACATCATGCCATTAAGGAAAATTAATCCCGCGGATTTCACCAACGCCATAAAAGCATTGGCGTTGAGCGGCTGATCGCTGATTGGCAACGTATGAAAACTGTCCACCAGCAGTGAAATCAGCCACAGATGTCCGTTGAAGGTAAGAAACAGCAGCATGGCCAGCATATCGAGAAAACGAGCCAGCACCGGCATGTTCAGGCGGCTGCCCGGATCGAAGAAGGTGGCGAAGGACAATCCCATCTGCAAACCAATCACTTCCCCCGCCATGCGCACCGCCGCAAAGGCGAACTGCATGGTCAGGCCGATGCTCACGCCAATTAGCAGCTGTTGCAGTAGCAACCAAAATCCCGCGGGTGTAAACAGGGTCGCCTCCACCGGCGGTAGCACCGGCAGGATGATCCAGGTGGTCAATACCGCGAGGCCAATCTTGACGCGTTTGGGAATCGATTTTTCGCTCAGCACCGGCGCGCTGGCAAACAGCGCCAGCAAACGCACCATCGGCCAGAAGAATTGTGCGACCCAATGGATCAGCTGGCTGCTGTCGAGGTTAATCATTAGCCAATAATGTACGGCAGATTGCTAAACAGCGTGCGAATGTAATCCAGCATCAGATTAAGCATCCACGGACCTGCGATTACCGCCGTAGCGGCAACGGCCAGAATCTTGGGGATAAAGGAGAGCGTTTGTTCGTTAATCTGGGTCGCGGCTTGCAGCACGCTGATGATCAACCCGCTGATCAACGCCACCAGCAACATCGGCGCGGCCATCAGCAGGGCGACACGCATTGCTTCCTGGCCCATAACCATCACTGATTCAGGTGTCATGCTGCACTCCTCGAGAAAGAAAGGTGAGGGCGAACGCCACTCAAGAGTAGAAACTTTGCGCCAGTGAACCCACCAGCAGCTGCCAGCCATCCACCAGCACGAACAGCATCAGCTTGAACGGCAGGGAAATGGTCGCCGGCGGCACCATCATCATCCCCAGTGCCATCAGTACGCTGGCGACCACCAGATCGATGATCAGGAACGGAATGAACACGGTGAAACCAATCTGGAAGGCGGTTTTCAGTTCACTGGTGACATACGCCGGCAGCAGAATACGCATCGGAACCGCTTCCGGACCCTGAATTGGTGCGGTGTTAGCCAGACGGGCAAACAGCGCTAAATCGGCTTCGCGCGTTTGACGCAGCATAAATTCACGCAGCGGCTGAGCACCTTTGTCAATCGCGTCCGCCATACTGATTTTGTCCTGGCTGAACGGCACATAGGCGTCGGAGTAAATCTTGTCGAAGGTCGGCGCCATGATAAAGAAGGTCAGAAACAGCGCCAGGCCGAGCAGCACCTGGTTTGGCGGCGCCGACGGCGTGCCGAGGGCGTTACGCAGCAAACCAAACACAATAATGATGCGCGTGAAGCTGGTCATCATCAGCAGCACCGCCGGAATAAAGGTCAGCGAGGTGATGAACACCAGCGTCTGCACCGGCAGCGACCAGCTCTGGCCACCGTTCGCCAGCGGCTGGCTGATTAAGCCTGGCAGCTGCGCATGCGCAACCGGTGCCAGCAACAGCAGCGGCAAGAGAGGAAGTAATCGACGCATCATTGTGGTTTTCCGGGACGTTTAACCAGGTTCTGGAACAGCTGACGAAAATCCTGTGGCGCAGCGCTGTGATTTGCCCGTTCTTCCGGCGGCAGCGGCGGTAACGAATGCAGATGGGTGATCTGCTGGGCGGTCACGCCCAACACCAGACGCGCATCGGCGGTATCGACAATGACCACACGCTCACGCTGGCCAACCTGCACCGTCGCGCTGACTTTCAGCGCCTGGCCGGTCACCGTTTTCGGTGCAAAGCCAAGGCGTTTGGCCAGCCAGCCGCAGCCGAGAATCAGCAGAACAATCACTGCCAGCACACTGCTGACCTGGCCAATCACCGAACCGGTTGAGACCACCGGCTGGCTGGGTACCGGTTGTTCGGCTTGCGTGTGTTTTAACATGCTTAACGGCTCAGACGACGCATACGTTCAGACGGGGTAATAATGTCGGTGATGCGCACGCCATATTTGTCATTCACCACCACCACTTCACCCTGCGCGATCAGATAACCGTTGATCAGAATATCCAGCGGTTCTCCGGCCAGGCCATCCAGCGCCACCACCGAACCCTGCGTCAAGCGCAGCAGCTCTTTGATGGTCATCTTGGTGCGACCCAGTTCCACGGTCAGCTTGACCGGGATATCCATGATCAGATCGATATCCTGCAGCGAGCCGCTGATGCCAGGATTTTCCAGCGATTTGAACACATTTTCAGTTGGATCTGGCGCGCTGGTGGTGGTTTGTTCGTTCATAGCTGCAGCCCACAGATCGTCCGCGGAGATGTCGTCGTCGGACGGTTTCATGCTGTCACTCATCGGGCTGTTCCTCGTTCAGCGAATTCAAAATCGGGTTAATCAAATGTTCTACACGCAGCGCGTACTGGCCATTGATGGTGCCGTATTGGCTGGTCAGCACCGGCACGCTATCGACGTGAGCGATGATGCGGTCCGGCTTCTCAATGGGCAGGACGTCACCGGGTTTCAGCTGCAAAATACGTGACAGGCGCAGCGATGTTTCGGCGAAATGGGCAATCAGCTCCAGCTCCGAGTGCTGCACCTGTTTCACCAGATTGTCGCGCCAGTGATTATCTTCCCGGCGTGAGTTTTCCAGTGGGGGATTGACCAGCAGCTCGCGCAGCGGCTCAATCATCGAAAACGGAATACAGATATTGAATTCACCGACCAGGTTTCCAATCTCCACCTGGAACGGCGTGTTCACCACGATGTCATTCGGTGAAGTGGTGATGTTGGTGAACTTCACCTGCATCTCGGAACGTACATACTCCACTTCCAGCGGATAAATCGCTTTCCATGCGTCGCTGTAGCCATCCAGCGCCAATTTCAACATGCGGCGAATCACGCGCTGTTCGGTATGGGTAAATTCACGTCCTTCAACTTTGGTCGGGAAACGACCGTCGCCGCCAAACAGGTTATCGACAGCAATAAAAACCAGGCTCGGTGAAAACACCACCAGCGCCGTGCCGCGCAGCGGCTTCAGGTGAATCAGGTTCAGGTTGGTTGGCACCGGCAGGTTGCGGGCGAACTCGTGGTACGGCTGAATCTTGATCGCACCCACACTAATATCGGGGCTACGGCGCAGCAGGTTAAACAGCGCCATACGGAAATGACGGGCAAAGCGCTCGTTGATGATCTCCAGCGCCTGCAGACGCTCACGTACGACGCGGCGCTGAGTATTGGGATCATAGGGACGGATATCGCCATCGGTCCCTTTGGAACTGTTCTCTACTTCCGCACTGTCACTGTCGCCATTAAGCAGCGCGTCAATCTCAGCCTGGGAGAGAATGCTATCGCCCATTAAATCACCTCAAAATGAAGGCGGTAAACAGCACGTCATTGACAACCTGAGCCGGTTGACCTTTTACCAGCGGCGGCGCCAGCACCTGTTTGATCTGCTCAACCAGGGCCTGTTTGCCTTGCTCTGTTGCCAGAGCCGTCGCGCTTTGACGCGAAAGCAGTAACAGCAGACGGCTGCGCACTTCCGGCAGGTAATCGTTCAATCGACGACGGGTATCCTCATCGGGCAGACGCAGGGTGAAACCCACGTACAGCACACGGTCGGGATCGTTGTCAGGATTGACCAGGTTTACTGTAAACGTATCCATTGCAAAAAATACGGGAGCAGCCGGTGGCTCGACTTTCGCCGCGTCCGGTTGGCTGCCTTCGTGTTTATTCATCATTCGCCAGACTGCATAGCCTGCCACGCTGCAAGCGGCCAGCGTTACAATCAGTAACACCGGTAGTAGTAGTGAACGTTTGCGGCCTTTAGCTTTCGCGTTATCAGACATCTTGCAGTTACTTCCTGTGAATTATGGGTAAGCCTCTCGGCTGACCTGGACAGATTATCCCGCGTCTTAAGTCAAACAATGGGAAGAAAAGACGCGGGTTTTACGCTTACCTTCAGCGTTTAGCGGCTATCAGGCAAAGATATCGACAGCGCCGTTACCGGCCGCGCGCGCTTGAAGGGCTGCCGGGACGGCAATAGGCGTTATCTCGTTGTCACTGTCCTGGGAGAGGCTAAAGCTGCCGTGCTGTCCATCACGACGTCCTTCCTGCTGGCCCTGATAACTCTGGCCCTGTGCGAAGGCGTCGCTGCTGACGTTACTCTGTCCCAGGTTTATTCCGCTCTCCGCCAGCGCGCTACGCAGCTGAGGAAGAGCCGCTTCCAGCGCGGCCCTCACTTGGCTGTGGCTGGAAACCATATTTAACTGTGCCTGATCCTTATCAAGGGTCAGGCTGATCTGGATAGCGCCCAGATCCTGCGGATGTAGACGCAACTCGGCGTTCTGCTGCCCGTTGCGGCTAAACATCACAATTTGCTGACTCAGCGCCTGCTGCCACTCGCTGCTGCCGAGCTGCGCATTCAGCATGGGCGTCGACGGCGTGGTGCTGGTCGAAGCGGTGCTGCTTACCAACGAGCTGGTGGCGCTGAGCGGTGCGCTGGTGAATGGCGTCACCGGGTCATCACTGCTCTGCGCGGCGGCGCGCGCTTCCGGCTTACTCAGCGCATTCAGCACCTGCTTAAAACTCTCATCCAGCGTCAACCCGCTGCTGTTACTGGCGGTGGTGCTGACGCTGCTGCTCTGCGTGCTGCTGGCCGTTTGCGTTAAGAGCGTTACAGCATCGCTGGATTTCTTCTGTGCGCCATCCGGCTGCGCGTGCTCTTCTTTTACTGCACCGTCCAGCGAACCCCTTAACAGTGCGGCATTAAGCGAAGCGCGAGTGTCGGTTTTCCCTTCGCCTGCGCTGCTACTTACGCTGGTTGGGCTGGTGCGGTTCTCTACCGCCACCGGCAACATGGCGAATAACGCCTGCACATTCTGTAAGTCGCTGGCAGTTAACGAACTTGCCTCACTCTTGTCTTTATCATCGGCTGATTTCAGCGTGGCTTTAGTGTTTTCCGGCTGTAAAAGTGCGTTTAACGCATCGGGTTTCTCCAGCGCCTGTAATAAAGCGCTTAGCGAAGCCTTACTGACGTCTTTTTCATCAACTTCTGCTGTCAGATCAGTCGATTGCGTGTTAACAGCTTGTTGCTTTACCAGCGTCAGCAAGCGGTTGCCGAGTTCAGTAATAAATCCCTGCGGCAGCGACTCCGCGCCCTGCAAAACATCTGATGAAACTGAAGTGTCAGCGTCTCCCAAAACCGAGGTTTGCGTAGCAACTGTTGGCAGCGTAATCATTCGCCTTTCCTCAATGCGGCCCGTTGGGCAAATTCATCCATCCGTTTCTGATCGAGACGGTTTTCTTGTCGTAATGCGTTTTCCTCAGCGCGCGTAATCAGCGTTTGATAAGCATTGAGCCGCTTATGCTTTTCACGCCAGTTGCTCAGCGCGCTGTCGAGGCGCTGATTCCACTGGGAAAGCTGTTGGCGATGCTGTTCGATGGCTTTTTCCAGCGTCTGAATAAACTGGTGATAATTGGTCCAGCGCGTGCTGGCGATGCCGCCGGACATATCCTGATTGAGCTTGTTGCGATACTCATCCTGATAATCCAGCAGCATGCTGAGTTGTTCGTCGGCCTGCTGCACACCCCGGCGCATATCGCCAAGGTGAATCACCGCACTCTCCAGTTCCTGCTCCGCCATATCGCGCAGCTTGTTGATCGCACTGGCCGTTTTCATCACTTAACCTCGTTTGGCGTTAACCGAACATCGCCTGCAGATGCAAACAGGCATCGTCGTAGTCGCTGCGTTCGAAAATGCCCTGATGCAGGAAGGCTTCCATCTCGGGATAGAGCTTGATGGCTCGGTCCAGCATCGGATCGCTGCCTGCGGCATACGCACCCACACTCACCAGATCGCGGTTACGCTGGAAGCTGGAGAGCAACTGTTTAAACTGACGCACGCGCGCGTAGTGCGTCTCATCAATTAATGAGGTCATGGCGCGGCTGATTGACGCTTCGATATCAATCGCCGGATAGTGACCGGCTTCCGCCAGACGGCGCGACAGCACGATGTGGCCGTCGAGAATGGCACGCGCCGAGTCGGCAATCGGGTCTTGCTGATCGTCGCCTTCGGTCAACACGGTATAAAAGGCGGTGATTGAACCGCCGCCGTGCGTACCGTTACCGGCGCGTTCCACCAGCGCGGGCAGTTTGGCGAACACCGAAGGCGGATAACCTTTGGTCGCCGGCGGCTCACCGATGGCCAGTGCGATTTCACGTTGCGCCATGGCGTAGCGGGTGAGGGAATCCATAATCAGCAGCACGTGCTGACCGCGATCGCGGAAATCCTCAGCGATACGCGTGGCGTAGGCGGCACCCTGCATACGCAGCAGCGGCGAGACGTCCGCCGGCGCGGCGATCACCACCGAACGCGCACGGCCTTCGGCACCGAGAATATTTTCAATGAACTCTTTAACTTCACGGCCACGTTCACCAATCAATCCCACCACGATCACGTCGGCTTTGGTGTAGCGCGCCATCATGCCGAGCAGCACGCTTTTACCGACGCCGGAACCGGCGAACAGGCCCATACGTTGACCGCGACCCACGGTGAGCAGAGCATTGATGGCGCGCACGCCGGTATCCAGCACATCTTCAATCGGCGTACGTTGCAGCGGGTTGAATGGCGCGGTGATCAGCGGGGCGCGATAGCCGGTTTCCGGCGCGGGTAAACCGTCGAGGGGTTTGCCGCTGCCGTCCAGCACGCGACCCAATAACTCCGGGCCCAGCAGCATCTGTTTGCCGCTGTGGCCGCTGTCGCCACTGACGCGCGCATAAACGCGTGCGCCCGGCAAAATACCGTCGACTTCTTCCAGCGGCATCATTAACAGTTTCTGCCCGTTGAAGCCGACCACTTCACTTTCAACTTCAGTGATCTTGCTGCCATCGGTACGTTCAATAATGCAGGTAGCACCGAGCGGCAGCTGCAGGCCGGTGGCTTCCAGCACTAAGCCGGTGGCGCGCGTCAGGCGACCGTAACGACGCACGGTTTGTACCTGCGAAATGCGTTCTTCGAAGGCGTCGAGCGCGCCGAGCCAGCGTGAAAGGCGTGAGGAGGTCATTACAGTGTCCCCGGAGCGGCCAGGCGGCACAGCTCCTGCCAGCGCGTTGCCACGCTCGCATCAAGGTCGCCATCTTCGGCGCTAAGCTTACAGCCGCCAGGATGCAGCGTGCTGTCGGCCAGCAAGCGCCAGCCATGCAGATCGAGCGTTGGACCCAGCGTCTGCTCGATGCGCTGCAGATCGTCCGGATGGACGCGCAGCTGCGGTTTGCCGCTGAACATCGGTTCCTGCTGAATCAGCTGCTGGATTTGACGCAGCAGGGCGGTGCCGTCCACCTGCGTGGCCTGGCCAATCACCGTGCGCGCGGCTTCCAGCGCCAGCTGCATCAGACGTGAAGCGATCACGCTGTCGAGTGCTTCGAGCGTGTGATGGAACTCGGTCACCAGCTGCTGCATACGTGCCTGCAGCGGCGCTTGCTGCTGCTGCGCATCGGCTAAGCCTTGCTGGAAACCGGCGTCATAACCGTTCTGTTGCGCTTCGGCGAAACCTTTCTGATAGCCTTCGCTGTAGCCTTGCGTCTGCGCATCTTTGCGCATCTGCTGCTGCATGCGTTCCAGCTGTTGCTGCTGTTCCGCTTCGGCGCTCAGTTCGACATCGATCTCCGGCTCCTCTAACTGAGGTTCCGGTTCGGCACCGAACGGGCTGCCTAAATCATCAGGCTGCCAGCGCTGCCACGCGCGGGCGGAAAAGGCATCAGACATAGGTTTCCTCGCCACCACCAATCACCATCTCGCCGGATTCTGCTAAGCGGCGCACCACCAGAAGAATGGCCTTCTGCTCGTTCTCCACCGCCGACATACGTACCGGACCACGGTTGGCCAGATCGTCGCGCAGGATATCGGCCGCACGGGCGGACATGTTCTTGAGGAACTTCTCGCGCAGCGGCTGTTCGGCACCTTTCAATGCCACCAGCAACTGTTCGGATTCCACTTCCTGCAACAGACGCTGGATGCTGCGGTCGTCCACTTCCACCAGGTTTTCGAACAGGAACATCTCGTCGATGATCTTCTGTGCCAGCTCGCCATCGAAGTCGCGTACTGCTTCGATAACCGCTTCTTCCTGCTGGGTTTTCATCAGGTTGATAATTTCTGCTGCGGTTCTCACGCCGCCCATCTTCGCGCGCTTGAGGTTGGTGCCGTCGAGCAGGCCATTCAGTACTTCGGTCAACTCCGCCAGCGCCGCCGGCTGGACACCGCCGAAGGTGGCGATACGCAGCATCACATCGTGACGCAGACGCTCGTCGAACAGCGCCAGAATATCCGCCGCCTGACCACGTTTGAGGTGGACAAGGATGGTGGCGATAATCTGCGGATGCTCGTCGCGAATAAGGTCGGCCGCCGCCTGTGGCTCCATGAAGTTGAGCGTTTCCATACCGCTGGTGGTCTCGTTTTTCTCGAGAATATCTTCCAGCAGGCTTGAAGCTCGCTCCTCGCCCAACGCTTTGATCAGCACCGAACGCAGATAATCGTTGGAGTTGAGGCTCAGCGCCGCAAACTGTTCGGCATCGGCTTCGAACTCGCGCAGCACTTCGGTCAGCTGTTTGTGTGAAACCTGGCGCATGTTGGCCATAGCACCACTCAGATGCTGAACCTCACGCTGGTTAAGGTGTTTGAACACCTCCGCCGCGCGCTCTTCGCCGATGGTCATCATCAGAATGGCGCTTTTTTCTGTACCGGTCAGACTCATAGTTCTTTACTCATCCATTCGCGGATAACCAGCGCGACGACGCGCGGATCGTTTTCAGACATGTCGCGGATACGCTGGCTCATCACCTCGGCGCTCATGCGGTTAGTAGATTTACGCTCCTGATCCAGCTCGTCTTTGCTGAGCTGAACGTTAAAGGCTTCTTCTTCTTCCATGGCCGCAGAGCGTGCCGCCAGCGCTTCAGCCGCTGCCTTCTCCTGCTCTTTCTTACGCACCAGCTGTGGACGTACCAGCTTGCGATAGAGGATGAAGCCAACCAACGCCACCAGCAGCCAGCGACCGGCAGTCATCAGCTGATCGAAGAACGATTGCTGCTGCCAGAATGGCAGGTCGCCACCGCTTGGTTCGGTCATGTTGAACTGAGAGTTCACCACGTTGACGCTGTCGCCACGGGTTTGTGAATAGCCCATCGCTTCACGGGTTAAATCTTCAATCTGCTTGATCTGCTGCTCGTTAAGCGCCACCGCTTTGCCTTTACCGTCGTCGCGGTAGTTCACCACCACGGCAACCGACAGGCGCTGCACATCGCCGACGTTCAGCTTGGTATGACGAATGGTGCGGTCCAGCTCATAGTTCACCGTGTCGTTGCGCGTTGAGCTGCTCGGGCCAGAAGGCTGTGCGGTGCTGGTGGTGCTGCCGTTATTCTGCGCATTGGCGGTTTGCGCGTTGGCGTTTTGGCCGTTGGCATTATTGTTGTTATTCGTTGGCGGATTGGTCACCGGCGCGGTATTGGCTGGCGCAGGCTGATTCGACAATGCACCTGGCACGCCGCCTGGATACGGGCTGCCATTCTGTTCGGAGTTGCTGGTCTGGCGTGAACGCACCGCGCTATTGTTAGGATTGGCGTTCGGCTGGTATTTCTCGTCGGTCTGCTCGCTGCGGTCGAAGTTGATTTGCGCCGTCACCTGCGCATGCACATTGCCCTGACCGACAATCGGATTGAGGATCGCTTCGATACGCTGCTGGAAGCGCGCTTCCACTTCAGACGCATATTTCAGTTGCGCATCATTCAGGTCGCGACCTTCGCTGTCAGAGCGGGTCAACAGACGACCGGCCTGATCGACAACGGTAACGTTGCCCGGCGGTAAACCGGCCACGCTGCTGGAGACCATATGCTGAATGGCCTGAATCTGGCCTTCATCTAATGCGCGGCCTGGCTGCAGGTTCAGCGTCACCGAGGCGGAAGGGGCTTTCTGCTCACGCACGAACAAGGTCGGTTTCGGCATTGCCAGATGCACGCGTACGCTCTTCACCGGACCGAGCGTTTCGATGGTGCGCGACAGTTCACCTTCCAGCGCACGCTGATAGTTGATCTGCTCGCTGAACTGGCTGATCCCGAACTTCTCTTTGTCCATCAGTTCGAAGCCAACGTTGCCGCCTTTCGGTAAGCCTTGTTGTGCCAGACGCAGACGCAGCTCATGCACTTTATCGGCGGGCACCATCAGTGCTCCACCGTTATCGGCGAACTGGTAAGGGATGTTCATTTGCGTCAGCTGCGTGACGATCGCGCCACCATCCTCATCGGAGAGGTTGTTATAAAGCACGCGATAGTCTGGCGCTTTTGCCCACAGCACCAACGCAAACACCACCGCGATAACCGCAGCAGCAGCGATAATTAAGGGAATACGCGGATTGGCGCGCAGGCGGGCGAGAAGGTCACTGAAGCCTTTCTTAGCTGTATCCTGTGTAGCGGCTGCACTCGCATTCATGACCGATTCCTGCCTGACATTATTGATCGGGTGTGGTGTTGTGGTGACAAAACGTACTCCCTGAAGACTTCTCCCCTAAAATCGGGAGAGGAGAAAAATTAAATTCCACTTAATGGCAGGCATTATTTGTTGAAAGCCGCGACATCGATGGGTGGATAAGCCGGGTTTTTTGCGGTCATTTAGCGCCTTTGTCCTATTGACAGTGTGTTAACTTTCTCATCGTGAAAATTTAATCACTTCTTCATTAGGGGTCAGGCAATGTCAATTCAGGCGATTGAGGGTGTGCTGCAGCAGCTGCAGATGACGTCTCTGCAGGCCAGCGGTAAGCAAGCGGAGTCCACTAATCAGGTCGATTTCAGTGCCACCATGAAAGCAGCACTCGACAAGATCAGCGAAACCCAGACAACGGCTCGCGCTCAGGCGCAGGATTTCGAAATGGGTAAACCGGGCATCCAGTTAAATGATGTGATGGTCGATCTGCAAAAATCCTCTATTTCCATGCAGATGGGCGTGCAGGTGCGTAACAAACTGGTGTCGGCGTATACCGATATTATGAGCATGCAGGTTTAGTTTCTTTCGGGTATTTCTTTCGGGTATAGTCCAGCGCGGTAATGGTGTTATATCAGGCGGGAAGGTTGCTGCATCACAGTGAGTACACCGCCAAACGCGCTGCCTTATTTTGAGAAGAGGATTCTCACGTGAAGAAAAGCCTGCAGTTTTTAATCGCTATTGTCCTGCTCACGGGATGTGACAAGGATGACGCGACTTACTACCCGCAAATGAAAAACTTTGCCTATCTGTATCAATTCGAAGCGCTGCCCGGCAAAGTCAAAACGACCCATCAAACGCTGTTTACCGCCGACGGCCAGCAGATCTTCGAAGTGAATGTCGATTTCGACCGCAACGGCTGTCCGACGCACGTGAAATCGGTGCGCAAACAGGGAGAAGTGATTGATGTCACGCGCGATGGCGACCAATTAAAAGGCAGTGAAAACGGTCAGGACGTGGTGGTGACGCTGGATAAGAACTGCGCCATGGTCAAGAAAGTCACGCCGACCATGACCGTGGATATTGCCTATAACAAACAGGGTTTGGTCGAGCAGATCTCATCGCCCGCCTCCGATGCCGCGTTTCACCTCGCTTATAACAGCGCCGGTGAAATGGCGGTATTGAGTATTACCCAGGCCGGAACGGAAGTGTCGCGTGCTACCGCGGTGCGAGCAGAAGATAAGAAAAAGATCTCTGACGTGGTCACCACGGTGAAGCGAAATGACCAAATTAAAACCGTCAGCAATGTCTGCAAATACAAACACGACGTTCCCTATTATTGCGACATTATTAGCGTTGACGCGGCAGGCAACGTGATTGATAAGCAGTATGGCAATATTGAGGTAACGTATTACTGATTGGTGGGGTCGCCATGCATGGCGACCAACACTATTTAATCTCCGGCCACGCCACCGCCGGGAATCCATTCAGCAGCGGATAAGCAAACAGGAAACCCTGGAACTGGCTAATGCCTGCGGCTTCCAGCCACATCCACTCTTCAGCTTGCTCGACACCTTCGGCAATCACCGCAATCTCCAGCGATGCGCAGCACTTAATGATGGCGTGCATGATCGCCTGCTTCGGTCCGCTTTTGTGCACATCGCGGATCAGCTCGCGATCGATTTTGATTTTGTCCGGCTGGAATTTTGATAACAGCGACAAGCCAGCAAAACCGGCACCAAAATCGTCCAGCGCGAGGCTGATACCTGCCGCTTTCAACTTTCTCACTTCGGCAGCAAACTCATCCGAGCGCGAAATGATCTCATTTTCGGTCACTTCGACAATCACCTGTTGCGGCACCAGCCCGCTGGCGTTGATCTCAGTAAGCAGGAATTCCACCGCGTTTGGCACCGTCACCAGTGACATCGGCAGCAGGTTGATCGACAGACGATGCTCGCCAATGCCCAGTTTGTTCGCCACGCGAAAGGCCAGACGTTTCGATTTGATATCCGCGTGATAAATCGCTTCGCCGCCAAACGCGGAGAAATACTCATCGGGTGAGCCACCGTTTGGCGTGCGGATCAGCGCTTCAAACGAAGTGACGCGGCGCGCGAAGGGATCGATGATGGGTTGAAAAGCAAAGCGGCAATCCTGCAGGCTCTGATCGATACCCTCCAGATCGTTCTGCCATTCAATATCCGGAACAAATTCCCAGGTATTGGCTGGCGGGATCTCGAAGTAGTTCTCTTTGTCGCGCGCCACCACGAAGGTACGCAAAAACTGCAGCGCGCGATCGTTGTAGGTAAGCTGATAACGCGAGGTGCCTTTATCCAGCACTGCTTGCAGCACTGTGTCTTTGTCATGCTCGCGCAGATCGAACAGCTCCATGCCGACTTTGCCAAAACGGCGTTCAGGCGCGAAGTCGTGCATTAACTCCACCAGATTATGGTGGCGTGCGTCCTGACAAATACGCTTGTATATGCCCTGAACGGACTCGCGCGGTCCTTCCAGCAGCTGGAAGAAGTGCAGGCCGTCGAACAGCAGGATGCCAGTAACGTCGAAGTTTTTGTTTTTGCTATTGGCTTTAGCAACCATATCTTCGAGCGTTTTGATTGGCACGTGATCGTGCAGATGGCTGCGGTAAATAATTGTGGTGAGCATCGAGATTGTCCGGATAATTTATTATTTTGCGGCTAGATTAGCAGCCTTACCGCGGGGTCTGTCCATAGCTTCCCGCGATCAGGCTAAACTTTTTTTATTATAACAGCTTAAGCGAAGCGGCTAGCCGCTTCGGTAACGTCGCAACTCCATCAGCGTGCCGATAATTTCTAGCGCCGATTCCGCCGAATGCAGCTGCGGAAAATCATCATTCAACGCGCGCAATGTGAAGATCTGCTCATCCTGCTGTTGCGTTTGCAGGCGATAAATGCGCACTCGTGCCACGCCATCCACCAGCGCCAGCACCACATCGCCCGGCTGCGGCTGAACGTCAGGATCAAAGATCACTTTGTCACCGGGCCGGTAATCGGGCTGCATCGCCTGATCGTCTATCGTGACCGCCAGCGCGCCATCGCCCAACTGACTCTCGCTATAGAGAAAATGCGCAGCCTGCTGTTTGAGCAACAACCGTTCCTCGCTCAACCACGCTGACGCTTGCGCCAGGCTAATCAATGGCACCGCCGCAACCGGTGCGGCTTTGGCGTGGGTGGCAAACACTTCGCCATCCCCGTCGATAATCCATGCCGCCGTGCATTGCAGCCACTGCGCGAGCCGCAGCAAATTCTCGCCACGCGGTACGGTTTCCTCTTTTTCCCACTGCGATACAGCCACATGCGACACCCCAATGCTTTTGGCCAGCGCCTGCTGCGTCAACTGTAGTGCTTTACGTCGTGCCCGGATGCGCTCACCGGAAGATTCTTTTTTCATCATCTTGACATCTCCTGAAGGAATGACTTAAGTATACTTAAATTCATAATTTAAAGTAAACTTAAATTCAGGCGTTGACCGCGAAGCTGGCAAGGGTGGTCAGCGTGCTTATGGGGCACATCCCTTGCCAGGGGTGAGAGGTGAAGCATGGAAAGTAGTTTAGTCACCAGCGTAGGTGCGTTGCTTCTCGGCGGCGGCGCAGCAGCTGTGTTCTGGAAACCGTTAATGGCGGGTATCGCCGCTATCGTCACCAGCAATCGTGCCGGTGGGGAGATCATCACCAGTTACAAAGAACAGGTGATGCTGCTCAAAGAGGGTCACGCCTTGATGCGCCAGGAAAACGATGAATTGCGCATCCGACATGACAAAAACCTGCGGCGTATCTCTTCGCTGGAAACCGATCTGCGGCTGATAAAAAACGCCCTGAGCATTTTGCTGGCCACCACGGAAGCCGAGCACAGCGAGAAGTTTCGCAGCCAGGTTAACCAACTGATTACCACTCTGGAGGAGAGTCGTGATGATGCAGATAAACAGTGAGTACGTAGTGAAAAACCATCGGCGCCAACTGTTCTTCGGCGGCTTTTTGCTGATGTTGTCTTTGATGTGCGTGGCGATGACGGTGCTATTCCTGTTCGTCAGTAACAGCGCCAATCAGCGTGTTGAAGAGATTCGACAGCAATATCGAACCATATCGGAACGACGTGAAGCACGTGTGGCGGAGCTTACCAGCCAGCTGGTGGCGCTGCAGAACAAGCTCGATGGCACCGTGAAGCACCCGGTCAGCAATCCGGCTGACAAAGGGAAACCGGCAGAAGGAGATAAGTCGCCACCTCAACCCAAGCGTTAAGGAGGGCATCATGCGAATTACCCCGTGGATTGCAGCCCGTCTTGCCCGACTGCGATCTTTATTCAGTAAGAAGGAGAGCATTATGAGCGATCAAACTGTCATCAATCCAACCAGCACCATCGCATCGTCACCAGCGGAAGATTTCGCCAACGAAGTCGCCACGCCCGTTGCTGCACCGACGCCGACCGCAGCACCTGAAGTTGCGCCCGCAGTGGTAGCGGCAGCGGCACCGGCTGAAGTTCCACCGGCTACGGCACCCGAGGCGATAACCGCTGCACCCGCGCAGGTGGCGGCGACTGCCGCGCCTGAGGCGGTAACGCCTGCGCCAGCCGAGGTTGCGCCGCCCAGCGAACCGGACATCGCTGCAGCCGATGCGCCACCAGCCGCCGCAACGGCGCAGAGCCACGACGGGACTCAGGCGTTCTCAGAAGGGGTGAAGGATTTTGTCAGAGCGTTTAGCTTTGTCGAGCAGGGCGTAATCAAACTTGGCGATGCCGCGAAGGGTGAGCTGATTGATCTGGCGAGGAAGTATCTGTAATGCCTGACGACTCAGCATCGGGGACCGGGATGTCCCCTGTTTACTAACAGGTTTTAGTCACTTCCGATTATTCCTAAGGCAGCTTCGATATTTTGCACTACCTTTAATCATTCAAGCGTTATTTAAATCGTCTTATTAAGCGAAAAGGAAGATAGCATGAGTGATACAGAAACTGTAAAAACCAAAACTGAATACTTGCGTGATGTCACCTCCCAGCTTAAAGAGATGCGCCACTACGCGCAGACCAACACTGAGACGCTATCTGCCCACTGGCTGGCGTTTGATGCGGGTGAGTATAAAGACACCGAATACGCGGGACGCTTCGACACCTTGCTGAACAAGCAGGGCAAGCTGCTGGATGACATTGATGCGGCGATTCAGGATCTAGAAATCGCCATCAACCATGCTGAGCAGGAAAGCTAAGCGCCTAGCGTACTGGTGGCCTAATCGGCCACCAGCCACATTTCTGCCTCATCGAACATCTCTTCAACAATCCGCGCAACTGTCGCTTTATCGTTCTTACTCATATCGGTATCTATTGCGTTACGCTCCATCGGTTTGACGCGCACCTCAATATCGGGAAAGACGCGCTGTACACGCTTTTCCAACTCCTGCAAAATCATCTCGCGTGCACCCGGTAATCCGGCCACGTTACGCTTATCGTAAATCAACTCCACAAACATCAGGGTCGTTCCATTCATTGGATCGGGTGCGATATAGTACTGTAAATAAAAACAGGGGTAAATATGCGCCAACTGGTTATCGATATCTTATTGAAAATGGCAAAAATGGATGTGGAAGCAAAAGAGCTGGTGGCGCAGGTAGAGGCGCAGTCGTTATTGATTGCAGCGCTGCTGATTCAGGCGAAAGAGAATAACTCGTTGACTATTTCCGATACGGTGCAGGAGGCGATTGTTACCGCTTCGCGCGCATCGCAGGAATTTTTACAGTCCGATGTTGATCTGCTGCTGACCCACGTCAATCGTCTGCTGGCGGTGGCAAGTTACATCGAAGTAAAAGGGATTGAGCGGGAAGGATAAGAAAAAATATTACCTCTGGAAGTGGAAATCCAGCAACACTTCCAGAGGCGGTGCAACAGCACCATTCGTTCAAGGACAATCTACGACTGACGTCGTGATGAGTAAGTTATACAAGTTTTCTCAACTTGTACAACTTTTTCCTGAACATTTTGTGTGGTTGGCGATGTATCTTTGATGCCGTTACAGTGCGTGGCCGATTACAACTCGTTTTTGATGCAGAACTCTTCCCACGTCATGCCTAAGGCTTCTGCGTGAGATTTCAGATACTTTTCAATGGCATCCGCGGCAACGGCTTTATCGGGCTCCGCCAGCTGTATAGAAAACAGCATGCCATCCAGCTTCTTCTGACGCAAAAATGCGGCATAAATACGTTCTGCATGCCAGTCGCGTAACTGCGCTAATGACAGGTTCGCCTGGCGGGCATCGCTTTCGGTGAGTTCATCCAGTGCAGACTGGAAATCGGGGTGGGCGGCGAAAAACATCGTACGCGCCTGAGCGTAATACTCTTCTGGGGTTTTCATTCGGTGTTCCTGCGTATCAACTTGCGCGCTAGTGTAACGCGCGCATGTGGCCTTGTCAGTTCCCGATCTTACAGAACATGGGCATCGTAGCGGCGCAATTTATTGCGCGATAAAGCGCGCCGCTACGGTATGTGCAACTTGTGATCACCGCCTATCAATGCATCTGCTGATAAATCCGCGTCACATCTTGTTGGTTCTTCGTCAGCGTTTCATCCAGCGTCAGTTTACCGCTCAGCATATCCGCCAGATTCTGCCCGACGGCGTTACCCATCTGATCAAATCCGGGAATACTCACGTACTGCACGCCCTGATAAGGCACCGGATTGAGCGTCGGCTGCTCGACGGTGGCCGAATCAATCGCCGCACGCACCTGCGCGGCATACGGCGCCAGGCGCTGATAGCTCGCCTGCTGATACGTCGAATTGCGGCTGCCCGGCGGTACCGCCCCCCAGCCGACGGTATCGGCCACTTGCTGGATATACTGTTTTGACGTCGCCCAGCTAATAAAGGCAATCGCCGCCGCGCGATTCGGCGTATTCGCCGGTACCGCCAGCGCCCACGACCACAACCAATTGGAGCCGTTACGCGTTATGCCGCCCGGCGCAGGCGCAAAGGCCAGCTTATCGGCGACTAAAGAGATCTGCGGATTCACCAGCAAACCGGCTGCCACCGTGCTGTCGATCCACATGGCGCATTTGCCTTGCGCAGTCAGACGCAGAATCTGGCCGAAACTGTTTTTCACCGTATCCGCCGGTCCATCCTGCTTCACCACCTGCAAATAATCCCCCAGCGCCTCGCGCCACTCCGGCGAGTTGAGCGTCGGCTGCCAGTTCTCATCGAACCACTGCGCGCCATAGGCATTCGCCATGGTGGTCATGAACGCCACGTTATCGCCCCAGCCAGGCTGGCCGCGCAGGCACAGACCGTAAATGCCTTTTTGCGGGTCAGTGAGTTTGGCGGCGAAGTTTTTGATATCGGTCCAGTCGGGATTATCGGGCATGGTTAACCCTTTCTGCGCAAACAGATCTTTGCGGTAATAGGTCATGCTACTTTCGCCGTAGAACGGCAGGGCGTAGAGCGTCTGCTGGAACGACAGCGCTTTGCGCACTGGCGCGATGAGATCCTCGCTGTCGTAATCGGCGGGCAGCTTATTGAGCGGCGCCAGCCAGCCTTTTTCACCCCACAGCGGCGCTTCATAGGTGCCAACGGTGATGACATCGAACTGCGCCTGGCCGCTGTTCATCGCCGACAGCACCGCCTGACGCAGCGCGCCATCGTCCATCACATGCCATTGCAGTTTGACGTCAGGATGCTCCTGTTCGTAGCGCGTGGCGAGCTGCTGCATGATGGTCATATCGCCGTTAGCGATGGTGGCGATATTCAGCGTGGTCGCGGCGTGGCTCAGCAGCGGCGTGGCCAGAAACATAGCGAGAAGTTTACGCATCATCCCGCTCCTTAGCGCTGCTGCAGGCGGAAGAAGGCCATCTTCTCCACCAGCAATCCGGCATGTTCGCTAACGGTCTGGCTGGCGGCGCTGGCTTCCTGCACCAGCGAGGCGTTCTGCTGCGTCGCGCCATCCATCTGAATCACTGCGGTGTTGACCTGCTCAATGCCGCTGGATTGCTGGCGGCTGGCCACGGCAATTTCACCGACAATGTCCACCACGCGCGCTACGCCCTGATTGATGTCATTGAGCATTGCGCCGGAACGCTGCACCAGCGCACTACCGGCTTCCACTTTACCCACGCTGGCATCGATTAACGCTTTGATCTCGTGGGCGGCCCCGGCGGACCGCTGCGCCAGCTGACGCACTTCGGACGCCACCACGGCAAAGCCGCGTCCCTGTTCACCGGCGCGTGCTGCTTCAACCGCTGCGTTGAGGGCCAGCAGGTTGGTCTGGAAGGCGATCTCATCGATCACCCGGTTGATATCCGCGATGCGCTTGCTGGAAGATTCGATCTCCTCCATCGCGCTGACCGCATCACGCAGCACGCTGCTGCCACGTTCGGCCTGATGACGTACGTCGGTGGCCAGTTCGTTGGCCTGCGCAGCGTTATCGGCGTTGTGTTTCACCGTGGCGGTCATTTGCTCCATGCTGGCGGCGGTCTGTTCCAGCGAGCTAGCCTGCGAATGGGTGCGCTCAGAGAGATCGTCATTGCCATCGGCCATCTGACGCGCCGCATCACTCAGCGCAGTGGCGCTTTCGCCCACGTCGCGCACGATCTCCGCCAGACGCACATCCATGCGCAGCAGCGACTGCATCAGTTCGCCCATCTCATCGCGTGAAACGCTGCCAATATCGTGGTTCAGTTCACCGGCCGCAATTGATTCGGCCAGCTCGCGCGCCTGAGCAATCGAGCGGTTGATCGAGCGGATCAGCAGCCAGCCGAACACCAGCGCCACGCTCAGCCCGACCAGCAATATGATAATCAGGCTGTTACGCGCCAGCTGGTAATCGCTGTTGCTCTGCTGATAGGTGAGTTCCGCATGCTGGCGCATTAACGCATCAAGCTGATCGATGTCCTGTTGCAGCAGCTGACTGCCGCTGCGCAGGCGGGTTTCAATCACCACCAGCGCGCCGGACGGGTTGCCGCCCTTCAGCAGTTCACCGGCATCTTTCAGCGCGGTTTGCCAGCCATCGAGATGGGTGATGAATTGCTGGCTAAGCGGTTTGGTTTGCGCATCAAACGACAGCTGCTGCCAGGTTTGGCGGTCTTTGGCAATCTGCTCGCCGTACTGCGCGATGCGCGCCAGACGTTTCTCCACTTCGCTGCTGTCGGTCCAGTAGCGCAGGGCATCGAACAGGGTCGCGGATTGTTCCTGCACCATGCGATACAGGCGGGATGAATATTGCAGCGGTAACAGCTCATTCTGATAAGCGTTTTGCGCCCGTTGGTCGGCGGCGCGCAGGCCGATGATTCCCCAGATGGCGGCAACAATCAGTAAAATGCACAGCAGGCCAACAATCGATGTCAGACGCGCGCGAAGGGTCAATCGCATAACGGGATTCTCCGTAACGAAGGTGAGTGTGTAATCGGTCATTATTGTTTTTACAGGCACTTTTAACTCCAGAAGAGTTATCGGCGCAGAAGTGAGCAGCTTGAGGAAAATCATGTGGCGCGCAGCAGATACCTTGCGCAACCCGCGGGAAAAATTATAACGTAGCCGCCATTGATGCGAGTGTAGGGACCGAGAATGAAAAAGTGGATGATAGTGGCCGCGCTGGCGCTGAGTGGCTGTGCGCAGATCAGCAATTATGACCAGGCGGTGAAAACCCCGGCACCACTGGAGCTGCAAGGCAACTGGCAAACTGTAGGGCCGCAAAGCAAGCTGATCAGCAAGCAAGCGATGGGCAGCCTGATTATTGGTGCCGAAGGCGACACGCTGGATTGCCGTCAGTGGCAGCGCGTGATTGCCAAACCGGGCAAATTAACGCGTCTGGGCGATGACTGGGTTAACGTGACGCGTCAGGTCCGCGTGATGCCGCTGGTGCTGGAGAACGGTGAGCTGCGTTACGATGGATTGAGACTGCGTAAAGTGGATCGCCCAACCGTTGAGTGCCAGCAGGCGCTGGAAGAAGTGGCGAAACGTCCGAATGAGGCGGTGATTCAGGATATCGAGCCAGAGATTATGCGCCCGGTTTCGGCGGCGACGCAGAAGTAGTTTTCCCTCACCCTAACCCTCTCCCAGTGGGAGAGGGAACCGATCGAGCCCATCAGGTATATTGCAGCATCTCCCTCTCCCTGTGGGAGAGGGAACCGATCGGGCCATCTGACATATTGCAGCATCTCCCTCTCCCTGAGGGAGAGGGCCAGGTGAGGGCATCAGCGCGCAGAGTCCTAAATCTAACCCTGCGGCAAATACACGCTACCTTGCTTACCATACGCGCTCATCACCGATTTCTGCATCGATGACTGGCCCACCAGCTGAGTCAATTCGTCCATACGCAACTGCAACAGACGTTTCACTTCGCTCTCGTTATCGAGAATATGGCGTAACACCGGACGCAGCTGCTCTTGCAGCTGGCGCGACGGTGCGGCGGCTGCGGTTGTTTGCGCCAGTCTTTGCACCGCACTGACATAGTCCACTTCCTTGGTAATCAAATCATCCCATTCGCCGTCTGCTGCCAAACGCAGCATTCCGTGGCTGAGGTCGAGTAACTGTTGGTAAACGGTAATCAGTGGCGGTGCAATATTCATTAAACGGCGTCCTGAAGGTGTTGAGGTTGTACGACTTCTTTCCAGGCATCAGCGATATTGCGCAGAAGACCTTCAACTTCTTCGAGGGCTTCGACATCATTACGCAGATTAGCCTGAACCAGACGGCGAACCATGTAGGAGTAGAGTCCTAACAGGTTGTCGGTCAGGTCATCGCCTGATTGCTCATCGAGGCCCTGCTTGAGTCCGCCCTCGATGATGTTAATGGCCTTGGAAATCGAGTTACCTTTTCCCTGGATATTGTTGTCCTGCATAAACAGGCGGGCGCGGACCAGTGCGCTGATCGCACCGTCAAACAGCAAGGTAATCAGCTGCTGTTGATTGGCGCTCATCACTGAGCTCTCCACCCCGATTTTTGCGTAGGCTTGTGTGCCTGTAGCGCTGTACATGGTCACTCCTTACTATTTAGAACTGCTGCTCGAAGTCATGCTATCGAACTGCTGTGTCAAGTAATCGCTGGTGCTGTTCAGCGAGCTCATGGTGACGTCGAGTTGCGTGAACTGCGTCTTATAACGCGCAATAAGGGCGTTGATACGCGTGTTCATGTTGTTGTACTGCTCAGTCAGGTTATTCAGCGTCTTGCTGACGCCATCTTTCGCGGACTGAATGCTGCCGGTAGATGACAGCCAACTGGTCAGGTTAGTCGCCAGTTTGGTGGTGATACCGGTGGTTTTACCGTCACCCACAATCATCTCTTTCACGCCCGCCGGATCTTTGGTCAGCTCGGTTTTCAGCTTGTCGGAATCCAGCGACAACTCACCGGTAGTCGGGTCGGTGGTGATACCGATTTGCGCCAGCGTTTTGTAGGTTGAAGAGCTAGCCGTGTTGGTCAGCAAACTTTTAATCTGGGTTTGAATACCGCGCAGCGTGCTATCGCCAACTAGCGCACCGTTGCTGGAATCTTGTGTATCTGAGCCGACATCCACAGCAGTGTATTTAGTCAGGCTAGTGAACTGATCCAGCAGATTGTTGTAGGCATCCACAAAGTTGGAAATTGCGGTGGAGGCTTTAGAGGTATCTTGCGTGATGGTCAACGTCTGATTACCGCTGGTGACATCATTCAGATTCAGCGTAATTCCTTCCAGCGCATCGCTAATGGTGTTGGTGCTGCTGGTGATGGCGACATTATTGACCGTTAACTCGGCATCTTGTGCGGCGACGCTGACATCCAGCGGATTATCGGCATCGGTTTTGGTTGAATCAAAGCCGACAATGCCTTGCAGTGTGTCGTCGCCAGTTACGGTAACGGAAGAAACCGCATTGGCCTCTCCGGTTTTCGACGCGGTTAGCGACAGACGATAAGCGCCATCACCGGTTTTGATAATACTGGCGCTGACACCGGCATTGGCACCGTTAATTGCATCACGCATGCCGGTTAATGAGGTTTGTGCACTGGTCAACGTAATGTCTTTGCTGGTGCCGTCGGCCAGTTTAATCGACAGCGTGCGGCTGGCATCCGAGCTACCCAGCGCAGTGGTGTTGCTAGATTGCACGCCGGAAGTCAGCGTCTGTGCCTGCGCCAGCTGCGTCACGCTAATGCTGTATTTTCCGGCGATGGTGCTGCCAGATGTGGTGGCGCTAAAAGCAGAGCTGCTGCTGGTGGCGCTGGTCGCGGTAAACAGATCTGCGCTGTTTAATGCCGTGTTAGCGGTCTGAAAGGTCGTTAACGCGCTCGACAAGGTGCCGTAAGCACTCAGCTTCGCGGTGTAGGCGCTCTGCTGATTCGAGATTGGCGTTAAAGACGCTTTTTCTGCGGTGCTTAAGTTATCCAGAATGGTACTTAAATCGAGGCCTGAACCGATACCGAGGGTAGAAATAGTAGCCATGCTTTTTCCTTTATATGGTCGACACGGATTTTGAATACCTGGGTTATCGGCCTTTAATAACTAAAGTTTAGAATTATTTGCCTTAGTGTAATGAGGTAAATAAGGCCTATATAGAAGGGTATTTCGACAGCTAGAAAATTCGTTAATTAAGTCTAAAGAAGTGCGGCAGGGTGGCGATAACCATAAGCGTGACAGGTTGAAGGGAAAAATTTTCACCTGGTCCTAAAAAAATTCTAAAGGTTGTTTAAGGGCAGACGATAACAACATTGACGGCGCTGAAGCCGGCGGGTTGAAGCCCACACCTTAACCGAAAGACTTGATTAACAGGAAAATTATCATGGCCCAAGTCATTAATACCAACAGCCTCTCGCTGATCACTCAGAACAACATCAACAAGAACCAGTCTGCTCTGTCTTCTTCAATCGAGCGTCTGTCTTCTGGTCTTCGTATTAACAGCGCTAAAGATGACGCAGCGGGCCAGGCAATTGCTAACCGCTTCCAGTCAAACATCAACGGCCTGACTCAGGCAGCGCGTAATGCTAACGACGGTATCTCTGCAGCGCAGACCACTGAAGGCGCACTGTCAGAAATCAACAACAACTTACAGCGTGTACGTGAACTGACTGTACAGTCTCAGAACGGCACCAACAGCCAGTCTGACCTGGACTCAATTCAGGACGAAATCAAATCACGTCTGGACGAAATTGACCGCGTATCTGGCCAAACAACTTTCAACGGCGTGAACGTGCTGGCGAAAGACGGCTCAATGAAAATTCAGGTTGGTTCTAACGACGGTGAAACTATCACTATTGACCTGAAAAAAATCGACTCTTCTACTTTGGGCCTGACTGGCTTCAACGTAAACGGTTCTGGTTCAGTAGCGAATACTGCGGCAACTAAAGCTGATTTAACTGCTGCCCAGATTGGCGCTGCACCAACTCCAGATGCTAACGGTGTTAGCACTTATACTGTGAGTGCTGGCCTGAAAGCCACTACTTCTGCTGATGCCTTCGCCAGCCTGTCTGATGGCGCTAAAGTTACCGCTAAAATTGCTAATGGTTTTGGCGATGCAGCAGCTGCAGCATCTGATCGTACCTACACCTTGGACAAGACGTCGGGCAACTATACCTTTGACGTTGCTGCGGGTGAAAACACTACTGCCGCGCAGGTGCAATCATTCCTGACGCCGAAAGCAGGTGATACTGCCGCTCTGAGCGTGAAAATTGGTTCAACTTCGGTTGATGTTAACTTGGCAAGCGATGGCAAAATCACTGCTAAAGATGGTTCTGCTCTCTACATCGATTCAACAGGTAACCTGACCCAGAACAGCGCTGGCCTGACTAGTGCTAACTTGGCTACGATGGATGGTTTAACTAAGAACAACAATGGTACTGCTGCTGTTGGTGTAGAAATCACTACCGCTGACAACACTAAAATCAATTTTGCAGGTAGTGCTGATACCGGTACAACTGCAGGTGCCGTTACCTTGACTGATGTTAAAATGAGCTCTGCTGCTCTGCAATCAGCTGCTAAAGGTACTGCATTCACCATTGATGCTGATGGTACTGCTGGTGCTGGCGCAGGTGATATCAAGGTTGCTGCGGATGGAAGTGTTCAAACTACCACCGACGGCACGACCTTTGCAGCTGCATATACCAATACTGATGGTTCACTGACAACCAGCAATCAAACCAGCCTGTTCTTGCAGAAAGACGGTTCGGTAACTAACGGTTCAGGTAAAGCAGTATTTAAAGACGCAGCGGGTAAATTCACCACTGATGCAGCAACCACTGCAGCTACCACTGCAGATCCACTGAAAGCGCTGGACGATGCTATCAGCAGCATCGATAAGTTCCGTTCAAGCCTGGGTGCGATTCAGAACCGTCTGGATTCAGCGGTAACTAACCTGAACAACACCACGACTAACCTGTCTGAAGCACAGTCTCGTATTCAGGATGCTGACTACGCGGTTGAAGTTTCAAACATGTCTAAAGCACAGATCATCCAGCAGGCGGGTAACTCAGTGTTGGCGAAAGCTAACCAGGTTCCACAGCAGGTTCTGTCTCTGCTGCAGGGCTAATCGCTCTAAGCTCTTTGCTTATCAAACCCCGCTTCGGCGGGGTTTTTTTATACCTGCATATTCATAATATGCATATTTGCAGGCGCAACAAATTACGTGACCCAAACCCACCCAATCCCCTTGAAGCTTCCCCCGCTTATCGCTAAGGTAAGCGCGTTTTTTCACCGCCAGGAAACCTCATGACCACCATCGCGCTCATCGACGACCATATGATCGTCCGTTCGGGTTTTGCCCAATTGCTGGGGCTGGAACCGGATTTCCAGGTTGTTGCCGAATGCGGTTCCGGGCGGGAAGCGCTCAATATGCTGCCGGGGCGTGGCGTGCAGGTGTGCATCTGCGATATCTCAATGCCGGATATTTCCGGGCTCGAGTTATTGAGCCAACTGCCGAAAGGCATGGCGACCATCATGCTATCGGTGCACGACAGTCCGGCGCTGGTGGAGCAGGCGTTGAATGCGGGCGCGCGTGGATTCCTCTCTAAACGTTGCAGCCCGGATGAACTGATCGCCGCGGTGCATACCGTGGCCAAAGGCGGCTGCTATCTGACGCCCGATATTGCTATGAAGCTCGCCTCCGGACGTCAGGACCCGCTCACCAAACGCGAACGCCAGGTGGCGGAAAAACTGGCGCAAGGTTTAGCGGTAAAAGAGATCGCGGCCGAACTGGGACTGTCGCCGAAAACCGTTCACGTTCATCGCGCCAATTTGCTGGAAAAGCTCAACGTCAGTAACGACGTTGAACTGGCGCGCCGCATGTTTGATGGCTGGTAATGCAGCCACTCTTTTCGCGGCTGATTGCCGTCATCGCCAGTTTTTGTATCTTCTCTGCCGCGTGGTTTTGCCTGTGGAGCATCAGCCTGCATCTGGCGGATCGTCCTGAGCTGGCGGTGTTGCTGTTTCCCTTTGGCCTGCGCCTTGGACTGATGTTGCAGTGCCCGCGCGCCTACTGGCCGGTGCTGCTCGGTGCCGAGTGGTTGCTGCTTTATTGGCTGTCACGTGAAGTGGCGCTGGCGCATCTGCCGCTGCTGATGCTGGGCAGCGTGCTGACGCTGCTGCCGGTGGCGCTGATCTCCCGTTATCGTCATCAACGCGACTGGCACACCTTGCTGTGGCAGGGCGGTGCGATGGTGTGCGCGGCGCTGCTGCAGGCGTTGCCGTGGATCGCAGAACCCGCCGCGCTGAATGCGGTGCTGCTCACACTCACCGGCGCGCTGACCGTGGCACCAACCTGTTTGGTGATCTGGCATTACCTCACCAGCACGCGCTGGCAGCCGCTTGGCCCTTCGCTGGTCGGTCAGCCGGTCAACTGGCGCGTGCGCCATCTGTTTGGTTATGTGCTGCTGTTTATGGTCAGTTTGTGGTTGCAGCTTGGGCTGCCTGCAGAGCTGTCGCGCTTCACGCCGTTTTGTCTGGCATTGCCGATTATTGCGCTGGCGTGGCATTACGGCTGGCAGGGCGCGCTGATCGCCACACTGATGAACGCCATCGCGCTGATCGCCAGCCAGACCTGGCACGATCACGCGGTCGATCTGCTGCTCTCCCTGCTGGCGCAAAGCCTGACCGGGCTGCTGCTCGGCGCGGGTATTCAGCGTTTACGTGAACTCAATCAGTCGCTGCAAACCGAATTGGTGCGCAATCGCCGTCTGACGGAGCGCCTGCTGGAGACCGAAGAGAGCGTCAGACGCGAAGTGGCGCGCGAGCTGCACGATGATATCGGCCAGACCATCACCGCGATTCGCACCCAGGCCGGGATCATGCAGCGCATCAGCCCGGAAAGTGGCGTCAAGCAGAGCGGCATGTTGATTGAGCAGCTATCGCTGGGCATTTACGATTCGGTGCGCCGTTTGCTGGGGCGCTTGCGTCCGCGCCAGTTGGACGATCTTTCGCTCGAGCAGGCAATCCGTTCGCTGATGCGGGAAATGGAGCTGGAAGGGCACGGCATTATCAGCCATCTCGACTGGCACATCGACGAAGCGCGACTGAGTGAAGCGCAGCGCGTCACGCTGTTTCGCGTTTGTCAGGAAGGACTCAATAACGTGGTGAAACACGCCAGCGCCCGTGCGGTGACGCTGCAAGGCACATTGCAGGACGAGCGGTTGCAGCTGGTGATTGAAGACGACGGCTGCGGCTTACCGCTGGGTTCCCCGCAGCACGGTTTTGGCCTTGCCGGCATGCGCGAACGCGTGACGGCACTCGGCGGCTCGCTGGGGATCTCCTGCACCCACGGCACGCGCGTTAGCGTCACGTTACCGCTGCGCAAGGGATAACCAATATGATGTTCAGATTTCTCAAAGTGCCCGCCAGCGCGCAGCCGATCAGCGATAAAGCGACCATTGATGCGCGCTATCGCTACTGGCGTCGCCATATCATGATCACCATCTGGCTCGGCTATGCGCTGTTCTATTTCACCCGTAAAAGCTTCAACGCCGCATCGCCGGAAATTCTGGCGGCGGGCGTGATGACGCGCACCGACATCGGCCTGCTGGCGACGCTGTTTTACATCACTTACGGCCTGTCGAAGTTTTTCTCTGGCATCGTCAGCGACCGCTCTAACGCGCGCTACTTCATGGGCATCGGGCTGATAGCGACAGGCGTGGTGAATATTCTGTTTGGCTTCTCCACGTCGCTGTGGGCTTTCGCCGTGTTGTGGGTGTTAAATGCCTTTTTCCAGGGATGGGGATCGCCGGTCTGTGCGCGTCTGCTGACCAGCTGGTTTTCACGCACCGAACGCGGCGGCTGGTGGGCGTTGTGGAACACAGCACAAAACGTTGGCGGTGCGCTGATCCCGATGATCGTCGGGGCCGCCGCGCTGCACTATGGCTGGCGCGCCGGCATGATGATTGCAGGCGGACTGGCGATCGTCGCTGGTATTTTTCTCTGCTGGCGCCTGCGCGATCGTCCGCAAACCGTGGGTTTACCGCCGGTCGGTGACTGGCGCCACGATGCGCTGGAGATTGCTCAGCAGCAAGAGGGCGCGGGGCTGAGTCACAAACAGATCCTCGCTAAATATGTGCTGCTCAACCCTTACATCTGGCTGCTGTCGCTGTGTTACGTGCTGGTTTACGTGGTGCGTGCCGCGATTAACGACTGGGGCAATCTCTATATGTCCGAGACGCTGGGCGTGAATCTGGTGACGGCCAACTCGGCGGTGACCATGTTTGAACTCGGTGGCTTCGGCGGTGCGTTAGTGGCGGGATGGGGATCGGATAAATTGTTCAACGGCAATCGTGGCCCGATGAACCTGATCTTTGCCGCCGGCATTTTGCTGTCAGTGGGATCGCTGTGGCTGATGCCGTTTGCCAGCTACGTGATGCAGGCTGCGTGTTTCTTTACCATCGGCTTTTTTGTCTTCGGGCCGCAGATGTTGATTGGCATGGCGGCGGCGGAATGTTCGCATAAAGACGCGGCGGGCGCGGCGACCGGATTTGTTGGCCTGTTTGCCTATCTGGGCGCATCGCTCTCCGGCTGGCCGCTGGCGCGGGTGATCGATGTCTGGCACTGGAACGGTTTCTTTGCGGTCATCGCCTGCGCGGCGGGCATTTCGGCCTTGCTGCTGTTGCCATTCCTGCATGCTCAAACACCGCGCCAGCGCGAGGAAGTGTGATGCATCCCCGCTTTTTATCCTTACATCGACAAAACTAAGAAATTTTCCCGGTTGCGCCGGGCAGTTGTCTCAGGCCGAAACCGCTGCTGATTTTTACAATGCCTGCCATCACGCAGGTCATTAATCAGGAGCACTCCATGCTGGCTTTCTTAAATCAGGTGCGCAAGCCGACCCTGAATCTGTCGCTCGAAGAGCGGCGCAAGATGTGGTTCAAACCCTTTATGCAGTCCTATCTGGTGGTCTTTATCGGCTACCTGACCATGTACCTGATCCGCAAAAACTTCAACATTGCGCAGAACGACATGATCACCACCTACGGACTCAGCATGACCCAGTTGGGTATGATTGGGCTCGGCTTCTCCATTACGTACGGCGTCGGTAAAACGCTGGTCTCCTATTACGCCGATGGGAAAAATACTAAGCAGTTCCTGCCGTTTATGCTGATCCTCTCGGCCATCTGCATGCTGGGCTTCAGCGCCAGCATGGGCGCGGGCTCGGTGAGTTTGTTCCTGATGATCGCGTTTTATGCGCTGAGCGGCTTCTTCCAAAGTACCGGCGGATCCTGTAGCTACTCCACCATCACCAAATGGACGCCGCGGCGTAAACGCGGCAGCTATCTGGGGATGTGGAATATTTCGCACAACCTGGGCGGCGCAGGTGCGGCAGGTGTGGCGCTGTTTGGTGCCAATTACCTGTTCGATGGGCACGTGGTCGGCATGTTTGTGTTCCCGTCACTGATCGCCCTGGTGGTCGGTTTTATCGGTCTGCGCTACGGCAGCGATTCACCCGAATCTTACGGTCTGGGTAAAGCCGAGGAACTGTTTGGCGAAGAGATCAGTGAAGAGGACAAAGAGACCGAAGATCAGGCGATGACCAAATGGCAGATCTTTGTCGAGTACGTGCTGAAAAACAAAGTGATTTGGCTGCTGTGCTTCGCCAACATCTTCCTGTACGTGGTGCGCATTGGTATCGATCAGTGGTCGACGGTGTATGCCTTCCAGGAATTAAAACTGTCGAAGGAGGTGGCGATTCAGGGCTTCACGCTGTTTGAAGTCGGTGCGTTAGTCGGCACGCTGCTGTGGGGCTGGTTGTCGGATCTGGCGAATGGTCGTCGTGCGCTGGTGGCATGCGTGGCGCTGGCGTTGATTATCGCCACGCTTGGTATCTATCAACATGCTAGCAATCAGTATGTTTATCTGGTGTCGCTGTTTGCTCTGGGCTTCCTGGTGTTTGGTCCGCAGCTGTTAATTGGCGTTGCCGCCGTTGGCTTTGTGCCAAAAAAAGCCATTGGTGCCGCCGATGGCATCAAAGGCACCTTTGCTTACCTGATTGGTGACAGCTTCGCCAAGTTAGGCTTGGGAATGATCGCCGATGGCACGCCCATCTTTGGCTTAACCGGTTGGGCCGGGACCTTTGCGGCGCTGGATGCCGCCGCGATTGGCTGTATAGCCTTAATGGCGATGGTGGCGGTATTTGAAGAGCGTAAGATTCGCCGTGAAAAGCGTCTGCAACGGTTGAAAGCAGCATGATGTCTAGCCCCGGTTTTCACCGGGGCTTTTTCGGGCGATAAATCCTGCTGACCTAAAACAAATTCATACGCAGGGGAATGGACGATTTTAGCTGCTGCACTACTTCCTCAGAAAAGTAACCACCTTGTTACAGTCCTCGCCCAGATTGCCGATAACTCTCCTCAGAATCATTCCAATTTTTGAACCACATTTTTCCGTTTCTGGGGTGTCTATGCGCTTCAATTATGACTTGTTACCGGGTGAGCTACTGACCTTCGAAGAGATTGCCCTGCGCTACACGCAGCAGCATCCCGACGAGAAAGAGCTTACCGCACGCGGGTTGCTGAGCCCGTCGACCAGCTTTCGCAATTTGGTGATCCGCGCGCTGTTCGCGCAGGAGGAGATCAACAGCCCGATCGAGGATCTGCTGTTTGTCTCGGACGACAACGAGCGCAAAAATTATCTGCGTCGCTTTGAGCATTACCTGAAAAACCAGCAGGCGTTTCTCTACTTCCGGCGCAACGACGAAGCGCGCAAAGAAGGGCGCTGGAAAGTGGTCGGCGAAACCCAGGTGTTTGCCATGCTCGATCCCAATTCGGCAGCGGCGCAGAATCTGCTCAACAGCCGGGGCTTTAAGCTGGTGCTGATGCGGCAGACCGAAGAGGATGAGTATTGGCAGCTGTTCGATGCGCAGGCGCATCCGTGCTTCCCGCTGTCGCGCAAAATCCAGTTTCTGGTGGTGTTGAGCACGCCGCAATACAAAGTGCCGAGCGGCGTGATGCCCGGCACCGAAGTCGGACGCCGCGTGAAAGCTAAAGTGCTGCAGCGCTCCAGCCAGGCGGAGTTCACCTCGGCGGTAAAAGCGCGCTACGGCGCCTGCATTATCACCGGCACGCAGCTGACCGAACGTCACAGCTGGCCGTGGGTGGAAGCCTGCTACATCGACACGCAAGAGAACGAAGAGGGCTTTCTGGCGGATAACAGCGCCGATAACGGCTTATTCCTGCGTAGCGACCTGCAGCGGCTGTTTATCAACAAAATGATAAGCATCAACGCGGAAACCGGTCAGGTGCTGTTTAATCCTGTGCTGGAAACTGAAGCGTTGATTACCCCTTTTTATCAGGCACTTGAGGGCAAAGTTTGCGCATTATGGGACGCGGTGCCGCCTGGCACGCGGGAAAGACTGCGTAATTTACGCTAACGCCCGCGCGGATGGCGGTGCGATCCACCGCCATCCATAACAAATTTGAAATAACCTCGCTTTTGCCCGCCTATTCTGCCAATCAAAACCCCTACAGAATTGGATAATCATGCCGATAACTTTACTAACGCAGGGTAGTCAATGTGAACGATCTCTATACCGCCGATGGCGTGATGGATAAACATTCGCTCTGGCAGCGCTACGTTCCTCTGGTGCGGCATGAAGCGCTGCGCCTGCAGGTACGTTTGCCAGCCAGCGTTGAGCTTGACGATCTGCTGCAGGCCGGTGGCATTGGCTTATTAAATGCCGTGGAGCGCTACGATGCGCTACAGGGCACCGCCTTTACTACCTACGCCGTGCAGCGTATCCGGGGAGCAATGCTGGATGAGCTGCGCAGTCGCGACTGGGCACCACGCAGCGTACGCAGAAATGCGCGCGAAGTGGCAGGTGCCATGCATCAGGTAGAACAAGCGTTGGGGCGCTCGGCTACTGAGCAGGAAGTGGCTGAGCGACTGAATGTTTCGCTGGAGGAGTATCGGCAGATTCTGCTCGATACCAACAACAGCCAACTCTTCTCCTACGACGAGTATCGGGAAGAACACGGCGACAGTGCGGAGCTGGTGACGGAGGGGCATGAGGAAGCCAACCCGCTTCATCAGTTGTTGGAAGGAAACCTACGTGACCGCGTGATTGAAGCGATTGAGGCCTTGCCTGAACGTGAAAAACTCGTGCTCACACTGTACTACCAGGAAGAACTGAACCTGAAGGAGATTGGCGCGGTGCTGGAAGTGGGGGAATCCCGCGTCAGTCAACTGCACAGTCAGGCGATCAAACGCCTGCGTGCCCGATTATCGGGGGCGCGCTAACAGACTCAGTTCCTGGCGATCGAAAAAAACAATAAAACCGGGGACTCAGCAATGGGAGCCAAAGTTAAAGCCAGACCTTTAAGTCGCTATCTTAAAGACTATAAGCACAGCCAAAGCAATTGTTCACACTGTGGCAAAGTTTTAGATCGTATGGCGTTAGTCTTTCGCGGCCAGATCATCAATAAAGAGGCTATCGCACGCATGGACCAAATGATTGACGATCAGGTGTGGATGAAACTCCAGCCAGAATTGACCGCCTTGTGTCGTTTCTGCAGCGATATATTTTGTAATACCCATCCGAATTACTTCGACATTATGGCGTTTAAGCAATACCTGTTTGAGCAGACCGAGATGAGCCACAGTACCATACGTGAGTATGTGGTACGTTTGCGTCGGCTTGATGACATGCTGAAGGCGAAAAATTTCCCGGCTGATCGTTTACGGGGCAATAGCTGGCATGAATGTCTGGAGAACGATCTGCCTGATGCGGGCAATAACAATTACCGCATCGCACTGCGAAAATATGACCAGTTTTTAGGCTGGCAGCAGGGCTGAGGGTGATCCCACCCTTGTTGTTGTCGAGCATGACAGCAACAAGGGCAGCACGCGGTGAATTCCGGGTGCGACTTTTCTCATCTTCTGCAACACTGTATGGATAACTGCACATTGCCCGAATGGAGGCTGCATTGTCCTTACATCTTCTGCACCAGTTTCCCCGTCTTGAATTACTCGGTGCACCTACGCCGCTTGAGCATTTGCCCCGGCTTTCTGACTATCTTGGTCGCGATATCTTTATTAAGCGCGATGACTTCACGCCGGTGGCCCTCGGCGGTAACAAACTGCGTAAACTCGAATTCCTGGCTGCGGATGCGCTGCGCGAAGGCGCGGATGTGCTGCTGACGGCGGGCGCTATTCAATCTAACCATGTGCGTCAAACCGCAGCGGTAGCGGCGAAGCTCGGCCTGAAGTGCGTGGCGCTGCTGGAAAACCCGATTGGCACCGCGTCAGAAAACTACCTCAGCAACGGCAATCGCCTCATGCTCGATTTGATGGATGTGGAAATCGTCATGGTTGATGCGCTGCACAATCCCACTGAACAGCTGGCCGCTCAGGCCGAACACCTCGAAGCGCAGGGATTTCGTCCGTATATTGTGCCGGTTGGCGGTTCCAACGCGCTCGGTGCGCTCGGCTACGTTGAGTGTGCGCAGGAGATTGCGCATCAAAGCGAAGGCGTGGTGGATTTTGCCGCGGTGGTGGTCGCTTCCGGCAGCGCCGGCACGCACGCGGGCCTGGCGGTGGGTCTGGAACAGCTGCTGCCCGAAACCGAGCTAGTTGGCGTTACCGTGTCGCGCAAAGTTGAGGCGCAGTTGCCGGTGGTGGAGCGCATTCGCAGCGCGCTGGCAGAGCAGCTGGAAGTGCAGGCCAAAGCGCCGATCACCTTGTGGGATGATTACTTCGCGCCGCTTTACGGCGAGCCAAACGATGAGGGCATGGCGGCGGTGAAACTGCTGGCGCGGCTGGAAGGCATCATGCTCGATCCGGTCTACACCGGCAAAGCGATGGCGGGATTAATTGATGGCATTGCGCAAAATCGCTTCCGTCGTGAAGGTCCATTGCTGTTCGTGCATACCGGGGGATCGCCGGCGTTATTTGCTTATCACCCTTCGGTCTGAGACAGAACGTAAAAACGGTTTATAATCCAGCGGTTATTCAAACGGTCGCCGTCGAGGGCGGCCTGACAAAGCACACAACAACACATCACAATAAATGGGGTAAACATGACTTTCTCTCCAATTCGTCGCCAAATGGTGATGGGCATGATGGCGGTCGCGCTGGTCGCGGGCGTTAACGTTAAATCCTTTGCCGCTGAAGATTTGCTGGCAAAAGTAAAGAGTAAAGGCGAGCTGCGCGTCGGTCTGGAAGGCACTTATCCGCCGTTCAGCTTCCAGGATGAAAAAGGCCAGTTGACCGGCTTCGAAGTGGAGTTCGCGCAGGCGCTGGCTCAACACCTTGGCGTGAAAGCCGATCTGCGTCCGACCAAATGGGACGGCATGCTGGCGTCGCTGGATTCCAAACGCATTGACGTGGTGATCAATCAGGTCACCATTTCCCCTGAGCGCAAGAAAAAGTATGACTTCTCTACGCCGTACACCATTTCTGGCGTGCAGGCGCTGACGCTGAAGAAAAACGCAGCGACCGTCACCAAGCCAGACGATCTGGCCGGCAAGAAAGTCGGCGTCGGACTCGGTTCCAACTACGAACAGTGGCTGAAGGATAATGTGCCGAAAGCCGATGTGCGTACCTATGATGATGACCCAACCAAGTATCAGGACCTGCGTTCAGGCCGTTTAGACGCCATTCTGGTTGACCGCCTGGCGGCGCTGGATCTGGTGAAGAAAACCGGCGACACCATGGCGGTAGCGGGCCCGGCCTTCTCCCGTCTGGAATCGGGCGTGGCGCTGCGTAAAGGCAACGACGATCTGCTGAAAGCGATCGACTCCGCCATCGCGGACATGCAGAAAGATGGCTCGCTGAGCAAACTGTCTGAAAAATGGTTCGGCGCGGACGTCACTAAATAATGCAGGAAAGCTTACAACTGGTGCTGGATTCAGCACCATTTTTACTGAAAGGCGCGCTGTTCACGCTGCAGCTGAGTATCGGCGGGATGTTCTTCGGCCTGATACTCGGCTTCGTGCTGGCGCTGATGCGCCTGTCACACTTCTGGCCGATCAACTGGCTGGCACGCATCTACGTGTCGATTTTCCGTGGCACGCCGCTCATCGCCCAACTGTTTATGATCTATTACGGTCTGCCGCAGTTTGGTATCGAGCTGGATCCGATTCCCTCGGCGATGATTGGTCTGTCGCTGAATACCGCCGCTTACGCCTCTGAATCACTGCGTGGTGCGATTGCCGCGATTGAGCGCGGGCAGTGGGAAGCCGCTGCCAGCATCGGCATGACGCCGTGGCAAACGCTGCGTCGCGTGATCCTGCCGCAGGCCGCGCGCACCGCGTTGCCGCCACTGGGCAACAGCTTTATCAGCCTGGTGAAAGATACCTCGCTGGCCGCCACCATTCAGGTGCCGGAGCTGTTCCGTCAGGCGCAGCTGATCACCTCACGTACGCTGGAAGTGTTCACCATGTATCTGGCGGCCTCGCTGATTTACTGGGTGATGGCGACCGTGCTGTCGGCGCTGCAAAATCGCCTCGAAGCGCATGTAAATCGACAGGATCGGGAGGGCAAATGAGTGCAATTGAAGTCCGTCAGCTGGTGAAGCAGTTTCACGGCCAGACGGTGCTGCACGGCATCGATCTCGACGTGGCACCAGGCGAAGTGGTGGCCATTATCGGGCCAAGCGGCTCCGGTAAAACCACGCTGCTGCGCAGTATCAATCTGCTGGAAGTGCCGGAAAGCGGACGTATCAAAGTTGGCGATATTGCCATTGATGCGGCGCTCGGCCTCAACAAGCAGAAGCAGCTGGTGCGCCAGTTGCGTCAGCAGGTTGGCTTTGTGTTCCAGAACTTCAATCTGTTCCCGCATCGCTCGGTGCTGGAGAACATCATTGAAGGGCCGGTAATTGTGAAGGGCGAGCCGAAGGCGGAAGCCATCGCGCGTGCGCGCAGTTTGCTTGAGAAAGTGGGATTGCACGGCAAGGAAGAGAGTTTTCCACGTCGTCTCTCCGGCGGACAGCAGCAGCGTGTGGCGATTGCTCGCGCGCTGGCGATGCGTCCGGAAGTGATTCTTTTCGATGAGCCGACCTCGGCGCTTGATCCTGAGCTGGTGGGCGAGGTGCTCAACACCATTCGCGCGCTGGCGCAGGAGAAACGCACCATGGTGATCGTCACCCATGAGATGAGCTTTGCGCGTGACGTCGCGGATCGCGCCATCTTTATGGATCAGGGACGCATCGTGGAGCAGGGCGCTGCAAAAGCGCTGTTCAGCAATCCTCAACAGGCGCGTACCCGGCAATTTCTCGACAAGTTTCTTAACCAATAATCTCCAGTGTCGCCTGATAAGGGCGACGCTTTTCTTATCTCTCCCGGTATTTTTCTTCTCAGTATTTTCCTAAAGTCAATTCGCCTGACTTTAATAACCTTCTGAATTTCAACGTTTAAATTTCACCAGTATCCTACGCGACTTAGGGTGGTTTCTTATTAGGAAAGTCCCGATTGAGACATCTTTGTAAATATAAATAATTCTTTACAAATTCATGGCGCAATTAGGACATAGCAATGACAACTGCCAGGAAAGAGGTCCTCTGGATCAACACGCTCAAAGGGGGCTGCATTTTGATGGTGGTATTACACCATTCCATCATCACCACGTTCGCGCCTTCGCTGCTTCATCTCACTGCTGGGCTACTGCCAGCGCACTGGTGGGTGGCGTTTAACACCTATCTGTCGCCGCTGCGCATGCCGGCCTTCTTTTTTGTCTCCGGTTTGCTGGCTGCCAGTTCAATCACCAAAAAGAGCTGGAAAGAGGTGTTCACCAAAAAGTTCAGCAACATCGTCTATCTCTACCTGCTGTGGGGCGTCATTCAGTGGCTGAGCATTCACTACATCTCCACCCACCTCGGGGAGCGGCTCTCCAGCACTAAAAACGCCGCCTATGCGGACACGCCGTTTGAGTTCGTTAAGCTGCTGATGACCTCGATGACCAGCCTGTGGTATCTCTACGCGCTGGCCGGATTCTTCCTGTTCACCAAGCTGTTCCACAAACAGAAGATGGCCCTGATGGCGCTGGCGATTGTCGCGACGTACGCCGCGCAGTTTAGCCTGATTCCCGGCTGGGGACCCGCCAGCGTGGCGCAGAACTATCTCTATTTCCTGCTCGGCGTGTTCTTCAGCCAGGCGTTGATCGAGTTGAGCGAACTGAAGCGTCAGCACTGGTTGATGCTGGGCGGCATTGCGCTGATTGGCCTGCTGCACCATGTCGGCGGCATCTATAAAAATCCGTTCTACAGCTTGCTGACCATCGTGTTTGGCATTGTGCTATGCCGCTTGCTCAATGAACATTTCAATATGGCGTGGCTCAACTGGATTGGCCGTAACACGCTGCAAATCTACGTGCTGCACCGCATCTTTATTGAGCTGCTGGGGCTGAGTGCGATTGTGCTGGCGGTGCATTATGGTTGGTTTGACCATACCGTCTTTAGCTGGGCATGGGCGCTACTGATGCCAATTATCGGCGTTGCGTTGTGTACCAGTATTTCGTTGTTGGTGTGGACGCTGCTCAACCGTGGTCCGGGCCGCATGCTGTTTCTCTATCCGCGCCTGCTGCGCAAACCTGCGCTCGAAAACAAAAGCGCACCGCTGCAATAACTTTGTTGATCACGCGCCGCACATTCCGTAGCGGCGCAATTCATTGCGCGATAAATCGCGCCGCTACGGAATGCGCGGTAATAAATCGCTTAGCACAACGCTAATATTCCTGCTTATCCATTTGGCACATTAAATAAATCCACATTTAGAATTTGAATTTAATCTGGCATAAGAAAGGGTGGATTGTTCTTAATTTCCCTGCGCGACAACGATCACACTTATTTTACTTAATCCTCTTTTAGTGACTCAAATTAAGACAAATTTCCTTAGCCTGCTCAGGGTTCTATTTTTGTCTGGATGTGTAAAGTATTGTTATATCAGGACCACAAAAAAACATTTAGGACTTTCGCTACATCATGCCCGCCCTGCCTGTTGAATAATCGTTTAATAATCATAAATGCTACAACGCTTATTTCCTCATCCTTCTTCTTTAAGACCTACACAGCAACAGCAGCGGGAGTCATCATATGAATAACGCCAGGAAAGAAGATATCGCATGGATAAATACCCTCAAGGGAGCCTGCATATTACTGGTGGTGTTGTATCACACCGTATTACCTGGATTCGAAGGCACGGTGAAATTATTGACGGCTGGTTGGATCCCGGCAGAAATATGGGTGCAGTTTAATACCGTATTATCGCCGCTGCGTATGCCGGCGTTTTTCTTTGTTTCGGGCTTATTAGCCACTAACGGTATTTTAAATCGGCCATGGAAACAGGTGTTTACCAGTCGCATCACCAACCTGTTTTATCTCTATATTTTGTGGGGCTTTATTCAGTGGTGGTCGATTGTTGGCATCTCCACCGAGATCACCGGGCAGCGTATTTCACAGAACCTCAACGCGGCGTATGCCGGTTCGCTGCTGGAGTTCTTAAAGCTGACATTCCTCGCCATGAGCACCTCGTGGTATCTCTACGGCCTGGCGCTCTATTTCCTGTGCGCCAAGATCTTTAAACAGCAGAAAGTGGCGTTGCTGGTGGTGGCGATTGCGCTCAACTATCTGGCGGTGGAGAAGATCATTCCGTACTGGGGACCCCAAAGCGTAGCGCAGTATTTCCTGTTCTTCCTGCTGGGGGCGTTCTGGAGCCCGATGATGCTGCGTCTCAGTGAATGGCGTCGTGACAACATTGTGCCGTGGGCGATATTGGCGGCGGTCTCGGGCCTGCATATCATCTTTGGTCTGGATAAGAGCCTGTTCCTGTGCATCCTTGCGGTGCTGGGTAGCGTGGCGGCGTGTCGCTGGTTGAACGCGCGTTTCAAGATGAGTTACTTGAATTGGGTTGGGCGCAACACGCTGCAAATTTACGTGATTCACCGCATCTTCATTGAGTTCTTCGGTATGTCGGCGATTCTGTTCGCCCAGCGCCATCACCTGTTTGAGCAAGCATGGTTCTCCATTCTGTGGGCCTGTTTCTATCCGCTGGCGATTGTTGGCATCTGTTCGCTGTGTTCGGTGGCGGTGTGGCAGGTGACGAATCGTGGATTGGGGCAGTCGCTGTTTGTGTTTCCAACGCTGATCGGGTTGAAGCGGAATAAGTCTGCGGCCTGAAAATTCATGCGATGAATCGCGCCGCTACCAAATCATGCACTGACTGTAGCGGCGCACTTTATTGCGCGTCTTAACCGATGGTCATCAAACTCGCATTACCGCCCGCAGCGGCGGTATTGACGCTGAGTGAACGCTCAATGAGCAAACGCTCCAGCAGCAGATTGGTTTCGCCGCGCGCGAAGCCCTGCACCGAGACAATCGCGCCATCGCGTGCCGCGACCTGCTCACACAGGCTGCGCAGCTGATCGGCATCACCGTGATAAATCACCGCATCAAACTCCGCCGCCAGCGCATCCTTCACCAGCTTGACGTGCGCTTGCACTGCAGCAGGCAAAGACGTACGCAGCGCACGATGCAGCTCATCATCCTGCCAGATGGCCTGACTGCCGACGCTGGTTACCGCCGCCAGTTGCGTCAGCGCGTCTTCTGCGTTATCGGCGATGCACAGCACATGTTCGCGCGGCAGCAGGGTGAAGGTATTGCGCTCGCCGGTTGGGCCCGGCAGCAGACGCACCGTACCGGCCTGCGCCAGCTCGTCGTAACGCTGACACAGCGCCAGCAGCTCAGGCTTATCCTGCGCCCACTGCTGCAATGCCTGATGCGCACGCATCAGCTCGGCACGCACCGTGCTATCCACCGGGCGCTCGGCATCCTGACGATCAAAGGTGATACGCAGCGCGCCATCTGGACGGTTGGCCAGCAGGCGATAGAGATAGAGCGGACCACCGGCTTTTGGACCGGTGCCCGACAAGCCTTCGCCGCCGAACGGCTGCACGCCGACGACCGCACCCACCATATTGCGGTTTACATACAGGTTGCCGACTTTAGCGCTCGCCGTAACCTGCGCGATGGTTTCATCGATGCGCGTATGCACGCCGAGCGTCAGGCCGTAACCCGATGCGTTAATCTGCTCCACCAGCTGCGGCAAGTTATTGCGCGAGAAACGCACCACGTGCAGCACTGGTCCAAACACCTCTTTATCCAGATCGCTTACCTGATCGAGTTCGATCAGCGTCGGCTTGATAAAGGTGCCGCTGTTCCACTCTTTGCTGTCCTGTGGATTCTCCTGCGCCGCCTGATAGACGTTGAAGCCCTTGTTGCGCAGCGCCTGAATGTGACGTTCGATATTGGCTTTCGCTTCGGCATCGATCACTGGACCAATGTCGGTCGAGAGACGTTCCGGGTTGCCCATGCGGCACTCGGCCATTGCCCCACGCAGCATTTTCAGCGTGTGCTCGGCCACATCGTCCTGCACGCACAGCAGACGCAGCGCCGAGCAGCGTTGACCGGCACTATCAAAGGCCGAAGCCACGATATCCACCACCACCTGTTCGGTGAGCGCTGAGGAATCCACGATCATCGCGTTCATGCCGCCGGTTTCGGCAATCAGCGGCGTCGGACGACCCTGAGGATCGAGACGACCAGCCAGATTACGCTGCAGCAATGTCGCCACCGCGGTTGAACCGGTGAACATCACACCGCGCACGCGCTCGTCGCCGGTCAGTTGCGCACCCACGGTTTCGCCCTGGCCCGGCAGCAGTTGCAACACGCCAGCCGGTACGCCGGCATCGAGCAGGATTTGCACCGCCTGCGCGGCAATCAGCGGCGTTTGCTCCGCCGGTTTGGCCAGCACGCTGTTACCCGCCGCCAGCGCTGCGGCAACTTGTCCGGTAAAGATCGCCAGCGGGAAGTTCCACGGGCTAATGCACACCACCGGACCAAGCGGGCGATGGGTTTCGTTATCGAAATCGTCGCGCACCATGCCAGCGTAGTAATAGAGGAAATCAACCGCTTCACGCACTTCGGCGATGGCGTTGTTGTAGGTTTTACCGGCTTCACGCACCAGCAGGCCAATCAGCTGCTGCATCTGGCCTTCCATCGCTTCGGCGGCACGCTCCAGAATCGCGGCACGCTCCTGCGGTGGCGTCGCGAACCAGATTGGACCGGCATTGACTGCCGCATCCAGTGCAGCCGAGACTTCGGCTTCGGTAGCCTCACGCACGCTGCCCACCACATCTGTTGGTGCAGAAGGGTTAAGCACCGGGCGGCTGACGCCTTCGCCCAATTCACCTTCTACCAGCGGCTGGGCAATCCACGGCTGGTTAGCGCTGTTGAGCAGGGCGCTGGAGAGCGACGCCAGACGATGTTCATTCGCCATATCCAGACCGGCGGAGTTAGCGCGTTTGGCGCCATACAGATCGCGCGGCAGCGGGATTTTCGGATGCGGTAAACCAATCGCGCCTTCCGCAATGCCCATTTTCTCCACGGCGGCCACCGGATCGGCGACCAGCTCATCCAGCGGCAAGGTGTTATCAGCGATGCGGTTAACGAAGGAGGTATTGGCACCGTTCTCCAGCAGACGACGCACCAGATACGCCAGCAGCGTTTCGTGGGTACCGACCGGCGCATAAATACGACACGGTCGGTTCAGCTTGCCATCGGCCACTTTACCGACAACCTGCTCATACAGCGGTTCACCCATGCCGTGCAGGCACTGGAATTCGTACTGGCCTGGATAATAGTTATTGCCCGCCAGCTGGTAGATCGCCGCCAGCGTGTGCGCGTTGTGGGTAGCAAACTGCGGATAGATCAGGTTCGGCACCGCGAGCAGTTTGCGCGCGCATGCCAGATAAGAGATATCGGTGTACACCTTGCGGGTATAGACCGGATAGCCTTCCAGACCTTCAATCTGCGCGCGTTTGATTTCGCTGTCCCAATACGCGCCTTTCACCAGGCGAATCATCAGACGGCGACGGCTGCGCTGCGCCAAATCAATCAGCGAATCAATCACGAACGGACAGCGCTTCTGATACGCCTGAATCACAAAGCCGATGCCGTTCCAGCCTTCCAGCTCCGGTTCAAAGCAAAGTTTTTCTAGCAGATCGAGCGACAGCTCAAGGCGATCGGCTTCTTCCGCATCGATGTTAATACCGATGTCATACGAGCGCGCCAGCAGCGTCAGGGATTTGAGGATCGGGTAGAGTTCGTCCATCACGCGCTCATACTGCGCGCGGCTGTAGCGCGGATGCAGCGCTGACAGTTTGATGGAGATGCCCGGACCTTCATAAATACCGCGACCGTTCGACGCTTTGCCGATGGCGTGAATCGCCTGCTGGTAAGAAACCAAATAGGCTTTGGCATCGCTGGCGGTCAGCGCCGCTTCGCCCAGCATGTCGTATGAGTAACGGAACCCTTTCTCTTCCAGTTTGCGCGCATTGGCCAGCGCTTCGGCGATGGTTTCACCCGTAACAAACTGCTCGCCCATCAGGCGCATCGCCATGTCCACGCCTTTACGGATCAGCGGTTCGCCGCTTTTACCGATGATGCGATTGAGCGAGCGCGACAGATTAGCCTCGTTATGGGTAGAGACCAGACGGCCGGTAAACAGCAAGCCCCAGGTGGCGGCGTTAACAAACATCGACGGGCTGCGGCCAAGATGCGATTGCCAGTTGCCATTGCTGATTTTGTCGCGGATTAACGCATCACGCGTCGGCTTATCCGGAATACGCAGCAGCGCTTCCGCCAGACACATCAGCGCCACGCCTTCCTGCGAGGAGAGTGAGAACTCCTGCAGCAAGCTTTGCACCATGCCGGCGCGGCCGGTTGCACCTTTCTGGTGCCGCAACTTATCGGCAAGGCTGTAAGCCAGCTGATGGGTTTTCTCGGCCAGCGGGGCAGGGAGACGCGCTTGTTCCAGCAGCATTGGCACCGCATCCGTTTCCGGACGACGCCATGCGGCGGTGATAGCTGAGCGGCTGACTGACTGCGGTAAAATATGTTCGGCGAAGTCGAGGAAAGGTTGCAGCGCCTCGTCGGGCACGCTTTCATCACCGGCGGCATCAATCAGCAACTGCGGGATTTCCGGCACGGATTCACCGGCTTCCAGCTGCTCCAGATAATTAAAAATGGCCTGCTTGATCAGCCAGTGTGATGTGCGGTCAAGCTTCTGCGCCGCCAGTTTAATGCGATCGCGGGTGGCTTCATCCAGCTTCACCCCCATGGTAGTCGTTCCCATGATGTCCTCGTCCTCAAAAGTAGTGATTCAACGCTTGCGTGGCAGCAATATCACCTATGTTGCAACTTTGTGCAACCAGGTTAAATGTGACCTCGGTTGCACGCTTTGAACCGCCGAAAGTGTTAAATCGATAAATGCGGCATGAAAATTGCTGCAAGAAACTCGCCAATGTTGCAACCGGCAGCAACAAGACGGTTCCTGAACCCGATGAGGTGCAACTCAAACTGTGAGCAGGCGCAACCTGCTGGCATTAAAAAAGCGAAGGAAGGTGAAACCGGTGTAACAGCTGTGTTAAATGCATTGTGCGCGCCGACCCTTTGCGGCAGGATACCGCGCCTTAAGAGAAATCGCTTTCTCTGGATGCGGTGAAACCAGGCTGCTGTCCCGTTCCGACAGCGCTGATCAAAAAGATTTCTCTTGATGGATCAAATAATAAGTGGAGAGACTCATGAGTGTAAGTACACCGATGTTGGTGACCTTTGTAGTGTATATCCTTGGGATGGTGCTGATAGGTTTCATCGCCTGGCGATCAACCAAAAGCTTCGATGACTATATTCTCGGCGGGCGCAGTTTAGGGAGCGTCGTGACCGCGCTCTCTGCGGGCGCTTCCGATATGAGCGGCTGGTTATTGATGGGCCTGCCGGGCGCCATTTTCCTGTCCGGGATCTCCGAAAGTTGGATCGCCATCGGCCTGATTATTGGCGCCTGGCTGAACTGGCGCATCGTGGCGGGCCGTCTGCGCGTGCAGACCGAGCATCATGATAATGCGTTAACTCTGCCAGACTTCTTCTCCAGCCGCTTCGAAGATAACAGCAAACTGCTGCGCGTTATCTCGGCGGTGGTGATTCTGATCTTCTTCACTATCTATTGTGCGTCTGGCGTGGTTGCCGGCGCGCGTCTGTTTGAAAGTACCTTTGGTATGGATTACCAGACCGCGCTGTGGGCAGGTGCCGCTGCCACCATCCTCTACACGCTGGTGGGCGGTTTCCTCGCGGTGAGCTGGACCGATACCGTGCAGGCCAGTCTGATGATTTTTGCGCTGATTCTGACGCCAGTTATCGTGATTGTCGCCGTCGGCGGCCTGGATGATTCACTGGCGGTGATCAGGGCGAAGAGCCTCGAAAACCTCGATATGCTGAAAGGGCTGAACTTTGTCGCGGTGATTTCGCTGCTCGGTTGGGGACTTGGCTACTTTGGGCAGCCGCATATTCTGGCGCGCTTTATGGCGGCCGATTCGCATCACACCATCCGCAGCGCGCGTCGTATCGGTATGATTTGGATGATCCTGTGCCTGGGTGGCGCGGTGGCGGTAGGCTTCTTTGGTATCGCCTACTTCGAGAACCATCCCGATCAGGCGGCGGGCGTAAGCCAGAACGGCGAGCGTATCTTTATCGAACTGGCGCGTATTCTGTTCAATCCGTGGATTGCCGGTATCTTGCTCTCAGCGATTCTCGCCGCGGTGATGTCGACCTTAAGCTGCCAGCTGCTGGTGTGCTCCAGCGCCCTGACCGAGGATCTCTATAAAGGCTTCCTGCGTAAAAACGCCAGCCAGAAAGAGCTGGTGTGGGTAGGGCGCTTAATGGTGCTGCTGATTGCCTTGATTGCTATCGCGTTGGCTGCCAACCCGGAAAACCGCGTGTTAGGTCTGGTGAGCTATGCGTGGGCTGGCTTCGGTGCCGCCTTTGGTCCGGTGGTGCTGTTCGGCGTGTGCTGGAAACGCATGACGCGCAACGGCGCGTTGGCCGGTATGGTGATTGGCGCGCTAACCGTACTGCTGTGGAAAGATTATGGCTACGCCGAGCTGTATGAAATCATCCCAGGCTTCGCGTTCGCCAGTATCGCGATTGTGGTATTTAGCTTGCTGGGTCGCGGCCCATCAGAAGCGGCACAGCAGCGCTTTGCTGCCGCCGAAGCCCAATACCACAGCAAGTAACCTCTATCGCCATTGATGGCGACGTGTTTGATGAACCCCCGGGTGCGCAGGAGTGCGCACCCTCTAAAACCCGCTCCCCCATCCGCAAAACAAAATTAATTTCCTGCAGTGACTTGTATTTCTCTCTTCAGTAATGATAATCACTATCGTTCGCACTTTACGTTTTTTTACCTAAGGTTTACCCTTCTTAAAATTCAAGAGGTTGGTGATGTTCGTTCCCTTTCTCATTATGCTGCGCGAAGGTCTGGAAGCAGCGCTCATCGTCAGCCTGATTGCCAGCTATCTCAAACGCACCCAGCGCACCCAATGGTTTCCCGCCATGTGGGCCGGCGTATTTATCGCTGCCGCGCTCTGCTTAGCGTTGGGCATCTTTATTAATGAAACTACCGGTGAGTTTCCTCAGAAACAGCAGGAGCTGTTCGAAGGCATTGTCGCGGTGATTGCCGTGGTGATCCTGACGTCGATGGTGTTCTGGATGCGCAAAGTTTCGCGCAATATCAAAGCCACGCTGGAAAAATCGGTCGATCAGGCGTTGCAGAAGCAGGGCAGCAGCGGCTTCCCGCTGGTGCTGATGGTGTTTCTGGCGGTAGCGCGTGAAGGGCTGGAATCGGTGTTCTTCCTGCTGGCCGCGTTCACGCAAGATGTGGGTTATGCGCCGCCGCTCGGCGCGGTGCTCGGCCTTGCAACCGCCGTGGCGCTGGGCTTTTTGCTCTATTACGGCGGCATTCGCCTGAACCTGGCGCACTTTTTCCGCTGGACCAGTTTGTTCATTCTGTTTGTCGCAGCGGGGTTGTCCGCCGGCGCCATTCGCGCCTTCCATGAGGCCGGTTTGTGGAATCACTTCCAGGATGTAGCGTTTGATATGAGCAACACGCTCTCAACGCACTCGGTGTTCGGCACGCTTTTGGAAGGGATTTTAGGTTACCAGGAAACGCCAAGCGTAAGCGAAGTGGCGGTGTGGCTTGCCTATCTCATCCCGGCGCTGCTGCTGTTTTTCTTCCCGGCCCGGCCTTCAGTCAACGCGGCACGTACCACACGCTGAAATTTAATCAGGCGCGATTGCGCGCCTGTTCTTCCATGTAACAGGGATATCACTATGACGATTCGCTTCCGCCGCAAGGCGCTGTTGGTTGCTATGCTGGCGCTTTCCGGTGCGGCTACTGCTGCCGTCCCGCAAGTCACGGTCACCGTGACGGACAAACAATGTGAGCCGATGTCGCTCAACGTGCAGGCCGGTAAAACCCAGTTCATCATCAAAAACAACAGCCAGAAAGCGCTGGAGTGGGAAATCCTGAAAGGGGTGATGGTGGTGGAAGAGCGTGAAAACATCGCGCCTGGCTTCAGCCAGAAAATCACCGCTAATCTGGAAGCGGGCGAATATGACATGACCTGCGGCCTGCTCAGCAACCCGAAAGGCAAGCTGGTGGTGAGCGGCGATGCGAAGAAAGCGGCAAACGGTAAACCGGATGTGCTGGAGCTGGTTGGCCCGATCGCCGACTACAAAGTCTACGTGATGAATGAAGTGAAAGAGCTGGTAGCAGGCACCAAAGCGTTTACCGATGCGGTGAAAGCCGGCGACATTGAGAAAGCCAAAGCGCTATTCGCACCTACGCGCGTGCATTACGAGCGTATTGAACCTATTGCTGAGCTGTTCTCCGATCTGGATGGCAGCATTGATGCGCGTGAAGATGACTTCGAGAAGAAAAATGAAGATCCGAAATTCACCGGTTTCCACCGCCTGGAAAAAATCCTGTTCGCCGATAACACCACCAAAGGTGCCGAAGAGTTCGCCAGCAAGCTAAATCAGGATGTGCTCGATCTGCAAACCCGCATCAGCGAACTGGCGTTCCCACCGGCGAAGGTGGTTGGCGGCGCAGCCGGTCTGATTGAAGAAGTGGCCTCCAGCAAGATCTCTGGTGAAGAGGATCGTTACAGCCGTACCGATCTCTCCGACTTCCAGGCCAACATCGATGGCGCGCAGAAAATCGTTGATCTGCTGCGTCCGCTGCTGCAGAGAAACAACCCGCAGCTGCTGGCGAAAGTGGATGCTAACTTCAGGAAAGTCGACGGCATTCTCAGCAAATATCGCACCAAAGATGGCTTTGAATCGTACGAAAAACTGACTACCGCTGACCGTAACGCGCTGAAAGGCCCGATTACCACGCTGGCGGAAGATCTCTCACTGCTGCGTGGAACCTTGGGTCTCGACTGATCATGAGTGATAAAAATGACGCGGCGCAGCCGTCGCGTCGTCGATTATTGCAGGGATTAGGCATGTTGGGTGGCGCAGCCGCCCTCGGCGGCGGTTGTCCGTTCCATACCGCAACCGCCGATAGCTTCTCTCCCGGCACGGTTGCACCCAACTCGCGCCAGCAGGCGCAACCTTTTTACGGCGCCCATCAGGCCGGTATCGTCACGCCGCAGCAGGCATCCATGATGCTGGTGGCGTTTGATGTGCTGGCGAGCGACAAAGCCGAGCTTGAACGTCTGTTCCGCTTGCTAACCGATCGCTTCGCTTTTCTCACGCAAGGTGGACCGGCGCCGGCGGTCACCAATCCGCAACTGCCGCCGATGGATTCGGGAATTCTCGGTGCCGATATCGCGCCCGACAATCTCACCATGACGTTATCGGTCGGCACCTCGCTGTTTGATGAGCGCTTCGGCTTAAGCAAACACAAGCCTGCGCAGCTGCAAACCATGACGCGTTTTCCCAACGATTCGCTGGATGCGGAACAGTGCCATGGCGACCTGCTGCTCCAGATTTGCGCCAACACCCAGGATACGGTGATTCACGCGCTGCGCGACATCATCAAACGCACGCCCGATCTGCTGGCGGTGCGCTGGCGTCGCGACGGTTTTATTGCCGACCACGCGGCGCGCAGCAACGGCAAAGAAACGCCGATCAACCTGCTGGGTTTCAAAGATGGTACCGCCAATCCCGATACGCATAATCCGGCATTGATGGATCAACTCTTGTGGGTCACGCACGAACAGCAGGAACCGGCGTGGACGCACGGCGGCAGCTATCAGGCGGTGCGTATCATCCGTTTTCATGTAGAGATGTGGGACCGTACGCCGCTCGGCGAGCAGCAAACCATCTTCGGTCGTGAGAAGTTATCAGGCGCGCCGCTGGGTATGAAAAACGAGCATGACGTACCGGATTACAGCAAAGATCCCGATGGCGATTTTATCGCGCTGGATGCGCATATTCGTCTCGCCAATCCACGCACGCCGGAAACCGACAGCAGCTTGATGCTGCGGCGCGGTTACAGCTATTCCAGCGGTATTACCGGCTCGGGTCAGCTGGATATGGGTTTATTGTTTGTTTGCTACCAGTATGATTTAACCAAGGGCTTTATTACCGTACAGCAGCGTCTCAATGGCGAAGCGCTGGAAGAATATATTCGCCCGATTGGCGGCGGATACTTTTTCGCGCTGCCGGGCGTGGTGGATAAAAACCATTATCTCGGGCAACCTTTATTGCAGGCCTGATTAATAAATGTGCAGCGCCTGCGATGGTCACCGCTTCGCAGGCGCATTTGTTAAGTATTCCTTAAACTTTCCGCTGGAAGTAATCACTTCCGAATGTTCTTAAAAAGTTATGTTACCCGTTAATAAATCATCTATATGATAAATATGGGAAATTTAATTTAAGGTAAAAGACCTTAGGCTTCGCTTATCTTTTTTTCTTTACTGCTACGTAAAAATAATGTTGCAAACCACCGCAAATATGATGCACTTTATTCATAAGCGTTGTCAGTTGTGTGGCTAAGCCACTGGAGTTCGCGCATGATTCGTCTCTCTTTGGGACAGTTAAATAGTTTCACCACACGCAGTCCACTGCGGGGGATTTCTTCCCTCCAACGTAACCTCGCTATTTTTCAAACATCGTTCTTGTTCAATCTCATTTTCTTTACCGGTGCGCGCCTGCGTCTCGGCGCTGATGCACACCATTCTCACTGGCTCGACACGGCTTACAAGGAAGCCAACTAAACCTCTAAAGCGTTCAAGTCATCGCCGCGGGTGATCCGCCGCGATAAATGAAACCAACTGTAAGGTGCCACTATGGGAAGACAGAAAGCAGTGATCAAAGCACGTCGTGAAGCAAGACGCGTTATTCGTAGCGACTCTCGCAGTCACCGTCAGCGTGAAGAAGAATCGGTCACTTCGCTGGTGCAAATGGGTGGGTTGGATTCGATTGGTATGGCACGTGATGCACGTGACCGCGGGCCGATTGAAGCCAGAAATGAAGCTCAGGCACACTATCTCCATGCCATAGAAACGAAACAGCTTATTTTCGCCACCGGTGAAGCCGGCTGCGGAAAAACCTGGATTAGCGCAGCCAAAGCGGCTGAGGCCCTGATCAATAAGGATATCGAAAGGATTATCGTAACGCGCCCGGTTCTGCAGGCGGATGAAGATCTCGGTTTCCTTCCCGGAGATATTTCCGAGAAATTCGCGCCTTATTTCCGACCGGTCTATGACGTTCTGGTTAAACGTCTCGGCGCTTCCTTTATGCAATACTGCCTGCGGCCCGAAATTGCCAAGGTAGAGATCGCGCCCTTCGCCTACATGCGTGGACGTACCTTTGAAAATGCGGTGGTGATCCTTGATGAGGCACAAAACGTCACCGCCGCACAGATGAAGATGTTCCTGACTCGCCTGGGGGAAAACGTGACGGTTATCGTCAACGGCGATATTACCCAGTGCGACCTGCCATCCCACGCCAGGTCTGGCCTTGCCGATGCGTTAGCGCGCTTCGAAGAGGATGAGATGATCGGCGTGGTGCGTTTCGGCAAAGAGGATTGCGTCCGTTCAGCGCTGTGCCAACGCACGCTGCACGCTTACAGTTAACCGTTTGATTGAGAATGTAGCTTAAGCAAAACCCGGCGCGCGCCGGGTTTTTTATGGTTTACGCCCTCGGCTTGACACCATCCCCCAGCGGTAACAATTAGCGCCATTGTATTATTGATACCTGTAAAAGTATCTCTGGTAATAAATGACACTCCAGGTCAAAAATAATTTTAGGAACAATCCTAGTCACTTTATCAGGGTGCATCAGGGGCTTAACTCAAATCATAATAAATTTCCTATATAAATCAAACCGCAAAGATCATCTCGCTTTATTGCCTTCCTAAAATTCCAGCTATATATTCGCGCGGTAACACACAGGGAAAGTGTGCCTACGCGTGCTTTCCGCGCCATTTTTACAAGGAGTAAACATGAGCAACTCTTACCAGAATGAAATCCCTAAAGCCCGTATCAACCTCAAGCTAGACCTGCACACCGGTGGAGCGGCGAAGAAAACCGAGCTCCCTCTCAAGCTGCTGGTGACCGGCGATTTCAGTAACGGCGCGGAAGACCGCCCGCTGTCTGAACGCGAAAAAATCAACGTCAACAAAAACAACTTCAACAGCGTGCTGGCCGATATCGCGCCAGCGGTGTCATTTGCCGTGCCGAACACCCTGGCCGGTGACGGCAGCGAAGAGAACGTTCAGCTTAACTTCCGCGACATGAAGGACTTCGAGCCGGAGCAGGTTGCCCGTCAAATCCCTCAGTTGCGTGCCATGCTGGCAATGCGCAACCTGCTGCGCGACCTTAAATCCAACCTGCTGGATAACGTCACTTTCCGCAAAGAGCTGGAAGCCATCCTGAAAGATCCGGCACTCAGCGATGAACTGCGCAGCGAGCTGTCTGCGTTAGCCACCGATCAAGCCTGATCATCCCCGTAACGGACTATAGAGAGAGAATGCTGATGTCAGTTCAGAATGAAACCCATGCCAATGGTGCAACCACCGTGCTGGATCGCCCGGCTGCGGGCGGCGTCTACGCGTCGCTGTTTGAAAAAATCAACCTCAATCCGGTGTCAGAGCTGAGTGATCTCAACGTCTGGCAGGACAATCAGGCGATGTCTGATGCCACCGCCGACGAGCGCGTGACAGCCGCGATGCAGGTATTCCTGACGCGCCTGAAAATCAGTGGTGCGAAAGTCGAAAAGCTGGATAAAAACCTGCTGGATCACCATATCGCCGAGCTGGACCGCCAGATCAGCCGCCAGCTCGATGCGGTGATGCACCATGATGAATTCCAGAAAGTGGAGTCGGCGTGGCGCGGCCTGAAGTCGCTGGTGGATAAAACCGACTTCCGCCAGAACGTGAAAATCGAAGTGCTGGACGTGTCGAAAGACGATCTGCGTCAGGATTTCGAAGATGCGCCAGAAATCATCCAGAGCGGCCTCTATCTGCAAACCTACGTCGCCGAATACGACACGCCGGGCGGCGAGCCGATTGGCGCGGTGATTTCTGCTTACGAGTTTGATGCCTCTGCACAGGACGTGGCGCTGCTACGCAACCTGTCGAAAGTGGCGGCCTCTGCGCACATGCCGTTTATCGGGTCGGTCGGCCCGCAGTTTTTCCTCAAAGAGTCGATGGAAGAAGTGGCTGCCATCAAAGATATCGGCAACTACTTTGACCGCGCCGAATACATCAAGTGGAAGTCGTTCCGCGACACCGACGACTCGCGCTACATCGGCCTGACCATGCCGCGAGTGCTTGGTCGTCTGCCGTACGGCCCGGACACCGTGCCGGTGCGCAGCTTCAACTACATCGAAGAAGTGAAAGGTCCGGACCACGATAAATACCTGTGGACTAACGCGTCGTTCGCCTTCGCCGCCAACATGGTGCAGAGCTTCATCAGCAACGGCTGGTGTGTGCAAATTCGTGGCCCGCAGGCCGGTGGTGCGGTGCAGGATCTGCCGATCCATCTCTACGATTTAGGCACCGGCAACCAGGTGAAAATCCCGTCTGAAGTGATGATCCCGGAAACCCGCGAGTTCGAGTTCGCCAACCTCGGCTTCATCCCGCTTTCTTACTACAAAAACCGCGATTACGCCTGCTTCTTCTCGGCCAACTCAACGCAGAAACCGGCGATCTACGACACCGCTGATGCCACCGCCAACAGCCGCATCAACGCACGTCTGCCGTACATCTTCCTGCTGTCGCGCATCGCGCACTACCTGAAGCTTATTCAGCGCGAAAACATCGGTACCACCAAAGATCGCCGTCTGCTGGAGCTGGAACTCAACACCTGGGTGCGCACGCTGGTGACCGAGATGACCGATCCGGGCGACGAGCTGCAGTCTTCACATCCGCTGCGCGATGCGAAAGTGCTGGTGGAAGATATCGAGGACAACCCGGGCTTCTTCCGCGTCAAGCTGTTCGCCATCCCGCACTTCCAGGTGGAAGGCATGGACGTGAACCTGTCGCTGGTGTCGCAGATGCCGAAAGCTAAAGCGTAAGGCGGAACTCAGGGATGAAAACAGAACAACCACTCTGGGGCCGGGGCACGATGATCTCGCCCCAGCACTTTCAGCAGCAGTCCGCCTGGCAGGCGTGGCAAAGTGAATGCATCGCGCGCATGGGGCTTAATCAGCCGTGGGGCGTATTTCAGGTTGAGTTTGAGCCGGAAGCGTTAAAGCGCGGACGTTTGCAACCGCGTCATCTCCATCTGCGCTTCAGTGACGGCACGCTGGTGGATACAAACAACGCCGATCCGCTGCCACCGACGCTGACGCTTGAGGCGGAGCATAAGGAAGTGACGGTTGTTCTGGCGCTGCCGCAGCTGTACGCCAACGGCGGCAACTGCCTGCAGGAAAGCGACGTGGCGGAGCGTCCGGTGCGATTCCGCCAGCGCTGGCGCGATATCCGCAACCTGTTCGGGGACGATACCCGGCAGGTTGCGGTATTGCAGCCTGAACTGACGCTACGTTATGCACATCAGGACAACAGCGACTGGCTGACCTGTCCGGTGGCGCGTCTGCAGCAGGATGCGCAGGGCGGCTGGGCGCTGGACAGCCAGTTCCTGCCACCGCTGCTCACCCTGCAATCCAGCCCGTGGCTGATGACGGCACTTGAACAACTGGTGACGCAGCTGCGCGCACGGCTGGTACGTCTGATGGCGATGCGCCGCGAAAGCAACCAGCGCATGGCGGATTTTGCCGTCGCCGACGTGTCGCTGTTCTGGCTACTCAACGCGCTAAACAGCGCCGAACCACTGCTGGCCGATTTTCAGCGTCATCCGCAAAGCCCGCCGGAACGGCTTTATCCCGAACTGGCGCGCCTGGCGGGCAGTCTGCTGACGTTCTCACTGGAACATCAGGTCAGCGCCATTCCGGCTTACCGCCATGAAAATTTGAATGAGGTGTTCCCACCGCTTTTCAGCCTGCTCGGCACGCTGCTGGAAGCCAGCCTGCCGTCGCGCATGGTGGCAATCGACATGACGCACGACAGCCGTCTGCGCCAGTGGCAGGCGCGACTCAATGATCCACGCCTGCGCGAGGAAGCCGATTTCTACCTGTCGGTGCGCTCGCCGCTGCCGGTGGCGCAGCTGCAGGAGCAGTTCCCGCGCCAGTGCAAAGTCGGCAGCCCGGATGACGTGACTGCGCTGGTCAACAGCTCGCAACTGGGCATTCCGCTTAAGCCGCTGAGTCACGTACCGGCCGCTATTCCACTGCGCCTGGAGAACCAGTATTTCTCGCTGGATCTGTCGCATCCGGCAGCACGCGCCATGCTCGAAAGCGGCAGCTGCATGTTTTACGTCCCCGGCACGCTGGGTGACCCGGAACTGGAACTCTTCGCGGTGCTGAGATCATGAGTACTGAAGCAAAAACTATCGATATTGATGCGCTGCTGCAAAACACCTGGCTGCAGGTAATCAGCCTGCGCCACGGCCCGCAATTTGCCGATGGCGAAGGGCTGGCACTGTGGCAGCGCTGCGTCAGTGATGCGGAGCGGGTGCAGCTGGCGCTGCGTGACGCGGGCGTCAGCCGCGAGAGCCGCCATGACATTCTGCTGGCGCAGTGCGCGCTGCTGGATGAGGCGGTTAAAGGGCGCGGCGTGCAGGATGATGCCTGCGTGCAGTGGTATCACATGCCGCTACAGGGCCATTTTTTACAGACCATGGATGCAGGCGAAACGCTGTGCGACCGCATGCAGCGGGTGCTGGCGCAGCCGGAAGCCGACGAAATGGTGCTGACCTGTTTTCACCGCGTAATGATGCTGGGCTTTCTCGGTGGTTATACCTCCATTGATGCGCCCGCGCGCCAGCAGTTGGTGAGCGCGCTGACTAAACGCGTACCACCTTTCACGCGTCCGGCGGATGCGCCGTTGTTATCGCTGGCAAGTGGTGGGCTGCGAGCGGGCTGGTTAAGCAGTTGGCCTGCACGTCTTGGCCTGACCGCGCTGCTGCTGGCCGCGCTGTGGTGGGGGCTGAATCACTGGCTCGATCACCTCATCACGACGCTGCTGCCCGGAGTCAAAGGATGACGACGCTGCTTCCACGCCTGCTGGTGCTCTGGATTTGGCTGCTTGCGGCGGTTCTATGCACGCAGTTTCTGAGCTTTACGCGCAGCAGCGATTTCCTCGTGTTGCTGGCGATACTGCTGCTGGCTGGCACGGTAACGTTTAGAGTGCTGCGCCGCCGCAAGCATGTGACGAGTCAGGAATGGACTGATTTGCCCGATGTAGCTTATCGGCAGCCGGTGGTGCTTTGCTGCAATGCAAGTGGTCTGTCGGACGTGGAACCGGTACGCGTGTTGCCGCACGGCTGCTTTATTCACGTTGCCGATAGCAGCGAACTCCAGCACAACGTGCGTGAGTTGTTGCTGCAACGTCCCGACTGGGGCCGCCAGATTTCAATCTGCCTCAATATCAGTCCACAGCAACAGCAGGACAGCGCAGCGCTGGAAAATGCGCTGTTTGCTCTGCGCTGGCAAATTGCGTTACTGCGCCGTGAAACCCGTCAGTCGCTGCCGCTGCTGCTTAACATCGGCGTTGCCGGCGAGATGGCGCAGTGCGCTGCACCACTTTGGCAGGTTCAGCTGGCAGGAAATAGCCCACAAATCTGGCAGGACGACACCTCACCGCGTGGTACCAGCGAATGGCTGCAGTTGGGTGGAAACGTGGCGATGCAGCAGCAGGTCCTGCTCAACTCGCTGGATGCGTGGGCGCGTCAGCATGTGCTGCGCGTGCTGACAGAGGCGCACAGTGATGTCGCCGCCGTGATACCCGCCGCATATGTGTTGCAGCTGCAACCCGCTATGCCGGTTGCCAGCAATGACTCTCTGTGGTGCGCCTGGCTGTGGCAGCACACCACTATCCGCAGTGCCGGTACCGCAGCGAACATAGCCGTCATCCTGCCTGACTTTATCCTTCCGCTGCTTCCAGAAGGCCGTGGCCTGACGCCGCGCATCCGCGCATTGCGCACGGCGATCACGGCCTTCGCCGTTGCCGCAGTCATCGCACTCTGTGCGGTGGCCTGGAACAACCAGTCGCTAATCCATCGCATCGTATTCGACCTCGAACACTACAACCGCATTGCTATGACCGACTACGCGCCGAAGCTCGCTGCTGTGCAGGTGCTGCGCGAGGACGCGAGTCAGCTCGACAACTATGCGCGTCAGGGCGCGCCGCTGCGCCTGAGTCTGGGGCTCTATCAGGGCGGGCATCTGCATCTGCCGGTGCTGCACGCCATTAGTACCTGGATACCGGAACCTAAGCCAAAACCTGCGCCAAAGCCGAAACCACAACCCACGCTGGTACGGCTGGACGCGATGTCGCTGTTCGATTCCGGCAAATCCGAGCTGAAAACCGGCTCAACCAAAGTGCTGGTCAACGCGCTGGTCGGCATCAAGGCGAAGCCGGGCTGGCTGATTGTGGTCGCGGGTTATACCGACGATACCGGCAATCCGGCGCTGAACCAGCGTCTGTCGCTGAAGCGGGCGGAATCCGTGCGCGACTGGATGCGCGACACCGGCGACGTGGATGAGAGCTGCTTTGCGGTGCAGGGCTTCGGCCAGAGCCGTCCGATGGCGAGCAACGACACCGCCGAAGGTCGCGCGGCCAACCGGCGCGTTGAAATCAGTCTGGTGCCGCAGGCCGACGCCTGCCAGGCAGCGGACGCAATCCCTCCGTCATCACAGGATGGTGACGGCAATCATGAAGAAAAGGAGTAACAACATGGCAATTCCGGTTTATCTGTGGCTGAAGGACGACGGCGGTGCGGACATCAAGGGCTCGGTGGACGTGCAGGACCGTGAAGGCAGCATCGAAGTGGTGGCACAGCAACACAACCTGTACATCCCGACCGACAACAACACCGGCAAGCTGACCGGCACGCGCATTCACACGCCGTTCCTGTTCACCAAGGAAATCGACTCGTCCAGCCCGTACCTCTACAAAGCGGTTACCACCGGCCAGACGCTGAAGTCTGCCGAGTTCAAGTGGTATCGCATCAGCGACGCCGGCCAGGAAGTGGAGTACTTCAACACCAAGCTGGAAAACGTGAAGGTGGTGAAGGTCAATCCGGTGATGCACGACGTTAAGGACCCGTCGAAAGAGAAACACAACCATCTGGAGCAGATTGAGCTGCGCTACGAAAAAATCACCTGGACCTACAAAGACGGCAACATTATTCATTCCGATTCATGGAACGAACGCGCCACCGCCTGATTACGCGTCATATTTCGCGCCGCAGGTGCGTTGGCTGCGCTCGCGCATCCCGGTCACTTACTTATGTAAGCTCCCGGGGCTGCACTCGCTTGCCGCCTTCCTGCGACATGAACTATTTAGCGTAATCCCTCCGCCGGGCTGTTTTTTTGCAGCCCGGTGGATGCTGGCAACAGGGATTGCAGGGCGCACATTCTGTAGCTGCGCAATTCATTGCGCGGTGTTGACCTTCAAAAATAACTGACGCTATGCGACCAGGCCAGATGCCTGGTGATTCCATCCGAAGCGGGTGAAATCACAAGTCATTTCCCATTTTTCCTGCTGCCTTATGCGCTTTGGTTCACGGCGACGGGCGGTAGCGTGCCCCCAATCAGGAGAATTTTGCTATGGACAGTCAGTCAGCCGCTTTACTGCGTCGCCTCAACCCGTTCTGCGCGCAGGCGCTGGAAGCCGCTGCGTCGCTATGCCAGACCCGCGCCCACGCTGAAATCCAGCCGGAGCACTGGTTGCTCAAGTTGCTCGAGCAGGGCGAGGGCGACATCACGGTGATTGCCCGCCGCTATGAATGGGACATGGATGTCATCTGGCAGGATTTGCTGGCGTTTCTCGACCGCCAGCCACGCGCGGTGCGAGGGCGTCCGCAGCTTTCTTCTTCGCTGGAAGCGCTGCTGAAGCAGGCGTGGCTAATGGCCTCCGCATCTGATAATTCCCCGCAAATTCGCAGCATGCATCTGCTGATGGCGCTGTCCGAGCAGCCAAAACTTGCACAGTGCGAAGGTCTGTGGCCGCTGCTGAGCCTGCGCATGAGCCAGCTTGAGCGTTTACAGCCGATGCTGGAAGCGCAGTCCGACGAGCGTGCCGAAGCGGAGCAGCCGGAGATGCCGGTCAGCACCCTCGAACAATCCGCCACCGCAGGCGAAAGCAAAACACCATCAACCGAAGCGCTTGCCCGCTTCACCCGCGACGTTACCGCTGACGCACGCAGCGGCAAAATCGATCCGGTATTTGGCCGTGACAATGAAATCCGCCAGATGGTCGATATCCTGTCGCGCCGCCGCAAGAACAACCCGATTCTGGTCGGCGAGCCGGGCGTCGGCAAAACCGCGCTGGTGGAAGGGCTGGCGCTGCGCATTGCCGAAGGCAACGTGCCGGACAGTTTGAAGCCGGTGAGCGTGCACACGCTGGACCTCGGCATGCTGCAGGCGGGCGCGGGCGTGAAGGGTGAATTCGAGCAGCGCCTGAAAAACATCATCACCGAGGTACAGAATGCGCCGAATCCGGTGCTGCTGTTTATCGACGAAGCGCACACCATCATCGGCGCGGGTAATTCAGCGGGCGGCGCGGACGCGGCCAACCTGCTGAAACCGGCGCTGGCGCGCGGCGAACTGCGCACCATCGCGGCCACCACGTGGAGCGAGTACAAACAGTATTTTGAGAAGGACGCCGCGCAGGAGCGCCGCTTCCAGATGGTGAAAGTGGACGAGCCGGACGACGACACCGCGTGCCTGATGCTGCGCGGCCTCAAGTCGCGCTACGCCGACCATCACGGCGTACATATCACCGACGCGGCGGTGCGCGCCGCCGTCACGCTGTCGCGCCGCTACCTCACCGGACGCCAGCTGCCGGACAAGGCGGTTGACCTGCTCGACACCGCCGCCGCGCGCGTGCGCATGGGCCAGGACACGGTGCCGGAAGCCATCACCCGCCTGCGTGCGAAGCTCGATGCGCTGAACATCGAGCAGCGCGCCATCCTCGACGACGAAGCGCTGGGCGGCGCGGTGTCACAGGAACGGCTGGCAGAAATCGCCGGTCTGATTGCGGTAACCGATGAAGAGCTGGAGGCGCTGGAACAGCGCTACGGCATTGTGCAGTCGCTGATGCAAGAGCTGCTGGAAGGGCGCAAAGACGCCAGCCAGCGCGGCGCCATCGCACAGCTCCAGACCGACCTCGACGCGCTGCAGCCCGGCGAACCGCTGCTCACCGCCGATGTTGACGCGCGCATCGTGGCGGGCGTGATTGCCGACTGGACCGGCGTGCCGCTCTCCTCATTAATGAAGGACGAGCAGGCCGAACTGCTGGCGCTGGAAAACCAGCTCGCCACGCGCGTGGTGGGACAGGACGCGGCGCTCAATGCCATCGCCCGGCGCCTGCGCGCCTCGAAAACCGGGCTCACCTCCGAAAACGGTCCGCAGGGCGTGTTCCTGCTGGTCGGCACCAGCGGCACCGGCAAAACCGAAACCGCGCTGGCGCTGGCTGATTTGCTGTACGGCGGTGAGAAATCATTAATCACCATCAACCTCAGCGAATATCAGGAAGCGCACACCGTTTCCCAGCTGAAAGGCTCGCCGCCGGGCTACGTCGGTTACGGCCAGGGCGGCATCCTCACCCAAGCGGTGCGCAAGCGTCCGTACAGCGTGGTGCTGCTCGACGAGGTGGAAAAAGCGCACCGTGAAGTGATTAACCTGTTCTATCAGGTATTTGACCGTGGATTTATGCGCGATGGCGAAGGGCGCGAAATCGACTTCCGCAACACCGTGATTCTGATGACCTCGAACCTCGGCAGCGATCAGTTGATGCAGCTGCTGGAAGAAATGCCCGAAGCAGCCGAATCCGACCTTCAGGAGTGCCTGCGCCCGATCCTGCGCGATCACTTCCAGCCCGCGCTGATGGCGCGCTTCCAGACGGTGATTTACCGCCCGCTGGCGCGCGAGGCGATGCGAATCATCGTGGAGATGAAGCTGAAGCAGGTCAGCAAACGGCTGCAACGCCATTACGGCATCCGCACCACCATCGGCGACGGCCTGTACGACATGCTTACAGACGCCTGCCTGCTGCCGGACACCGGCGCGCGCAACGTCGACAGCCTGCTGAATCAGCAAATCCTGCCGGTGCTGAGCCAGATGATTCTGCAGCACCGCGCCAGCGGTACTTTGAGCAACAGCCTGACGCTGGACACTAATGATGAAGGCGAAGTGAGCTTTATCTTCTGAACATGTGACGTTCTTTTTAATAACAAGGAGTGTGTATGAAAACCCAGAATATCCCCGTTTCACCCGCGTTTATCGCGATTTCCTGGATTGCCATGCTCGGCGGCACGCTGGTTTACTTGGCGGGTCTATGGCGCGCGGAGATGCATCTTAATGAAAAAGGCTATTACTTCGCGGTGCTGATCCTTGGACTGTTCACGGCGGTTTCGCTGCAAAAAACCGTACGCGACCGTCTGGAAGGCATCCCGACCACGCAGCTTTACCACATGGTTTGCCTGCTGGCCTTCACTATTGCCGTGGTGTTGCTGGTTGCTGGGCTGTGGAATGCAACGCTAATGCCAAGCGAAAAAGGTTTTTACGGCGTGTCATTTTTCATGGCGTTATTCGGTGCTGTAGCGGTACAGAAAAACACCCGTGACGGTATGCACAGCGTGACTGAAAACGCTACTGAGGAAAGCCAGGAACCTCAGGCCTGACATTTACCTAATATTCCCGCAGCCGCTTTAGGCGCGAGAGAAAGTTAATGTCAGAACAGCGAATTAAAAGGATTTAATCATGACAGATACGACCATTACCCTGTTCAGCCACAGCCATCACCGGCTGAAGGTCACGGACAGCGCCTCACCGCTTGACGTGTTGAGCTTCGAAGGCACAGAGGCGCTGAGCGCGCCGTTCAGCTGGAAAATTATCTTCACCAGCGTGGATAAAAATATCAACCGCAAAGCGATGCTGATGAAAACCGCGTCACTGGCGTTGCAGCCGTCGCCGCAGAGCCTCGCCGACCTGCTGCGCAAGGCCGAACCGCTGCGCGTGGTGCAGGGCGTGGTGACCGGCTTTGATATGCTCGGCGTGTCCGCCGACGAAGCGCGCTACGCCATCACGCTGCAGCCGCGACTCGCGTTGCTTTCGCGCACCCGGCAGAACGCCATCTGGCAGGACATGTCGGTGCCGCAGATTGTCGAATCCATCCTGCGCGACCGTCACGGCATGCGCGGTCAGGACTTCGTGTTTGCCCTCAGCCGCGACTATCCGAAGCGCGAGCAGGTGATGCAGTTTGACGAAGACGACCTCCGCTTCGTCTCGCGCCTGCTGGCGGAGGTGGGCATCTGGTTCCGCTTCACCACCGACACGCGCCTCAACATCGACGTGGTGGAGTTTTACGACGGCCCGCAGGGCTATGAAACCGGCCTGACGCTGCCCGCCGTGCCGCCGTCCGGCCTGCACGACAGCGGCGTGGAGTCGGTGTGGGCGATGGAAAGCCGCTTCCGGGTGGTGGAGAAAACCGTCAGCACCCGCGACTACAACTACCGCGACGCCACCGCCGACATGAACGCGCAGGCCGACGTCACCGGCGGCGACGACACCACCTGTGGCGAAGCCTATCACTGGGCGGATAACTACCTGCAGGCGGGCGAGGCCTACAGCGCCAGTCCCGCGACTGAAAGCGGCGCGTTCTACGCCCGGCTGCGCCACGAGCGCTACCTCAACGGCCAGACGCGGCTCAGCGCCAAATCCAGCAGCGCGACGCTGATGCCCGGCGTGGTGGTGCGCGCCAGCGGCGGCAACGCGGCGGAAGTGTTCCGCAGCGGCGTGGTTATCACCTCGCTTGTGTGCCGCGCGGCGCGCGACAGCAGCATGGAAACCCTGTTTCAGGGCATCCCGGCAGAAGGCCGCTATAGCTACCGCCCGGAACCGGCACCGCGTCCGGTGATGGCGGGCACCCTGCCGGCGCGCGTCACCAGCACCATCACCAACGACACCTACGGCCACATTGACCGCGACGGGCGCTATCGCGTCAGCATGCTGTTTGACCGCGCGGGCTGGGAAAGCGGGCATGAAAGCCTGTGGGTGCGCCAGTCGCGCCCGTTCGCCGGCGACACCTACGGCCTGCACCTGCCGCTGCTGGCGGGCACCGAGGTGGCGATTGGCTTCGAGCACGGCAACCCGGACCGCCCGTACATCGCGGGCGTGCTGCATGATTCATCCCATGCGGACCACGTCACCATCCGCAACTACAGGCGCAACGTGCTGCGCACGCCGTCGAACAACAAGCTGCGCCTCGACGACACGCGTGGCCAGGAGCACATCAAGCTCAGCACCGAATACGGCGGTAAAAGTCAGCTCAACCTCGGTCATCTGGTGGATGGTGAAAGGCAGGCTCGCGGTGAAGGCTTCGAGCTGCGCACCGACAGCTGGGGCGCCATTCGCGCGAACAAAGGGCTGTTTATCAGCGCGGACGGGCAGGCAGGTGCGCAAGGTAAGCAGAAGGAGATGCAGCCGGTGCTGTCGCGCCTGTCCGCCGCGCTGATGGAAATGCAGTCGCTGGCGGCCAGCGCGCAGCAGGCACAGGCGCTGGCGGCGGACGTGGCGCGTCAGCAGGCGCTGCTGCAGAAAAAGATAGAAGACATGCAGCAGGAAGTGCTGCTGGGCAGCGCGCCGCAGGGCGTGGCGCTGGTGAGCGGCGGGGATATGTAGCTGTCGGCGCAGGATAACCTGACGCTGACCGCCGGAAAGCAGATGGACCTGGGCGCGCAGAAGGACCTTACCGTGGCGGCAGGCAAACAAATCAGCCTGTACAGCCGCGAGGGCGCGAAGCTGTTCACTTCCCGGGGCGATATCGACGTGCAGGCGCAGGGCGGAAACGTGACGACCTGGTCAACGCAGGACACTCATATTTCGAGCGGCAGGAAGCTGGTCGTGACGGCGCAGGATGAGCTGACGCTGATTTGTGGCGGCGGTTATATAAAGCTGAAAGGCGGCAACGTGGAGATTGGCGGACCGGGCAGGCTGCTGGTTAAAAACGCAGGTATCAGTAAGGCTGGAGCAGCAAATATGCAGAGCGTGATGAAGTCATTTTCACCAGAAACTTTTGATGAAAAGTTTGTCGTCACAAATGCGTTAACAGGTCATCCGATAGCCAACCTGCCTTACCGCATCACCATGCCGGGAGGTAAGGTGATTGAGGGTGTTACTTCTGCTTCTGGCGAGACAGAACTAGCTCAATCTGAAATTGTTGACGATATGATCCTGACATTTAATCCGGCATTAAAATAACATCGGGGTATTACAATGGTTAATACTGAAAGTAAAACTATGAGCAGAAGAAAGAAAATAACATTAGCTATATTAATTTCTCTAGCAGTTGTTATGGTTGTTGTCTGGAATTTTGTATTACCTATGATAGCAGCTACTGTAGGTGGAAGTTTTGGTTATGGCTTTCCAAGTGGTTCTGGCGGTCGGGCTATCAGGAGTGTTGAGAACGATGTTGATCCGCAAGTTGTCTATCGCATAGATGATCATCGTTTTTTCACCTTTGAAAATTATGTGAGTTGTAGCAGTGGTGGATTTGTATATTACAATGACACAAATAAAAGAATTAAGAAGCTCGCTGGAATAGAGGGCAGTGATAAAAAACTTCAGAATGAGGTTTCTATCAGTGAGCGTAATGATGTTTTATCTTTTATTGGTAAATTTATCTACTCTGCTGGAGATAATATCATTGCATATCCTACTAGGGATATTAACTATAAGCATGGTAATTCTACTCACTTTATATCTTTTCAGGATGTAAATGACTCATCAAAGGATTCCTTTATGAAAGTTGCTGGTCCAAATATTTCCATCATGGTCATGAGTGATTCTGTACTTACTAAAACAAGTATTTTGAGTGAGTTTTACTATAGTCATAAGGCGCCATTAAATTCAGGTGATTATAATTTTATCAATGATGACGACTTAGTATTGAATAGTGCGTCAATAGATGATCGTTTTCATTGTAATGAAAGTATCAAACCTAGAAAAATAAAGTACATTTCTAACTGACAGGATGTTCACTAATATGAAGAATGGAAAAGAACCAACGCGAGATGTTGCTTGTTTTTTTAGTGATAACGGGAGTCCTCAATTTCGAAGCAGTCTTTCACCAAAAAGTGTTCAAGTCAGGGCTGAATGTAAGCATCCTCCTCGTTAACGGGTCATCCGATATTCAACCTGCCGTATTGCACCACCATGCCGGGTAGTAAGACTATTGAGAGCGTAGTTTCTGCATCTGCCGAGACAAAACTAGCTCAATCTGAAATTGTTTACGATAAGATCCTGACATTTAATCCGGTATCAAAATAATATTGGGGTATTACAATGGATAATACTGAAAGTAAAACTATGAGCAGAAGAAAGAAAATAATATTAGTTATATTAATTTCTCTTGCAGTGGTGATGATTGTTGTTTGGAATTTTGTATTACCTGTGATAGCAGCTACTGTAGGTGGAAGTTTTGGTTATGGCTTTCCAAGTGGTTCGGGCGGTCGGGCTATCAGGAGTGTTGAGATCGATGTTGACCCGCAAGTGGTTTATCGCATAGACAATCATCGCTTCTTTACTTTAGAGAATTATGTCAGTTGTTACAGTGGTGGGCTTGTGTATTACAATGATACAAATAAAAAAATAAAGATACTCGCTGGGCTGGAAGGTGACGATAAAAATCCTCAAGATGAATTCTCAATAAGTAGACAGAATGATGTTTTATCTTTTAATGGTAAATTTATCTATGCTGCAGGTGATGATTTAATTTCATACCCCCATCGTTTTGTTAACTATAAGTATGGGAGTTCTGAGCATTATATAGTTAGCGAAAGTTTAAGAGAGGGGGCTAAGTCGCACATAAGTGAAAATATACTTCCAAGTGATACAGTGATTGTTACCAATGATGCAGTTTATATACAGGATAGAATTCACAAGGAATTATTAAAGCGAATAATATCCATCGGAAGTAAAGATAAGGTTGGCAAATGGATTGATAACCCAGATTTCAAAATTGAGGCGCAATCAATTGATGAACGATTCCACTGTGATGACAATATCAAACCTCGAAGCATTAGGTATTTAAAGGCTAGTAGTGGAGTTATGAAATGAATAAAGTGAACGATCCTACTCGCGAGTCTAATTGTTTTCTTGGCGATAACGGGAATCCTTATTTTAAAAGCAGTCCGTCTCCAAAAAGTATTAAAGTAAGGGCAGAGTGTAAACATCCTATACATCACCCTGGGATCATTTTATTCGTGCATGGTGTTAATTCCACTGGAGAGTGGTATTCAACAGCAGAAAGAAATATATGTGAAGGGCTTAATGAACGCTTGGGTTTAAAATCAACATCTTTTGAACTGATTCCTAATAAATATAACTGTGACAATATATTTGATTTAGAAGGTTATAAATTGGATCGAGTGTTGCTTAATGCGGGTGAGGCTAATTCCCCGGTGGTTCGTTTTTATTGGGGTTATAGAGCAGTTGATGGTGAAGAAGGAACATATGAAATACCGTTAGTTAATAAAAATAATGAAGACTACCATCTTCTTAAAGAAAAAGGATTGAAATTAGAAGAATTGAGAGGGAAAGGCCCTTGGTTCTGGGGAGGAGGGCCATTCCAAAACGGAACAAATAATTTGGTATCACTTTGGAGTGATGTCGGATTTAATGAGAGGATGCGTTATTTAGGTCTGGAAGTGCAGGATTTTGCACCAGACTTTGACCGTTTGCTCAAGACTGCACCACCAAGGAAATATTATGCACATGCAGCAAAGCGCTTGGCTGATTTGATGGATTCTATCCGTGATGAATTTCCAAGAGACACTGTTAGTGTAATATCTCATAGTCAGGGAACCATGATTGCTCTTGCAGCAACGTCTCTTGCCAAGAAAGCACCTGATAGTCTTTTCATTTTGAATTCACCTTATGCAATGGAACCGAAACTTACAGATAAATTTTCTACACAAGATAAAGAGATCATTACAGACACCGCACGCGAGCAGACTCTTGAGGCAATTATAAATAAAATAGCTGAACGCTCTAATTTCTTGCAATCAGATAAATATAATGAATTGTTTGTTGGTAAATCTTCTGACAATCAACCATGGACACCAGATATATCTCATACATCTATATCGGGACGGCAGATCTCAGAGAGAGATAATCATGGTAGACTATATATCTATTGCAATCCGCATGATAGAGTCATGGGGTCATCTCCACTATTAAGCCTTGGATGGCAAGGTTTGCCAAATAATGGGTTGGAGCAACAGCCACATAAATTAATTACTGCCCACGAAGGCCATTTGTTTCAACGAATAATGGCACGTTCTACTTCTTGTGGAGCCGCGCCGAATTCTAAGACCCCCTTTTGGCCTTTGCCTGACGGAAAACCTTTTTGGGATGATGGCGGAAATTATCCAACATATTTTACGCCAAAATATCAGACCATTAATATTAATTCAGAAGAAGTTCCCGATCCTATTCTGTCTGATGAAATGATCGGTTTTGACATGAAACGCCCAGGTGATGGTAGTGAATGGGATGAAAAGCCCATGTCCCATAAGGGAAAGGGTTGGGGACAATTTTCTGAAAAAAATGACGAAGATAATAAGTCATTTGTTGTTCCAAATGATGATACGTTTAATAACTTTGTTGTGCTGTACCCTAAAAAACAAGTACCAACCGGTGCTTATCAACCATCAGGTAAAGCATTCCCTCAGTGTGAGCCAGTGATGCGTCTTGAAACTGATGAGGAGAGACGTATTCGCGTAGGTGCTTATATTTCTCAGCCAACCGATCACAGTACATTACCTAACAGCCCTGAATTTATGCGACGGGTTGTTACCTATGATTTGCCTATTGGTTTTTGTGATGCTACTTGGGATAAGAATTTTATGGCAAAGTTGCGTGATATGGCAGACTGGACTAAGGGATATGACACTTATTTTGAAACAGGCCAGCTAAACATCCCCCCACTTCCAGCTGAAATATTCACAGAAACCATTTCAGATGTAGAACTCGAAAAGAGAAAGGCTGAATGGTATGAAATTAATACAAAACTTAATTCACGCACATCAATTAAATCAGGATGATGCCACTTCATATTTAAAATGTATGGGATGGCATGTCCTATATTATTAACTGGTTATCCTCCTGCCATTCAGTAAATAAAATATAGGTCATAATAATGGGCAAGCTTGCAGTCATTCTGGGAGATTCTACGTCTCACGGTGGCAAAGTCACATCTGCATCATCTACTTTCGATATTCAGGGAAAAAATGCCGCCCTGCTGCATGATACGGTGTCCTGCCCATTACATGGCACTAACCGTATTATCGAATGCGATATTGCATCTTATGAAGAAAATGGTCGTGGGATCGTTATACATGGCTGCAAAACGGAATGTGGCTCGGTGGTTATCGCCAGCCTGCCGGATATGGAGATCGGCTAATGGGATGGTCAGTACCGGAAGTGCCTGAGCGGACACCCGCCAGCGCATGTTCTCCGTGGATCTGTTTTTTTATTATTTTCTTTTGCGTATTAATCAGTGTTGCCTGGCTTTTATTTTCTGGTTCAGCGGAAGAACTGTCTTCCCTTTCATCCGGAGCCTGGCTGCCGCTGGCCGCAGCGATGCTGGTGAGTGTGATGGCAATCCTGACGGTGTATTTATTAGGCTGGGAAGTTCAGGCTCTGAAAGCTTTTTACTGGAACAGCTGGCGACTGAATGTGCATGCCGCCTGGCAGCAGCATGCCCATCAGCATCTGTGCGTGGTTAATCAGATAAATTTAACGGTGAGCACGGATTGCGTCCCTCAGTTAACAGGGCTGGTCGCAAAAAAAGACGTTATTGATAAACCCACCACATTGCTGGCCGGTGAAGCGCTCATCCCCGGCATTTCACGCTTTGAGCAGCTTAGCCAGGCGCTGCTGAAGCAGTTAGCACTATCGTTAGCAAACTGGTATCCCGGTGGTGCGCTCACCGTTGTCATCCAGACCTCGGCCGCCTCTCTGGAGCAGGAAAAGCAGCGTGTTGCGTCACTGTGGAAACAGCATGCACTGCCGTGGACGCCCACCTTTCATGTGTTGCCCGCTGAGTATCCTTTTGAGTTCTGGAATAACCAGTTGCTGGCATCGCACAACCCGGTACTGATTCTGGCAATCCATTATCGTCAGGTAAATGAAACCCTGGCTGAATTTGCCAGCGCGTTATTACTCGCGCCCCCGTCACTGCTTTCTGCTGTTCAGCAAAGAGAAACCGTAAAAGTCTTTCGGGCGATGCCGCTGCAAACCAGCGAACTCTCAGCCGAGCTAAAAGAGCTTAAAGAGATGAACCAGCAACCATCTTCATCTGTTGGGCTGGTGTGGTTCAGCGGACTCACCGCCCCTCAGCGTCAGCAACTGACGTCTGCCGTATTTGAACTGCCGTTGTCTCTTCGCAGTTCCGCGCCGATGGCGGGACTCATTGATTTTGATGAAGGCTGCGATCGTTACGGCCACCTTGCCGGCTGGCTGATGCCCGTTGCGGCAATCGAAGCCGTCAATTACGACATGGGTAGCCAGTGGCTGGTGTGGGCCGATGATAAGCAGGCTTGGGCGATGGTGGCTGGCAGGAAAATGCCGCTGATGAACACTTCCCCCGAACGGGCGCAGGCCGCGCCTTTCCCTGCCGGTGGAATGATGCTGGCGGTGCTGCTTAATACTCTTCTTATCTGGTCTTTAGGTTTTGCCTTCCCGGTCTGGTTATTTTCGTGGTGGGGAACGATCACTTTACTGGCCGTACTTGGCGTGACCTTACCGGGTCTGGCATTCGCGTTACGAAAGGTGGTGGCCAGCGCGCTGCTGCCGGGATTTTTCCGTGCTGCCGGTGAGCACGAAAGGAATAAAAAATAATGAAAAACTTCTTTCGTCTGCTGGGGTACGGGCTCGTTGCCGTGTCCGTTTTACTGCTTTTTTTATTCCTGCTATCCCAGCTAAAAGCCTTACCCGTTGAAGCAACCACCCGTCAGTTTTGGTTACCGTTGACGGGATTTGTTTTTCTCGCGTGCCTGATATGTACGGTGATTTTCTTCTTATTCAGTCCGTTGAATGCGGGCGTCCCGGTCAGGCCATCGGGTGACAAAAAAGAAGATATGCCTGCCTCTGCCACTGCTTCCACATGCCTGGCGAGCGATATGAGCAACTATCTTCGCTCACGCTACAACCCCATCTGGCGCAGCAAAGTTCGTCTGCTTCTGGTGGTCGGCGACGACGCCGCGATCAGCCAGCTTGTACCGGGACTTGGCAAAAATGTGTGGATGGAGGGTAACCGGACGGTTCTTATTTACGGTGGTAGCCTCGATGCTCAGTTAGATGCTGAAAAATACGCCGCGCTGCGCATGCTGCGCCGCAGCCGTCCGCTGGACGGCATTATGCTGGTTCAGGATTCAAATTCCACCCTGACACCACAAAAAAGCGATGCAGCGATGCGCTCGCTGGAGAAGATTGCCACCGCGCTGCGCTGGCGTGCGCCGGTGTGGATCTGGCAGCTCGGTCACAGTGACTGGCCGCAGCCAGAACGTGAAAGCAACGTGGTAGGGGCTGTTTTTCCAGCAAAAGCGCTACCGGATAATATTACTCAACAGCTCGAAAGCCTGGTCGCTCCGTTACGTGAACGCGGTCTGGCTCAGGTGGAAGATAACATCAGCCACGACTGGCTGCTGCGTCTGTCGCAGCAGCTTGCCAGCGGTGAAAGTCAGGCCTGGCAGCAGCGCTTAGCGCCGTGGCTGGACCCGGCGCGCCGCAGTTTACTGCGTGGTCTGATGTTCAGCCTGCCGGAAGCAAAGCCTGCACTGGACAGCGTGCATCCTCATGCATTAACCGACAGCGCGCTCTGGCAGAGTATCGCGTCAGACCACGCCAGAGGTCGTCGCACCGGGCTGCCGTGGGATCAGGTGCTGGCCTGGTCGCTGATGAGCCTGATGCTGCTCGCTGGCGCGGGCATGCTGGCGTCTTCGCTGTTCAACCGTCATCAGATTGTCAGCGCGGCGGATAAAGCCGTAGTATTGGTGAATTCAACGAAGGTTGATGATGCGCAGCTCATTGCGCTGCACGGCCTGCGTAACGATCTCGGTCAGCAGCAGCACTGGCTGGAGCACGGCGCGCCCTGGTATCAGCGCTTCGGCATTAACCACACGCAGCAGCTGCATGATGCGTTGCTGCCGTGGTACGGCGTTGCTGCACAGCGGCTGATCCACGAACCGGCGCGCATCGCGCTGGAAGAGAAGCTGACCTATCTGGCCAGCCTTCCCGCCGCCAGCCCACTGCGCGCCACGCTGGCGCAGCCGGGGTATAAGCAGTTAAAGGCCTGGCTGATGATGGCGCGCCCGGAGCGTGCCGAACCGGCGTTTTATGCGCAGACCATGGCGACCGTTCAGCCAGAATATCCAGGCATTTCAACGTCGTTGTGGCAGACGCTGGCCCCGGATTTGTGGGCATTCTATGCCGCGTCGTTGCCGTCCCAGCCCGGCTGGCGCATCAAACCCAATGCGTCGCTGCTGAGTCAGGTACGTCAGGTGCTGCTGCTGCAGACCGGCCAGCGCAACGCCGAGATGACGCTGTATCAGAACGTCCTGCGCGACGTGCGCCGCAACTACACCGACCTGACGCTGGAAGATATGACGCCGGGCACCGATATGCGCTGGCTGTTCAGCAGTGACGACAGAGTTCCGGGCGTGTTTACTCGCCAGGCGTGGGAAGGCGGCGTGCGCCAGGAGATTGAGAAAGCGGCCAACACCCGGCGCGATGAAATCGACTGGGTGCTCAGCGACACCCGCAGCGCCGTGCCTCAGGAAGTTTCTCCGGAGGCGCTGAAGGCGCGGTTAACTGAGCGCTATTTCAGTGACTTCGCCGCCAGCTGGCTCAACTTCCTCAACGACATCCGGCTCAATCCGGCCCAGAATATCGCCGACGTCACGGATCAGTTAACGCTGATGAGCGACGTGCGCCAGTCGCCGCTGATTGCGCTGATGAACACGCTGGCGTGGCAGGGGCAGACCGGCCAGCTGCGCGAGGCGCTGTCAGACACACTGATCAACTCGGCCACAGACCTGATCGGCCAGAAAGACAAGCCGGTTATCAGCCAGAAAGCTACCGGACCGGAAGGCCCGCTTGATGTGACTTTCGGCCCGCTGCTGGCGCTGACCGGCAAAAACAGCGGCTCGCAGCTGATGGCCGCCGACAGCAGCCTGACGCTGCAAACCTACTTAACCCGCATCACGCGCGTGCGCCTGCGTCTGCAACAGGTCGCTGCCGCCCCGGATCCACAAGAGATGTTGCAAACCCTGGCGCAGACGGTGTTCCAGGGCAAAAGCGTTGACCTTACTGATACGCAGCAATACGGCAGCCTGATGGCGGCGAGCCTCGGCGAAGAGTGGAGCGGCTTTGGCCAGACGATGTTCGTGCAGCCGCTGACGCAGGCGTGGGAAACCATCCTGCAACCGTCGGCGGTGAGCCTGAACGCGCAGTGGCAGCGCTCCATCGTAGAAAACTGGCGCACCGCGTTTGACGGTCGCTATCCGTTTGCCGCCGGGCAAAGTGACACGTCACTGCCGATGCTGGCGGAGTTTATCCGCCGCGATGCCGGGCGTATCGACAGCTTCCTCAGCAGCCGCCTCGGCGGCGTACTGCAGAAAGAGGGCAGCAACTGGGTGCCGGATGCGGCGCACAGCCAAGGATTAACCTTCAATCCCGCCTTCCTCAAGGCGGTGAACCAGCTGCGCGAGCTGTCCGATATTCTGTTTACCGACGGCACACAGGGAATCAGCTTTGAATTGCAGGGCCGCGCCGCGCCGGAGGTGATTGAAACCCAGCTGATGCTCGACGGCCAGCCGCTACGCTACTTCAACCAGATGGCGACGTGGCAGGCGATGCGCTGGCCGGGCGACAGCCTGAAGCCGGGGACGTTGTTGACCTGGAACGGTGTGAAAAGCAGTGCGCAGATTTACGGTGATTATCCCGGCACCTGGGGCTTTATCCGCTGGCTGGAGCAGGCAAAACGTGAACGTCTCGATCGCAGCCGCTGGCTGCTGAGCTTTACCACGCCGGATAAGCGCACGCTGACGTGGGTGCTGCGCACGCAGATGCGCGACGGACCATTGGCGCTGCTGCGCCTGCGCGGCTTTACGCTGCCGACGGAAATATTTAGCGTCGATGCTGCCAGTGCCTCCGAGGCGATGGCGCCGCGCGACGCCGTTACGGATGACGTCACTACCGACATGGAGGGAGCAGAATAATGAGCGCAATGACGGAACTGGTGCACGCCTGCGGCGTGGATGAGTCCACGCTGAAAACCGATACACAACAGCGCCGAAGCGACTGGGCGCGCTGGCTGGAACCCATCAGTGAAGCGTTGCCCGCCGGAGACGATCCGGCTTACGACGATCAGTTCATGCAGATCCGCGAAGAAGTGAACAAGCTTTCCGGCTTTGATACTGACAATATCGCCCGCCTGTCTGAATCGCTGCTGACAACCGTGAGCAAGGACATTCGGGTGATCACCTTCTACGCGTGGGCGCGACTGCATCAGGACGGCGAGCAGGGGTTGGCGGAAGGGCTGGAACTGCTGGCTGCCGCGCTGCATAAGTTTGGTGGAAAGCTTCATCCGCAGCGCAGCCGCAGCCGTCAGAGCGCGCTGGCCTGGCTGGGCAGCGCCAGAATGCTCGACAGCCTGACGTTATGGCCGGAAGCCGATGTCGCGCGGGTTTGCCGCATTAGCGGTGCATTGCTGCTGATTGAAGATGCACTTAATGAAGATGAACGCAACGGGCTTCAGCCGCTGTTGCGCGCACTGGAGCTGCGTTTAGCTCAGAACGGGGGTGCCAGCGCGATGGTGCCACTCAACAGCCCGACACATACGGACGTGGATGATTCGTCGCTTGCTGAACTCGCGCCGGTTAACTCCGGTGAAACTTTGAAGGCACAGGCGAAAGTGTTGGCAAACTACCTGCGCGAGCAGCCCGGCGGCTGGCTTTCCGCCCACCATCTGATGAAAAGCGTACGTTGGGATACCATCCTCAATCTTCCCGCGCTTGGAACCGGCGGCAATACGCGTCTGCCGCCGCCAAAACCCGATCACCGTGCGCACCTTAAGCGCCTGTATCTGCAGCAAAGCTGGACGGAACTGCTGGAACTGACGGACTCGCTGTTTGCGCAGGCCATCAATCACGTGTGGTTCGATCTTCAGTGGTACGCCTGTGAAGCGCTGAATCGTCAGGACAAGGGAGCGGCGCTGGCGAACATTGTGCAGCAGGATTTGCATGGACTTTTATCAAGGCTGCCGGGACTGGAAACGCTCTCGTATTCAGACGGCACACCGTTTGCCGATGAGGTGACGCGCAACTGGATCGCGCAGAAAGTGATGGGCGACGTGGGCTTAATGGAAAGTGATACGCCGTTTGTCGGGCCGGACAACGACATTCTGTCACTGGAAAGTGAAGCGGTGGAAAAAGCGGAAACAGAGAGCGTGGAAGCTGCGCTTGTTTGGCTGCAGATGCGTCCGGGCACCAATAGTTCGCGAGATCAGTGGTTAATACGTCTGCTGATGGCGCGGGTGTGCGAGCAGTTTGGCAAAAGTGATATGGCGCTGCACCTGCTGGATGAACTCAATCAAAATGCTGGAGCACTGACGCTTGCGCAGTGGGAACCAACCTTATTATTCGAAGTGCGCGCCCGGCGGCTGAAGCTGCTGCGCGCCCGGGCTGCGCGCAGCGAAAGTGAACGTACCCGCATTCAGCCGGAAATGGACACGCTGTTATCCGGTCTGATCACGCTTGACCCGGTCAGGGCCGCCATCCTCTGCAGCTGACTTCTGCTTTTTAACTTCCTGCCGCCTGACTGATTCGGGCGGCACATTACTGATGTGAATACCATGGACGATTTAACCCTGCGTTATTACGACGCTGAAATGCGCTACCTGCAGGAAGCCGGCGAAGAGTTCGCCCGCGCTCACCCTGAACAGGCGGCGATGCTCAATCTCGACAAAGCCGGCGCCCGCGATCCTTACGTTGAACGACTGTTCGAAGGCTTTGCCTTTATGGTCGGTCGCCTGCGTGAAAAGCTCGACGACGATCTGCCGGAACTGACCGAAGGTCTGGTCAGCCTGCTGTGGCCGCACTATCTGCGCACCATTCCGTCGATGTCGGTGGTGGAGTTCACGCCCGACTGGCGCGAGATGAAGGAGCCGATGCGGCTGGCACGCGGCTTTGAAGTAATCTCACGTCCGGTAGGGGAAAAAGGCACGCGCTGTCGCTACACCACCACGCGCGACGTGCAGGTGCTGCCGCTGGCGCTGGAGTTGGCAAAATTAACCACCGATGCCGCCGGACGTTCAGTTGTTCGCCTGCGCTTTAACGGCGGCGCGCTGGCCGACTGGAGCCGTATCGATGTCAGCCGCATTCCGCTCTATCTCAATGCCGATGCGCCGCTGGCCTGTGCGCTGCACGAAGCATTGACGCTTAACGTCGCCAGCATCGCGCTGCGTTTGCCGGGTGAAACCGACAGCCGCCGCTTTGACGGGCACTTCAGCGCGCAGGGCTTCAGCGAGGAAGATCGGCTGTGGCCGGGCGACGAGGGCAGCTTCAGCGGCTATCAGCTGCTGCTGGAGTACTTCACCTTCCGTGAGAAGTTTATGGCGGTGAATCTGCGCGGGCTGGAGCAAATTGCACTGCCCGCGTCGCTGCCGTGGTTTGAACTCGACGTGGTGCTGGCCGAGCGCTGGGAGCATGATTTTCAGTTTAGTGAAAAACATCTGCGCCTCAACGCGGTGCCGGTGATAAACCTGTTTGCGATGGAATCTGATCCGCTGATGATCAACGGCCTGCAGACCGAATATATGCTGCGCCCGATGCGCGTGCAGGACGGCCATACCGAAATCTACTCGGTGGATTCGGTGATTTCCTCGAAAGGTCTGCCGTACGTGCCGTTCAGCAGCTTCCGCCACAAAGGCGGCATGCTGCGTCACGAAGCGCCGGAACATTACTTCCACACGCGCGTGCGGCGCGGGCCGTCCGGGCTGCATGAAACCTGGATGATCCTCGGTGGCGAAGCCTTTGATAATCACAGCCTGCCGGAGCATGAAAGCCTGTCGGTGAGCGTCACCGGCACCAACGGCCAGCTGCCTCGCCGCGCGCTGCAGAGCACGCTGCTGGATACCGCCGTCAGCAGCACCGACGTGGCGATGCAGGTGCGCAACCTGTGCGCGCCGACGCTGCCGTGCTATCCGCCCAATCGTGACCGCTTTCACTGGCGTGTGCTGAGCCATCTCGGTTCGAGTTTTCTGTGGATGATGGATAACGCCGAGGTGCTGCGCGGCACGCTGGCGCTGTACGACTGGACGCACAGCGAAATGAACCGCCGTCGCCTGGAAGCGATTCTGCACGTCTGCCACAAAGAGACCGAACGCTTTGAGCAGGGTTATCTTCTACGCGGCGTGCAGATTGAAATCACCCTCGACAGCAGCGGCTTTGCCGGCAGCGGCGATATCTGCCTGTTTGGCGAAATGCTCAGCCGCTTCTTCGCGTTGTATACCGACATTCACCTGTTTAACCGTCTGATTTTAATCCTGCAGCCAACCGGAGAGCGCCTCGAATGGGAAGAGAAGCACAATCGCCGCATCTCCGGCTGACGCCACGACTGGAGCAGGAGCTGACGCGGCTGAACTTTTACCGTTTCTGTCAGCTGATTGAGCATCAGCATAAAGATAAGCCGCCGCTCGGTAGCACCAGCAAGCCGGAAAACGACGCGGTGCGGCTATTACCGCATCCCGGCATGGGGTTTCCGGCGGGCGAATTGAAGGCGTTTGAGTACAACGAAGCCGATGCCGCTGCGCCGCCGGTGGTGCGCACCACTTTCCTCGGATTGTACGGCGTGGATTCGCCGCTGCCGGGAAGCTATATCGATGACATTACCCAGCGCGATGAAGGGCATGAAGCGCTGCAGGGTTTTCTCGATATTTTTAACCACCGCATCCTGACGCAGTTTTATCGCATCTGGCGCAAATACTCGTATCCGGCAACTTTTGAGGCGGGCGGTGGCGACAGTACGTCGCAGTCGCTGCTCGGGCTGGTGGGATTGGGCATTCCCGGCACCGGCAAGCATATCGCCACGCCGGTTTCACGCTTTCTGGCGCTACTCGGCGTCATGCGCCAGCCGGGCAGAACGGAAGAGGGCATTCGCGCGCTGGTGCGGTTGCTTGCGCCGAACACCTCGGTGACAGTGCAGCCGCACTGTCTGCGTCCGGTGCCGGTTAGCCATCCGCTGGAATGCGAGTTCGTACTGGATGGCAACGCGCCGCTCGGCGATGAGGCGATGGATGCCAACAGCCAGTTGCTGATCGAACTGCAAACCGCCTGCGCGGATGAGGCCGAACGCTGGCTACCGGACGGCCAGCTGTATCAGGATTTTCTGGTGATGCTGCGGGTGTATCTTGGCTGGCGCTATCGGGCGCGTATTCGATTGTGTCTGGATACGCAGCTGCTGGCCCCGCCGGTTCTGGGCGATGCGCCGTTCTGGCTCGGCATGACCGGCGTGCTGGGCGCGGACGAAGCGTGCAGCGACATCCCCCAAACCTTTACCACCGAACTGGGCTGCTATGCAGGCATGCGCCCGGTCAAACCCTGCGAGGAGCAGCGACGTGTCAGTTACCACTTTGATTAAAATTTTGATGTGCAGCGCACTGTTGCTGCTTGGCGGCTGCGGTTTGCAGCAGAAAGTCACCGATGGATCCGTCGCGGCGTTTGACGCGATTTTCTACAAGCAGATCAAAACCCTGCATCTGGATTTCAGCGCGCGTGAAAGCCTCAACAGCGACAGCCGCGAGCATAATCCGCTGTCGCAGCCGGTGATGGTGCGCGTGTTCCAGCTCAGCGAGCGCAAAGCGTTTGACGGCGCGGTGTATCAGCAACTGACCGGCGATGCGGCGGACGTGCTCAAAGCCGAACTCCTCGCCGACCGCGATGTGGTGCTGACGCCGGGCGGCGACGTGTCGCTGAATATGCCGATGGAAAAAGAAGCTAAATTTGTCGCGATAGTCGCGCTGTTCCAGCAGCCGGATATGGCGAAAAACAGCTGGCGGCTGGTGCTGGAGCGCAACGATTTAGACCCGGATAAAGCGCGCGTGATTGAATTAAACAGCAACAGCCTGCGCCTGATCAGCGAGGCAAAACCATGAGTGGCGGCAACCATCAACCTTCTCTGTATGAGCTGCTGAAAGGCAGCTTCGCGGGTGGGCTGGAGCTGGACCGTGTGAAGGAACAGGATCAGGTGATCCTCTCCGTGCTCGATAACATGCAGCGCATCCTCAATACTCGCGCCGGATCGCTGTCGCATATCCCAGATTACGGCCTGCCCGATATGACGCGTATCCTGCAGGGCATGCCCGGCACCGCGCATCAGCTGCTGTATACACTCTCTGAGGTGCTGCTGAAATACGAGCCACGCCTGAAGCGCATTGATGTGGTGTTACTGGAACAAAGCATGCCCGGCGAATTGCGCTATGCCATTGATGCCGAACTCAAAGAGGGCGGGCTGGTGCGCTTCGGCACCGAATTTATGCCGGAAGGGCGCGTGATGATCCGCCATATGAAACAGCAGCAATATCTGGATGCCAGGGCATCTGTTTAATTTTTTGCCTGATTAGGGCTTTTGGAACACAGCAATGACTTCATCTCAACCTCGCTTCGTCAAAACCGGCGGCGATCCACGTGCGTTGGCAGAATATGCTGCGCTGCGTCAGGAAATGCAGAAACTCACGCACCCGGCGCGTCCGGATGTCGATTGGCCGCATGTCTCCTTGCTCTGTTTAACGCTGTTCGAAAAAAACGGCGTCGAGCTGCAAAGCGCCATTTGGTACACGCTATCGCGTGCGAACACGGCAGGAACGGCAGGTATGACAGAAGGCCTGGCGGTGCTGGTGGCGTTGATTACCCGCGATTGGCCGACGTTATGGCCGCAACCGGCACATTCACGTATCGAACTGCTGGCGGGACTGAGCCGTCGGTTGCAGCAATTCCTGCGTACTCAAACGATAACCGATGCAGACTTGACGGCGCTGAGCCAGGCGGCGCGCTTGCTCAGCGAAGTCGGCGATCATCTGCAACGTCTTGAACTGCGTCAGCTTAGTCAGATTGATCCGCTGCTGGACCGCATTCGGAGTGCGGTGGTGATGCTGGAACACTGCGATGTTTCAACATCTGATGCTGTGGCCAAGCTGCCTGAAGTCGTTCCGATTGAGAAGCCCGCGCTGGCGTTAGCAAGTGCAGAAGTCAGCGGCTGGGTGTATGTTCCTTCTGCGGGTGCGCCTGCACCCGATTTGCGGCGGCTGCGGTATCGGGCATTTATCAGTGGCGTGGGCGCGACGCTGCTGAGCGTGTCACTCATCGCCGCTACAGGCTATTTGGTTGTGCAAAAAACTGAGCAGGAATCTCCGTTGCAGCAGGCATTACTGGCTTCAATATCACCACTTCCTGCGCCTCTTACACCGGAAATGATGGCTGAGCTGCAAGCGAATCCCGCCGAATGGCTAAACGAAGCGGCATGGCTGGAGCAAACGCAGCAGCAATTGAACCGGCTACAAAACGTATCGCCGGACTGGAATCTGCAGCTCGGTAATGCGCTGGTAATGCAGGCCAGCCTGGTGTGGCCTGATTCGGATGCGGTTAAAACGATGAGCGCACGCTGGAACAAGCAGCTTAACGCGGCAGCAATGCCAGCAGATAAAATGCAGGGATGGCAACAGGGCATGGAGCAGCTCAACGCGTTGTCGCAGCGCCTGAATGGACTTGACGAGAAGCGCGGCAAATATCTGACGGTGAGCGAACTGAAAACAGCGGTCTACAATATGACGCAGGCGTTCAACGTAACGGTGCCACTGGAAGAGGAACTGCGCGTGTTGCAGCAATCGGACGATGACGCTACACAGAATCAGTTAACACAAGCGGAAATGCACCTGAAGCAGCTTATCGCCAGTTACCAAACGATAGCTACATCGTCAAAAGAGCAGGACTAGCAAAATCCGCAGCCAACCGGTATTCGCAGCTATCAAACTCTGCTGGGGTTTGAATCCTCCTTGCAGAAAACAGGCAAAAAAAAAGCCTGAACTTTCGTTCAGGCTCTTCTTTAGAATGTGGCGGTGAGAGGGGGATTCGAACCCCCGATACGTTGCCGTATACACACTTTCCAGGCGTGCTCCTTCAGCCACTCGGACACCTCACCACATTTTTTTGTCAACCGCGCTGGGTCAACGGGGCGCTACTATAGGGAGATCGCTGAAAAGGGTCAAGCGCTATTTTCTCCTTTTGTTCTATTCGCTTAAGCTCTGAGCGTATTGCCGTTAGCCTGCTCATCATGGTGATTCTGTCATCAAATCATTCCCTCTCTGTCACAAAAATGTCACCGCACTGTCGCAGACTTATCCGCGGAAACATTTAGTTATATCTATGAAAAAGGATGCTTATAAATGAAACAGATACCTCTCTTTACGGTTACGCTGCTGGCTTCTCTGATCGCGACATCAGCAGTGGCAGACGATGCACACTATTCCCGCGCTGCTACCGGCGATGTCACCGAGCACGGCGGCGCGCGTCGTCTCACCGGCGACCAGACCGAAGCGCTAAGAGCGTCATTAAGTAATAGCACCGCAAAAAACGTGATTCTGCTGATTGGTGACGGCATGGGAGATTCGGAAATCACCGCCGCGCGTAATCAGGCGCGGGGCGCCGGCGGTTTCTTCCCCGGCCTTGATGCGTTGCCGCTCACCGGTCAATACACGCACTATTCACTGGATAAGAAAACCCACAAGCCGAATTACGTGACGGATTCCGCCGCGTCGGCCACCGCGTGGGCCACCGGCACCAAATCCTATAACGGCGCGATTGGCGTCGACGTGAACGGCAAAGATCAGGTAACGATTCTTGAGCTGGCGAAAGCCGCCGGTAAAGCCACCGGCAACGTTTCCACTGCTGAACTGCAGGATGCCACGCCAGCAGCGTTGATCGCGCACGTCACCTCGCGCAAATGCTACGGCCCGGAGAAAACCAGCGAATTGTGCCCGACTAACGCGCTGGAGCAGGGCGGTAAAGGATCGATTACCGAGCAGATGCTAAAAACCCGTGCGGACGTCACGCTGGGCGGCGGCGCAAAATCCTTTAGTGAAACCGCCAAAGCTGGCGAGTATCAGGGTAAAACCCTGCGCGAACAGGCACAGGCGCTGGGTTATCAGTGGGTTGATAATCTCGATAGCATGAACGCCATTCAGCAGGCCGACCAGAGTAAACCGGTGCTTGGCCTGTTTGCCGACGGCAATATGCCGGTGCGCTGGCAGGGACCGAAAGCCAGCTATCACGGCAACATTGATAAGCCGGTGGTGACCTGTGAAGTGAATAAAGAGCGTCCGGCTTCGGTACCGACGCTGGCGCAGATGACCAAAAAAGCCATCGATCTGCTAAGCACTAATGAGAAAGGCTTCTTCCTGCAGGTGGAAGGCGCGTCAATTGATAAGCAGGATCATGCGGCCAATCCATGCGGTCAGATTGGTGAAACCGTCGATCTGGATGAAGCGGTGCAGCAGGCGCTGGCCTTTGCGCGCGAACATGGCGACACGCTGGTGGTGGTGACCGCCGACCACGCGCACAGCAGCCAGATCGTGGAAAACGGCACCAAAGCGCCGGGTCTGACGCAGGCGGTGAATACCAAAGATGGCGCGGTGATGACCATCAGCTACGGCAATTCAGAAGAGGATTCGCAGGAACACACCGGCACGCAGGTGCGCATTGCGGCGTACGGCCCGCATGCGGCTAACGTGGTGGGCTTGACCGATCAGACCGATCTGTTCTTTACCCTGAAGGATGCGATGGGGTTGAAGTAGCAAGGATAACGGTTGCCATTAATGAACTGCACCCCAAATGTTGGACCATAATCTAACATGGTTGGAGTGACCCCGGGACCATAGACAAATCTGCCCTATATTTTGAGCATAGGAGGAGTCTATGGGCACACCACGATTTACCCCTGAGTTTAAAGAAGAAGCTGTCCGCCAGCCGGGTGATGTAGGCTGGGGCCAGCATCTCGCGCTTCATCGACCAGGGTTTCTGAATCCCTTGTCCGGCAAAACATAACGCGCCGCGCTGGTGGGCGTTCATCTTGTCGATCAGGGCCATCAGCTGGCCACTATTGTGACGCGGCTGATATTCCGCAAACAGATCAAACTGCGCCACGCCATCGCTAAAGAAATCGCCCAGCATTACGCCGCCTTTCATATAACGCTTCCCGGGAACCCAGATACGATCTAAACAATTAAGCGTGACCTGAATAGTATCGCGACTGTCAGCGATCGGCGGAATAAGGATGATGCGACATAAGGTGTATTTTTCCGCTTAGCTTTAATTTTTACAGGAAAAATGGATTTTTTAGATGTTTTTTAATACATGATTTGCTGCATCTAAATTATCAAATGTGTTTTTGAGTAGTTGATGATACAATTTAAATTTCATCTGTGAATACTCTAATCTATGTGTCTCATTGATATAAAAATATTGATCAAAGTTATGCTTGTAAAGCATAAGTCTATCTATGGCATTATCTCTTTCAGATGTTGCTAGTTGAATTAATTCAACCTTTGACAAAGGAATTTCCAAAAGTTTCTTTCCATCATATCTCCAAGGATTTTCTTCAATATCATACTTCCACATTGTCAGATAACCGGATCTTTTGTATACATCAGATATCTCTCTATCATCTTTTGGGTTGTTAATTAAATGATGAGTTACTTGTTCCAATGTCTGAATGTCTTCTTTAGTTATAGTTCTAACTTTTCTAAGTATTCCATTTATTATAGATGATTGCTTGTTGAGAGGGTTTTTACTTTGGGAAATAGCGACTTCTTCAATTGTTGCTTTCCTGATTTTAACAGATGTTTTTTGGACAAGCTTGGATTCAAGTATTTCTTGTGGGGTGCAGAAAGAAGTGTTTTCAACTAATTTAATACCAGCACTTTCATATGATTGCACGACAAGCCTTGAGCAAAACTGCCTGTTTTTTCTTTCTTTTGTAGTTGTTTTTAATTTTGAATTGATTGCATTCCTTATCGAATACTTTGTTCCTATCTTTAATCTTGCGAACATACAAGCTTTCCTAAGCTGATCAGGACTACCGGCGACTCTTAAAATAGTTACATTCTCAGGTGTGTCAAAAAGCAGTCGTTGCATATTTCCTGAATGAACTCCATTTGCATCAGAATGAATGTAAGTTCCGGAGCCAATATAAAGAATAGTATGTGAAAAGGAGCTTCCAGTCGATTTCCTCACAACTTTACTTGTTGCAGAGTTCTCTGCAGTAAGAAGAATGTCACCTTTTTCCAACTCGTTAATAGAAATTACATACATAAATTTATTCCATATTAAATTGGCGCCAAACCGAAAAATTAAATCATTTAACAATTGGCAGGTCTGAGTAGCGCGTCGTGTAACCAGGTGATAGCATTTCTCGCTTCATTGACCAACTTTTCTGAATCCCTTGTCCGGCAAACCATACCGTACCTCGGCCTGAACGGTTAAGGTCATCGATAACTTGCATCAGCTCACGACTATTATGCCAAGGTTTATGTTCATCGAATAAATTGAGTTGCGCTACTCCCTGACTGAAAAAGTCGCTCAACATAACGCCTGCCTTCATATAACGGAAACCTTCTTTCCAGATACGATCAAGGGAATTGGTGGCTACGCGTATAATGTCACGGGTATCGTTGGAAGGAATCGCCAGACGACCACTTGCCTGTGGACTATAAAATATCTCATTATTAGCGTGTGGACTGGTTCGCATAAATACGCTTATAACACAGCAAAACTGCTTTTCAGTTCGCAGTTTTTCAGCTGCTCGTTCGGCATAAGTACAAATCGCCTGATGCATGTCTTCATATTCGGTAATGCGATGACCAAACGAACGGCTACACATAATTTGTTGTTTAGTTGGTGAGAACTCATCAAATGCAAGACAGGATTCACCGCGTAGCTCTCGGACCGTGCGTTCAAGAACAACATTAAAGTTTTTACGGATAATCCAGCTAGAACTATCAGCCAACTGCAAAGCTGTTTCAATGCCCATAGACTGCAGTTTTTTACTGATGCGGCGACCAACACCCCATACTTCTTCTACTGGCACTTTGGACATTAATTTGCGCTGACGCTGATGGTCTGATAATTCGGCAACACCACCAATCTTAGGCCAGTTTTTGGCTGCGAAATTAGCAAGTTTAGCGAGCGTCTTTGTGGGGGCTATCCCTACACCTACAGTTAAACCTGTATTTTTTAAAACCTGTTTACGTAACTGATGCCCAAATGTTGTCAGTGGTATGCAGTTGGATAGGCCTGATATGTCTATGAAAGCTTCATCGATAGAATAGACCTCTACCGCTGGAGCTATTTCTGTGAGCGTTAGCATTGCTCGGTGACTAAGATCCGCGTAGAGAGCATAATTGGAACTAAAAACCGTCACATTTTGCCGACGCAATTCCTCTTTTATTTTAAAGTAAGGTGCACCCATCTTAATTCCCAGCAATTTCGCTTCTGCTGAGCGTGAAATAATACAACCATCGTTGTTGGATACCACAACAACCGGTTTTCCATAAAGGTCGGGACGGAAAACGGTCTCACAGGAAGTGTAAAAATTATTTACATCAACAAGCGCGTACATTTCTATTTGACTTCAAAGTGAATGTGACTACACCAAATATTTGCAATTCCTCTTCATCCCGAAAATTAATCGGGGAGTAGTGAATGTTATGCGGAATGAGTTGCACAAAGGGCCTGGTACGAAGTTCCTTTACGGTGAATTCGCCGGCGAAGGAAGCCACTACAATATCGCCGTGCGTGGCCGTTAGCGAGCGGTCCACCACCAGCAGATCGCCATCGCTGATGCCTGCACCAACCATCGAGTCACCACTCACTCTGACAAAGTAGGTTGCACTTGGGTGCTTCACGACCAGCTTGTTCAGGTCTAGAGTATCTTCGACATAGTCTTGAGCCGGGCTAGGAAAGCCGCATGGAACCCTCTCCAGATAAAGTGGTAGTTTCAAGGTTTCATGAATAAAAGGACGACTTATAGTTTTCATAGTTAACAACTTAATTACTGTTTTTATATACAGTAGTGATCGCGATGTAATTGATCAAGTAACTTCTCTCTACATAGCCTGAACGCATTGAACAGAGTAGAAATTTAGTTATGCAACTACAGATTGATGGTGGGAGATGTTGTTGGGGGCTTCATCTGAACATGGAATTTTGCGGGAGCAACATTGGGATGAGAGCGTTTGTCCGCTGCTGAATTAAGGTACGTCTCGCTGAGGAAGTCGGTACTACAAATAAAGGGGTTTTATTGGGTGGTTTTCAATCACCCAAGTGATAATTGTTTATTTTTAATAATTTTATAAAGCTAGACTATGCCAACAATTCGGCTTACAAAACACTTGTGCCGCTGCGCCTAAATCATCATCCCCATGATCTGCAGGGTGCTCTGCTGTGAAGCGGTGATAAACGGAATGTCTTTGATGTGCTGCATACCAAAGGCTTCGTAGAACTTACGTGCACGCACGTTATCGCCTAACACTTCCAGCCACAGGTAGCCTTCACGCTTGTCGCGCGCCTCATTGATGATGCTCTCGAACATCCAGCGACCGTAGTTTTTGCCGGTTTCTTCTGGATTGAGGTAGAGCTTGTTGAGCAACGCGCCGCTCATGCCGGAATCCGGCACTGGCGTGTTCCAGGTGACTTTGGCGAAGCCAATCGGCTTGTCGGTCTCGGCGATCAGCCAGCTCTCATTGGGTGCCGCGAGGCTGCTATTCAGCTCTGCCAGACCGTATTCCTTGTCGATAAAGGCATCCAGTTCGTCTGCGGAAACCCACATATGTTTGAAATGCGCACTGTAGGTCATGCGGCCCAGCAGGTGCAGCAGCTCTGCATCCTCTGCCGTGGCTTTGCGTATGGTGAACTCCATGCCAGATTTCCTTGCTTAATGCTTGTTATTAATCACGTCGTCGGTGCGAGCAGAGGCCACCGAAGGGCAGTTACCATAACGTGTTAGTAACAAAAACCCAAGATAACCAGAGCTGTCTGTTAACAAGGCGCCAGGCCGATGATCTATAATGAAGAGTGAGAAGCAAGCGTAAGCCCATATTCTCAGGAGGTAGAAGATGTCAGATTCGCAACCTAAAATTATCGGCGAAGCGGCCTATGCATTACTGGTGCGCCGTGAGGAAGTCAGCGTTTCCTCACTGCTGGCAGAGCTCGCGCGCATGGCGAGAAAAGAGCAAAACAGTCAACAGCAGCAGCGTATTGCCCAGGCGCAGCAATGGTTGCTCACGCACCGTCAACCGGCGGGCAGCGATAATCGCGTCCATTCAGCATTGCGCGGATTGAGTCGCCAGGAAGGCAGTGTCAGAATGCCTTCGGCCGATGCCGACGACAATTGACCATCCCAACCGGCTCACGCGTCGATGACTTTCGGCGCGGAGCGCACAGATTTGGAAATAAAAGCTTTCTAATTGTCCTAATTCACACTTCTTAGCACTTTTTGCAACAAAACCTGCCTGATATCTTGAGTAAGCTCCTTGTACAGCTTTTTGCTATCTGTACAACTTTACTTAGGTCAAATGATCTAACTTTTTCATTTATTGGGGTCAATTATGCGTCAGAACGGATACACGCCGAGTTCAGTCGAGGCCATTGCCAACTATTTCAGCAAAGCGTCGCTGCCATCGCAGCAGGAAACCTTGGGTCAGATCGTGGTTGAAATCTTACGCGAAGGCCGTAACCTCAACCGCAAATCGCTATGCACCAAGCTGCTGCGCAGACTGGAACTGGCCGCCAATGCTGAAGAAGAGCATCACTATCATCAGCTGATTGGCTTGTTATTTGAACGTGAAAGCTGAGAGCCAGTCAGACGTCAAACTTGTACAAGTATTAAAATTTTACTCTGAATACGCTCCCACACTGGTTTCGCCCCGCACCGGGGCGAAGCGGCGGTCAGAGATTCGTTATGAAAATTCGTTATGAATAGAAGTGAACACCAGAAAATAATCGATGAAATTATTGGCGAAGCGGCGCTGGCGCTGTTGCAACGTACGGGCCCGGTCAATACGCAAGCGCTGTTGAATCAGCTGATGCTGATGAAGCAGCAGAGCAATGACGAAGAGCAGCGTGCAGCGATTACTGCCGCCATCACCGATGTACGCAACAGTATTTCGGCGGGAAAAAAGCTGCGCGAAGAGCAGCCGCAAAGCGACAACGTTCTTCAGCTGTTTGGTAACAACCAACAGTCTGGTAACAATCGTAAACATTGACCGATTGGCTCGCATTTAGGCACTGTAAATTCGAGCGTAGATACAATCACGGGACTGGAATCATGTCGGAAAATCACAACCTCTACGCTGCACTGCCTGACACCGAACTGGCAGAGCATTTTCGCAATGCAGACAGTACGTTAAGAAACGAAGCTGCCGTATTGGATAGGGTTATCCGCCACGTGCTGGCCACGGAAGGGCGCGTCAGTAATAAATCGATTATTCTCTGTTTGATTATGGCGCTGGAAACCGCAGAAGGTGATGCTGAAGCTGATGTGCTGCGCAAAACACTGGAAATTGTGGTGGGTTACACGCCTGACGACGCCTGATATTCCTCTCTGTCCCCCGCGCGGGGACAATGAATTAATCCTTTCTGGCGAGAGCTAATCGGCGCTTCGCTTTGCCAATATTAATTCTGTGCAACCAGGTGCGAAACTGTTTTAACTGGACGTGTGAAGCGACATCAGTTGAAAGCGTGCAAATATACAGCTGGCTTTGGGTATGATTATTAGTGCCGGTCGCGTAAATTTCGCTTTTATTATCACGCTGTTGCAGTTCAATTCCCGTGAAGTGTAAATTCCCCCACAGCTGTAAAGTGTCCTCGAACTTTTTAAAGTCCATCATGATGCCCTTATTATTTTGACTTATTATGGAATGTTGCTGGCTCCGTGCAACATAAAGCAATTGCACGATAAAGCCAGCATCTTTGAATAGTAAATTTAGGGATAGTCGCGTTTGGGCGCGGATTTTCGCATCCACTTGCGTTTATTACCGCTTTGCTTATCCATCGCTAATGCGCTGGCGCTGGCCGGATCAAACAGCGACAAACTCTCTATTTGATGCACCATAATCACTTTACGAAACTCAAGGGCACTTTTAGGTGCGGACGAGAAATCAATGTTGTGATTGTGGTACCACAGACTGTAATTATGCTCGATCGCCAGATTGAGCGTGCGTGAATCACGATAGCCGCTCAGCATCGGGATCAACACAATGTTGGCAGTGTTTGGATATTCAAAGGTCGCCGCGTGAATCATGCCGATATAGATACGGCGCGATTTCAGTGTGACCCACGCCAGCTCGCCTTCTTCCATACATTGCAATAGCAACTGTTCAATGCCGTTGGAGCGGGAAAGGCGTTGATACAACTCCTTGCGTCCACCGGCGTTGAGCCGGGCGCTGACCGCCCAGTTGGAGCGATACATACAGAACAGGATGGCAAAGGCCAGCATCAGCACCACCGGCGCCTGAATGCCTAAAAAGCTCCACGTCATGAAATCGACGTTCCAGTGCACATTCTCCGCCGAGGTCAGCGCAAACGCATTGTTCACGCCCGATGCGGCCAGCAGAATCAGCCAGATAATCGCGGTGGCCAGCACGCCTTGCAGCACAAATATGCAGCCATACAGCGCAATGAGAAAATAGACATCCCAGCCAAAGGAACGCTTAATTTTTAAACGGCTCGACATGTCGCGGCTGGTATACCAATAGCCGCAAACCATCATCACCATAAATATCGCCGTGCCCATTTAAATATCCTTTAATGTGCTGACATGATGGGCAAAATCGCGCTGCACTTCAGGACTCAACGCATTAACCGAAGCGTTACCATCTTCATCAATAATAATTCTGTCGCCTTCCTCAATCGATTCCTGAATGTCCTGGCGCGTCATGACTTGCACTAATGACTCCGGGCTACCGAACAGGGAAGTTAAAAAACCAAACATCATCAAGCCATCCTTATTATTTATGCCAGCGTCAACTATGGCACATCCTTCAACAACCTAGCCGGGTAACTGAAATGAAAGGGCGTTTTCCGGATTAATCTGCCAGGTCGCCGTTTAGGGCGACCTGTGATAATTACTGATTGGTAAGCGGCGTTTTACTGCCGGGTTCCGCGCCGGTAATCGGATTGGTATCGGGCTGTGAAGCGGTGCGTGTTGCCAGCGTATCCAGATCGCTCAGCTGTTTTGACGGCAGCGTCACGCTGGCGGAGCCATCACCGCCATCCACTGCGGGCTGCGGGTCGGCGACATAGTCGAAGTTCTCATCCGAATTCCAGCTACCGCGAATATCGTCACCCTGAGACATGTTGTAGTAGGTGTGCGCATACTTCTCGATCGGCGGCAGTTTGCCCGGCGGGAAGTTGTTGTGGATGGAGTAGAGCGCTTTTTCAAACGACAGCTGATGCGCCACTTCGCGCGTCATCAGGAAGCCTAACGCATCTTTTACGCCCACGTCATCGGTGAGGTTGATCAGGCGTTCGTAGAGGATTTTGGCGCGCGCTTCGGCCGCGATGTTGGAGCGCAGATCCGCTGTCACTTCGCCAATGGTATCAATGTAAGCCGCTGTCCAGGGCACGCCCGCGGAGTTGGTTAATGCCGGGCCGCCGCCGTACAGAATCGATGTCAGATGGCTGTCATTGCCCGCGCCGGTAATGGAGCGATAAAGATCGCCTTGCTCTTCGCTGCCTTCCGCCAGTTCGCCTTTGGCACCTTTATTCAGCATGCCAACCAGCGAACCGATAATTTCCAGATGGCTCAACTCTTCAGTCGCGATATCCATCAGCATCTCGCGACGACCCGCATCTTCATCACTTAAGCCCTGCATGAAATAGCGCATCGCAGCGGCTAATTCGCCCTGCGGACCACCAAACTGCTCGAGTAATAAATTGGCCAGACCGGGATTGGGCGCATTAACGCGCACGGTATATTGCAACTGCTTTACGTGTCGAAACATAGCTCACCTCAAAAAATAAAATAAACGGAGAAAGGGAATTAATTCTGATGTTTAAAAATAAATAACGATAAGAAATGGAGGAGGGAAGGCGTGAATTTAGCCTTGTACTCATCAACTGCATGCCGCCTCATTAATACTAAGCGGGCATCCCATTGCTGCAAGCGCACCGGGTTAAATTAATTTTATTTTAAGCCGCGAGATAAATATTATTTTAAAGGGTGAATGTTGGCATGAATTAAATAAGCGCGTCGTTCTGGTGCGCATAAATGCGCACCTACAAAACACGTCGGTCGCCATTAATGGCGACCTGGTTAACGCCTAATCAGAACAACTCACGATACAGCGTAGCGATCATCGCGACGCTGCACTCCCGCGGATTGCCCGGCGTACATACATCGGCGAAAGCTGCGGCGGCAAGCGCATCCACATCCTGCTCCTGCATGCCGATATCACGCAGTCTGAGCGGAATACCGATATCGTGGTTCAGGGTGATCACCGCATCAATCGCCAGCGCACGGGCATCGGCTAATGAACAGCTATAGGCACCTTCCATGCCCAGCGCATGGGCGATATCGCGGTACTTCTCGCCGGTATGCTCGGCATTGAACGCCATGATATGCGGCAGCAGAACCGCATTGGCGATGCCGTGCGGCGTGCCATAAAACGCGCCCAGCGGATGCGCCATACCGTGCACCAGACCCAAGCCAACATTCGAGAAGCCCATTCCGGCGATGTACTGACCGAGCGCCATATCCGCCACGCCCGCAGGCACGCCTTTAACCGAATCACGCAGCGAGCGGCCAATAATTTCAATCGCTTTGAGATGGAACATGTCGGTAAGTTCCCACGCGCCGCGCGTGATGTAGCCTTCAATGGCGTGCGTCAGCGCATCGACGCCGGTCGCCGCTTTCAGGCTGGCGGGCATGCTGGCCATCATGTCGGGATCGATAATGGCAATCGCCGGGATATCGTGCGGGTCGTAGCAGACGAACTTGCGCTTCTTCTCTTCATCGGTGATGACGTAATTGATGGTCACTTCCGCTGCGGTGCCGGAAGTGGTCGGCACCGCAATGATCGGTACGGAAGGATTGCGCGTGGCGGCGCCGCCTTCCAGCATGCGCACGTCACTGAACTCGGGATTGGCAATCATCATGCCGATGGCTTTACAGGTATCCTGCGGCGAGCCGCCGCCCACCGCGATCAGATAATCGGCACCCGAACGACGAAAAGCCTCGACGCCCGCATGCACCACCTCAACGGTAGGATTGGGGATCACCTCATCATAGATGGCGAAACTGAGGTCGTGCTGCGCCAGCAGATCGGTGATGCGGGTGGCGACAGAAAACTTGATCAAATCCTTGTCGGTCACCACCAACGCTTTGTTAAAACCGCGTTTGTGAATCTCATCGACAATAGAATTAATCGCGCCCGCACCGAAATAGGCGGTCTCATTGAGGATCATTCTGTTAATCATATTAATTACCTTCACGTAGATGCCAGATTTAAGATTTTTCGATTAAATTCATCAAGATAAGAAGATTTAACCGTATCCAGATTTACGTGGTAATGACGATACAGATATTGCGTTGCCTCAATAAAATCGCGGTTTCCATTGAGTCGAATAAATGGAAGGAATCATGATCCTAAACGCATCGTCTCGGCACGCTTCGCCGTGTCGTAAACATATTGCAGCATCGGTTCCAGGTCGGTGTCGGGCCCGGAGCTGATGATCTTGGCGCGCAGCCACTCAATCTCGCTGGTGATATCCGGCGGGAAAATGGTGTTGTTCTGCGCATTACGCAGCCATTTCAGCAGGAAGTTATTCTTGCCGCGCACGCCGCCAGACTTCTTCGTTTTGGCGTTGATTTTCAGGGCGACCAGAATGCAGTAATAGAAGTGAACGCGTTGGCTGTAGCTTTGCGGGATCATCTTCGCTCACCTGCCGCGACAAGTGAAAAATGTGATGTCGATCGGTTTTCCATTATCCGGATTCCTGCCTGAATGGGTCTAACAGCCGTGATCAATGCCGATCAGGGCGCTATTTCCGCGCTGTAGCCGCACGGTAAACGCACCATATGATAATCCTCGCGGCGGATGCAAGTCGGCATAATCCGGGAATTGAGGCGGGAGAAGGGCGTCATCAACGCTAAAAAAATAAGCGAAGCGGCTGAAAAAGCGCTGAGGCAATTCTTTTGCGGCATAAGGCTTAAAACGGCCACTTATCCTATAGCCAGGCCGCGCGTATCTGGCAATATCGTGATCTGCGTCTACACTTAATTCTGACGATGTTCGCAGTCAGCCTGGCGAGTGAGTTTACATGATGTTTGTTTGTGGAGAGTTATCTATCGAAATTCCGTGTTATCTGCAAAACCTCCTCGCACACACTTCTGCGGTAGCAACCGCCTCGATCACCCAGCCAGCCTCCGAACATCCTGTAATGACAAATTTCACAAGACAGGAGAAGAGTCGTGACCTCCGCGGTTAATCACAACAGCACCTTGCCGTCATTAAGTGGCGGACTCTACGCCTTCTTTTTTGATGTCGACGGCACGCTGGCAGCGATTCAGTCGCAGCCCGAGTCGGTCTCCATTCCCGCTCCGGTACGCCAGCTGCTGCAACACATTTCCAATCTTAGCCACGGCGCCTTAGCGCTGGTTTCCGGCCGTCCGATTGCGCAACTCGACGCCTTAGTCGCGCCACTCGAAGCCCCCGCCGCGGGCGTGCACGGTGCAGAACGCCGCGATGCGGCGGGCCGCGTGCATCGCCACAGCTTGCCGGGGGATATTGCGCAAACACTGCAAACTGAACTGCAGCAGACGCTGGATCAGTGGCCCGATACGCTATTAGAAGTGAAAGGCATGGCATTTGCGCTGCACTATCGCAATGCGCCGCAGTACGAAAACGCCATTATGCAGCTGGCCGAAGACGCCGTTGCACGCTTTCCCGAGCTGGCGCTTCAGCCAGGTAAATGCGTGGTGGAACTGAAGCCGCAAGGCATCGATAAAGGCGCTGCCGTACGTGAGTTCATGCAGGAAGCACCCTTTGCCGGACGCATTCCGGTATTTGTGGGAGACGACCTGACAGATGAAAAAGGATTCCTCGTGGTAAATGCCATGCAGGGGATCTCTGTCAAAGTCGGTGAAGGGGCCAGCCATGCACGCTATCGCCTCAACAGCGTTGAGGCCGTATGGCACTGGCTTGAACAACTATTATTACAACTAGAACATGACAATGTTGGTAAGGAGTTTAGGTTATGAGTCGTTTAGTCGTCGTATCTAACCGTATCGCGATCCCCGATGGTAGCAAGGCCAGCGCAGGCGGGCTTGCTGTCGGTATTTTAGATGCACTGCGAGATACCGGTGGATTATGGTTTGGCTGGAACGGAGAGATCAGCGAATTCTCGGGTGAAGAAGAGGATGAAGAACTTACGCAGATCGAAAAAGACGGCATCACCTATGCGTCACTGCCGCTTAATCAAAACGATTATGATCAATATTATCTCCAGTTCTCCAATACCGTGATTTGGCCGGCGTTCCACTATCGCCTCGATCTGGTGCAGTATCAGCGCGAAGCCTGGGATGGCTACTGCCGCGTCAATACTTTGCTGGCGCAGCGCCTTAAACCGCTGCTGAAGCCCGACGATATTCTGTGGATCCACGATTATCATCTGCTGCCGTTTGCCGCCGAGCTGCGCAAACAGGGCATTAATAACCGCATCGGATTCTTCCTGCATATCCCGTTCCCGACGCCAGAGATCTTCAATGCTCTGCCGCCGCATCAGGAGCTGCTGGAGATGCTGTGCGACTACGATCTGCTGGGCTTCCAGACAGAATCTGACCGCGTAGCTTTCCTTGATAGCCTGAGCCAGCTGACGCAGCTGCAGAATAAAGGAGAGAAGAAGCATCGCGCCTTCGGTAACACCTTTATGACTGAGGTCTATCCGATTGGTATTGAGCCGGACACCATTAAAGAGATGGCGGAAGGACCGCTGCCACCGAAAATGGCGGCGATGAAACGCGATTTGGGCGATCTGCAGAATATCATTGCCTGTGAGCGCCTGGATTACTCTAAAGGATTGCCGGAGCGTTTCCTGGCCTTTGAAGCCCTGCTGGAGAATTTCCCGCAGCACCGCGGCAAAATTCGCTACTCGCAAATTGCGCCCACCTCGCGCGGCGATGTGCAGGCTTATCAGGACATCCGTCACCAGCTGGAAACGGAAGCGGGGCGCATCAACGGTAAATACGGCACGCTGGGCTGGACGCCGCTCTATTACCTCAATCAGCACTTTGATCGTCGTCTGTTAATGAAGATCTTCCGTCTCACCAACGTCGGCTTGATTACGCCGCTGCGTGACGGCATGAATCTGGTGGCGAAAGAGTATGTAGCAGCGCAGGACCCGGATAACCCTGGCGTGTTGGTGTTGTCCCGCTTTGCTGGTGCGGCCAATGAGCTGACTTCCGCGCTGATCGTCAATCCGTACGATCGTGATGACGTGGCGGCGGCGCTCGATCGCGCGTTGACCATGCCGCGTACCGAACGTATCTCGCGTTATAACGACATGATGGCGGTGTTGCGCAAACAGGATATTTCACACTGGCGTGAAAGCTTCCTGAAAGATTTAAATACTTTGCCGGTACGCAGTGATGATCACGGTACGGTAAATAAAGTCGCTACCTTTCCGAAATTAGCGTAACGCTTAATTGCACAATACATTGCGCCGCTACGGTAAATGCTAACATTGGGTGCTTTGCTCACTTATTGCACACTTCCGTAGCGGCGCGATTTATCGCGCCTCTTTGAATTTACGCTCCGCTGCACAGCGTTTTCACGCGCCACTGTAACTTCACGAAATCGATTTCATTTCTTAAAGCGCTAATGCGCTGACTCATCAGCAAAAAGCGCACGATTTGGTTAAAAAGCACACAAATGAAAGGCAAAAAGAGCTTTTTTTCCTCGCAACCCTAAAGATCTCAGGTGGTGCGCCGATAGTCATCGTGGAGCAAACCGAAAAATGCCTATTCATTCATTTCTCTAATGTAACGCCCTGTTACATCCCCTGCCGTGCGCTAAACACTCCCTACAATCCACTAACAGTTCCCTGGCGCTCTGCGCCCAGACTTCACGCTTCGCTAGCGTCTCGCTTTACGGCACATGGGCAATATTCCCTGTAAGTGATTAATTTAGAAGCGAATAGTTTCATGCTAATTCAGAGTATTATGCTGCATATAATCCTTTATATGGCGTGTTATAGCACCCTAATTGCCATAGAACAGATAACTGATCGCGTTGTAATGACAATCCTCCGCACAGCCTAAAATCCGCCTTACTTCAGCAAAATATTAAGGAAATAATCATAAATCGCGCAAAAAATGGACAACAGAAAAGCGCTGCTGAAGGTTTAGAGAAAAAATTTGCCTTAAAAGTGTGACGCAGATCACACTTTATCTAAAATTTCGCGCCACTCACGTTGTATGTCGAAATCAGACAATATAGATTTGCCTTGTTTTCAGATTAGTCTTAAAAAACTGTAAGCAGACGTCACGGAAGATGGTTACAACTCAAGCAAAGAATGGCCTGGAGTTTTGATTACTACAGATCAGTGTCCTGACGAAAAGTGCAACAGTCAGGAGCACGTTGGCTCAAGCCTGATTATTTTTTGCCATCTTTAGATTTACCAACCAGCAGCCCGAACCATAGAACAATTTAATTCTGTGGCCGTATATGTGTCGCGTCTATCAGGATGGAAAAAAATGGGTACATCAGAATTACTAAAACATATATATGACATTAATCTGTCATATTTGCTTCTTGCTCAGCGTTTAATTAACCAGGAAAAAGCTTCAGCAATGTTTCGTTTAGGCATCGATGAATCGATGGCTGATGCATTGTCGCAATTAACTTTACCTGAGATGGTAAAATTAGCGGAAACCAACCAACTGGTTTGCCAGTTCCGATTTACCGATCACAACCATATTAATCGCCTGACTCAAGAGTCACGTGTGGATGACTTACAGCAAATCCACACCGGTATTTTATTATCCAGCCGTCTCCTGCGAAATGCGTCTAAAGATGACGTCTCTGCGAAGAAGAGGGCCGTTTAATGAGCGAAAAAAGTATTGTTCAGGAAGCGCGTGATATTCAGCTGGCCATGGAGCTGATTACATTGGGCGCACGACTGCAAATGCTGGAGAGTGAAACTCAGCTGAGCCGTGGTCGCCTGATTAAACTCTATAAAGAGTTGCGTGGTGCGCCACCACCGAAAGGTATGCTGCCATTCTCTACCGATTGGTTCATGACCTGGGAACAAAATATCCACTCTTCTATGTTCTGTAACGCCTGGCAGTTCTTGCTGAAAACCGGCTTGAACAGTGGCGTTGAAGCGGTAATCAAAGCTTATCGCTTGTATCTTGAGCAGTGTCCGCAATCGGACGAGGGCCCGCTGTTGGCGCTAACGCGTGCATGGACCCTGGTGCGATTCGTTGAAAGTGGCATGCTGGAACTGTCTGACTGTAAGTGCTGTGGTGGCAGCTTTATTAACCACGCTCATCAGCCCATCGGCAGCTTTGTCTGCAGCCTGTGCCAGCCGCCATCACGTGCCGTAAAAAGACGTAAACTTTCTGCAGATTCTGCCGATACCTTTCCACAACTGCTGGATGAACAGGTTAAACGCGCCGTTTAAGTTTGTTCGCATCGTGGAAAACATCCAGCAGCGGTTAATACCGCTGCTTTTTTTTTGCCTGCGATCAACGAATAACACCTGCGGCTCTCTGGCTTAACTTCCATCAACACGTTACGGACGTAAGGATTTTTTGTGCTGATAATTCTGGGTTATATCGTGGTCGTCGGCTCCGTGTTGGGCGGCTACGCGATGGTCGGCGGACATTTAGGCGCGCTTTATCAACCGGCGGAGCTGATCATTATCGGCGGTGCCGGTATTGGTGCCTTTTTAGTCGGCAATAATGGCAAATCGATTAAGAAAACATTAAAAGCGCTGCCATTGTTAATGCGCGGCTCGAAATATAACAAAGCCGTATACATGGATTTAATGGCGCTGCTTTATCGCCTGATGGCGAAATCCCGTCAGCAAGGCATGTTGTCATTAGAACGTGACATTGAAGATCCCAGCCAGAGTGAAATTTTCGCTAACTATCCGCGTATTTTGTCCGATAAACAGTTAGTCGATTTTATTACCGATTATTTGCGTTTGATGGTCAGCGGAAATATGAACGCCTTCGAAATTGAAGCGTTGATGGATGAAGAGATTGAGACCTACGAGCACGAGTGTGAAGTCCCCGCGCAAAGTATCTCGGCGGTGGGTGATGGCTTACCGGCTTTCGGTATTGTCGCGGCGGTAATGGGCGTGGTGCACGCACTGGCGTCAGCCGACCGTCCGGCGGCCGAATTGGGTGCGTTAGTGGCCCATGCGATGGTCGGTACCTTCCTCGGAATTTTACTGGCCTACGGCTTTATCTCTCCGCTGGCGTCGGTGCTGCGTCAGAAATGTGCCGAAACCACCAAGATGATGCAGTGCGTGAAGGTGACGTTGCTCTCCAGCCTCAACGGTTACGCCCCGCAAATCGCGGTGGAATTTGGTCGTAAAACGCTTTACTCCGCTGAACGTCCGTCGTTCTCGGAGCTGGAAGAGCACGTGCGTAACGCCAAGAACCCGGCGAAACAAACTTCGGATGAGAATTCATGAAAGCAGGCAATCGCCCCATTGTGCTGGTTAAAAAGCGCAAACATAAAGGTCACCATGGGAGCCACGGTTCGTGGAAGATTGCCTATGCCGACTTTATGACGGCGATGATGGCGTTCTTTATGGTGATGTGGTTGCTCTCCATCTCCAGCCCTAAAGAGTTGGTCCAGATTGCGGAATACTTTAAAACGCCGCTGAAAGTGGCGTTGACCGGCGGTCAGCGCAGCAGCGACAGCGAAAGTCCGATCCCCGGCGGCGGCGATGATCCGACGCAGCAGAAGGGTGAAGTGAAGAAGATTGTCGATATGGATGCGCAGAAGAAGAAGCTGGAGGAGATCCGCCTGAATCGCCTGCGTGAAAAGCTCGACCAGCTGATTGAAGCCGACCCGCGTCTGAAAGCGCTGCGTCCGCATCTGATCATCAACATGGTCGAAGAGGGACTGCGCATTCAGATTATCGATAGCCAGAACCGCCCGATGTTTAAAACCGGCAGCGCGGACGTGGAGCCTTACATGCGCGACATCCTGCGCACTATCGCGCCGGTGCTGAATGATATTCCGAACAAAATCAGCCTCGCGGGTCACACCGATGATTTCCAGTATGCCAACGGCGATCGTGGCTACAGCAACTGGGAACTGTCGGCGGATCGTGCCAATGCCTCACGGCGCGAGCTGGTGATTGGTGGCCTCGACGGCGCCAAAATGCTGCGTGTGGTCGGTATGGCCGACACCATGAAGCTGAAAAACCGTGGTGCTAATGATGCAGTCAACCGCCGCATTAGCCTGCTGGTGTTGAATCACGACACCGAAGCGGCGATTGAAAAAGAGAATGCCGAGAGCGATGCCGTTCAGGTGAGCGACCCGGCGCAAATGATTCCCAACATTACCGCACCCGCTGTACCGGCTGCGTCGACTGCTCCAACAGGTTCCACTGCAACACCGGCTGCGCCGGCTGCTGCAACGGCCCCTGCGGCAGCGGTGACGCCCACGGCGAGCGCGGTGACACCAGACCAACCCTCACAGCCGAGGTGATCCCGTGAGCATGGACATCAGCGATTTTTACCAGACGTTTTTCGATGAAGCCGATGAGCTGTTAGCGGATATGGAGCAACACCTGTTGGGACTTGATCCCCAGGAGCCCGATTCCGAGCAGTTGAATGCCATCTTCCGCGCCGCCCACTCCATCAAGGGCGGAGCCGGTACGTTTGGCTTTACGGTTTTACAGGAAACCACCCACATCCTGGAAAACATTCTGGATGGTGCGCGCCGCGGCGAGATGCAGCTCAGCACCGATATCATCAATCTGTTTTTGGAAACCAAAGATATTATGCAAGAACAGCTCGATGCCTATAAAACGGCGCAGGAGCCGAATGCAGAAAGCTTTAAATACATCTGCGAAGCGCTGCGTCAGCTGGCACTGGAAGCGAAAGGCATTGCGCCTGAAGCGCCCAAAGTCGCCGAAGTGGTTGAGATCGCAGCACCAGTTGCGGCCGCAGGTCTGCGCCTGCAACTGGTTGACCTGAAAGAGAAAGAGCCGGAGCTGATGCTGGAAGAGCTCGGCAATCTCGGTACCGTCAGCAACGTGGTGAAAGGCGCTAATTCGCTGGACGTTACCATTGATGGCGTCGGCAAAGATGACATCGTCGCGGTGCTCTGTTTTGTGCTGGATGAAGCACAGATTCACTTCCCGACAGGCGCGGCGGCCGTTGCCGACGCCCCGGTTGCTGAAGTGGCTGCTGAACCGGTGCAAACCGCCACCGTCACCGATATTACGCCAGCGGTGAAGCGCGAACCTAAACGTGCCGCCGCACCGGCTAAAGGCAGCGAATCCAGCAGCATCCGTGTTGCCGTCGAGAAAGTGGACCAGCTGATTAACCTGGTTGGCGAACTGGTGATCACCCAATCGATGCTGGCACAGCGCTCCGGTGCGCTGGATCCGGTGGCGCACGGCGACCTGCTCAACAGCATGGGTCAGCTGGAGCGTAACGCCCGCGATCTGCAGGAATCGGTGATGTCGATTCGTATGATGCCGATGGAGTACGTCTTCAGCCGCTTCCCGCGTCTGGTCCGCGATTTGGCCAGCAAGCTGGGCAAAGAAGTGGAGCTGACGCTGCTCGGCAGCTCAACCGAGCTGGATAAGAGCCTGATTGAACGCATCATCGATCCGTTAACGCACCTGGTGCGTAACAGCCTCGATCACGGTATCGAAACTCCGGAAAAACGTCTGGCTGCGAATAAAACCGCCGTTGGCAACCTGACGCTGTCGGCGGAACATCAGGGCGGCAACATCTGCATCGAAGTGATCGATGACGGTGCCGGTCTGAACCGCGAACGTATTCTGGCTAAAGCGCTGTCGTCCGGCCTGCCGGTCAGCGACAGCATGAGCGATGAAGAAGTCGGCATGCTGATCTTCGCGCCGGGCTTCTCCACCGCTGAGCAGGTCACCGATGTGTCGGGCCGTGGCGTGGGCATGGACGTGGTGAAACGGAATATTCAGGAGATGGGCGGTCACGTCGAAATCTCCTCGAAGCAGGGCAAGGGCACCACCATTCGCATCCTGCTGCCGCTGACGCTGGCGATCCTCGACGGCATGTCAGTCCGCGTCGCTAACGAAGTGTTCATTCTGCCGCTCAACGCGGTAATGGAATCGCTGCAGCCAACCGCAGAAGAGCTGAAACCGCTGGCCGGTGGCGAGCGCGTGCTGGAAGTGCGTGGCGAATATCTGCCGCTGGTAGAACTGTGGAATGTGTTTGAGGTGCAGAACGCCAAAACCGACGCCACGCAAGGCATTGTGGTGATTCTGCAAAGCGCAGGCCGTCGCTATGCGCTGCTGGTCGATCAGCTGATTGGTCAGCATCAGGTGGTAGTGAAAAACCTTGAAAGCAACTATCGCAAAGTGCCGGGCATCTCTGCCGCCACCATTTTAGGCGATGGTAGCGTGGCGCTGATTGTGGATGTCTCAGCACTGCAATCGTTGAACCGTGAAAAGCGTGTGGCCGGTGCCGCAGCGTAATAGATAACGAAAGGGTAAAAAAATGACTGACATGGCAACCGTGACCAAAATCGCTGGCGAAACCGTGGGCCAGGAATTCTTAGTTTTCACACTGGGTGACGAAGAGTACGGCATCGACATTCTGAAAGTGCAGGAGATTCGCGGTTACGATCAGGTAACCCGCATCGCTAACACGCCGGAATTCATCAAAGGCGTCACCAACCTGCGCGGCGTGATCGTGCCGATCATCGACCTGCGCGTGAAGTTCTCGCAGCCGGATGTGGTTTACAACGAGAATACCGTGGTGATCGTGCTGAATCTTGAGCATCGCGTGGTGGGCATTGTGGTGGATGGCGTTTCTGATGTGCTGTCGCTGACGCAAGAGCAGATTCGTCCTTCACCGGAGTTCGCGGTCACCATGTCCACCGAGTACCTGACCGGTCTGGGCGCGCTGGGTGAACGTATGCTGATTCTGGTCGACATCGAAAAGCTGCTGAGCAGCGAAGAGATGGCGCTGGTGGATAACCTGCGTACTGCATAGTCCCCGCAACGGGCCGCGCTGCTGCGGCCCGTTATCATTACATACATTAATTAATTCCTTACAAATCAACAATAAATCCGCAAAAAATCGCTGTAATATCCCTCAATCTTCTCCGCCCCTGGTCGATAACCGATCGGTACGATTTTTTCCTTCATTTTCCAGGGCAAACTATGTTTACGAGAATCCGCGTTGTCACCAGCTTATTGCTGGTGTTGTTAGTGTTTGGCTTTTTACAGCTGGCATCCGGCTCACTGTTTTTTAAAGCGCTAAGCGATGACAAAAACAGTTTTAACGTTTCACAACTGGCGAGCAAAAACACCGCCGCCATCAACGACGCCTACATGAGCCTCAATCAGAGCCGTGTGGTGTTAACCCGCATTCAGCTGCGCATGGCAACCAGCAAACTGACCGGTACCGAAGCGGATATCGCCGGTTTGTACGGCGATAGCAAAGCCTTCCAGAAAGAGGCCGCCGATAACTACCAGCTGTTTAAAGCGACGCCGGACACGCCGGGACAGGATGCCGCGCTCAACAAACGTCTCGATCAAACCTATACCGCCTATGCCAGCGCGCTAGGCCAGTTGCAGGACGCGTTGGTCGCAAAAGATCTCGATCAGGCAGCCAAAGCGCCGGTTGCGCCAAGCCAAAACGCCTTCCTGAAAGAGTACCGCCAATGGCGTGCCGATCAGGATCGCCTGACTGCGGCGGGCGTCGAAGCCAACAGCTCAGCCTACGATCACATGATCTGGCTGTTAGGCGCGGTGCTGGCGATTGTGGTGGCGGTGATTGTACTGTGCTGGTTTGGCATGCGCAAAATCCTCATCAAGCCGCTTAATGAGAATATCCAGCATATTCAGCACATTGCGCAGGGCGATTTGACGCAGCGCATCACGGTCGAAGGACGCAACGAAATGAGCCAGCTGGCGGAAAGCCTGCATGAGATGCAGCAGTCGCTGGTGCGCACGGTGAGTGATGTGCGTGACGGTTCGGATGCCATCTTTACCGGAGCGAGCGAAATCTCTGCGGGCAACAACGATCTCTCGGCACGTACCGAAGAGCAGGCAGCTTCCCTGGAGCAGACCGCCGCCAGCATGGAACAGCTGACCGCCACCGTGAAGCAGAACGCCGAAAACGCGCGTCAGGCGTCGCAGCTGGCGTTGAGTGCCTCCGAAACCGCGCAGAAGGGCGGTGACGTGGTGCAAGGCGTGGTGCGCACCATGAGCGACATCGCCGGCAGTTCGAAGAAGATCGCCGACATCACCAGCGTTATCGATGGCATCGCGTTCCAGACCAATATTCTGGCGTTGAACGCGGCGGTAGAGGCGGCGCGCGCCGGCGAGCAAGGCCGTGGCTTTGCGGTGGTCGCGGGTGAAGTGCGTAATCTGGCCCAGCGCAGCGCGCAGGCGGCGAAAGAGATTAAAGGGTTGATTGAAGACTCCGTCAGCCGCGTGAACAGCGGATCTGAACTGGTGGGCACCGCCGGTGAGACCATGAGCGATATCGTTAATGCGGTAACGCGCGTCACCGACATCATGGGCGAAATTGCCTCGGCATCGGATGAGCAGAGCCGTGGTATCGATCAGGTCGGCCAGGCGGTGACGGAGATGGATCGCGTGACGCAGCAGAACGCCTCGCTGGTGGAAGAGTCTGCGGCGGCGGCTGCCTCGCTGGAAGAGCAGGCCAGTCGCCTGAGCCAGTCGGTGGCGGTGTTCCGCGTACCGCGCACGGCGCAAACGCAGCCGCAGGCCAGAAGCGGCGTGCGTCATCCGCAGATCGCACCCCCCACGCTCGGCACACCACGTAAAGCGCTGACCGCGGCGGCGGGGGAGAGTAACTGGGAGACGTTTTAAGTTTCGGAGTGGTCGGTCCCTCACCCTAACCCTCTCCCACACGTGGGAGAGGGAACTGTCCGAGCCAGCATGTGGCAGCGTCTCCCTCTCCCGCCTGCGGGAGAGGGCCGGGGTGAGGGACAACCCGCACCACCCAATGCGCCTTTATCGCTCACCCGATAAAGGCGCATTTTTTTTAGTGTTAATTTCTTTAGTTATAAAACACTGCAATCATGCGTAAACGCAGAGTTTTAATTCGTAAAGTAGCTTAAGCACCCTGAAAAATTCAGATTGCCGGTCGATAACTGGGGGAGCCGAAACGCATCCCTGGAGATCCCATGTTAAAACGAATCAATGTAGTGACCAGTTTAATCGCCGTATTACTGGTGTTTGGCGCTTTACAATTACTGTCGGGTGGCCTGTTCTGGTCCGCCTTACAAAAAGATAAAGAGGCGTTTGCGGTAGCGCAGATCTCTTCCAACAACGTTGGCGCGATGTCAGACGCCTGGATTGAACTGAACCAAACCCGCACCGTGCTCAACCGCGCCATGTTGCGTATGCAGGGCACCATGGCCGCGCAGTCGAATGGCGGCCAGTTGAGTGCCTTAATCGCCCAGACCGAAAAACAGCTCAATGTGGCTGCCGGCCACTATCAACGCTACTACGACTTGCCAGCCACGCCGGGCTTGCCAGACGCGTTGCGCGATAAGCTGGAAGCGAACTACGCCGCTTTCAACGACGGGTTGAAGGCGATGCTGGATCGCCTGAAAGCCAACGATCTGCAAGGCATGTTTGCGCAGAACATCGAAGCTAAACAGGTCGCGATGAAAGCCACTTACGAAGAGTGGCGCACTGAACAAAGCACATTGGCGGCAGAAGGCGTGGCGCAGAATCAGCGCGCCTTCCACACCATGATGTGGCTGCTGGCGTCGGTGGCGCTGGTGGTGATTGCGGTGATCGTTGGCTGCTGGTTCGGCCTGCGTAGCGTGCTGATTCAGCCGCTGCACCAGCTGCTGGCGCATATTCGCCATATTGCTGCGGGCGATCTCACGCAAAATATCGTGGTGGAAGGGCGCAACGAAATGAGCCAGCTGGCGGGAAGCCTGCATGAGATGCAGCAGTCGCTGGTCAGCACCGTGGGCAATGTACGTGACGGTTCCGATGCGATTTTCACCGGCGCCAGCGAAATCGCCGCCGGGAATAACGATCTGTCGGCGCGTACCGAAGAGCAGGCCGCCTCGCTGGAGCAGACGGCGGCCAGCATGGAGCAGCTCACCGCGACGGTGAAACAGAATGCCGAGAATGCGCGTCAGGCGTCGCAGCTGGCGCTGAGCGCGTCGGATACCGCGCGCAAAGGCGGCGAGGTGGTCGATGGCGTGGTGCGTACCATGCAGGATATCGCCGGCAGCTCGAAGAAGATCGCCGACATTATCAGCGTGATCGATGGCATCGCCTTCCAGACCAATATCCTGGCGCTGAACGCGGCGGTAGAAGCGGCGCGTGCCGGTGAACAGGGCCGTGGATTTGCTGTGGTGGCCGGTGAAGTGCGTAACCTGGCGCAGCGCAGTGCGCAGGCGGCGAAAGAGATTAAAGGCTTGATCGAAGACTCGGTGAACCGCGTCAACAACGGCTCGCAGCTGGTCGGTACTGCCGGAGAAACCATGAATGATATCGTCGGCGCCGTCACGCGCGTCACCGATATTATGGGCGAAATCGCCTCGGCATCGGATGAGCAGAGCCGTGGTATCGATCAGGTGGGACAAGCGGTGACCGAGATGGACCGCGTCACCCAGCAGAACGCCTCGCTGGTGGAAGAGTCCGCCGCCGCCGCCGCATCACTGGAAGAGCAGGCGAGCCGCCTGAGCCAGTCGGTATCGGTGTTCCGCATTCCGCGCGCCGCACAGGCGCAACCGAAGGCGAGCACGGTGCGCCAAATCGCCAGCGCACCGCGAAAAGCGGCTGCCGCGCCGGTGAGTGAGGGTAACTGGGAGACGTTTTAAGTTCTGAGTTGCTTCCCCTCACCCCGGCCCTCTCCCGTAAACGGGAGAGGGAGACGCTGCCATATGTTAGCTCGATCAATTCCCTCTCCCGCCTGCGGGAGAGGGTTAGGGTGAGGGACAGCGAGCACCCATCAACCCCCCGCTGGTCCAACCCCTGCGAACACACATAAAGATCCCCTCAGAAAAGCCGATAACAGAGGCGATCCGCCAACCAATGAGGTGTTTATGTTTAGTCGTATTCGTGTTGTATCCGGCCTGCTGTGCGTGCTGGCGCTGTTTGCCTTATTGCAGCTGTTCTCCGGTGGAGTGTTCTACTCCACGGTCAAAGCCGATAAAGAAAATTTTGCCTATAACCAGCGTCTTAGCACGCTGCAGCGGGCAATGGGCACCTCATGGGTATCGCTGGTTCAGGCGCGTAACACGCTGAACCGTGCGGGGATCCGTTACCTGCTGGACAGTCAGCAGGCTGGCTCAGGCGCAACCGTGAAAGATCTGGTGGCGCTGGCGAGTGAGGAGTTGAAGCACGCTGATGAGGGTTTTGCCGAATTTAACGCCAACCTGTCTGAAAAGGGCAAAAAGGCCGAGAACGTGCTGACGCTACAGGCCAACTACAACGCCTATCGCGGAGCATTGGGTGAGTTGATCGATTTCCTCAGTAGTGGAAATTTCAAAGGATTTGTCGATCAGCCGACGCAGGGATTCCAGGACAAGTTTGCTAAGGATTACAACGAATGGTTGAGCTACAACATTGTGCTCGCCAATCAGGGCATTGCAGCCAATGAGGCGGCTTACAACCAATCCATCATGCTGGTGGTCGGCACGCTGCTGGTGACCTTGCTGGTGATTGCGCTGGTGTGGAGCGGCATGCGTACGGTGCTGATCCGTCCGCTAAAGCACAGCATCGAGCACATTCGTCACATCGCGCGTGGCGATTTGACGCAGCAGGTGGAGATCACGGTGCGCAACGAGATGGGCGAGCTGCTCACCTCGGTGCAAGAGATGCAGCAAGAGCTGGCGCGGACGGTGCGTACCGTGCGTGACGGTTCCGATGCGATCTACACCGGTGCGAGTGAAATCGCCATGGGCAACAACGATCTCTCCTCGCGTACCGAGCAGCAAGCGGCTTCGCTGGAAGAGACCGCTGCCAGCATGGAGCAGTTAACCGCCACGGTGAAGCAGAACGCCGAAAATGCCCGTCAGGCGTCACAGCTGGCGCTCACCGCCTCGGAGACCGCGCAGCAGGGCGGCAAAGTGGTGGATGGCGTGGTGACTACCATGAAAGAGATCACCGGCAGTTCGAAGAAAATCGCTGACATCATCAGCGTGATCGACGGCATTGCCTTCCAGACCAATATCCTCGCACTGAACGCTGCGGTAGAAGCGGCACGCGCCGGTGAGCAGGGACGTGGATTTGCCGTGGTAGCGGGCGAGGTGCGCAGTCTGGCACAGCGCAGCGCGCAGGCGGCGAAAGAGATTAAAGGATTGATCGAGGATTCGGTCAGCCGTGTCAACACCGGTTCCGTGCTGGTGGAGAGCGCCGGGGAAACCATGACCAACATCGTGAATGCGGTCACGCGCGTCACCGACATCATGGGCGAAATCGCCTCGGCGTCGGACGAGCAGAGCCGTGGTATCGATCAGGTCGGTCTGGCGGTGAACGAGATGGATCGCGTGACGCAGCAGAACGCCGCGCTGGTCGAAGAGTCGGCAACGGCGGCGGCCGCGCTGGAAGATCAGGCCAGCCGACTGAAACAGTCGGTTGCGGTGTTCAATATCGGTAAAGAATTTGTCGTTCAGGCCGTTAACGTATCTACAGCGGCAAAAAATTTGCGTTCCGGCACGCCAAAAGCACTGGCACCGGCAGGCGCACGTAGCACTGACGATAACTGGGAAACCTTTTAATCCTTGTGGCCGCCGCAAGGCGGCCCATGAGAATGGCGCGACTGGCAGCACAGTAGCAACCGCAGTATCACAATTTAAACAGTTTGTTGCCGGGTGACCTGAAATGAAGAAATCGACGTTATTGGATCAAAGTGAAGCGACCACGCTGCTCTCGCAAATGGTGCAGCGGTTACCGCTCTCAGATACGCATTTTCGTCGCATTAGCCAGCTGATCTACCAGCGTGCAGGCATTGTGCTGGCCGACCACAAACGCGAGATGGTTTACAACCGTTTAGTGCGTCGTCTGCGCATGCTGAATATTGATGACTTTGGTCGCTATCTGGCGCTGCTGGAGCAAGACCAAAACAGTGCGGAGTGGCAGGCGTTTATTAACGCGCTGACCACCAATCTGACCTCTTTCTTCCGCGAGGCGCATCACTTCCCGATCCTCGCGGATCATGCGCGTAAGCGCACGGGTAACTACAGCGTGTGGAGCACCGCCGCCTCAACCGGCGAAGAGCCGTACTCCATCGCCATGACGCTGGCGGAAACGCTGGGCACCGGTCCGGGTAAATTCCAGGTTCACGCCAGCGATATCGATACCCAGGTGCTCGAGAAAGCCGTGGCCGGCGTGTATCGCCAGGAAGAGCTACGTACGCTATCGCAGTCGCAGCTGCAGCGCTTTTTCCTGCGCGGCACCGGTCCGCATGAAGGCATGGTGCGCGTGCGTTCCGACCTCGCCAACATGGTGAACTATACGCAACTGAATTTACTGGCACACGACTGGGCGTTGCCGGGTCCGTTCGACGCAATTTTCTGTCGCAACGTGATGATCTATTTCGATAAAGAGACGCAGGAACAGATTCTGCGCCGTTTCGTGCCTCTGCTGAAACCCGGCGGTCTGCTGTTTGCCGGGCATTCAGAGAACTTTAGTCAGATCAGCAAAGAGTTCTGGCTGCGTGGACAGACAGTCTATGGACTGAGCAAGGAAAGACGATGAGCAAAATCACCGTGATGTGCGTGGATGACTCTGCGCTGATGCGACAGTTGATGACAGAAATCATCAACAGCCATCCCGATATGGAGATGGTCGCGAGTGCGCCCGATCCGCTGGTGGCGCGGGATTTAATCAAACAGTACAACCCGCAGGTATTGACGCTGGATGTGGAGATGCCGCGCATGGATGGCCTCGATTTCCTCGAGAAGCTGATGCGCCTGCGTCCGATGCCGGTGGTGATGGTCTCCTCGCTGACCGGTAAAGGTTCAGAAGTGACGCTGCGCGCGCTGGAGCTGGGTGCGGTGGATTTTGTCACCAAGCCACAGCTCGGCATCCGCGAAGGCATGCTGGCGTATAGCCAGATGATTGCTGACAAGATCCGCGCCGCCGCGCGCGCCAAGCTGCATGTGCGTGCCTCCACGCCGATGCCGGTCACGTTGAAAGCCGGCCCGTTGCTGAGCAGTGAAAAGCTGATCGCCATCGGCTCTTCCACCGGCGGCACCGAGGCGATTCGCCATGTGCTGCAGCCGCTGCCGGCGACCAGCCCGGCGCTGTTGATTACCCAGCATATGCCGCCAGGCTTTACGCGCTCGTTTGCCGAGCGTCTGAATAAATTGTGCCAAATCACCGTGAAAGAAGCGGAAGACGGCGAGCGTATTCTGCCCGGCCACGCCTATATCGCGCCGGGCGCCATGCACATGGAGCTGGGCCGAAGCGGGGCCAACTATGTAGTGAAACTGAATGACGGTCCGCCAGTGAACCGACACAAGCCATCGGTGGATGTGCTGTTCCGTTCGGTGGCGGTGCACGCAGGACGAAATGCGGTGGGTGTGATTCTGACCGGGATGGGTAACGACGGCGCGGCCGGGATGCTGGAAATGCATCGCGCGGGCGCCTGGACCATCGCGCAGGATGAAGCCAGCTGCGTGGTATTTGGTATGCCGCGCGAAGCGATTGCGATGGGCGGCACCAGTGAAGTGGTCGATTTAGGCCACATCAGTCAGCACATGCTGGCGAAAATTAGCGCCGGACAGGCATTGCGAATTTAACGAGCCCGTCCTGCTGGACGAGACAACACGGGAGTAGATATGGCTGATAAAAATATGCGCTTTTTGGTAGTGGATGACTTCAATACGATGCGTCGTATCGTCCGTAACCTGCTGAAAGAGCTTGGATTCAATAACGTTGAAGAAGCAGAAGATGGCGTCGATGCGCTGACCAAACTGCGTGCCGGTGGCTTTGACTTCGTGGTTTCCGACTGGAACATGCCGAACATGGACGGTCTTGAGCTGCTGCAAACCATCCGTGCTGACGCCACGCTGAACAAACTGCCGGTGCTGATGGTGACCGCGGAAGCGAAGAAAGAGAATATTATCGCGGCCGCGCAGGCGGGCGCCAGCGGCTACGTGGTGAAGCCGTTCACGGCGGCCACGCTGGAAGAGAAGTTAGGCAAAATATTCGAAAAACTGGGTATGTAAGGAGATGTGATGAGCGACCTTCCGAAATCAACCGAAGAAGCCTCGGCACACGACATTATTACCCGCATCGGCTCACTGACGCGCATGTTGCGTGACAGTTTGCGTGAGCTGGGGTTAGACCAGGCAATTGCTGAAGCGGCGGAAGCGATTCCTGATGCGCGCGATCGTCTGGATTATGTTGTGCAAATGACGGCGCAAGCGGCAGAACGTGCGTTGAACTGCGTTGAAGCAGCGCAGCCACACCAGGACCAAATGGAAGCCGGCGCCAACCAGCTGAAAGGCCGTTGGGATGCGTGGTTTGAAAATCCGATTGAACTGACAGATGCGCGCGAGTTGGTTTCGGATACGCGCCAGTTCCTGACTGACGTTCCGGGACACACGTCGTACACCAATAAGCAGTTGCTCGAAATCATGATGGCGCAGGATTTCCAGGACCTGACCGGTCAGGTGATCAAGCGCATGATGGATGTGATCCAGGAGATCGAGCGTCAGCTGTTGATGGTGCTGCTGGAGAATATGCCAGAAGCCAACGCCGCGGCGCGTAAAGAGGGCAACAGCCTGCTGAACGGTCCGCAGATCCACGCCAATGCACCCGGCGTGGTGGCGAACCAGGATCAGGTTGATGACCTGCTGGATAGCTTAGGGTTTTAAACACGTTTGCCCTCACCCTAACCCTCTCCCACAGGTGGGAGAGGGAACCGTTCGGGCCTGCATATGGCAGCGTCTCCATCGCCCGCTTGCGGGAGAGGGCCGGGGTGAGGGACAGCGCGCACCGCACCTTACACCGCGCGCTTCTGCGTCAACGCCGACTGCGCCACCAACACCTGCACACCTAACGCCTCAAACGCCGCGACCTGCGCCGGCGAAATGCCGCTATCGGTAATCAGATAGTGAATATGGCTCCAGTCGCACGGCAGCGCGAACATCGACACCTTATCGATCTTGCTGGAATCCGCCACCACATACACGCTGTTAGCCGAATTGATCATCGCCATTTTCACCTTGATATCGGTCTCGCTGGGAAAGCTCAAACCGAGACGCGGTGAGATACAGGCCGTGGCAAGAAACAGCTTCTCCGCCAGCACGTTTTCGAAAAACGAGGCGGCTTTCTCACCTGAAGTCGAAAGCGTTGGGAACTTAAAAGTGCCGCCGGTCAGCAAAATATTGATACCCGGCTCGCCGCCCAGCTTCAGCGCGATATTCACCGCCGTGGTAATTACCGATAAACGACGAATATGGCTGATCGCCTCGGCAATCGCCGTGGTGGTGGTACCGGAATCAAAAATCACCGTGTCGCCATTTTCCACATGCTGCGCGGCAAGGCGGCCAATCGCCTGTTTTTCTTCCAGATGTGTTTGACGCTCCAGCAACATCGCGCCGGTATTCTGCTTGCCGGTCATCAGCGTGGCGCCGCCGTGATAACGCTGTACGTGCCCCTCTTGCTGCAACATGCGCAAGTCGGTGCGAATGGTGGCTTCGGTCAGGCCGAAGGTATCGGTCAGCGCTTTAACCGTGACGGTGCCGTCTTCGCGGATCATCTCCAGAATCTTCTCACGGCGCTGCTGCATATCTGCCAGCTGCTCAGTTTTGCTTTTCAATCGAAATGCTCCCTCTTTCCAATCACGGTCGGGTTTCGCCAATAAGGAAACCCGAGCTGATTTTACTCTGCGATTTGGCCATTTGCGAGGTAGCTTCCAGAAACATTCATTTTCGAATGAAAATCATCATTTGCTATGCGATTGATTTCGCAGAAAGCCGTCAGCAGCTCGCTCCATGTCCTGAACGCGGCGAATTTTGCAAATTCAACAAAATCATGAAGATAATTTTTATTGCTGCAATTTGTATGAAATTTGATCTCCTCCACAAACCATTATTAATCGATAGCTTATATTTTTGTTCGAAAATGATATTTGTAAAAACGATAACCCGGCCAGCAATAACCAGCGCCGCCGTACACCATTATGGAGAGAGACGATGAGTGGGGAATATGATGTTAACCTGCGCTACGGCGTGAACATTGAGCAGGATTTAACCGGCAAAGTGGCGGTAGTCACTGGCGGGCTGGGCGGGATTGCGATGGCCAGTAACGCCATGCTGCTGGAGAAGGGCGCACGGCTGGCGCTGCTCTATCCGCCATTCGAAAGCGACAAAGTGGCTGGCGTGCAGGATCAATTTGCTGCCGATCGCGTGCTGCTGGTGTGCTGCGACGTGACCGAACCGGCCTCGGTTGAAGCGGCATTTGATCGCGTCGAACAGCATTACGGTCAGATTGATATCCTGGTGAACTGCGCGGGCTACGTGATGTTGCAACCGGTGTTAGAAACCGATTTTGCCGAGTGGCAGAAGCAGATCGACGTCAATCTCACCGGTCCTTTCCTCTGTTCGCAGGCGGCCGGTAAACGCATGGTGCGCGCCGGTAACGGCGGTAAAATCATCAACATTGCGTCGCAGGCCGCCTCCATCGCTATCGATAACCACGTTGCTTACACCTCCGCCAAAGCCGGTCTGCTCGGCATGACCAAAGTGATGGCCAAAGAGTTCGCTCCCTATCGCATTAACGTCAATACCTTATCGCCCACCGTGGTGCTGACGCCGATGGGTGAAAAAGCCTGGCGCGGTGAGAAGGGCGAGCAGATGAAAAAGCTGATCCCGCTGGGACGCTTTGCCTATACCGACGAAATCGCCGCCGCGGTGCTGTTCTTCGCCAGCAACGGCAGCGACATGATCACCGGCGCAGATTTGATGATCGACGGTGGCTTTACCATCTGGTAAGCCGCGCCAACACCAGAACGGCTGACCCTGCGTGACCCACTATAACAATGAGAGAACCTCACCATGAAAAAACGTACCCTGCTGTTAACTGCTATTGCCAGTTGCCTGATCTCCCAAGCCAGTTTCGCTGCCGATAAAGGCACCATCATGATCCTGGTGAACTCGCTGGATAACCCGTATTACGCCTCCGAAGCCAAAGGTGCCAACCTCAAAGCGCAGGAGCTGGGCTATAAAACCAGCGTGCTGTCGCATGGCGAAGATGTGAAAAAGCAAAGTGAACTGATTGATGCCGCCATCGGCAAAAAGGTGCAGGGCATCGTGCTGGATAACGCCGACTCCACCGCCAGCGTCGCCGCGATTAAAAAAGCCAAAGATGCCGGCATTCCGGTGGTGCTGATCAACCGCGAAATCCCGGTGGATGACGTGGCGCTGGCGCAGATCACCCACAACAACTTCCAGGCCGGCTCCGACGTGGCAAACGTGTTTGTGGAGAAGATGGGGGAAAAGGGCAGCTACGCGGAACTCACCTGTAACCTTGCTGACAACAACTGCGTCACACGCTCCAAATCCTTCCATCAGGTGCTCGACCAATATCCCGATATGAAAAGCGTGGCGCGTCAGGATGCCAAAGGCACGCTGATTGACGGCAAACGCATCATGGACAGCATTCTGCAGGCGCATCCGGATGTGAAAGGCGTGATCTGCGGTAACGGCCCCGTGGCGCTGGGCGCGATTGCAGCTCTGAAAGCGGCAGGCCGTAACGACGTCATCGTGGTCGGCATTGACGGCAGCAATGATGAACGTGACGCGGTGGAAAAAGGGGATCTGAAAGCCACGGTGATGCTGCAGGCACAAGCCATCGCCGCACAGGGCGTGACCGACCTCGACAACTTTATTCAGAAAGGCACCAAGCCTGAGAAGCAGCGCGTGATGTTCCGCGGCATTCTCATTACGCCAGACAACGCCAAAGGCGTGCAGGACTTTAACTTCAAGTCGTAATCAATGCGGTGCGCCCGTAGATCGGGCGCCCAGGAGAATGTGATGCACAGACGACTCTGGTTACTGCTTCCTGTCGTGATCCTAAGCGGTTGCCGCATTGTGTCGCAGCAGGAGCTGGCCGACCTGAAAAATCCTCCCAATCCCAAAATGGGCAATATTGCCCAAACGTGGCAACAGAAGCTGGTACCGCAAGTTCAACATGATGCGAAGCCGGTGGCTGAGTTATTGAATGCGCTGAAATCCGCCAAAGATTTTGATAGCGCTTGTAAAACTTACGGCTATCGCAGTCAGGAAGAGAACCCGTGCGTGTTCAGTGTCAACGTGAGCGGTGAAATCACGGCGGTTAACACCACGTCGCGTAACGGTCGGATGACAGTGAAAGATGTGTCCGGTGACACCATCACGGTGCAGGTTGGTCCGATTTTTCCCGGCACGGTGTTGCGCGATGCCTACAAAGGTGCCAGCTATCAGGACTTTAACGATCAGGTGCTGTTCGGCGATTACAGTCGCGCGATCAATCAACAAGCGGCGAACATGATGAGTGCTTTCAAGCCCAAAGTGGGTGACAAAGTGCAGCTGGCTGGCGTGTTTAGCAGCTTTGATACGCCGGAGCAGGTGCCGAATGTGACACCAGCGGCGATTACACGTCAGTAAGGAGCGGATATGCAACAGCCTCAACATGACGTGATTATTGAAACCCGCAACGTGTCGCGCATCTATCCCGGCGTCACCGCGCTGGATCAGGTCAATTACCGCGTCTATCGCAATAAAGTTAACGTACTGATTGGCGAAAACGGTGCCGGCAAATCCACCATGATGAAAATGCTGGCGGGCGTGGAGATCCCGTCATCCGGCGAGATTCTGCTGGACGGCGCAGCGGTGTCGCTGAGCTCCACGCATCAGGCGGAAAAACAGGGCATCAGCATTATTTTTCAGGAGCTGAACCTGTTTCCCAATATGAACGTGATGGACAACATCTTCATGGCCAATGAGTTTTTCCAGCGCGGCGTGATCAACGAGAAGTATCAGTATTCGCTCGCTAAAGCGCTGCTGGAACGGCTGGAGCTGGATGTCGATCCCTACGCGCCGCTGGCTGAACTCGGTATCGGCCATCAGCAGCTGGTGGAGATCGCCCGCGCGCTGTCAAAAGACACGCGCGTGCTGATCATGGATGAACCGACCAGCGCGCTCAGCCAGTCAGAAGTGAAAGTGCTGTTCAACGTCATCGACCAGCTTAAACGGCGCGGCGTCACCATTATCTATATCTCACATCGGCTGGAAGAGCTGATGGAGATTGGCGATCACATCACCATCTTCCGCGACGGACGCTTCATCAGCGAACGCGAAGTCCGCGACGCCTCGATTCCGTGGATCATCGAGCAGATGGTGGGCGACAAGAAGAAACACTTCGATTATCAACCGGCGACGCAGGGTGAAACGGTACTCAGCGTCAACGGGCTGACCGCGCTGCATCAAAACGGCGGTTACAAGCTCAATGATGTCTCTTTCTCGCTGCGAAAAGGCGAAGTGATTGGCATCTACGGTTTGCTGGGCGCCGGGCGCACCGAGTTGTTCAAAGGGTTGATTGGCATGATGCACTGTCAGTCGGGCAGCGTCAGTCTGAATGGCGAAGCGCTGGAGAAGCGCAGTTTCCAGCAGCGACTGAAAAAAGGCATCGCGCTGGTGCCGGAAGATCGTCAAACCGAAGGCGTGGTACAGCTGATGTCTATCACCGCCAACATGACGCTCAGCGATCTCAGCCTGCGGGGTTTCCGCCGTTGCTGGCGCAAGCTCAATCCGCACAACGAGCAGCGGCGCGTGGATGAAATGATTGGCCATCTCGCCATCAAGGTCAGCGATCCCGAGCTGCCGATCACCTCCTTAAGCGGCGGCAATCAGCAAAAAGTGGTGCTGGGCAAAGCCCTGATGACCGGGCCGCAGGTGGTGCTGCTGGATGAGCCCACGCGCGGCATTGATGTGGGGGCAAAAACCGATGTTTATCACCTGATTGGCAACCTGGCGCAGCAGGGATTGGCGGTGATGTTCTCCTCGTCCGAACTGGATGAAGTGATGGCGCTGGCTGACCGCATTCTGGTGATGGCGGATGGCCGCATCACCGCCGATTTACCGCGCGCGGCGGCCACGCGCGAAGCCCTGATTAGCGCCTCAACGCCACATGATTGAGCCCGCTGGAGAGTAAAACGATGAATCAAAAATACCTGATCTATATGTACCTGCTTAAGGCGCGTACCTTTATTGCCTTGCTGATCGTGGTGAGTTTCTTCAGCTTTATGGTGCCTAACTTTCTCACCACCTCAAACTTGCTGATCATGACGCAGCATGTGGCAATTACCGGCTTGCTGGCGATTGGCATGACGCTGGTGATTTTGACTGGCGGCATCGATCTTTCGGTGGGGGCGGTGGCAGGCATATGCGGCATGGTGGCGGGTGCGCTGCTCACCAACGGCGTAACGCTGTGGGGCGGCAACGTACTGTTTTTCAATGTGCCCGAAGTGATTCTGGTGGTGGCGCTGTTTGGCGTGGCGCTGGGATTGATTAATGGCGCGGTGGTGACGCGACTCGGCGTAGCGCCGTTTATCTGTACGCTCGGCATGATGTACGTGGCACGCGGCGCCGCGCTGCTGTTCAACGATGGCAGCACCTACGCCAACCTTGTCGGCACGCCAGCACTGGGTAATACCGGCTTCGCCTTGCTCGGTTCGGGTTCGATATTGGGCGTGTATATCCCGATATGGATGATGCTCGGCTTCCTGCTGCTGGGGTTGTATCTGACGCGTAAAACACCGCTGGGTCGTTACATCTATGCCACCGGTGGCAACGAATCGGCGGCGCGCCTGGCGGGTGTGCCGATCATCAAGGTCAAAGTGTTTGTCTACGCCTTTTCCGGCTTGTGCGCCGCGCTGGTCGGTTTGATTGTGGCGTCGCAGCTGCAAACCGCGCACCCGATGACCGGCAACATGTTCGAGATGGACGCCATCGGTGCCACGGTGCTGGGCGGCACGGCGCTGGCGGGTGGACGCGGTCGCGTTTCAGGCTCGATTATCGGTGCTTTTGTCATCGTGTTCCTCGCCGATGGCATGGTGATGATGGGCGTCAGCGATTTCTGGCAAATGGTGATTAAAGGCCTGGTGATTGTCACTGCGGTGGTGATCGATCAGTTCCAGCAAAAATTACAAAGTAAGGTGGTGCTGCTGCGCAGACATGAAAAAAAGCAGCAATCGGCCGCCCTGCCTGAAGCGACACATGGATAACAGGAGGCAATATGACACGCGATTTTAGTGGAAAGACGGTGGTGATTACCGGCGCCTGCCGCGGCATTGGCGCGGGCATTGCAGCGCGCTTTGCCCGCGACGGGGCGCGTTTGGTGATGGTGTCGAATTCGGAACGCGTTTTCAGTACCGCGCAGGCCATCGAACAGCAGTTTGGCAGTGAGGTTCTGGCGCTGCAGGTCGATGTTACCGATGAAACGGAGGTGCAGCAGCTTTATCAGCAGGCGGCTGAGCGCTTTGGCAGCATTGATGTATCGATTCAGAATGCGGGGGTGATCACCATCGATCGTTTCGATGCGATGCCCAAAAGCGACTTCGAGAAGATCCTCGCGGTGAACACCACGGGCGTGTGGCTGTGCTGCCGGGAAGCGGCGAAATATATGGTGAAGCAGGGCAGCGGCAGCCTGATCAACACCTCGTCCGGTCAGGGACGGCAGGGTTTCATTTATACGCCGCACTATGCCGCCAGCAAGATGGGCGTGATCGGTATTACCCAGAGCCTGGCGCTGGAGCTGGCGCCGTGGCATATCACGGTGAATGCTTTCTGTCCGGGCATCATCGAGAGTGAAATGTGGGACTACAACGATCGCGTGTGGGGCGAGATCCTCAGCAGCGATAAAAAGCAGTATGGCAAAGGCGAACTGATGGCCGAATGGGTGGAAAACATCCCGCTTAAACGCGCAGGGCAGCCGGAAGATGTCGCTGGCTTGGTGGCTTTCCTCGCCTCTGACGATGCGCGCTATATCACCGGGCAGACCATCAATGTGGATGGCGGTTTGATTTTCTCCTGATCGTTCGCTGTTGGGTCGCCATTGATGGCGTCATGCTAAACACTAAGCCTCATGGTCGCACCTTCCGTAGCGGCGTGATTCATCGCGCAGTGAATTGCGTAATGCCGATCAGTTAAGCGCTGTATCAAATCTCCGTACCTTCCGTAGCGGCGCGATTTATCGCGCAATGCATTGCGCCGCTACAATGTGCGCGCTCAATGATTTGAGAGGTTATCTCTTGATGGGCAAGCAGGGCACAACACATTGCGTCGCCTGCTTACCTACATTCTGATTTTTCGTTTTCTGCCTTAATCGAAACCAGACATGTCCGGCACTTGCATCAGAATATGCTAGGGTAGACTTATGCAGTTTTGTGAGCCACCTCTAATTCTGAACCGGGTCGAACCCTATTTTTAGCTATGTTATTTACTTTGTTATCACCTAAAAGCGTGCGTTATCTCTCTGGTTTTTCACTACTTGCCGCATCCGCGCCTGCGCTGGCGTTGATCTCTGACACTAAACTCGCCGATGCGCCGTTTAGCGATCCCACACGTTTCCAGAAAATGGCCGATCAGTTGCCTGCATTGGGTTACCAGGATGAAACGGAAGCGTTCAACAAAAAACTGGCGACCATTGCCAAAAGCATTGGTGAAGCCAGCCAGAACAGTACGGACGACAATGCCCTTGGCCAGCAGGCGGGGCTGTGGGCCTTTAATCATTTTCGCGATGAAGTGGGCAATCGACTGGTTGATGAAGGCCAGTCGCTGTTGTCACCGTATGGCAATGCCCAAATCGATTTCAATGTGGATATGGAGGGCAATTTTGCCGGCAGCGGTGCGTCGCTGCTGACACCTTGGGCGGATAACTATCGCTATCTGACCTTCAGTCAGGTTGGCTTCCATCAAACTGATGATGGGCTGGTCGGCAATGCTGGCCTTGGGCAACGTTGGGTGGCAGGAAAATGGCTGCTGGGCTATAACGGTTTTGTCGATCGCATGTTCAGCAGTGGCCTACAGCGCGCTTCGCTGGGTACCGAAGCTTGGGGCGATTATCTGCGCTTCTCCGCCAACTACTATACGCCGCTGTCGGGCTGGCAGGATCGCAATCCCTTCCAGCAGCAGCGCATGGCGCGCGGCTATGATTTCACCACCCAAGGCTATTTGCCGCACTATCGTCAACTCGGTGCGTCAGTAAGCTGGCAGCAATATCTGGGCGATAACGTCGATCTATTTAGTTCCGGCAACCGCTACCACAATCCGTCAGCATTAACCTTTGGTGTCACCTACACGCCGGTGCCGCTGGTGACCTTATCTGCCAGCCATAAAACCAGCGACAGCGGTGAGAGCCAGGATCAGCTCGGCTTGCGTCTCAACTATCGCTTTGGCGTGGCGCTCAGCCAGCAGCTAAGTCCGGATAACGTAGCGGCTGCGCACTCACTGCGCGGCAGTCGCTACGATAACGTGACGCGCAGCTATACGCCGGTGCTGGAATATCGCCAGCGTAAAACGCTGTCGGTGTTTCTCGCTACGCCGCCGTGGCAGCTGAATGGCGGAGAAAGTTTGCCGCTGAAACTGCAAATCCGCAGCACCAATCCGATCGCTAAAGTGATGTGGCAGGGCGATACCCAGGCGCTGAGCCTGACGCCGGGTGCCAATCCCAACGATCCGCAGGGCTGGAGTGTGATCCTGCCCGCGTGGGATAGCTCGCCGGGTGCGCATAACAGCTATCGCTTGTCGGTGGTGTTAGAAGACAGCAAACAGAATCGCGTCACTTCGAACGAAATCGTCCTGCAATTGCAGCCACCGTTCTCACTGGATCAGGGCGATGATGATCGCTTTGATTTGATGGCGCCGTAATCGCCTCGCACCAATAAAAAAGGGCAGCTTTCGCTGCCCTTTGCGCATATTCAGCCGACACTAGCCGAACAGCCATGAGGGTATTGCCACTTAGAACTGGTAAATCAGACCCACAGCGGTGACATCATCAGAAGCGATGCCCAACGCATTATTATCTTTCAACAGGTTGATCTTGTATTCAGCATACACAGACATGTTTTTGTTGAAGTAGTAGGTTCCACCGACAGCGACGTATTTGGTGAGATCGACATCACCAATATTTTCAATCTCTTTGCCTTTCGATGAAACATAGCCGATTGAAGGACGCAGTCCGTTAATGAACTGATACTGCGCAACGGCTTCAAAGTTAACGGCTTTGTTAGCGAAGCCACCAGTGATTGGGGTTGCGTTGAGCGTTTCGCCGTACATGGTTGCCAGGTAAATCTGGTTCGCATCGTATTTCAGGCCCGCAGTCCAGTGCTGTGCTTTCTCGCCTTCGCCACGTAAGGCCTGGTTCTGCGTATTGGTACGATCCAGGCTCGCGTAAGCGCCAACCAGGCTCAGACCGAAATCGAAATCATAAGAAGTGGAGAGCGCGAAGCCATCACCATTCGAACGGCGTACGGCAATGTTTGCATCGCTACGATCGTTTTTCCCTTCATACTGAGCAGCAACGTTCCAGCCTTTCACCAGACCGAAGAAATCTTTGTTGCGCCAGGTCAACACGCCACCTGAGCGGCTGGACAGGAACCCATCAGAGTAACCTTGATCGCCACCAAAGAAGGGCAGCATATCGGTGTAACCCAGCACGTCATAAATCAGTCCGTAGTTACGACCGTAATCGATCGAGCCGAACTGACCAAACTTCAGGCCAGCAAAGCCCAGGCGGGTTCTGTTACCGCTGTTGGCATCGCTGCCTTCGGAGTTGCTCAGGCTGTACTGGTACTGCCATTGACCGTAGCCGGTCAATTGATCGTTGATCTTGGTTTCGCCTTTAAAACCAATACGGGTATAAGACGAGGTATCACCATTTGACCCTTCGTTATCGGAGAACAGATGCGAGACGTTAATTTTGCCAGTCAGGTCCAGCTTGTTGCCATCTTTGTTATAGATTTCGGCGGCCTGAGCCGAAGAAAGTCCCAGCAGTAAAGGCATCACTGCTGCCAGTAAGGAGCGCTTCATCATTTAATTTTTACCCTGTGATATTTTTTAATTTTGTCCCCATCTGCGGGGTGAAAAGAAAATGACACAAAAGGTTCAAGATCGACAGTGCAATATATGTAACTAAATATTTCTCGTTAACTTTTTGTGTGATTTTTAATCTCAAATTCCATTATGTGGAATTTTGTATTGGTTAAACTTATCCATAAGACAACATGTGTAATGATGATTTTAATATTTATGCCTATGATTTTATTGAATAACTTTAAATTTAAAGATGCGTAAATAAAATCAGTAGCTTGTTCGTGAAATAGCACAAGCCTATGCATTATTGTTCAATAGCAAATATCTGAATCCAGCTAATCATTAGCAGAGTAATTATCGGCTTCATGGCTTTGTGTCCCTTTATTTCTGTTCTGATAATAACCCTGGTCACAAAATGTTATTTACCTCTTAGCTAAACAATGAACTGGTGAAATAATATTCAATCCCGCGAGGCAAATGTTAAAACCCGATTAATTCCCCGGCCGCTAAATTTGCACCGCGCTATCACTTTCCTGCACCAATCAGGCACATTGCGCCCCAAAAAAGTGCGTTTATCGCATTAATTTGGCGAAATATTTCCTGCCCGATCACAAAAGCAATATTTCATTTTGCCGATGCATAAATCCGCTAAATAAATTGCTGCTATTCAGCCTGCATCAGACTGATATTCACTTTTTATGCAATTAAAGTGAATATCAGTACATGTTAAGTTATTGATATTACGTAGTGATAAGACGATTATGCATTTTTGCGGCTGGCTGGCACGCTATCTGCAATATACAGTAGAGCTGCCACTTAACATTTTTAACAATTTCAAAACAAAAGGCTTCACCGGGTGTGGAGCAGGAGAAAGGGCTATGTCACTGCAGGTTTCACGTCAGAATTTCGATCAATGGATGATGCCAGTTTATGCACCCGCGGCTTTTGTTCCGGTCCGCGCGGAAGGTTCAACGCTGTGGGATCAGCAAGGCAAAGAGTATATCGATTTTGCCGGTGGCATTGCGGTTAACGCATTGGGACATGCGCATCCGGCGTTGCAGCAGGCGCTGATCGAACAGGCCGGCAAACTGTGGCATACCGGTAACGGCTACACCAATGAACCGATCCTGCGTCTCGCCAAGCAGTTGATTGATGCCACTTTTGCCGATCGCGTGTTCTTCTGTAACTCCGGCGCTGAAGCGAATGAAGCGGCGCTGAAACTGGCACGTAAAACCGCACACGACCGTTTCGGTGCTGAGAAAAATGGCATCGTTGCCTTTAATAATGCTTTCCACGGTCGCACGCTGTTTACCGTGACAGCGGGCGGACAACCGGCCTATTCCCGGGATTTTGCGCCGCTGCCACCGGCGGTCGAACACGCTAATTTCAACGATCTGGCCTCGGCGGCCGCGCTGATCAATGACCAAACCTGCGCGGTGATCGTCGAGCCGATTCAGGGTGAAGGCGGCGTCCTGCCAGCCGATCCCGCTTTCCTGCGCGGACTGCGTGAACTCTGCGACAAACATCATGCGCTGCTGATTTTTGATGAAGTGCAGAGCGGCGTGGGTCGCACCGGTTCGCTGTATGCCTATATGCATTACGGCGTGACCCCGGATGTATTAACCACCGCCAAAGCGCTGGGTGGCGGCTTCCCGATTGGCGCAATGCTGACGCGTGAAGATCTGGCGCAGGTGATGGGCGTAGGCACGCACGGCACCACCTACGGCGGCAACCCGCTGGCGGGCGCAGTCGCGGGCAAAGTGATGGAGCTGATTAATCAGCCGGAATTTATGGCCGGCGTGGCCGAGCGTCATCAATGGTTTGTTACGGCGTTGCAGGAACTGAACAGGCGTCTGCCGGTATTTAAAGAAGTGCGTGGATTGGGGCTGCTGATTGGCGCCGTGCTGAACGACGATTTCGCCGGTAAAGCCAAACAGTTCAACCTCACGGCGGCCGAAGAGGGCGTGATGGTGCTGATAGCAGGCGCCAACGTGGTACGTTTCGCGCCAGCGTTGAACATCAGCGAGCGCGAAGTAAAAGAAGGTTTGGCGCGCTTCGAACGTGCCTGTGAACGCGTGCTCAAAGGAGCCACATCATGATGGTGATTCGCCCCGTCGAACGTGACGATCTCTCGCAGTTGTTGTCGCTGGCGGGCAAAACCGGGGGCGGCTTGACTTCGCTGCCCGCGGATAGCGAAACGCTCAAAGCCCGTATTGAGCGTTCGCTGCTCACCTGGCAAGGCGCGTTGCCGCCTGCCGAACAAGGCTATGTGTTTGTGCTGGCCGACAGCGAGGATAATCGCGCCGTCGGCATTTGCGCCATCGAAGCGGCGGTGGGTTTGCAGGATCCCTGGTACAACTTCCGCGTTGGCACACAGGTGCACGCTTCGAAAGAGCTGAACGTGTATGCCAGCCTGCCGACGCTGTCGCTGAGCAACGATCATACCGGCAGCAGCGAACTCTGCACATTGTTCCTCGATCCCGATTACCGCGATGGCAAAAACGGCCATCTGCTTTCGAAGTCGCGCTTTCTGTTTATGGCCAACTTCCGCGACCGCTTTATGAAACACGTGGTGGCGGAGATGCGTGGCGTCAGCGATGACAGCGGCCACTCGCCTTTCTGGGACAGCGTCGGCAGCCGCTTCTTCTCGATGGAGTTCAGCAAAGCCGATTTCCTCAGCGGCACCGGCCAGAAAGCCTTTATCGCCGAGCTGATGCCCAAACATCCGCTCTACATTCATTACCTGTCTGAAGCGGCACAAAAAGTGATTGGCGAAGTCCATCCGAAAACCGCGCCCGCGCGTGCGGTGCTGGAGGCGGAAGGTTTCCGCTATCTCAACTATGTCGACATCTTCGACGGCGGCCCGACGCTGGAGTGCGAAATCGATCGCATTCGTGCCATTCGCAAGAGTCGCCAGTTAACCGCTGAGAGCGGTGCAGCCGATCAAAGCTGGCCGCTGTGTCTGGTGGCCAACGCGGATTTTCAGCATTTCCGCGTGGCGCTGCTGCCGGTGGATATGGCATCCGGCACGGTAAAACTGACTGAAAGCCAGCGCGCGGCGCTGCATTGCAACATTGGCGATCAACTGCGTGTGGTCACGCTGTGTCGCGAGGAGAAAAAAGCATGACGCATTTTATTCAAGGTCAATGGGTGACCGGCGGCGCTGACGCCCTGAGCAAACAAAATCCGGTGACCGGCGAAACGCTGTGGCAGGGCAAAGCGGCATCGGCAGCGCAAGTGGCTGCGGCCTGCGAAGCGGCGCGCGCGGCGTTCCCGCAGTGGGCGAGAAAACCGTTTGCGGAGCGTCAGGCGCTGGTGGAAGGGTTTGCCCGTCTGCTTGAAAGCCACAAAAACGCGCTGGCGGAAACCATCGCCCAGGAAACGGGCAAGCCGCGCTGGGAAACGCTGACCGAAGTGCAGGCGATGATCAACAAAATCGCCATCTCGATTAAGGCCTATCACAGCCGCACCGGCGAACAGGCCGATGGCGAGAGCTCGCTGCGCCATCGTCCGCACGGCGTGCTGGCGGTGTTTGGTCCGTATAATTTTCCTGGCCATCTGCCAAACGGCCATATTGTGCCAGCTCTGCTGGCGGGTAACTGCGTGGTGTTTAAGCCGAGCGAGCTGACGCCGTTGACGGCGGAGAAGACCGTGCAGCTGTGGCAGCAAGCGGGTTTACCGGCGGGCGTAATGGCGCTGCTGCAGGGCGGTCGTGAAACCGGCCAGGCGCTGGCCAATGCGGCACAAATTGATGGTCTGCTGTTTACTGGCAGCGCCGCCACCGGCTATCACCTGCATCGTCAGTTTGCCGGGCAGCCAGAAAAAATGCTGGCGCTGGAGATGGGCGGCAACAATGCGTTGATAGTTGAAGATCCTGCGGATCTCGATGGTGCGGTACACATCGCCATTCAGTCGGCCTTTATTACCGCCGGACAGCGCTGCACCTGCGCGCGTCGTCTGCTGGTGAAGCGCGGCGCGGCGGGCGATGCCTTCCTGCAGCGTTTGGTTGAGGTCAGTGCGCGCTTGCAGCCTGGCGCGTGGAATGCCGAGCCGCAGCCGTTTATGGGCAGCGTGATTTCACCCACCGCCGCCGGACATATTTTTGCCGCCTGGCAGCAGCAGGTGGAAAAGGGCGGGAAAGTGTTGCTCGGCATGCACTGGCCGGATCGCGACAGCGCCATCATCACGCCGGGCATCATTGATGTGACCGAAGTGAAAGATTTAGCGGATGAAGAAGTCTTTGGTCCGTTGCTGCAGGTGATTCGTTACGACAGTTTCGAGCAGGCGATTGCTATCGCCAATAATACCCGCTATGGCTTGTCGTGCGGTCTGATTTCGCCGCAGCGCGCGCAGTTTGATCAGCTATTGCTGGAGGCGCGCGCCGGTATCGTTAACTGGAACAAACCGCTGACCGGCGCGGCCAGCACCGCCCCCTTTGGTGGCATTGGCGCATCCGGGAATCATCGTGCCAGCGCGTGGTACGCCGCCGATTACTGTGCATGGCCAATGGCGTCGCTGGAGAGCCCAAGCCTGGCGCTGCCGGGCAGCTTAGCGCCGGGCCTCGATTTCTCCGTGCAGGGAGCGAAATAATGCAAGCGTTTGAAGCGAACTTTGATGGGCTGGTCGGCCTGACACATCACTACGCGGGATTGTCGTTTGGTAACGAAGCCTCGACGCGCAATCAGCTGCAGCCCTCAAACCCGCGTCTGGCGGCGAAGCAGGGTTTGCTGAAGATGAAAGCGCTGGCGGATATGGGCTACGTGCAAGGCGTGATCCCGCCGCACGAACGTCCTAATCTGCCGCTGCTGCGCCAGCTCGGCTTTGGCGGCAGCGATGAGCAGGTGCTGGCGCAGGCGGCTAAGCACGCGCCGCAGCTGCTGTCGGCGGCCAGCTCAGCCTCAGCGATGTGGGTGGCGAATGCCGCCACGGTGTCGCCGTCGGCGGATAGCGCCGATGGTCGCGTGCATTTCACCGTCGCCAATCTGAATAACAAATTCCATCGCGCCATCGAGGCACCGGAAACTGCCGATCTGCTGCGCGCGATTTTCCGTCATCCGCAGCACTTCTGCGTGCACGATGCGCTGCCGCAGGTGGCGCAGTTCGGTGATGAGGGCGCGGCCAATCACAATCGTTTCGGCAGTGATTACGGTGATGCGGGCGTGCAGCTGTTTATTTATGGCCGTGATGGTCAGCAGCAGGGCGCAACGCCAGCACGTTATCCGGCGCGTCAAACGCGGGAAGCCAGCGAAGCGGTGGCGCGGTTGCATCAGCTCGATGCGCAACGCACGCTGTTTGCCCAGCAAAATCCAGCGGTGATTGATCAGGGCGTGTTTCATAACGATGTGATTGCGGTGAGCAATCAGCAGGTGCTGTTCTGCCATCAGGATGCCTTTGTGAACCAGCCGCAGTTGCTGAGTGACATCGCCGCCCGCGTTAGCGGTTTCCAGCCGATTGAAGTGCCGCGCGATAAAGTATCGGTAACCGATGCGGTCAACACCTATCTGTTTAATAGCCAGCTGTTGCAGCGCGCCGACGGCGGTATGCTGCTGGTGCTGCCAGAAGAGTCACGCCAGCATACAGGCGTGTGGCGTTATCTTACCGAGCTGGTGGAGAGCGGCGGGCCGATCCGTGAACTGAAAGTTTTCGATCTGCGTGAAAGCATGTTTAACGGTGGCGGTCCGGCCTGTTTGCGTCTGCGCGTGGTGTTAACCGAAACCGAGCGTCAGGCGCTGAATCCGGCGGTACTGATGAACGATCGCCTGTTTGCCACGCTCAACGATTGGGTGGATCGCCACTACCGCGATCGCTTAACTCAGGCCGATTTAGCCGACCCGCAACTGCTGCGTGAAGGGCGCACCGCGCTGGATGAGCTGACGAAGCTGCTAGACTTAGGCAGTGTCTACGCGTTTCAGCGTTAACGCCGGGGTGAGAGGTTCGCCCCACGTCGTTAAAAAGGAGTGAACATGCAGGATTTTTTACAGCAGACCTTGTCTGGTGAGCCGCCACAGCAAAGAGAGGGCAGCAACGATCATCTCAGTTGGCAATGGCATAACGAGGGACTGATGTCCCTCACGCCGCATACGCCCACACAGCAGGCGCTGGTGCTCTCTGCGGGCATTCACGGCAATGAAACCGCGCCGGTTGAGATTCTCAATTTGTTGCTGACGCCACTGTTAAAAGGCGAAAAGCCGCTGGCAGTGCGCTTACTGGTGATTTTGGGTAATCCCGCCGCGTTGCGCAGCGGCAAGCGCTACCAGCAACATGATATCAATCGCCTGTTTGGTGGACGCTGGCAGCAGGTGGCCGATGTACCCGAAGCGCAGCGCGTGCTGCAACTGGAGCAGGAGCTGGAGAGTTTCTGGCGCGCCTGTCTCGATCATGAAGTGCGCTGGCACCTCGATCTGCATACCGCGATTCGCGGCTCGTATCATGTGCGTTTTGGCGTGATGCCGCTGAATCCCAATCCGTGGCCCGAGGCGTTTATGCACTGGCTGGCGGCGGCAGAAATGGAGGCGCTGGTGTTCCATCGTTCACCGGGCGGCACCTTCACCCATTACAGCTGCGAGCACCATAATGCGGCGAGCTGCACGCTGGAGTTGGGCAAGGCTTTGCCGTTTGGTGAGAACGATTTAAGTCAGTTTGCCGGCGTGCAGCGGGCGCTGGCGGCGTTGCTGTATGGCGATGCCTTACCGGAGGTGCGTGAACAGCCGCGACATTATCGCGTGGCGCAGCAACTGACCCGGCACGGCGATAAGTTTGTGTTGCACATGGGGCCGGAGACGCTGAACTTTACCGCTTTCCCGCAGGGCACGCTGCTGGCGGAGGAGGGTGACCGGCGTTACTACGTGCAGCAGGCGCGCGAGTATGTGCTGTTTCCCAATCCGAATGTCGCGCCAGGATTGCGCGCGGGGCTGATGCTGGTGGAGGAGAATGAACAGACGCAGGCGCTGGCGTTGTGATTTTCCCTCACCCCAACCCTCTCCCGCAGGCGGAGAGGGAACCGAACTAGCGAATATTTGGATTGAGTGACATGTGGCAGCGTTTCCCTCTTCCGGTGGGAGAGGGCCAGGGTGAGGGCATCAACGCGCCGACATTTACCTTCCTGAAAACCGACAATACCGTTACACTCCTCCTTAATTCCTGCGTTTTTCCCTTGATTGTCATAAACTTTTTCAATTCCTCACGCATTTCTTCTCTTTCTCTCCATGATTGCCTGATCTCTGTCTTTTATGCTTTCAGGGCTTTACTCAGCCTCTGAGTAGTTGACGTTCAGCGTCGTATGCTTGTTTCCGAAGACGCGACACAGGCTGTCGTCATTAAACTGATAAGTAAGGACAATATTATGCGTAAATTAACTTCTGTGTTCCTGGCTACCGCAATGGCTTTTGGTGCTGCAAATATCGTCCATGCAGCGGCAGACAACCTGACTCCGCCGCCAGCAGGCAGCGAAAAATCGATGCACAAGCCGCCGATGCGCCATCACGGTATGGAGATGATGTTTAAAGGTCTGAACCTGACCGATGCGCAGAAAGCGCAGATCAAAACGATTCTGCGTGATGGACATAAAGAGATGAAACGCCCGTCGCTGGAAGAGCGTCGTGCTGACCATGCCATCATCGCTTCCGATACCTTTGACCGTGCGAAAGCCGAAGCGCAGGCTGAGAAGATGACGGCGAATGCCAAAGATCGTGCGCTGCAGATGATGGAAACTCAGAACAAGATCTACAACGTGCTGACACCAGAGCAGAAAAAACAGTACAACGCGAACTTTGAGAAGCGCTTAACTGAGAAAGGCCCGCACGATGGCAAAATGCCACCACCGCCGGCTGATGCTGAATAAGTTCTTTCGCTAACTGAATAGAGACCGCCGGGGTTGTCCATCGCATCTGATGCTTTGGGCAACCTCGGCGGTTTTGTTTTAAAGCTCGATCAGCGGGAACACACCAGAAAGCAGCGGACGGCAGAGAATTTTGTAGCCGTCATGATCAAAGCCGTGCGAGGCGCGCTGCAGCTGGCGCGCTTCGGCCTCGCTGCTGACCGATCCCAGCCAGAACCAGTGATCGATCACATGGATTTGCGTAATGTTTGTCCCCGTTTCCACCATGCCAACCGGGCCTTGCCACGGCCAGCATTGAATGCGCATCTGCTCTAATGCCGCATGCAGGCGCTGCTGATGCTCAGCAACCGACTCGTTACCACAGCAGGCACCGGCGCAGCGTTTTAGTGCAGCGCGAAAACAGCCGCGTCCCGGACGCAACGACTCCAGCCCCAGCAAGCCGTGGCACAAGCGCTGCTCATCGGCGATGGCTTTTAGCTTCTCCAGCGCGGCAAAGCGACTGCGAAACAGGCCATAAAGATTGGGCGAGCGGGAGAAGTCGAGATCCTTTGCATACACCACCTGCGGCGCACCGTCGCCCAGCTGCAGCGAACAGAGCTGGCGGTTCTTACGCAGGCGCTTATTAAACAGCGGCTGTTGCGTTTTGATCATCTGCGCTTCCAGCAGCTGAGCGCCGACGTCGCCAGCGGTCGGGATCCAGGTGACGCGCCGCGCCTGACGCAGCATTTTGGCTTCATCCGGCGCCCGGAAATGCGCCATCACCCGACTGCGCAGGTTGACGCTTTTGCCGATATACAGCGGCAGATTTTCGCTTTCACCGTGAAAGGTATAGACGCCCGGCTGGTTGGGTAAACCTTCCAGCCACTGACGTAGATGTTCGGGATATTGATAGATGGCTGCCGCATCGAAATCGAGGCGGTGGCTGGCTGCACGTCTGACCAAAGCACACTCCGATTACTGGTTGTTCATCCAGTGTATCAAACTGTGCTTTTTCTCGCCAGTCAGCGGCGATGAGAAAGTTTCCCGCCCGGACGGCGGGAAACGCCATGCACTTACTTCTTCCAGAAGTCGTCGAACACGGTGATCGGTGGACGACGTTTGTGCTCAGTTTTCAGATACCAGCCTTCGATGGTTTTTGCTGCGGCGGCATCGATGGTCTTGCCTTCCAGATAGGCATCGATTTGCTGATAAGTCACGCCGAGCGCCACTTCATCCTGCAAGCCAGGACGATCATCTTCCAAATCGGCAGTAGGATGCTTGAGATAGAGGTGTTCCGGGCAGCCCAGCGTTTTCAGCAGCTGTTTGCCCTGGCCTTTATGCAGGCGGAAGATCGGGTTGATGTCGCTGCCGCCGTCACCGTACTTGGTGAAGAATCCGGTGATCGCCTCTGCCGCATGGTCAGTTCCGACCACCACGCCTTTGGTCATGCCGGCGATGCTGTACTGCGCTTTCATGCGCTCACGCGCTTTTTCATTGCCGCGCACGAAATCCGACACCGTAATACCCGCATCTTTCAAGGCACGTTCGCTGGCCAGGATCGCTTCTTTGATGTTTACCACCAGCGTGCGATCGGGTTGGATAAATGCCAGCGCATCCTGACAATCCTGCTCATCGGCCTGCACGCCATACGGCAAACGCACGGCAATAAAGGTGTAATCGTTATCGCCGCTCTCTTCACGCAGTTCGCGAATCGCGGTTTGCGACAAAATGCCGGTCAGTGTCGAATCCTGGCCGCCGCTGATGCCGAGTACCAGCGTTTTCAAAAAGGGATGGGCTTTCAGGTAAGACTTCAGAAAATCAACGCTGACGCGGATCTCCTGCTGCGGGTCGATAACCGGTTTTACACCAAGGGCTTCAATGATTTCCTGTTGCAGTGACATGAACCTCTCCTCAAGTCAGTAGCCTGACGGCACAATGCGAATCATCTGCTAAAGCTAACGCCTCTCCCCACAAACAACAAGCCGCACGGCTGGTTGTTCAGGTTATTTGCTGGCAAATCAGACGTTTTTTGCCTTCTGCACCAGCAGATTGAACGACACAATCGCCAGCATAAAGCAGCCAAAGATGGTGCCGGTCATGCTGGCGACCGAGGTGCCGCCCAGGCCGGTAATGGGTACGCTGATGGCACCAAAGGTGAACATGCCGACGCCAATCACCGCCGAGGCGCTGCCCGCGCGCTGGCCCTGGCTCTGCATCGCCAGCGAAGAGGCGGTGGTGGCGATCACGCCGTTACTGGCAATGGTAAAGAACAGCGCAACCAGCATAATGGGCAGCGCTGCGCCGGTAAGTCCCGCCAGCAGCAAGCAGCTCGACGCAACAAACGCCAGCGTCAGGCCACCTTTCAGTACGCGGTATTCCCCCCACAGCGGACAGAGGCGCGCACTGGTTTGTGATGCAATAATCAGGCCGAAGCCGTTGGCAGCGAAGCAGAAGCTAAAGGCTTGCGGCGTCAGGCCATACAGCTGTTGCAGTACAAACGGCGAGGCGCCGATATAGGCAAACATGCCGGACATCATAAAACCTTGCGTCAGGCAGAAGCCCATAAACTGCCGATGCGTGACGACCTGGCCGAGCGCCGCCCAGGCGGAAAAGATCGAGCCCTGACTGCGGCGCGCTGGCGGTAAAGTTTCGTGCAATTTCCAGCGGGCAAGGAAGATCAGCACGACGGCGATGCAGCCGAGCACCACGAAAATGCCGCGCCAGTTAAGCACCGTCATCAAGGCGCCGCCCAGCACCGGCGCACCAATCGGCGCTAAACCGTTGACCAGCATCAGCAGTGCAAAGAAACGCGTCAGCTCATGGCCGCTGTACATATCTCGGGCAATGGCACGCGACAGCACCGCGCCGCCGGCGCCTGCCAAACCTTGAAACAGACGCGCTACCAGCAGCGAGTGGATGTCTTTTGCCAGCGCACAGCCAATCGAGGCAATAAACAAAAGTACAAGCGATAACAGCAGCGGACGGAGGCGACCAAACTTGTCGCTCATTGGCCCAAACAGCAATTGACCCGCACCTAAACCCAGCAAGCCAGCGGTGAGGCTCAGCTGCGCCGTGGCGGTTTCGGTGTGCAGATCGCGCGCCAGCTCCGGTAGCGCCGGCAGATATAGATCGATACAAAGTGGCCCGAGCGCAGCGAGCAGGCCCAGCGTGATGGCATAAACCAGCCGATGAGAAGGTGCAGGTGTCATTAATCCTCTGTCTTTATTCATTGCTATAGGTATTTTTTCGCGGGTGATTATACGAACCGTAGCGCATCAACACAGCATTTTTACCAAATCCTAACGCTTCGGAATTTAGCTAAATTTATCCCATAAAGTTGATAAATCTGGATTTATGTTCCAGGCTAATTTCACACGGACAAAAAAACGAGGAACAACAACATGAATAAAGTGATGGGATGTATCGCTGCCGCTATGACGCTGGCAGCCCTGTCTGGTTGTACGACTTATGACAAAGCCGAAAGCTACGTAACCAAGCCGGTAGTGAAGGATGTTAAGAAAGGCATGACGCGCGATCAGGTTCGCCAGATTGCCGGCCCAGCGTCTACTGAAATCACCATGGTTCACGCTCGCGGCACTTGCCAGACTTACGTGATTGGCGAGCGCGACGGCAAACCGCAGACCTACTTCGTGAGCTATAACGATACCGGTCGCGTCATGAACTACGGTTTCCAGAGCTGTAAAGACTACGATACCGATCCGCAAGCGGCTCAGTAATCGCAGCAGAATAAGAAACGGCCCGTCATTGACGGGCCGTTTTTCGTTGTGGCGCTTATAAACCGTAAGGACGCGGCACTTCGATATACTCGCCGCCGATCTCGCGCTGGTAGTAATGACCTTCCTGCACGTAATAACGCTTGCCGTTGAAATCCAGCACGCGCATACCGCCGCCCGGCGGGGCTTCAGGCGGCTGCACCACTACATAGGTGTCGCCCTGACGCTGATAGTAGTTACCGTTCAGCATGTAATAGGTCAGACCGCCCAGCAAAACGGCGGTTGCTGCTTCGGGTAGGAAACGCAGCGGGCCGGGACCGCCCCAACGTGGACCTCCACCCCAATGCGGGCCTGGGCCGGGGCCCCAACCGCCGGGATGGGCAAAACTGATGGCTGGTGTTAATAAGGTTAACGCCAGCACCGAGGCGATAACTGTTTTCATCGGTGATTCTCCTGCTGTGATTAACAGCAGAATTGGCTTTACTGAGCGAAAACTCAAGCGAAAAGTGGCTGATTTTTCCTCTGTTTACCATGCTTAACGCTTTCCTGACGCTTGCGCCATGATTGGGTTGAATTGGGGAGGAAAGCGGGTAAGGTCGTCATAAACGGCGACCTTATGGAGCATATCGCAGGCATAAAAAAACGGCAGACCTTGCGATCTGCCGTTGTTGCAACTCATTAATTTAGCGGTGTGCCAGTTCGGCGTGTTCGTCGCTCTCCAGCACTTTCTTGTCGGTCAATCCGAGCCAGCGGCTGGTGAGTGAACCGGCGGTCATTGAACCATTAACGTTGAGCGCGGTACGCCCCATATCGATCAGCGGTTCGATGGAGATCAGCAGCGCGACCAGCGTGACCGGCAGGCCCATCGCTGGCAGCACGATCAGCGCGGCGAAGGTGGCGCCGCCGCCGACGCCAGCCACACCGGCAGAACTCAGCGTCACGATACCTACCAGCGTTGCAATCCACATTGGATCAAACGGGTTGATGCCCACGGTTGGCGCAACCATCACCGCCAGCATGGTGGGATAGAGACCGGCACAGCCGTTCTGGCCGATGGTGGCACCAAATGACGCCGAGAAGCTGGCGATCGATTCTGGCACGCCCAGGCGACGCGTTTGAGTCTCCACGTTCAGTGGAATACTGGCGGCGCTGGAGCGGCTGGTGAAGGCGAAGGTGATCACCGGCCATACTTTACGGAAGAAGCGCATTGGGTTGATGCCGTTAACCGACAGCAGCAGCGCGTGTACGGCAAACATGATCGCCAGACCGAGATAAGAGGCCACCACGAAGCCACCCAGCTTAATGATGTCCTGCAGGTTGGAACCGGCTACTACTTTGGTCATCAGCGCCAGCACACCGTACGGCGTCAGCTTCATGATCAAACGCACCAGCTTCATGACCCAGGATTGCAGGGTATCGATGGCCACCAGCACGCGCTCGCCTTTGACCTTGTCATCTTTCAGCAGTTGCAGCGCCGCGACACCGAGGAAGGCGGCGAAAATCACTACGCTGATGATCGAGGTGGGGTTGGCACCCGCCAGATCGGCAAACGGGTTTTTCGGAATGAAGGAGAGCAGCAGCTGCGGCGTGCTGAGGTCAGCCACTTTGCCCACGTAGTTGCTCTGAATCGCGCTCAGACGCGCGGTTTCCTGCGCACCTTGCACCAGACCTTCAGCGCTAAGGCCAAACAGGCCGGTCACCAGCACGCCGACCAGCGCGGAAATTGCGGTGGTAAACAGCAGCACGCCAATGGTCAGCACGCTGATTTTACCCAGCGATGAGGCATTGTGCAGACGTGCGACCGCGCTCAGGATCGAGGCGAACACCAGCGGCATCACGATCATCTGCAACAATTGCACGTAGCCGTTACCGACGATATTGAACCAGCCAATCGACGCTTTCACGGTTGGGCTGTTTTCACCATAGATGGTTTGCAGCGCCAGACCAAAGGCCACACCGAAAACCAAACCGGTCAGCACGCGTTTGGACAGGCTCCAGCTTTGGTTGCCAATCCGATTCAGCAGAATCAGTAGTGCGATAAACGCCACGATATTAATAATGAGGTGAAAATCCATGCTCAACTCCAGAGTGTGACGCGCCATCCTGGGATGGCACGAAAAACAGTAAGTCCCCGTTAGGGAATATTTGGAATGTTATCAGTTCAGCGTGGGGCGGGCTTATACCCAAAAAGAATGCTTTATAACTTTAACGCTTGATTCGACTGATTATTGACCGTTTTGACCATTAACCAACCGACCGACGCCATTTTGTAGCGTATTGAACAGTTGCTCCGGCCAGCCGTTGGCACCAAAAGAGGGCATGCCGGGCGGGAACCACAACGCATAACCGACCAGCGCCAGACAAAGTGCGCGCTCCAGCTGGTTACCTTTTTGACTATTCAGGATGGGCAAACGGAAGCGCCAGCGGCAGGGCCACAGCAGCGGCACGCCGGCGGGCGTGAGCATATCGGCGACAATATGGCTGAGATAGCCGAGCGTCATGCCTTGCAGCACGTCGGCGGGAAGAAACCAGTCGGCGGGCACATTGATCTGGAATAGCCACAAACTCACCGCCACCGCCAGCAAACTGTGGGTAAAACCGCGATGACCAAAGATGCGGGCGATGGGATGCGATAGCCACCTTAAGCGCTGGCCAAGCACGGATTTAGGGTGATCGATATCGGGCAGCAGGCAGGTTAACAGCGCAGCAGGCACTAAATGCCACCAGTCGGCGCTGGCCAATACTGGCGTCAGCTCCGCGCGCTTGGCAAAAATGGCGCTGGCAATGGCAAAAATGATATGGCCTTCGGCCGTCATGATGAAACCTGGCTGCATAAAACTGTCGATGCATCCAGTATAGGGATTTATCCAGTGAATGAGAATGGTGACGCTGTAACGAAGCGTTAATATTTTTCACTTTCCCGCGTCACAATGACGCGGGAAAAGAACGGGTTAGCCTAGCGCGCTAACCATCCGCCATCGACGGCCAACGTATAACCTTGCACATAGTCGGAGGCGCTGGAGGCGAGGAACACAATTGGGCCCATCATGTCGTCCGGGATTCCCCAGCGACCTGATGGAATGCGGCCTAAAATCTCCTCGTTGCGTGACTCATCGCTGCGCAGCTGTTCCGTGTTATTGGTGGCCATGTAGCCCGGCGCAATGGCGTTAACGTTGATGCCGTGCTTCGCCCATTCGTTGGCCATCAAACGGGTTAACCCCATCACTGCGCTTTTTGATGCGGTATAAGAAGGCACGCGAATGCCGCCCTGGAACGACAGCATCGAGGCGATATTGATGATCTTGCCGCCATTGCCTTGCGCGATAAACTGCCGGGCGACCTGCTGTGACAGGAAGAACAGACTTTTGCTGTTGATGTTCATCACATCATCCCAATCCTGCTCGCTGAAGTTGAGTGCATCTTCGCGGCGAATGATGCCTGCGTTATTCACCAGGATATCGATGCGACCGGCATGCGCCACCGCCTGTTCAACAATTTGCGGCACGATGGATGGCTTGGTCAGATCGGCCTGAATTGACCAAAAACGGCGGCCTAATGCCTCAACTTTGGCCTGCGTATCATCCGGTCCGGCGCGGTTAACGCCAATAATGTCACATCCCGCCTGTGCCAGACCCAGCGCCATACCTTGTCCTAAACCGGTATTGCAGCCGGTGACCAGCGCGATTTTGCCTGCAAGATTAAATGCGTTGAGTATCATGATTCGCTCCTTGTTAGCGCAGTGCGCTGATGTTGACGTGGTCCATGTCATCAAATACCTGGTTTTCGCCCACCATGCCCCAGATAAAGGTATAGCGCTGCGTTCCCACGCCCGCATGAATCGACCAGCTTGGTGAAATCACCGCTTGCTCGTTATGGACCAATAGATGACGCGTCTCCTGCGGCTGGCCCATCATGTGGAACACGGCGCTGTCGTCGGCCATATCGAAATAGAAATAGACTTCCATGCGACGTTCGTGGGTGTGACACGGCATGGTGTTCCACAAGTTGCCGTCATCAAGGCGGGTTAATCCCATGGTTAACTGGCAGGTTGGCAACACGTCGGGCACGATGAATTTGTTAATGGTGCGGCGGTTCGAGGTGGCCGCGTCGCCGAGCGTGGCTTTCACTGCCTCGTCGAGGGTGATTTTTTTGTCTGGATAATGGGTGTGTGCCGGCGCGCTGTTGTAGTAAAACTTCGCCGGGCGGCTGGCATCGCTGCTGCGGAAAATCACGTTCTGCGCGCCTTGTCCGACATACAACGCTTCCTGCTGATCAATCTCCCAGGTTTTGCCATCCACTTCAATTAGCCCCGGTCCACCGATGTTGATTACGCCGAGTTCTCGGCGTTCGAGGAAGTAACTTACGCCCAGCTGCTTACCCACTTCATGGCCGATAGTCACCGGTTTCTGCACCGGCATTACACCGCCGATAATGATGCGATCGATATGGCTGTAAGTGAGGGTGTAATTGTCGGCGTCGAAAATCTTGTCGATCAGAAACTCACGGCGTAAGCCGTCCGTGTCCAGGGTTTTGGCATGCTCGCTATGAATGCTTTGACGAATGTCCATCTCAGGCCTCTCAAGAGTCAAAGGAAGTGGTCCCGATGCGGGTCTTTGGGCATCTTAGGCAGGATGAGATGTGAATTCAATAAAAATGAAACGATGTTTTATTTATTTGCGTGCGCGATCAAGTTGCATAAAAAAGCCCGCGTTAAGCGGGCTGCGATTAACCGTGCAGATGTTCGGGTTTGAGCTGGGTTAAATCATCAAGAATCACATTGGCCAGCGCCCAACGCGCATCTTCACGATGCTCGGCCGCCGGCACCACAATTGAACGCATGCGTGCGGCTTTGGTGGCGATCATGCCGTTGAAGGAATCTTCCAGCGTGACGCAGTTAAGCGGATCGATACCCAGTTTGGCTGCGGCGTCGAGATAGACCTGCGGATGCGGCTTGCTGTACGGCAGCGCTTCCGCGGACGCCAGCACATCAAAGTATTTGCGCAGGTCAAACATCTCCAGCACGCGCTCCAGCATGTGCAGCGGCGAGGCGGAGGCGAGGCCGATTTTCAAACCTTGCTGCTGGCACAGTTGCAGCGCCTGCTCCACGCCAGGCAGCAGCGGACGCGTCTCTTCCACCAGCGCCAGCGCGCGGGCGATGATGCGTTGCGTCACTTCCTGTTGATCCGGGCCGCTCCACGGCAGCGCTTCAAACCACATGCGCACGGTTTGATCGATGCGCAGACCCAGCGTATCGGGCAACTCGTGGCGGCGGGTGATGTCCACGCCAAGGCTGGCGAATATATCCAGTTCCGCGCGATCCCACAGCGGTTCTGAGTCGATCAACAATCCATCCATATCAAAGATGGCGGCCAATACGGGACGACGATATGACATATAACTGCTCCCTTAGAAATTTGGCTTACCATAGCACGAGAGCCTGATAAAGCCGACTTGCGGCAGGCCACGCATTTTTCAGGAAAAATTGCAGTAGTGCAGGTAGACTTAGGCAAAACTATTTTTGGTTCAGGGAGACACCATGACTTACCAACAGGCTGGCCGCATCGCCATCCTTAAGCGAGTGGCTGGCTGGGTGATTTTTATACCCGCATTGTTATCCACGATGATTTCGCTGCTGGGCTTTATGTTTAAGCACAGTGAAAAGCAGCCGGGCATTGATGCCGTGATGCTCGATTTTGTGCATGTCATGGTTGACATGGTGAAGTTCAATACGCCGTTTCTTAATGTGTTTTGGCAGAACTCTCCGGTGCCGGAATTTAACGGTGGCGCGAATATCGGGTTTTGGCTGATCTACATCCTGATCTTTATCGGCATAGCGCTGCAGGCTTCAGGTGCGCGCATGTGGCGTCAGTCGCGCCATATTAAAGAGGGAATTGAAGATCAGCTGATCATGGAACAGGCCAAAGGCAGTGAAGGGCGCACGCGAGCGCAACTGGAAGAGAAAATCCACATCCCGCGTCACACCATTTTCTTGCAGATTTTCCCGCTCTATATCCTGCCGATCATTATCGCTATCGCGGGCTACTTTGTGCTGAAACTGCTCGGCATGCTGTAACGCGTCAGGCCGGTCTGGCCTGACGTTCGCCCAACACATCTTCATCTAACAACTGGCCGATGGCGAACTGCGCTTCGCCCGTCCAGTTGCCGCCGAAAACATTGGCGCGATTCAGCAGGTAATAGAGCTGATACACCGGCTGACGCTGCGAGAATCCGTCTTCCAGTGGCCAAACAGCCTGGTAGCCATCATAGATCTGGCGCGGCAAATCGGCGTAGTAACTTAGCATCGCTAAATCGCATTCGCGATCACCCCAATAGCAGGCGGGATCAAACAACCACGGACCCTCTGCGCTGCCGGCGCAGTTGGCGGGCCACAAATCGCCGTGTAATAAAGAAGGTTGCGGATGGTGGTTGGCTAACGTGCGCTGCACACAATCAACAATCAGTTCGGTATCGCCATAGTGCACGCCTTTTTCCGCGGCCAGTTGCAGCTGCCAGCCGATGCGCTGCTCAGCGAAGAACACTGACCAGCGGCGTAACCAGCTATTCGGCTGAGGTGAGGTGGTGATGTTGTTGTCGAAATCGAGACCAAATTGCGGTTGCTCGCTCCATTGGTGTAGATGCGCCAACTGCTGGCCGAGCTGGAAAGCGCTCTGTGCGGTAAAGGGATGAGGCGGAATATATTCCAGCAGCAGGAAGCTGGTATCACGATCATTGCCAACGCCATACACTTTCGGGACGCGAACGGTTTGCGTGCGCGCCAGCAGGTCGAGTTGATCGGCTTCCCAACTGAACAAGGTGAGCATATCGCGGGTGTTACATTTGACGAACACATCCAACTCGCCATAGCGGATGCGCCAGGCGGGATGGACATCGCCACCGGGAAGTTCCTGACGGTCGGTGATTTCGGCATCACCGGCGTACTCGCTTAACAGACGACTAATGGCTGACCACATCGGGTAATCCTCTTTGTTCGCTGCGTGAGTTCGATTGTAACGCGCAAAACCTGAGCAAACCTGGCGTCGATGCCGTTTTTTGCACTGCGTCAGGATTGTTGTTTCAGAAACGCCTCTAACGTGATGACGGTGACCTCAGGTTTATGATCGAGCGCGATTTGGGCATATCCCGCGGCTTGCTCTGCTATTTCATGCTCCTCTAACGCGCTGACAATGCCGAAGCTATTGGTGCCCAACTCATGTGGATGACCTTCATCATCGCTTAAGGTGGTGCTGTATCCGCCATTGATCATGGCGCTGTTCACTGACTGCACGTCGCCGAGTCCACTTTCCTGATATTTCAACGTGACAATGTAACGTTTGACATCATGGTCACTCATTATTCACCTCATTGTTATCGAACAGATTTCAGCGTAGACCAGCGCGCAGTATAGAGCGAATTTTAGCCATTTCATTAGTGAAAATAGCAGGTAAAGCTTTGTCAAAAGAGTTCAGAAAAATCTTGTAGCCTTCAGGCTGCTATTTGAGTAATTGCCCCCTATAATGCGCAGCGAAAATGGGAAAAGTCCCATTAAAAGAGCGGTCCAGCGGCTTTCCTGGTTTTTTATGCGGATACATACTTTTTTACAAAACTTACGGTAAATTGCATTGATTGGCCGGAGAAACGCTTCAGACTCTTCGTTTTTTAAACTGTCGTACGGATTACTTTTAATGAAAGCCTTTAACAAGCTGTCCGCTGTTTTATTGCTCTCTGCTGGAGCATTTTGTCACCAGGCCTTTGCAGATAACGCCGTTTTCACCTCCATGGATGACCCTGCAACGGCGAAAAAGCCGTTTGAAGGCAGCGCGTCAGCGGGTTACCTGGCTCAAACTGGAAACACCACCAGTTCTTCGCTGAGTGCGTCTACCAATATGACGTGGTATCAAACCAATACCGCATTGAGTCTATGGGGCAACGCCGCAAACAACTCCTCAAATGATGAGCGTTCATCTGAGACTTACAATATCGGTGGCCGTAGCCGCTATAACCTCAATAGCGCTGATTACCTGTTTGGCCAGGCAAGCTGGCTAAGCGACCGTTTCAACGGTTATGACTCACGCGATGTGCTGACCGCCGGTTACGGTCGTCAGATCCTCAGCGGCCCGGTTCACTCACTGCGTGCTGAATTCGGTCCGGGTGTGCGTTACGACGATTTCCATGATGGCGGCCATGAAACCAAAGCATTGGGTTATGGTGCAGTGAGCTATCAATGGCAGCTGACAGATACCACCAAATTTATCCAGGGTGTTTCTGTGCTGAGCAGCTTCGGTGAAGACACCACGCTGAACTCAGAAACCGCGCTGCAGGTGGCCATCAATGCCCATTTCGCGCTGAAGCTGGGCTACAACGTGACCTGGAACAATAATCCGCCAGAATCTGCGCCGGATCGTACCGATACCAAAACCACGATCCAGCTCTCATACTCAATGTAAGCGAGACGGATGTGAATCACCGCTGCCAGGCCTGTGCCTCGCAGCGGTTTTTTTTATTTCTCTTTAGCTTAGCGAATCTCTGCACGGGTTTTGATCGGCGGCGAAAGCTGCTATTATCATCGCCGCTTTACATTCCTGGCGTCATTCCGACAACGTGGGTCTGACATCACGCCGGGTTACACACTATGAAACTCATTTTTGCATGTAGGCTTTCGTGTGGCTTACCACTGCAATTAAGGATATGAAATGCCAGTAATTACTCTTCCTGATGGCAGCCAGCGCAGCTTTGACCGTCCGGTCAGCGTGATGGATATTGCGTTGGATATTGGACCGGGTTTGGCGAAAGCCTGCATCGCGGGTCGCGTGAATGGCGAATTGGTTGATGCGGTTGATCCGATCACCGAGGACGCTCAGGTCGCGATTATTACCGCTAAAGACGACGCCGGTTTAGAAATCATTCGTCACTCTTGCGCGCACCTGTTAGGGCATGCGATTAAGCAGCTGTGGCCAAACACCAAAATGGCGATCGGCCCGGTGATTGATAACGGTTTCTATTATGACGTTGACCTGGAACATACCTTAACCCAGGAAGATCTTGAGCTGCTGGAAAAGCGTATGCACCAGCTGGCTGAAACCAACTACGATGTGGTGAAGAAAAAGGTGAGCTGGCAGGAAGCACGTGACGTGTTTGCTGAGCGTGGCGAAAGCTACAAAACCACCATTCTTGACGAGAACATCAGCCACGACGATCGTCCTGGCCTGTATCAACATGAAGAATACATCGACATGTGCCGCGGTCCGCACGTGCCGAATATGCGTTTCTGCCATCACTTCAAACTGCAGAAAATCTCCGGGGCTTACTGGCGCGGCAACAGCGACAACAAAATGCTGCAGCGTATTTACGGTACGGCCTGGGCGGATAAAAAGCAGTTGGCTGCCTATCTGCAGCGTCTGGAAGAAGCGGCGAAGCGCGATCACCGTAAAATCGGTAAGCAGCTTGATCTCTACCACATGCAGGAAGAAGCACCGGGCATGGTGTTCTGGCACAATGACGGCTGGACCATCTTCCGCGAGCTGGAAGTGTTTGTGCGTACCAAGCTGAAAGAGTACGACTATCAGGAAGTGAAAGGTCCGTTCATGATGGACCGCGTGCTGTGGGAGAAAACCGGGCACTGGGAGAACTATAAAGAAGCCATGTTCACCACCTCTTCAGAGAACCGTGAATATTGCATCAAGCCGATGAACTGCCCAGGCCACGTTCAGATCTTTAATCAGGGTCTGAAATCCTACCGCGACCTGCCGCTGCGTATGGCGGAGTTTGGCAGCTGCCATCGTAACGAGCCATCAGGTGCCTTGCATGGTCTGATGCGCGTGCGCGGCTTTACCCAGGATGATGCTCACGTCTTCTGTACCGAAGATCAGGTACGTGATGAGGTGAACAGCTGTATCCGCATGGTATACGACATGTACAGCACCTTCGGTTTTGAAAAAATCGTGGTGAAGCTGTCGACCCGTCCGGAAAAACGTATCGGTACCGACGAAATGTGGGATCGTGCGGAAGTGGATTTGGCAGAAGCGCTGAAAGAGAATGATATTCCATTCGAATATCAGCCGGGAGAAGGTGCCTTCTACGGCCCTAAAATTGAGTTTACCCTGTACGATTGTCTCGACCGCGCCTGGCAGTGTGGTACCGTTCAGCTAGACTTCTCCCTGCCGAAGCGTCTGGACGCGACTTTTGTCGGCGAAAACAACGACCGCCAGACACCGGTAATGATCCATCGCGCAATTCTCGGTTCAATGGAACGCTTTATCGGCATCCTGACCGAAGAATTCGCTGGATTCTTCCCGAGTTGGCTGGCGCCGGTGCAGGCTGTGGTGATGAATATCACCGACAGTCAGTCAGAATACGTCAGTGAATTGACGAAGAAATTGCAGAATGCTGGCATTCGTGTCAAAGCAGACTTGAGAAACGAGAAGATAGGCTTTAAAATCCGCGAGCACACATTACGTCGCGTCCCTTATATGCTGGTTTGCGGTGACAAAGAGGTGGAAGCAGGCAAAGTTGCCGTGCGCACCCGCCGTGGTAAAGACCTTGGGAGCATGGACGTAGATGTGTTTGTTGAGAAGCTGCAACAAGAGATTCGCAGCCGACATCTTCACCAATTAGAGGAAACAGGTTATTAAAGGCGGAAAACGAGTACAACCAACACGTCCGAACCGTATCAACGGCGAAATCCGTGCCACCGAAGTGCGCTTAACTGGCGTAGACGGCGAGCAACTTGGCATTGTCACCCTGCGTGAAGCCATTGAGAAAGCTGAAGAAGCCGGCGTAGATTTAGTTGAAATCAGCCCGAACGCCGAACCGCCGGTTTGCCGTATCATGGATTACGGCAAGTTCCTTTATGAAAAAAGCAAGTCTTCTAAGGAACAGAAGAAGAAGCAGAAAGTTATCCAGGTTAAGGAAATCAAATTCCGTCCTGGTACCGATGATGGCGACTATCAGGTCAAACTACGCAACCTGATTCGCTTTCTGGAAGAGGGTGATAAAGCCAAAATCACGCTGCGTTTCCGCGGTCGTGAGATGGCGCACCAGCAGATCGGTATGGAAGTGCTTAACCGCGTCCGTAAAGATCTGTGTGAAGACATGGATCTGGCGATTGTCGAATCCTTCCCTTCGAAGATCGAAGGTCGTCAGATGATCATGGTGCTCGCTCCTAAGAAGAAACAGTAGGCCTTCAAGTAATAAAGCCGCGCAGCGCTTGCGTTGTGCGGATTTTTATTCGCCTGTCTGATTCATTTTATTAACAATGCGAAGTGGATATTTGTAAAAATGCCAAAGATTAAAACTGTACGTGGCGCCGCTAAGCGCTTCAAGAAGACCGCTTCTGGCGGCTTCAAGCGTAAGCACGCGAACCTGCGTCATATTCTGACTAAAAAGTCTACTAAGCGTAAACGTCACCTGCGTCCGAAAGGCATGGTGTCTAAAGGCGATCTGGGTCTGGTTATTGCCTGCCTGCCGTACGCATAAGTAAATTTTTTTTAGTTTAATTCCCGAAAGATTTCGGGTTGCAGCAAGCCGGCAACTGAATGAATCCCTGAACTTACATCAGTAAGTGACTGGGATGAATGAAGACAGCCAACGCCGCTGCGGCACGAAAGATGAAGGGAAATCACAGAATATGATATAGGAGAGCTCACATGGCTCGCGTTAAACGTGGTGTAATTGCTCGCGCACGTCACAAGAAAATCTTAAAACAAGCTAAAGGCTACTATGGTGCACGTTCACGTGTATACCGCGTTGCCTTCCAGGCTGTTATCAAAGCTGGTCAGTATGCTTACCGTGACCGTCGTCAACGTAAGCGTCAGTTCCGTCAACTGTGGATCGCGCGTATCAACGCTGCGGCTCGTCAGAACGGTATCTCTTACAGCCGTTTCATCAATGGCCTGAAAAAAGCCTCTATTGAAATCGACCGTAAGATTCTGGCTGACATCGCTGTATTCGACAAAGTGACATTTACTGCACTTGTTGAAAAAGCAAAATCAGCTCTGGCGTAAGTCAGTTGAAAAAGGGAGCTTGCTCCCTTTTTTATTACCCGCAACTCACGCAAAAGATTGACATTTTGGCCGCTGCGCATTTCAATAGTGCGGTTTCTAAATATGACAAGGTAACGCAAGCATGAATGCTGCTATTTTCCGTTTCTTTTTTTACTTTAGCGCCTGAACATCAGGGGCTTTTGCGCATAAGAAAAGAAACGAAAAATCGCGCTGAAAGCCTCCCTCGTGGAGGCTTTTTTGTTTCTGGCGACACTTAATCGGATCATCTGATCCCAACGAGAACTGACCAGCCCGGCTGGAAGAAGAGGAAATCATGTCCCAACTCGCAGACCTGGTGGCTCGTGCCACGGCCGCCATCGACGAGGCGGCGGATATCGCTGCTCTGGACGCCGTGCGCGTCGAATTTCTGGGTAAGAAAGGGCATCTGACGCTGCAAATGACCACCCTGCGTGAACTGCCGGCAGAAGAGCGCCCGGCTGCGGGTGCGGTCATCAACGAGGCCAAACAGCAAGTGCAGGACCGCCTTACCGCGCGCAAAGAGACGCTGGAAAGTGCGGAGCTGAATGCGCGTCTGGCTGCGGAAACCATCGACGTGTCGCTGCCTGGCCGCCGCGTTGAGAATGGCGGCTTGCATCCGGTGACCCGCACTATCGATCGTATCGAAACCTTCTTCGGCGAACTGGGTTTCGCGGTGGTAACAGGTCCGGAAATCGAAGACGACTACCACAATTTTGATGCGCTCAACATTCCCGGCCATCACCCGGCGCGTGCCGATCACGACACTTTCTGGTTTGATGCCACGCGTCTGCTGCGCACCCAAACTTCAGGCGTGCAGATCCGTACCATGAAAAACCAGCAGCCGCCAATCCGCATCATCGCGCCAGGCCGTGTTTATCGTAACGATTACGATCAGACGCACACGCCAATGTTCCACCAGATGGAAGGTTTGATTGTCGATAAAGACATCAGCTTTACCAACCTGAAAGGCACACTGCACGATTTCCTCAACAACTTCTTCGAAGAGAATCTGCAAATTCGCTTCCGTCCTTCTTACTTCCCGTTCACCGAACCGTCCGCAGAAGTGGACGTGATGGGTAAAAACGGCAAGTGGTTGGAAGTGCTGGGTTGCGGCATGGTGCACCCGAACGTATTGCGCAATGTTGGCATCGATCCGGAAATTTATTCGGGCTTTGCGTTTGGCATGGGCATGGAGCGTCTCACCATGCTGCGCTACGGTGTGACCGATCTGCGCGCCTTCTTCGAAAATGATTTACGTTTCCTCAAACAATTTAAATAAGGGCAGGTTATCCAATGAAATTCAGTGAACTCTGGTTACGCGAATGGGTAAATCCAGCCCTGGACAGCGCTGCGCTGTCTGAGCAAATCACCATGGCCGGCCTTGAAGTGGACGGCGTGGATCCGGTTGCCGGTGCGTTCCACGGTGTCGTGGTGGGTGAAGTGGTTGAGTGCGGCCAGCATCCGAACGCCGACAAACTGCGCGTCACCAAAATCAACGTCGGTGGCGATCGCCTGTTGGATATCGTCTGCGGCGCGCCAAACTGCCGTCAGGGCCTGAAAGTGGCGGTGGCGACCGTTGGCGCTGTGCTGCCGGGCGATTTCAAAATCAAAGCAGCAAAACTGCGTGGCGAGCCGTCTGAAGGCATGCTGTGCTCCTTCTCTGAGCTGGGTATTTCCGACGATCACAACGGCATCATCGAGCTGCCAGCCGATGCGCCAATTGGCACCGATATCCGCAGCTATCTGCAGCTGGATGACAACACCATTGAAATCAGCGTCACGCCAAACCGCGCCGATTGTCTGGGCATCATCGGGATTGCGCGTGATGTAGCAGTATTGAACGGTTTGCCGCTGACGGCACCCGCGATTGAACCGGTAAAGGCCACCATCGACGATACCTTCCCGATTCGCGTTGATGCCACCGCCGCGTGCCCGCGCTACCTTGGCCGCGTGGTCAAAGGTGTCAACGTCAAAGCCGATACGCCATTGTGGATGCGTGAGAAGCTGCGTCGTTGCGGTATTCGCTCAATCGATCCGGTGGTCGATATCACCAACTTTGTACTGCTGGAGCTTGGTCAGCCGATGCATGCCTTCGATCTCGACCGCATCGACGGCGGCATCGTGGTGCGTATGGCAGAAGAGGGCGAAGTGCTGACGCTGCTGGATGGTACCGAAGCTAAACTCAGCAGCGACACGCTGGTGATTGCCGATCACCACAAAGCGCTGGCGATGGGCGGCATCTTTGGTGGCGAGCATTCCGGTGTCAATGAAGAGACGCAAAATGTGCTGTTCGAATGCGCCTACTTTGATCCGCTGGCGATCACCGGCCGCGCTCGCCGTCAGGGCCTGCATACCGACGCGTCACATCGTTACGAGCGTGGCGTCGATCCAGCGTTGCAGCACAAAGCGATTGAACGCGCGACGCAACTGTTGCTCGACATCTGTGGCGGCGAAGCGGGCCCGGTCATCGACCAAACTGACGCGAGCGCGCTGCCGCCACGCGCCACCATCACGCTGCGCCGTGAAAAGCTCGATCGTCTGATTGGCCATGTGATTGCTGACGAACAGGTTACTAACATCCTGACGCGTTTGGGTTGCGAAGTGAAAGTGAGTGCAGGTGAGTGGCAAGCCGTTGCGCCAAGCTGGCGTTTCGATATGGCTATCGAAGAAGATCTGGTCGAAGAAGTGGCGCGTGTTTACGGCTATAACAACATCCCTGATGTGCCGGTGAAAGCCAGCCTGATCATGACGCAGCATCGTGAAGCCGACCTGTCGCTGAAGCGTGCGAAAAATCTGTTGGTAGATAAAGGTTATCAGGAAGCGATTACTTACAGCTTTGTCGATCCAAAACTGCAGCAGTTGCTGCATCCGGGCGAAGAGGCGCTGATCCTGCCCAGCCCAATATCCAGCGATATGTCGGCAATGCGCCTGTCGCTGTGGACCGGTTTGCTTGGCGCGGTGGTGTATAACCAAAACCGTCAGCAGGGCCGCGTACGCCTGTTTGAAAGCGGTTTACGCTTTGTTCCTGATACACAGGCCGATCTGGGTATCCGCCAGGATCTTATGCTGGCCGGCGTTTTAAGCGGTAATCGCTATGAAGAGCATTGGGATCTGGCGCGTCAGACGGTTGACTTCTATGATTTGAAAGGCGATTTAGAATCGCTGCTGGATTTGACCGGTAAACTTGATGAGATTTCCTTCCGTGCGGAAGCCAATCCGGCGCTGCATCCAGGACAAAGCGCCGCAATTTATTTACGCGGCGAACGAATCGGATTTATCGGGGTGGTTCATCCAGAGCTGGAACGTAAGCTGGATCTGAATGGTCGCACCTTAGTGTTTGAACTGCTTTGGAATAAGGTCGCAGACCGCGTCCTGCCTGATGCGCGCGAGATTTCTCGCTTCCCGGCAAACCGTCGTGATATCGCCGTTGTGGTGGCTGAAAATGTGCCTGCAGCAGATATCATTGCGGAGTGTAAGAAAGTTGGCGTAAATCAGGTAGTTGGCGTAAACTTGTTTGACGTGTACCGTGGTAAGGGCGTAAACGAAGGTGAAAAGAGCCTAGCGATTAGCCTGATTTTGCAGGATACCAGCCGGACACTCGAAGAAGAGGAGATTGCCGCGACCGTTGCCAAATGCGTTGCGGCATTAAAAGAGCGATTCCAGGCAACCTTGAGGGATTGAACCTATGGCGCTTACAAAAGCTGAAATGTCAGAGTACCTGTTTGAAAAACTCGGGTTGAGCAAACGCGATGCCAAAGAGTTGGTAGAACTTTTTTTTGAAGAGGTTCGCCGCGCGTTGGAAAACGGAGAACAGGTAAAACTGTCCGGATTTGGTAATTTTGATCTGCGTGACAAAAACCAGCGTCCGGGCCGTAACCCGAAGACGGGGGAAGATATTCCTATCACCGCGCGCCGAGTGGTGACGTTCCGTCCAGGACAGAAGTTGAAAAGTCGCGTCGAGAACGCGACACCCAAGGATGCTGACTAATTTCAGTACGACAAAAAGGCCGCTTAGCGGCCTTTTTTTTTGTCTTAAATCTGGCCGCTCCTCACGATTTATTCACGATGTAAGGATTTAGTAAGTATCCGGAAAATAGGGCGAAAATCGGTCCTCACCGATAGTGACGGCATCAACACTTTTGTTATAACAGCGCCATCACAGAGCAAAAGGTTCGAATAATGAAAAAGACAGCAATTTTATTAAGTGTCTTGTTAGGCATGCCGCTGCTGGCTAGCGCCAATGTTTCCGTCAACATCAATACACCGGGCGTTTCGATTCATATCGGCGATCAGGATAAACGTGGCTACTATTGGGATGGCTACGACTGGCGCGCGCCAACGTGGTGGAAACAGCACCATAACCAGCGCATCGGCACCAAAGGTCCGCACGGTTACTGGAACGGTAACGGCTGGCAGGCGCAGCATCCGGGCAATGGACCGCACCGCGACGACAAACGTCAGCCGCAACCGCAGCATCACGACCAGCGTGACAATCAGCAGAAGCGTGATAATCATGGTCAGCCGCTTCCTCCGCATCAGTAAGGCTTCTCCAGCGGCGCCTCCACAGCGCCGCTTTCTTTTTGCTGTAATCCCACTACAATCAAATCTCTGTTTTCTCAGCCAATCTTATCTATGACTCTGCTGGATCAGCTTGCTTCCCAGGCAAATCGCCGCAGCCAGCGCTGGCTCATCGCACTCATTGCGCTGCTATTGCTGCTCATCGGGCTTAGCCTGTGTGCCGGCGACAGCTGGATCTCCCCCACACAATGGTTTTCGGCGGAAGGCGATCTGTTCGTCTGGCAACTGCGCATGCCGCGCACGCTGGCGGTGCTGCTGGTGGGTGCGGCGCTGGCGGTGTGCGGCGTGGTGATGCAGGCGCTGTTCAACAATCCGCTGGCGGAACCCGGCTTACTTGGCGTGTCTAACGGGGCGGGGATTGGTCTGGTATTAGGCGTGATGCTCGGTAACGGTTCGCTATGGAGCTTAGCGCTGGCGGCCATGGCCGGTGCGCTGCTGATTACGCTGATGCTGCTGCACTTCGCTCACAAACAACTCTCAGTGAGCCGCTTACTGCTGACCGGCGTAGCGCTTGGCATTATCTGTAGCGCCATCATGACGTGGGCAGTGTACTTTAGCACCAGCCTCGATCTGCGTCAGCTGATGTACTGGATGATGGGCGGCTTTAGCGGCATCGACTGGCGCTATGGCTGGATGATGTTGGCGCTGCTGCCGGTAACGCTGCTGCTGATCGCCACCGCACGCACGTTGAATTTGCTGGCGCTGGGCGAAACCTCGGCACGTCAGCTCGGATTACCGCTGCTGCTGTGGCGCAACCTGCTGGTGCTGGCGATGGGCTGGCTGGTGGGCGTGAGCGTAGCGATGGCGGGTGCGATCGGTTTTATTGGTCTGGTTATCCCGCATCTATTGCGTCTCAGCGGTTTTAGCGATCATCGTTATTTGTTGCCTGCGGCGGCGTTAGCCGGTGCCGCAGTGCTGCTTGGCGCGGATATTATTGCGCGGCTGGTGTTAACCTCTGCCGAACTGCCGATTGGCGTGGTAACGGCCACGCTCGGCGCGCCGCTGTTTATCATGTTATTAGTGAAGTCTTCGCGCTAGCTTTGGCTGGCAACGTGTTATCAACAACAGGAATCGACGATGAGCATTTATCAGACAGAACTGGTTACGCTGGACGGTGAAAAAACCACGCTGGCGGCCTATGAGGGCAAGGTGCTACTGGTAGTCAATGTGGCATCCAAATGTGGCCTGACGGCGCAGTATGAGCAGTTAGAATCGCTGCAGAAAGCCTGGCAGGATAAGCCGTTCAGCGTGCTTGGCTTCCCATGCAATCAGTTCCTCGAGCAAGAGCCGGGCAGTAACGAAGAGATCAAAACCTTTTGCAGCACCACTTACGGCGTAACTTTCCCGATGTTCGATAAAACCGATGTCAACGGCGAGCATCGTCACCCTCTCTATGCGCAGCTGACGGCGGCGCAGCCAGTGGCGCAACGCCCGGAAGGCAGCGGTTTCCTCGAGCGCATGGAGAGCAAAGGGCGCGCGCCGAAAGCGCCGGGCGATATCCTGTGGAACTTCGAAAAATTCCTTATTAATAAGCAGGGCAAAGTCATTGCGCGCTTCTCACCGGATATGACGCCAGACGATCCCATCATCCTGAAAAGTGTAGAGCAGGCGCTGGCCGAATAAATGCTATTGCAGTGTCAGGGAGTCAGCGTCACAGGACGGCTGGCTCCCGTTGAACTGAGCGTTAACGCCGGTGAATTAGTGCATCTGGTGGGGCCGAACGGCGCCGGCAAAAGTACCTTGCTCAACGCGCTGTCCGGTTTGTTGCCGAGTCAGGGCAGCATTCTGCTGGATGGCGCGCCGCTATCTACGTTAAACGGTGCGGCATTGGCCCCGCTGCGCGGCTGGCTGCCGCAACAGCAGATGGCGCCGGGACAAATGCCGGTGTGGCATTACTTACGCATGCACATCACCGCACAAACGACGGAAACAGACTGCGTGTTACAAGAGGTGCTCGCGCAGTTAGCGCTGCAGGACAAACTGACGCGCAGTCTTACGCAGCTTTCTGGTGGCGAATGGCAACGCGTGCGGTTGGCTGCCGTGGTGTTGCAGGTTCATCCGGCGATCAATTCACGCGGCAAACTCCTGCTACTGGATGAGCCGATGAGTGCACTCGACGTGGCGCAGCAACGCGCGGTCGATAAGCTGCTGGCTGAACTGTGTTGCAGCGGCCTGGCGATTGTTGCCAGCGGGCACGACCTCAACCACAGCCTGCGCCATGCCGCTCGCGTGTGGTTAATGCATCAAGGCGCGGTTGTCCGTCAGGGCAGGGCCAGCGAGGTGCTGACCGCTGCGCATTTAGCGCCGCTTTACCAAACCCCGTTTGAACAAATTGATACCGCACAAGGCCCGCTGCTGTTTATTCCCTGACAGAGGATTGCGTGCCGTGGCGCTTTGCCGCTACAGTGTCTGCCGGACAAGGGAGAAAGGGAAAGGCGGATGCGGCTGACAATTTTGATTTTGACACTGTTGCTGGCGGGCTGTAGCCATCATGCACCGCCGCCGAATGGCCGTTTGTCTGACTCTATCACCGTGATTGCCCAACTCAACGATCAGCTGAGCCGCTGGCGGGGAACGCCGTATCGCTATGGCGGATTAAGCCGCGGTGGCGTGGATTGTTCCGGCTTCGTCTATCTCACCTTCCGCGATAAATTCGATATGCAGCTGCCGCGCTCGACCATTGATCAAACCGACATTGGTACGCGCATCGACAAGGGCGATCTGCTGCCTGGCGATCTGGTGTTCTTCAAAACCGGCAGTGGAGAAAACGGTTTGCACGTCGGTATTTACGATACCGACAACACCTTTATTCACGCCTCGACCAGCCAGGGTGTGATCCGCTCGTCGCTGGATAATGTTTACTGGCGTAAAGTATTTTGGCAGGCGCGTCGCATCTAAATAGCGTTGTTATCGCTTAATAAAGACGCGAAAAAAGAAAGGGTATCTCACCCTGAATTAAATCTGAATTCTGCCGATATTTAACTATCATTTAAAATGGCACTTTACCCGCCATCGATTTAATACTAATAATAAAGCTAAATTTATTTAATTGGTATGGACATTAACCCCGGCTTATTTGGCTTAAGTATTATTTGCGGTTTAAATCAGCGTAATAAGACCTAAAACGGCACCTCTTCAAACGTTTGGTCCTATTGCCTGGTGGAATTCGTTGATATACGATGCGCCAATTGCCATTGCTTCTGGCTTGAAAAATGAAAGTCCATTTGTCTGCCGACTATCAGTCGGAAACCTGGTTTTATCCAGTTTACTCTCTGGCGGGCCAGCTGACTGCGGTCGAGCTGGTGACGCAATTTGTCCACGACAGCGCACCTATTACGCTGCCGCAGGATTTGCTGTTGCCGCAATTGGACGATGCGCAGCAATTACGTTTGCTGCAGAGCCAGCTTTCATTGCTGGAAAAGTACCGCGACTTTTTTGAGATTAATCAAATTACCGCGTTGGTACGTATTGATGATTCTATGGCCAATACACTTTTAGCCAGCGAATTTCTGTTAAGGAAATTCCGACAAATCCCTTTTATTGTTTTAGATATCAGCGAAACGTTTCCGCAATTATCTTTGGGTAAATCCCATCCATTGCTCGCAGCATTACAAAGTGAATTTCGTTTATCGCTTTCACAATTTGGCGCAGGAAAAGCACCGGCAACCGCGGTGTACGATAATCTGTTTAGCGTGTTAAAACTGGATAAAGCCTTTATTCACAACCTGGCCAAACGCGCCTCGTTTACGCCTTTTATTCAGACAGTTATCAATAATTTTTCCGATTTTGCGGACCAGATCATTATTTGTGGTATTGACGATAACCACATGATGGAAAAGATGACCACGTTGAGTGGTGCGCAGCTACAGGGCAGCCTGTTCCCGGTGGTGAAAGCTGAACGTCTTGACGATCTCATCTATTCCGACCTGAATTTACACACGCCTTCGCAGCAGTAACCCTTTCGCCTGTCTTACGCGCCGCGTCGGCGTTACACTCTCTGTTATCTTATAACTTATTGCGGGTGCCTGATTTAAGCGCACCTTCCGGAGTGTCGATGCAATTTACCAATAGCTGGCAGCAAGAATTACCCGGATTCTATACCGCGCTGGACCCAACGCCATTAGCGGGTGGACGGCTGTTTTATCACAATGCGCCGCTGGCACAAGAGATGGGTTTAGATGATGCGCTGTTCGCCGGCAGCGGGCATGGCGTGTGGTCAGGACGCGAAATGCTGCCCGGCATGTCGCCGCTGGCGCAGGTTTATAGTGGCCATCAGTTTGGCGTCTGGGCCGGACAGCTGGGCGATGGGCGCGGCATTCTGCTGGGTGAACAGCAGCTGGCCAACGGTCGCAAGCTCGACTGGCACTTAAAAGGGGCCGGATTAACGCCCTATTCGCGCATGGGCGACGGTCGCGCGGTGATCCGCTCCAGCGTACGCGAATTCCTCGCGTCTGAAGCGCTGCACCATCTGGGCATTCCCACCACGCGCGCGCTGGCGTTAGCCATTGGCGATGAGCCGGTGCTACGCGAAACCCAGGAACGCGGTGCGATGCTGATGCGCATTGCCGACAGCCATCTGCGTTTCGGTCATTTTGAGCATTTCTATTACGGCGGTGAACAAGACAAAGTGCGCCAGCTGGCGGATTACGCCATTCGCCATCACTGGCCGCAGCTCAAGGATGAAGCGGATCGTTACCTGCTGTGGTTCACCGATATCGTTAAACGCACCGCCAGCCTGATCGCCCATTGGCAGAGCGTTGGCTTTGCGCACGGCGTGATGAACACCGATAACATGTCGATTCTGGGCTTAACGCTGGATTACGGCCCTTACGGTTTCCTCGACGACTATCAGCCGGATTACATCTGCAATCACAGTGACTATCAGGGCCGCTACGCTTTCGAAAATCAGCCGATGATTGGCTTGTGGAACCTTAATCGCCTGGCGCATGCCTTGTCGGGCTTGATGACCACCGAGCAGCTTAAGCAGGCGCTGGGTCATTATGAAGGTGAGCTGATGCGCGTTTGGGGGGAGAAAATGCGTGCCAAACTCGGCTTGCTGACGGCGGATGCCAATGACAACACGCTTCTGACCGGCTTGCTGTCGATGATGACGGCGGAACACAGTGATTACACGCTGACCTTCCGCATGCTGAGCGACACGCAGCAAGATGAAAGCCGTTCGCCGTTGCGTGATGAGTTTATTGATCGTGAGGCCTTTGATCGCTGGTACAGCGATTATCGCCAGCGTTTGTTGCAAGACCACGCCAGCGATGCGCAGCGTCAGGCGGTGATGAAAGCGGCTAATCCGGCGCTGGTGTTACGCAACTATCTGGCACAGCAGGTGATTGAAGAGGTCGAGAACGGCGAGACCACGGCGTTAGCGAAGCTACATGGCGCGTTACAGCAACCGTTTAGCGATGCGGCCGTCAGCGCAGAGTTGCGCCAACGGCCACCAGAGTGGGGCAAAACGCTGGAAGTGAGTTGTTCCAGCTAGATCAGCATTAAAAACGGCTGTCGACCGCGGCAGCCAGTTTTGCCAGCACCTCGGCGCTGTCTTCCCAGCCGAGGCACGGATCGGTGATTGACTGACCATAGGTCAGCGCCGCACCGCTCACCACTTTCTGATTCCCTTCCTGCAGGAAACTCTCGATCATCACGCCCGCAACCGCGCGCGATCCGGCACGGATTTGCGCCGCCACATCATCGGCAACGTCACGCTGACGACCGTGCTGCTTCAGGCAGTTGCCGTGGCTGAAGTCGATCACCAATTGCTCCGGCAGATTGAAGTCGCGCAGATTGGCCGCTGCCGCGGCCACATCTTCGGCGTGATAGTTCGGCTGTCGACCGCCGCGCAGGATCACGTGACCATGCGGATTACCGCTGGTTTGATAGATGGTCATCTGACCGTTTTTATCCGGTGACAGGAACATGTGGCTGGCACGCGCGGCGCGAATCGCATCGACCGCAATTTGCACGTTGCCGTCGGTGCCGTTTTTGAAACCGACCGGACAGGAGAGCGCTGACGCCATTTCACGATGAATCTGGCTTTCGGTGGTACGCGCGCCAATCGCGCCCCAGCTGATCAGGTCGGCAATAAACTGGCCGATCACCATATCGAGGAATTCAGTGGCGGTTGGCATGCCCAGCGCGTTGATATCCAGCAGCAGTTTGCGCGCAATGGCGATGCCGCGGTTTACATCGTAGCTGCCATCCAGATCGGGATCGGAGATCAGGCCTTTCCAGCCAATCACAGTGCGCGGTTTTTCGAAATAGGCACGCATCACGATTTCCAGACGATCTTTATGGCGCTCACGCAGCACGTTCAGACGTTCAGCATACTCAATCGCCGCTTTAGGATCGTGCAGCGAGCAAGGGCCAATAATCACCAGCAGACGCGGATCTTCACCGGTCAGAATGCGTGCGATGCGCTGGCGGGAAGCGGTGACGTTGGCGGCAATATCTGCCGAAATAGGGTGTTCATGCGCGAGCGCAGCCGGAGTCAGTAGGCTACCGATGCGCGCGGTACGCAGTTCATCAGTCTTGTTCATTGAGATTCTCAAAAATTTGTTCTTCGCAGCGGTGAAATACCGGGAAGTGATGGTGATCACAATAAACTAATAGCCTGCGAATTCAACCTGCTAAAAACAAAGGTCTTAAAACCAGACGGAAGCCAGACTTTACGATTGCAATACAGGCCCGGTATGTGGCGGGAGGTCGCCACTTATGGCGACCGGCAGAGAAACCTAATACATGCTGCGGCTCAGACCCATGATATCGAGGATTTTGGTGGCGATCTCTTCCACCGAATAGTTGGTGCTGTTGAGATAACGAATCTGGTTGGTGCGGAACAGCGCTTCCACTTCGCCTACTTCGAGACGGCACTGGCGCAACGAAGCGTAGCGGGTATTTTCCGCGCGCTCCTGGCGAATCGCCGCCAGGCGTTCCGGGTCGATGGTTAAACCAAACAACTTATGCTGATGTGCACGCAGCGCCGGCGGCAGTTTCAGGTTATCCATATCATCGGCGATAAACGGATAGTTAGCGGCACGCACGCCAAACTGCATTGCCAGATACAAGCTGGTGGGCGTCTTGCCGCAGCGAGACACGCCGAGCAGAATCACCTGCGCATCTTCGAGGCCGCGCAGGGAAATGCCATCATCATGCGCAAGGGTGTAATCAATGGCGGCGATGCGCGCGTCATATTTGCCGAGGTTGCTGGCGGTCAAACCGTGCGTGCGGTGCGCCACCGGCATTGACGCCACGCCGAGTTCGCTCTGCAACGGTGCTACCAGCGCCTGCACGATGTCCTGACAAAAGCCTTCGCTTTCGAGAATAATTTCACGGACGTCGGGTGTGACGATGGAGAAGAACACCAGCGGGCGCACGCCGCTCTGCTGGTAAAGCGCGTTGATCTGCGCTTTAACCGCCTGAGCGCGTTGCACATTCTCGACAAATGGCAGCGTCACGCTGTGGGTTATCACCGGGAACTGGGATAACACCGCATGGCCCAGCACTTCGGCGGTAATGGCGGTGCCATCAGAGATGTAGAATACGCTGCGTTCAGTGTTCATAGTGCAAATATCCTCTTGCGTAGCAATGCCCAAATTATCGATGACAACATTTCATTTTAAATAATAATAAAATGAAATATCCATATTGTCCGCTATTGCGCTCACAAAGATGAATCAGTGAATAATCAATATTAGATGAAATGCTGTTTTGAAAAGCATTATTTTCGCGCATTTTCCTTTTCGCGCATGAAATAAAGTGTGAGGGCGTTGCGCAACAAAAATCAATCGCTAACCCTCTGAAAAGGGGAAAAATATCGCTACAGCAATCTATTAGCGTGAAATAGGGCGGTTGCGCAACACAATTAATTCTAAGTACTAATCCGATTTTGTCTTTCTTTTCCTGCTTTAACGATTCAACACTTAGTCTTTATTAATCGGTTGTGCCAGGCTGGTTTGGCGAATAGCAAAATGTTCCATGTGTATTCACATCATTTAAAAGGATAATCTCAATGTCCAATCAAGACCAACAGTCGCTAGTGCTCTGGTACAACCAGCTTGGCATGCATGATGTTGATCGGGTGGGAGGCAAGAATGCTTCCCTTGGAGAAATGATTACGAATTTGTCGTCGCTGGGAGTTTCCGTACCAAACGGTTATGCGACCACATCTTACGCGTTTAATCTGTTCCTCGATCAAAGCGGACTGAACCAGCGGATCTATGATTTGCTGGATAAAACGGATGTTGATGATGTTGCTGAGCTCGCGCAAGCGGGTAAACAGATTCGTCAATGGGTGATCGACACGCCATTCCAGCCTGAACTGGAAGCGGCAATTCGTAGCGCCTACGAACAACTCTCTGCTGATGATGCCGACGCCTCCTTTGCGGTGCGCTCGTCAGCCACCGCCGAGGATATGCCCGACGCCTCGTTTGCCGGCCAGCAGGAGACTTTCCTTAACGTGCAGGGTTATGACGCGGTCATCATCGCGGTGAAGCACGTTTATGCCTCCTTATTTAACGATCGTGCCATCTCCTACCGTGTGCATCAGGGCTACGACCATCGCGGCGTGGCGCTCTCGGCCGGTATTCAGCGCATGGTGCGATCGGACCTCGCTTCGTCGGGCGTGATGTTTACCATTGATACCGAATCGGGCTTTGATCAGGTGGTGTTTATCACGTCTGCCTTTGGTTTGGGCGAAATGGTGGTGCAGGGCGCGGTGAACCCCGACGAGTTCTACGTGCACAAACCAACGCTGGCCGCCAATCGTCCGGCGATTGTGCGCCGCACCATGGGCTCAAAAAAGCTGCGCATGGTGTATGCGGATTCGCAGGAGCATGGCGAGCAGGTGCGGATTGAAGATGTCGAGCAGGAACAGCGCGATCGCTTCAGCTTAACCGATGACGAAGTGCAGGCGCTGGCGCGTCAGGCGGTGCTGATTGAGCAGCACTACAAACGCCCAATGGACATTGAATGGGCGAAAGATGGCCACACCGGCAAACTGTTCATCGTGCAGGCGCGTCCGGAAACGGTGCGCTCCAACGGTCAGGTGATGGAACGTTATACGCTGCAGGGCAAAGGCAACGTGGTGGTCGAAGGCCGCGCCATTGGTCATCGCATCGGCGCCGGTGAAGTCAAAGTCATCCACGACATCAGCGAGATGCATCGCATTGAAAAAGGCGATGTGCTGGTAACCGACATGACCGATCCCGATTGGGAACCGATCATGAAGAAAGCCTCAGCCATCGTCACCAATCGCGGCGGTCGTACTTGCCACGCAGCGATCATCGCGCGTGAGCTGGGCATTCCAGCGGTGGTGGGCTGTGGCGATGCCACCGATCACCTGAAAGATGGCCATAAAGTCACGGTTTCCTGCGCCGAAGGTGATACCGGTTATGTCTATGACCAACTGCTGGACTTCGAAGTTACCAGCTCGCAGGTCGATACCATGCCGGAACTGCCGCTGAAGATCATGATGAACATCGGTAATCCGGATCGTGCGTTCGATTTCGCCTGCTTGCCGAACGAAGGTGTTGGCCTGGCGCGTCTTGAGTTTATTATCAACCGTATGATTGGCGTGCATCCCAAAGCGTTGCTGGAGTTTGATCAGCAAACGCCGGAATTGCAGCAGCAGATTCGTCAGATGATGAAAGGCTTTGATGACCCGATTGAGTTCTACATCGGCCGTCTAACCGAAGGGATTGCGACGCTGGGTGCCGCATTTGCGCCGAAACGGGTGATTGTTCGTCTTTCCGATTTCAAAACCAACGAATACGCCAACCTGGTGGGTGGCGAGCGTTATGAGCCGGAAGAAGAGAACCCGATGCTCGGTTTCCGTGGCGCCGGTCGCTACGTTGCTGACAACTTCCGCGACTGCTTCAGGCTGGAGTGCGAAGCGGTGAAGCGCGTGCGTAACGAAATGGGGCTGACCAACGTTGAAATCATGATTCCGTTCGTGCGTACCGTCGATCAAGCCGAAGCGGTGGTCGCCGAGCTGGCGAAAAACGGTCTGAAGCGCGGCGAGAATGGCCTGAAAGTGATCATGATGTGTGAGATCCCGTCCAACGCCTTGCTGGCTGAGCAGTTCCTCGAGCACTTCGATGGCTTCTCCATCGGTTCCAACGACATGACGCAGTTGGCGCTGGGCCTCGATCGTGACTCTGGCGTGGTGTCCGCGCTGTTTGATGAACGTAATGATGCCGTGAAAGCGCTGTTATCGATGTCGATCAAAGCGGCGAAAAAACAGGGCAAATACGTCGGTATTTGTGGTCAGGGACCGTCGGATCATCAGGACTTTGCGGCATGGTTAATGGAGCAGGGCATTGATAGCCTGTCGCTTAATCCGGATACCGTGGTTGAAACCTGGTTGAGTTTGGCAGAGCTGAACGCATCCAAACATTAACCAGGCGGTAATTTGATGCATCAGATGAGAATTTGACGTGTCATTAATGTAATTATCAAGGTCAGCGCTGCTGGCCTTGTTTTTTTGTCTGAAAAAAAGCCAAAAAAAAGCCCATCACAGGGGATGGGCAAAGACTACACACAGCAATTCTTCACTTTACTCAGGGGAATAAGGTTGTTTAGAAATCAGTAGCTTGATTCAAAACATAGGAAACATGTTATTGATCAGGCTCGCTGGCGTCTTTAAGAATCCTCTTATTAGTTTAAAGCTGATAACCTTTCGTGGCCTTTTTCTTCCCTGCTAAGCGGCAATTCAGCTGTAAAAATAATCATTCCGTAAGAGAATTCCGCCTAAAGCGCCTAAAACTGCGTTTTTTCTTAAAAATCGCTTATGGAAAAAAATTATTATCAGTAAGAAATGCGCGGTGGCGATGTTGGGGCATTAGGCCGGTTAAAGTAAGGCCAGTGTAAAACTGAGAGAACGTGCATCTTCGCTAAGTGGGCGTTAATGTGAATGAGGTCGCCATGAACGGCGACCCGGCGGGGAACGCTTAATGTAGTTCTTCTTCGTGATCGGCCAACGCTTCGATGGCGGTCTGCACATCGTCATCCGGTTCGGGCGCTTCATGCATCCACACTGAAACCAGACGATAAGAAACCGCCAGCACCACCGGACCGATAAACAGCCCAATCATACCGAAAGCAATCAATCCGCCAATAACGCCGGAAAGAATCAGGATCATCGGTAGATCGGCACCCATGCGAATCAACACCGGACGCAACACGCTGTCCAGCGTACCGACCACGCAACTCCACACCAGCAGCACCGTGCCCCACGTGGTATCGCCGCTCCAGTACAGCCAGATAATCGCTGGCACTAACACTACCAGCGGCCCGAGCTGCACCAGGCAGGTCAGAATCATCAACACGGTTAACAGCGTGGCGTAAGGAATGCCGGAAATGGCTAAACCAATACCGCCGAGCACGCCCTGAACCAGCGCGGTGACCACCACGCCTAGCGCCACAGCACGAATCGCCTGACCGGCCAGCAGCACTGCGGCATCGCCACGGCGTCCACTCATGCGATAGGCAAAATGACGAATGCCGTGGCCCACCTGCTCGCCGCGCCAGTAGAGCAGCACGCTGAACAACAGCATCACGATGAGGTGCATCATAAAGCGGCCGAAGTGGCCGGCCTGCGCCACAAAGAAGCCGGTGGTGCGACCAATATAAGGCTGCACCTGATTCAGCATCGCCGCGCCGCCGCCATCCACTAATTTGTGGTAGCTCGAGTAGAGTTTCCTGCCGACGTAGGGAATCTGTCGCAACCAATCGAAGTCAGGCATTACCAGATGGCGCTGCGTTGCCCAGGCGATCACCGGCGCACTGTTATCAATCAGGCTGCTGACCAGCAGGGCGATAGGAATAATAAACAGCAGTAATAGCAATATGGTCATGGCGATCACCGCCAGCGAGCGGCGTCCCCACAACATGTGCTGTAGACGAATCATCAACGGCCAGGTGGCGATCACCACCATGCTGGCCCAGGCGAAGCCAAGAATAAAGGGCTGCACCACCCACAGACTGGCGATGATCATGATTAGAATGAACATCAGTGAAAACAGCATTTGCGGTAAATCCATACCGCGTTGCAGGTCTTTCATCACAACGGTTAACCTCGATTGAATCCTTCAGAGTGGGGCTGAACAGCCCTGATTAATGATGATCTATTTCCTGAAAATTAAACAGGAAAAGCAGCGACGGCGGCGCGCTTTCCTGAAAAAACAGCAGCCAGCAGAAAAGTATGATAAAACCAAGGGCTGAAAAAAATCACGACGCAAACGTTTACAACATCTCGGTCACTCAATAATGATCCCACAGATTTCTCAGGCACCGGGCCTCGTTCAACTGGTGCTGACATTCCTGCAGTCCTTGAAAGAGCAAGGCTTTACCGGCGATACCGCCACCAGCTATGCCGATCGCCTCTCGCTTGCCACCGACAACAGTATTTATCAGCTGCTGCCTGATGCGGCGCTGTTTCCGCGCTCGACGGCGGATGTGGCGTTGATTGCGCGCCTTGCCGGTGAAACCCGTTTTACCAGCCTGGTGTTTACGCCACGCGGTGGCGGCACCGGCACCAACGGACAGTCGCTGAATCAGGGCATCGTGGTAGATCTGTCGCGCTACATGAACCGCATCCTGGAAATCAACACCGAGCAAGGTTGGGTGCGGGTTGAAGCGGGCGTGGTGAAAGATCAGCTCAATGCGTGGCTCAAGCCGTATGGCTTCTTCTTCTCGCCGGAGCTCTCCACCAGCAACCGCGCCACGCTCGGCGGCATGATCAACACCGATGCTTCAGGCCAGGGTTCGCTGATGTATGGCAAAACCTCCGATCACGTGGAAGGCCTGCGCGCGGTGCTGCTGGGTGGCGACATCCTTGATACGCGCGCCATGCCGACTGAACTGGCGGAACAGCTGGCCAGCACGCCGACCGCGGAAGGGCGCATTTACCAGCAGGTGTTGAGTCGCTGCCGCGAACAGCGCGATCTGATTCTGGAGAAATTCCCCAGGCTCAATCGCTTCCTGACCGGCTACGATCTGCGTCATGTGTTCAGCGACGATTTGCAGACGTTTGATTTGACGCGTTTGCTGTGCGGCGCGGAAGGCACATTGGCCTTTATTACCGAAGCGCGCCTCGACATCACCCCCATCCCTAAAGTGCGCCGTCTGGTCAACATCAAATACGATTCGTTCGACTCGGCCCTGCGTAACGCCCCTATAATGGTGGAAGCCAAAGCGCTGTCGGTGGAAACCGTTGACTCAAAAGTCCTGAATCTGGCGCGAGAAGATATCGTCTGGCATTCGGTAAATGAATTAATTACCGATGTGCCAGATAAACAGTTGCTGGGGCTCAACATCGTGGAGTTTGCCGGTGATGATGGCGAACTGATTGAGCAGCAGATCAGCACGCTATGTCAGCGCTTAGATGAGCTGATGCAGCAGCAGATGGGCGGCGTCATCGGCTATCAACTGTGTGACGATTTAGGCGGCATTGAGCGCATCTATAATATGCGCAAAAAAGCGGTTGGCCTGTTGGGGAACGCCAAAGGGCGCGCCAAGCCGATTCCGTTTGTGGAAGATACCGCGGTGCCACCAGAACAGCTGGCGGATTACATCGTCGATTTTCGCGCGCTGCTTGACAGCCACGGCCTGAGCTACGGCATGTTTGGGCATGTGGATGCTGGCGTGCTACATGTGCGTCCGGCTCTGGATATGTGCGATCCGCAGCAGGAGCTGCTGATGAAGCAGATCTCTGATGAAGTGGTGGCGCTGACCGCGCGCTACGGCGGTTTATTGTGGGGCGAGCACGGCAAAGGTTTCCGCGCGCAGTACAGCCCTGAATTCTTTGGCGAAACGTTATTCAATGAACTGCGCCGCATCAAAGCCGCGTTCGATCCTGACAACCGCATGAATCCCGGCAAAATCTGTACACCGCTCGGCAGTGATGAGCCGATGATGCAGGTAGATGCGGTGAAACGCGGCACCTACGATCGGCAGATTCCGGTTACGGTGCGCAACGAGTGGCGCGGTGCGATGGAGTGTAATGGCAACGGTTTGTGCTTCAACTTCGATGCACGTAGCCCAATGTGCCCGTCGATGAAAATTACCCGCAACCGCATTCACTCGCCGAAAGGGCGCGCCACACTCACGCGTGAATGGCTGCGTTTGCTCTCCGAGCAGGGCGTGGATCCTACCCAACTTGAGCAGGCGCTGCCGAAACAGGGCGCCAGCTTGCGTACGCTGATTCAGCGCACGCGTAATACCTGGCACGCAAATCAGGGCGAATATGACTTCTCGCACGAAGTGAAAGAGGCGATGTCGGGCTGCCTGGCGTGTAAAGCCTGCTCGACGCAGTGCCCAATCAAGATCGATGTGCCGAACTTCCGTTCACGCTTCCTGCAGCTGTATCACACCCGCTATCTGCGCCCGATGAGCGATCATCTGGTAGCCACCGTGGAGAGTTACGCGCCGCTGATGGCCAAAGCGCCTAAGGTGTTCAACTTTTTCCTCAAGCAGCCGTGGATGCGCGAGCTGAGCAAAAAGCATATCGGCATGGTGGATTTGCCGCTGCTGTCATCGCCGAGCCTCAAGCAGCAGTTAGGCGGCCATCCGGCGATGAACCTGACGCTGGAGCAGTTAGAAGCGCTGGATGCGGCGCAACGCGAAAACTGCGTGCTGGTGGTACAAGATCCCTTTACCAGCTATTACGAGGCACAGCTGGTCACCGATTTCGTCAAGCTGATTGAGAAACTCGGTTATCGTCCGGTGCTGCTGCCGTTCTCACCGAATGGCAAGGCGCAACATGTGAAAGGCTTCCTGCAGCGCTTTGCGCGCACCGCCAGCAAAACCGCTGATTTTCTCAATCGCGTGGCAAAACTGGGCATGCCGATGGTCGGTGTCGATCCGGCGACAGTGCTCTGTTACCGCGATGAGTACCATCAGGTGCTGGGCGAGCAGCGCGGCGAGTTTAACGTGCAGCTGGTGCATGAGTGGCTGCAAACCGCCTTGTCGGCACGTGCGGAGCAAACCGCCAGCGGCGAAGCCTGGTATCTGTTTGCGCACTGCACCGAAGTGACCGCGCTACCGTCCACGCCGAATCAGTGGCAGAGCATTTTTGCGCGCTTTGGTGCGAAGCTGGAAAACGTCAATGTGGGCTGCTGCGGAATGGCGGGAACCTATGGCCATGAAAGCGTAAACCTGGAGAATTCGCTGGGGATTTATGAGCTGTCCTGGCATCCGCAATTGCAAAAGCTGCCGCGTCAGCGCTGTCTGGCAACCGGTTTTTCGTGTCGTAGCCAGGTAAAACGCGCAGAAGGCAACGGCATGCGTCATCCACTGCAAGCATTACTGGAAATGATGTAAACAAATTGTAGGAGACGTCACAAAGCTGGATTAGAATATCCAGCCTGCGTGGCGAACAAAATCACTCTGCAGGCGGGTGGCTTGATCCCACTCGCCGCTGAGCGCCAGTTGATGACACAAGCGTGTTAATGACAGGCGCGCCAGTTGATAGGCCTGAATCCGGAACAAACGGTCACGATCGGCATTGCCCATCTCCTGCACTAAGCGGTGATGGAGCTTGCCCATGGCATGCAGAAAGCTGTGATCGTCGCCGTTGATTTCGCAGATTTCTGCCATATCAAGACAGGTGTCGTTAAAGCGACGCAGTTGGTCGAGCGTGCAATCAGTGCGGTTGAGCTTTGCCTGAGCCATGTAGAAGTCAACGGTGATATCACGCACCGAAAACTTATATTCGTCGATTTTATGTTGTAACCAGGCTGAGACGGTAAGCGTCATATCGCCACCTTTTTAGGTTAATGATAATCATTATCATATTAAACCGCGTCAGGAATGCAATTCCCGCTGTGAAATTTTATTGATTTCCTCTGCCTGTTACTAAAATCGGTAATAACAATTTCTTTACATAGTGGAAAGGCGTAACCTATCAATCAGGATGGAAACGTAAAATTGATTTTGGAAATTTTACGACAATTTAACGGGTTACGTTGGTCAGGCGCGCACGGGAATGCTGCCGTCAATCTGCTTTTAAGCGACTATGCTTAATAAAGCAGCAGCAAAAAACAGCACGAGATGATTATCCCTGCAAAACAAGAGGTTGAAGTGATATCTGATATCACTACCATAGGGGGATAGCCTGAAAAGGCCCAGACATACGAGGTAGCACAATGTCATCAGTAAATGCCGACTCTTTTTCACCCGAAGATTTCGTCTGGAAAGGGCTCACGCTGACCGAATCGGCAGCGAAACAGATTCTTAACCTGGTAGAACAAGACCCTGAAGTCAAGGGCTTGAAACTGGGTGTGAAAACGTCCGGTTGTGCCGGTTTTGGGTACGTTATGGACCTGGTGAAAGATCCTGCCGATGACGACCTGCAGTTTGAGCAATTCGGCGCAAAACTGTTTGTGCCACTTCAGGCGATGCCGTTTGTTGACGGTACCGAGCTGGATTATGTCCGCGAAGGTCTTAACCAGATTTTTAAATTCAACAACCCTAAAGCTCAACACGCCTGCGGGTGCGGTGAAAGCTTTGGCGTCGAGTAAGTGAAATATGTCACGACACAGCGAAGCATCTGACGATGTACAAATGTGGGAAGGTAAGCTCAACTATAAAGAGGGCTTCTTTACCCAGTTACAAACTGAAGAATTTGCCCACGGCATCAATGAAGATGTGGTGCGCGCCATTTCGGCTAAACGTAACGAACCTGAATGGATGCTTGAATTCCGTCTCAAGGCGTTCCGCGCCTGGGAGCAAATGGAAGAGCCGCACTGGCTGAAAGCGCACTACGAGAAACTGGATTATCAGGATTACAGCTATTATTCCGCGCCGTCCTGCGGCAACTGCGATGACAGCTGTGCTTCTGAACCCGGTGCCACGCAAACCTCCGGCAGCGTCGCGTCCAGCGACTACCTGACGAAGGAAGTGGAAGACGCGTTCAACCAGTTAGGCGTTCCGGTGCGTGAAGGTCGTGAAGTGGCGGTGGATGCGATTTTCGACTCCGTCTCCGTTTCAACCACCTATCGCGGCAAGCTGGCGGAGCAGGGCATCATCTTCTGCTCGTTCGGCGAAGCGATTCACGATCACCCTGAGCTGGTGCAGAAGTATCTCGGCACCGTCGTGCCGCCAAACGATAACTTCTTCGCTGCGCTGAACTCCGCTGTGGCCTCTGACGGTACCTTCGTTTATATCCCGAAAGGCGTACGTTGCCCGATGGAGCTGTCGACCTATTTCCGCATCAACGCGGCAAAAACCGGTCAGTTCGAGCGCACCATTTTGATCGCCGATGAAGACAGCTACGTCAGCTACATCGAAGGTTGCTCTGCGCCTGTGCGTGACACCTATCAGCTGCACGCCGCAGTGGTAGAAGTGATCATCCATAAAAACGCTGAAGTGAAATACTCCACCGTACAGAACTGGTTCCCAGGCGGCGAAGGCGAGGGCGGTATCCTCAACTTCGTGACCAAACGTGCTCTGTGCGAAGGCGATCACAGCAAGATGTCCTGGACACAGTCTGAGACCGGTTCGGCGATCACCTGGAAATATCCAAGCTGCATTCTGCGCGGTGATTACTCGATCGGTGAGTTCTACTCGGTCGCACTGACCGCAGGCCGCCAGCAGGCGGATACCGGTACCAAGATGATTCACATTGGTAAAAACACCAAGTCGACCATCATCTCCAAAGGTATCTCTGCCGGTAAGAGTCAGAACACCTATCGTGGCCTGGTGAAAATTATGCCAACCGCGACCAACGCGCGTAACTTCACCCAGTGTGACTCGATGCTGATTGGTGCCGAGTGCGGTGCGCACACCTTCCCGTATGTGGAAACGCGCAACAACACCGCCCATCTGGAGCACGAAGCCACCACCTCGCGCATCGGTGAAGATCAGATGTTCTACTGCCTGCAGCGTGGCATCAGCGAAGAAGATGCGATCTCAATGATCGTCAACGGCTTCTGCAAAGACGTTTTCTCCGAGCTGCCACTGGAATTCGCCGTGGAAGCGCAAAAATTGTTAGCTATCAGCCTTGAGCACAGTGTGGGCTGATGCCCGTTGCCGGAAGCAATGTGAAGGAAAGAGTATGTTAAGCATTAAAGATTTGCAGGTTAGCGTTGAAGACAAAGAGATTTTGCGCGGTCTGAACCTCGAAGTGAAACCGGGCGAAGTCCACGCCATCATGGGACCGAACGGTTCAGGTAAAAGTACCCTGTCTGCAACGCTGGCTGGCCGTGAAGATTACGAAGTCACTGGCGGTTCTGTCACCTTCAAGGGCAAAGACCTGCTGGAACTTGAGCCAGAAGAGCGTGCCGGTGAAGGCATCTTCATGGCGTTCCAGTATCCGGTAGAAATTCCGGGCGTCAGCAACCAGTTTTTCCTGCAGACCTCGGTCAACGCGGTACGTAAATACCGTGAGCAGGAGCCGCTGGACCGTTTCGACTTCCAGGATTTCATCGAAGATAAAATCCAGCTGCTGAAGATGCCAGAAGATTTGCTGACCCGTTCAGTGAACGTGGGCTTCTCCGGTGGTGAGAAGAAGCGTAACGACATCCTGCAGATGGCGGCACTGGAACCTGAGCTGTGTATCCTTGATGAAACCGACTCCGGTCTGGATATCGATGCGCTGAAAATCGTGGCAGAAGGCGTAAACAGCCTGCGCGACGGTAAGCGTTCATTCATCATCGTGACGCACTACCAGCGTATTCTGGATTACATCAAGCCGGACCACGTACACGTGCTGTATCAGGGCAAGATCGTTAAATCTGGCGACTTCTCGCTGGTGAAACAGTTGGAGGAGCAAGGCTATGGCTGGCTTACCGACCAGGAGTGATAACGCCATGCAGCAGTGGCATCATCTGTTTGAATCGCGCGGTGACGAACGTTCTTTGCAGGCGCAGCAGCACTGGCAGCAACTGATGCGTGTCGGCCTGCCGACGCGTAAGCATGAAAACTGGAAATACACGCCGCTTGATGGCCTATTGGCGCAGCAGTTTGTGCTGCCGCAGCCGCAGCAAGTGAGCGCGGAACAAGTTGAAGCGCTGGCGCTGCCGATTGATGCGGTGCGTCTGGTGTTTGTTGACGGCCGTTTTCAGGCTGAATTGAGCAGCCGCGATACCGGCCTGTTTGAAATTCAGCATGCGCAGGCTTCTGATCGTCGTCCGCTGCCGGCACCGATTCAGCCAGAAGTGTTCCTGCATCTTACTGAAAGTCTGGCAGAAGAAGCCACGACAATTCGTCTGGCGCGTGGCAAATCAGCGGCTAAACCGCTTTATCTGTTGCACATCACCAGCGGTCAGGACGCGGGCACCAACACCGTGCACCATCGCCACCATCTGCAGCTGGAAGCCAGCGCAGAAGCGGAAGTGATTGAGCACTATGTCACGCTGAATGACGTGGCGCACTTTACCGGCGCGCGTTTCACTTTCGACGTGGCCGACAATGCCAAACTGCAGCACATCAAACTGTCATTTGAGAGCGAGAAGGCTTACCACTTCGCGCACAATGATGTGGTGATGGGCCGCGATGCGAATGTGGCCACTACCAGCTTCCTGCTGGGTGCGGGCTTATCGCGTCACAACACCAGCGCGCAGCTGAATGGCGAAAATACCAATCTGGCGATCAACAGCTTGTCGTTGCCGGTGAATCAGGAAGTGTGCGATACCCGCAGCTATCTGGAACACAACAAAGGCTACTGCACCAGCCGTCAGATGCATAAAGTCATCGCGCGCGATAAAGGTCGTGCGGTGTTCAACGGCATGATCAAAGTGGCGCAGCACGCGCTGAAAACCGATGGACAGATGACTAACAACAACCTGTTGCTGGGCCGTCTGGCTGAAGTGGACACCAAGCCGCAGCTGGAAATCTATGCGGATGACGTGAAGTGCAGCCACGGTGCGACCATTGGTCGTATTGATGAAGAGCAGATGTTCTACCTGCGCTCGCGCGGCATCGATGAGACTGCCGCACAGCGTATGATCATCCATGCCTTTGCCGCTGAACTCACCGAAACGCTGGAGAATCCGGTATTGCGTCAGGTGGTGCTGCAGCGCATTGCCGCGCGTATCCCGGGAGTTGAGTCATGAGTTTCGATCTCGAACGCATCAGAGCGGAATTTCCGATTCTGAAACGTGAGGTCAACGGACATCCGCTGGCCTACCTTGATAGCGCGGCCAGTGCACAGCGCCCGCTCGCGGTCATCAATGCGGAAAGTTATTTCTACCAGCACGGCTATGCGGCCGTGCACCGTGGTATCCATTCGTTGAGCGCGCAGGCGACCACCGACATGGAGAACGTACGTCATCAGGCCGCGCGTTTTCTTAACGCCGCTTCGCCAGAAGAGATTATTTTCGTCAAAGGCACCACGGAAGCCATCAATCTGGTGGCGAACAGTTGGGGCGGCAGTCAGTTGCAGCCGGGCGACAACATCATCGTCACCGTGATGGAGCATCACGCTAACATCGTGCCGTGGCAAATGGTGGCGCAGCGTACCGGCGCAGAAATTCGCGTTTTGCCGCTGAATGCGCAGGGCGAGCTGGCGCTGGAACAGCTGAGCGGCTTGATTGATAGCCGCACCCGTTTGCTGGCGGTCACCCACGTTTCTAACGTGCTCGGCACCGTCAATCCCGTAAAAACTATCGTGGCACAAGCGAAAGCCGCTGGTGTGATTACGTTGGTGGATGGCGCGCAGGCGGTGATGCATCACACGGTGGATGTGCAGGATATTGACTGCGACTTCTACGCTTTCTCCGGCCATAAAATTTATGGTCCAACTGGCATTGGTGTGCTGTATGCGCGTAAAGCGTTGCAGGAGATCATGCCACCCTGGGAAGGCGGCGGTTCGATGATTTCGGAGGTTGTGCTGCCAACCGGCACCACCTTTAACACTACGCCATGGCGTTTCGAAGCGGGCACGCCGAATACCGGCGGCATCATTGGTTTGGGTGCGGCGTTAACGTGGATCAGCGAACTGGGCCTGGACGTGATTCATCAGCGCGAATCGATGCTGATGCGTTATGCGCTGGACAAACTGGCTTCGGTGCCGGATCTGGTGATTTACGGTCCGGAAAGTCGCAGCGGCGTGGTGGCCTTCAACCTCGGCAACCATCACGCCTTTGATGTCGGTAGTTTCCTTGATCAATACGGTATTGCGATCCGCACCGGCCATCACTGTGCGATGCCGCTGATGCGTCATTATGCGGTGCCGGCCATGTGTCGTGCCTCCTTCGCGCTGTACAACACCGAAGAAGAAGCCGATCGTCTGGCCGCAGGTTTGACCCGTATTCATCGTCTGCTGGGCGGTTGAGCAGACTTCAGGAGTGATTCATGGCGAATTTGCCAGATAAAGAGAGATTAGTGCGTAACTTCAATCGTTGCGCAAACTGGGAAGAGAAGTACCTCTACATCATTGAACTCGGTGGGAAATTACCAGAATCCTCCGAAAGCTTACAGCAGCCGGAGCACGTGATTTCAGGTTGTCAGAGCCAGGTGTGGATACGCATGACCCCGCAGGCCGATGGCACCATCGCCCTCGAAGGCGATAGCGATGCCGCCATCGTTAAGGGGTTGATTGCAGTGGTATTTAGTCTGTATCAAGGGCTTAAGGCGTCAGAGATTCTCGATCTCGATGTGCGCCACTGGTTCGGCGAATTGGCGCTGACCTCACATCTCACTCCCTCGCGTTCGCAGGGGCTGGAAGCGATGATTCGCGCGATCCGGCATAACGCTCAGACCCTCAGCTAAGTTACACTCTCCAGACCCCGGCTTGACCGGGGTCTGTTCTATCCGACAAAGAGAAAATTGCATGAAACCAGCCTTACGTTTAGCCGGTGCATTGCTGTTGTCCTGTTGCGGACTCTCTGCACCTGCATTTGCTACGGAATATCCCCTACCAGCCGATAACAGCCGTTTGATTGGCGAAAACACCCTGACCACCGTGCCGGATGACAAGCGGCCGCTGGAGAGCATTGCCGCACGTTATAAGATAGGCATGCTCGGCATGCTTGAAGCTAATCCAGGCGTTGATCCCTGGCTACCCAAGGCTGGCACACAATTAACCGTGCCACTGCAGATGCTGCTACCCGATGCACCACGGGAAGGTATCGTGATTAACCTCGCGGAACTGCGACTTTACTATTATCCGAAAGGTGAAGATCGTGTGGTCGTCTATCCGATCGGGATTGGTCAGTTAGGCGCTATGACGCCAACCATGGTCACCAGCATCAGCCAGAAAATCCCGAATCCTACCTGGACGCCAACCACCAATATCCGCAAGCGCTACGCCAAAGAGGGCATTACTTTGCCGGGCGTGGTGCCAGCCGGGCCTGATAACCCAATGGGGCTGTTTGCGATGCGTCTGGCGCGTGGGACCGGTCAGTATTTGATTCACGGCACCAATGCTGACTTTGGTATTGGCATGCGCGTGAGTTCCGGCTGCATTCGCCTGCGACCGGATGATATTGAAGCGCTGTTCAATAGCGTGCCGAAAGGGACGCGGGTGCAGGTGATCAATCAGCCCATCAAATATGCGATTGAGCCCGACGGTAAGCGCTACGTTGAAGTGCATCAGCCGTTATCACGTAATGATAAGGACGATCCGCAAACCATGCCGATTGCGCAGTCAGCGCAGCTGAAAGCCTTCTCGAAGAGCGAGAAGAGTGATACGGCGTTGATCAAGGAAGCGATAGCCCGACGTTCCGGAATGCCGGTATTAGTGAGCAGCGGTGAGCCGGTGACAGATGAAAGCGCAGTACCAATGGAGCAGCGTGGTGAGGCCGTGGCGCAGCCCTGAATTCGGACCAGAGAATCGCAGAATCAGGACAAAAAAAATGGTGCCACATGGGCACCATTTTTCAAACCAGAACTCTTACTTACGGTAAGAGTGAGCCTGGTTGTCCAGACGCTGGTTAGCACGAGCTGCGTCATCTTTAGCAGCCTGAACGTCAGAACGGATTGCGTTCACGTCGTTGCTCAGCTGATCAACTTTAGCGTTCAGAGTCTGAACGTCTGAAGACAGTTGGTCGATTTTAGCGTTGCTTGAGCAACCAGCCAGCATAGTTGAAGCCAGGATTACAGCGCCCAGTACCAGTTTAGTGCGATTCATTCTTTATACCCTCTAGATTGAGTTAATCTCCATGTAGCGTTACAAGTATTACACAAAGCTTTTTGAGTTGAGAATAAATTTTTGATGAGAACATGCTTAAATTTGATCGTTCGCTCAAAGAAACAGCATTTAACAGAAGATGATGAAAATAATTAGCTAAAACAGAGAGATTTAATCGGACTAACCTTAATCATACGAGATTTTGAATAGTTAATTTCGATTGGAAATTTCTGGCTTTTGTATTACCTCGGCAATAAAAAAAGCGCCTTTAAAAGGCGCTTTTAAATAAAAATTCAGTTGCTAATCAGATTACATGTACAGACGCGGTGTTTGTCGTTCCGCTTGGTACTAATGCACCTGAAACCATTACCACCACATCGCCTTTCTGCGCATATCCGCTTTCCAGCGCCATTTCTTTACCAATGCGGTAGAAATCATCAGTTGAGGCAATTTCTCTCACCAGATGAGTTTCGATACCTTTGCTCAGAATCAGCTGACGAGCGGTGGTTTCGTTGGTGGTGAGCGCCAGAATGGTGGCATCCGGGAAATACTTACGGATAGCTTTAGCAGATTTACCACCTTCGGTGGCTACAACAATCAGTGGTGCTTCCAGCTTCTCTGCAGTCTCAACGGCACCGCGGCATACCGCTTCGGTGATGCGCAGCTTGCGTGAGTCCTGCAGCGAGTCAATGCGCGATTTCATCACGCGGTCGGTACGCTCACAGATGGTCGCCATGATGGTGACCGACTCCAGTGGATAACGACCTTTAGCACTCTCACCAGACAGCATGACCGCATCGGTACCATCGAGGATGGCGTTCGCCACGTCGCCGGCTTCCGCGCGGGTAGGGCGAGGGTTCTTGATCATGGAATCCAGCATCTGCGTCGCGGTGATGACCACTTTGCGTGCTTTATTACATTTCTTAATCATCATCTTCTGCGCGAAGATTACTTCCTCAACCGGGATCTCAACGCCGAGGTCGCCACGAGCAACCATGATGCCGTCTGAGGCTTCGAGGATCTCATCGAAGTTGTTCAGGCCTTCCTGGTTCTCGATTTTCGATATGATCTGGATATGCTCGCCGCCATGCGCTTTCAGGTGCTCACGGATTTCCAGCACGTCAGAACGCTTACGGATAAACGAAGCGGCGACGAAATCAACGTTCTGCTCGCAACCAAAGATCAGGTCGCGTTTATCTTTTTCCGCCAATGCAGGCAGCTGAATGGAGACACCTGGCAGGTTAACGCCCTTGTTCTCACCCAGATCGCCATTGTTTAGGACATTACAGATTACTGAATTCTCAGTCACTTCTGTGACCTGCATACCGATCAAACCATCGTCGACCAGAACGGTGTTACCAATTTTCAGGTCTTCAGTGAAGCCGGCGTAGGTCACGGCAACACGTTCGCTGTTACCAATGACTGACTGATCGGTGGTGAAGGTGAAGGTCTGGCCGGCTTTCAACGACACATCGTTGCCGCCTTCCAGTTTCATGGTACGAATTTCCGGACCTTTGGTGTCCAGCAGAATAGCGGCCTGACGACCGGTTTTTTCCATAACGGCACGCATGTTGGTAATGCGTTGGCCATGTTCAGCGTAATCCCCGTGCGAGAAGTTAAGGCGCATCACGTTCATGCCCGCTTCCAGCAGTTGGGTCAGCATTTCTTCGGATTCGGTTTTTGGACCGATAGTACAAACGATTTTGGTCTTTTTCATGTCAGGTTTTCTATAAGTTGTGATGGATGATAAAGGTCGGGATTCGATGCGCACGGCACCGAAGTGAGAATATTTATGGTGTTGGATCGGATTTCACAGAAATAAGAATAGGAGACGAAAGCAAAGCGTGCAGAGAAGTTATGCAGTACGCGAGGCAACTGAGTGATCAGTGTTGCGCAAATCATTGGAGTTGTTTGCATAGGCACGTTAGCGCTGAAACCTTTCAGGTGGAACAACGCGGCATAGTATAGTCGCTAAGTATGCGAAAACCAATATAAAAGCGGCGCGATATAGACGATGCAGATCAAGAAAAAGGTGTTGCGCAAGGAGATAAAACCAGAGTGGTGCGCTCTAATGGACTCGAACCATCGACCCCCACCATGTCAAGGTGGTGCTCTAACCAACTGAGCTAAGAGCGCATTGAGGAAATTCACAAAATTGGTGCGTCCGAGTGGACTCGAACCACCGACCCCCACCATGTCAAGGTGGTGCTCTAACCAACTGAGCTACGGACGCACTTGGTGCGCTCTAATGGACTCGAACCATCGACCCCCACCATGTCAAGGTGGTGCTCTAACCAACTGAGCTAAGAGCGCAACACGCTGTCAGGGCGACAGCGGGGACGAATATTAACGGCAGGCCGTGATGCTGGCAAGGGGAAAAAGTGTTTTTCCCCTACGACTGACCAGCAACTGTGCTATGCGTCGTTTTTTTCGCCGTTACCAGCCACTTAGCGCGCGGCGCGCGCCAGGATGACCTGCGCAGGCAGGCGCTGCAAACGACGGATGCGCCAAATCATCATCACTGCTGCGGAGGTCAGGCCGATAATAAAGCCACACCAGAAGCCGGCGGGACCCAACTTCGGCAATACCCAATCCGTCATCGCCAGTACATAACCCACCGGCAAACCCAGCACCCAGTAGGCGATAAAGGTGATGAAGAAGATCGAGCGCGTGTCTTTATAACCGCGCAAGATACCGCTGCCAATCACCTGAATTGAATCTGAGAACTGATAAATCGCCGCCAGCAACATCAGCTGTGCCGCAAGGGTAATGACTTCTGGATTTGCCGTGTACAGGCCAGCGATATCGTGACGGAAAATCACGGTAAACAGTGCGGTGATGGCCGCCATGCTGATGCCGACGCCTTGCCCGGTCCACGCAGCAACGCGCGCTTGTTCGGCCGAACCTTGTCCCAGCCGATAGCCAACGCGAATGGTAGTGGCGACGCCGAGCGACAGCGGCAACACGAACATCAGCGAGCTGAAGTTGAGTGCAATCTGGTGTCCGGCCACTTTCACGATACCGAGCGGTGATACCAACAGCGCCACCACGGCAAACAGCGTCACCTCAAAGAACAGCGCCAATGCCACCGGCAAACCCAGCGTGAACAGGCGTGACAAAATCGCACGTGACGGTGCAGACCAGCGCATTTTCATACGGATGTCGCGCATGCTTGCCATGCGTTTCACCCAGAAGCGCATCACCAGGAACATCACCCAATAGACCGATGCCGTCGCCACGCCGCAGCCGACGCCGCCTAAGGCCGGCATACCAAAATGGCCGTAAATGAACACATAGTTGAGCGGAATGTTCACCATTAGGCCGAGGAAGCCGAGCAGCATCGCCGGTTTGGTTTTCGACAAACCTTCGCATTGGTTGCGCATCACCTGGAACAGCAGGTAACCTGGTGCGCCCCACAGCAACGCATGCAGGTATCCTTCGGCTTTGGCGGCCAATTCAGGATCGATATCATGCATGGTGTTAATCAGATAACCGGCGTTCCACAGCACCACCATAATCAGGAGTGCAACACCGATTGCCATCCAGTATCCCTGGCGTACTTGTTCCGCGATACGTTCGCGTCGTCCTGAACCGTTGAGTTGCGCAACGGTAGGCGTCAAAGCCAGTAGAAGACCATGACCAAACAGAATGGCGGGAAGCCAGATAGAGGTGCCGACAGCGACGGCGGCCATATCCGTGGCGCTTACCGCACCGGCCATAACAGTATCTACAAATCCCATCGCAGTCTGGGCCACCTGAGCAAGGATGACCGGGATCGCGAGGGCCAGCAATTGACGCGCTTCGGTAAAATACTTCTGCACGTTACACCTGCTTAATTAATGAAGAGAGCGGGGCGAAATCCCCAAAGAATGCGCGCACAGTGTAGCGGCAGCGCTGGCTTCCGCCAAACGTTGATCGCATTTTGTTTAGCAATTTGTGTAAAGTTTGAACTCCGCCAAATTAAGCTGCCGCCGACAAGCTGTGATAAACTGACGCAAACTTTGCAGAGGCTAAGATTATGTTTACTGGAATTGTGCAAGGCACGGCAGAAATTGTCGGCATTGAAGAGAAAGATCTGTTTCGTACCCATATTGTGCGCTTACCGGATGACCTGTTACCGGGACTGGCGCTGGGCGCATCGGTAGCCCACAACGGCTGCTGCCTAACTGTGACCGAGATTAATGGCGATCGGGTTAGCTTCGATCTGATTAAAGAAACATTGCGCATTACCAACCTGGGTGAATTACAGGTCGGGGATGTAGTGAATATTGAGCGTGCAGCGAAGTTCAGTGATGAAATTGGCGGCCATTTAATGTCTGGCCATATTATGACCACGGCGGAAATTTGCAAAATCATCCAGTCAGAAAACAACCGCGAAATCTGGTTTAAATTACAGGACGCCACGCAGATCAAATATATTCTGCATAAAGGTTTTGTGGGTATCGACGGAATTAGTTTGACCGTTGGCGACGTTACCAAAAGCAAGTTCTGTGTGCATCTGATTCCGGAAACCCTCGAGCGCACCACGTTAGGCGCGAAGAAGTTTGGTCAGAAGGTCAATATTGAGATTGATCCTCATACGCAGGCCATTGTGGAAACCGTTGAACGCGTATTAGCGCAGCGTGAAGCTGCTGCACTGGCGCAGATTGCCAGCGCAGAATAATGGCGCTAAAAAAGGCGCCCTGCGGCGCCTTGATTTATTTCTGCAAGCTCATTAACGCGCTACGCGTAATCCGCCATCCTTGCCACGACTGAATACCACCTGCCACAGCTGAATATCACGGGCACGAAACGCACCGGCGCAGGCGTTGAGATAATAGTCGAACATTCGTTTAAAACGTTCGCCATATTTCTCAGCCAGCTGCGGCCACGCCGCCTGAAAACGTTCATACCATGCCATTAACGTCGTATCGTAATCTGCGCCAAAGTTATGCCAATCTTCCATGACGAAATGTGGCTCACTGGCATCAGCGATTTGACGTACCGACGGCAGACAACCGTTCGGGAAGATATATTTATCAATCCACGGATCGACATTCATATCCGTTGTGAGGGCACCAATGGTGTGCAGTAAAAATATGCCGTCTGGTTTGAGATTGCGGTCAGCAACATCAAAATAAGTGGCATAGTTTTTCGGCCCGACATGTTCAAACATTCCGACAGAAACAATGCGATCATATTGATTATTCAGGTCGCGATAGTCCTGCAGTAAAATAGTGACATCCAGTCCTTCACAGCGTTGTTGTGCCAGTTTTTGTTGCTCTGCAGAAATAGTGACGCCATGCACCGTGACGCCATAATGGCGTGCGGCATATTCCGCCAGTCCGCCCCAGCCACAACCGATATCCAACAGCGTCATGCCCGGTTCAAGTTGTAACTTGCGGCAAATCATATCCAGTTTGGCCTGCTGCGCGTTTTCCAACGTATCAGCATCTTTCCAGTAGCCGCAGGAATATTGCATATAGGGGTCAAGCATCAGTGAGAAAAGATCATTACCCAGGTCGTAATGCTCTTTACCCACAATCCAGGCGCGTTTTTTCGATTGCAAATTAGTAAGACGCGCGGCGGCGATGCGCAACGTATCTTTAAAATGCCGCGGTAATTGTTTATCCAGATGGTGTTTTAAAACGCGATGGAAGAACATATCAAGCTGTTCGCACTCCCACCAACCATCCATGTAACTTTCACCTAATCCGAGCGATCCTTCCTCGAGCACGCGTTTAAAAAAATCTGGATGCTTTACCTGAATATCCCAGGGACGAGTGCCATTAACTGCAATATCAGCACGCTCTAGCAGTTCATTGACGATCCGAAACCAGTGGTTTTCTTCAAGGCTCACTTCTTCTATAACAGATGAACTCATAGCTTCTCCATCACCTTCCGATCTGAACCTGAGAAAAAGAATAGCCAATTTCCCAAGACCTGTGAGAGAACTCACGGAAAATCCGTGCGCCAGAAATCCGACGTTTTACAGAGGCATGAATTTGAATAGAAAAGTTGGACGCCGCACTGGAGTATCGTGCAGACGCCATCCCGCGACAGAGTCGCTAAAGGTATTACATTTATATTATTGATTTAATACAGAATTACTGACCCACTGAGTATATGCTCACGTGGGTCAATATTCAACGGGTTATCGTTAGTTTGCTAACGAAAAGCGTTGGCTTAGAGATTATCTTCGCAGGGACGGGAAGTGTGGGCAATATCACTTTGTGCGTTTGCCGATCGCTGGCAGACAAAGCCCGCCCACGCCAGTACCACGGTGGCCACCATCACTAATGTGGTGTTGAACAGCGCCTGCTCAAGGCCGGCGGAGACCAGCAGGCTGGCGACAAAGCACAATCCCAACTGGAATAAGTTCTGTAATCCCGCCGCTTTACCGGTGGCATGCGGGAAGGGCGCTAATGCGCTGGCAACCACAATCGGATAGATCGCGCCATTGGCCAGCGCCATGCCGCAGAAGGGCATCAGCAGCACAAACAGCGGCGCTGAAGGCATTAGAGCGATGACAAACAGACTCAAAATACTCAGGCTGTACAGCACCAGCAACCACGGCAGCAGTTGCGCGCCCTGATAACGATTTAACAGCGCGCGGCAGCCAAAGCCGCCAATCAGAAACGCAATGGTCTGCGGAATATAGCTCAGGCCAATATCGCCCGGCGTCAGGCCAGCTGCGGCGAGAATGAAAGGTGAGCCCGTCAGCCACGCGAAAAAGCTCGCCGAACATGCCGAATAGATTAAGACGTTACCGCTGTAGACGCGGGTACCTAGCAAAGTCAACCAGCCGGGTTGTTTACCTGAGGCGACTTTCTCGCGCTTAGGCGAGGTTAACTGCATCGTACCGATCAGCAACACCACGGCAACCAGCGTCAGCGTGATAAAGATGCTGCGCCAGTGGAAGTGGCCGATCAGCCAGGCGCCGAGCAGCGGTGCCAGCGCCGGAGACAGCGCAACCAGCGGCATAATCGTTGCAAACACTTTATTGGCTTTCGCTTTTGGATAGTGATCCACCACCAGCGCCTGCCAGCTCACGGCAGCCGCACACACGCCAATCGCCTGCACAAAACGCAGCGCCAGCATCAGGCGGACATCGGTCACCCACAGCATTCCCAGACAACCGAGGGCGAAGATGGCCAGGCCCGCCAGCAAAATCGGCTTACGTCCATAACGATCTGATAGCGGTCCCCAAAATACCTGGGCACAGGCAAAACCGCCGAGAAACAGACTCAGGCTGGCGCTGATGGTGCCGGGTGCGCTAGCAAAATCACGCTGCATATCGCCAAAGGCGGGTAAATACATATCCGTGGCAAGAAAGCCGAGCATGCTGAGCACGGCGAGATAAGGCATAAATGCTTTAGACGACAACATGTTGATTCTCTTTTGGGCAGGGTAAACGCCGGGGAGTGTAAAAGGATGCAGCACGCTTTGTGAAACGCTAATATTTGCATGGTGCTGTTAAAATTTTTGAAGGCAAAATTATGTGGTCAGAATATGCGCTTGAAGTGGTGGATGCAGTAGCGCGCACCGGCAGTTTTAGCGCGGCAGCGCAGGAGCTGCATCGCGTGCCCTCTGCCGTCAGTTACACTGTGCGCCAGCTGGAAAACTGGCTGGCGGTGCCGCTGTTTGAGCGCCAGCATCGGGAAGTGGTGATGACAGCGGCGGGCGAGCATTTTGTGCGGGAAGGCCGTTCTGTTATCAAAAAAATGCTGGCAACTCGCCGACAGTGTCAGCAACTGGCAAATGGCTGGCGCGGCGAGTTGAGCATCGCGGTTGACTGCATAGTAAAACCGCAGCGTACGCGACAGTTAGTGAAAGACTTCTACCGCCATTTTCCCGACATGGAGCTGATTATCAGCTACGAAGTGTTCAACGGCGTGTGGGATGCGTTGGCTGATGGTCGGGTGGATGTGGCGATTGGCGCAACTCAGGCCATCCCGGTGGGCGGACGTTTTGCTTTTCAGGATATGGGCGCGCTGAACTGGCGTTGTGTGGTGAGTCCCGATCATCCGCTGGTTAACAGCAAGGAGCTGGATGATGAAACCTTGCGGGCGTGGCCATCGCTGGTGCTGGAAGATACCTCGCGTGCGTTGCCGCGCCGTATGACATGGACGCTGGATAATCAGCGGCGGTTGGTGGTGCCAGAGTGGGAAACCGGGATGGATTGTTTGCTGGCAGGATTGTGCGTCGGTATGGTGCCTGGCCATTTGGCGCGTCCACTGCTGGACAGCCAAAAACTGGTCGAGCTGGCGCTACCGCAGGCGTTTCCGGACAGTCCGTGCTGCGTCAGCTGGTCAGAACAGCGCGCGTCACCGGCGCTGGCGTGGTTACTGGCTTATCTCGGGGATGCGGAAACGCTGAACCACGAATGGCTCAGCGAAGTGTTGGCTTAGCGGCGGTAGTCGCGGAACGGACCGTACGCCACCGAACGGCGTTCAATCAGCGTTGGCTGGACTTCGATAGTTTGCGGATCTTCGCGCTTGCTGGTGATGCGATCCAGCAGCATTTCCAGCGCTTTTTCGCCCAGTTCAGCTTTTGGCTGGTGCACGGTGGTGAGCGCTGGTGTGAAATAGCGCGCGTTGCGCACGTTATCGTAGCCAATCACCGAGATATCCTGCGGTACGCGCAAACCCATCTCATCAGCAGCGCAAATCGCGCCCATCGCCATGATATCGCCACCGCAGAACACCGCGGTTGGACGCTGTTTCTGATTTAAGATCTGTTGCATCGCCAGATAGCCCGATTCAGGCTCAAAGTCGCCCTGAACCACCCACTCGGGACGCACCGTAATGCCCGCTTCGTTCATTGCCTGCAGGAAGCCAGCATGACGTCCACCGCCGGTGTTGCGCTCCATTTGGCCAGGAATGGCACCGATATCGCGATGGCCACGTTCAATCAGATAACGCCCGGCGAGATAGCCGCCCTGAAATGCATTGTCCTGCACAGTATCGGTGAAATCACCGCGTGACGCGCCCCAGTCCATTACCACCATGGGGATATTGCGGTTCTCTTCCAGCATCTGCAGCAAATCGTCTGGATATTCCGAACACATCACCAGCAAGCCATCGACGCGCTTTTGCGCCATCATCGACAGGTAAGCGCGCTGCTTTTGCAGATCGTTGTGCGCATTGCCGAGAATCAGCGTATAGCCGCGTTCGAAGCAGCGGTTCTCCACCGCTTCGATAATTTCAGCGAAGTAGGGCGCTTCGCTGGAGGTCGCCAGCAGACCCAAAGTTTTGGTGTGATTGACTTTAAGACTACGCGCCACGGCACTCGGCGAGTAGTGTAATTCTTTGATCGCTTCCCATACGGCGTTACGCGTCTCTTCCGCAACGAAACGCGTTTTGTTGATGACATGCGAAACCGTGGTGGTTGAGACACCCGCGCGTTTTGCGACATCTTTAATTGTTGCCATGAAAATGGTGCTCCTGGGCTTATCGCAACTTACTGATAAGTATATTGTTAAACGTTTGCGTCTGCTAATGCTTTTACAGCCCAAAAAAGCGGGCAAAACGGCATGTTCAAGCAGGTAAAATCACTTCATCACGCTGTAAATACAGCCTGCGCAAAATCTGTTGCGCAACGAAAGGCGGCGATTCTAGCAAGCTGGCGCGGATAACACGAGATTTTTGCCTATTGCTATGCGAAAATCGCCTTAACCCTAATAATTGTGTGACTAAGGAGTTGTGATGAATACCGACCTGAAGCTGGCGCTAATGACCACTGTTGGCGCACTGTTGATGATTATCGCCTTCAGCTTTACCGCGATCATGCACTAACAAAAAAGCCGGAGCTGAGAACAGCATCCGGCTTTTTATGTCTGTTGCGCAACAACTAGCGAATGGTTTTTGGCGTCATCATACGACGCGCGCCCACATAGTGCTTCTGCCAGTAATCCTCACCCAATGCGCTAATCTGAATATCTTTGCCGGTACGCGGCGACTGAATGAATTTGCCATTGCCAAGATAAACGCCCACATGGTCGGCGGTACCGCGATTGTTGATGCGGAAGAACACCAGATCGCCTTTCTCCAGCATTTCACGCTTAATCGGTGCCGCATCACGCAGGTGATACATCTCATTGGCGGTGCGTGGCAGTTTGAATTTCACCAGATCTTTATAGGCGTACCATACCAGGCCGCTGCAATCGAAACCAGTGTGTGGCGAAGCGCCGCCCCACTGATAAGGTTTGCCGAGTTGACCCATTAATTTGGTCATCGCCGTTTCACGCGCTTTTTGATAACGCTGGCGGTGCGCTTTACTCATTTTGATGCCGGTCAGCGCTAACGCTTCATCATCGACGGCGATCTCGGGCGTTTTCTTCGCTAAACGTTGATGACCGTATTTCTTAGCAGAGAGTTTCAGCGGGGATTTTTTGCTGGTGGTTTTGTGCAGCGCGATGTCTGTTTTGGTCTGTTTTTTGAGTTTGAATTTTTGAACAGCGGTCAGACGCGATTTTTTGGTGGTGGTTTTTACCGGACGTCGTTTGCGGCGCTCGTCTTCACGTGCGCTCTTTTTCTCTGCTTTAAGCGAACTGGCGTTAACGGGCGCATGCGGAGATGCAGCGGCCACATTAAAGAACAGTTGGGCGAAAGCCAGTATGAAAAGCGTAATTAGTAGACGCATAATCCGGTTACAGGTTAAGCAGGCTGAATCATAGCAGACTGCGTAAAAGTGAGAGAAATCTGATCAAGTGACCAGCGCCGAGGCAATTCTAATCCACTTTTTTTACAAAAGGTAAGGCCTTTTTCTATTAATATGTTACCAGATTGATTCTGTAGCAAAAATGAGCGATTTCAGCTGGTTAACACAGCGAAATTATTGCTAATTATTAATTTATTAATGCCAATTAATGATATGAAAATGTTATTTGTCATGCGTTAACTTAACAAACATGGCGATTAGCCAGTGCAAACGCAAAATCCCGTTTTCAGTCCGGGAGCGAAATCGCTACAATAAACAAACACGAAGTAGAAGATTAAGGAAGGCAATAATGAGTACTGTTGAAAAAATTCAGCGTCAGATCGCAGAAAACCCGATTCTGCTGTACATGAAAGGTTCGCCAAAGCTGCCAAGCTGTGGTTTTTCGGCGCAAGCCGTGCAGGCGCTTTCTGCGTGTGGCGAGCGTTTCGCTTACGTGGACATTCTGCAGAACCCGGATATTCGCGCTGAAATGCCAAAATACGCTAACTGGCCAACCTTCCCGCAGCTGTGGGTCGATGGTGAACTGGTCGGCGGCTGCGACATCATCGTTGAGATGTTCCAGCGCGGTGAACTTCAGCCACTGCTGAAAGATACCGCTGAGAAGTATAAAGAAGCGGAATAATGCAGAAGGCCGACACATGTCGGCCTTTTCTTTAGTTACCCGGCAGACGCCTCGTCTGCGGATTCTTCACTAAAAGCCAGCGGCCAGCCGCCCAGGCGTTTCCAGCGGTTTACCAACTCACAGAACAGCGTCGCGGTTTGCTCGGTGTCATACAGCGCCGAATGCGCCTGCGTGCTATCAAACTCCATTCCCGCCGCTTTACAGGCTTTCGCCAACACGGTTTGCCCCAGCACTAAACCGCTCAGTGCCGCGGTATCAAAAGTGGCAAACGGGTGGAACGGATTGCGCTTCAGGCTGGCGCGCTCGGCGGCCGCCATCACGAAGTTGAGATCGAAAGTGGCATTGTGCGCCACGATAATGGCGCGATTGCAGCCGCTATCTTTGGTGCCTTTGCGCACCATTTTAAAAATCGCATGCAGGGCTTCATATTCGCTTACCGCACCGCGCAGCGGATTGGTGGGATCGATGCCGGTAAACGCCAGCGCCGCAGGATTCAGAATGGCGCCTTCAAACGGTTCCACATGGAAGTGCAGCGTTTCATCGCGGTGCAACCAGCCGTCTTCATCCATTTTCAGCGTGGTGGCTGCAATTTCCAGCAGTGCATCGGTTTGAGCATTGAAACCCGCAGTTTCAACGTCGATCACAACAGGATAAAAACCGCGGAAGCGTTGGTGGAGAGCGTTTAAAGCGTTCGATTCAGACATCAGGATCTCATGGCAATAAATAGGGCAGCGCGCATTATGGCAAAAATCGCAGGAGGGTGCAGCAGGAGAGGGAAGTCAGCCTGCAAATAGCAGGCTGACGAGCAACCTTAGTTGCCTAAGCCGTGACCGGCATGTTTGTTTTCAATCAGCTCGATTTTGTAGCCGTCTGGATCTTCAACAAACGCAATAATAGTCGAACCGCCTTTTACCGGGCCCGCTTCACGCGTTACGTTGCCGCCCGCGCTGCGAATGCGTTCGCAGGTGTCAGCCACATTGTCCACGCCCAGCGCGATATGGCCGTAAGCGTTGCCGAGATCGTATTTATCCACGCCCCAGTTGTAAGTCAGCTCAATCACCGCGCCCTCGCTCTCTTCGGTGTAGCCAACGAATGCCAGAGTGTATTTATACTCGGTGTTTTCGCTTTGACGCAGTACGCGCATGCCGAGCACGCGGGTGTAGAAATCGATTGAACGTTGTAAATCGCCAACGCGTAACATGGTGTGAAGTAAACGCATAACATCCTCTTTTTTTAAAACGTCATCAGTGCATGACAAGCAACTTAGTATACACACTGATGAAATAACGCTGCCGCCTATCCGCCGCGGCAGCCATTTTCTTACAGGGTTGGATAATCGGTATAACCTTCCGCGCCGCCACCGTAAAAACTCTCAGGACGCTGCGGATTGAGTGGCGCATCCTGCTGCAGACGGGCAACCAGATCCGGGTTGGCGATAAAGTCGCGACCAAAGGCCACGGCGTCAATCAGGCCACGCGCAATCAGATCGTCGGCTTTCTCAACGGTGTAAGCACCGGCACCGATGATCACGCCTGGGAACAGGGCACGCACTTTTTCACGGAATGCATCGCTGTAAGGCTGTCCGCCCGCCCAGTCTGGCTCAGAAAGGTGCAGATAGGCGATGCCGCGTTTGCCCAGCTCGGCGATATACCACAGCGCCGCTTTTTCTTCTTCCGGGCCATTGTCCAGATTCTGGAAAGCACCGATTGGCGAAACGCGGATACCGATACGATCGGCAGACCAGTTAGCAATCGCCGCATCCACCACTTCCAGCGCGAAACGGCCACGCTTTTCAATCGAACCGCCGTACTCATCGGTACGCTGGTTTGAGCCTGGTGCGAGGAACTGGTGCATCAGATAGCCGTGCGCGGAGTGCAGCTCCAGCAGGTCGAAATCGGCTTCGCGCGCATTGGCGGCGGCCTGACCAAAATCTTGTACGATTTGCTGAATTTCAGCCACTGACAACTCGCGTGGCACGGAGGTGTCTTCACGATAAACAGAACCATCCGCGGTGCGCAGGGACGTGCGCGTACCTGCCGCTAGTGGGGATGGGGCGACCGGCGCTTTGCCTTCGGGCTGCACGCTGTTATGAGAAATGCGGCCGGTGTGCCACAGCTGCACGGCGCTGTGACCGTTGGCGGCATGAATGCCTTCGTTAATCACTTTCCACGCGGCAATTTGCTGCTGTGTGTGCAGACCCGGCGCACCGGCATAGCCTTTCGCCTGGAAAGAGATCTGGGTGGCTTCGGTGATGATCAAACCGGCACTGGCGCGCTGTTGATAATATTCTGCCATCAGCGGCGTAGGGATATCGCCCGGCTCAATGCTGCGCAGACGCGTCAACGGGGCCATGAAAATGCGGTTCGGTACGGTAATCGCGCCCACTTTAAGTGGGGAGAACAGCTGCTTACTCGCCATATTTATTGCTCCAGGAAGACCGGTCGTCTAGTAAATGGGGTTTTTAAAAATCAGTGACTTATCAGCCACTGTTCGATGGTGTCGAGTGCCAGGCTAATCGGGCCCGGCTCTCGGGAAATCTTGCTCTGCAAACTGGCTCCAAGCCACAGCAAGTAGCAGCGCTGCGCCAGCTGCTGCGGCGTTTGCCCAAACGGCAGCGGCTGCTCAGCTGCCACCTCAGTCAAACAGCGCGTGTAGGCAGCGATAATGGCGTTGGCACCCTGTTGCAGTGCATCGCGCATCGGCTCAGAGAGATCGCACACTTCGGCTGACAATTTTACGCCAAGACAGCCAACAATATGACCTTGCTCGATAAACAGCCGTTCGCCATAGCGGAAATGCGCTAACAACCGCTCGGTCGGCGTTAAATCGGGCAGACTCAACTGCTGATCAATCTGCTGCTGGAAATGGCTGAAGTAGCGCTCAATCAGCGCCACGCCAAAGGCCTCTTTCGAACCGAAATAGTGGTAGAACGAGCCTTTCGTGACTTCCGCCAGCGCCAGCATCTCGATCAAACCCATGCCGGTAAAGCCGCGCTGTAAACAAACCTGCTCGCCAATAGCGAGCAGGTGTTCACGGGTATCGTTGCGTTGCAGAGTCTTATTCATGGGGGGCAGGTTATTAGACCAGTCAGTCTAACGCAACCCTCAGGCGGCAGTTTGGCACGATCTGATCATGTCTAGCTGCGGCTGATACTGCTGCGTCTGGATATTGAACATGCCTAAAACCGTATGGAAAAGATTATCTTGCGAAACCTTGGCGTCAGCCGCTTGCTGGCGTAAACAGGTATCATTGATGTGGTACGCCGCCGCGTATCCCGGTGACATCCACATCAGCAGAGGAATGTGTGTTTGCTGCGCAGGCGCAAACAGGTAAGGCGCGCCGTGCAGATACATCCCGCGCTCGCCAAGCGATTCGCCGTGATCGGAGAGATAAACCAGCGCAACATTGAAGTGATCGCTTAGGCCTTTAAGCTTATCGATGGTGCGGCTCAGCATGTCGTCGCTATACAGCAGCGAGTTATCGTAAGTATTCACCAGCGCCTGATGATCGCAATCCTGAATCTGCTTGCTGTCGCAGGTGGGCGTGAAACGGCGGAACTCAGCCGGATAACGCTGATAATAGGCTGGGCCGTGGCTGCCCATCTGATGCAGCACGATAATGCCGTCGTTGTGCAGGCTGGCAACATAGTTATCAAGACGATGCAGCAACACCTCATCCTGGCAAAAACCATCGTGACAATATTGCGGCAGTTTCCACTGCGTCATATCGGTGTGCGGCACGCGGTCACAGGCGCCTTTACAGCCACCATCATTTTCGCGCCACAGTACGCTTACGCCCGCATGGGCGAGGATGTCGAGTACGCCTTCCTGGTGGTGCGCCAGATTGGCGTCGTAATGCATGCGAGGCATATTCGAGAACATACAGGGCACCGAGATGGCGGTTTCTGTGCCACAGGAACTGGCGTTGGGATAGTAAATCACCTGCTGTTTTTTCAGTTCTGGATTGGTATCTCGCGCGTAACCACCCAACGAGAAGTTCTCGGCGCGCGCCGTTTCGCCTACCACTAACACCACCAGCGTTTTACGGGTTGCGGCGGAGATTAACGCACCTTTATGTGCATCTTCACCGATTTTCACCAGCGCCTGGCTACCTTGCAGATAGCGTTGATCGACATAGTGGCCGGTGCCGCTGACGATATTGGCCGGGGTAATCATCTTGATCAGATTTTTATTATTGCGGATTAGCGAGGCGTAATCTTTGTAAAACAGCGCCGCCATCAGCAGTATCACCAATATTGCGCCCAGTGCGCCCGTCAGGCGTTGCAGCAGATTCCACCACCAGCGTGGTCCACGACGAATACGCACGCCGCAAATCAACGCCACCGGCACCATCCCCATCAATAACATCCAGAGTAGATAGCGGCTGCTGAACAACGCTGAGGCTTCCTGCGGGTCGGATTCAAAGACATTTTGCATCATATTGGTGTCGATCACCGTGCCAAAACTGTGCATGAAGTAATTGGCGGCGGCGCTGACGAACACCAGCACAATCAGCAATGGCTTGCGCAGATAAGGCCATGCAGCAAGTGAGAAAATAAAATAGAAAGCCGAGGCCAGTACCAGCGGAATACTGGCGGCGAACAGATAATCGTGGGGATGATCGTAAGGAATCATTTCCCAGGCACGCAGCAAGAACAGGGCATTCAAAACTAATGCGAAGAACAGCGCTGCGATAAGGTTAAATCCGCTGGTGCCGCACTGCAGGGTGGTCGGGAATCTCATGAAAACTCAACGGTAAGAAGTCGTGTGACAATCGTATGAAGACAAGCTGAGGAAAACCTTAACCAAGAGTAAACATAAACCATCCAAATCCGATAAATGCTGGCTATTTGGTAAACAGGCGTAACCAGACAGCGTAATGGCTTGATTATGCGCAATGGGCGTCTACGCTTTGCACAATGTCATTAAGCTGTTATCAATGTGATATGAGATGTTAATTGCGGAGTGGATGTGGCCGAGCAACTCGAGTTCTTCCCTGTTCCCAGCCCGTGTCGAGGTATTTGCCAGAGTGACGCGCGTGGCTATTGTCGTGGCTGTTTACGCAGCCGGGAAGAGCGCTTTAACTGGATGAAATTCAGCGATGCGCAAAAGCGCGATGTGCTGCGCTTGTGCCGGCAACGCTTTTTGCGCCTGCAGCGGCAGCAAAAAGTGGATGAAGATCATGATCCACAACAACCGGAACTGTTTTAAGAAAACGATGATTTGCCTTTCCGTTATACTCCCGCTTTCGTCATCTGGAACCGTGTTTTGGGAGTTTAACCATGTTACAAGCGCAGGCTATTGCACCGCAGGGACCCTCATTTTCACCGCTGATCGCCGGTTACTGGCGTTTAATGGAGTGGGGCATGACGCCGCAGCATGTGGTGCAGTTTATTGAGCACCATTTAGCGCTGGGCATCACCACCGTCGATCACGCCGACATCTACGGCGATTACCAATGTGAAGCCGCCTTTGGTGCCGCGCTGCGCCTCGCGCCAGGGTTGCGTGAGAAGCTGCAAATCGTCACCAAATGCGGCATTGCGACGCGCGCAAAGCCTGAACACCGTATTGGTCACTACATCACCGAAGCCAGCCACATTCTGCACAGCGCCGAAAATTCGCTGCGCCATTTCCATACCGATTACCTCGATTTGCTATTGATTCATCGCCCGGATCCGTTGATGGACGCTGATGAGATTGCCGAAGCCTTTACGGCGCTGCATCAGAGCGGCAAAGTACGCCATTTTGGCGTCTCCAACTTCACCGCCTCGCAGTTCACGCTGCTGCAATCGCGTTTGCCGTTCAGTCTGGTCACCAATCAACTGGAGATCTCTCCACTGGAACAAACGTCGCTGCTGGATGGCTCGCTTGACCAGTGCCAGCAAAATCGCATTCGCCCGATGGCGTGGTCATGCCTCGGCGGCGGTCGCCTGTTTAACGATCCGCATTATCAGCCGCTGCGCGATGAGCTGGAGCAGGTTAAGCAGGAGATCGGCGCCAGCAATATCGAGCAGGTGGTGTATGCATGGGTGATGAAACTGCCAAGCCGTCCGCTGCCGATTATTGGATCAGGTAAAATCGAACGTGTAAAAGAGGCGGTTGGCGCGTGCCAATTGACGCTGGATCGCCAGCAATGGTTCCGCATCCGTAAAGCCGCCATCGGCTACGATGTGCCCTAAAGCGTAAAGCTGCGTCAAATTACGGCAGCCTGGATGAAAGCAGTCCAGGCTTAGAGGGAATCTAACCGTAAGGAGACGTTATGAAGAAAACCCTCATTGTTATGCTGGCTCTGGCCTGCGCCGCGGGTGCGCAGGCGGCGTCAGAAGAAGTCACGCTGCATGAAACCACGGCGCAAGGCATCGGGGCAGCGATTGGCACCGTCACGCTTAGCGAAACGCCATACGGTGTGCAATTTACCCCAGCGTTAAGCGGCCTGAAACCCGGCATTCATGGTTTCCACGTCCATGCTAAAGGCAGCTGTGAACCGGGCGAGTCGGACGGTAAAACGGTGGCGGCCGGTGCGGCGGGCGGACATCTCGATCCGCAAAAATCCGGCAAGCATCTTGGTCCGTATGCCGATGGTCACCTTGGCGACTTACCCGCGCTGTTTGTCACAGATGATGGCAAGGCGACGTACCCGGTCGTTGCGCCACGCATCAAATCCCTGAGTGAAATCAAAGGTAAAGCCTTGATGGTGCATGTGGGCGGCGATAATCATGCCGACCATCCGCAACCGCTTGGCGGCGGCGGGGCGCGTTTTGCCTGCGGCGTAATTTAATGCTTTGGGCGGCAGCAGCTTGTCGCCCCCATTTCCTCACGCTGAAAAAAGTTGACCCATTTTCTTGCTACTCTCCGCGGTTTTTCCATCCTATGATATTGATTCAGGAATAAAACCTTCAGGGGCAGGAATGAAAGCGCGTGGGATGATGTTGTTATGTTTATTGCTGGTGGGATGCGATCAACCCAACGACACACAGCTGCGTTTAGATGCCAGTCGACAACTGCAACGCACCATTGATACCAATCCGCTGCGCGTCGGCTGTGAGAAAATTGCGCGTGGCCGTGAATGGCTAACCCAGCACACCCTTCATCGGCTCGAAGCCAATGGCTGCGAAAATGTCTTGCGCAGCGCCACCGAAACCAACTTCACCCACAGCGAAACTTATCGTCATGCGATGACAGTGGTGTGCGGCGGTATTCAGGGCAAAAGTTTCACCGGCACCACTTTGTATCGCCGCTTTATCTACTCTTCAGAAGAGAAGGCGCTGGTAATTGAACCGATGTCCGATCAGGATAAAACCCGCTTTGAAGGACAGAAATCGCTGCAGCAGTTGCAGGATGATTTTAATCGTCAGACCACGCAATATTGTCAGTAATCAATCCGGTACCGCCTGCGCTAACTGGGCCAGTGAGCAGCGCAGGCGCCACAAAATGCCCGCCAGCGTATTGGCTTCGCTCTCCTGTTGCTGCTGCAGTTGCTCAATCAGGGTTTCCAGCTCATCCAGCGTGGCCTGCAGCGCGGTGTGATGCACGCCGCGCAGACTTATAATTCGTTGCAGATCCTGCAGGCTGCTATCACGCATTTGCCTGAGCGTAGCCGACGTCGGCTGCCATTGGCGCAGCTGCCAGACAATGTGGGAACAGTTCAGTAACACCACGCCCCAGCGCAGCAGCCAGACGCGCGCCTGCTCGTCCCGACTGTTACTGAGCTGGCTAATATGATGATAAATCTGTGATTCGAAGTGGCTTTCGCTCAGGCGCGGATGGCGGCGAAGCTGATCGAGAAACGCATGGCGCAGGGCACGAATATGCCGACGACTGCGACGCGCATCGGAACTGGGACGCAGCACCTGAAACGCCAGCCACGCCAGCATTACGCCGCACACCTTGGCGATATTGTCATTGAGGAAGCTTTGATAATCCCAGTCCGGCGGATTGGTGACGGCGATAAAGGATCCCATAAAAACAATGAATTGCCCCCACATCCCGGCGCGTTTCTTCTGCTGCAGTTTGAACAACTGCAAGGTGAGCAGCAGCGGGAATAGCACCAGTAAAAACTGCCACAGCGCGCTGATTTGCACCATCAAACCAAACTGCAGCACAAAACTAAACAGCGACAGCCACAGCAAGGTTTTCAGCAACAGCGAGACGCTGCCACTGGGCGAGGGCGCGGAGGAGTAAAGCACGCAGGCGATGGCGGTAAGCGTCAGGGCGGCGGCACCGGAATCCCATTGCGTGGTGATCCAAAAGGCGCTTCCCAGCATGATGACGCTGAAGGTTCGCAGCGCGCTCCAGCCGGCTTCAGCACTGTCGCTTTCGCGCGCCAGCGAGGGCGCATACGGCGGCTGAAAACGGGTATCGGCATCGGCGCGTTCAATCAGGCGAATCCAGCGATTCACATTGAGATACACCCAGCAGAAATAACGCAGTCGCTGGACGAAGGCGCGTTGACGGTAATCACCGGTTGCTGATGGCGTGATGCCACGCAGAATCAGCGCCAAACGGTATTTGTCGCACTGCGGCTGCGCCAGTTCCTGCAACAGTTTGGCCATGGCGTCGTAAAGTTCGGGTGGCGCATCGGGCCAGTTCAGCAACATGCGGCGCAGGCTTGAGAGTACACTGGTGAGACGCAGCTGCTGGTGCAGCACATAGTTCAGCACGTTATTCTGGCGGCGGAAGCGATAGTGGCTCCAGAACGCCTGAATGCGCAGCAGGTTCATGGTGAGAATCTGGCTAATGACATTCTCATGGGCGGTGCGCACGTTATCAGTGCTGCTTTGCTGCAGTAATAACACCGCATGATCCAGCAAACGCGCGTGCATCTGACGCAGTGAACTCATCAGTGCGTTGCCATCTGAGGTGCTGGGCAGAATCATCATCATCAATCCGGCACACAGGATGCCGGAGATCACTTCGCACACGCGCGCCTGAGCGATATCCCACAGCTGAGTGACATCGGTGATGTTGACACTGCTAAAAGCGATGATGGCGGCGGTATAACCCGCCAGCGAAAACGCGTAGGCCACGTTATTTTGGTAGTGATTGGCGATCCAGGTACAGAACGCCAGCCACCCGGCCATGAAAAAGGCAAACAGCCAGGGTTCGTTCAGCGTGTGTCCGGCGATCAGCAGCGCGGCGCTGGCACCGAGCAAACTGCCAACGATGCGCCCCAGACTTTTACTGATGGCGCCGCCGACGGTGGGAAAACTCACCACCGCCGCCGAGGTCATGGCCCAGTAAGGTTGATCGAGTTGCAGCGCATAGGCGATGGTCAAGGCGAGACACATCGCGATGCCATTACGCAGCGCGTAGCGCCACTCGCCCCAACTTGCTTTTATCCACGGCAGATTTTGCCAGGCCAGCCACTGAAAATTCATCACAACCTCAGTCGGCAATGGAGATGGTGCAGGTGGTGCCTGCCACCAGCGGCACACCTTCCGGCAACGCGTCAAAGCGAATACGTACCGGCACGCGCTGCGCCAGGCGCACCCAGGGCACATTAGGCTTGATATCGGGCACCAGCCCGCCATCGCTGGCGACGCTTTGGTCATAAATGGCGCGTCCGATACTTTCCACTGAACCCTGCAAGCGCGCGCCGTTGCTGTACAACACAATTTGCGCGGCAGCGCCGGGCTGAATATGGCGCAGCTTGGTCTCTTCGAAATAGCCCATCACGTAGTAAGAGTGGCTGTCGACCAGCGCAAACAGCGGCGTACCGGCGCTGGCATAGTTGCCGGTGCGCAGCGTCAGGTTGCTGATCCAGCCATCGGTGGGCGCAGTAATGGTGGTTTGATCAAGATTCCAGCGTGCCTGATCGAGGCTAGCCTGCGCCGCTTTTGCCGTCGCTGCGGCAGCATTGGCGGTTAAGCGGGCGGCATCCATATCTTCCGCTGAAATGACGTTGCGCGGCAGGCTGGCGCGGCGATTGGCTTCATGCTGCGCTTTGGCCAGATCGGCCTGCGCTTTAGCCAGTTGGGCTTCGGCATTGGCCTGCGCAATTTGCCACGGCACCGGATCGAGCTTCAGCAGCACGTCGCCTTTATGCACAAACTGATTGTCGCGCACTTCCAGAGCGATGATGCGACCGGACACTTCCGGCGTGATATCCACCAGCTCGGCGCGCACTTTGCCGTCACGCGTCCATGGCGATTGCATGTAGTAATTCCACATCCACCATCCGGCAAGCAGGGCCAGCGCAAAAATCACCAGGGTTGAAAAATACTTAAAAGGGTTGAATTTCATAGTGATTTATCCGAGGCTCAGTAACCACAATGCGCCAGCGACGCACAGTACAAACAGGGAAAGGTCCATCAAGGTGGGATGCCAGACATCGCCAGAGTAGATCCAGCCGCGTATCAGCGGGTGAATCAACAACCAGAAAAAGAAACCGAGTAACACCGCTTTAAACAGCGGCGGAAAAAACAGCGACGCACCGAACACCAGGTCGGTAAGCGGGGCGCTGGGGGAAAAGGCGGTTAGGGACACGTGTCATCATCCTTTTTGACCGGGAATCATCTAAATAGCGCGTAGACGGCAAGCGTATATGCAGGCCTGGTATTTGTAATTTGCCAGGTAAACTCGCAGAATAGTGTAAAATCTGGCTTAATAGCTAGCAAGCTAATTATAAGGAGATGCAATGGATACGCCCTTGGGAACCGATCTGTCTCGTCTGGTGCGCATTTGGCGCGCGTTAATCGATCAGCGTTTAAAACCGCTTGAGTTGACACAAACACACTGGGTGACGCTACACAATATTCATCAACTCCCGCCAGAGCAGTCTCAAATTCAGCTGGCCAAAGCGATCGGCATTGAGCAGCCTTCACTGGTGCGCACGCTGGATCAGCTGGAAGAGAAAGGATTGATCACCCGCGCGACCTGCGCCAACGATCGTCGCGCCAAGCGCATCAAGTTGACCAAGCAGGCTGAGCCGATTATCGAGCAGGTTGAGAATGTGATTGATGCCACGCGCGATGACATTCTTTCCGGCATCAGCCTGGAGGAGATCAATCAGATGGTGACGCTGATTGCGCGGCTGGAAAAAAACATTCTTGAGTTTCATAACCGCGAGAAATAAAAAAACCGACGCCAGGCGTCGGTTTTTTTTATCTGTTCGCTTAACGTGGCGAAACGGTAACCTGGCTGCCGTTTGACGCCATCACGACGCGCTGGCCAACCGAGTAACGGGTGGCAGCTTGCTTCTGCACCACCATGATGGTGTTGCCATCATCCTTGCGGATTTCCAGCTCGACACCGTCAGATTTGTTGACCGCACCCTGAACGCCCTGACCGGCTACGCCACCGAGTACCGCACCGCCAGCGGTTGCCAGACTGCGACCGCTGCCGCCGCCAATGGTGTTACCGAGGAAACCGCCCAGTACTGCACCACCAATTGCGCCAATCACGTTGTTTTCATCGCCGCCCTGGATTTTCACCGGACGAACAGAAACCAGCGTGCCATAGGAAACACTTTGTACTTGTTTAGCTTCGCTGGCGCTGTAAACGTCACCGGAAAGGGTGCTGTCGTTGGCACAACCTGCCAGAGTTAAGCCGGTCAACGCCACGGCTACAAAACGCTTAATCATCAGAACGCTCCTTAATGCAAAAAAACGCCATGTTTCTCATCCTGTACTGCACAGAGTATAAGACAGAAAACTGGCAAATGACGCTAAGTCCGTATAAAACGCGGCTGGGGCGAAGCATAGACCATCGTCCCTCAACAAAAATTCAATTACCCAACGAAAATATTGCTGAGCTGGAATGCACTGTGCAGTGACGCTGAAAAGCGGAATTTTATCATAGAATTAGACCCGGTAATTTGCCAGGCTTAAGCCAGACGATGTTAAGGGAGTGAACCGCTATGAAATCAGGACGCTATATTGGCGTGATGTCCGGCACCAGCCTTGATGGCGTGGACGTGGTACTGGCGGCCATTGATGGTCAAATGGTGGCGCAGCAGGCCAGCTATTGTCATCCCATCCCGCAGGAATTGCGCCAGCAGGTGCTGGCCATTTGTCAGGGGCAAACCTTGACGCTGTCGCAGCTCGGGCAGCTGGATACGCGGCTGGGCAAGCTGTTCGCCGAGGCAGTTTTAACCTTGATGCACCAGCAGTCGCTGGAGGCCAGCGACATTATGGCGATTGGCTGCCACGGACAAACGGTGTGGCATGAGCCGCAAAGTGATGCGCCGAATACACTGCAAATTGGCGATAACAACCAGATCGCGGCGGCAACCGGCGTCACGGTGATTGGGGATTTTCGTCGCCGCGACATGGCGCTCGGCGGGCAGGGCGCGCCGCTGGTGCCGGCTTTCCATCAGGCGCTGTTAATGGACAGCGCTGAGCGCCGCATGGTGCTGAACATCGGCGGCATCGCTAATCTGTCACTGCTGATCCCCGGCCAGCCGGTACGCGGTTTTGATACCGGGCCGGGCAATATGCTGATCGATGCGTGGATTTGGCGCAACAAAGGTTTGCCTTACGACAAAGATGCCGCCTGGGCGCGCAGCGGACAGGTGGTTCCAGCGCTGCTGGAGTTGATGCTCAGCGATCCGTGGTTTGCACTGCCGCCGCCAAAAAGCACCGGGCGCGAATATTTCAATCTCAGCTGGATCGAGCAGCAGCTGCAGCGTTTCCCGGCGCTGGCACCACAGGATGTACAGGCTACGCTGACTGAGCTGACGGCGTTAACCATTGCGCAGCAGGTGCAGCTCAACGACGGTTGCGATCGTCTGTTGGTCTGCGGCGGAGGCAGCCGAAATCCACTGCTGATGGCGCGGCTGGCCACGCATCTGTCGGGAACGGAAGTCGGTACCACCGACGAAGCGGGCATCAGCGGTGATGATATGGAAGCGCTGGCCTTTGCGTGGCTGGCGTTTCGCACATTAAATGGGTTACCGGGCAACCTGCCGGCGGTAACGGGCGCGCGGGACATGAGCGTATTGGGCGCAATTTACCCCGCCAATCCCCGACTTGGTCGTTAAGAGGTAAAAATGAAAAACATAATGATGATACTGAGCAGCGTGGCGCTATTAAGTGGCTGCGGCATGATGCATAAGCAGGAAGAGGCACCGCAACAGCTGCGCTATCAGTGCGGCACTTTGCCGCTGACGGTTACTCAGGATAACGCGAAGCAGCAGGTGAGCTTTATTCTGGATGGTAAGCCCCTGACGCTGGCACAAACGGTGTCGGCCTCTGGCGCGCGCTACAGCGACGGCACTTACGTCTTCTGGTCAAAAGGCAATGGCGCTTTTGTTGAACGTAATAACAAAATCGTGATTAATGATTGTGAATTGCAGAACGCGGATACCTCCGTTCAGTAAACGTGAGAAAGAGAAACAGCATGAGCGACAGTGACAGCTTGCAACATATTGCCCATCTGCGTCGTGAATACACCCGCGGCGGGCTGCGACGTAAAGATCTGCCCGATAACCCTTTGGCGCTGTTTGAGCAGTGGCTGCAGCAGGCCTGCACCGCGCAGTTGCCGGATCCGACGGCAATGACGGTCGCCACCGTTGACAGCAGCGGCCAACCTTATCAGCGCATTGTGCTGCTGAAGCATTACGATGAGCAAGGCATGGTGTTCTATACCAATCTCGGCAGCCGCAAGGCGCTGCAGCTGGCAGAGAATCCGCGTATTTCGCTGCACTTTCCATGGCACTTCCTTGAGCGTCAGGTGATGGTGCTGGGCGAAGTGGAAAAACTGTCGCCGCTGGAGGTGCTGAAGTACTTCAGCAGCCGCCCGCGTGATAGCCAGATTGGCGCATGGGTGTCGAAGCAATCAAGCCGCATCTCGGCGCGCGGCGTGCTGGAAGGCAAGTTCCTCGAACTCAAACAGAAATTCCAGCAGGGCGACGTGCCGCTGCCGAGTTTCTGGGGCGGCTACCGTGTCAGATTCCACACCGTGGAGTTCTGGCAGGGCGGCGAACATCGTCTGCACGATCGCTTCCTCTACCAGCGTAATGACAATGGCTGGTCGATTGACCGTTTAGCCCCGTAAAACTGCGTTTTATCCCCTTTCAACGCTGGCGCAGTTGGCGTCAGCGCTTTATGCTATAGCCCTCTTTTTTTTCGTCTCCGCACGTCAGCGGAAAGCTGTGTACCAGCCTAGGTGCAGTCTGATCAATTTGGAGTCAGTGATGACCAGCAGTAACCTGATACAACAATTGCAAGAAAGGGGCTTAGTCGCCCAGGTAACGGATGAAGAAGCGTTAGCAGAGCGACTGGCGCAAGGGCCAATTGCACTCTATTGCGGCTTCGATCCTACCGCTGATAGCTTGCATTTGGGCCATCTGGTGCCGCTGCTCTGCCTGAAACGTTTTCAGGATGCCGGACACAAGCCGGTCGCGCTGGTGGGTGGTGCCACCGGTCTGATTGGCGATCCCAGCTTTAAAGCAGCAGAACGTAAACTTAACACCGCTGAAACCGTTGGCGAGTGGGTGGATAAGATCCGCAACCAGGTCGCGCCTTTCCTCAGCTTCGATTGCGGCGACAACAGCGCGATTGCCGCGAACAACTACGACTGGTTTGGCGGCATGAACGTGCTGACCTTCCTGCGCGACATCGGTAAGCACTTCTCAGTGAATCAGATGATCAACCGCGAAGCGGTGAAACAGCGTCTGAACCGCGAAGATCAGGGCATCTCTTACACCGAGTTCTCCTACAACCTGCTGCAGGGTTATGACTTTGCGGAGCTGAACAAGCGTCACGATGTGGTGCTACAGATTGGCGGTTCCGATCAGTGGGGCAACATCACCTCCGGTATCGATCTGACGCGTCGTCTGCATCAGCAGCAGGCGTGGGGCTTGACCGTACCGCTGATCACCAAGTCTGACGGTACCAAGTTCGGTAAAACCGAAGGTGGCGCAGTGTGGCTGGATGCGAAGAAAACCAGTCCATACAAGTTCTACCAGTTCTGGATCAACACTGCGGATGCCGACGTATATCGCTTCCTGAAGTTCTTCACCTTCATGAGCATTGAAGAGATCAATGCGCTGGAAGAAGAAGACAAAAACAGCGGCACAGCGCCACGCGCGCAATACGTGCTGGCTGAGCAGGTGACGCGTCTGGTGCACGGCGAAAGCGGCTTAACTGCGGCAAAACGCATCACCGAGAGCCTGTTCTCCGGCAGCCTGAGCGCGATGACCGAAGCGGACTTCGAGCAACTAGCGCAGGACGGCATGCCAACCATCACGCTGACGGCAGAAGACGATTTGCAGCAGGCGCTGGTGGCGGCTGAGCTGGTGCCATCACGCGGCCAGGCGCGCACCATGATCGGTTCTAACGCGGTATCGCTGAATGGCGAAAAACAGTCAGATGCGGAGTACCGTTTCAGCGACAGCGATAAACTGTTTGGACGTTTCACGTTGTTGCGTCGCGGTAAAAAACATTACTGCCTGATTAACTGGCAGTAAGCGTTCAGGGCCGGCTTCCGGCCCTTTTTTATGGCAAGACAGCAGTACAGGGCAAAATGAAAAATATTCTCGCAATTCAATCTCACGTTGTTTACGGACACGCCGGTAACAGCGCTGCCGAATTCCCGATGCGCCGCATGGGCGCAAACGTTTGGCCGCTGAATACCGTGCAATTTTCTAATCACACCCAATATGGACACTGGACCGGCACCGTAATGCCCGCCACGCATTTGACCGACATCGTTAAAGGCATTGCGGCAGTTGACCGCCTGAAAACCTGTGATGCGGTGCTAAGTGGCTATTTGGGATCGGCGGAGCAGGGCGAACAGATTCTGGAGATCGTGCGTCTGGTGAAGGAAGCCAATCCGCATGCGTGGTTCTTCTGCGATCCGGTGATGGGCCATCCGGAGAAAGGCTGCATCGTGGCGCCGGGCGTGGCGGAGTTTCACTGTAAAATGGCGTTGCCCGCCAGTGACATCATCGCCCCAAACCTGCTGGAGCTGGAGATGCTCAGCGGCCATGAAGTGGCCAACGTCGAGCAAGCGGTGGTTGCGGCACGAGAACTGATTAGCAAAGGCCCGAAAGTGGTGCTGGTGAAACATCTGGCGCGTGCCGGACGTCGTAGCGATCGTTTTGAGATGCTGCTGGTGACCGCCGATGAGTGCTGGCACATCAGCCGTCCGCTGGTGGACTTTGGCGTGCGTCAGCCGGTTGGCGTGGGCGATCTCACCAGCGGTCTGCTGCTGGTCGATCTGCTGCAAGGCAAGTCGCTGCAGGATGCGCTCGAGCACATCACCGCGGCGGTTTATGAAGTGATGCTGAAAACCCACGAAATGGGCGAGTACGAATTGCAGTTGGTGGCCGCGCAGGATGCGATTGCCAAGCCGACACAGCATTTCGCCGCTGAAAAGCTGTAAATTCCCCGTGAGGTGCGCAGTCCTGCGCACCTGCCATTCAGCTCACCATGAATGACGATCCAACGATCTGGGGCGTACGCACTGATAGCGACCCGACGAAGAATAGCGCCGGATCAAACCAAACCTTCCGCCTTCAATGCCGCTTGCACCGCTGGGCGCTCTGCAACCCGATTAAACCAGGCTTCCAGCGCATCCAGCCCCGCTAAATCCAGCTTGATGGCTTTAGCCCAGCGCGTCACCACGAACAGATACACATCGGCAACGGTAAAGCGTAATCCCAGCAGCCACTGTTTATCCTGCAACGCCTCATTCACCTGCTGATACTTTTTCTCCAGCTGCGCACGGGCAATGGTTTTGTACTCTTCCGGCGTATCCGGACGGAACAGCGGGCTAAAACTTTTGTGCAGTTCGCTGCTGACAAAACTCAACCACTCCAGCGTGTGATAGCGCGTCAGGCTGCCGGTCGGTGCCAGCAGGTGGCGATCCGGCTTAAGATCCGCCAGATATTGTACAATCGCCACGCCTTCGGTCAGGATGCTGCCATCGTCAAACTGCAGCGCCGGCACTTGTCCTTTCGGGTTAATCTGCCAATAATCTTCTCCCTGCTCGGTCACTTTCTTCTGCAGGTCCACGTTCACCTGGGTGAAGTCGAGCCCGCATTCCAGCGCGACAATATGCGGTGATAGCGAACAGGCACCGGGCTTACAATAGAGTTTCATCATGGCTTCTCCTTGAATGTTGTGGTGATCAAAGCAGCATAAGTCTGCCAGGGATATTTACCCGTGACTGCGATCAGGAATTGCGGTCACCGTTCAGGTTTATTCAGCAAAGCATGGCAGTAACGGCAGCTTTTCGAGCGCAAAATCCCAAAATTGCCGCACTTTAGGCGTCATATTCTTCACACGCTGGGTCACTAACTGCACCGGAAGCGGCGCGGGTTCCCATTCTGGCAGCAAGCGCAGCAGTTTCCCGCTGTGGATATCGTCAAGAACCTGATACGACAGCAGCCGTCCGATGCCGTGTGCGCTGCGTAGCGCTTCCAGCTGGCTCTCCACGTCATTAACCCTCAGACGCGGCGTGATGCGCACGCGCAGGTCGTGAGCGAAGCGCCACTCGCGCGTATGGCGCAAGCTCGTCACTAAAGCATGTTGAGTCAGTTCAGTGGGATGAACAGGCGTGCCAGCCTGTTGCAGATAGTCGGGGCTGGCAACCAGCGTTGAACGCACAGTGCCAACCTGACGCGCCACCATCGAAGAGTCCTGCAGTGCACCAATGCGGAGCGCGATATCGAGGCCGTTTTCGATCAGGTCCTGATAGCTGTCGCTGAGCACCACTTCAATCTGCATCTCCGCATGCTGTTGCAGGAAGGCATTCACCAGGGGCATGACGTGGCGACGACCAAACTGCACCGGCGCGGTTAAACGCAGCAAGCCATGCAGGCCGCTGTGGTGAGCGCTGTCGATGGCGCGCTGATAATCGCTCAGCACGCGCTGTGCCTGCTCAAACAGCTGCCAGCCAGCTTCGGTGGGTGCCAGCTGGCGCGTGGTGCGTTCAATCAAAGTGGTGGCGAGGCGGGCTTCAAGGGTGTTGAGGGTGCGCGTGATCACCGGTGGCGATCGCTGTAACAAACGTGCGGCACCGGCCAAACTGCCTTGCTGGATAACCGCGACAAATACCTCAAGCTCATCAAACCTGTCCATGCTTATTCCACTCAGATTAACAGTGAGCCGACATCATGAAGTTAAGCGAGCAAAAAGCGAAGTGTGGGTAGCAGAAATCGTTAAAGGAAATGTGAATGGCGGCGAAATAGTCGGTAGAAAAAAGCCGGGACATGCCCGGCTTTCTGCTTACTGATTGGCGCTGGCGCGTTTCAGTTCAGTTTGACTATCATCCTGCGTCATGCGGTTCAGCAGTGGCGCGGTGATTAACATCAGCAGGGCGATCACGCCGGTGGCGATACCAATCTGCTGGAACACATGGCTGTAGACCGCCAGTGACGTGTGTGGATCGGTCACATCATTCGGCACCGCCATCAGGTTCGCGACTTTACCGGCAATCATTGCTGCACCCGCGGTGGTCAGGAACCACGAACCCATGATGAAGCCCATTAAACGCTGTGGTACCAGCTGTGCCACCATTGCCAGGCCCAGACCGGAAATCATCAGCTCACCAATGCTCTGCAGCGCATAGCTAAGGATCAGCCAGTTCACTGAGACGATACCGGCTTCGTTGGCAAATTTGGCACCAAACGGCAGCACCAGGAAGGCCGCTGAACACAGCACCATACCGAAGGCGAATTTGTGTGGCATCGGCATTTTATCGCCAAGCTTGTTGTACACCGCGGCCAGAATCGGGCTTGCCAGCATAATCCAGAACGGGTTCAGCGCCTGGAACTGCTCCGGCTCAAAGGTGATGCCGAGAATCGCGTGCTCAACGTTGCGGATAGCGAAGAAGTTAAGTGAGGTCGGCATCTGCATGTAGAGCACGAAGAACACAATCGCTTCAACCATCAGCAGGAAGGCCACGATCATCTTACGACGTGCTGCCCCCTTCAGCGCCAAGGCTTCTTTAGCGAAGATCACCACGATACCTGCGGCGATGACGCCCAGCGTCATACGTGCGATGCTCTGGTGATGCAGCAGCCAGGCCGCCAGCGCAATCAGTGCTACCACGCCAATCAGCGTCATCAGCAGTTTACCCATCTGCAGCGGGGCAAAATCCGGCTTGGATCCGTAGTTTTTCACTACACGCTGGAAGAACAGGAAGTTCAGCAGCGTGATCACCAGACCGACAACCGACAGCGAGAACGCGGCGCCCCAGCCATATTTCGCGGCCAGCCACGGCGTCAGCATCATCGAGAACAGCGAACCGATGTTGATCGACATGTAGAACATAGTGAAGGCACCGTCGAGGCGCGCGTCATCTTTCTCGTAGCAGGTCGACAGCAGGGAAGACGGGTTAGCTTTAAACAAACCGCTACCTACCGCGATAGTCGCCATGCCGATATACACCATCGAGGTGTCATGGCCGGAGAAGGCAATCAGTGCATAACCCAGCGCCAGCACCATTACGCCGAGCACGATGACGCGTTTGGTACCCAGCACTTTATCGCCGAGCCAGCCGCCGATGGCGACTAAACCATACACCAGCGCGCTAAACGAGGTGAACAGCGTAATGGAGTCCGCTTCGGACATGCCCAGCTGTTTAACCAGGTAAACCGCCATGATGGCTTGCAGGCCGTAGTAACCAAAACGTTCCCACAGCTCGATGGAGAAGATCAGATAAAACGCTTTCGGTTGCTTAAAAGCGTTGAGGCTTGGCGCCCCGTCAGTGTGTTTGTTTGCAGTTGACACGTATACCTCAGTTTTAACATAGCCTGTTTTGCGACAGGAATTAAGTCTGCGTCGGGCTGGGTAATCCCGCGCAACATTGTTATTAGAAAGGAAAAACGGCGACTAATTTGGCTGAATCAGTCCAACAGGGCAAGCATTTTCTGCACGCTGAAATACTTGCAATAGGTAGGGTTAATGCCGTTATACAAAGTTATAAATCAGTGTTAAATCTCGCTGGGTGGCATTATATCAGGATAAATAGGTGAAATGCAGATCGGGAAGATCATTTTCCTGATATAAACTGCTCAGGGCGGCTTTATCAGAATATAACGCTAAAGACCATAATTTATACAGAGATTATTATTGCCGGTGTGCGCATAATAAGCACAACAGCTTGATTGGTGAGCGTAATAAGCAGTCAAAAGATTCCAGAACGCTAATTAGTTGATCCTGCGCACAAAACCACGAATTAATTATCAGGGTAAAAGAAGAAAACGTTTGCGTAGCTGACATCTGGCGAAGATTAGCGCGGTCTGACACCTTATTTGGCAGATAAACAGGCGTCCATAAGCGCAATGCGTGGAAACGAAAGCCGCACAAATCGACGTTTAAAGGCGTTTAGACAGCGGGTTAACTTTGCTGTAACCTCCTTTTTTCCCTGAAAGGACGTAGTCATGATGAAGTCGATTCGTGTCGCCCTGATTGGCGATTACCGTGCTAATGCCGTTGCGCATCAGGCCATTCCTCCCGCTGTAAAACTCGCTGCAAAAACCCTTTCACTCAACGTCAGCGCCGACTGGATCGCCACGCCGGAACTCAATCAGCACAACCTCAATGATTACCAGGCGATTTGGCTGGTTCCGGGCAGTCCTTATCTCAATGATGCGGGCGTGTTTGCCACCCTTCGCTGGGCGCGGGAAAGCGGTAAGCCATTTTTGGGCTCGTGCGGCGGATTTCAGTACGCCATCGTTGAGTACGCGCGCAATGTGCTGGGCTGGGAAGATGCGGCGCATGCGGAAACCGATCCCAGCGGTCGCTGGGTGATTGCGCCACTGGCCTGTTCGCTGGTGGAACAGCGTGGCAGCGTGACCTTCCAGCCGGGTTCACGTATTGCTCGGGCTTACGGTGCGTTACAGAGCGATGAGGGTTATCACTGCAACTTTGGCGTCAACGCCGAGTTCAGCGCAGCGCTGGCGACGCAGAATCTGCAGATCACGTCATGGGATTTGGAAGGCGACGTGCGCGGCATTGAATTGACCGATCACCCGTTCTTTGTCGCCACCTTGTTCCAGTCCGAAAGGGCGGCGTTACAAAACCGGCTGTCGCCGCTGGTGGTCGCCTGGTTGCAGGCCGCCGCAGGTTAAATACGCAGCTTGTCTATGGCGTAATGCGTGTCAGTTAAGCCAGCAGCGAGTGCGCTGGCCGGGGCCCGCTATGAAGCTTTAGTGCGCGCAGTTGAAAAGGGCACATTTGCCGTGACGCAGCAGATGTGTCAGAGCCCGCGATTCAGAGTTCGGTTTTGGCGTCGAATTCACACAGATCTTCGATCAGACAGGATCCGCAACGCGGTTTGCGCGCCACGCAGGTATAGCGACCGTGCAGAATCAGCCAGTGATGGCAATCGACTTTAAACGCCGCCGGCACCACTTTCAGCAGCTTATCTTCCACTTCTTCCACATTCTTGCCCGGCGCAAAGCGGGTGCGATTGCTGACGCGGAAAATATGGGTATCAACAGCGATGGTCGGCCAGCCGAAAGCGGTATTCAATACCACGTTGGCGGTTTTACGCCCGACGCCCGGCAGCGCTTCCAGCGCCGCACGATCTTCCGGCACTTCGCCACCGTGCTGTTCCAGCAGAATGTGGCAGGTCTTGATGACGTTCTCCGCCTTGCTGTTAAACAGGCCGATGGTTTTGATGTACTCCTTCACGCCATCCACGCCCAGCGCCAGCATCGTTGCCGGGGTATTCGCCACCGGATAGAGCTTCGCGGTAGCTTTGTTGACGCTGACGTCGGTGGCTTGCGCGGAGAGTAATACCGCAATCAACAACTCAAACGGCGTGCTGAAGTTCAGTTCTGTGGTCGGATGCGGATTCTCATCACGCAGGCGCGTCAGGATCTGCGCGCGTTTCTCTTTATTCACACCGCTTTCCCGGTTGCGCCTTGCGGCTCCGCTTCAGGCGCTGCTGCACGGGTGGCCGCACGCTGTTTCATCTTCTGATCGATCAGGTATTTTGCCGCCAGCAGCATGCCAAGGCCGATAAACGCGCCCGGTGGCAGCATCGCCAGCAGCATCGGCGAATCAAAGTGCACCACTTCAATACGCAGCGCTTTGGCCCACGGCCCCAGCAGCTGATCCGCCCCGTTGAACAGCGTGCCGCTGCCAATCAGTTCACGAATCGATCCCAGCGTCACCATCGCGCAGGTTGCGCCCATGCCGATGGCAAAACCGTCCAGCGCCGAAAGCGGAATGCTGCTCTTTGAGGCGACCGCTTCGGCGCGACCCACCACAATGCAGTTGGTGACGATCAGCGGGATAAAGATGCCGAGCGACTGATACAAACCGTACGCATAGGCGTTGATCAGCATCTGCACGCAGCTCACCACTGAAGCGATGATCATCACGTAAATCGGAATACGGATTTCGGCCGGCACCCAACGACGCGAGGCGGAAATTGCGCTGTTGGTGATGGTCAGCACCAGCGTGGTCGCCAGGCCTAAACCGAGAGCGTTGGTCGCGGTTGAGGTCACCGCCAGCAGCGGACAGAGACCGAGCAGCTGCACCAGCGCGGAGTTATTTTTCCACAGGCCGCCGACCAGTAAATTTTTGGCTTCACTCATTTGCATCTCCACATTCAGGCAGCGAAGCAAGCTTCGCTGGCAGTGTTTCAATCAGCAGCGCGGTGCGCTTGGTGGCGTTGACCACCGCGCGTGGCGTAATGGTTGCGCCGGTAAATTGGTCGAATTCACCGCCGTCTTTTTTCACCGCAAAATTTTTGTCATCCGCGCCGTGGATCACTTTGCCATTGAAGCTGTTAATCCAGTCTGAAATACGCAGTTCGATTTTATCGCCGAGGCCCGGCGTTTCATGGTGCTCAACCACGCGCACGCCCAGCACTTTGCCGTGGAAATCGGCACCGACCAGCATCTGAATCGCCCCAGAATAGCCGTCTGGCGCGGTGGTCTCAAGCGCGGCGGCCACCGGCTGATCGCCTTTACGCGCTAAATAGAGATGGTGCGGGCGATCATTGCCCAGCGCCAGCGCATCGGTCACCAGATAACACTCTTGCTGGATGTGATTGTCGTACAGATCGGTCGGTACCACCTGATCTAACAGATTTTTCTGTTGTAGCGCTGTCTGATGCTCCACAGTCGGCTTGGTGACATAGTTAACCACCGCCGTCACGCCGGTGGTGATCACCGCAAAGGCCGCCAGCGTCACCGCATTTTTACGAATAGCTTCGATCATCTTCAATCCTTGCGATGGCCGTAAACGCGCGGCTGAGTGTAGTAATCAATCAGCGGCACACAAATATTGGCCAGCAATACCGCGAAGGCGACGCCGTCCGGATAGCCGCCAAAGCTGCGAATCAGCCACACCAGCAAACCAATCAGCGCGCCATAAACCAGGCGGCCGCGATTGGTGGTGGAGGCGGTCACCGGATCGGTAGCAATAAAGAACGCGCCGAGCATGGTGGCACCGGAGAACAGGTGAATCAGCGGTGAGTTAAGCGACTCCGGCGAGAACACCCAGCCCAGCGTGGCGCAGAACGCCAGCGAGACGAGGAAACTGACCGGAATGTGCCAGCGGATAGCATTCTTTGCCAGCAGCAGCGCGCCGCCCAGCAGATAACCGAGGTTAACCCACTGCCAGCCAACACCGGCTAACACGCCACTATAAATCGGCTCCGCAAGCAGCTGTTCGGCGCTGTGCCCAGCACGCAGGCCGGTTTTAAAGGTATCGAGCGGTGTCGCCTGGCTGACGCCATCAACGCCGAGCTGCAGCTGCTGCATGGTTTCACCGGCCAGCGTGTGGTGGGTGAAGATCATACTGAGCGAATCCAGCAGGCCGGGTTTGATCGCCTGCAGGCTATCGGGCGGCAGCCAGCTGGTCATCTGCACCGGGAAGGAGATCAGCAGCACCACGTAACCGACCATTGCTGGGTTAAACGGGTTTTGCCCCAAACCGCCGTACAGCTGTTTGGCGATGACGATGGCGAAAATGGTACCTAACACCACCAACCACCACGGCGCGAGCGGCGGCAGGCTGATGCCCAGCAGCAACGCGGTGAGCAGGGCAGAGTTATCGGATAAAGTCGGCAACACCGGCGTTTTACGCAGGCGCAGAATCGCCCCTTCGGTGGCCCACGCGGTGGCGGTGGCCAGCAAAACCTGAATTAAGAAACCGACGCCAAAGAAATACCATTGTGCGGCCATGCCCGGCAGCGCGGCAAACACCACCAGCAGCATGATATTGCCGGTGCTGCGGCGGTTGTGGGTATAGGGAGAACTTGCAATACGAAAAGCCATTTAATCCTCAGTCGTCGAAGGCTGCTGCTGCGCTTTACGCGCTTTGGCACGGGCGACCGCAGCGGCAATCGCCGCTTTGCGTGGGTCGGCGGAGTCAGGAGAGGCAGCAGCCTCCACTTCAGGTGATGTGGCTTCAGCCTGCTGCGCGGCAGCGGCGGCGGCTTTCTTCGCTTTGGCGCGCGCAATCGCCGCTTCAACGGCGGCCTTGCGCGGGTCAACTTCAGCAGCAGGTGCATCAGCTGACGGCTCGGCGGGTGCCGGTGCAGCGGGTTGTGCGGAAGCGGCGGCTTTTTTGGCTTTGGCGCGCGCAATCGCCGCTTCAACGGCGGCCTTGCGCGGATCGACTTCAGCAGCAGGCGCGACAGCTGGCGGCTCAGCGGGTGCGGGTTCTGCCGCAGCGGCAGCTTTTTTCGCTTTCGCACGCGCAATCGCCGCTTCAACCGCCGCTTTACGCGGATCGACTTCTGCCGCAGGCGCATCAGCTGGCGGCTCGGCAAGCGCGACGTCAGCCGCCGGTGCGCCCGCTTTCTTCGCTTTCGCACGGGCAATTGCCGCTTCCACCGCCGCTTTACGCGGATCGCCGGACTGACGACTCAGCGCCTGCGTTTCAGCTTGCTTCTCGGCCTGATGCGCTAAGGCTTGTGCATGACGCGCTTCGCGTTCCGCAGCATCCTGCTCCGGCGTTTTTTCCTGACGCGCTTTCACGCGTGCCACGGCGGCGTCGAGTTCACCCTGATCGCTACGCGCCACGCGCTGTTTAGCCTGTTCATGACGCGCTTCACGCGCCTGTTTTTCGCGTTCCAGGCGTGCCAGACGCGCTTCGAAACGCGCTTTCGCTTCGGCGGTACGTTTCGCTTCAAGATCGATGGCGCGCAGTTCGGCTTTTTCCTGGCGGTAATATTGCACCAGCGGAATGTTACTCGGGCAGACGTAAGCGCAGGCGCCGCACTCAATGCAGTCATCAATATTGTGCGCGCGTGCTTTTTCGTGATCGCCGCCCTGGCTGTACCAGAACAGCTGCTGCGGCAGCAGTTTCGCTGGGCAGGCATCCGCGCAGGCGCTGCAGCGGATACAGGATTGCTCTTGCTGATCGTGGCCCATTTCGCTGGCCGACGGCGCCAGAATACAGTTGGAGATTTTCACCAGCGGCACGTTCAGCGACGGCAGGGTAAAGCCCATTAGCGGACCGCCCATGATCACCATCTGGCGCGATCCCGGCGTAAAACCGGCATGCTGCAGCAGGTGGCTGATCGGCGTACCGAGCCGTCCCCAGACGTTGCGCGGGCGCGCCAGCGCTGCGCCGGTCAGCGTCACCACGCGTTCGGTGATCGGTTCGCCGTCTACGATGGCGCGTTTTACCGCCCACGCGGTGCCGACGTTTTGCATCAGCACACCGATATCGGTGGAACGTCCGCCGTGTGGCACTTCGAGGCCGGTGAGAATCTGCGTCAGCTGTTTCGCGCCGCCAGACGGATACTTGGTCGGAATCACGCGAATCTGTAATTCACGATCGCCGCCCAATGCCTGTTTCAGCGCGGCAATGGCTTCCGGTTTGTTATCTTCTATGCCGATCAGCACGCGTTCCGCCTGCAACACCCACGCCAGAATGCGGCAGCCTTCCAGCACTTCGGCAGCACAATCCCGCATTAAACGGTCATCGGCAGTGATGTACGGCTCGCACTCGGCGGCGTTGATGATCAGGGTTTTCACGCCGCGCAGGCCGCCGCGCAGTTTGGTGGCGGTCGGGAAGCCCGCGCCGCCTAATCCGGCGATGCCCGCATTGTGAATGCGTTTTACCGCTTCTTCACGCGACAGGGCGCGATAATCGGGCTGCGGATCGAGCGTGGTCCAGCGATCTTCGCCGTCGGCACGCAGGAAAATGCACAGCTCGGAGAGGCCAGAAGGATGCGCCGTCATGTGTGGCGCAATCTCTTCGATGGTGCCGGACGTCGGCGCGTGCACCGGCAGCATGCGTCCGCCGCCAAAGGTCAGCGGCTGGCCGCGCAGCACTTTGTCGCCGGGCGCCACGCAAATCTCGCCTTCATGGCCGATATGCTGTTTTAACGGAATGATAAAGCGCTCAGGCAGGGGTAACTGGCTCAGCGGCGTACCGTTGGACTGTGTTTTCATCTCAGGCGGATGGATGCCGCCCTGAAAATCCCACAGCTTCTCTTTGCGGAACAGGTTTAACAAATTAAGCATGGGTTTCTACCGGGATCACCCGTACAGGAATGGTGTCGAGATTCCACTTCCAGTTGGCCGTGGTGGTGGCAACCGGGCGCATCTCAATGCAATCGGTCGGGCAAGGCGCAACGCAGAGATCGCAGCCGGTGCAGACATCGCTCAGCACGGTGTGCATGGCGCGCGTGGCACCCACGATGGCGTCCACCGGGCAAGCCTGAATACATTTGGTGCAGCCGATGCAATTCTCTTCATCGATCCAGGCCACGGTACGTATCGGCTCCAGCACGTCTGCGCCGCCGTCGAGCGGTTGCGGTTCAACGTTGAGCAGCGCGGCCAGCTTGAGCATGGTCTGCTCGCCGCCGGGCGCGCACTTATTGATCGCTTCACCGTTGTTACCCACCGCATCGGCATACGGGCGGCAGCCGGGATAGCCGCACTGACCACACTGGCTCTGCGGCAAAATCTCATCGATCTGCTCAACAATCGGATCTTCTTCCACCTCGAAGCGACGTGAGGCGTAACCCAGCAGGGCACCAAACACCAGGCCCAATGCAGCCAGCGCGATAATCGCAATCCAAATCGCGGTCATTAGAATTTCACCAGCCCGGTAAAGCCCATAAAGGCCAGCGCCATCAGACCAGCGGTGATCAGCGCAATCGAGTTACCTTTAAACGGCGCGGGAACATTCGCCAGTACCAGACGCTCGCGCATGCCGGCGAACAGCACCATCACCAGCGAGAAGCCGAGTGACGCACTGAAGCCATACAGCGCCGCCTGCAGGAAGGTGTGATTGAGGTTAACGCTCAATAATGGCACGCCCAGCACCGCACAGTTGGTGGTGATCAGCGGCAGGAAGATACCCAGCAGGCGATAGAGCGACGGACTGGTTTTACGCACCACCATTTCGGTGAACTGCACCACAACAGCAATCACCAGGATATAGGCGAGGGTGCGCAGATAGACCAGATCAAGCGGCACCAGAATCAGGTGATTCACCAGCCAGGCGCAGATCGCCGCCAGCGTGATCACGAAAGTGGTGGCAAGTCCCATGCCAATGGCCGTTTCCAGTTTTTTTGACACGCCCATAAATGGGCAAAGGCCGAGGAATTTGACCAACACAAAGTTGTTCACCAGCACTGTGCCAACAAAGAGAAGTAAGTAATCGGTCATTTTTTAACCTGGGAAGCCGAAAGGCGTCTATTATCCGGAATTGAGAGGTGCATCTCAACCTTCAACGGGTTTGTGTGAGCATTGAGAGCACTCAGAATTAAATTGCTGACGAAACTCACGTCATTATGGCTGGATAAACGTCTGTTTTACGCGCTGAGAGCGTTTGAAATAGGGCACAAACACCGCAGCCGCCAGCAGCGACAGCAGTAAAGTCTGAATCGCTTTGCCATCGGCCACCGGCGTGAAGGCAAAGGTTTTTAACGCCAGCAAGATGGTCATCAGCAGCCACAGAATGTAATGGCGCGGTAAGCGACGCGAACGTTTACAGAAAATCCAGCACACCCAAATGCTATACGCCCATACCACCGCAGCAGTCAGCAGCGAGATCGACCATTGCGTCAGCAAAGTGCCGCCGTGTGAGAACAGCGTCGTGCGTAATTCGGGTTTAAACAGCGGGCTCAGATACATTGCCACCACCAGCGCACTGGTCAGCATGGTCATAATCAGCCACGCCAGCGGCAGCAGTAGCCAGCCAGCAATACGTGGCGGGTTCACCAGTTGGGTCATCGACAAGATCCTGTTTGCAGAGAAGAGGGCGATGCAGAGCGTATCATGTCCAAACGGGGCACGCCCGACCTGGACAACGCAAGAGCGCAGATAGAGAGGGGATAAATCAATTAGATCACGTAACGCCAGACGGTTTTCGGCACGCGGCCCATATCGAACAGACGTCCGCCAGAGACCAGTTCAGCACGTCGATGGTCGGCGGCGCGATACATATTGATGATCTCTTTATCATCAGTCAGCGAATAATTCAGATGGTCGTAGAGTTTTTCCAGACTATCGAGATTATTCACTTTGCGGAATTTCAGCAGGTAATCTAATGCAGTCATGATTGCCATTTAAATATAAAGTACTTGGAAGTGCCCAAGTATAGGGAGCACGCGGCGAGAGTCCATACGCGACTCATAAAAAAATACAAAATTCAGACAACATGCGCTAATTCGCTCATGAAACGACACTTTTTTGCCTTTTACGCGTTTTAAACGCGCATATAAAGTACGATTTAAGGCAAATTCAGGCCGGTATTTAGCGGGCTTGTGAGAAAATCTCACGCTATTAACGCATGATTGGAAAGCCGTTATTTCTCCGTCTCTATAATAGGTATTTGCGATCGTGCTGCGAATGAATCCGCTGTTTATTCCGCTCTGGTCGGCAAATTAATGCACACGCCGTGAAACCGGCACTCACATTCTGTGCGAGCAGTCACAAAACCAATAATTGATTGTCGCTGCAGACAATAACCATTCTTTACGCGCCCGCTGTAATCGTTTCCAGAAGTGAGAAGCATAACCGATTCTGTTTATTACATTTATTTAACGCCCTCCGCAATAATTAGCAGGCATTTTGTCCATAATGCCACGATCTATAAAGCATTGCCTGTTCACGTAACTCCTTTAATTCACTCTGATTTGTGAAGTATGTCGCGCTTGTTTACGCGCTTTTCAGCCAGGCTTAATTCGCGTTTTGTACCCCTACAACACACTCCCTTCAGAGGAATGAAATTATGTGGAAACGTTTACTCTTGACCGCCATGGTGAGCTCGGCACTGAGTACGTCGGTGTTGGCTGCTGATATGACGGTGGGCTTCTCACAGGTTGGGTCGGAATCTGGCTGGCGTTCAGCAGAAACCAATGTGGCAAAAAGTGAAGCGCAAAAGCGCGGTATCACGCTGAAAATCGCCGATGGCCAGCAGAAACAAGAGAACCAAATCAAAGCGGTGCGCTCGTTCATCGCGCAGGGCGTTGATGCCATTTTCATTGCGCCGGTGGTGCAAACGGGATGGGAACCGGTGCTGGAAGAAGCCAAAGACGCCAAAATCCCGGTGTTCTTACTCGATCGCGCCATCGTGGTGAAAGACAAATCGCTGTACATGGCGGTGGTCACTGCGGACAACGTGCTGGAAGGCAAGTTGATTGGCGACTGGCTGGTGAAAACGGTCGCGGACAAAAAATGTAACGTCGTCGAGTTGCAAGGTACCGTCGGCGCCAGCGTGGCGATTGACCGTAAGAAAGGCTTCGCCGAAGCCATCGCCGGCCACGACAATATCAAAGTGATTCGCTCGCAGTCCGGTGACTTTACCCGCAGTAAAGGTAAAGAGGTAATGGAGAGCTTTATCAAGGCGGAAAACAACGGCAAGAACATCTGCATGGTTTACGCGCATAACGATGATATGGCGATCGGTGCGATTCAGGCGATTAAAGAAGCTGGCCTCAAGCCAGGCAAAGATATCCTGACCGGTTCGATTGATGGCGTGCCCGATATCTATAAAGCGATGCTGGCCGGTGAAGCCAATGCCAACGTGGAGCTGACGCCTAATATGGCCGGTCCGGCATTCGACGCGCTGGAGAAATTCAAGAAAGACGGCACGATGCCGCCGAAAATCATCAAAACAGAATCGAAACTGTATCTGCCGGACTCCGCACAGGCGCAGCTCGATACCAAAAAAGGCATGGGTTACTGATCCCCGCAACCGCCCTTCGGGGCGGTTTTTGATGACGTAAGGCGAGGTAGAACCTGATGAGCACCTCCGATGAAACCGCACTGCTGACCATTAGCGGCGTCAGCAAAGGCTTTCCCGGCGTGAAGGCGCTGGATAATGTCTCGTTCAGCATCCGCAAGGGCGAGATCATGGCGTTGCTGGGCGAAAACGGCGCGGGCAAATCCACGCTGATTAAAGTCCTGACAGGCGTGTATACCCGCGATGCCGGCACGGTAACCCTGAACGGCAAGGCGATTACGCCGCACAACACCGCCGATGCACAGGAGATGGGCATTGGCACGGTTTATCAGGAAGTGAATCTGCTGCCGAATATGTCGGTGGCGGATAATTTGTACATTGGCCGCGAGCCGCGTCGCTTCGGCATGATTGATCGCAAGCGCATGGTGCGCGACGCCGATGCGCTGATGCGCAACTACGGCTTTGTACTCGACGTAACGCGTCCGCTGGGGCATTACTCGGTGGCGATGCAGCAGATCATTGCGATTTGCCGCGCGGTCGATCTCTCCGCGCAGGTGCTGATCCTTGATGAACCGACCGCCAGCCTCGATGCCAATGAAGTCGAAATGCTGTTTACCTTGATGGCGCAGCTAAAAGCCAAAGGGATGAGCCTGATTTTTGTTACCCATTTTCTCGACCAGGTTTACCGCATTACCGATCGCATCACCGTGCTGCGTAACGGCCAGTTTATTGCCACGCGCGATACCGCCACACTGCCGCAGATTGAACTGATCAAGCTGATGCTGGGACGCGAGCTGCTGGAAACCGCTTTGCAGCGTCAGGGCAGCACGCTGCGCAGCAATCAGCCGGTGGTGTCGTTTGAAAATTACGGCAAGAAGGGCACCATTGAACCGTTCAACCTGCAGGTACGTCCGGGTGAAGTGGTGGGACTGGCCGGACTGCTCGGTTCAGGCCGTACCGAAACCGCCGAAGTGCTGTTTGGCATTCGCCGGGCCGATCGCGGCACCGCGACCATCAAGGGCAAAGTGCAGAACATCCGCACGCCCGCCAAGGCTTCGCGCCTCGGTATGGGTTTCTGTCCGGAAGATCGTAAAACCGACGGCATCATTGGTGGCGCATCGGTGCGCGAAAATATCATTCTGGCGCTGCAGGCGCAGCGCGGCTGGCTGCGACCGATCAAGCGTCGTGAGCAGCAGGAGATCGCCGAGCGCTTTATCAAGAGTCTCGGCATTCGCACGCCGCATGCCGAACAGCCGGTTGAGCTGTTGTCCGGCGGCAATCAGCAGAAGGTGCTGCTGTCGCGCTGGCTGGTGACCAAACCGCAATTTCTGATCCTCGACGAGCCAACGCGCGGCATCGATGTCGGTGCGCACGCCGAAATCATTCGCTTAATTGAAACCCTGTGCGCCGACGGATTGGCGCTACTGGTTATCTCCTCTGAACTCGAAGAACTGGTGGGCTATGCCGATCGCGTGTTGATCATGCGCGATTTGAAGCAGGTGGCCGAAATCCCGCTGGAGCAGCTGTCGGTGGCCGCGATCGTCAACGCCATCGCCGATGGAGGAGCACAACATGCTTGAATCCCCTATGACACATGACAAACCCGAACGGCGTAAGCCGAAGCTGCCGCCTGGCATGCCGCAGATTGTGGCGCTGATTCTGGTGCTGCTGGTGGATAGCCTGGTGGCGAATAACTTTTTTGCCATTCACATTCAGGATGGCCGTTTGTTCGGCAGCCCGATTGATATCCTCAATCGCGCCGCGCCGGTGGCGCTGCTGGCGATTGGCATGACGCTGGTGATTGCCACCGGCGGCATCGATCTGTCGGTGGGCGCGGTGATGGCGATTGCCGGCGCAACGGCGGCGACCTTGACGGTGGCGGGGCATAGTTTGCCGTTCATCATTCTGGCGACGCTTGGTACCGGCCTGGCCTGCGGTTTATGGAATGGCATTTTGGTGGCGCTACTAAAAATTCAGCCGTTTGTCGCCACTTTGATTTTGATGGTGGCGGGACGCGGCGTGGCGCAGCTGATTACACAGGGCCAAATCGTTACCTTCAACAGCGATAGCCTGGCGTGGTTTGGTAGCGGTTCGCTGTGGCTGCTGCCGGTGCCGGTATGGATTACGCTGCTGGTGGCGCTCGTGGTGTGGCTGCTGACGCGCAAAACCGCGCTCGGACTGTTTATCGAAGCGGTCGGTATCAACCTGCGCGCGGCGCGCAATGCCGGTGTGAATGGCTGGCTGGTGGTGATGTCGACCTATGTGATTAGCGGCATGTGCGCGGCGGTGGCGGGCATGATCGTCGCTGCGGATATTCGCGGTGCCGATGCTAATAATGCCGGTTTGTGGCTGGAGCTGGATGCCATTCTGGCGGTGGTGATTGGCGGTGCTTCGCTGATGGGCGGGCGCTTCAATCTGGTGCTGTCACTGATTGGCGCGTTGATTATTCAGTCGATGAATACCGGTATTTTGCTGTCCGGCTTCCAGCCTGAACTCAATCAGGTGGTGAAAGCGGTGGTGGTGATGTGCGTATTGCTGCTGCAGTCGCCACGCTTTATTGCCATGTTGAAACGGAGACGCCCGAAATGATGAAACGTCATCTGCCCTTGATGATCACGCTGCTGGTGTTTGTGGCGGGTTATCTGTTTTGCCTGAGCCAATTTCCCGGCTTCGCTTCAACGCGCGTGATCTGCAATATCCTCACCGATAACGCTTTCCTCGGCATTATCGCCGTGGGGATGACGTTCGTGATTTTGTCCGGCGGGATTGATCTGTCGGTGGGCGCGGTGATTGCCTTTAGCGGCGTGTTCCTGGCACGGGTGATTGGTGATTATCATCTCGATCCGCTTCTGGCGTTTGCGCTGGTGCTGGCGATGGGCGCGCTGTTTGGCGCGATGATGGGCTGGCTGATCGATGCGCTGAAAATCCCGGCGTTTATCATTACGCTGGCGGGGATGTTTTTCCTGCGCGGCTGCAGCTATCTGGTGTCGGAGAATTCGATTCCTATCGATCATCCGCTCTATACCACGCTGTCGAGTCTGGCGTGGAAGATCCCTGGCGGCGGACGCCTGAGTTTGCTGGCGCTGATTATGCTGGTGGTGGTACTCGGCGGGATTATTCTGGCGCACCGTACGCGCTTTGGTAATCAGGTGTATGCGATTGGCGGCAGCCTGACTTCGGCGCAGCTGATGGGCGTGTCAACGCGCGCGACCACCATCAGGATTTATATGTTGTCGACCACGCTGGCGACATTAGCGGGCATTGTGTTCTCCATTTATACCTCGGCAGGCTATGCGCTAGCGGGATTGGGTGTGGAACTGGACGCGATTGCCTCGGTGGTGATTGGCGGCACCTTGTTGTCTGGCGGCGTGGGCACGGTGTTGGGCACGCTGTTCGGCGTGTTGATTCAGGGATTGATTCAGACGTGGATTAACTTCGACGGCACCTTGAGTTCATGGTGGACCAAGATCGCCATCGGCATTCTGCTGTTTGCATTTATCGCGCTGCAACGCCTGCTCACCGTGATGTGGGATCGCCAGCAGAACGCACCTGTTAAGCGTTTGACCTCCTAACTTCTTCACCCGCCTTTCCCTCACCCCAACCCTCTCCCGCGCGCGGGAGAGGGAGCCGACGGTGCAGCGATAAGCAGCACTCTTTCCTGAAGCAAAAGCATACGTTGAGTTCGGAGTGACAGCGTTTATAAAAAGGCTCCTTCTCCCGCCGCGGGAGAGGGAGCCGCCGGTGCAGCGATAAGCAGCACTCTTTCCTGAAGCAAAAGCAGACGTTGAGTTCGGAGTGACAGCGTTTATAAAACGGTTCCTTCTCCCGCTTGCGGGAGAAGGTTAGGATGAGGGGAATATCGCAGAGGACGAAATCAACGTGCCAGGCGGTAATACGCCTCATTCCAGCGCAGCGCATCTTTAAATGCCGGTAAGCGCGTCTCCTCATCAATCACCAGCACTTCAATGCCATTCAGCTCGCCGTACAGATACATATCATCCAGATCCAGCGCCTGGCTGAACACCGTGTGGTGCGCGCCGCCGGCCAGAATCCAGGCTTCTGATGCGGTGGCCAGCGACGGCTGGGCACGCCACAGCGCACGGGCCACCGGCAATTTTGGCAGCGGTTTGGGCTGTTCGATCGCATCCACCACATTCACCAGCAAACGGAAACGATCGCCCAGATCGATGACGCTGGCATTCACCGCGCGTCCGGCCGGCGTGGAGAAGATCATGCGCGCCGGATCGGCTTTGTCGCCAATGCCGAGGAACTGCACATCAATCAGCGGCTTCTCCTCTTTGGCGATGGACGGGCACACTTCCAGCATGTGCGAGCCCAGCACCAAATCATTGCCCGGTGAGAAGTGATAGGTGTAATCCTCCATAAAGGAAGTACCGCCCGCGCGTGTGCCTGCCTGGATCTTGAGAATGTGCAGCAGCGCGGCGGTTTTCCAGTCGCCTTCACCGGCAAACCCATAGCCCTGGCCCATCAAGCGCTGCACCGCCAAACCGGGCAGTTGCGTCATGCCGTGCAAAGTCTGAAAGTTGGTGGTGAAGGCTTTGCAGCCCTCGGCTTCGAGGAAACGTTTCAGACCCAGCTCAATGCGTGCCGCATCCAGTACGTTTTGACGTTTGTCCCCATTGACGGCGGCGGCATCGGTGAAGCGATATTGGCTTTCGTATTCATCGATTAGCGCGTTGACGTCGCCATCGCTGACGCTATTCACCACCTCGACCAAATCGCCCACGCCCCAGCCATTCACGGAGTAACCAAACTGAATCTGCGCCGCGACTTTATCGCCTTCGGTCACCGCCACTTCGCGCATGTTGTCGCCGAAGCGCGCCACTTTCAGCTGCTGACTGGCCTGTTTTGCCAGCGCGGCATTGATCCAGCGTCCGATGCGCTGCTGGCTGGCTTTATCCTGCCAGTGACCGGTCACCACGCTGTGTTGCAAACCCATGCGCGCGCCGATAAAGCCGAACTCGCGGCCGCCGTGCGCGGTCTGGTTAAGGTTCATAAAGTCCATATCCATGCTGTCCCACGGAATCTCCGCGTTGAACTGGGTATGGAATTGCAGCAGCGGCTTATTCAGGATGCTCAGGCCACCAATCCACATCTTGGCCGGCGAGAAGGTGTGCAGCCAGGTAATGATGCCGACACACTGATTATCGTGGTTAGCGTCGCGGCACAATGCCAGCGCTTCGTCTGGTGATTTCACCAGCGGCTTCAGCACCAGCGACACCGGCAAGGTGCCGGCCTGATTAAATCCGTCCATTACCTGGCGAGCGTGCTGTTCTACCTGACGCAAGGTTTCCGCGCCGTAAAGGTGCTGCGTACCAATAACAAACCACACCTGTTGTACGTTGTGCTGTTCCATTAAATCTCTCCTTTACTGAGCGGATGCGGTGCGCGCAGCGTACTGCGGTTCAGCAGCCTGGCACCAGTTTTGATAACGTTGATAAAGTTGCTGATAAACCACCACGCGCTCGGCGTTGGGTTGCAGCGTCACATCAATCGGACTGGCCATCACCTGCTGGGCGGCAGGCACATCGGCATACACGCCCGCAGCCACGGCGGCAAAAATGGCCGCGCCGAGCGCACAGCATTCGTCAGAGGCGACGATATCCAGCGGACGGTTCATGACGTCGCAGCACGCCTGCATGATGGCGGGGGATTTGCGGGCGATGCCGCCGAGCGTCAGGATGCTCTGCACTGGAATCTGCTGCTGTTCGAAACACTCCATAATGGCGCGTGCGCCAAACGCGGTGGCGGCGATCAGGCCACCAAACAGCGCGGGCGCATCGGTGCCGAGATTGAGATCGGTGATCACGCCTTTTAAGCGCTGATTGGCGTCTGGCGTGCGGCGGCCGTTGAACCAGTCAAGCACCACCGGCAGATGATCGAGTTGCGGATTGGCCGCCCAGGCTTCGGTGAGATTGCGGATCAGATCTTTTTGCAGCGCGGCTAACTGCGGTTGCAGCTCCGGATGGTGCTGCGCCGCCTGCTGCAGTGGCCAGCCGAGCAGGCGGCTGAACCAGGCATAAATATCGCCAAACGCCGATTGGCCGGCTTCGCAGCCTATCGCGCCCGGCACCACGCTGCCATCCACCTGGCCGCAGATGCCTTTGATCGCGCGGTCGCCAACGGTGTCGCTGTCGGCAATCAGAATGTCGCAGGTTGAGGTGCCAATCACTTTCACCAGCGTATAAGGCTGCGCACCGGCACCAACCGCGCCCATGTGGCAGTCAAACGCGCCGCCCGAAAGAATCACCTGTTGCGATAAGCCGAGGCGCTGCGCCCATTCGCTGCTGAGCGTGCCCACCGGCACATCGGCGGTCCAGGTGTCTGCGAATAAGGGGGAATCGAGCTGCTCGACCAACAGAGGATCGAGCGCGCGGAAGAAGTCAGCCGGCGGCAAACCTTGCCACTCCGGATGCCACAGTGATTTGTGCCCGGCGGCACAGCGTCCACGACGCAGCTGCGCGGGTGCGGTAGTGCCGCTGAGGAGCGCGGGCACCCAATCGCACAGTTCCACCCAAGACACTGCCGCTTCACGTACCGCAGCATCGGCGCGTGACACGTGCAGTATCTTGGCCCAGAACCACTCCGACGAATAGACGCCGCCAATATAGCGGGTGTAATCGTTGAAACGACCGCTACGACACAGCTGATTGATCTCTTCGGCTTCTTCAATCGCAGTGTGATCTTTCCACAGCACGAACATCGCATTGGGGTTGGTGGCGAATTCCGGGCGCAGCGCCAGCACGTTGCCATCACGATCGATAGGCGCAGGCGTCGAGCCGGTGGAATCCACGCCAATCCCCACTACGGCGGCGCGCTGTTCAGGCGTTAAGGCGTTAACCACGGTGACAATCGCCTGCTCTAACGCATCGATATAGTCCTGCGGATGGTGACGAAAGCGGTTGGCGTGCGCATCGCAAAATTCGCCGTTGGCCCAGCTTGCATAGTTGACCACCGCTTTTTCCAGCTCTTTACCACTGTGACAGTCCACGGCCAGCGCACGCACCGAGTCACTGCCAAAATCCAGCCCAATTGTTATGGCGCCAGCACCCATTGGGATTCTCCTGTGTGAGTTATCTGGCTCTATCCTGGAATGGGGCAGCAGAAGCGGTTAGTCATCAGTCGCTGAGAATATGCACTTTTCTGCCATCGGCGGGGATGTGTGATCCACTGCAAAAGTTAATGACCGGTTAAATTTGCTGAATATATGGAGGATTTTGTCATCGTTTTGGGATGTGATACCGCTCTACATTTTTCCCGTCCATTCCCGCTACAACTAGCCCAGCGTTTGCGCAGCCTTTGTACAACCTTTGCGCTAACGCGCTGATTTTTAGCTGTACCCCACAGAATGATTTGATTGGTAGCGTTTACACCGATTGGTTAATAACAGCCTAAAACAACATTATGCCGGAGAGCATCATGCATAAATTCACTAAAACGCTGGCGGCGCTAGGTCTCGCTGCGGTTATGTCACAATCCGCTATCGCCGAGACCATGAAACTCGGTTTCCTCGTTAAACAACCGGAGGAACCCTGGTTCCAGACCGAATGGAAATTCGCGGATAAAGCCGGCAAGGATCTCGGCTTTGAAGTGATCAAAATTGCCGTGCCCGACGGTGAGAAAACCCTCAACGCCATCGACAGCCTGGCCGCCAGCGGCGCGAAAGGCTTCGTCATCTGTACGCCAGATCCGAAACTCGGCTCCGCGATTGTCGCCAAAGCGCGCGGTTACGGTCTGAAAGTGATTGCCGTCGATGACCAGTTCGTGACCGCCAAAGGCAAGCCAATGGATACCGTGCCATTGGTGATGATGGCGGCGACCAAAATCGGCGAGCGTCAGGGGCAGGAACTGTATAAAGAGATGCAGAAACGCGGTTGGGATGTGAAAGAGACCGGCGTGATGGCTATCACCGCGAACGAACTCGACACCGCACGCCGTCGCACCAGCGGTTCGATGGACGCGCTGAAAGTTGCCGGTTTCCCGGAGAAGCAGATCTATCAGGTGCCGACCAAATCCAATGATATCCCAGGCGCCTTTGACGCCGGTAACTCGCTGCTGGTGCAGCATCCGGAAGTGAAACACTGGCTGATTCTCGGCATGAACGATAACACCGTGCTGGGCGGCGTTCGCGCCACCGAAGGCCAGGGCTTTAAAGCGCCCGATGTGATCGGTATCGGCATTAACGGTGTTGATGCGGTGAGTGAGCTGTCGAAAGGATCCGCCACCGGTTTCTTCGGTTCGCTGCTGCCAAGCCCGGACGTGCACGGTTATAAGAGCAGCGAGATGCTCTACAACTGGGTGACCAAAGATCAGGAGCCGCCGAAGTTCACCGAGGTCACCGATGTGGTGCTGATTACCCGCGATAACTTCAAAGCCGAGCTGGATAAGAAAGGGCTGAAGTAATCACGTTGTTCGTTGTTTGAGCAGCACCATCTAAATGTTTAGCCAAAATGATTCGTGCTGTAACAAGGCGGCAAGTGCACTTATCCCCGGGAGCTTACTTTTGTAAGTGACCGGGGTAAGTTCACGCAGCCAACGCAGTTACAGTGCGAAGCATGAAGGCTTAGAGGAGTCACCATGAACACTGATCAAGCCTTTCTGTCGTTTCATGGCATCAGCAAAACCTTTCCCGGCGTGAAAGCGCTGCAGGACATCTCATTCAGCTGCCGTTCCGGCGAAGTGCACGCGCTGATGGGGGAGAACGGTGCCGGTAAATCAACGCTGTTGAAGATCCTCAGCGGTAGCTACCAGCCCAGCGGCGGCGAGATCCGCATTAAAGGCCAGCCGAAGAGTTTCAACACCACCGTGGATGCGCTGGATGCCGGCGTGGCGATCATTTACCAGGAACTGCATCTGGTGCCGGAAATGAGCGTGGCGGAAAATATCTATCTCGGCCAGCTGCCGCACAAGCGCGGTCTGGTGAATCGCAAACTGCTGCGCTATGAAGCCGGTTTGCAGCTGCAAAATCTTGGCATGGATATCGATCCGGACATGCCGCTGAAATATCTGTCGCTCGGACAATGGCAGATGGTGGAGATCGCCAAAGCGCTGGCGCGTAACGCGCGCATCATCGCTTTTGACGAACCGACTAGCTCGCTGTCGGCGCGCGAGATTGAACACTTGTTCCGCGTCATCCGTCAGCTACGCGAGCAGGGCCGCACCGTGTTGTACGTGTCGCATCGCATGGAGGAGATTTTTGCCCTGAGCGATGCCATCACCGTGTTTAAAGATGGCCGCTACGTGCGCACCTTCACCGACATGAAAAACACCCATCACGACGATCTGGTGCAGGCGATGGTGGGGCGCAATCTGGGGGATATTTATGGTTACGCGCCGCGTGAACTGGGCCCGGTGCGCCTGCAGCTGGACGCGGTGGAGGCGAAGGGCGTGCGCACGCCGATTTCGTTGACGGTGCGTGCTGGTGAAATCGTTGGCCTGTTTGGCTTAGTGGGCGCGGGACGCAGTGAACTGATGAAAGGGCTGTTCGGTGCCACCAAACTGCGCGGCGGCAACGTGACGCTGGATGGCAAAAAGCTCAACATTCGCCAGCCGATCGACGCCATCCGCGCCGGCATCATGCTGTGCCCGGAAGATCGCAAATCTGAAGGCATCATTCCGGTGCATTCGGTGCGCGATAACATCAACATCAGCGCGCGTCGCCACAATCTCACCGCTGGTTGCCTGATCAAACCGAGCTGGGAAGCGAAAAACGCCGATATCCACATTCGTTCACTCAACATTAAAACGCCAGGCCCGCAGCAGCTGATCATGAATCTTTCCGGAGGCAACCAGCAGAAGGCGATTCTGGGCCGCTGGCTGTCGGAAGAGATGAACGTAATCCTGCTCGATGAGCCGACGCGCGGCATTGACGTCGGTGCTAAACACGAAATCTACAACCTGATTTATCAACTGGCGAAAAAGGGGATTGCGGTGCTGTTTGCCTCCAGCGATCTGCCGGAAGTGATGGGATTAGCTGACCGCATTCTGGTGATGCGTGAAGGTTCCATTGCCGGTGAACTGTCCCATGACACGGCCACAGAGCAGCTGACGCTGAGCCTGGCGATGCCGAAAACCACTCAAGCGGCCGCCGTGGCCTGATGTAAAGGAGAGCAATAATGGCTTCATCTACCACTTCCAACACGCCACCGGTGCAGCGCAACGGGCTGCAACTGGGGCGGATTTGGGACAACTTCGGCATGCTGGTGGTGTTCGCACTGCTGTTTATCGTGTGTGCCATTTTCGTGCCGAACTTTGGTTCTATCATCAACATGAAAGGGCTCGGGCTGGCGATGTCGATGTCCGGCATGGTGGCGTGCGGCATGCTGTTCTGCCTGGCTTCCGGCGACTTTGACCTGTCCGTGGCGTCGGTGATTGCCTGCGCCGGTGTGGTCACCGCGGTGGTGATCAACATGACCGAAAGCCTGTGGATTGGCGTGGCAGCCGGATTGCTGCTCGGCATGGCCACCGGTTTTATCAACGGCTTCGTCATTGCGCGGCTGAAAATCAACGCCCTGATCACCACGCTGGCCACCATGCAGATTGTGCGCGGCCTGGCTTACATCTTCTCCGACGGCAAAGCGGTGGGGATTGAAGACGAGCGCTTCTTTACCCTCGGATACGCCAACTGGCTCGGCGTGCCGGCACCGATTTGGCTCACCATCGCTACCATGGTGCTGTTCGGTTTCCTGCTGAACAAAACCACCTTTGGTCGCAACACGCTGGCGATTGGCGGCAATGAAGAAGCAGCGCGTCTGGCCGGCGTGCCGGTGGTACGCACGCGCATCATTATCTTCATTCTGTCCGGTTTAGTGTCGGCGGCGGCGGGCATCATTCTGGCGTCGCGCATGACCAGCGGCCAGCCTATGACCTCGCTCGGATACGAGCTGATTGTGATTTCGGCTTGCGTATTAGGCGGCGTCTCGCTGAAAGGCGGCATTGGCAAAATTTCATACGTAGTGGCGGGCGTGCTGATTCTGGGCACGGTTGAGAATGCGATGAATTTATTGAATATCTCGCCATTCTCACAGTATGTAGTGCGCGGTTTGATACTGTTAGCGGCGGTGATTTTTGACCGCTACAAACAGAAAAGTAAAGCCGCCTGATAACCCAAGCTGAGCGTGCCGGAAAGTGGGCACGCTTAGCGCCGCGAAACGGAAAAGTGAGGGCATTATGTACCATCGCGAACCCCCAAGTGAGCAGCAGAATCCCTTATTGCCGGGCTATGCGTTCAATGCCTGGCTGGTGGCAGGCTTAACGCCAATTAATGCCAATGACGCACTCGATTTCTTTATCGATCGTCCGCACGGCATGAAAGGCTACATCCTTAATCTGACCATTAAAGGTCAGGGGCGCGTGTTTGATGGCGAATCTGCCTTCGACTGCGAGCCGGGCGATCTGCTGCTGTTTCAACCGAAAACCCCGCACTATTACGGCCGCGCGCCAGACAGCCCGTGCTGGTTCCATCGCTGGGTCTATTTCCGCCCGCGCGCTTACTGGACCGATTGGTTGCAGTGGCAGGATGAGAGCCAGGGCGTGGGGCGCTTGCATTTGTCAGAAGCGCAGCGTGCCGAGTTTGATCGCCTGTTCGCCAGCATCGAGCAAACTCACAACTCCGGACGTCGCTTCGCCGAAGAGCTGGCGATGAATCTGCTGGAGCGCTTGCTGCTGCGCGCGGTGGAAGAGGATCCGCGTAGCCATCAACAGATCCGCGATCCGCGCGTGATTGAAGCTTGCCAGTACGTCACCAATCATCTGGCGGGTGAAGTGAAGATTGAAGAAGTGGCGCGCCATGTTTGCCTGTCGCCTTCACGCCTGGCGCATCTGTTCCGCGAGCAAATGGGCATTAATCTGCTGCGCTGGCGCGAAGATCAGCGGGTGATCCGCGCCAAACTGCTGCTGCAAACCACTCAGGAACCGATCGCTTCCGTCGGGCGTGAAGTGGGCTACGATGACCAACTTTACTTCTCACGCGTGTTCCGCAAACGCGTTGGCGTCAGCCCCAGCGACTTCCGCCGCCGCAGCCAGGATGCGCAGGATGCGTTGGTGGCGCACGAGAGCTGGCAATCCGCACGGAGTGCTATTTCCTGAGTTTTCAGGTGATTCCGCCTTGTTCTTATAGATTGATTCGTCTTAAATCAGTCTGGTAACGAACAAGAGGAATGAGAATGAGCGATAAATTACGTGTCGGCCTAATCGGCTACGGTTTTGCCAGCAAAACCTTTCATGCACCCTTGATCGCCGGTACGCCGGATGTTGAGCTGGCGGCGATCTCAAGCAGCGATGCCAGCAAAGTGCATGCTGACTGGCCGTCAGTGCAGGTGGTTTCCGATCCACAAGCGCTGCTGGACGACCCGACACTGCAACTGATTGTTATTCCGACCCCGAATGACACCCACTTCCCATTAGCCAAAGCGGCACTCAACGCCGGTAAACACGTGGTGGTCGATAAGCCGTTTACCGTGACGTTGTCACAAGCACGTGAGCTGGATGCGCTGGCCAAAGCCAAAGGTCTGCTGCTGTCGGTGTTCCATAACCGCCGTTGGGACAGCGATTTCCTGACGCTGAAATCCCTGCTGAACGACGGTACGCTGGGCGAAGTGCGTTACTTCGAATCCCACTTTGACCGTTTCCGTCCGGAAGTGCGTCAGCGCTGGCGTGAAATGAAAGGCGCGGGCAGCGGCATTTGGTTCGATCTCGGACCGCACGTGCTGGATCAGGCTTTGCAGCTGTTTGGCACGCCGGTCGCGATCAATGTCGATATGGCAGAGCTGCGTCCGGGCGCGCAAACCACCGATTACTTCCATGCGGTGTTGACCTATCCTACGCGTCGCGTGGTGCTGCATGCCAGCATGCTGGTGGCGGCGGAATCCGCGCGCTTTGTGGTGCACGGCACGCGCGGCAGCTACGTGAAATACGGGCTGGATCCGCAGGAAGATCGTCTGAAAGCGGGTGAACGTCCGCCGCAGGAAGATTGGGGCTACGACATGCGCAACGGCACGCTGACGCTGGCGGAAGGCGATGTGATGGTGGAGAAAGAGCTGCTGACCTTGCCAGGTAACTATCCGGCGTACTACGCAGGTATCCGTGATGCGATTGCGGGCACAGGTGCGAATCCGGTGCAGGCAGAAGAGGCGATTCAGGTGATGGAGTTGATCGAGCTGGGCTTGCAGTCCGCCGAGAAGCGTCAGACCCTATCGTTGCGTTAATTCGCTTTACTCGCACTCCCATGGGAGCGCCAATACTCGCTTTATACCCTCTCCCAAAGGGAGAGGGTATATTTTATCCCGCTACGCGCGCGCGCAGCGCGGCTTTCTCTGCATCACTCAGGAACGCGATGGTTACACCATTATCCTGTGCCTGACGCATCTCTTCTGCCGTCAATCCCGCTTGCGGTGCCGCCACTTCATACTCATGGGCCAGCTCAACGCCCTGAACCGCCGGATCGTCGGTGTTAATGGTGGCGAGAATGCCGTGCTGCAGGAAGGTTTTCAGCGGATGGCTGCTCAGCGACGAAACGGTGCTGGTCTGAATATTCGAAGTGAGGCATGACTCAATCCCAATGCGCTGCTCAGCAAGGAAATCCATCAATGCACGGTCTTCAATCGCCTTCACGCCGTGACCAATACGCTCCGCGCCCAGCTCGCGAATCGCTTGCCAGATGCTTTCCGGGCCTGCGGCTTCACCGGCGTGAACGGTAATGCGGAAACCGGCGTCACGCGCACGATTAAAGTGGCTGAGGAATTCACTGCCTGGGAAGCCTAGCTCGTCACCGGCCAAATCGACGGCGGTGATGCCCTCGCGATGTGCCATCAAAGCTTCCAGCTCGCGCAGGCAAGCTTCTTCACCAAAGGTGCGGCTCATAATGCCGGTCAGGCGTACATCAACGCCGTATTGCTGAATGCCGGCGCGCACACCATCAATCACCGCTTCAACCACGCCGGCAATCGGCAGTTGATGCGTCATCGCCATGTAGCCCGGTGAGAAGCGCAGTTCCGCATAGTGAATGCCAGCGCGCGCCGCATCTTCGACGTTTTCCAGCGCGATACGACGACAGGCATCAAGATCGCCCAGCACTTTCACGCCCCAGTCGAGTTTCTGCAGGAAACTCACCAGATCCGGTTCATTAGCCGTGACCTGCACATGTGGACGCAATGCATCAAGCGTTTCAGCGGGCAGCGCAAGATTATGCTGACGACCTAAATCGAGAATGGTTTGTGCGCGGATATTGCCATCAAGGTGGCGGTGAATGTCGGTAAGGGGGAGTTTTGGATCAATCATGGCGCACTCGCTTAAGTTTCATAAAGTGCAGAGGATTATAAAAACATCTTGCGCAACAGCGCCAGCGATTTGCGCAAACAGCAAAACGGATGCTGAATTAATCAGCATCCGTGGCATTTTAGAACGATTTTAGCCCGGCAATCAGGCGATCCAGCCCATCATCCAGTTTGCTGCGCGGGCAACCGGCGTTGAGACGCAGATAACCGCGACTCGCCGCGCCGTAGGTCGAACCCGGCATGATCGCCACTTTGTGTTGATGAATCAGACGCTGTTGCAGCGCCTGTTCGTCAATGCCAAGCGGATTGAGATCGATCCACGCCAGGTAAGTCGCGGCGGGCGGTTGCCAGTTAAGCTGCGGAAACGCCGTGTTCAGGCGCTGCGCGATATGCTGCATGTTGCCACGTAGATGGTCGCGCAGCGCATCCAGCCACGGCGCGCCCGCGCGATAAGCGGCGATGGTAGCGGCAAGCGCCATTACCGCTGGCGAGGATAAGCCATCCTGCTGCTTCAGCGCATGGAACCACGCCTGACGATCGCGCTCATCAGGAATGATGCCCCACGCGCCGGTCAGCGCCGGAATGTTGAAGCTCTTGGAGGCCGAGGTGAACAGCGCCCAGGCGGACTGCGCAACCTGGCTCCAGGGCGTATGCTGCGCATCACTCAGCACCATGTCCATATGAATTTCATCGCTGATCACCTTCACGCCATGCTTTTCGCACAGCGCCGCCATCTGGCGCAGCTCATCTTCGCGCCACACTTTGCCGCTAGGATTGTGCGGACTGCACAGCAGCATCACTTTACAGCACGGACGCGCCAGCAAACTTTCCAGCTGCGTCATGTCACACAGCCATTCGTTAGCGTGGCGCTGCAGCGGCAGCTCCAGCACGCGACGCTGATTGCCATTGATGGTGTTATAAAACGCATCGTAAGCGGGGGTGTGAATCAGCACTTCATCATCCGGCTGCGTCCAGTGGCGCAACAGCTGTGCCACCATATAAATCACCGACGGGCCATAAACCAGCGATTCTGCCGCCACTTCGGTAGCGAAACGGCTGCGCATCCAATGTTGAATGGCAGAGAGAAAATCATCATGCTGCCAGCGGCTGTAGCCAAACACACCGTGTGCGAGGCGCTGTTGCAGCGCCTCGAGGATGCATGGCGCGGTGGCGAAATCCATATCGGAGATAGTGAAGGGCAGCAAGTCCGCCACGCCGAAACGATCGGCCACGAAATCCCACTGCGTACACCAGCTACCGTGGCGATCCACCACCTGATTGAAAGCGAAATCCTGCATCATTACACCGTCGCGCTCATCAAGTGTGCCATCTCATCTTTGACCGACTGCACCTGCGGGCCCATCACCACTTGCAGATTGGTCGCATTAACATGCACCACGCCAATCGCACCGTTGGCTTTCAGTGTTGCATCATCCACCTTGCTCATATCGACCACGGTAATGCGCAGACGCGTCAGGCAGTTATCCAGTGAGGCGATGTTTTCTACGCCGCCCAGCGCCGACAGAATCGCTGGCGTATTAAAGCCGGATTTGCCCACAGCCGCGCGATTAACCTGCTGCGCTACGCTGTTGGTTTCCACTTCGCGGCCTGGCGTTTTGATGTTGAAGTGACTGATAGCAAAGCGGAAGATGGCGTAATAACCCACGAACCACACCGCAGCAATCACCGGCACCCAATACCATTTGGTGGAGAGGCCGTGCAGCACGCCGAAGACGAAGAAGTCGATCACGTTGCCGTCGGTATTACCGATAGTCACGCCCAGCATCGCCATCACGGTGAAGCCCAAGCCGGTCAACAGCGCGTGGATCAAATACAGCACCGGCGCGACGAACAGGAACAGGAACTCCAGCGGTTCAGTGGTACCGCCCACCACGCAAGCCACCACGCCGGAAATCAGCAGGCCTTTAATTTTATGACGGTTTTCCGGACGGGCGCAGTGATACATCGCCAATGCCGCACCCGGCAAACCCCCGAGGAAGGCTGGCATTTTACCCTGCGACAGGAAGCGCGTGGCGCTCTCGGCGAAGCCGTGGGTATCTGCACAGGCCAATTGCGCCTGGAAGATAGTTAACGCACCGCTAACACTTTTGCCGCACACATCCATGGTGCCGCCCGCATCGGTAAAGCGGATGATTGCCACCAGAATGTGCTGCAAGCCGAAAGGTAAAAGCAGACGTTCGCCAGTACCGAAGATCATCGGACCAAATTCTCCGGCGCTGTTAATCACCCAGCCGAGGCCGGTAATCGCGCGTGCAAAGAATGGCCAAATCAGCGGAACCACCAGGCCCAGCACGCCCATCGCCATCGCCGTAACGATCGGCACAAAACGCGTACCACCGAAAAACGCCAGCGCATCTGGCAGGCGAATGTTGTGGAAGCGCTCATGTAGCCAGAACACCACGATACCGACGATCACCGCGCCGAGAATACCGGTGTCGATGGACTGAATGCCGAGGATGTTTTGTACGTTATTGGCTTTCAGCACCGCCGCATCGGTGGTTGGCAGAATGCCGTTGATGTTGAGCCAGAAGTTGATACTCAGGTTCAGTACCGCGTAGCCAACAAAACCGGCAAAGGCGGCGACGCCTTTATTCTCGCGCGCCATACCGAGCGGAATGGCAATGGCAAACATCACCGGCAGATAGCTAAAGGCAAAAGAGCCAATCTTCGCCAGCCAGATAAACAGGTATTGCAGGAAAGGCTGATCGAGAAGAGGAATTAGCGTCAGGACGTCATGACTGCTGAGGGAACTGCCAATTCCTAACAGAATGCCGCAGAACGACAGCAGGGCGACGGGCAACATAAAGGTTTTACCCAGACTTTGGAAAAACTCCCAAAGTGACATTTTGGGGCGGCTGGCGGACATAAATTCTCCTGGCAATAAAAAGTGAAACGCTTCAATGTGGTCAAGGATGATAAAACGTTTTACCACTTATTTTTGTGGCTATAATCACAAAGAGTGACTAATTGCAGGCTTTATTTTTGGTGCAATCAGTGTAACGTTTTATCTCTTTGAATTTGGACGTCGGTAACGGAACACTATGTCCCAGCAGAAAACCACTATTCATGATGTGGCGTTGGTCGCCGGGGTGTCGGTCTCTACCGTGTCGTTGGTGCTCTCCGGCAAAGGGCGCATCTCGCCCGCTACGGCCATACGCGTTAATCAGGCGATTGAGCAGCTTGGCTACGTGCGTAATCGCTCAGCCTCGATTTTGCGCGGCGGCGAAAGCGGCGTGATCGGCCTGATCGTGCGCGATCTCAGCCAGCCCTTTTATGCCGCGATGACGGCCGGACTCAGTGAAGTGCTGGAGCAGCAGGGCAAAGTGCTGGTGCTGACACAAAGCGGTCAGCACGGACAACACCTTAAACGCTGTTTTGACACGCTGGTGGCGCAGGGCGCAGAAGGCATTGTGCTTGGCGGCGCGGCGGCGCAAGCAGAAACGCTGGTGCCGCAGGCGCAGGAGCAAAACATCGCGTTGGTTTGCGCTTCGCGCGCCAGCAGCCTCGACAATGTCGACTCACTGCGGCCCGATAACAGCCAGGCGGCGCGCATGGCGACGGAGTATCTGATTCGGCAGGGACATCAGCGCATCGCCTGGATGGGCGGTTTGGGATCATCACTGACGCGCGCCGAGCGGATTGGCGGCTATTGCGCCACCTTGCTGCAATACGGCTTATCGTTCCGGTCCGACTGGATTATCGAGTGCGACGATCGCCAGCAAAGCGTGTCAGCGTTAACGCTGCAGTTGTTGCGTCAACATCCCGGCATCACCGCGATTCTGGCGCATAACGGCAGCACCGCGCTCGGCTGCTATTTTGGCGCGTTACGCTGTGGGCGAACCTTTGGTGAAGGCGCGGTGGATAGCTACTACACGCAGCAGCTGGCGCTGGTGGGCTTTAATGACGATCCGCAGCGGGAGCTGCACGATCCCACCATGACCTTTGTCAGTAGTGAAGCGCGTGATGTGGGGAGAAGGGCGGCGGAGCGGATGTTGCAGCGGCTGGCGCAGCCGGAAGCGGAGATTCAGAGTTTGATTGTGCCGCCGCAGCTAATGCGCGGCGAAGTGTAAGGGCGGCCAGTTGGCCGCCCCATGAATTACTCTGGCATACCTTCGCTGGTTGGTGCGCCCAGCATATAGCGTGACAGGAACTGCTCCAGCGTCATCTTGTCGCCATTCATGGTGACCTGGCCGTTGCCGTACTGCAGGCTGGTGACGATGTTGTCATCCTGCTGCTGCGTCAGGCGGAACATCTGGCCCATCGCTGCTAAACCCTTAACCTGCTGATCCGCCAGTTTCTGCGCATCGTCACCCTGATAACCTTCCGCCAAACCGACATGACGCATGGTTTCGGTTGCCATTGGCATATTGATCGCCAGCTTGCCGTCGAGGGTTTTGAGCACGCGATCCACTGCGGCACCCAAACTCTGCGCCTCGCCGCTCACGGTGGCCGGATCGTTAAAGCCCACGTTCAGGTTAAAGGTGCTTTCACCTTTATCATTTTTCCAGCTCAGCGGCGCGATGCTCAGCGTTGGCGAGCCTTTCAACAGCGTTGGCAGGTTATTACGCAGAATGGTTTGCACGCTGGCCTGATAGCGAATCGGATCTTCCGCTACGCCCGGCTGGTTCAGCAGATCCTGCATCTGCGCGTTGTAAGTATCGGAGAAGGCTTTCACCGCCTGCGCATCAAACTGCGCAAACTTCATCGCCAGCTTAGCTTCACCAAACGGCTGCTTCTGCAGGGTAATCTTGTCAACATCGACATCCAACTGCCCACCAATCTTGCCTTCTTTATTGTCAAAGGACGAGGTGGTTTTCAGCTTCTCCAGCGACAAACCTTCCTGACCGTTGATGCTGGCATCCAGTTTATCCAGAGAGATCGACTGATCGCCGACGCGCACGCCTTCCGGGCTGAGATGGGTATCGCCGCTCAGCTTCAGGCCATTCAGCGTAAACAGCACCGGCAGTTCAACCTGATTTTTGCTGGTGACCGCGATGCTGGAGAAGTCGCCGTCGAGGCTGACTTTGTCACCTTTGCTGTCGGCGCTGATGTTGAGCGTGCCGCCATTGGTGGCCAGACGATCGCCGGTCTGCGGATTGTTGTAATCCACCGCCAGCAGGTTGAGATCGGTATTGGTCGCACCGCTATAGCCGACGCGGGTATCGGCGTTGACCAGCGATTTGCCGTTGGTCAGTTCAAACAGCTTCTTCACCGCATCGGTGTTTTCCAGTTCGGTATGCACGGACGCCATACTTGGGATCAGGCTGCCGCGCTTCAACTGGGCGAACGGGAAAGGACCGTGATCAATCGTCTCGTTCAGCACGATACTTTGACCAGGCTTCAACAGCGGATTGTCATTGGTTTGCGAGCTGGCCTGTACCACCAATTTGGTTTTGCTGCTGAACACGCCGCGCTGATAATCCTGATAGCTCAGCGTCAAACGGCTGTTCGGCGCGTAAGCATTTAGCTGCGCGTTGGCGTTCTGCAACATCTCATCCATATGGCTTTCCAGTTGTTTACCGGTAAACCATGCAGCACCAGTCCAAATCACGCCGAGCGCAACAATCACACCTACGGCAACCTGGGTCTTTTTCATCGCTGTGTCGTCCTTATCCTTGCGTCCGCACGCCGCTGGTCGGTGCGCGACGGGTGAAGAAAAACGCCCGCAGGCGTTTTAAATTAATAGTTTAAAAGAATAGCAGTTAATGCTGGCAGCGTCAGCCGGATCTCAGTTGAGCGTATTAAACACGCGCGCCAGACGTCCGGTGCCTGCCGCGTTGACCGGCGACTCATTGGCAGCGACAAAGCAGGATTCACCCGGCTTCAGCACCAGTTGTTGCCCGGACTTCTCAATTATCGCCTGACCTTCAATGCAGAACAGCAGAGCAGCGCTGTTTTGTGCCAGTTCTTGTGGCGCAGCGGAAAGCCCATGAATGGCAAAGGCAAAGTCTTCAACCGGAATCGGGAAGTTCAGGGTTTCGCCGTCGCGCTGCGGCTGCGTCAGCAGCGTCACGGCCGGTTTTGCCTGAAACTTCAGGTTAGCCAGCAGTTCAGGGATATCGATGAACTTCGGCGTCAGACCGGCGCGCAACACGTTATCGGAGTTCGCCATCACTTCCAGCGCCACGCCTTTCAGATAGGCGTGCGGCGTTTCGGCAAACAGGAACATCGCTTCACCCGGCTGCAGGGTAATAACATTGAGCAGCAGCGGCGAAAACAGACCGCTGTCATCCGGATAATCGATGGCGATAGATTTGATGGTCTGCCACGGTTCGCCTTCACGCCCATTGAGCGCCGATTTCAGTACGCCGATGGCGCGCGATTTGGCCTCGTCTTGCAGCGACAGCAGCGTGGCGAACAGTTTTGCCAGATTGGCTTCGTTAGCGTTTTCGAGGAAATGGGCAATTTGCGGATGCGCACCGGCCACCGGCTCCAGCAGCGAGACAATCTCATGCAGCTCACGGAAACCGTTCATCGCCTGGAAGGGTGTCAGCGCATACACCAGCTCGGGCTTGTGATTAGCGTCTTTATAGTTACGTTCGGCGGCGCTGAGTGGAATGCCAGCAACATTTTCACGCGCAAAACCCTGTTCGGCAGCAGCTTTGCTGGGGTGCACCTGAATCGACAGCGGCTGATCGGCGCACAGCACTTTAAACAGGAACGGCAGCTCGCCGAAACGTTTAGCCACCGCTTTGCCGAGCATGGCGACTTTGTCGGCATCAATTATCTCACGCAGTGAACGCACTTCGCCGTTGACCTCAACGGTAGACGGGCTTTTCGGGTGCGCGCCCATCCACAGTTCCGCCATCGGCAAACCTTGTGGATTTTCGATGCCATAGAGTTCGGTCAGCGCAGTTTTGCTGCCCCAGGCGTAATTTTGCAGCGAATTGTTCAATTTTTGCATCGTTTACCCTTAATAACCGTAAGTAAATAGGCTTATTAAAGCAGAAAGTGCCATAGAAAATACACGAACAAGTGCAATAAAGGCGATAGGCTCGCATAATGTTAAATTCTTGTATGTGACAATCTTGCTCGCTCAACGGCGTCGCGGGAAGGCGTTTAGAGCGGAAACCTCAAAATCTGAGCTAAGGAGACGTAGTCATGGCAGCCAATCGCATTGAAAAAGACTCAATGGGACCGATCGAAGTACCGGCAGATAAGTTGTGGGGCGCACAAACCCAGCGTTCGCTGGAACATTTCAAAATCTCAACCGAGAAAATGCCCGTGGCATTGGTGCATGCGCTGGCGCTGACCAAGCGCGCGGCGGCGCAGGTGAACCAGGATCTCGGCTTGCTTCCGGCCGATCGTGCCCAGGCGATTCTCAAAGCCGCCGACGAAGTGCTGGCCGATAAGCACAGCGAGGAGTTTCCGCTGGCAATTTGGCAGACCGGCTCCGGCACCCAGACCAACATGAACATGAATGAAGTGCTGGCCAACCGCGCCAGTGAAATTCTTGGCGGCGAGCGTGGCATGTCGCGTCTGGTGCACCCAAATGATGACGTGAATAAAAGCCAAAGCTCCAACGATGTGTTCCCCACCGCCATGCACGTGGCCGCGGTCATCGCCGTGCGGGAGCAGCTGATTCCGCAGATTCACGTGTTGAAAAAGACGCTGAGTGAAAAATCCGACGCCTTCAAAGATATCGTCAAGATTGGTCGTACCCACTTGCAGGATGCGACACCGCTGACGCTCGGTCAGGAGATCTCCGGCTGGGTAGCGATGCTTGAGCACAATCTCAAACACATTGAGAACAGTATTCCGCACGTAGCGGAGCTGGCGCTGGGCGGCACCGCGGTCGGGACCGGCCTGAATACCCATCCGGAATACGCGGTTCGCGTGGCTAAAGCGCTGGCCGATTTGACCAAACAGCCGTTTGTCACCGCGCCGAACAAGTTCGAGGCGCTGGCGACCTGCGATGCGCTGGTGCACGCGCACGGTGCGCTGAAAGGCCTGGCAGCTTCGCTAATGAAAATTGCCAACGACGTGCGCTGGCTGGCCTCTGGCCCGCGTTGCGGCATTGGCGAACTGGCGATCCCGGAAAATGAGCCAGGCAGCTCGATCATGCCAGGCAAAGTGAACCCCACGCAGTGCGAAGCGCTAACCATGCTGTGTTGTCAGGTGATGGGCAACGACGTGGCGGTGAACATTGGCGGCGCGTCCGGCAACTTTGAGCTCAACGTGTTCCGTCCGATGGTGATCCACAACTTCCTGCAATCGGTGCGTCTGCTAGCCGACGGCATGGACAGCTTCAATCACCACTGCGCGATTGGCATTGAACCGGTACGCGAGCGCATCGATCAGCTGCTGAACGAATCGCTGATGCTGGTGACCGCGCTGAATACCCATATCGGCTACGACAAAGCGGCGGAAATTGCCAAGAAAGCCCATAAAGAAGGCCTGACGCTGAAAGGCTCAGCGCTGAAGCTGGGCTATCTGACCGAAGAGCAGTTCGATGAGTGGGTGCGTCCGGAAGAAATGGTTGGCAGCATGAAGCAGTAAACCGCTGTTAAAAACTGGCAGACGTAGCACCCTCGTAGCGGCGCAATTGATTGCGCGATAAATCGCGCCGCTACGGATTGTGCGGTGATTTATAGCTGCCCGCTATACAACACCGGACCGGTTGGCTGGCCGGTTGGCGAGCCGCCGCGCGGTTCAAGGCTGATGGCAATGATGCCTGAACGGGAAATCGTGCTATTTAACGCAACATCCGTTGCCTTCTGATTATCCAACAAACCCAATGAAATCGGCGCTTTGCCTGGCGGAATCAGCCACAGCTGCAAACTGTTGTTATCGGCGATGGTCACAGGATGTAACGGCGTCAGGCTCAGCTGCGCCAGTTTGCTGTCCGCGCTGACCACCCATTGCTGTTGATGCTGGGCGTCGTTCAGTACCGTCAACGGCGTTAACGTCGGCTGCTGCAGGAACAGTGAGGCGAGCAGGGCGAACGCCGCGACACTGGCAGCCGCCAGCCAGCCCGCATAATGGCGTTTGGGTTGAATGACGCGTTGCTCGGGCAAACTCAATGTAATCTTTTTCCACACCTTTTCCGGTGGCGTGACGGGCGCAAGCTGATTATCCAGGCCCGCCAGCAGGGCTTGCCAGCGCGCAACATTAGCCGCGAGCGCGGGCTCGTTTCGCAACCTGCGTGCAAAGCGCAAACGCGCCAGCCCACTCAAGGTACCCAGCGCATACTCAGCTGATAAGGCCTCATCGCGTTGTAATTTATCGTTCATAGGCCCACACACTCCCGCAGATGCTCCAGCGCGCGGCGAATCCAGCTTTTTACCGAGCCAACCGGCTGTTGCAGCCAGGCGGCAATATCACTGTGGGACATCCCCTGATAATAGGCGAGCGTGATGCTTTGCTGCTGTTCGCTGCTCAGATGACCAATGCAGTGTCGCAGGCGATCGGCTTGTGCCGGATCGTGCCAGTTATTCTGTTCGTCTTCGCTGGTGATTGGTAGCAGGTCGCTAAACGCTTCTGCCTCCAGCGTCAGGCGCGCCTGTCCGCTGCGTAACCCGTCAATGCAGCGATTGCGCACAATGTGCGTCATCCACGTCATCGGCGCGCTCAGGGCGGCATCGTATGAAGCGGCGCGGTTCCAGATGGTGAGGTAGCAATCGTGCAGCACCTCTTCCGCCCAACCTTGCTGACGCAGCATGCGCAGGGCAAGGGAGAAAAGATGCGGCGAAGTGAGTCGATACAGTTGCTCAAACGCGCGGCGATCGCCTTTCGCGACCGCCGGCAATAAGTTGTCTAACCGTTCTGCAAGCCTGTTATCCATCATCTTCCCGGTTGGCTAAAATGCCCAATCCGAGTATAGGCAATTACTTAGGCATCAAGACGGTATCAATCACATCAATCACACCATTTTTCTGATTGACGTCATAAGTGCTGATATTCGCCACATTGCCTTGACCATCTTTCAGCTGAATATTGTGCGGGCCATTATTCATAATCCACAACGGTTGGCCGTTGACGGTTTTCAGCTCGGCATGTCCGCCACCTTGCTTAATTTTTTTCTCCAGCGCTTTCATGTCGTATTTACCGGCCACCACATGGTAAGTGAGGATGCTGGTCAGCGTGGCTTTGTTTTCGGGTTTCACCAGATTGTCCACGGTGCCCGCCGGCAGTTTGGCGAAGGCGGCATTGGTCGGTGCAAACACCGTGAACGGACCTTTGCCTTCGAGGGTTTCCACCAGACCAGCGGCTTTCACCGCCGCCACCAGCGTGGTGTGATCTTTGGAGTTCAGCGCGTTTTCAACGATGTTCTTTTGCGGATACATCGCTGCGCCGCCGACCATCACGGAGTCATCATTCATGGCGGCAAATGCACCTGCGGTGAACAGTAAAGTGCTGGATACGACTGCAATGCTCATTAGCTTTTTCATCATAAATCCTCGTAGTAGGGAGCGAAGAAGTTGCTCACACTCTGATGTACGAGAGCAGACTGCGAATTGGATGCAGCGATTTAAAAATAAATTTTACGCCAGCCGATCGCTCCACAAATGCAGGCGCGGAATGATCAGATGCAGCGGCTCGGCCAGCGGTTTATGACGCCAGGCAACGTTATCGGCATCGTAGTTCAGCAGTTCTCCCAGAATCGGCACCTGCGTGCGATCGCGGCACAGCACCAGCAGCGGAGAAGGGCAGGCAAGCTGCACCTGTTTCTTCTCGCTGGCGCGCCATACGCGGGCAATCGGCTGCACCTTCACCGGGCGCTTGATTTTTAGCTTCGCACCGGCTGGCAACGCGAGGATTGCTTCCAGCTCTTGCTGCACTTTCTCCGCCCACTGTTCCCGCGTCCACGGTGCCTGCGCGCGATTGGCTTTCAGGCTGCGTTCCAGCTGTTCTACCACCGCATCACGCGTGACGTTTTTGATGATGTTTTTATTCGCCCAGCCAAAGCGCAAACTGTCCGGCGCGTTGAGCAGCGTTACGCTGCGGTAGGCGTTAAGCGTAATTAACCCGCGCAGATGCTGGTGGACGAACTCAAAGCGCGCCTCGCTCGGCAAGCCCGACTCCACGGTGATCAGCTGTTCCAGCCGCTGTTTCAAGGTATTAATCTCGGCAACCTGCTGCGTAATCTGCGCATGCACATCGCCGTCGGCTTCAATGCAAATCGCGCCCGGCAAGCGCACGGCGGCTTTGGTGCTGAGCTTTTCCGATTGATGCTGCATAAACAGGCGGCAGTAATGCGTCAGCGCCATGTCGCGTGCCGTTTTACCAAGATGCTGCGTCACCGCGATGCGTTCAATTTCATCATGTTCGCGGCCTTTTTCGATTTCCGGCAGACTAAACACGCGCGCAATCAACAGTGGTTGCTGTTCAATGTGTTGACGTAACGCGCCCAATCCCGCCTCCAGCGCATTAACGCATTCGTGCAGATCGGCAACCAAATCATAACGAGCCATAAAACGCCCCCCATAGTTACAACATGCTTTCAGTGTACTGGCTTGGGTGCCGGTCTGCCAGCATTGCGCAAGGATTTTGTTAAGCAGGGAAACATGGGATTTTTCAAGCTGGATGAACGTGTTATAACAATGCTTTGCCTGCTAACGGAATAATGTTGTGAAGCCTCAGCCAAAGCCACCTGCCGCCGCCATAGTTACGCTTGGCGTAGTACAAATCCTGTCGTGGGGCGGATCCTTCTATTTGATGGCGGTGATGGCCAATCCGATCGTGGCGGAAACCGGCTGGTCGCAGCAATGGGTGTATGGCGCGCTATCGCTCGGCATGCTGATTTCCGGTTTGCTGGCGCCGCTGAGTGGGCGACTGATTTCCCGCTCCTATGGCCGCGCATTGCTGGCGACGAGCGGGGCGGTGATGGCGATCGGTCTGGTGATCATGGGATTAAGCCACAATCTGCCGCTGTTTCTGTTTGCCTGGCTGATTATCGGCGTAGGTATGGCGATGGGCCTGTACGATGCGCTGTTTGCCACGCTCGGCACGCTCTATGGCGGCCAGGCTCGCGGCGCGATAACCGGCATTACGCTGATTTCTGGCTTCTGTACCACTATCGTGTGGCCGGGCACCGCGCTGCTGATTCACTGGCTGGATTGGCGTAACGCCTGTTTTGCCATTGCCGGATTGTTATGTGTTTCAGTGTTGCCCGCCTATCTCTACGCGCTACCCGCGCCTGAAGCGAAAATCGCCGCCGCCAAAGCAAAACCGACCGCGCAAGGCAACGAACTGGCACCCACACTGTTTTGGCTGCTGTGCAGCATTTTCACGCTCGCATCGGTGATCATGACGGCGATTTCGGTGCAGCTGATCACCTTGCTGCAGGCCAGCGGCCACACGCTGGCGTCGGCGTTGGCCATCAGTGCGATTCTCGGTCCGTGTCAGGTGGCATCGCGCATCGTGGATATCGCCTTTAAGCGCGGTCACCCGATCTGGACCACCTTTTTCTCGGTGGGATTGGTGGCGCTCGGCTTGCTGCTGCTGGCGTGTTATCCGCAGTTTGCGGTGCTCAGCATGGTGCTGTACGGTGCCGGAAATGGTTTGCGTGCCATTGTGCGGGGAACTTTACCGCTGGTGATGGTCAAACCAGAGGCCTACGCGATTGTGGTAGGGCGCATGGCGCGTCCCGCCTTAATTGGTCAGGCCTTGACGCCGCTGGTTGGTGGCTATGTGTTTCAGCACCTCGGTGCCAGCGCCACGCTGTGGTTGTTATGCGTTCTGGCGTTGATTAACGTGCTGTTGGTCGCGCTTTTGCAGCAAAAATTGCCGCAGGCCAGCCCACAGTCGGAAAGGGGAGTGATAAACTAAGCAGCCTGTGCGCTTCTGCCCGATTAAATGGGGAATACGTGCCTGGATCACGGGCGTTGACTTCTAAAAAGCAACAGTGTTTGTTATATTTATTGCTCATTGATTACTCACTGTCGCGGCATAAAAACAACAAGATAACCGCAACTCAGGATATTGAAATGCTTGATTACCGCTTCCCGACAGCTTTGCAGATGGTTTTGAGCGTAGCGATGGCGGAGCAACTGGGCAAACGCTCGACCAGTGCCATATTGGCGTATGGTCTTGAAGCGAACCCCAGTTTCATTCGGAAACTTATGGTTCCGCTCACGCGTGACGGCATCATCGTCTCAACGCTTGGCCGCACCGGTTCCATTCATCTGGGTCGCCCGGCCGCCGAAATCACACTGCGCGACATTTATACTTCTGTGATTGAAGATAAAAAACTCTGGGCGTCACGTCCCGACGTGGCACCGCGTTGTCTGGTCAGTGCCAACCTGTGTTGGTATTTCAAATCGATTGCTGAAGAGGCTGAAGAAGCGTCGCTGAAAGTGCTGGAAACCCGCACCGTCGCGGACGCGCTGGCCGAACTGAAGCATAACGACACCAGCAACTGCGAAGAGTTGCCCGATCTCGAACTCGCCGACCTGTGTAAAAAAGGCCGCTAAAACCACTCTCATCCGTAAGGGCGTCATTCATGACGCCCTTTTTTATTGCCTCAATCTGCACGCAAAAAAATCCGGGCACTTGGCCCGGATCGTTCACTTCACCTAATACCCTTACACCGTTTGCACTTCAGCTTGTGGTTGCTTGCGCGTCACCAGCTTACGCAGCGTCACATAGAACACCGGCGTCAGGAACAGCCCAAACAGCGTCACGCCCAACATGCCGGAGAACACGGTAATCCCGGTTACGCCGCGCACTTCTGCGCCTGCACCTTCACCAAGGATCAGCGGAATAGTACCGGCGATAAAGGCAATCGAGGTCATAACGATTGGACGCAGACGCAGACGACAGGCTTCCAGCGCTGCATCGACAATGCTCTTGCCCTGCATCTCCAGCTCGCGCGCAAACTCGACGATAAGAATCGCGTTCTTACACGCCAGTCCCATCAGCACTACCAGCCCAACCTGCACAAACACGTTGTTATCGCCACCGGTCAGCCATACACCGACCAGCGCCGAGAGCATGGTTACCGGCACAATCAGAATCACCGCCAGCGGTAGCGTCCAGCTTTCATACAGCGCCGCCAGCACCAGGAATGCGAGTAGGACCGCGACCGGGAAGACGATCAGCGCGGTATTGCCCTGCGTTGATTGCTGATAGCTCAGGTCGGTCCATTCAATGTTCATGCCGTTCGGCAGCACCTGCGTCGACATCTCCTCCAGCTTCTGCATCGCCTGTGCCGAAGAGAGCACGCGCGGATCGGCATCACCAATCAGGTCCGCCGCCGGATAGCCGTTATAGCGAATCACCGGATCCGGGCCATATGTAGTGGTGATATTCACCATGCTGCCAATCGGCACCATTTCGCCGCGATCGTTGCGGGTACGCAGATTGCCGATATCCTGCACGCTATCGCGGAAATCGCCGTCCGCCTGCGCCATCACGCGCCATGTGCGACCAAACTTATTGAAATCGTTGACGTAAGACGATCCCAGATAGGTTTGCAGCGTGCTGAACAGTTCGGTCAGCGACACGCCTTGCGCTTTGGCTTTATCCCGATCCACCTGCACATCCAGCTGCGGCACGTTGGCCTGGTAGGATGAAATCGGGAACATCATGCCCGGCGTCTGCAACACCGCACCGGTCATGGTGTTGATGGCGGTTTGCAGCGCACCGTAACCGAGCCCCGCGCGATCCTGCACATACAGCGAATAACCCGAACCTTGTCCCAGACCTAAAATCGGCGGTGGCATAATCGAGAAGCCAAAACCTTGCTGGATTTTCGAGATCTTAGCGTTGATCTCAGCATTAATTTCCGCGGCGGTGCGCGTACGTTCACTGAACGGCTTCAAACCGAAGAACACCGTGCCGGTATTCGGCGTGTTGGTGAACTGCAACGCGTTCAAACCGGGGAAGGCGACCGAATAAGCCACGCCTTCGGTGTTCATGCCGATCTCGCTCATCTTGCGAATCACTTCATCGGTACGCGCTAGCGACGAACCTTCCGGCATCTTCACGCCGCCAATCAGGTAGAGCTTGTCCTGCGTCGGAATAAAGCCGCCCGGCACGGTATGGAACATAAAGCCCGCACCGGCCAGCAGCAGCACGTAGACGCCGAACACCGCGCCACGACGACGCAAGGTTTTACCCACCAGCGATTCATAGCCATCCGAACTGCGCTGGAAGAAGCGGTTGAACGGACGGAACAGCCAGCCGAGCAGGCGATCGATAATGCGCGTCGGCATATCCTTTGCGGCATCATGTGGCTTCAGCAGCAGCGCCGCCAGCGCTGGTGACAGCGTCAGCGAGTTGATGGCGGAGATCACCGTTGAAATGGCAATCGTCACCGCAAACTGCTTATAGAATTGACCGGTCACGCCGGACAGGAACGCCATCGGCACGAACACCGCACACAGCACCAGCGCGATGGCGATAATCGGCCCGGACACTTCCCGCATCGCCTGATGCGCCGCCGCCGTCGGCGACAAGCCTTGCTCGATATTACGTTCGACGTTCTCCACCACCACGATGGCGTCATCCACCACGATACCGATCGCCAACACCAGCCCAAACAAACTTAAGGTATTGAGCGAGAAGCCGAGCAGATAAAGGATGCTGAAGGTACCGACCACCGAAACCGGCACCGCCAGCAGCGGGATAATCGAGGCGCGCCAGGTTTGCAGGAACAGAATCACCACCAGCACCACCAGCACAATCGCTTCGAACAGCGTTTGCACCACGGCACGGATCGAGTCACGCACGAATACCGTTGGGTCGTACGGCGCGGCCCACTGCACATCGTCCGGGAAACGGGTGGCCAGTTCGGCCATCTTGTCGCGCACCGCATTTGACAGATCGATGGCGTTGGCGCCCGGCGCCTGGAAGATACCGATGCCGACCGCATCTTTGTTGTTGAGCTGCGAACGCAGCGCGTAGCTGCCAGAACCCATCTCGATGCGCGCCACGTCACGCAGTCGCACCAGCGTGCCGTCGTCGGCGGTTTTCAGGATGATATTGCCGAACTGCTCTTCGCTCTCAAGACGACCTTGGGTGTTGATCGACAGCAGAAAATCGCTCTGTTTCTTCAGCGGCTCCGCGCCAAGCTGGCCGGCAGAAACCTGCACGTTCTGCTCCTGCATCGCGCTGACCACATCGGAGGCGGTCAAGCCACGTGCCGCCACCTTATTGGGATCGAGCCAGACGCGCATCGCGTATTCACCGGCACCGAAGATCTGAATCTGACCGACGCCTGGCAGGCGCGCCAGTTCATCCTTCACCTTCAGGGTGGCGTAGTTACGCAGATAGAGGGAATCGTACTTGCCGTGCGGCGAGAACATGTGCACCACCAGCGTCAGCGTCGGCGACATCTTCTGCGTGGTGAGGCCGAGTTGGCGCACCTCTTCCGGCAGACGCGCTTCAGCCTGCGCCACGCGGTTCTGCACCTGAACCTGCGCCTGATCCGGATCGGTGCCCGGACGGAAGGTCACGGTGGTGACCAGCACGCCATCGGAACCCGCCACGGATTTCATGTACATCATGTTTTCTACCCCGTTGATGGCTTCTTCCAGCGGCGTCGCCACAGAATCTGCAATCACTTTGGGGTTGGCACCGGGATATTCCGCGCGCACCTGCACGCTCGGCGGCACCACGTTGGGATATTCACTGATCGGCAGCAGCGGAATGGCGATCAGTCCGGTGGTAAAGATCAAAATCGACAGCACCGCGGCGAAAATCGGTCGGTCGATAAAAAAGCGGGAGAAATCCATAAAAGGCAGTCTCGAAGGTTATTGAGCGGAGCGCATCGCCACCGGTTGGGCGTTCACCGGCATGCCAGGCATAAAGACTTTCTGCAAGCCGTTAACGATCACCTTGTCGCCGGGCTTCAGGCCTTGCTGCACAATACGCAGACCATCGGCTAACTCGCCGGCCTGAATATCGCGGCGCTGGGCTTTACCTTGCGCATCGACCACGTAAACGTACTTACGATCCTGATCGGTGAGCACGGCTTTATCATCAATCAACAGGGCGGTGAAGTCGGCGCGGCCCGGCAAGCGCACGCGCGCAAACAGGCCCGGTGTGAACTGACGCTGCTGATTATCCAGCGAGGCGCGCATGCGGATGGTGCCGGTGCTGGCGGTCAGCTGGTTATCGAGGAAATCCACGGTGCCGCGATGCGGAAAACCCTCTTCGCCGGTCAGCGCTACTTCTACCGGCAGCGACCCGCGATTTTCGCCTTTACGCGCCATCGCCTGATAATGCAGATAGGTGGCTTCATCGACGTCGAAGTAGACGTACATACGATCCTGCGATACCAACGTGGTCAGCACGCTGGCGCTGTCACCGGCGGTCACTAAGTTGCCGGTGGTGATCATCGCGCGGCTGGCGCGACCTTCAATCGGCGCGGTAACGCGGGTGAAATCAAGATTCAGCTGCGCCATATCCACCGCCGCCTGTGCTGACAGCACGCTGGCCTGCGCCTGATTAGCCGCCGAGCGACGCTGTTCCCACTCTTCGCGTGACACGACATTGGTGCCGATCAGTTTATCGGTACGCGCCGATTCACTGCGGGCCAGCGTAGCCTGGCTGCGCGCGTTGGCGAGTTCGGCCTGCGCCTGCTCAAGCGTGGCGCGGTAGGTGCGATCGTCGATGGTGAACAGCACCTGTCCTTTTTTCACCTCATCGCCTTCGCGATAATTAACCTGATCGATATAGCCCGAAACGCGCGGCCGCAGCTGCACGCTCTGCACCGCTTCGAAACGGCCATTGAAGCTATCCCATTGGCTGACTTTCTGCTCTACCACCTGCGCGACACTTACTTCGGGCGGTGGCGGCGGGGCGTTTTGCGCCACACCGCGATCGCAACCGGCCAGCAGGCTTCCCAGCAACATCACTCCTGACAGGCTTACCGCCCATTGAACCCTGTACGTTTGCAGATGCATTGTTGTTATTCCGCTTTGGTGAAAATGAAAGGAGACGTACGAAAAATCTGCAACTTTTATGATTGCATTAAAACGCCACGAGTGTAGGCTTGCTCAAACTGCATCTGCAAGAATATCTGATACACTTTATGTGCGGTTTTGATCATTACGTTGCAGAAGGATCAAAGCCCCTACGCGCAGTGCGGCATTTAATGCAATAATAAAACTTGCATTAACTGGCATAGTCGTTCAACCTTAAAGTGTAATTGCAACTGATACTGATACTGTTCGCAACGGCGACCGGAGAAAACGAGATGATGACCACCGCATTTATTCACGATTTGATCGACTGGATTGACAACAATATTGAAACGCGTCTGGATCTGGATACCGTAGCGGGGCGCGCCGGTTATTCGAAATGGCACCTGCAGCGTATGTTCAAAGAGCACACGGGTTTGCCTCTGGGCGAATACATCCGTGAGAAGAAGCTGAAGAAGTCAGCGGATCGCTTGACCACCAGTAATGAACCGATTCTTAACGTGGCGATTTCACTCGGTTTCGACTCGCAGCAGTCGTTTAACCGCAGCTTTAAACGCCAGTATGGCGTAGCGCCGGGAGCATGGCGTCGTCACGCCGCGCCATCCGCCAGCGCGATGCAGTAAACCCCGCCAGGGCCAGCTTTGCTGGCCCGCGTTTTTCCCTGCCCTAAATCTGTTATTATCGTCGTCCTGTTTTTCAGGATGCCACCATGTCAAAAAAACTCTGGATTGCCTTAATTCTGATCCTGGCCGCGTTGTGGCTCGGGCTAAAACCGCGTTTGTCCGATAAATGGTCAGCTAGCCACCCCGATATTTCACAGCTCACCGATGCCAACACCGTGGCGCGTTGGCTGCAGCAGCATCACACATTACCCGATCTCTATCTCACCAAAAATGAAGCGCGTCGTCAGGGCTGGAATCCCAGCAAGGGCAACTTGTGTGAGGTATTACCGGGCCGTGCGATTGGTGGCGATCGCTTTAGCAACCGCGAAAGAAGGCTGCCGATGCAGGCGGGCAGGCAATGGTATGAAGCTGACGTGAATTACGATTGCGGTCACCGCGACGCCGATCGTCTGCTTTACTCAAATGATGGGCTGATTTTCCTCACCACCGATCACTATCGCAGCTTCAAACAGGTGCCTTAACCATGTTGACGCTCCATTTTGACTTTGCAATCTTGTCAGATCGCCAGGCGTTTTACCGCGCGCTGGTGCAGCAGAGTGCCTGCGCAGTGGATTTCGGTAACAATCTTGATGCGCTATGGGATTGGCTGACCGGCGGCATGGCGCTGCCGGCCACCTTCTATTTAGCGCATGCCGATGACGCCAGCGAGAGTGCAGAATTCGCGCCGGTGCTGGCGTTACTGGAAGAGGCGCAGCAGCAGTTAGAAGGCGAGCTGCGCCTGGTGCGTGGAGAATAAATTACGCGTGCAGCGGTAACAGCAAAATTGCCAGCATCTGGCGGGCATTAGCGGGCAAATCACCGCCGCCGGTGTAGCCGTTGTTCTCAACGATCACCGAATTTAACCCCACCAGCCAGTCATAAATGTAGTAAGCGGTATGATTGGCGGGCGCGGCAGACAAGCGCGTCAAACGTTGTCCCGGCGAGAAGCTGACGCTCGGCGCAGGCGGACGGGCAAAAATGGTCTGACCGCGATTGACGCGGCTTTCAGGGCGCTCGCTCTCCGGGCGCTGTAAAAAGCCCAGCCACGCCACAAAATCCCCCAGCACCGTCATGGCGCGTGAAACCTGACGATCGGTACGCGCTTCATGGGCGCTGGCCTGCGCATCCGGCTCGTTAAGCGCGCTTTGCAGTTTGCTCAGCACCTTGAGACGGAAGCTGGCGGTAATTAACTCTTCCACCAGCATCTCCAGCGTCGGCTTATCAACGTTGAGCAGCGCCAGCAGGCTGCGGCTCTCCGGCAACTGACGCAAGTGCTCCAGCCACAGCGCAAACACCTGCTGCGGGAACTGCTGATCGCGTTGCCCGCCCGAACTGCGCGGCTCAGCGGCAGCTACCGGCTCATCTTTAAACAGATCAAACTCGAAGCCGATGCCGAAATAGCTCTGCTCAGCAGCCGCCGTTTTGGTGCTGTGCTGAATGTGATGGCTGCTGCTCTGGCTCAGCCACAGCTGACGCACCGCTTCACGCGACGGCTGCAAACGCTCCAATAGTTCGCCGTGCAAACCGGTGCGATGTTGCAAGCATTTCAGCAGCGTATCGGAGATCGCCTGCTTGCGAGCTGCCTGTTCCGGCGTGGCGCTGGATTCGGTCCACGGCTGCAAACGTTCCACCAGCTTGTGCTGTAGCGCGCTGAGCTGCAACGCTAAACGCTCACGGCGCGCTTCCGGCTGCATCTCATCCTGCAACCAACTGCCCATGCGATCGACGCCCGCGCGATCCAGCGCCAGCATCGACCCCCAACTCTGTCCCGGCTGACCAATCTGGCGTTGCACCGCTTCATCAACGTTAATCTGCTGCTGCTGATAGCGTGCATCATGTGGCGTGATCGCCCAAATCAGACGCGGCTTCTCACCGCTGGCGGCGATGGTTTGGTGTATGTGCCACTCGCGCAGCGCGCTGGCGGCGACATCGGTGTCGTGACGCTGGCTGGCAGCGGTACAGATCAGCATCAGATCAATGCCCTGACGCGCGGCGTACAGGCCCGGCAGCAGCGCGCGTTTCTGTTCCAGCAGCGTGGCGCGCAGCGGATCGCGTTTGCGCAGCTGCGCCAGTTCATCCTGTTGCGCGCGATCGGCTGGCGTGCCCGGTGCAGGTAGCTCCAGCATATCTGCATCATCGTACAGCGCCTGACGCGGCGTGGAGCTGAGCGGCAAGGTGATCTCCAGCGTCAGCAGCGACAGCAATCCAAGCGGTACATGCTGCGCTTTCCCCACGCGATTGGCGACGATCGGACACACTTCGATCATCTCCTGCCAGTCGGCATCATTGCCAATCAGTTTTTCTGCTGGCAGCGCGGCATCATCCACCAGCACGCTGAGCGGCGCTAACACGCGCGGTGCATGGCGCAGCTGGTGGCGCAAATGCATCAGGCTGCGCAGGCTTTCGTTCAGCGCGTTTTGTCCCGGCCACAGCAGGGCAAACAGCTGCACGCGGTCGTCCACGTTGAGCCACGGCGCCAGCGCTACCGCCTGCGGCCAGAAGTGACGATCGAGAATCTCGGCATGACGATGGTGACGACGGCTCCACGCCCATAGCGTGATCAGCGCATCGCTGTCGAGGCCAGGCTGCGCTTCATCCTGACGGTGGCGCTGCAAACGCTGCAACGCGGCATCGATCTGCGCCGTGTCCGGCTGCAGCTCGGTGTTGGCACAGGCCAGCATCAAACGAATCAGTTCCACTTCGCTTAGCAGCGTCATCTCCAGCGGCCAGGCGTTGGATTGCGTTTCACGCTGGTGGCTGAAGCGGGTGGCGATGGCGAAATCGAGATTGCCGGGATTGATGTTCTGGAAATAATTCAGGGTTTTATCGCCAAGGCGCGCGATTAACTGGCCCTGGGCATCACCGACCATCTCACTCAGCAGCCAGGCTTTGCCCGCCTGCGACTGGCCAAACAGCGCCAGCGTCACCGGACGCGCCAGCTGGCGCGCCAATGCATGGCTCTCCACGCGCGCGCGGCGCAGCTGCAGCGTCAGAGTTTCAGCTTCCATCGCCAGACGCGGCGCGTGCGCCTGATGGGTTTCCACCCAGTTCAGCGCGCCATCCAGCGTTTCCTGCATCAGGCTCAGACGTTTCGCGGGCGTAACCGGCGAGGCTTTTTTGGCAGTTCTCATCGTTTGCAGACGCTCCCGCTGTCGATCCAATATTGCGCATTCGCGTTGCCGGTGGCGGAGAGAGTATTCAGTTTCAGACTCAGCTGCTCCAGCGGCACGCGCGTGCCGTCATCCATGCGTGCATCGCTTAACACTAAGCGTTCAGGGCCGAGATTATCCGGCCCGGGCTGTACCGCCAGCTTAATGCGCAGTACGCTTTCGCCGGCAACCTGACGCGCCAGCGTCGGGTCCACAATGCTCAGGCTATACAGCGGCGAGGCCGGCCAGCGATCGTTCTCCAGCTGGCGGAAGCCGAGGCAGACGTTGCCGCGAATGCGGAAGCTGCTTTTGCGATCCAGCGCGAAGCTGCTGCTGTCGAGATCGATCTCGCTGTAACACAGATTATCGTCGCTGAGCGCCGAGGTCTCATCCAGCACGCCGAGATAGCGAATGGTGGAGTACGGTTCGAAATCACCGGCGCGGAACCAGAAGCTGCTGAGGCGCAGATCGAGCGCCAGCAGGCACAGCATCGCGCCGACTGCGGCGGTGGATTTCGGGTTATCAATGCGGCCTTGCTTGTTGAACGGATACCAGTCGCTGGTGTGATAGCCTTCCAGCGACAAAATACGGCTGCCCGGCAGCGGTTGCAGATGTCGCACCAGCGCCTGAATGCCAGGAAAGCGTGACGGACGACCGGTGAGCAGCAGCACATCGCACTGATATAGTGACACCACTTCACACATCGCGCGCAGCGCCGGAATTATCGCCATACGGTGTTGCAGGAACTCGCCGTGCAACTGCGCCATGCTGACCACCAGCGGCACTTCGAGCAGATCGAATCGGCTGTCGCCGCCGAGCGTGCGCTGAATTTCGCCATTCACAAACGCCAGCACGCTGCTGGCCGGTTTTTGCGGCACCAGCTCGCCGAACAGCGCGTTGATTTCACTGTGGCTGTCGAGCGGATCCCAATTTTCATACTGCTCCAGCACCGCCTGCGCCAGCGGAATAAACAGCTGCAGCGTCACTTGCTGACGCAGCGTGGCTTGTCCGTCCATGCGGCTGTCGTGACCAAACAGCTTGTTCATCAGCGGTTCGGCCAACTGCAAACCGGCTTTCTGCAAGCTCTGCTGCAACGCTGGCAGAATCCACAGCTGAATCACGTCCAGCAGAATATCGTCACCGGCGACTTTGAAGCCTTCGCGGAACAGCAAGCGCGGGGTGATTTTGACGTTGTTGCCCTGGCCGTCATCAAGACGATATTGGGTAATGGCTAAATCGGTGGTGCCGCCGCCGATATCAATCGAGGCGATGCGCAGGCTTTTACCCGGCAGCTCGTCAACTTCACGCGGACGATCCGGGCGCGCCATGCTGCTGAAGAAATCTTCTGCGCGGCCGGCAAAGTTGACCTGGGTTTCGTTGAATAGCCACACCATTTGACCACAGGTGGCTTCGTCCCACTCCATCTGCACATCCGGTACCGGACGCAGGCTGTTTGCCTGGCTGGCGGCGGTAAATTCCTCTTCGGCCGGATGCCAGCCCTCGGCTTTCCATACCAGCGCGATGGCTTCCTGCATGCGGCGACGGAAAATCTCACGCTCCGGCTTCGGCATCGCTGACGGTAGCGTCAGGATCACATGACGCAGCTGGCGCGGCGCCTGGCTTTGCGGCATGCGCTGGCGCTGTGCCACGCTGTTCATCTGCATCATCGCCTGCGCCAGCAGTTCGCACAGCATAAAGGTCATCAGCGAACTGCGGCTGTAGCTGGCGGAGAACACCGGCAGACGGTCGTCTTCCGCCAGTGCGTGCAGCGGCTGGCCTTCGTCGTTAATCAGTAAGGTGAACGGCAGCGCGGTGGCTTGCGGCTCATCGCTGCTGCCGTTGGCGTTGAAGCGCCAGCCTGGCTGATAGCGCGCTTCATCCCACAAATAGCGGCGCGGACTGGACAAACCGGTGCTGCCTTCGGTGCCGGCACGCAGCAACGCCAGACGGCTGGCTTCCCGGCCTACGCGCGTCAGCGACGGCCACATAAAAGCGTTTTCCCGGCCGCTCTCCAGCGAGAAGTTGGCCTTGCCGAAACGGGTTTCAGCAAACTCCAGACGGCTGTCGAACAGCTCGTTGTAAACCTGATGCGGCTCGGAGAGATCGCGCAGCTGCAGCTCGTAGGTTTGACGCAGGCCGCTGCTCTCTTCGGCGTGATCTTCCACCAGAATGCCGCAGGTATGCGAGTTGCCGACGTCGAGAATGATATCGACGTTGACCGCCGGGGTTTGCAGCGAAGTTGCCTGAATATAGATTTCCGCCAGATCGAGCTGCTCGCCCAGCAGTTCCAGCAAGTTAAGATAGTGCGCCTGATATTCGAATTCACGCAGCGCCTGGTTCAGCTCCTGCTCACGACGTGATTCCAGTGCATGCACCTGCTGGCTAAAGGTTTCACGCAGCCAGCCATCAACCCATGTATGGTCGAGGAATTCACCCAGCTCGTAGTTGTGCCAGGCGAGGGCGAAACTGACGCCGTTCTGCGCATCGGCTTTGCTTAAACCGTGCTGCTCGCCGCCATCCTGCTCAGACACAATGCGCGTATCAAAGGCGAGGGTGATGCGATGGGTGTTGCCTGCCGCGTCGGGTTGCGCCAGCGGCGCCAGGTGCAGACGTGCCCAGTTGTCCGGGCCGCCGATAAAACGACGTCCGCTGGTGCAGCGCAGCACCGGCAGCGGCAGCCATTGATGGGCCAGCAGCTTCAGAGAGTCGGCTAGCGCGATATCTGTTTCCGGACGCACCACTTCCGCCGCGCCGCCATCTTCCGGATAGAGCAGGAACTTGCCGCTGTTACCGTCGACGTTAAGGCGCAGCAGCGGGCCGTTGGCGGTTTGCCGCACGAACTGGCGGCGAGCCTGCAACGCAGGTAAACGCAAACCAAAATCAAGAAACTGCACACCGCTATCTTCAATCAGCGTGATTTTCTGTTTGTCATCGATGAGGGGAGCCAACATGTTTACTTACTCTCACGCTTAATCGTCAACGGGAAGACCTGATCTGCGCCGTATTGCGCAGTACAGCTGGCGATGCCATCACCGGCTTTACACACCAGTTCCGGCATGCGGTAACGCGATTTATCGCTGCAGGTCGCAGTATAGCGGCTGCGCACTTCCATGCTGCCGGCGCTGGTCATCGCGGCGGTGACATCGGCTTTACAGCGGATGTTGTCGCCCTGGGTAATGGTGGCGGTACCTTTGCCGTTGCGGATTTGATAGCGCAGGCTTGGCGGTTTGCCGGTCGGCAGATTGGTTTGACGCAACGTGACGCGCCAGGTGCCGTTAATAAATTTCACCGATCCAACGCGCGCATCTTCGGTGGTCATCACCAAATCATCCGCTTTGGCCGGTTCAGTGTGTTCAGCGACCACCTCAGGCGGCGCGACAGGTGTGGCAACCGGCGCGGCGGCAACGACGGTGGCGGCGGTTTGTGGCAGTGTGGCGGCGAGTTTTTCCGCTTTAACCATCACGGCAGGCGGCTTACTCACCGGCACCGGCACATCCGCAACGCTAATCGCAGCAGATTGCGGCGCGCTGTGCAGCCAGTAGGCGACGCCTGCAGCCACCAGCGCCGCAACCGGCAACAGCAGCATCAGCGGACGCACGGCAAAGGCGCGACGTGGCGGCGCGACAGGTTCGGGTAGCGGTTCAGGCGCGGCCTCAGCAATGACTTCAACCGCCGGTTCTTCGGCTTCAGGTTCCGGCTCAATCACCGGTTGAGCAGCAGCAGGCGGCACCTCGATCAGCGGCGCAATTACCGGCGCAACCACCAGCGGAGCAGGTGCTGGCGGTTCTGGCAGCAGCGACGGCAGCGCATCTTCCAGCGAATCGCGCAGGCAGGCCAACGCGTCATCACGCGAACGCGCCTGCGGATCAACAAAGCCCCAGAAGGTGATCACCGGTTTGCCATCCACCAGATAAACGTATTGCTGATCCGGGAACTGCAACGTTTTGCTCAGCAACGCACCAAACAAGCGCATCGCCGGATTCTCCGCGTCGCGCGCGCGCAGGCTCAGCGCCTGCAGATCCTGCTGGTTTAGCGTCAGCAGTTCCAGCGCCTGACGGCGCTCGTGATCGCTGGCACCCAGCCAGGATTTTACTTTGCCAGTAAACGGGGCGTACCAATCGAGGCGGTCACCGCGCTCGTTGACCTGCGGGATCGCGAGGCAATTGGCCAGCGTGGTTTGGCGGCGCAGGCGCAGGGTTTCACGGATTTGCAGCGCGGACGTCCAGACCGGCTGGCCGTTTTCACCCAGTGCCAGTACCGTGTCCAGATTGCCGCTGCGCAGAAAAGTTTTTGCCACTCGTTGGGCCCTTATCGGTGGTTGTCTGAGGCAGAACAGTGTGTGTTTTTGGCGATGATAGTGATCTTAAGCCAAATGCAGCGAAATCAAACGGCTGATAAAGGGGGAAAAACAGGGCGTTTTTCCCGCGTGCGGAGAAGATTGCTGAAATTTTAAGCGCGGCTGCGCGGGGAAAGGATCACATAGGTCAGCATGCCGCCGAGCAAACCCCAAAAGGCGGAGCCGATGCCGAGCAGCGAAATACCGCTGGCGGTGATCAGAAACGCCACGATGGCGCTGTCGCGCTGATCCGGTTCGGCTAAGGCGCGCTGCAAACTGCCGGACAGCGTAGCCAGCAGCGCGAGGCCCGCCAGCGTGGCAATCAACACCGGCGGCAAGGCGCTCAGCATGATGGCGATCAATCCGCCGGTAAATCCGGTCAGCAGATAGAACACGCCCGCCAATGCCGATGCCATCCAGCGGCGCGCCGGATTCGGATCGACATCGTCGCCCATACAGATAGCAGCGGTAATCGCAGCGATACACACCGAAAACCCGCCAAATGGCGACAGCACTAAAGCGATAAAGCCGGTCCAGCCGGTGAGCGCAGATACCGGCGGCTGATAGCCGTGCGCCTGCAAGGTGGCGATGCCGGGCGCATTTTGCGACGCCATGGTGACGAGAAAATAGGGCAAACCCACGCCAATCAGCGCCGCCAGAGTAAACTGCGGCATGATGAATTCCGGCCGACTGATCGCCAGCGCATGCGGCGGAAAGTGGATCGATTGCTGGCCGAGCGCCACCAGCACGCCCGCGATCAACGCCAGAATGATGGCGTAGCGCGGCAGCCAGCGGCGGCTCAACAACCACACCAGACACATGCTGCCGCACAGCGCGAAATTGCTCTGCAAACCGCTAAAGGTGCCGATGCCAAATTTCAGCAGAATCCCGGCCAACATCGCGGCCGCCAGCGACTGCGGAATGTGATTCATCAGGCGGGCGAACAGGCCGGTAACGCCGCATAACACAATTAACAGGTTGGTGGCGACAAACACGCCCACCACTTCATTCAGCGTCAAACCCTGCACGCTGGTGGCGAGCAGCGCCGCGCCAGGCGTCGACCAGGCCGCGAGGATCGGCATGCGTGTCCATAGCGATAAGCCGAGCGAGGCCAACCCCATACCTACGCCGAGCATCGACAGCCAGCCGCCAATCTGCGCCGGCGAAGCGCCCGCAGCCTGCGCCGCCTGGAAGATCAGCGCCGCCGTGCTGCTGTAGCCCACCAGCACGGCGATAAAACCCGAAATCAGCATCGGGAAAGAGAAGGCACTGCGTGTGCTGGCGGTGGTCATCAGGTCATATCCGATTGTGCGTTATAACGCACATTGTGGCATGGAGCGTTATAGCGCACAAGTGCTACACTGCACGCGAGCTTTTCGGGAGAACACATGGAAAATTTGCATCAACATTTGAGTCTGGCGCTGAAACAGCTGCGTCAGGCCAACGGCTGGAGCCTGACGCTGGCAGCGGATCGCACCGGCGTGAGCAAAGCGATGCTCGGCCAAATCGAGCGCGGTGAATCGAGCCCCACGGTGGCGACGCTGTGGAAAATTGCCACTGGCTTTAACGTGCCGTTTTCCTTCTTTGTGCAGGGCAGCGATCAACCGCCGGGCAGCGTGGCGACCTTCAGCCAGCCCAACGCGCAGATGCAGGTTAAGCCGCTGCTGCCGTACGATGCCAGACTGCGTTTTGATTTGCTGGAAGTGACGCTGGCGGGTGGCGCGCAGAGTGATTCATCAGCGCATGAAAGCGGGGTGATTGAGCAGGTTGTGGTGCTGGAAGGCGAATTGTTGCTGGGCGTGGAAGGCACATGGCGCCGCTTGCTTTCGGGCCAGGCCAGCCAGTTCGCCGCCGATACGCCGCACAGCTACCGCAATCCCCTCAGCACGCCGCTGCGTTTCCACAGTTTGATTCATTATCTGCAGCGTGCCTAGGATCGCCATGCATGGCGACCACCTAACAATCTTGCACAATTACAAATTGATACGAAGGTAAACTACCCAGTTTGCCTTCGTATTTATATACTCGCGGCTCATCAGTAAGGAGAAGGTGCCATGAGCGACCTCAACAGCGCGGCGGCGTTACTGCGCAGCATCAATGGCAAACTGGCGCGTCGCCTGCGTGAATCGGCGCCGCCGGGGGATCTCACCTGGCCGCAGGTGTCGGTACTCGGCTATCTGGTGCGCGATGGCGCGATGACGGTAACAGAATTGGCTACGCTGGAAGGGGTGCGCACGCAGTCGATGGGTGCCACCGTGGCGAGCCTGCAGACGCTGGGTATGGTGCAGGGCGCAGCCGATCCGCTGGATGGCCGCAAAACCCGCTATCAACCCACCGATGCCTGCCTGAAACTGATTGCTGCCAACCGCGCACAACGTGATGACTGGCTGCTCAACAGCATCGCAACGCAACTGAGCCCGCAGGAACAGCACACGCTGCTGGCCGCGCTTCCCTTACTGCAACGACTTGCCGACCAATAATCCTGAGAGGACTCAACATGGCTTTAACTACCCTTGACGACAACACCGCGCTGATTGTGATTGACCTGCAAAACGGCATTGTTGCGCTGCCGGTCGCACCGTTAGAGGCGCATGAAGTGATTGAGCGCTCAGCGCGTCTGGCCGATGCATTCCGCGGGCAAAAGCGCCCGGTGGTGCTGGTCAACGTTGCGGGCGGCGCGCCTGGCCGTAATGAGCAGCCGAAACACGCTGGCGATTTGCCAGCCGATTGGGCGACGTTGGTGCCGGACCTGGCGCAGCAGCGCGGCGACATCATCGTTACCAAAAAAACCTGGGGCGCTTTCCATAACACGGATCTGCACGAGCAGCTGCAGCAGCGCGGCATCACACAAGTGGTGATTTGCGGCATCGCCACCAGCATAGGTGTGGAATCCACGGCGCGTCAGGCGTATGAGCTGGGTTACAACGTCACGTTGGCAACCGACGCCATGACCTGCCTGAATGCCGAAACGCATAAAAACAGCGTCGAGCGTATCTTCCCGCGCCTGGGCGAAACCGGCACAACCGATGATGTGCTGGCGTTGTTGAAGTAAGGATCATCGTAGGGTGCGCATTCATGCGCACCTGGCTTTCAGGTCGCCATGAATGGCGAGCCTACAGTTCCTGCCACGGATTCAGCAACATCACGCCAGTGGTATCAAAATCCCGTACGTTACGCGTGACCAGAATCAGCTCGTGATGAATCGCTGTCGCCGCGATCAGCGCATCGGTATGTGGGCGTTCATCAGGAATATGCAGCTGAGCGCAAAGACGGGCCACGCTGCTATCAATTGAAAGTGTGCGCCAGGCAAATTCTGTCAGAACCTGCTCTTGATACCAGCGCTGTAAATGATGGGCTTGCTGAGGGTCTTTACGGGCGAACTTAAGGATACCTTTTTCAATTTCCATCAGCGTCAATGCTGAAATAAACATCTCTTCAGCATCAATGCTTTTAGCCCAGGCAATCACCTGAGGATTGGCTTTAGGCGTCCCTGCCTTACGTAATTCTGAAATAACATTGGTATCCAGCAAATAGCGCATTAGAACTCCACATCCCTGTTGATTATGGTCGCACGTTCTGGCTCAAAATCGATATCTACGCCGTCCGGCATGGCGAGTGAATCTACGATGCTTCGGTTTGAACCCGTGAGTTTTTTATACGCTTCAAATGTCAGTAAAACATGTGCAGGATTGCCACGGTCAGTAATATAAACCGGGCCTTCCTCGGCGGCTTTCTTGGCCCGGGATACCTCCTGATTAAAAGCTCGACTGCTGATTCTCGTCACTGTCATCACGACCTCCATGATATGTAGAGATGTTGCTACATAACTATAAAGCAATATGCCGTGCTGGACAATATTCAACCAATAAAAAGCCCCGCAAGCGGCTTGCAGGGCTTTAATATCATCTATCCAACGCGTTTATTTACTGAAACGCATAACTCACCGTCAGGCCCACGCTGTAATTGCGACCCGGCGCCGGTTCGTAATAGCGACCGTTGCTTTCATTCACGATAACTGAACCGATGTAGTTGCGATCAAACAGGTTATCGACGCGGCCAAACAGATCCAGCGTCCAGTTCTGCACCAGCCACTTATAACCGCTGTTCACGCCGACCACGGTATAAGACGGCGCTTTTACGTCATTCTCATCATCCGCCGCGATATCGCTCAGGTAGCGCACATCGGTTCCGGCATACCAGCCTTGATCGGGCGCGTAAGCCAGTCCGGCGTAAGCCATGTTACGGGCAATGCCGGGAATGCGGTTGCCGTCGCAGCTTTCGGTGCCGCAGGCGTTAGAACGGTAGCGGGCATCCAGCAAGGTCCACGCGGCTTTGAAGCGCCAGCTCTCGCCGAATTGCTGGTCGAGGCCCAGCTCCAATCCACGACGGCGGGTTTCACCGGCGTTTTTGTAGCTGGTGCGGCCTTCAAAGCTGCTGTCAGAAACGATCTCGTTTTTGGTGTCAGTCTGGAACATCGCTGCCGTTAACAGTCCGTTGCCGATGCGTTTTTTACTGCCCAGTTCAACCGTTTCGCTGGTGGCAGGTTGCAGGTTGAGATTCAGCCCGGCCTGATCGGCGGCGCGATAGGACAACTCATTCAGTGTCGGCGTTTCGAAGCCGCGACCAGCAGAAACGTAGGCGTTCCAGCTGTTATCAATGGCGTAATTCAGCGCAGCGGCAGGCAACCAGCGGTGATAGCGACGATTGCCGCTGTCATCGGGATCGCTGTCGGTGACGTAATAGTCATTGGAGTCGAAATTCACCGTGCTGAAACGCACGCCTGCATCCAGTGACAGTTTATCGGTTAGCTGCCACGCGGTTTGCAGATAGGGATCGAGGTTCCACATCAGGTTGCGTTCATTACGACGCATCTCGCCCTGTACGCCCAACTCGTCGCCGTTAAAGTTTTGATAACCTTTACGCTTCTCAGTCATGGTTTCATAGTCGAGCCCGCCAGTGAAGGTTACCGGAATGGTGAACAGCGCGTCGCGGTGCGTCCAGCGGGTGTCAATGCCCTGATAATGACGCGACAAAGCGATCACGCCGCCGGGATAACCTGCGCGCAGCTGGGTGGCTTTAGGAATGGATTGATACTGCGTGGTTTCACGTTCACCCGCGTACATCATCACGCTCAGGTCGTCGTTTTCACTCATCTGGCGCTGATAGTGCAGGCCCGCTTGCGTCTGATCGACGGTTTTACGCGCGTCGTACAAGCTCACGTTGCTGGCGACCTGGCGCGGATTGTCTTTCCATTGTTCGGCGGTCAAACCGCCCGGGTCCTGCGCTTCAACGTGCACGCTGTTGAACAGCAGCGTCAGGGTGCTGACATCGTCGATGCGCACGCCGAGTTTGGCGTTGCCGAGGTTTTTCTGCGCCGAGCTGTGATCGCGGAAGCCGTGCGTGGTAAAACGCGAGGCGGAAACCGTGTAGTTGACGTCGCCGGCTTGCGTACCGTCGCCGGTTGCACCGCTGGCTTTAACGCTGTTGCGCCAGCTGCCGTAACTGCCGTACCAGCTGCTGGCTTCCAGCGTGGTGGGTTGCTGTCCGGTTTCGGTTTCAACGTTAATCACGCCGCCCGACGAGTTGCCGTACAGCGCCGAGAAGGGGCCGCGCAGCACGTCGATGTGATCGATGGAGCCGATATCGATGTTGGAAGTTTGTCCCTGGCCGTCGGGCATGGTGGCGGGGATCCCGTCGACATACATACGAATGCCGCGCAGGCCAAAGGTGGAACGCGAACCAAAACCGCGCACCGAAATCTGCAGGTCCTGCGCATAGTTCTGGCGGTTTTGAATTTGCAAACCGGGCACGCTGCTGAGGTTCTCTGACAAATTGACGCGCGGTGCCGCGTGGCGCATATCGTCGCCGGACACCACACTAACTGCCGCTGGCGTATCCAGTTCAGACAGTCCGGATGCGGACGGCGCCGCGCTCACCACCATGGTGTTGCTGGCCGCGTTTGCCGCCAGCGCCGAGACCGGTAACATCGCAGGCAGCATCAGCAGCGAAGCCTGTCGCAGTAAAGTTATTTTCATTATGAAAGACCGTAAAAAGGGCGTGGAATGTACCGAATGGAACATTAATGGCGCGTATGTTAATCGTTTTATCATTTGTTTGAAAAGCGTAAATAGTATGACGGATTATTCATCATTGCGGTGTTGAAAATGTTTTTTCATCGCATCTCTGGCCTGGCTGCGACAGGGAAATTCTGTCAGTCTGGCGGTTTTGTCTTAAGGCACAAAAGAGAGGGAATGATGAGTCAACAACCTGTGGTCGCGGTACTGGGATTGGGCGCGATGGGGCATGCGTTTGCCGCTAACCTGTTGAAAAAAGGCTTCACGGTGCGTGGCTGGAACCGCACGCGTGCCAAAGGCGAAGATCTGCTGGATGCAGGTATCACGCTGGCCGACAGCTCTTCACAAGCGGTGAGTGGCGCGGATGTGGTGATCGCCATGCTGGCCGACGGTGATACCACGCGTCAGGCGCTGAACGACGCCAGCTCCGCGCTCAAGCAGGGCGCGACAATTTGCCAGATGGGCACCATCGGCGTGGCCGCCACCGATCAACTGATCGCGGAATTCAAAAGCACGCGTCCGGACGTGGTGTTTATCGATGCACCGGTTTCTGGCACCAAAGCGCCAGCAGAGAATGCGCAAATCCTGGTGATGGCCAGCGGCGATCAGAGCAACGCGCAGGCCGCCGAGCAGGTGTTCGCCGCGATCGGTAAAGGCACGCAATGGCTGGGCGAGGCGGGCGCCAGTTCGCGCATGAAGCTGGTGGTGAATAGCTGGCTGATTGGTCTGATGCAGAGCCTGGCGGAAAGTACGCGTCTGGCGGAAGAGTTTGGTTTCAGCACTGACGATCTGTGGAAAGTGCTGGATGGCGGTCCGCTGGCGGCACCGTACGCCAAAATGAAACTTGGCATGATTGCCAGCGGCGATTTCACCCCGCAGATGCATCTGGTGTGGGCGCTGAAAGACGCCAAACTGGCGCTGGATGCGGCGGGCGATAGCAAACTGCCGGCGCTGGAAAACATCGTCGATGTCTGGCAGCAAGCGGTAGATGCCGGTTACGGCGAGCAGGATCTGGCGGCGGTTTATCAATATCTGAAACGCTAACATGAGTGCGCGGCTCAACTTCGACTTCGCCTATCGTCCGCTGGTGCCCTATGCGCACGATTATGCGCATGGCGACGCGGAGCCGTGGCATCACCACGCTTGCGCCCAGCTGATCCACACGCTGAGCGGCGTGGTGAAAGTGGAAACGCAGTACGGCAGCTGGATTGTGCCGCCGAGTCGCGGCGTCTGGCTGCCGGCGGGGACGCGTCACGCGCTGCACATTGTTGGCGCGGTGGCCGCGCGCACGCTGTTTGTGGATCCGCTGGCGCGCGCCGATCTGCCCGCCAGTTGTCAGGTGGTGCAGATTTCGCCGCTGCTGCGTGAGTTGATTGTCAGCGCGCTGGCGCTGCCGGAGCAGTACGTTCCCGGCAGCCGCGCCGAGCGGATTTACGAGCTGATCCTCGATGAGATCCGCGTGATGGATGTGCTGCCGTTTGGTCTGCCGCTGCCGGAAAGCGAGCGGCTGCTGAGTTTGTGCCAGCAGATCCAGCAAGCGCCCGGGGAAAACTGGACGCTGGCCCGCGCGGCTACGCAACTCTGCGTGGCCGAACGCACGCTGGCGCGCCATTTTAGTCGCGAAACCGGGTTACAATTCAGCGATTGGGTGCGCCGTGCGCGACTGAGCGTGGCGTTGACCCGCCTAGCGCAGGGCGATAGCGTGCTGACGGTGGCGCTCGATCTCGGTTATGACAGCCCGAGCGCCTTCAGCGCGATGTTTCGCCGCGTGCTCGGCGTCACGCCAGCGAACTACTTTCCTGCGGCAGAAAAGCGTGCGCTGCGTTGAGCAGCGCCTGCAGTGAAGCGCGCGCCACATCATTATCAATGCCTACGCCCCACGCGCGTTCACCGCGTGCATTAATGCAACTGATGTAGGTCACCGAACGACTGTCGCTGCGTTTGCCCAGCGTGTGTTCGTGATAATCCTCAATGGTGATGATTACGTCATAGCGCTGACGCAGCGCGGCAACGGCGGCTGAGAGCAAGCCGTTGCCTTTACCTTCCAGCATCAACTGCTTCGCGCCCTGTTGCAGCCGCGCCTTGAGGCGCGTTTCGCCTTTATCGTCGCTGTGACTTTCCGCTTCCAGCAAACAACGCGCGGGCTGCGTTAAGCCGTAATGCTGACAAAACAGCTGCCACAGCGCGTGATGGGTCATCTCCTGACCGTGCTGGTCGGTTTGCTGTTGCACCAGACGGCTGAAATCCTGCTGCAAGCCGCGCGGCAGTTGCAGACCGTGATTCTGCTCCAGCAGCCAGGCGGCGCCGCCTTTACCCGATTGACTGTTAACGCGGATCACCGCTTCGTAGCTGCAGCCGATATCCAGCGGATCGAGCGGCAGATACGGCATCTGCCAGATTGCTTCTTCACGCTCAGCACGGGCGGCAAAGCCTTTGCGTATCGCATCCTGATGCGAACCGGAGAAGGCGGTAAACACCAGTTCACCTGCATACGGATGGCGCGGATGCACTGGCAGCTGGTTGCAGCGCGTCACCACTTCCAGCACCTGCTGGATATCGCTGAAATCGAGCTGCGGCGCGATGCCCTGAGTGTAGAGATTGAGCGCCAGCGTAACAATATCGACATTGCCGGTGCGCTCGCCGTTGCCAAACAAACAGCCTTCCACGCGATCGGCACCCGCCAGCAGCGCCAGCTCGGCGCAGGCGATGCCGGTACCGCGATCGTTATGCGGATGCACGCTGATCGCGACCTGCGATCGCTGGCTGAAGTGGCGACAGAAAACCTCAATCTGATCGGCATAGACGTTCGGCGTGTTCACTTCGACGGTCGCGGGCAGGTTGATGATCATTGGACGCGCCGGGCCCGGCTGCCAAATCGCCGCCACCGCTTCGCAAATCTCCAGCGCAAACTCCGGTTCGGTAAAGCAGAAGGTTTCTGGCGAATACTCGAAGGTCCACGCGGTATCCTTTTGCGCTTCGCAACGGGCGCGAATTTGACGCGCACCGGCGCAGGCCAGTTCGATAATCTCGGCTTTGCTCTGGCGGAACACGCGCTCGCGGAACAGCGGCGCGGTGGCGTTGTAGAGATGAATAATGGCGTTCGGCGCGCCACGCAGCGCGTCGAAGGTGCGATCAATCAGATCGCTGCGCGCCTGAGTCAACACCTGAATCGCCACATCGTCTGGAATGTGCTTCTGCTCAATCAGCAAACGGACAAAATCAAAATCGGTCTGCGATGCCGCCGGAAAGGCCACCTCAATCTCCTTAAAGCCACAGCGCAGCAGCAGTTGCCAGAACTCCAGCTTGCGCGCGCTGTCCATCGGTGTCGCCAGCGCCTGATTGCCGTCGCGTAAGTCGGTAGAGAGCCAGCGCGGTGCCTGCGTCAGCTGGCGCGAGGGCCACTGACGATCGGGTAAGTCGATAACCGGAAACGGGCGGTATTTTGCAGCGGGTTGCGTGAGCATAACGATCTCCTTGTAATGTGGCGTTCAGTCTCGCCCAGCATCGCGCGGTGCGGCTCGCGCATTGCTGACAACCACTCGCGCAAAAGTGACAACCGGGTTCAGACTCTTGCGCGCACACTCTGTAGCGGCGCGATTAATCGCGCATTTTTCAGGCGACACCGCGCTCCTCCCGACATTGCGCAATAAATTGCGCGGCTACGATAATTGCGGTGATTGCATGCATAGTCTTTATGCGCCACGCGGCATATCTCATGCGAAATCGGCATCGGTCATTTGGCGCGCGCGGGTTAGGCTGGGGTTTTGCGCGATGGGATAAAACACAATGAAAAGAGCAGCTTTGGCACTATTAATCGTGACAGCCAGTGGCGCGGCGACGGCAGAAACCGTGACGCTGCGCATTGCCGATCAAAAGGGAAATATGCACGCCGAAATGGAAGCGGCGCAGCAGTTGAACAACCTCAATTATAAAATCGAATGGGCCGAGTTCCCGGCGGCGGCACCGCTGGCGGAAGCGCTAAATGCCGGTGCGGTGGATGCCGGTATTATTGGCGATGCGCCGCTGCTGTTCTCGCTGGCGGCCGGTTCGCAGGTGAAAGCGGTGGCGGTGAGCAAATCGGTGCCCGAAGGATTGGCGGTGCTGGTCAGCCCGGATTCACCCATCAAAACCGTTGCTGAATTAAAGGGCAAAAGCATCGCTACCGGACGCGGATCGATTGGTCACTTTGAGGCGCTCAAAGCGCTGGAGCAAGCGGGCATCAGCGATAAAGAGGTTAAATGGCGCTTCTTAACGCCGGCGGATGCGCGCATCGCGCTGGCAAACGGTTCGGTGGATGCCTGGTCAACGTGGGATCCTTATACCGCGCTGGCGGAAGTGACCCACACCGGACGCGTGCTGGTGAACGGCGTTGGCCTGTCCAGTGGCAACAGCTTCCTCGCCGCCACCGACGCCGCGCTAAACGATGAAGCCAAACGCGCGGCGCTGCAGGATTACGTCAATCGCTTAGCCGCCGCCGATCGCTGGGCCAACAGCCATGTCGATGAGTACTCCACCACGCTGGCAAAAATCATCGGTTTCCCGAAAGAGGCGGCGGCGAAATCCTTCTCACGCCGCAAATCGCACTGGCAAAGCATTGATGATGCCACCATCGCCCAGCAGCAGGAGACCGCCGATTTCTACCAGAAATACGGTTTGATCCAGCAGCATCTTGATGTGAAACCAACTTTTTATCACGGCTTAAAGGTTGCGCAGAACTAACCCTTTGTGCGCCCGCATTTGGCGAAACAGCAGCGCGCGCGTAGCATGGCGCCATGTTGTTTCGTCAAAGATTCCCTATGTTGCTAAAAACCTTCGACGGTCATAACGACCTGCTTCTCAATCTGTGGCTGCATCATCGCGATGATCCCGCGCAGGCCTTTTTTCACGGCATCGAAAAGGGCCATCTGGATTTTCCGCGCATGCAGCAGGGCGGTTTTGCCGGTGGGCTGTTCGCGATGTTCGTGCCGCCAGCGCGCTATGTCAAAGAGGTCGCGCCTCAGCGAGCTGAGGAAAATTTCGATCCACTGACGATTCTCTGGCAGCAGCTCGACATCCTGAAAACGCTGGCGGCGCAATCTGATGGGCGGGCGCGGTTATGCCTAAACACCGCTGATATTGCCGCCTGTCGCGCTGACGGCGTGCTGGCGCTGGTGGCGCATATTGAGGGCGCAGACGGGTTTGATGGCGAGGGTGAAGCGCTTGATGCGTTTTACCAGGCGGGCGTGCGCAGCATCGGGCCGTTCTGGAATCTGCCCAATCGCTTTGGCGCAGGCGTCAGCGGATCATTCCCCAACTCACCGGACAGCGGGCCAGGCTTGACCGAACAAGGTGAGCAGTTGATCGCCGCTGCCAATCGCCATCGCATGCTGATCGATATGTCGCACATGAACGAGAAAGCCTTTTGGGACACCGCGCGCCTGTCAACCGCGCCGCTGGTGGCGACGCACTCCAATGCGCACGCGCTCTGCGCGCAGCCACGCAATCTGACCGACGATCAGCTGCGCGCCATCCGCGACAGCGGCGGCGTGGTGGGCGTGAATTTTGGCAACGCTTTTCTGCGCAGCGACGGAAAACGCGACAGCGACACCGCATTGATCGAAATTGTTAAACATGTTGAGCACCTGATCGCGATAATGGGCCGCGATCATGTGGCGCTGGGCTCCGATTTTGATGGCATCAGCGTGCCTGAGGCGCTTAAAGACGTGAGCGGATTACCGCATCTTTATGCGTTGTTGCGTTCGTTCGACTACGATCAAACAGCACTTGAGCAGCTTGCATGGGGCAACTGGCAGCGCGTGTTGCAACAAATTTGGCAGAATTAGCACCATTCCCTTACCGAATCAGGGTTGATCTGCTCGCTACATTGGCGCAACATCTGCGCGCGTACGGATTGCGATGTGATCTAAGTCACAGCCGCAATCCTCTTCAGCAGAGATCTCTCTGCGTTTTTGTTTTATGAGGAAGACCATTATGTGGAAAAAACCTGCGTTTATTGACCTGCGTCTGGGCCTGGAAGTGACTCTGTACATCTCCAACCGCTAAGACTTCTGCCCGCCGTTCGTGCGGGCATTTTGTTTTCTCTCTCTGGTCAACGTTCATGTTTATTAAAGTCCTCGGTTCAGCAGCGGGCGGCGGCTTCCCGCAGTGGAACTGTAACTGCGCCAATTGCAGCGGCCTGCGTAACGGCAGCATTCAGGCGCAGGCGCGCACCCAATCTTCGATCATTGTCAGCGACAACGGTGAAGATTGGGTGCTGTGCAACGCCTCGCCGGACATCAGCCAGCAAATTGCCCACACGCCAGAACTGATCAAAAAGGGTGTGCTGCGCGGCACGGCGATTGGCAGCATCATTCTCACCGACAGCCAAATCGATCACACCACTGGCTTGTTGAGCCTGCGCGAAGGCTGTCCGCATCAGGTGTGGTGCACGCCGGAAGTGCATGGCGATCTCACCAGCGGTTTCCCGATTTTCACCATGTTGCAGCACTGGAATGGCGGCTTGCAGCATCATGCATTAACGCCGCTGGAGCCGTTCCGCGTCGATGTCTGCCACAGTTTGCAGTTCACCGCGATTCCGATTCTCAGCAACGCGCCGCCGTATTCGCCGTATCGCGATCGCCCGCTGCCGGGCCACAACGTGGCGCTGTTCATTGAAAACACCGCCAACGGCCAAACGCTGCTCTACGCGCCGGGACTCGGCGAGCCGGATGCGGTGATCATGCCGTGGCTGCAAAAAGCCGATTGCCTGTTGATTGATGGCACGGTGTGGCAGGACGACGAGCTGCTCGCCACCGGCGTTGGCAACAATACCGGCAAAGCGATGGGCCACTTAGCGCTGGCCGAAGAACAAGGTTTAATGGCGTTGCTGGCTGCGCTGCCGGCCAAACGCAAGATTTTGATTCACATTAACAACACCAATCCGATCCTTAATGAGCAATCGCCGCAGCGCGCCTATTTGACGCAGCAGGGCATTGAAGTGAGTTGGGATGGCATGGCGATTCATCTGCAGGAGTTTGCATCGTGATCATCACTGAAGCATTATCGCCCGCCGCGTTTGAGCAGGCGCTGCGCGATAAAGGCGCGTTCTACCACATTCATCACCCGTATCACATTGCCATGCACAATGGCGAGGCGACGCGCGAGCAGATTCAGGGCTGGGTGGCGAACCGCTTCTACTATCAAACCAATATTCCGCTGAAAGATGCGGCGATCATGGCGAATTGCCCGGACGCGGCGACGCGGCGTAAATGGGTACAGCGCATTCTCGATCACGACGGCAGCAACGGTCACGAAGGCGGGATTGAAGCCTGGCTGCAGTTGGGTGAGGCGGTGGGGCTGGATCGTGACGTGTTGCTGTCCGAGAAGCTGGTGCTGCCGGGCGTGCGTTTTGCGGTGGACGCCTACGTGAACTTCGCGCGCCGTGCTAACTGGCAGGAAGCGGCCTGTAGCTCGCTCACCGAGCTGTTTGCGCCGCAGATTCATCAGTCGCGTCTCGACAGCTGGCCGCAGCACTATCCGTGGATCAAAGAGGAAGGCTATTTCTACTTCCGCAGCCGTTTGAGCCAGGCCAACCGCGATGTGGAGCATGGGCTGGCGCTGGCGCTTGAGGTGTTTACCCGCGCCGAACAGCAGAACCGCATGCTGGAGATCCTGCAGTTTAAACTCGATATTCTCTGGACCATGCTCGATGCCATGACCATGGCGTATGCGCTGCAACGTCCGCCTTATCATACGGTCACCGATCAGGTGTCCTGGCACAGCACAAGACTGGTATAACAACATGAAAGATAATGTGATTCCGGCTTTCCGTCGCGGCTACCGCATGCAGTGGGAAGCGGCGCAGGATAGCCATGTGGTGCTCTATCCAGAAGGCATGGCCAAATTGAACGAGACCGCCGTGGCGATCCTCGAACTGGTGGATGGCAAACAGGATGTGGCGGCGATCGTTGCCACGCTGGATGCGCGTTTCCCGGACGCGGGCGGTGTCGGCGACGACGTCAAAGAGTTCCTGCAATCCGCCATCGAACAAAAATGGATACAGTGTCGTGAACCCGAGTAAAAGCGTGACGCCACCGCTGTGGCTGCTGGCAGAACTGACCTATCGCTGCCCGCTGCAGTGTCCGTATTGCTCCAATCCGCTGGATTTTTCCCAGCAGGAGAAAGAGCTGACCACCGAACAGTGGATTGAGGTGTTTCGTCAGGCGCGCGCCATGGGCAGCGTGCAGCTCGGTTTTTCCGGCGGCGAACCGCTAACCCGTAAAGACCTGCCGGAGCTGATTCGCGCCGCGCGCGATCTCGGTTTCTACACCAACCTGATCACCTCCGGCATCGGCCTGACGGCGAAAAAACTCGATGCCTTTGCCGACGCCGGACTCGATCATATCCAGATCAGCTTCCAGGCCAGCGATGAAACGCTGAACGCGGCGCTGGCCGGGTCAAAAAAGGCCTTCCAGCAGAAGCTGGAGATGGCGAAAGCGGTGAAAGCGCACGGCTATCCGATGGTGCTGAATTTCGTGCTGCATCGCCACAATATCGACCAGATCGACAAGATCATCGATCTCTGTATCGAACTGGAAGCCGACGATGTCGAGCTGGCGACTTGCCAATTCTACGGCTGGGCGCAGCTCAATCGCGAAGGATTACTGCCAACGCGCGAGCAGATCGCCAACGCCGAAGCGGTGGTGGCCGATTATCGTCAGCGCATGACCGCCAGCGGCAATCTCACCAATCTGCTGTTCGTGACGCCGGATTACTACGAAGAGCGCCCGAAACCCTGCATGGGCGGATGGGGATCGATCTTCCTCAGCGTCACGCCTGACGGCACCGCGTTGCCGTGCCACAGCGCGCGTCAGCTGCCGGTTGCGTTCCCGTCGGTGCTGGAGCGCACGCTGGACGATATCTGGTACAACTCGTTTGGTTTTAACCGCTATCGCGGCTTTGACTGGATGCCGGAACCCTGTCGCTCCTGCGATGAGAAAGAGAAAGACTTTGGCGGCTGTCGCTGTCAGGCCTTTATGCTGACCGGCGATGCCGATAACACCGACCCGGTGTGCAGCAAATCGCCGCATCACGGCAAGATCCTCGAAGCACGACGTGAAGCCAACTGCAGCGACATCAAAATCCAGCAGCTGCAGTTCCGCAATCGCAGCAACTCCGAACTGATCTTTAAGCAGCGCGTCACCTGATGCACGCGCGCCAGCTCACGCTCGCCAACGGCCTGCGCTGCCATCTTTATCATCAGCCCGACGCCCGTGAGGCGGCGGCGCTGATGCGCGTGCAGGCCGGCAGTCTGGATGAAGCGGATCGCTGGCCGGGTTTGGCACATCTGCTGGAACATCTGCTGTTTTGCGGCAGCGAAGTTTTTCACGGCGACGACCGCCTGATGCCGTGGCTGCAGCAGCAGGGCGGCCAGGTGAACGCTACCACGCAGTTGAGCCGCAGCGCCTATTTCTTTCAGCTCCCAGCTGCGGCGTTGTCGGCGGGCGTGCAGCGGCTGTGTGATATGTTAGCGGCACCGTTGCTGACAGCGCAGGCCATTCAGCAGGAAGCGGCGGTGATTGAGGCTGAGTATCAACTGCTGCAAAACCATGCCGACACGCTGAGTGAAGCTGCCGTGCTGGATAAGTTGCCGGGACGTTTCCAGCGCTTTCGCGTCGGCAGTAGGTTTGCACTTGGTGACAACGTCACGGAGCTACAATCCGCACTACGCGATTTTCATCGCCGTTTCTATCGCGCTGAAAATATGGAACTTTGGCTGCAAGGGCCGCAATCACTGGATGAGCTCGAACAGCTGGCGGCACGCTTCGGCGGCAGTTTGCTGGCGGGTGGAGAATGCGCTGCGGCTGTTGAAGCTACGCTGTTGCGAGGCGATCGTTTACTGCTATCAGGCGGTGAAGAAAATTTCTGGCTGACGATGTTGGTGGCGGGCGATGAGCAGACCGTGCGTGACAATGTCACATTATTAAAAGCATTCTGGCAGGACGAAGCGCCCGGCAGCTTGCTGGTGCAGTTGCGCGCTGAGGCGTTATGCGAAACCTTTGACGCGCATTGGTTATGGCAAGATGAGCAACAAGCGTTACTGGCGCTGCGCTTTAGCGCCAGGCGCATTTCCCCGGCGCAGGCGCAAAAGATTGAGCAACGCGTTTGGCAGCATCTGGCTGCGTTAGCTGAATGTACGGCGCTTCAGCTGCAGCACTACGCACAGCTCGCGCAGGAAGATTTCGCGACCTTGTCGCCGCTGGAACAGTTGCGCGGCCGGGCGTTGGGCTTCGCGCCGGGTTGCGCGCTGCCAGACAACTTCACGGATTTTGCCGCAGCGTTGCCAGATTGTCCGCGCACGCGTCTGCTCACGCAGCAACAGATTGACGGCGCACCGCATCACACGCAGGGCTTTACCTTGCAACTGGCCGAGTGGCTGCCGCCGTCGTTGGCTGCGACCAAACCCGCAGCGTTTCACTTCTATCCTGCTTCAGCCGCTGTTGCGCTCCCTCGTCTCCCGCCCGTGAAGCAGCCGTTGCCGCTGATTGCACCGGTAAAACAGGTTGAAACGCTGCTGCTGCGTCCGGCGTTTTATCAGACCTTGAGTGATGAAGACGCGCAGGCGCGGCAGCGCCAGTTACGCCCGTTGCTGGCGGAATTGCGCCACGCGGGTGGCAACGGCAGCTGGCAACAGACGCATGCCAGCTGGCAGCTGCTGCTCAATCTGCCTGCATCCGCCGATCGTGCGTTGTTTAGCGTGCATCAGGCATTACAGGCGCTGAACACGCCGGTGTTGGCGCAGCCCGCAGCGAATACCCCTTCGATTGTGATTCGTCAATTGCTCGCCGCATTGCCCACTCGCTTGATCAAGCCATTACCCGCGCCGCAATGGCTGGCGGCATGGTGCGGCACCAATACCGCATTAAGCCAGCGCGTGGCGCATCTGCTCAGCGATTTTACGCCGGATCTGGCGCGCGACACGCCGGCGGCACGACTGCAACACGGCATCGTGCCCATCGCCTGCGACGGGCGCGATCAGGCGCTGCTGCTGTTTATGCCGTTACCGCAGGCCGACGATGCCAGCCTGGCCGCTTTACGCGTGCTGGCGCTGATGCTGGAAACGCGCTTCTTCCAGCGGTTGCGCGTGGATCAGCAAATTGGCTATGTGGTGTCGGCGCGCTATCAGCGGGTGGCGGATGTGGATGGCTTGATGCTGGCGCTGCAATCACCGGATATCTCCTGGCGTGCGCTGCTGGGTCACTGCAAACGCTTTATGCGTGAGATGGTAGCCGAGATCGCGGCAATCTCGCCGCAAAAGCTGGCGGCATGGCAGGCAAGCTTAATGACGCAATGCGCAAGCAAAGATAATGGCGAGGCCGCACTCGAAACCCTGCGCCAGCAGCACGGCCTGGCCACTCTCAATCGCGCGGCTATTCAGGCACTAACGCTGCAGCAGCTCCAGCAACTGCATCAGCGTCTGCTTCGCGAACGGCATCGCTGGTTGATTTTGGTTAATCAAAGCTGAAAGGTTCAACCGAAACGTACCCATAATTATTCGTCTTTGTAGGGGCGCCATTTATGGTGACCAGGAGCGGATGAATGCGCACCCTACGAAACCCGTGGTTGCCGCTGCTACATCTCCCGCCAAAACTTCTTCTTACTGGTTTTACCAATCCCTGGATTACAGCTGTTGGTGGGATCAAGCTGTTTCCAATGCGCGACATGCTCACACGACGCCTGATAAAGGTGCCCCACATTGTGCTCGGCGGGATATTTCGCGCCGCGCTGTTCCAGATACCGTTTCACCTCTGCCTTAAACACTTTTGCGTCGTAGCCGGGTTTCAGCACGTAATCCTGATGATTGACGAAGCAGAAGAAGTGCCCGCAACACGAATCAACCTGTACCTGCGCCGCCAGATAATCGGGCAGCGTCAAACGCCATGCATCGTCATTACGGCGCAGCGCCACGTCGAAGGCTACCAGCCGCTCGTTGGGGTTGTAACCCAGCGCGTCGCAGTAGGAAATGGTGCAGCCGCCCACGCCGAAACGCACCAAAAACGCATCTGCCGCTTCACGCGCATTGCAGCGGAAAAAGCCGCCTTGCTGCTCAGCAAAGAATTGCTGCAGTAAACTCTGCAACTCGGCGGTTTGCGGCGACTCTACTTTGATCATCAGATGATGTTGATACTCGCTGCGGTAATCCATGATGCGCGGCGCGATAAAGCTCGGCGTCAGCTGGTTGAAGAATTGCAGCACCCGATCAACAAAATTGCGCGGCAGGAATTTCAGGTGGCTGACGCGCACATCCCATTTGGCTTTATTGGCCATCATCTGCGGAATGGCCTGCGGGCCCAGTTTGCGAATCGCCAGATACATATGCTTGGCGTAGCGCACGGTTAAATCGAAGGCATTGCGATGGATATATTCCGCCTGCAGCGGCAGTTCGCTCATTTCGGTTAGCAGGAAACGGCGCAGCGCCACCAGCACGTTCTCATTGTTAGTGCCGATGTAGAAGGTGTCGCTGCCGGCGCTGGCTTCGAAGGTGGGCAAGCGTACAGCGAAAACCACCACTTTACCGGCGCTGCCCGAGCTGTCGTGCAGGTAGCGCAGATCGCCATTGAAGCGTGCTGGGGAATCCGCGGTCACATCTCGTAAGCGGTCGGCGTAGTCATCGGCCCAGATTTTACCCTGCCAATCGGCTTGCTCGCCGGTTTGATACTGCTGCTGCGCCAGGTTTGCCAGCATCACTTCTGGCGTGTCGCCCAATTCGATGCCGAGGTGATTAACCATCTCTAAGCGACCATCCTCATGAATACGGGCGAACAAGGATTTTTCGGTAAACGCGGGGCCGCGCCGAATCAGCGAGCCACCGGAATTATTACAGATCCCGCCGACCACCGAGGCGCCAATGCAGGATGATCCAATCACCGAGTGCGGCTCTCGACCGAGCGGCTGTAAGGTGTGCTCCAGTTCAGTCAAGGTGGTGCCGGGGAAGGCGATCACCTGGCGCGCCTGATCGATCACCTGCACGCCTTTGAGCTGGCGGGTGCTGATGATCACGATATCGCGGTCGTAATCATTGCCGTCGGGCGTTGAGCCGCCGGTGACGCCGGTATTTGACGCCTGCATCAACACAATCACATCGTGCGCCACGCACACCTGCAGTGTTTGCCACAGCTGCAACAAGGTTTGCGGTAACGCCACCGCCAGCGCGTCACCGCGCCCGACGCGGAACCCCTTTATGTACCAGGCTTTATCATCCGCATGGGTTAATAACTGTTTGTCACCCACCACCGCGGCCAACTTAAGCAAAATATCCTTCTGCATGCTCATTTTTCTCTTCTTTATTCTTTATCTGCCACGGTATTGGACAAGCGCAGCTGCACAGAGTCAATCATTCACTGGCCCTGACGCGTAAATAACGCACGGAATCATTATCCCTTTTTACTTTACGGAATAACCGGCAGGAACCGATAAAAATGCGCGGGAAATCACAAAATAGATCGAAATAAAAATCGCCAAGGGCGCGTTTATTTGGCTTGCTGATTTTACTGCGCAAAATAAATATAAACCTATGATTTTATTTGTTATTAAGGTTTTAAGGTGAAAAATGCCATGTGATTTATATCACAAAAATAAGCCTTTGTTGGATGCTGTCAATTATCTCACTCGGGAAATTCATCGCAAAAGTGTGACATTCGTTGCAAATAACAATGCGGTTAATCGGAAGAATGAATTTCAGACGCACAGCATAAAGGATGATGACAATGAGAATTGGCATGGTGATCAGCGGTGGCGATGTCACCGGGATTAATAACTTTGTGTATCAAATATCGCGCTTAACTCAAGCGGAAATGGTGTTATTTAATGGTGGTATTCCAGGTTTGCTGGAAAACAATCATCAGGAAATATCCCAACGTGATTTAGTGGATTACGCCATCGCCGCTATTCCGGTGATGCAATCGGGACGAACCAGCAGGAAATTAATTCGCCCGGAATATGAGATGATCGCCAAACACCTTAAATCGCTGCGCATCGATGTATTAATTATGGCGGGCGGAGATGGTTCATTACAATTCCTGCATACGCTGAGCGAATTTGGTGTTAACTGTTTTGGCGTCGGCATGACCATCGATAACGATGTCTTTGGCAGTGATTACAGCATCGGTTTCTCCACCGCCTGTGAGCAGGTGTTAAAAGAGGTGGCGAAGTTACGTAATACCGGCCGCGCCTTAACCGGTCGTGTATTTATGGTGGAGCTGCTGGGTGGTTATTGCGGTGAATTAACCTTGCAGTCAGCGATCAAATCCAATGCCGATTTCGCGCTGATACCGGAATGCCAGATTGCACCGCAGGAGCTGGCGGAACGCATCACGCAGCGGCTGGCGGCGCAGAACAGCGTGATAATTTTGTGCTCGGAAGGCTATACCCGTGAATATTCGCCGGGCTTTCAGGGCGCTATCGATACCTTAATTAAACAAATTGAACCGTTAATTGGTGTGCGTATTCGTAAAACGATTATCGGTTATGGCCTGCGTAATGGCGATCCTACCTGTGAAGAGATTTATCAGGGCACCATTATGGCCAGTGAAGTCGCGCGTTGTATTCAGTCGGGAATGCGCAATAAAGCGGTGATTATTAATGGCAGTAATCGACCGATTCCGATTGATTTAATAAGCATGAAAAAACGCCTGGTCGATACGGAAGGGCATCATTATAAACTCGCTAAACAACTGCAAATTCTGTGAGGAAATAGCCATGCTGAAAATATTATGTGTCTGTGGATGTGGTTTGGGTTCAAGCTTTGCGATTGAAATGAGCGCCAAGTCAGTATTAAAGAAACTCGAAATTGATGCTGATATTGATCACACCACCATTTCTGAAGCCAGCGCCTTTAAATCCGACATGATTTTAACCCAGAAAGCCTTTGCTGATGTGTTAAATGCCGATGCCAGCCCGGAACAGATCAAGCGGGTGATTATTCTCAATAAGCTGACCGACAAAGCAGAAATTGAAGAGAAAATCGTGGCGTTTATGAAAGAACGTAACTTAAAGGTTGCTAATCATGAATAGTGTCATCGACTTCCTGGTAAAAGACTTATTGGGGCAGGCATCGATACTGATCGCCTTTATTGCCCTGATTGGTCTGCTACTGCAAAAAAAATCGGCGGGCAAAGTGGTGGAAGGCACCTTTAAAACCCTGCTCGGTTTCTTAATTATGATGGCCGGTATCAACATTATTGTCGGTACGCTGACCTTCCTGAACACCATTTTCACCCACGGCTTTGGCATGCAGGGTTATATCACCGACGTTGCCGCCATTGCCGGGTTAGCAAACCGCGAGCTGGGTTCAGAAGTGGCGCTGACGCTGTTGGTGATCTTTATCGTCAACATCATCATTGCGCGTCTGACACCTTTCAAATACATCTTCCTTACCGGACAGGCACTGCTGTGGATGGCGACCATCGGTGCGGTGATTGGCTATAAAGCGGGGCTGACAGGTTTACCTCTGATCCTTACCGGCGGCATTTTTGGCGGCATTATGGCGGTGGTGATGCCTGCACTGGCCCAACCGGTGGTGCGCCGCATCACCGATTCTGACGACGTGGCGCTCGGGCACTTCTGCACCATTGGCTATCTGCTGACGGCGGCGGTGGCAAAGGTGGTGGGCAAAGGGTCGCGCTCCACCGAAGATCTCAAACTGCCCGATAACTTTAAATTCCTGCAGGACACCTATCTGTCGATGGCGGTGGTGATGGTGCCGATGTACCTGATCCCTGCGGTCGCCGCCGGTCCGGAATTTATCGGCCAGTACAGCAACGGCATGAACTACCTGATGTACGCCTTTATGCAGTCGATTCAGTTCGTGTGCGGTGTGTTCGTGCTGTATAGCGGCGTGCGTCTGTTGCTGAACGAACTGGTGCCGGCTTTCCGTGGTATCGCCATGCGTCTGGTGCCGGATGCAAAACCGGCGCTCGACTGCCCGGTGATGTTCCCGTACGCCCCGAACGCGGTGATCGTCGGCTTCCTCGCCACCACGCTGGGTTCGGTGGTTGGCATGCTGGTGTTCCCGATGTTTGGTCTGGCGATGATTCTGCCAGGATTGCTGACTAACTTCTTTGCCGGTGGCACCGCAGGCGTGTTCGGTAATGCGCTCGGTGGGCGTCGCGGCGCAATGATCGGCGGTTTCGTGCACGGTCTGTTCATTACCTTCCTGCCGGCGATTCTGGTGCCGATGCTGGAAAGCTACGGTTTTACCGGCGTCACCTTCAGTGATTCGGATGTCATCAGTACCGGCCTGGTGCTCGGCCATGCATTCCAGAATAACTGGCTGTTCGTCGCGCTGTTTATCGCCTTTATTACTCTCATCGCCTGGTTTGTTAACGGAAAATCCACCAAGTCTAAATCCCATGAGGAAAAGCTCCATGAAACTTTATAACTTTACCGATCTGTTACAGGTGGCTAAAGAACGTGAATTTAAAGCGCTCGGTTCCTTTAATTTGCACTGCCTGGAAATGTTGCCCGCCTTTTTTAAAGCAGCGGAGAAAACGAATAGCCCATTAATGATTCAGATCTCAACCGGAACCGCCAAATATCTCGGACATAAATTATTGGTAGATGCGATTCGCTCATTGTCGGAAAGCCGTAATGTGCCGACCTGTTTGCACCTCGATCACTGTTCGGATTTGGACGCTATCCAAACCGCGCTGGATGCGGGCTTCAGTTCAATTATGTATGACGGTTCACATTTACCGATTGAAGAGAACATCGCCAATACGCGCCGTGTTATTGATATGGCGCGCCCGCTGGCGGTTTCGGTTGAGGCGGAATTGGGCGCGATTGGCGGTTCGGAAGATGGCAAAGAGGTGGAAATGAACGATGCGGCGTTTACCACCGTCGATGAAGCCAAACGCTTTGTCGATGAAACCGGCGTCGATATGCTGGCGATCTCCATCGGCACGGTGCACGGCTTGTACACCGGTAAAGCCCATATTCAACATCAGCGCCTCGCGGAAATTACCGATGCTACGAAAACGCCGCTGGTGCTGCACGGTGGTACCGGCGTCAGCGATGAGGATATGCGTCTTGCGGTGCGCAGCGGGATTGAGAAAGTCAACGTTGGCACCGAGATGAATGTGCAGTGGGTTGCAAACTGCAAGCAGACGTTTGAAAAGGGCAAGGTCAACGACAGCGTGCGTAATTTCCTTGTGCCGGCCAACGATGCCGTGACCAATGTGCTGGTAGAAAAGATTCAACTGTTCCGCTAATTCCGACTTACTCATGACGTAATAACCTGAGGTGCCCGGCGCCATTCGGGGCAGGAGATGCTATGTTTGGATTCTTGAAAAAGGGCTCTGATAATAAGAGCCAGGATTCACAGGAAATAGATCTTCAGGCTGAAACCATCAGCGGGAAAATAAGCGAACTGGAACAACAGTTGGCCAATAACCCGCAGGCGACAGACACGCAAAAACAATTAATGCTGGAATATAATCGTGCATTAAATATCTTTGCCAAAAGTCGACACTATCGTCAGGAAATTGATCCGTTGTTTGTCAAAATTGATGAACTGCGTAACACCATTCGCAAATCGTTTTAAGGAGGCAGTATGAGTATTAAACAGCTGCTGCAGGAGGCAAGTGCGATTCAGGTGGGGATCAGCGCCAGGGATTGGCGCGAAGTGATCGCGCTGGCGGCGCTGCCGCTGGTGAACGGCGGTTACATCAAAGCCAGTTACCCGGAAGCAGTGATCGCTAACACGCTGGAGCATGGTGCCTATTACGTGTTTGAGGAGGGCATCGCCATTCCCCATGCGCGGCCGGAGACCGGCGTGCTGAAAGATTGTTTCAGCATGATTGTGCTGGATGAGCCAATCTCATTCGACGGCAGTGACAAAGCCGACATCGTGATTATGTTCGGTGCACGTGACAGCAACGCCCACATTGAAGAGGGCATCCGCGCGATTGTTACGCTGCTGGAGGATGAGGAGACGCTGGTGCGCTTGCGCAACGCCAGCAGTGCCGCGGAGGTGATTGAAATCCTATGACAACCGACACCGAAGAGAAAATTGTCGTGCTGGTGAATGGCATTCCGGCTTCCGGCAAAAGCACGCTAACGCGCGCGCTGGCCGAGCAGTTCGGTTTTCCGGTGCTGACGCTGGATAGCCTGAAAGAGCCGTTTATGGCCAGCTTTGCGCCGGTGGATCGCCTGCGCAATCGCCAGTTAGGTTGTGCGGCGTATCAGGCGATCTGGCAAGTGGTGGCGCAAGCGCCGACGCGTTGTATCTATGTCATCGATGCCTGGTTTGGCTTCCAGCCGAAAGAGGTGCTGCAGCAGGGATTGCAGCAGGCGGGCGTGACGCGGGTGCTGGAGCTGTGGCTGGCGATCACGCCGGATGAGGCGGTAGCGCGTTATCAGGCTCGTTTAACCGATCGCATGCCGGGACATCCGGGCGCGGAGTATCTGCCAGAACTGCGCAAGTTAGCAGAAACCGCCCAACCGATGGCGCTGGGTCCGGTGTTGCAGCTTAACGCACGCAATCCGGATCAGGCGGCAGCCTGCGCCTGGTTACAGCGTCAACTGCGGCTGCCGATCAGCGCTCAACCGGCTTTATCGGCCTCGGGCTAAATAATGTCGGCAGCAGGCTGAACGCACATCAGCCCTGTGGCCGACAGCACCATCGCATGATTCGTCAATGCATCTTCTCCTGCCTGAACCAGGCTTTGTGATTACGCTCACAGAGGAAAGCACGATGAATATCGATTTACACGGAAAAACAGCCTTAGTTACCGCATCAACTGGCGGTATCGGTTTTGCCATTGCACAAGGTCTGGCAGCCAGCGGGGCGGAAGTGGTGCTGAACGGGCGCAGTGAAGCCTCGGTGAGTCGTGCGCGCGAGAAGCTCAACGGCGTAGTGGCGGGCGCCCAAATTCACACCTTGATCGCCGATCTCGGCAGTGCCCAAGGGGTTAAGCAACTACTTAATGGCTTGCCGCCAATTGATATTCTGGTGAATAACGCCGGGATTTACGGTCCGCAGGATTTTTATGAAGTGGATGACGACACCTGGGACGCCTATTGGCAAACCAACGTGATGTCCGGCGTGCGCCTGTCGCGGGCTTTATTGCCGGAGATGGTGCAGCGTGGTTGGGGCCGCGTGGTGTTTATCTCCTCGGAATCAGCCTTGAACATTCCCGCCGATATGCTGCATTACGGCGTGAGTAAAACGGCGCAGCTATCGCTGGCGCGCGGTCTGGCAAAAGTGGTGGCGGGCAGCGGCGTGACGGTAAACAGCGTGTTGCCGGGCCCAACGCTCTCTGATGGCTTTGCCGCGATGATGGAAGATGAGGTGAAGCGCACCGGTAAGGCGCTGGAAGAGCTGGCGAAAGAGTTTGTGATGGCGCAGCGGCCAAGTTCGGTGATCCAGCGCGCCGCCACGGTCGAAGAGGTGGCTAATATGGTGGTGTATGTTTGCTCGAAACAGGCGTCGGCGACGTCCGGTGCCGCGCTGCGCGTCGATGGTGGCGTGGTGGATGATATTGTTTAACGCCGTGTAACGATCAAATTTTGATGGCCGCAATCATCGTAGCGGCGCCATTTATTGCGTCGTGTTTAGGTGGGTAATATGCCTTCGTTGAGATGCGCGATAAATCGCGCCGCTACGATCCTGGATCTGGGTTGAACACCACAAAGACAAAAGTTTACACAGCAAAGCTTGGTGTTTCTGCTGCAGATGCTTAAAATGTCCGCACTTTTCTCTGAGGCTGCGGCATGACGATATCGCTATCACGCGCAAAATGGATTCTGGCACTGGTTTGTCTGGTGCTGGCGTTTTGTCTCGTCCAGCGCAGCTTCAATTTGCCTTCCGCACCTTTAGCGCAGGTCAGCGCGTCCGCGCACACCAACAGCAGTGATGATGCCAGCGGCAGCGAAAAACCCTGTGCGCTAAGCGCCAAATCGCTGAGTGCCGCCGCGCCAATCCTTGATACCGCATTGCCTTTCCTGCTGTTGCTGCTGGCACTGATCGCCACTTTCACACAAACTACCACTTGCGTCGGCTATCGCCGCGCACCGCTGTTTCCGCCTCTGCGACGGCGGCATCTGACCTTTTGCGTCTTCCGGGAATAACACCTGCGCGTTACATCGCGTAAACCCTGTTATTCACTGGAGAATTCACATGACTGTATTGATCAGGAGCCTGCTGCTCCTGCTGGCGAGCTGCGCAATCACTGCGCAGGCGGCAGACACCGGCTGGCTGCGCAATGCGCAAAACAGCCACGCCGAAGTGCGCTTGCGCAGCGCCAGCCACAACGATAATCAGCAACTGCTGCTGGATATTCGCCTGCAACCCGGCTGGAAAACCTACTGGCGCACGCCTGGCGAAGGCGGCGTTGCGCCGGAAATCCGCTGGCAAACCCCGGCGGTCAAGGCGCAATGGTTCTGGCCCGCGCCCGAGCGTTTTGACGTCAGCGGCTTGACCACGCAAGGCTATAAAGGCGATATCACGCTGCCGATCGAGCTGGCGAAACTGTCGAGCCAGCAACTTGTGGGAACGCTGACGCTCTCAACCTGTAGCGATGTTTGCATCCTCACCGACTTCCCGTTCAGCCTCGATCTGACCCAGCCCGCAGACGCCGATTTTGCCCGCGATTTCGCCGAGGCGATGGGGCGCATCCCGGCGGCTAGCGGCTTAACCGATCAACTCCACGCCAGCTTTGTAAATGGCGAATTGCAGATCCGCGCACAGCGTCAGGGCGGCTGGCAACAGCCTGAACTGTTCTTCGATTATCCGCCGGGCAGCATGCTGGCGGCACCGACGATCCGTGTGAATGGCGACACGCTCAGCGCGCGCGTAGCGGTCACCGATGAATGGGGCGAAGCGGCACCGGATCTGCGCGGCAAAACGCTGTCGCTGGTGGTTGCGGATGCTGGCATTGCGCAGCAAAGCGCGATAAATATCGGCACGGAAACGCTGGTGTCCGGCGATGCGGCGCAAACCTTATGGTCGGTGTTGCTGCTGGCGCTGCTCGGCGGCTTGATCCTCAACCTGATGCCGTGTGTGTTGCCGGTGCTGGCGATCAAGCTCAGCAGCCTGGTGCAGCAGCAAGGACAAACGCAGCGTCAGACGCGCCAGCAGTTTCTCGCCTCCAGCGCCGGGATCATTTTCTCCTTCCTGCTATTGGCGCTGCTGATGACGGGACTGCGACTCAGCGGTCAGGCGCTGGGCTGGGGCATTCAGTTCCAGAGCAGCGGCTTCCTGCTGGTGATGGTGCTGGTGATGTTCCTGTTTAGCGCCAGCCTGTTTGATCTGCTGCATTTCCGCTTGCCGTCGGGTTTGAATACCAAACTGGCGACGCAGGGCGGCGACGGCTTGCTCGGCCACTTCGGCCAGGGCGCGTTTGCCACCTTGCTGGCCACGCCGTGCAGCGCGCCTTTTCTCGGTACGGCGGTGGCTTATGCGCTGACGGCACCGCTGCCGCAGCTATGGCTGCTGTTTGTCGCGCTCGGCGTCGGCATGAGTTTGCCATGGTTGCTGGTGGCGGCGTTACCGGGCATGGCGCGCTGCCTGCCGCGTCCGGGGCGCTGGATGCTGCATCTGCGCAGCGTGCTCGGCCTGTTGATGCTGCTCGCCACCTTCTGGCTGGTGACGTTGCTGGTGCCGCATTGGGGCAGCACCTTCGCGCTGGTGCTGGCGGGCGTGTTACTCGTGGTGTTGTGTGGCTGGCTGGTGAAACGTCGCGCGCTGCAGCAGGCGGGCGTGGTGTTTATCACCCTGACGCTGGCCGGAGCGCTGTTCCTGATGACGCGTATCTCGCCGGAAGAGGAGAAGCTGCACTGGCAGCCATTGACCGAAGCGGCGATCCATCAGGCACTTGAGCAGGATAAACGGGTGTTTGTCGATGTCACCGCCGACTGGTGCATCACCTGTAAAGTGAATAAATCTCGCGTCCTGAATCAGCCCGATGTGCGTGCTGCGCTCAAAGCCGATGATGTGGTACTGCTGCGCGGCGACTGGACGCAGCCCGATCCCGCCATTGGTGAATTCCTGCGCCGCCGCGACCGCGTGGCGATCCCTTTTAACCAAATTTATGGCCCGGCACTGCCGCAAGGCCAGATTTTGTCACCGCTGCTGAGTCGTGAAGCGGTGATCTCCACTCTCTCTGAGGCGAAAAAATAATGAAGAAATCCCTGTTACTGCCACTGATGTTCCTTGCCATGCCTGCACTGGCGGCCGCGCCTTTTACGCCTGAGCAGGAAGCGCGCATCAAAGAACTGATCCGTGAAACCCTGGTGCAGAATCCGTCGATTCTGGCGGAAGCCGCTGATGCCTTTGATAAAGAAGCAGCGCAACAGCAGCAAAACGTAGTGGCGCAGATGGTGAAGAAAAACCACGATGCGCTGTTCAACGACGCCGGTTCACCGCGCATTGGCGCTGAAAAACCGGTGCTGACGCTGGTCTATTTCACCGATTACAACTGCGTGTTCTGCAAGAAGTTTGAAGCCGATATCGAAAAACTGATTAAGGCTTATCCGCAGGTAGCGGTGGTGATCAAACCGCTGCCGTACCGTGCTGAAACCTCTCTCACCTCGGCGCGTCTGGCGCTCACCGTGTGGGAGCAGCAGCCGAAAAACTTCCTGAAGCTGCATGAGCGTTTGATGGCGAAAAAGGGCAATCACGATACCGCCAGCATCGACGCGGCGCTGGAGAAGACCGGCATCAAGCTGAAAGAGCCAAGCAAAGTGAGCCTCGATACCATCAACAGCAACCTGACGCTGGCGCAGCAGCTCGGCGTTCAGGGCACGCCAGCCACGCTGGTGGGCGACCAGATGATCAGCGGCGCGGTGCCATATGAGCAGCTGGAAGCGGCAGTGAAAGGCGCGCTGCAGGCGAAGCAATGAGTCGATTAAAGCGCTGGCTGCGTGAGGCGCTGCTGCTGGTGCTGATTGTCGCGGCTGCGCTGTGGGGCATGGATTGGCTGCGGGCACCGCAGCTGCCTGCCGACCTGGCGCAACAACCGCTGACCTCGCTGCAAGGCGAGGTGAATCTGGCGGAACTCAGTCAGCATCGGCCACTGCTGGTGTACGTCTGGGCAACCTGGTGTGGCGTGTGCAAACTCACCACGCCAACCGTGGCGGCGATGAGTCAGGAAGGTGACAAGGTGGTGAGCGTGGCGCTGCGTTCCGGCAGTGACGCGCGCGTGGCAACCTGGCTGGAGAAGAAAGGGCTGCAAGGCGTGGCGATCAATGATGAGAGCGGGGCGATCGGCCAGCGCTGGGATATCAACGCCACGCCGACCTTTATCGTGCTGCATCAGGGCAAAGTCATCAGCACCAGCAGCGGCTGGACCAGCGGTTGGGGGCTGAAACTGCGACTTTGGTGGGCTTCCCGCTAATCGTTCTGGCGGCACGTTAAGGTGCCGCCAGAAAATCCTCGCGTTGCGGCGTAAAGGTATCCAGCAATACGCCCGCTTCCAGACACACACAACCGTGCACAATGTTCGGCGCTTTATACAGCGTATCGCCGGCGCTCACTTCTTTGGTAACGCCATCAATGGTGAAGGCAAAACGTCCGGACAGCACATAGGTGAGCTGCTCATGCGGATGGTGATGCAGCGGACCGACAGCACCCTGCTTAAAGGTGACTTCCACCGCCATCAGGGTGCCGCCGTGCGCCAGTATTCGGCGCGTTACGCCGTTACCTAAATCGTCCAGTCGGGTTGCGCTTTTAAAGATAAACATGATTTCTCCTTGCAGGTTGCATCGTCAATATGTGACTTAACTCACAGTCAAAAAGGCATTTAAAGGCTGCATTTTAACGTTCTTTGATTAAAATGAAACGGTGTTTCAATTTAATCTGAGGATGGATCATGAAAATCGCTTTGATGATGGAAAACAGCCAGGCTGCGAAGAACGCAACGGTGTTGAAAGAGCTTCAGTCTGTGGCGCAACCGCTCGGGCATCAGGTGTTTAACGTCGGTATGAGCGACGAACAGGATCACCATCTTACCTATATTCACCTCGGCATCATGGCCAACGTACTGCTTAACAGCAAAGCGGTGGACTTCGTGGTGGCTGGTTGCGGCACCGGCCAGGGTGCGTTAATGTCGCTGAACCTGCATCCCGGCGTGGTGTGCGGCTACTGCATCGATCCGGCGGATGCTTACCTGTTTGCGCAAATCAACAACGGCAATGCGCTGTCGCTGCCGTTCGCCAAAGGTTTCGGCTGGGGCGCGGAACTAAACCTGCGCTTTATCTTCGAAAAAGCCTTTACCGGTGAAAAAGGGCACGGCTACCCGCCAGAGCGCAAAGAGCCGCAGGTGCGTAATGCGGGCATTCTGAACGAAGTGAAAGCGGCGCTGCTGAAAGAGAATTACCTCGATTCACTGCGCGCCATCGATCCCGAGCTGGTTAAGACCGCAGTGAGCGGCCCGCGCCTGCAGCATTGCCTGTTTGAACATGGGCAGAATCAGGAGATCGTGGGTTTTGTGCGTGAACTGACGCAGTAATCAATATCGGTTAAGCAAAGCCAGGGAAACCTGGCTTTGCTGTTTATGTCCTTCTCCATTTGCACTATGGCATCAAAGTGCCGGAGCAAGTGTCGGAGAAAACGCTAAGAGTTAGGCAGCTTCAGAGTCAGTGAAGCACTCGACTTTGTTATCCCTTCGATTCAACAGTCACGCGTATTTATCCTACCGACCAACCGTTGCAGACGTCTCAATTGTTCATTCAAGTTACCACAGACGACGTAATGCATGTCAGTTAAGCCAGTGACGAGTACGCAGGCCGGTGCCACTTTTGGTCCTGCGGTCCTCGCGCCGCTATCGCGGTACCTTCACTTCGCTCGTCTGCCTGACGGACCGGCGTAGACGGGACATCCTTGTCCCGACTCCGCCTTTCGCCCGCGTCCTGCGGGCTCTCCTGGCTTCCTCGCTTCGTTCAGCGCTGCGGATTGCTGGCCCAAAAGCGGCCCCGGCCTGCTTAAACTTCAGTGCGTGTTGTTGAAAAGGGCTCATAGGTTAGAGGCGCTGACGCAGCAGATGTGTCAGAGCCCGCAACAGGTTTAAAGCAAAATGCTTTCTTATCAGTAAGGATTACGCCATAAATGGCGACCCTACGCTAAAACCCCGTTATCCTGCCGGCTCGCATCCACCAGCATCTGCGTATACGCCACCTGCGCGCGGTTGTGCACCAGCGCATCGACATCCAGCGTCTCAAGCACTTTGCCGTGTTGCATCACCGCCACGCGATGGCACAGATGCGCCACCACGCCGAGATCGTGCGTCACCAACAAGTAGGTCAGCTTCTCCTGCTGCTGCAGATCACTAAGCAGATTGAGGATCTCCGCTTGCACCGAGACATCCAGCGCCGAGGTCGGTTCATCCAGTAGCAACACGCGCGGTTCGAGAATCAGCGCGCGGGCGATGGCAACGCGCTGGCGCTGACCGCCAGAAAGTTGGTGCGGATAGCGGGTTTGCCACGCGCGATTGAGGCCAACTTTCTCCAGCATGGCGATAACGCGCTGCTGACGCTGGCCGATGCCGTGAATCTGCAGCGGCTCCTCGAGAATATCGCCGATGGTGTGGCGTGGATGCAGCGATCCGTACGGATCCTGAAACACCATCTGCACGCTGCGGCAGCGCTCGCGCGCGATGCGATGCGCCAGCGGCACGCCATCAATCGCCAGCTCGCCGTGCCAGTGGGTGAACAGCCCGGCGAGGCACTTCAGCACCGTGGTTTTGCCCGATCCGGATTCGCCAACCAGGCCAAAGATTTCACCTTGGCGAATCGACAAATTGACGTCGAACAGCACCTGATTACGTCGCTCCTCCTCACCAAAACTGAGGTTGAGATTACTTACGCGGATCATCTCGTTCATCATTGCTCCTTAGGGTTGCAGCCAGCTGGCCTGACGTTGCAGCACCGGCAGACGGGCGCGACGCTGGCCCATATCGGGCAGCGCGGCGAGTAGGCCTTGCGTATAGGGATGCTGCGCCTGAGCGAGTTCGCTGGCCGCCAGCGACTCCACCACGCGCCCGGCATACATCACCAGCACGCGGTCACAGAAACGCCGCACCAGATTGATGTCGTGACTGATAAAAATCAGCCCCAGACCGCGCTGTTTCACTAAATCATCCAGCAGCGCCAGCACCTGCAAACGCACCGAAACATCCAGCGCCGAAGTGGGTTCATCGGCAATCAGCAGCTCAGGCTCGGTAATCAGCATCATGGCGATCATCACGCGCTGGCCCTGACCACCGGAAATTTCGTGCGGATAACATTGATAGATGCGGCCCGGATCGCGCACCTGCACCACGTCGAGCATCTCCATCGCCCGCTGCCGCGCAACCTCGCGCTGGCCGGGATGATGACTGCGCCAGGCTTCAGCAATCTGCTCACCCACGCGTACCACCGGATTCAGCGAATATTTCGGATCCTGCATAATCATGGAGATGCGCTTGCCGCGAATGGCGCGCATCTGCGCCGGCGTGGCACGCAGCAGGTCCATCTCACCAAACTGCATGCGCTGTGCCGTGACCTGCGCGCTGCGTGGATGCAGCTGTAACAGCGCGCGGCCAACGGTGGATTTGCCGGAACCGGATTCACCCACAATCGCCAGTTTCTCCTTGCCCAACTGGAAGGAGATGCCGCGCACGGCGGGCGTCACCAGCCGGCCATTGACGAAATTGACCTGTAAATCCTGCACGTCGAGCAACGGTGCAGCGCTATTCGCTGCGGGGATCGAGGATGTCACGTAAGCCATCTCCTAAGAAGTTGAACGCTAAGCTGTTGATCAGAATCGCCAGACCTGGCACCGTCACCACCCACCAACACTCCAGCATGTATGTGCGGCCGCTGGCGATCATCGCGCCCCATTCCGGATCCGGCGGCTGCGCGCCCAAACCGAGAAAACCGAGTCCGGCAGCGGTGAGAATGATGCCCGCCATATTCATGGTGATGCGGATAATCACCGAAGGCAGGCACAGCGGCACAATGTGTTTCCACAAAATGCGCAGTGACGAGGCGCCCTGTAAGCGCACCGCGGAGACAAAGTCGGCCTGACGCAGCGACAGTGCTTCAGCGCGCGCCAGGCGGGCAATCGGCGGCCAGGCGGTGAGCGTAATGGCGATCACCACATGCTCCAGCCCCGGACCGAGCGCGGCGACAAACGCCAGCGCCAGCACCAGGCTAGGGAAGGAGATGAAGATGTCGGTGACGCGCATCAACACGCTATCCACTTTGCCGCCGAAGTAACCGGCGGTGACGCCGAGCAGCAAGCCCAGCGGACCCACGGTGATCGACACCAGCAGCACGATATACAGCGTGATGCGCGCGCCCCACACCAGACGGCTGAAAATGTCGCGGCCAAATTCATCGGTGCCAAACCAGTGCTGCGCGTTGGGCGGCGTCAGCGCGTTGTTGAGATCCTGAATCAGCGGATGGTAGGGCGCGATCCAGGGTGCGAACAGCGCCACCACCAGCAGCAGCAAAATGATGCCGCCGCCAATCGCGGTTAGCGGGTTGCGCGCCATTTGCCCGAGAAAATGGCCGATGCGCGCGCCGGTGCGGCGACAGCGCGCCAGCCGTTCGCGCGTCTGGCTGGCTAACGGCGTATCGAGAGAAATCGTCATACTTTGGTCCTCGGATCGAACACCTGATAGAGCAAGTCAGAGAGAAGATTGAGCAGCACGAATATCAGGCCGACCACCAGCACGCAGCCCATCACCGCATTCATATCGCCGAGCATCAAACTGCCGGTGAGATAGGACCCAAAACCGGGCCATGAGAACACGGTTTCAATCAGCACCGCGCCTTCCAGCAGCGAGCCGTACGCCAGCGCCACCACCGTGAGCAGCTGCACCAGAATATTGCGGAACGCGTGCTGCCAAATCACCTGCCATTCGCTGAGTCCTTTCACCCGCGCCGTCAAAATGAACTCCTGCGACAGTTGCGCCAGCATAAAGCTGCGCGTCATGCGGCTGATGTAAGCCAGCGAGTGAAAGCCGAGCAGGGACGCAGGCAGAATCAGGTGATTGAGCGCATTGCTGAACACCGTGAAGTCGCCCACCAGCAAGGCATCGATCAGCAGAAAACCGGTGCGACGCGGCACAATGCCATCGAGACTGAAATCAACACGGCCCGCGCCGCCGACCCAGCCGAGATGGGCATAAAACAGCAGCAGACCCACCATGCCCACCCAGAAGATCGGCGTGGAGTAACCCGCCAGGCTGATGATGCGCACCAGATAGTCAATCACGCTGTTGCGGCGTGCGGCGGCCCACACGCCCAGCGGGACGCCGAGGCCGGTACCAATCACAATCGCCAGCGTCGCCAGTTCTACCGTGGCCGGGAAGACGCGCAGGATATCGTTGATCACCGGCTGCCCGGTCAGTAGCGCCAGCCCCAGGTTGCCGTGCAGCAGGCCTTGCAGATAGATACCAAACTGCACCCACAGCGGTTTATCGAAGCCGAGTTGGTGATAAACCTGCTGATAGGTGTTGTGATCGGCATCCGGCCCGACAATCGCCAGCACCGGATCGAGCGGCATCACGCGACCAATAAAGAAGGTCAGCAACAGCAGGCCAAACAGCGTGATCGCCACCTGAACGGTGCGGCTACGCAGGCGCCGCCAGTGGCTTTTTGTCAGCTTCATTGCGCACCTCCCGCCAGGCTGTCTGGCGTTTTCCATACGTCACGCAGGAAAGTGGTGGCCGATGGATGCGGCACGTAATCCTGCACCCGATTATTCACCACCACCGAATCGGTCATTTGCGAGATCGGCATTAGCGCTGGAATCAGCTGGTCGTAGCGCTGCTGGATAGCGAAGTAATCCTGCTGCTGCTGTTTTACATCGCGCTCCAGCAGCGCTTTATCGATCATGCTGTTCAGCTGCGCGTCATAAAAACCGGTGCGCCAGCCCTGAAAATTGGTGAGGCGCGCGCTGTCGGCGTTATTGGGGTTGTACACCAGCGCGCGCAGGCTGGAGTGCGGATGCGGCTCCACGCCGCTGCCGCCGCGCCCGACCAGCAGATTGAACTGACGATCGCGCATCGCACCGTAGATCTGGTTACCGGTGCCGGTGATGATTTTGGCGCGAATGCCGCCCTGCATCAGCGTGGACTGAATCGCAATCGCGACATTGAGGAACGGCTGATCGGCCAGCACGCGCAGCGTGGTATCAAACCCGTTGGGATAACCGGCGGCGGCCAGCAAGGCTTTAGCGCGCGGCACATCCAGCTTGTAGCCTGGATCAGGCAGCGTTGCCGGCATGCCGGCTTGAATTGGCCGCTGATGCAGCGTGCCGTAACCGGCCATCAGCGTTTTGTTAATCCCCTGATAATCCACCAGATAACGCAGCGCTTCGCGTACCTGCGGATGGGCGAAGTGATCGTCCTTCATGCTCATCGCCAGGTAATAAATCGTGCCTTTTTGTACCGCGTCGATGGTGAGATCGGGATCGTGGCGCAGCGCTTTTACATCGGGGATCGCCATGTTGCTGGCAACATCGAGATCGCCTTTCTCCATCATCAGACGCAAGGTTTGCGACTCCTGCAGATGACGGAACACCACACGCGTCAGCTTCGGCGCACCGCGCCAGTAGTGGGCATCGCGGCTGATGCGCAGCACATCTTTGGCCTGCCACACATCCAGGCGGAACGGTCCGGAACCCGCTTCGTGGGTGGTGAGCCAGCGATTGCCCCAGTCGTTATTCACCGCCTGCGCCTGCACGGTTTTGCTGTCGAGTACCACCATGCTGCCGAGCGCCGCCAGCGAATAGAGCACCAGCTTGGGATCGTTAGGCTTGGGCAGGCGAATCACTACCGTGCGCGCATCCGGCGCGCTGATCATCTGATCCACGTTCTCTTTGCTGAAGCCGTAAGATTTCCATACCGAGGCCTGCGCCAGATTCAGGTGCAGCACGCGGCGCATCGACCAGATCACATCGGCGCTGCTCAGCGGATTGCCGGAGTGGAAGGTGACATTGTCACGCAGATGAAAGGTGAGTTGACGATTGTCGGGGCTGATCTCCCAGCGCTCCGCCAGCGCTGGGCGCACGTTGGTGAGCTGTTGCGGATCTAACTCGACCAAACCGTCATAGAGATTGACGACAATGCCGACCACTTCGTTGCCGGTCATGGCGGCGGGATCGAGCGTGAGCAGGTTATTCATGTTCATGCCCACAATCAGCTGGTCGTCTGGCGTGGCCGCCAGCAACGATGGGCTACAGATGAGCAGCAGCAGCGCGGCGCACCACGCTCTGCAGGGGTTCATTAGGTTCATAAGCAAAGTCCAGCAGGTCAGAGGTTTATCGTTTTTATGCCGTACTGCTTGTGTTGGGCGCTTACCAGCGATTTAGCGTGTGTGTCTCAATCCACGCGAAATTGATGTCCTCCCCAAGTCCGGGACGCGTTGGCAGATGGACAAAACCCTCTGCGTCCATGGGATCGACCAGCGCGTTGAGATAGGCCGGCGGCTGTTCGTAATCAAGGTACGGATGCAGCAGACCGCGTTCGTACCAGCGGCAGTTGCGGATAGCGCCGACCACCGCGATGCTGGCGGCACCGTTGCCGTGTACTTCGCAATCCATACCAAAGGCTTCGGCCAGGCTGGCGACCTTCATGGTGGCGGAGATGCCGCCGACGCCGTTAGCGCCAGCGCGTAGAATGTCGCAGGCACCAGCGCGCACCCAATCGGCGCGGCTGTGGTGTTTGCCGCCGAGACTTTCCGGGCCGAGCACGTCAATGCTGAGGTTTTCCGCCAGCCACGCGTACGACGCCATGCTTTCCTCTTCCATCGGCTCTTCGAACCAGGCGAAATTGAGTTTTTCCAGTGCTTTACCGATGGTGAGCGCCTCGCTGCGGCTGTACCAGTGATAGCCGTCGAGCATCAGGGCGATGTCCGGTCCGACCGCTTCGCGCACCGCGGCGCAGGCTTTGATGTCCATTTGGGTGCTGGGCGCGAACGACACCGGCGGCATCCAGGTGTGCAGTTTGATGGCCTGATAACCGCGCGCGACCAGTTTTTCGGCAAACTGCGCGTATTCATCGGGCGTGGATAAACCGCCTTCCAGCTCATCGCCGCACATGGTGCTGCCGTAAGCGGGAATTTTCTCGCGATAACCGCCAAGCAGTTTGTGGACCGGTTGTTTGAGCTTGCGACCAATCAAATCCCACAGCGCCTGTTCCACCGCCGATAACGCACGTTCGGTGAGCTGATGGGCGCTACCGCGCTGCCAGTGCACCAGATCCTGCCACAGACGCTCGCGATCAAAGGCATTTTGCCCAATCAGCACTTTGCGGAAGAAGGCATTAACCACGTGCGGACGAATCACTTCGGCGGGGGCAAACGCGTAGCCGCAATCGCCATCTTCGCTGGCGATGGTTAGCAGCGCCATTTGCGCATCGGTCTCTGCGCCGGGATGCGAATGTCCGGCGCTGTCAGAGACGCGTCGCGTGGGGTAGCTAAACAGGGTGACATCAATGGCACTGATCTTCACGGTAACTCCTCCTTCAACTCAGTGGCTTGCCCAAACCAGGCATTAACATAAAAAATAAAACATCGTTTCATTTTGTAATTTAGCGTTCACATTTTGTTTACGCATTAGCCAAAGCGCGGGATAGCGTGGCGATTAATTGGGCATTTGCCCGGTGCGCTGTGAGGTTTTTCACGAATGACGGGCGTTTTGTGAGCGAATGCACAGCGGGAAAAAGCGCAGGGAATGTAAAAAAATGTGTATCCAGGGCTTTTCATTTCCTGTCAGCCAGGTAATAGTGACGCCGCGAAATTTAAATAATAATCATTATCATTCTAGGTGTAATAAATGAAATCATGGCTGATAGCACTGGGATTACTGGCGGTGGCGGGGCACGCTGCGGCGAAAACCATTACCGATGTGGCTGGACGACAGGTCGAGGTCAAGGAGGAGTCTAAACGCATCATTCTCGGCGAAGGGCGTCAGATGTACTTGCTGGCGGCGTTTGACACCGCTGCGCCGTTCCAGCGCGTGGTGGGCTGGCGTGACGATTTCCATAAAGCCGACTACGACGGCTATATGGCGTATGAAAAGAAATATCCGCAGATCAAAAAGCTGCCGACCTTTGGTGGCGCGAAAGATGGCACCTTTAACGTCGAACAGGCGCTGACGCTGAAGCCCGATTTGGTGCTGATGAACCTCGAATCCAAAGCCGCGACCGACGAAGGCAAGCTGATAGAGAAGCTACAAGCGGTGGGCGTGCCGGTGGTGTTTATCGACTTCCGCGAGAAGCCGATGGAACATGCTGAGCAAAGCATCCGCATCATGGGCGAGCTGGTTAACAATCCGCAGCGCGCCGAAGAGATCGTGGCGTTCCGCCGTGCGCAAATCGAAAAGGTGACCGATCGGCTGAAAAACTTTAACGGCACGCGCCCGAAAGTGATGATTGATCGTGCTGGCGGCTACAGCGACGAGTGCTGCATGTCGTTTGGTAACGAGAACTTTGGTCAGATGGTAGAACTGGCGGGCGGCAGCAATATCGCCAAAGCGTTGATTCCAGGCACGTTCGGCACACTCAATCCCGAGCAGATCATCGCCAGCCGTCCCGATGTGGTGGTGGTGACAGGCGCGAACTGGAAAAACTACAACACCGTGGGTAAATGGGTTGGCGTGGGGCCCGGTGCGGATGTGAAAGAAGCGACGGCGCGTTTACGCCTGCTAATGATGCGTGATGCCTTCAAAACACTGCCGGTGGCGCACAACGGTAACGCGCATGCCATCTGGCATCAGTTCTACGACAGCCCGTATCAGTTTGTCGCGATTCAGGCGCTGGCGAAGTGGCTACATCCTGAACTGTTTGCCGATCTCGATCCGGACGCCACGTTCCGTGAGTTCCACGAAAAGTTTCTGCCTTTGCCGTATCAACCGGGTTATTGGGTAAGCCTGCCGGCAGATAAGTCTTAAGTTAGAGTGTGTTAGATAAGTGTTAAACGTTACTGTTTATCTTTACTAATATTTCACAGGTGGCTGCACGTTGTTTTATAAAAGCGCAACGCGTGCACCATCTGACAATAATACGGTAAGGGAGAGAGTAATGTTTCATACCTCAGGAAGATCGGTGTTCGGTGTGACGTTGTATACGCTGCTGGAACCGTTGCCGCTGGGCTTTTTTGTCGCCGCCTGGTTTTTCGATATCCTCTATTTGCAAACCTTCGTCATCATGTGGACCAAATCCGCCAGTTGGCTGATCGCTATCGGTCTGGTGCTGGCCATCCTGCCACGTTTAATCAGTTTGGTTTATTTATTCCGTGGCGCGCGGCCGACCGAGAAAACCCATTTCTGGCTGTCGCTGCTGGCGATCGTGCTGGCGGTGGTGAACGCCTTTATTCACAGTCGCGATGCTTACGCGGTGGTGCCACTGGGCATCACGCTGTCGACGCTGGTGGTGGCGCTGCTGCTGATCGCTAACGTGCAGCTGGTGTTGCGCGAACGTCGCACGCAAGGAGGTCGCGTATGAAACACTTACTCAGTGCGGTAGCCATCGCGATGCTGCTCAGCGCCTGTGACGACGGGGCGCTGATCGATCCTCAAAAGCAAATCGGTGCGAATCCTGAACTGCCGCAGGCGCAGAACTTCTTTATGCCGCCGATGCAGGTGCCGGAAGGCACGCCGTGGAAAGCCGGTGAAATGCCGAAAGTGGCGGATGGGTTAAAGATCGAAAAGATCGCCGACAATCTGCAGCATCCGCGTCAGGTGCTGGTGCTGCCGAACAATGATGTGCTGGTGGCGGAATCCAATGGCACACCGAAACCGACCACCGCACCGAAGCAGCTGATTATGGGCATTGTGCAGAAAGCGTCTGGCAAGGGCGGCGAGGGCGGTAATCGCATTACCTTGCTGCGTAATGTTAATGGCAAATGGGAGCAACATCGCTTTATCGACAACCTGACGGCGCCGTTTGGTATGCAGCTGGTGGGCAACACGCTGTATGTGGCGAACGCCGATAGCCTGGTGAAATTCCCGTATGAAACCGGGCAAACCGAGATCCGCACCCCGCCGGTGGAAGTGACCGAGCTGCCGGGCGGGCCAATTAATCATCACTGGACCAAATCGCTGCTCGCCAGCCCCGACGGCAGCAAGCTGTACGTTGGCGTAGGTTCGAACAGTAACGTGACGGAAAACGGCATTGGCGAGGAGTATCGCCGTGCGGCGGTGCTGGAAGTGGATGCGGCCAGCGGTGCCAGCCGGATTTATGCCAGCGGCCTGCGCAATCCCACCGGATTGCAGTGGGAGCCGCAGAGCGGCAAGCTGTGGGCGATTGTGAATGAACGCGACGAGATCGGTTCTGATTTAGTGCCGGATTACATGACGTCGGTGCAGGACAAAGGCTTTTACGGCTGGCCGTACAGCTATTATGGCCAGCACGTGGATGAGCGCGCGCAGCCGCAGAGGCCGGATCTGGTAGAGAAGGCGATTAAACCGGATTACGCCCTGAGTTCGCACGTCGCACCACTCGGTCTGTTGTTCTACGGCGCGGATAATATGCCGCAGTATCGCGGCGGGGCGTTTATCAGCGAACACGGCAGCTGGAACCGTACGCCGCTCAACGGCTATCAGGTGGTGTGGGTGAAATTCGAGAATGGGAAACCGGTGGGACAACCACAGCCGGTGGTGACTGGTTTCCTCACCGACGATCAGAAGCAGGTGCGCGGCTTGCCGGTTGGTTTAGCCACCGATCGGCAGGGCGGCGTATTGATTGCCGATGATGCGGGAAATACCATTTGGCGTATCAGTTCCGCCAGATAATTAATCGCAGGTAATAAAAAAGGATTTGGCATTAAACCAAATCCTTTTTTTTATGTTCGCTAAACGGCTGGTAACCGCGCCGCGAACGGGGTGCTCAGCACTCCTCACAACAGCGATAATAAAATGTGCGGCCAGATATTTCAAGTTTTGCCATAATACTGTATGGTTATACAGGTGTTGAGTGACGAGCGAAGCCTCATTGTTTTTCTGATGACTCCAGGGGCGCGGATAGTTAAATCCCGGCAGGTTTCAGGTGGTGCTGGCCTGTGGCTTTTACAATGAGAGCCGCTCAGCACTCCTCACAATTATGCTTAGGCGGTCGGCGGGTGGAGTCAAAGCCCCGGCAGCTGAAAGGCGCGCTCCTCTCAGAGGAGAAGGAAAGTGATGGAAATTGTTCGATTGCTGCTGGACATCGTCCGCATCATTCTTCAAATCATCGTTGCCCTTTTGCAACTGACCGGTCAGGCACACTGACTGGAACTTGAGACAAGGCGGAGCTCACCCCTCCGCCTTTTTTCGCGTGGATCAAAATCCGCTGCGCTAAAAACGCGACTATCCTCATCTCATTCTGTAATTCGAGGAAGTGCATCATGGCAATCACGTTCGGGCCGATTACCGCGCCGATGACGTTCAGCGACGTTGAACCGGTTTTTCTCACCGATGATACGCTTGTGCAGCGCAAGAACGCGCTGCTGGCGGGCATGCAGCGCGAGGGTTTTGACTGGCTGGTGATCTATGCCGACAAGGAACACGGCGGCAATTTCGAATATTTGAGCGGATTTATCCCGCGTTTCGAAGAGGGATTGCTGCTGCTGAATCACTCCGGAGCTTGCACGCTGGTGCTGGGCAACGAAAACCTGAAAATGGCGCGCTTTTCACGCACAGCGGCCGCGCTGCTGCACACGCCGTACTTCTCGCTTCCCAATCAGCCCATGGACAATGAAGTGCCGCTGGAAAGCCTCTTCAAAGATGCTGGCTTAACGAACGGCCATAAAGTCGGGCTGGTGGGCTGGAAGATGTTTACGCCCGCCGCCGGCAATGGGCGTGCGATGTTTGATCTGCCGTACTTTATTGTCGATGCCATTCAGCGCACGCTCAACGATGACGCCATGCTAGAAAATGCCATCCACTTGTTTATTGGCGATAACGGCGCGCGCACCACCTGCAATGCCAATGAAATCGCCCATTACGAATATGGCGCAAACCTCGCGTCAAAGTGCATGCTGGAGGCGCTGAATGCCATCGAGGTGGGCGTGCGTGAAACAGAATTGGGCGCGTTACTGCACGCCGAAGGGCAATGCAACACGGTGGTGACTATCGCCGCCACCGGCAACCGTTTCGACAAAGCGAACCTCTATCCCACCGACAAAAAAGTGCAGCGCGGCGATCCGCTCTCGCTAACCACCGCCTTCAAAGGCGGACTCTCCAGCCGCAGCGGCTTCGTCATTGCCGATCAAAGCGAGCTGCCGCCAGGCCAGCAAGATTATCTGGAGCGCATCGCCAAACCCTATTTCTCAGCCGTGGTGGCCTGGCTGGAAAACATTCGCTGCGGCATGAGCGGTGGTGCGCTGTACCAGCTTATCGAGCAGGTTTTGCCGAAGGCCCGTTTTGGCTGGCACCTCAATCCGGGACATCTGGTGGCGGACGAAGAGTGGATGTCGTCGCCGATTTATCATCAGTCCACCGAATTGCTCGAGAGCGGCATGATGCTGCAAATTGACATCATCCCGTCAGTGCCGGGCTACAGCGGTGCCAGCGCCGAAGAGTGCGTGGTGCTGGCCGATGCGGCGCTGCAAAGCGACATCCGTACTGATTATCCGGCGCTGTGGCAGCGCATCGAAACCCGCCGCCGTTATCTGCGGGAAACCATCGGCATTCAGCTCAGCGATGAAATTTTGCCGCTGTCGAATAGCGTGGCGTATTTAAGGCCGTTCTTTTTAGCAAAGGATCAGGCGTTAAGCGTGGTGAGTTGATGTCGTGAGGTCGCCCTGAATGGCGTAATGCCGATCAGTCAAGCGCCGTACCGAATCAGCGCACCTTCCGTAGCGGCGCGATTTAGCACGCAATGAATTGCGCCGCTTCAATGTGTGCTCTCGGTAATTAGCCTTACAAGGTAAGTCGTTAACGCACATTATTTTGGCGGATTATGGGTGGCGTACAGCGGCCAGGATTCAAACAGATAACCATCGAAATCAATATCATCAACGTCTGAGAACTCCAGCAGCCGCTGTTTCACATTTTCAAGGTGTTGCCACATCGCCAGCTTGGCGGCGCGCGCGTCTTTTTTGATCAGCGTCGCGAGGATTTTTTTGTGATCGTCGAGCCACTGTTTGCGGTAATCGTTGTTGACCAGATGGCGATGCAGTTGGCTCCACATCACGTTATCTTCGCGCCACTGCCAGGATTGCTTAAACAGCTCAACCAGCATGCTGTTATGGGTGGCTTCGGCAATCGCCAGATGGAAATTGCGATCGCCGTTTTCACTTTGGTTGACCGCTCCCGACGCCAGCTCTTTCTCTTCCAGCTCCAGCGCCTGGCGCATCTTCATGATGTCTTCACGCGTCGCCTGCAGCGCGGCGAACTCGGCAATATTGCTCTCCAGCAGCTGACGCGCCTGCAACATCTCGAACGGTCCGGCATCGTTGCTGGCTTTATGAAGCGAAACAGGTTGCTGCGGCGAATCGTGAATCACATAGATGCCCGCACCACGCCGCACCTCAATTAATCCTTCCAGCTCCAGCATAATCAGCGCTTCACGCACCAGCGTACGCGTCACATTCAATAGCGCGGCGAGTTCGCGCTCCGGCGGCAGCCGTTCGCCCACCGCATACTGCTTCTGCGTGATCATCTGGCGGAGCATTTCCCCGACTTCCTGATAAGGGCGCTGTGCTGAAGTTTGAGTTTTCATCGTGCTCTTTTCTGTGTGTTAAAGGATTCACAATCTCTGATACAGCCTCACTCAGAGACGCGCACTATAGCATAGCGAATAAGAATCGGCCTGGTCACGGCGCGCAGTGACCAGGCCACCATCACTGGGCTTTCAGCGCGAAATAGCGTTCGGCATTGTTAAAGCAGATGTCGCGCAGCATGTTGCCGAGCATCGGCTGATCGTGCGGCACAATGCCGTCTTTTACCCACTGCGCCAGCAGATTGCACAGAATACGGCGGAAGTATTCGTGGCGCGTGTAGGAGAGGAAGCTGCGTGAATCGGTCAGCATACCGACAAACTGGCTGAGCAAGCCGATTTGCGACAGTTGCTCCAGTTGACGCAGCATGCCGTCGCGCTGATCGTTGAACCACCAACCGGAACCGAACTGCACCTTGCCGGCAACGCCCGCGCCCTGGAAGTTGCCCGCCATAGTAGCCAGCACTTCGTTATCGCGCGGATTGAGGCAATAGAGAATGGTTTTCGGCAGCTGATCGTTGAGGTCCATCGCATCCAGCAGGCGCGCCAGCGGCCAGGCAATATTGTTATCGCCAATCGAATCAAACCCGCTGTCTGGCCCGAGCTTGCGGAACATGCGCGTGCTGTTGTTACGGATCGCGCCGATGTGTAGTTGCATTACCCAGCCGCGCCGCGCATATTCGCTGCCGAGCCACACCAACACCGCGCTGCTGAACTGGGCGATTTCCAATTCATCCAGCGCATCGCCACGGCGACGTTTCGCCAAAATCGTATCGAGCACGCGGTCGTCCGGCACCGGCGCAAAGCGCAGGGTTTCAATACCGTGGTCTGAGGCGCGACAACCGTGGGCGGAGAAGTGGTCAAGGCGTCGTAACAGCGCGCGGCGTAGCGCCTCGAAGCTGTCGATGGCGACATCGGCGGCGGCTTCCAGACGAGCAAGATAGTCGACAAAACCCTCCAGCTCGATTTTGAAGACCTTGTCCGGACGCCAGCTCGGCGCAACATCAATATCAAAGCTGCGGTCATCGGCGATTTGGCGGTGATAGTGCAGTGAATCAACCGGATCGTCGGTGGTGCCGACCATGCGCACCTTCATCTGGCGCATGATGCCGCGCGCGGAAAATTCCGGCGTCGCCAGCTGTTCCGCACAGCGCTGCCAGATCGCAGGGGCGGTGTCCGGGCCAAACAGCGTATCGGTTATGCCAAACGGGCGCCGCAGTTCAAGGTGCGTCCAGTGATAGAGCGGGTTACCGAGGGTTTTTGGCACCGTTTGCGCCCAGGCGAGATACTTGTCGTAGTCGCTGGTGCTCTTGCCGGTAATCAACGACTCATCGACGCCCGCGGCGCGCAGCGCGCGCCATTTGTAGTGATCGCCTTCCAGCCAGATTTGGCCGAGGTTGGCGAAGCGACGATCTTCAGCAATCTCCTGAGGATTGAGGTGACAGTGATAATCGTAGATTGGCATATCCGCAGCGAAGTCGTGGTACAAGCGCCGCGCGATGTCGCTCTGCAGCAGAAAATCTTCATCCATAAAGCGCATTATTGGGCTTCCTGAGCAAAATAGGCGCGGTGGATCGCCAGTTCGACGCCGCGAATTTCCGCCAATCCTTTCAGGCGACCAATCGCCGAGTAGCCGGGATTGGTTTTCTTCTTCAGGTCATCCAGCATCTGGTGGCCGTGGTCGGGACGCATTGGAATCAAATCTTCCTCCCCCGCGGCTTTGCGGCGCTGCTCCTCTTCGGCAATCGCCTTGATCACCGCAAACATATCGACATCGCCAGCCAAATGCGCGGCTTCGTGGAAGCTGTTGGGGTTCGCTTCCCGTTTGGTGGAGCGCAGATGCGCGAAGTAGATGCGTGGGCCGAAGCGCTTGACCATGCCGGCTAAATCATTCTCTGCCAGCACGCCGTACGAGCCGGTACACATGGTGAAACCGTTGGCGGGGCTGCTGACGGTATCGATCATCCATTGCAGATCGTCGGCGTTGGAAACGATGCGCGGTAAGCCGAGAATTGGGCGTGGCGGATCGTCCGGATGTACCGCCATGCGTACGCCCACTTCTTCCGCAACCGCGACAATGGCGCGCAGGAAGGTGGCAAAATTCTCTCGCAGCTCGGCCTTACCGATACCTTGATAACGCGCCAGCTGGGCGCGAAATTGATCCAGCGTGTAGCCTTCCTCCGCACCCGGCAAACCGGCGATGATGTTGCGCATCAGGCGGTTACGGTGCTCTTCACTCATCGTTGCAAAGCGTTCAGCAGCCTCGGCGATCTCTTGCGCACTGTAATCCTGCTCCGCGCCGGGACGCTGCAGAATGTGCAGTTCAAACACCGCGAACTCAATCTGATCAAAACGCAGGGCTTTCGCGCCATCCGGCAGCAGATATTCGAGATCGGTGCGCGTCCAGTCGAGGATCGGCATGAAGTTGTAGCACACGGTTTTAATGCCGCACTGCGCCAGGTTGCGCAGCGACTGCTGATAATTGCTGATCCAGTGCTGACAGCGGCCGCTGCCGGTTTTAATCTCTTCATGAATCGGCACGCTCTCCACCACCGACCACACCAAACCGGCGGCTTCCACCAGCGCCTTGCGCTGCATGATTTCGTCGACTGACCACACTTCGCCATTAGGGATGTGGTGCAGTGCGGTGACGATGCCGGTTGCGCCCGCCTGGCGCGCATCGGACAGAGAGACAGGATCGTTGGGGCCGTACCAGCGCCAGGTCTGCTTCATGTTGTTACCTCACTCACTATTGGTTGACCAATATTCTTTATTAGCGCGCTACATCAGATAATAACTACGCGATCCCGGATTAAAACTCTGCTCTTTACGGGGTTAAGTCAACCTGGTAAGTGATTTTGGTTAACCAGATCACATTTGCGACATCAATCTGGCGACCACTTTTCGCAACTGTGGTTCACTCCCGGCGGATGGTTAGAAATGACTCACTAACGGAGAATCAGATGAACCGCAGTTTAAACCCAGGGATAACCGCCGCAGGCACCAAACGCACCTTGCGCAATCTGCGCTGGTGGGTATTGGTGCTGTTCTTAGCAGGCGTCACGGTCAACTACATCACCCGTAACTCGTTGGGCTTGCTGGCACCGGAGCTCAAAACCAGCCTCAACATCACCACCGAACAATATTCCTGGATCGTCGGCGCCTTCCAGCTGGCGTATACCTTCTTTCAACCCATTTGCGGCTGGCTGATCGACGTTATTGGCCTGAAAGTCGGCTTCCTGATCTGCGCCGCCATTTGGGCGGTCGCCTGTTTGTTCCACGCTGGCGCGGCCAGTTGGGTGCATCTGGCTATCCTGCGTTTTGTCATGGGCGGCGCTGAAGCAGCAGCCACGCCCGCTAACGCCAAAGTGATTGGCGAATGGTTCCCGAAAAAAGAGCGTCCTATCGCCGCCGGATGGGCGGGCGTGGGCTTCTCGCTTGGCGCGATGCTGGCACCGCCGATTATCTACTTTGCGCACGCTTCCTTCGGCTGGCAGGGCGCGTTCCTGTTCACCGGCTGCCTGGCGTTGGGTTGGGTGGTGCTGTGGTGGTTGTTCTATCGCGATCCGGAGCAGCATCCCAATCTGCAGGCCTCGGAACTGGAATTTATTCGTCAGGATAATGAACCGCCAGCAGTGAAACTGCCGTTCTTTACTGCGCTGAAAACCGTGTCGAAAAACAAACGTTTTTACGGCATCGCCATTCCCGCCTTTATGGCTGAACCTGCCTGGGGCGTGCTGAGCTTCTGGGTGCCGCTCTATCTGGCGAAAGAGCTGGGTATGGATCTGAAGCAGATTGCTATGTTCGCCTGGCTGCCGTTCCTCGCCGCCGATTTAGGCAGCGCGGCCAGCGGCTATCTGACGCGGCTCTACACCAAAATCTTTGGTTTTACTCAGGTTAATTCCGTGGTGGCGAGTTCGGTGACGGGCGCTTTACTGATGCTGTCGCTGGCGCTGGTCGCGGTCACTAAAGATCCTTACGTAGCGATTGCGCTGATCTCGATTGGTGGTTTCGGCCATCAGATCATCTCCTGCATGCTGAGCGCGCTGGTGGTGGAGAAGTTTGATAAAGGCCAGATGGCCACCGTCAACGGCATGCGCGGCTCGTTCGCCTGGATCTCCAGCTTCCTGTTCTCACTGCTGATAGGCGTTACCGCCGACACCATTGGCTTTAATCCGCTGTTTGTCGCCATGGGCTTCTTCGACCTGATTGGCGCCGTATTCCTGATTGCTTTTATTGCTGAACGTCGCGCCCAGCGCGCATGAAAAAGTAGGTAACGATGAAAACGTTAAAAAATTGGTCATTAGCCGGTTCCGATGCACACCACGTGGCGTTAAACGTCGACGGCAAACACACGCTGTGTCTGTATGTGCTGGAAACGGGCATGTTCCGCGTGGCGATTAAACGTCATGGCGCATACAGCCTCGATCGCACCTGGAGCATCGCGCCACAAAGTGATGTGCCGTGGGAAGGGCGTCAGCGTGACAGCCTGGCCGGATTCACCTTGCCATCGTTCACGCTGGAAGAAGAGGGCGACACGCTGGTGGTGGCCACCGATAAGCTGCGGGTGATCGTCCATCAACCGCTGGCGCTGGAGTGGCAATATTGCGACAGCCACGGCGCATGGCAGCTGCTGACCTGCGACCGTCCAACCAGCGCTTATCAAATCAACACGCACGGGGATGGCGTGGCGCACTATCAGTGCCGCATGAACGACGATCGCTATTATGGTCTGGGCGAGAAAACCGGCGATTTGCAGCGTAATGGCCAGCGCTATGAGATGCGTAACCTTGATGCGATGGGCTACAACGCGGCCTCCACCGATCCGCTGTACAAGCATGTGCCGTTTACCATCACCCGTCGTACCGATGTTAGCTTTGGTCTCTATTACGATAACCTCAGCAGCAGCTGGTTTGATCTGGGTAATGAACTCGATAACTATCACCAACCGTATCGCCGCTGGCAGGCGGAAAGCGGTGATATCGACTATTACCTGTTTGTCGGTGACAAGGTGCTGGATGTCACCAAAGCCTTCGTGCGTCTCACAGGTAAAACGCTGTTCGGCCCGAAATGGAGCCTCGGCTACAGCGGTTCGACCATGCATTACACCGATGCGCCGGATGCACAACATCAGCTGATGAACTTCATTCGTCTCTGCGAAGAGCACGATATTCCGTGCGATTCATTCCAGCTCTCGTCCGGCTACACCTCAATTAACAACAAGCGCTACGTGTTCAACTGGAACTACGACAAAGTACCGCAGCCGGAGGTGATGAGCCAGGCGTTTCACGACGCCGGCTTGCGCCTCGCCGCCAATATCAAACCGTGCCTGTTACAGGATCATCCGCGTTATAACGAAGTGGCGGAACAAGGGCTGTTTATTCGTGACTCCGAAGAAGATGCGCCTGAACGTTCGGTGTTTTGGGATGACGAAGGTTCACATCTCGATTTTACCCATCCGCAAGCCGTCGCCTGGTGGCAGGAAAACGTCACCAAACAGCTGCTGGAAAAGGGCATCGATTCCACCTGGAACGATAATAACGAATATGAAGTGTGGGACGGCGAAGCGCGTTGCCACGGTTTCGGCACGCCAATTGCCATCAAACACATTCGCCCGGTGATGCCGCTGCTGATGATGCGCGCCTCGATGGAAGCGCAACAGCGCTTCGCGCCGGAAAAACGTCCTTTCCTGATTTCCCGTTCGGGTTGCGCCGGGATGCAGCGCTATGTGCAAACCTGGAGCGGCGATAACCGCACCAACTGGACCACGTTGCGTTACAACATCCGCATGGGATTGGGTATGAGCCTGTCCGGTTTGTACAACGTGGGACACGACGTCGGTGGCTTCTCCGGCGATAAACCAGATGCAGAACTGTTTGTGCGCTGGGTACAAAACGGCGTGATGCATCCGCGTTTCACCATTCACTCGTGGAATGACGATCACACCGTCAATGAACCCTGGATGTATCCGGCGGCTACGCCTGCGATCCGCGCCGCGATTGAACTGCGTTATCGTCTGCTGCCTTACCTCTATACGTTACTGTGGCAGGCGCATGCTGACGATGAACCGATGCTGCGTCCGACTTTCCTCGATCATGAACAGGATGCGCAGACGTTCGCCGAGTGCGATGAGTTTATGCTGGGCCGCGATCTGCTGGTGGCCAGCGTGGTCGAACCCGGCCAGCGCGAGCGTCGTCTGTGGCTGCCCGACAACCAAACTGGCTGGTATGACTTCGCTAACCAGCAATGGTTCAGCGGCGGTCAATGGATCACGCTGGCGGCTCCGCTGGAAACCCAGCCGATGCTGGTGCGTGCCGGAGCGTGCTTACCGCTCAGCGAGCGCCTGCGTCATGTTGACACTAAAACTGACGATCGCCGCACCTTGCAGCTGTTCCCGCTGAAAGGCAAAGGGGTTAGCCACGGTATGCTGTTTGAGGATGATGGCGAAAGCTGGGGTTATCAGCAGGGCAATGCGCTGTGGCTCAACTGGAAAATGCGCAGCGATGCTGAGGCGATTCACCTCAACTTCCAGCGCAAAGGAAGCTTCCAGCCAGCCTGGCAGACGCTGAAGATTATGCTGCCGCCGGGTGAACAGCGTCAGCTATTTATTGATGGCGTAGCGGTGGATAAGGCGCAGGCAAAAGCGGTGTTAGCGGATATTGCTGCGGAGTAATCGGTCGCCCTGAATGGCGGCACTACATCGATGTTGTATTCGTAGGGTGCGCATTCATGCGCACCTGGAATAAAGCAGAGAGATCAGTCGATTAACCCTTTCGCCCGCGCCAACAGAAACGCGGTAACCGTTGTCGCGTCGCTGATCTTTCCTGCCAGAATCAGTTCAAGAAACGCATCGATTTTAATTTTCTTCGCGGTTAATCCCACCTCTTCCGCATCCAGATTTTGCCCCTGATTCGCCATTCACATTTTCTGAATTAACGTGCCATCGCCTGTTTTAGGGCGTTTAGAAAAACCGTGACGCGCGTTGGCAGATGCCGTGCGGTGGGAAACAGCGCCCAGACGCCGAGCAGCTGCGGTTGAGCATCTCGCAAGGTAATCTCAGTCAGTTCACCTGCCGCCAACTCTTGCTGCACATCCCATGCAGAGAGCTGGGCGATGCCGCTGCCCGCTACGCATAAGGTACGCACGCCTTCCACATTGCTGCCGCTAAAACGGCCCTCAACGCTGACACTGGAAATATGGTCGTCGACTATAAAACTCCATTGCGGCACGCCGGATAAGCGTAGGCAGTTATGCTGATGCAAATCGGCCAGCAGTTTTGGCGTGCCGAAGCGCGCCAGATAGTCTGGAGAAGCACAGAGCACGCGCGGATTATCCGCCAGCCGCTGCGCGACTAAGCGCGAATCCCGCAGCGGGGCGATGCGAATGGCGACATCGTAGCCCAGCCCAACAATATCGGTGACGTTATCGCTGAGCTGGAAATCGATCTTCAGTTCGGGATTCTCCGCCATCAGCGCGGGCAGCAACGGAATAATGGTGCGGCGGCCAAAACCAGAAGGTGCGGTGATGCGCAGCTGGCCGGTGGCGCCCTGTTTATTCGGCGAGAACAGATTGCGCGCGCTCTGTTCGGTTTCCGTCAGGGTTTTGGCGTAGGGCAGAAACTCTTCACCTTCATCTGTTAACGCAATGGCGCGGGTGGTGCGATGCAGCAGGCGCACGCCGAGATCTTCTTCCAGCGAGGCGAGTCGGCGTGAGACCGTCATTGGCGTGGTGTTCAGTCGCCGCGCAGCCTGCGTCAGGCTGCGCGTCTGGGTGACCATCAGAAATACCTCAACATCTTTTGAGTTCATTGTAACGATTTCCGTTATACAGACGTATCATCATCGGCCATTTTTGTCCCTGTGGCGACCGAATATACTGCGCTCTGTAGATAATCCGCATCCAGAGAGCAATATGAGTGATAAACATCTTTTTCAGAGCGGCACACTGAATCGGCTGGCGCTGAAGAATCGCATTATGGTGGCGCCCATGACGCGCATCTCCGCCAGCGTTGACGGCATACCAGGCGAACGTATGCAGCACTACTATCAGCGCTTCGTGCGCGGCGGCTTCAGCGCCATCATCACCGAAGGCATCTATATCGATGAAGCCTGGTCGCAAACCTATGCGTTTCAGGCGGGGCTGATTAACGCTAAACAGAGCGCCGGCTGGCGCGCGATCACCGATCGGGTGCATCAGCATGGCGGCAAAATCATTGCGCAGTTGATGCATGCCGGGGCGATATCGCAGGGCAATATCTATCGACCGGACACGCTCGCGCCCTCAGCGGTGCAGCCGCGCGGGGAACAACTCGGTTTCTATCACGGTCATGGCGCCTATCCGCTGCCACGCGAAATGAATGAAGAGCAGATCCAGCAGCTGATCGACAGCTTTGCGCACACTGCGGCGCGGGCAATCGGCGAAGCGGGTTTTGATGGCATCGAAATTCATGGCGCTAACGGCTATCTGCTTGACCAGTTCTTTACCGATTACACTAATCAGCGCAGCGATCGCTGGGGCGGCGATATCGTGGCGCGTTTGTCTCTGACGCTGGCGGTGATTGCCGCGGTGCGCCAGCGCGTAGGCAAGGATGTTACGCTGGGAATTCGCCTCTCACAGGGCAAAGTGAATGATTTTCATCATAAATGGCGGGAAGGCGAAGCGGGCGCGCGCCTGGTATTCGCCGCGATTGCTGAGGCCGGCGTGGATTATCTGCATCTGACTGAATATGACGCGCTGCAACCGGCGTTTGCCGATTCGCCGCTGTCACTGGTGCAAATTGCGCGTCAGGCGGCACCGAAATTGCCGATTATCGCCAATGGCGCGTTAAGTGATGCCAGCACGGCGGCGCAGGCGCTGGAGCAGGGCGCGGATTATGTGTCGATAGGCAAAAGTGCGCTGGCGAATCCCGACTGGCCGATGCGTATTCGTGATGGTGTGGAACTGCGCGCATTTGATAAAAATCTGCTGGCGCCATCGGCGGATGTGAAAAACTGCGAATTGGTTTAACGCTGAAAGGGCGCTGATGGGTGAATGGGTCGCCATGAATGGCGTAATGCCGATCAGTTAAGCGCCGTATCAAATCACCGCACCTTCCGTAGCGGCGCGATTTATCGCGCAATAAATTGCGCCGCTACAATGTGTGCTCTCGATAATTAAGGGTTTTCATGTCTCAACTGACGAGCATTACGCCATGAATGGCGACCACACGATTATTGCGCAAAAGCCCACGTCAGTTTGCCATTGTCAGAGACCAGCTTCTCCAGCTTCTTCTCGTTCACTTTCTTGCGTGCACCTAACCGATCCGCCGTCAGCGGGCCGCTATCGCTGTGCGCAATTACCGTGTCTTTCGGCACGCTGGTCATCTTCTCAGCGATGGTTTCCAGCGCTTTGGCGTAACCGCTGCGATTGTTGAGGTCAAAGTTCTTCAGCGGCAGCTGCGTTTCCAGCCATTTGCCCCAGTAGAACTCGAGGAACGGCGGCGGATTCTGCTCCTTCTCAAAGCCAATATCGCGCACGAAATAGACCAGCGAGCGATATTCATCATTCTGCATATGCTGGCGGCCCAACTCTTTCGGCAGCGCATCCGGTTTAATTTTGCCTGCTGGCGTATCCAGCCACACCAGATGTGCCGTTTCCATTTTTTGCCAGAAGGCGGACATGGTTTTCAGGCTACGGAAGTCATCGGTGATGCGCACCTGCACCGGCGTATTAAGACCGGCGATATCGGCGAAATTGCTGAAAGTATGATGACCATCGGTGAGGTAAAGCACGTTATCCGGCGCAATCACCGCCGTTTTCATCGGGCCCGGTTCGCTGCCGACCGGTGCTTTACAGCTGAAGCTGCTGGGCTGCGAGAGACGTGATTTATTGTCAAATTTATCAACGCCTTTCTGCCCCATACTTTCGCAATAATCATCGAACAGCTTTTTCGGTTCGGCTTCATAACGATGCTGTTTGTAATCCAGCTGACGATAGCCAATCGCAGCCTGCGTCGGATGGAGTTGCGCTAACTGCACTTGCACAATATCACCGGCTTTGATGTCGGCGGGCAGCGCGGCGGATGCCTGTCCGGCTGACCATAACAGCGCCAGTATTGACCACGGTGTTCTCATTCCTTTTCCTCGAATCGCCTGAAACAGATACGCACAATAGCATTAGTGTCATTTTGCCGCTGTAGTGTTGTCGCTCGCGGTTGCCCAGTCGCAACCGGTCATCCAGACATCTGACCACACGGAGCTTTGATTATGGCACTTGCTGCTGTGCAACCGACAAAACTGCAACACACTGTTATCGATCCCAGCGTGCGCATGCGCGAAACCCAGATTGGCGCGCAATGTGAAGTGCTGGCCGAAACCTATATTGAATACAGCGAACTGGGCGACTTCTCCTATCTGGGAGAGCATTGCTGCGTCGCCGATGCGCAAATCGGACGCTTTACCGCCATTGCCAATCATGTACGGATTGGCGCACCCAATCATCCGATGGATCGCGCCTCGCAGCACCGTTTCACCTACTGTCCGGAATACTACGATGCGCAGGCGGAACGCGATAATGGCTTCTTTGCTGACCGTCGCGCCGATCGCGTGATCATTGGCAATGATGTGTGGATTGGGCATGGCGTGATCGTACTGCCGGGCGTGGCGGTGGGTGACGGCGCGGTGCTGGGGGCCGGTGCGGTGGTGACGAAAGAGGTGCCGCCATACACCATTGTCGGTGGCGTGCCAGCCAAAGTGATCCGTGCACGTTTCGCGGCGGATATTGCCGCGCAGCTGCAGGCGATTGCCTGGTGGAACTGGCCGCTGGAGAAGCTGATGGCGAATCTGGCCGATTTCCAATCCTCCGATCTCCGCGCATTTTGCCAGCTGCACGGCAGCTAACCGCGCTGCAAGCGCCATTTGTCGTCGCAGCGAATCTCAAGTAAACTCATAATACCCTGTTTTTGAGATTGCTTGAGATGAAGCTGCGCCGCCCACCCGCTCAACTTATTGATTCGCTGAGTATCAGTGAGATTAATTCGCTCCTCGCCAGTCATGCCGAGTGGGATGAGCGCTATCTGCATTTCGATGAGTTATATCGTCGTGTCAGAGATAGTCAGACGCGTGAGAAAGTGTGGAGCGCACTGAAATTCAAGCGCCGCAGCAGCGCGCAGCACTTTGTGATCGCCGATCAAACCGTGACCTGTAATCTTACGGCCAAAATCACGGCGGCGATGTCGATGGTTGATCGTATGACCTTTGCGCGCAACGGCGAACCAACGGATGAGGACTCGGCTTCTTACCTGATGTCACAGCTGATCATGGAAGAGGCGATTTCATCCAGCCAGTTGGAAGGCGCGGCGACCACCTCGCGCGTGGCGATGGAGTTGCTGGCGGTGGGGCGTGCACCGCGCAACGAAGATGAAAGCATGATCATGGGCAACTGGCGCTTGATGCAGCACATTGCCACGCTGGGTGACGCGCCGCTGACGCGCGCCGATATTCTGGAAATTCATCACATCGCCTGCGCCGGTATTAATGATGAAAAATATCGGCCCGGCGCCGTGCGCGACAATAACGATGTGTTTGTTGCCGGGCGCGACGGCGATATTATTCATCAGCCGCCGGATTATCAGCGGCTCAATAGCCTGCTGGACGCGTTATGCGCCGAAGTTGCCTGGCTGGAGCAGCAGGGCACGCATCCTTTGCTGGTGGCCTGCGTGATACACTTTGCTATCGGCTACATTCACCCGTTCAATGATGGCAACGGGCGCACCGCGCGCGGCCTGTTTTACCATCATCTGATTCGTCACGGTTACAGCGCGTTCCGCTACATCTCCATCAGCAAGCTGTTGAAAGCCGCGGCGGTAAAGTACGGCATTTCCTATCTTTACAGCGAAACTGATGAGATGGATCTGACCTATTTCGTGCAGTTTCAGTGCGAAGTGGTGATGCGCGCGGTGACTGCCTTCACCGAGCAAATCGCCACGCTACACAAAGAGCGGGAGCGTTTAGTGACGTGGGTGGAAGAGCATATGACTTTAGCCAAAGGGGAGCTGGATATCATGGCCATCGCGCTGAATGCGCCGGGTTCATTACTCAGCTCTGCCGGGATTAAATCGCGGCTCGGCATCGCGGATAACACCGCGCGTGCGCGCCTGAAAAACCTCACCGAACAGGGATTGTTGCGTCCACTAAAGGAGGGAAAAGGAACGGTGTATCAGGCGCCTGTTTCATTGCGCAAGCTGCAGGAGTGGCTGAAAAAGCGCGAAGGGTAACAGCGTTATCGCAAGCAATCTCAAAATGCCCTATTTTTGCGATTACTTGCGATGTGGATTAGATCGGCGGATGCATTACCATCGCCGACAGCACCGCTTCCTGCGGCAACCCGACATGCAGCAAAATCTGCTGGCGATAATGCTCATCGGCGTCGCGCGCATCGTCGCTGAGTAACACGCCCACTTCATTGATGTTCTTGCCAGCCACCTGCACCTTGTCACGCGCGGCACTGCGCATCCATTCGTACTCGATATCAATGTGGCCGGTATCAATGCAGCGAATGCCATGCTGGCTGAGATCGTAAGCCAGCACCGTGGCGGTGGGGCCGAGCGACATCAGCACCATATCGTAATCGCGCGCGTGTGCCAGCACCGAGCTGTAGAGATCGTTGTAGACCGAGAAGGCGTTGCGATTGAGCGTGGTGATGCGTTTAATCTCCCGCGCGTCATCAAGCAGATCGTTACCGATGCCGAGACGCGTGCCGCTGCCTTCCACAATTAATATCTTTTTATCGCTGAACAGCTGCTTGAACTTATTAAACACGCGAACCGCCTGCTGCTTGTCCTTATAATCGTGATAGGGACGTGTAACGGAGGTGTTGCCGTAGCGGTAATCTTTCTTTAATAAGCTTTCATAATGGCGAAAATAAAATGCTTTATGAAAAAACCAGAATAGGGCCGAACCAAAACGCATATTCGCGGTGCCGCGAAAGGCATCGGGCATACATAATAAACACGGATTCTTCGGCTGACTTCCGCGCCGTAATATCTCTTTAAGGCGAATAGAGAGTCGTTCATCGAAAGATTGAAAACCGATATTCTTGAACAAGGTCATTTCCAGTTCGCCGTCGCCATAGCGGCTTACGGAGAGCTTGTGGTTGCTAAGCAGCAGGTCAATAGTCTGTTCAGGCGACATCACCTGATATTGCCGGGCTCGCGCATTGGCAACCGGAAACTTAAAAGCAGCGTGTGTGAGTTTAAAAGGAAAACGTAATTTACGATAAAAGAAATCTGCGCTAATCATCATAACCTTCTTTTTATTAGCGGCCTTGCCGCAGAGCAGTTACGTGATTTATATCACGCTTAATCCGGGATAACAGGCTGAGGAAACTCTCAAAAAGTCATTGCGGCGCAATGGCTAATCAATTTAAAAAAGATTAAATGAAGAGGGGATAAATAAAACTGTAATAAAACCGCACTTATTCGCGCTGCTATGATAATTGTTGCCAGGAATAATCGCAGCAGCGCATTAATGATTAATTAAGTTATTTCAATTGATGATGAACGGTTAAAGCGATTTTCCGGCTTTACTAAGCCTAAACGATCGCGCAGCGTGCCCGGTTGATAGTCGCTGCGGAAGACGCCCGCAGCCTGCAGGCGCGGGACAACCTGTTCGAGGAAGCAATCTTCGTTCTCGTCAATGTAGGTGGGCAGAATGACAAAACCGTCGCAGGCCTGATGCTGATACCAGTCAATCATCTGCTGCGCAATGCTATCCGCTGTGCCGGTCGGTGCCGGGAACGACAAGCTCTCGGCGTAGCGTTTCGCCATCTCGCCCAGCGTCAGGTTCTGCTCAATGGCGCTGGCGATCACATATTGAAAACGGCCTTTGCTGCCGGTGATCTTTTCACGCAGGTCAGGCACCGGCCCGTCAATGGGGTACTGCGAAAGATCGATATTCATGCTGGCCGAAACAAAGCTGAGGCCCGATTCCACGGTAATCAATGATTTCAGGTACGCCGCACGCTCCTCGGCATCGCGCTGCGTATTGCCGACAATCGGCACCATGCCGGGCAGAATGCGCAGTTGATCGGGCTGACGCTGATACTGCAGCGCACGCTGTTTCAGGGTTTGATAAAACTGCTGCGCGCGTTCCCGATTAGGTTGCACCACAAACAGCACTTCCGCCTGTTGCGCGGCCAGATCGATAAAGGCTTCCGATACGCCAGCCTGGATCACCACCGGATGACCTTGCGGCGGACGCGGCAGATTAAGCGGTCCCTGCACGTTGAAAGATTCACCCTGATGATCAAGCCTATGGAAGCGTGCCGGGTCGGCAAAGTGCGCCTGCGCTTTATCCAGAATCAGCGCGTCCTCTTCAAAGCTGTCCCACAGCGCTTTCATGACATCAATAAATTCGGCCGCGCGGCGATAGCGAGCTTCATGGCTGAAGTGCTCGCTGCGACCAAAGTTGCGCGCTTCGGCGTGGCTCAGCGAGGTAACCACGTTCCACGCTGCGCGCCCGCCGCTAATATGGTCGATGTTTGCCAGTTGACGCGCGGTGGTGTAAGGCACCGAATAGGAGGAGGAAACCGTGCCGCCGAGGCCGATGTGGTCAGTCACCGCCGCCAGCGCGGCTAATAATGTTAAGGGTTCAGACCAGCCAACCTGACGATGCTGCACGGTGTGCGCCAGATGCCCGCCGTAAACATCATCAATCGCCAGCTTGTCCGCGACAAAAATCATGTCCAGCTTCGCGTCTTCGGCGCGCTGGGCGATTTTGCGGTACAGCGGCCAGTTACTGCCGCCGGTCGCAGCTGAATCGGGATGACGCCAGCCGCCCTGATGAATGCCGGAGTCGAGGTAGAGCGCCAGATTCATCATGGTTTGGCGGTTCCGTTGGCGTTAAAGAAGGAGGCATCCACCAGTTTGTCGGCTTTTAAGCCGGGTTTGATCAGGCCGCCACGGGTGAAGGTATCAATCGCCAGTTGCTGGCGTTTCTCTACCAATGCGTAATCTTCTACCGGCGCGTTGTTTTCACGCTGTACTTTACTCAGCGCCACCGCATCTGGCAGACGCAGCAGTTTGGCGATCTCGCTGGCGTAGGCTTGTGGATGCGCCACGCCCCACGCACGTGCGCGAATCAGGCGCTCGCGGAAGTCCATGAGCTGTTCACGCTTGCTGGCGATGGCGCTATCGGTCGCCACCAGATAGTTTGAAACTGGCGAATTTTTGCCGTCGATGGCGATGCGATCGCCGGACTGCGCCACGGCAAAGGACACATAAGGTTCCCAGGTTGCCACCGCATCCACCGCGCCATTATCCAGCGCCAGCGTCGCTTCCGACGGCGTGGTGAAGACAAAATTGACGCTGTCGTCGGGCAAACCCGCTTCGTGCAGCGCATTCAGCACCATGTTTTGCCCGGCCGATCCTTTTACCGTCGCCACTTTCTTGCCTTTTAGGTCGGCGATGCTGTGCAGGGCGCTGTCCTTTTTCACCAGGATGGCATTGCCGAGATATTGCGATGCCTGAATGGCGCGGATCTGCGCGCCTGCGGCCACGGCAAACGACAGCGGACCATCGCCGACTAAGCCGGCATCCAGATGCTGGGAGTTGAGCGACTCCAGCAGCGGCGCAGCGTTGGGGAACTCATACCATTTGATTTCATACGGCACATTGTTGAGCTCGCCAGCGGCGGACATCACCGCGCGAGCATTGCCTTTTTGATCGCCGACGATCAGTGGGTTGGTGGCAGCGTGAGAAGTCACCGCGAGGAGCAACAATGAGCTGGCTAATAAAGTGATTTTCATAACGTTTCCCGGGTAAAAAGAAAACAGCGTAAGTTTTCTACTACAGCGGGCGTAGTAACAAATCTGCGCAAGGTTATGTCTCAGGCGCAAATTCCCCCAAATCGCGCATCCTCGCCATTTTTCGTTATCAAAAAATGCGAATTTTCCTCACTAATGATTAATTCTCTCAACGAAAATGAAACGTGATTTCAGTCACACATTGAACCAGGCGGTAGCTGGCAGCCATTAGCCAAACTACATTCATTAGCGGAGCTAACGACATACCTCGCAACGGGTTTTTACTAAACGGTAACGTACGTTAAAATTCTGTTGATTTTATGTGGGGTTATTTTTGAGGTTTTTCGATGAATATGGTTGAGGGATTAGCATGGTTAACAAATTAACCAGTATCGTGCTCGCGATTCTGGCGATTGCCTTGCTGTACATGGGCGGCAAGCTGTTGATGCTGGGCGGCAGCGCCTTCTATGCGCTGATGGCGGTGGGATTACTTATCACCGCAATATTACTGTTCCGCAACCAGCGCAGCGCGCTGGCGCTGTATGCGGTGCTGATGTGGATTACGCTCGCCTGGATTATCTGGGAAGTGGGCTTTGATAAATGGCAGTGGATCCCACGCGGTGACCTGTTAGGCGTTATCGGCCTGTGGCTGGCGATGCCGTGGGTGGTGAAACCGCTGTATCGCGGCGAACGCCGTTTCCACGGCTTCCTCGGCGGCACTGTGATTATCATGATCGTGGTGGTGATTGGTCTATGCTTCTACGATCCGGTTCCGCAGCAAGGCACCATCAGCAATGCCCGCGAGCAGAACAGCGAGCAGGGCGCCGCTAACGACTGGACCGCGTACGGTGGTTCGTCTGACGGCCTGCGTTTCTCGGCGCTGAATCAGATCAGCAAAGAGAACGTCAAAAACCTCGAAGTTGCATGGACCTACCACACCGGCGATCTGCGCCAGGATGCGGATGCCACCGAATACACCTTCGAAGCTACGCCGCTGAAAGCCAACGGTATGCTGTATTTCTGTACGCCGCATAACGAAGTGCATGCGCTTGATCCGGAAACCGGCGCGGTGAAGTGGAAATTTACGCCAAATAAAGACCGCTCTTACCTGCAGCAGCATCAGACCTGTCGCGGCGTAAGCTACTACGAAGAAACCCCGGTTGCCGCGCAGGATAGCGCCGCGAATCCGGCCATCTGCCGTAAACGTATCTTTAACGCCACCACTGATGCGCAGCTGATTGCGTTGGATGCCGATACCGGTAAACCGTGCGCTGATTTCGGTCAGAACGGTGTGGTTGATCTGCACGCCAACATGGGTGAAGTGCGTCCACATGCGCTGATGCAAACCGCAGCACCGCTGGTGGCGGGCAAGCTGGTGATCGTTGGCGGTTCCGTGATGGATAACGGCTTCAACAGCGGCAACCCGTCAGGCGTGATTCGTGCCTATGACGTGCAAAGCGGTCGTCTGGTGTGGAACTTTGATCCGGCCAACCCGGAAAACACCGCGCCAATTGCTGCCGGTCAAAACTACCCGCAGGACACGCCAGTGGCGTGGGGCACGTTGAGTGCTGACCTGAAAAATGGCGTAGTCTATGTGCCGTTTGGTAACGCTTCACCGGATGAAGTGGGCATTGAACGCGATCCGAACAGCAACACCGAGAAGTTCCGTGATGCGCTGGTGGCGCTGGATCTGCAAACCGGTGCGTTCAAATGGCGCTATCAGAGCTCCAACCACGATCTGTGGGACCGCGATAATCCGTCACAGCCTTCGCTGGTGGACATCGATTATCAAGGCCAGAAGCAGCCTGTGGTGATCCTGCCGACCAAAACCGGCAACCTGTTTGTGCTGAACCGTCTTACCGGCCAGCCGGTGTATCCGGTAAACCAGGTGAAGGTTTCGACTGAAGGTGGCGTAGCGGGTGAGAAATTTGCGGCGACTCAGCCGGTTTCCAGCCTGAACTTCATCCCGCAGCCGTTGACCGAGAAGTCAATGTGGGGCATTACGCCGTTTGACCAGATGTCATGCCGCATGGATTTCCGTAGCCTGCGCTATGACGGCAATCCGTGGACGCCAGCAACGGAAGGCGGTTCACTGATCTTCCCTGGCAACATTGGTGTGTTCAACTGGGGTTCTGTTGCTGTCGATCCGCAGCGTCAAATGTTGATTGCCGCGCCAGTGCGTCTGGCCTACAAGTACAACCTGATCAAACGCACCGAGCAGACCGCCACCGAGCGCCTGTTTACCAAAGATGGCACGCCATACTGGAACGAAAACTTCCACGGTGACTACGCGATCCATATCCAGCAGATGGCGTCAGGCCTCGGCATTCCCTGTGTTGCGCCGCCTTGGGGCCGCATGGTGGGCGTGGATCTGAAGACCGGTAAAACCGAATGGCTGCGCCGCGTGGGCGTCACCAAAAACCTGAAGACCAGCTTCCTGCCGGGCCGCTTCCCCATAGGCTTCCCGATGGGCATGGTGGCGCACGGTGGTCCATTGCTGACCGCAGGGGATTTGGTGTTCCACGGTGCAACTGCGGATAACTTCTTCCGCGCCTACGACAGCACCACCGGCGAGCTGCTGTGGCAGACCGAGCTGAGTGCCGGTGCGCAAGCCACGCCGTCTACCTTTATGGGTAAAGACGGTAAGCAATATGTGGTGATTGCCGCAGGCGGTCACGGTTCGCTCGGCACCCAGGCGGGTGACAGCGTTGTGGCATTCCGTTTGAAGTAATCGCAGTAAAATAGAATAAGGCGCCCGCTGTGGCGCCTTTTTTTGTTTTTGTCAGGTTATATTGAACCTCCCTAAGAGACGCCACTGATCAGGAATTCTATGACTATCGCCTGCCTGCATACCGCCGCCAGTAATATCGCTATTTTCGATGACGCCGCGCACTCATTGGGTATGAGCAACGGCGCACTGAGTCATATCGTGATGCCGCATTTGCTGGCGGAAGCGGAGCTAACCGGTGGCATGACCGCTTCGCAGCAGCAAAAGCTGGAACAGCTGTTACGCAGCCTGACGCCGTGGTTCGACGCGATTCTGATTACCTGCTCGACGCTGGGTCCGGTTGCCGATGGTTTTTGTGTTGAAGGGCATGATTGCCCGGTGTATCGCACCGATCGCATGCTGGCCGATGAGGTGCACCGTTTGCCGGGAAAATCTCTGGTGCTGTGTGCGGCGGAATCCACACTGGCGGCGACGCGCGCGCTGTTTTGCCCAGCGACGCTGCCGGTTGAACAGCATCCTGTTGTGCAGCTGATTCCTGGCGCATGGGCGGCGTTCAAAGCGGGTCATCAGGATGCGTATCTGCAAATGATTGCGCAAGCGGTGGCAGACGGGAAACAGCAGGGCGCAGATCATGTGGCGCTGGCCCAGGTTTCCATGGCGGCAGCGTCCAGGCTGTGTAGCGCCGGTAGTCAGCCATTAACCAGCCCGCAGCTGGCGTTAAAGGTGGTACGTGATTTTTCGTAGGGTGCGCATGCATGACCGCGCATCGGGTTAACGTTTACTTTCATGTAAATAATAATCATTTGCATTAATGGTTATAACTCATTATCGTTAGCAACACTTTGTAACCTATCGCGATTTAACCCCTAAAAATCCTCAATCAAAGGGGACGCTATTCTGCTGTCGCTTTTCAGGAGCGCTCTTTTCATTTTCCTGACATACGCCCACATCCGTGATTTGGTAGACTCAATATTGAGAATGAACGTTCACTACAGGATTATTCATGAAGAATTTTCAGCGCACGGCCATCGCCGGGCTGGTGTTATTGCTCGCCGCCTGTGACCAAAATAGCGCCCCGCCAGCGGGTGACATGACCACCGAAGTCGGCGTGAAAACGCTGCAAACTGAGTCGGTGACGCTCGATAGCCAACTCACCGGACGCGTGGTGGGCAGCATGGTGTCGGAAGTGCGTCCGCAGGTGGACGGTATCATCCAGAAGCGCCTGTTTACCGAAGGCGACGAAGTCAAAGCCGGTCAGGTACTGTATCAAATCGATGCAGCCAGCTATCAGGCCAGCTACGATCAGGCCGTTGCGCAGTTGAAAAATGCGCAGGCGTTAGTGAAAAGCAGCCAGTTAAAATCCGCGCGCTATAGCGCGCTGGTGAAAGAGAACGGCGTATCGCGTCAGGATGCCGACGATGCGCTGGCAACCTATCAACAGAACGTGGCGTCGGTTGATCAATATCGTGCCGCCGTCGAAAGCGCCCGTATCAACCTTAACTACACGCAAATCAAAGCACCAATTTCTGGCCGCATCGGCATCTCGTCGGTGACGCCGGGCGCGCTGGTGACCTCGGCGCAAACCACGGCGCTGGCGACCATTCGCGCGCTCGATCCGATCTATGTCGATCTAACGCAATCCAGCGTGCAACTGCTGAAACTGAAGCGTCAGCAGGCTTCCCTTCAGCAGAGCAGCGATGTGGTGCCAGTAACGGTAAAACTGGAAGACGGCAGCAATTACGATCATCCCGGCAAGCTGGAACTGACCGAAGTGGCGGTTGATGAAGCCACCGGCACCGTTACGCTGCGCGCGATCTTCCCCAATCCGCAGCATGAATTGTTGCCGGGCATGTATGTGCGCGCCAGCGTCACCAACGGTGTTAAAAACGATGCGATTCTGGCCCCGCAGCAGGGCATCACGCGTGATGCCAAGGGCAACGCCACGGCGCTGGTGGTGGATAACGAAAACAAAGTGCAAAGCCGGGAAGTGGTGACCGATCGGGTTATCGGCAACGCCTGGCTGGTGACCAGCGGTTTAAACAGCGGCGACAAGCTGATTGTCGAAGGCACCGCCAAAGTGCAGGCCGGGATGACGGTCAAAGCAGTTGAAGTGACGCCAAACAGCGCCAGCAGCGGAGGCCAGTAACTATGTTGGCTCAGTTCTTTATTCGCCGCCCGGTATTCGCCTGGGTGATCGCCATCTGCATCATGATGTTTGGCGTGCTCAGCATCAAAAGTCTGCCGATAGCGCAGTATCCCGACGTTGCACCGCCGCAGATCAGTATTCAGGCCACTTACACCGGCGCGTCGGCGGAAACGCTGGAAAGCAGCGTCACGCAGGTGATCGAGCAGCAGCTCACCGGCATCGACGGCTTGCTCTATTTCGATTCCACCAGCACCGCTTCAACCGGCCAAGTGAAAATCAACGTCACCTTCCAGCAGGGTACCGATCCGGATATTGCGCAGGTGCAGGTGCAGAACAAGGTGCAGCAGGCCGAAAGCCGCTTGCCGACGTCCGTTACCACGCAAGGCGTGACGGTGGAGAAGGCGCAAAGCGACTTCCTGCTAATTCTGGCGCTGTACGATAAAACCAACCAAAGCACCTCGGCCGATGTGGCGGACTACATGGTCAGCAACATGGAAGATACGCTGGCGCGCGTGCCGGGCGTCGGTAGCGTGCAGGTGTTTGGTGCCGAATACGCCATGCGCATCTGGCTCGATCCCGCCAAACTCGCCTCCTTTTCGCTGATGCCGTCCGATGTGACCAGCGCGCTGGAGAGCCAGAATACCCAGGTTTCCTCCGGTCAGCTGGGCGCGCAACCGGCCAGCAAAGAGCAGCAGCTGGTGGCGACCGTGCGTTCGCGTTCACGTCTGCAAACGCCGGAACAGTTCCGCAATATCGTGCTGAAAAGCCAAAGCGACGGCTCGGTGGTGCATCTGAGTGATGTGGCTCGCGTAGAAATGGGTGATGAGGATTACAGCGCCAACGTGCTGGCGAACGGTCATCCGGCTTCAGGGATCGCGGTGCAGCTGGCGTCCGGCGCCAATGCGCTTTCAACCGCCGAACAGGTGAAAGCCACTATCGACGAGTTCCGCAGCAGCATGCCGCCGGGCTATGAAGTGGCGTATCCGCTCGACAGCACCGACTTCGTGAAAATCTCGATTGAAGAGGTGGTGAAAACCCTGATCGAGGCGGTGATTCTGGTGGTGATCGTGATGTTCGTGTTTCTGCAGAATATCCGCACCACGCTGATTCCGGCGATTGCCGTGCCGGTGGTGCTGCTGGGAACCTTTGGCGTGCTGTCACTGTTCGGGTACTCGATCAACACCTTAACCATGTTCGGCATGGTGCTCGCCATCGGGCTGTTAGTGGATGACGCAATCGTGGTGGTGGAGAACGTCGAGCGTGTGATGCGCGAAGAGGGTTTGCCGCCGCGTCAGGCCACTGAAAAATCGATGAAAGAGATCACCGGCGCGCTGATTGGTATCGCGCTGGTGCTGTCGGCGGTGTTTCTGCCGATGACCTTCTTTAGCGGCTCAACCGGCGTTATCTATCGTCAGTTCTCCATCACCATTGTGTCATCGATGGTGCTGTCGGTGATCGTGGCGTTAACGTTGACGCCGGCATTGTGCGCCACGCTGCTCAAACCGCACAACGAAGAAGGCGGTCAAAAGGGCTTTTTCGGCTGGTTCAATCGCAGTTACGAGCGCGTGCAGGCGCGTTATCACAACGGCGTGGGTCATGTGCTGCACAGTTCGGTGCGCTATCTGCTGCTCTACGCGGTGCTGCTGATCGGTTGCGCGGTGCTGTATATGCGTTTGCCGACCGGCTTCCTGCCGACTGAGGATCAGGGCTATATCATGGTGCAATACCAGCTGGCACCGGGCGCGACGGAAAACCGCACCAGCGCGGTTCGTCGTCAGGTGCAGGAATACTTCGCCACCAAAGAAAAAGACAACGTCAACGTCAGCATGCTGGTGAATGGCTTCAGTTTTGCCGGCAGCGGCCAGAACGCCGGGATTGGCTTTATCTCGCTGAAGAACTGGAGCGAGCGTAAAGGTGCTGAAAACAGTGCCGATGCCATTGCCGCGCGTGCAATGGCCAATCTTGCCAGCATTCGTGATGCGCAGATCTTCGTGCTGTCGCCGCCGTCGGTGTCCGGTTTAGGGCAGTCAGACGGATTCACCTTTGAGCTGCAGGCGCGTGGTGCCACCGGGCGCGATCAGCTACTGCAAATGCGCAATCAGCTGATTGCTGAAGCCAATCAGGATCCGCTGCTCAGCGCGGTGCGTGCCAACACCTTGCCGGATTTGCCGCAGCTGCAAGTCAATATCGACGATGAAAAAGCGCAGTCGCTGGGTCTCACCATCAGCGACATCAACGACACGCTCAGTGCGGCGATTGGCGGCAGCTACATCAACGACTTCACCGATCGTGGCCGCGTGAAGAAGGTTTACATGCAGGGCGATCAGCAGTTCCGCAGCAAGCCGGAAGATATCGATCGCTGGTACGTGCGCGGCAGCGATAGCAACAGCAATACCACCATGGTGCCGTTTGCGTCGTTTGCCTCCTCAGAGTGGGCGTACGGCCCGGATGTGCTGTCTCGCTATAACGGCCTCGCGTCCTACGAAATCGAAGGTTCGGCGGCGGCCGGCAAGAGTTCCGGGGATGCGATCAGCGCGATGGAAAAACTGGCGGCGAAGTTGCCGGCGGGCACCACCTTTGCGTGGAGCGGCTTGTCCTATCAGGAAAAACTCTCCGGCAACCAGGCGATGTCGCTGTATGGCATCTCGCTGATTGTGGTGTTTCTGTGCCTGGCGGCGTTGTATGAAAGCTGGTCGGTGCCGTTCTCGGTGATGATGGTGGTGCCGCTGGGGGTGATCGGCTCGCTGCTGGCGATCAGCCTGCGCGGGCTGGAAAACGACGTCTACTTCCAGGTGGCGCTGTTAACCATCATTGGCTTGTCAGCGAAGAACGCGATTCTGATCGTTGAGTTCGCCGAAGACAATTACCGTAAAGGGGAAAGCCTGGTGAAGGCGGCGACGCACGCGGCATCGATGCGCCTGCGGCCCATCATTATGACTTCGCTGGCATTTACCGCTGGCGTATTGCCACTGGCGATTTCCACCGGCGCGGGCGCCAACAGCCGTATTGCGATTGGTACCGGTATTATTGGCGGCACGCTGACCGCTACCTTGCTGGCGATCTTCTTTGTACCGCTGTTCTTTGTTCTGGTGCGTCGCGTGTTCCCGGCGATACCGCATGACGATAATCATGCATCTGTGCCCAAGGCGGGGGAATAACATGTCGGCAAAACTCTTAATGGTATTGGTTCCCGCGCTGCTGTCGGGTTGTGTGTCGCTCGATCCGCACTATGAGCGCCCGCAAGGCGCGGTCAGCAGCCAGATGCCGAGCGGTGAAGCCTATCGTTCATTGCAAGGCACACCAGCCAGCAACTACCGCGACCTAAGCTGGCAGGATTATGTGCTCGACGCCCAACTGCGCCAGGTGGTGGCGATGGCGCTGGATAGCAGCCGCGACTTGCGTGAAGCGGTGGCCAGCGTTAAATCCGCGCATGCGCAATACGGTGAAGAGCGCGCCAATCTGTTCCCGGCTATTAGCGCCGGCGTGAGCGGCACGCGTTCGCGCGCGTTAACCGGCGAAGGCAATCAAACCGCCATCAGCAACAGCTATTCGGCAGAAGGCAGCGTCAGTTCGTTTGAACTCGATCTGTTTGGCAAAAACCAGAGCCTGACGCGCGAGCAGTATGAAACCTATCTCGGCACGCTGCAGGGCGCACGCAGCACGCGCCTGACGGTGTTGTACAACACCGTGGATTACTGGCTGCAGCTCGCCGCCGACCGCAGCAATCTGGCGATTGCTAAAGAGACCGCCGAGAGCGCGCGACAATCGTGGCAGGTGACGCGAAAGCAGATGGAAAATGGTATCGCCTCAATGGTGGATGTCTCGTCTGCGGAAACCACCTATCAATCCGCGCAGGCCGATGTCGCCAGCTACAGCACGCTGGTGGCGCAGGATAAAAACGCGCTGGATTTGGTGGTGGGCCGCAGCGTGCCGGATAACCTGCTGCCTGACAGCATTGAATCGATAGGTAACGCACTGCGCGAGGTGCCTGCGGGCGTCTCATCGGATGCCTTGCTGAATCGCCCTGATGTGTTGCAAGCCGAGCATAATCTCAAGTCGGCCAACGCCAGTATCGGCGCGGCGCGTGCCAACTTCTTCCCGAGCATTACGCTGACGGGCAGCGGCGGCGTCGGCAGTAGCGATCTGTCGACGCTGTTTAAAAACGGGGCGGGCATTTGGTCATTTGCGCCGAGCATTTCGCTGCCGATTTTCCAGGGCGGCTACAACGTCTCTTACCTGAAATACACCAAAGCACAGAAGGAGTATTACGTAGCGGCGTATGAGAAAGCGGTGCAAACCGTCTTCCAGGAAGTGGCGGATGCGCTGGCGCGTCGTGGCACCATCAACGATCAGCTCAGCAGTCAGCAGCGTAATGTAGCGGCATCGCAAACCTATTATCATCTGGCGGATCTGCGCTACCGCAACGGCGTTGATAGCTACCTCAATGCGTTAACCGCGCAGCGCACGCTGTACAGTGCCCGAACCAATCTGGTGAGTACGCAGCAAGCCTATTACCTGAATTTGATCACCTTCTATAAAGTGATGGGTGGCGGCACGGCGTTGAAAGAATCTGAAATAATGAGCGCGCAATAATTGCACTTTTCGTAGCGGCGCGATTTATCGCGCAATAAATTGCGTCGCTACATGGCCTGCGTGCGGGGAAGCAAGAATTGGAAACATTGTCTGGGTTTCTCACCGGAAACGCATCACGTATGATGACGGGAATAAACGCTAAATTCTTTTTCGGAGCCAATGTGAGTCACTCTGAACATGACGATTTTCTCTTACAGCGTCAGCAGCAGGTGATTTCTGCGGCGAAAGTCTGTTTTAGTCGCTCCGGATTTCATGGCGCCAGCATGGCGGATATTAGCCGTGAATCTGCGTTAGGGGCAGGGCAAATATATCGTTACTTTAGCAGTAAAGAGCTTATTGTGATGGAAACAATAAAAAGCATCGCGCAGAACTGGCGCCTGTTTTTAATACAACACTTGCCCGCACAACAATCGACCCAGGATATTATCAACGCGGATTCGCCATTCTGGCATCATTGGCCGAGTCAGGACCGGAAATTATTACTGGAAATGTATTCTGAGGCGTCGCGTAATGAATCGGTGCGTACCATTCTGGCCCAGCAGGAGCAATTATTACTTGCTGAGTTAGCGGCTATTTTTCGCGCGCAACAACCTGATATCGATCCAACACAGCGCGCCAATCGCATTCAATTTTTATTGCTGCTGGTCGATGGCGTCGCCTGTCGCGCCTTCGGCGATAGCGACCTGGACCAACGTGAAATGCAGCGGGTTAACGGCGTTCTCAGCCAGCATCTGTTCGGCTGAATTTACATCGCACCGTGCGGATAGACATCATTCACCACCGCATTGAAAAACGGCATAAAGCCCGGCGCCATATCGCGCTGCTTCATGCAGCGGCGAATAATAATGCCGTCAATAATCAGCGACATCACATATAAGCGGGTGTGAATGGCATTGGCATCCTGCTCGGGGTGCAGCGCCTGCTCCTGAGCAATAAAATTATTTTTAAGCTCATGCCAGGCATCGAGCATAATTTGTTGGATGCGATTATTACGCGTGGCTTCAGATGACACTTCCATCAGCAGAATAATACTGTTTTCCACTGCCGCCGACACAATATCTTCCGCTTCGTGATAATGTCCTTTCATATGCGCGATACGTTCAAAGTCTGCATTGAGTAGCGTGATCATCCGCTGCACTACATTGGTGACTAATGCCTCAATGATCGCCTCTTTGTTTTTATAGTATTTATAAATTAAACCAATGCTGACGTCGGCCTGGTTGGCAATATTCTGAATCGATGTCTGGTGAAAGCCTTTCAGCCGCATGCATTGCTCGGCGGCGGCCAGGATCTGTTCGCTTCGGTTCATGATTATTACACTCGCAGAATAAAGCGGCTATTTTACGCAATTAAAGCTGTACTGGCGATGAATAAAAACATTAACCCGACCTGATTATTTCGGCGCTTTAGCGTTGTTCAGTTTTTTTGATTTAAGCGAGCAGTTTTGCCTGCTATTCATGATTTTTCAGACCTCTATGATGGTGGACAGAAAAAATCATTAAGGAATAACATCATGAACATCCTGCGCGCCCAACGCGATCAGCTGTTTGAATATGGTCCTTTCACCATTCGCCGTCAGCGTCCCGGTGAAGCGTTTGGACCGCTGGCGATTGTCGACCAAATGACGCTGCAACTGGATGCCACTATCCCGCTGAATTCTCATCAGGATAGCGAGATTTTCAGCTACGTTTGGCGCGGTTCGCTGCTGCACAGCACCGAGCAGGGTGAAACGCACTCCCTTAACGCCAAACGCGCGCTGCTGCTGAGTACCGGTAGCGGCATGCGCTTTGCTCAGTCTGCGCCTTTTATCGAAACCGAGATGTTGCAGGCCACCATCATTCCAGCGCAAACCGGCGGTGAGCCGCAGGTCAATACCTTTACCCGCGCGGACGGTGCGGCAGTAAACGCATGGACGTTACTGGCAGGGCCGCACGGCAGCGAGGCGCCGCTGGCGCTGAATCAGGCGGTATACATTTATGACCTGAAACTGGAGCGCGGCAAACAGGTGGATGTGCCACAGCGTGCAGGCTTTTCCAGCTGGATTACCGTGCTGGACGGCATTGTGCGTATGGATAATGAACGGTTGCACAAAGGCGATTCCGTGAGCGATAACAAGGCTTTGCCAGGGTTGATGGGCGAGCGGGATGCAACGCTGATTGCGTTTCTGGTGCAGAAAAGCCTGTAGAGCCGCCATTCATGGGCACCTAACCCTTCCTCCATATAACATCGTGTTATCATCTGCGGATAAAACACCGGAGGAGGGTAATCCAATGAAAAAGAAAGAGTTCGTTACCCAGGATTTGCTGAGCAAGATCTATCAGGAAGATACCTCCGCGCCACGCAAATTACCGCCTGAACGCCAGCTGGCCGAAGAATATGGCGTATCGCGTTTCACTATTCGCCAGGCGCTGGAGAAACTGGTGAGTATCGGCGCGGTACGTATCGTGCAGGGATCAGGTATCTGGATTAATGAAACGGTGCGTAATAACCCGCTGGTTTATAATTCGATCACCGAAAAGCGCTTTGATCAGATGCATTACCGCTCACTTAGCCTGCGTAAAAGACGCCCCGATAGTGATGAGCAACAGATATTCGCCATTAACGACAACGCCTTTATCTGGGAGTTTTCCCGCCTGCGCTATGTCGATAATGTGGCAGTACAAATTGAAATATCGCGTATGCCCGCAACCTTATTTACCGATCTCAACGGTGAGATTATTGAGCGCTCGATACAGCAATATGTGTTGTCCAAAGGCTACCAAATCTCACATTTACTCACCAGCTATCGTGCGATTAGCGTTAACCGCGAACAGGCGACGCTACTGGGTTGTAAAAAAGGCAGTCCGGCGATGCACATTATTAATCGTGGTATTTTGCAGGGCGGGCAGGTGTATGAAATCAGCGACATCGTTGATATTCATTACACCTGCACCTATCTGATTCCGCATAACCCGGATAATCTGCGTTTCCGCCAGCAACAGCGCTAACTTATGGCGTGTGCATGGTGCCGTCTGGCAGGCGACTCTGCGTCCATTCATGCGGACGATAAACCACCGGATATTTTTCCGCTAATGCCTGATCAAAGCCGACGCCAATACCTGATGCTTGCGGCGGATAGAGATAGCCATTTTTTATTTCCGGCGCGCCAGGGAAAATGGCATCCGTCAGCGTTGAGCGTGGAATAAATTCCTGAATCGCAGCATTGTGCAGGTGAATATTCAGATGTGTATTAACCGCCACGCCAATCGGCGTCATATCGCCCGGTCCGTGCCATGCCAGTCGCACACCAAATGCCTGACACAGTGCAGCCAATTTCAATGCCGGCGTAATACCACCAATCTGCGAGACGTGACAACGAATAAAGTCGATGCGACGATTGACAATTAACTCGTGCCATTCTGCGGGATTATTAAATAATTCGCCTAACGCTAACGGCACCGCGCTTTGCTGACGCAACTGCGCTAGCCAGCCAGTTTGCGCGGGTGGGAGCACATCCTCAAGGAAGTAGGGCATATATGGCTCAAGCTGTTTTACCAGCTGAATGGCCTGCTGCGGGAATAAGCGCTCATGCACGTCATGCAGTATTTCAAAACAGTGACCGTATTTCTCCCGCAACGCGCGGAACATCTCGACCGTATTCGTCATGTACTCTTGCTGCGAGTAGTAAGCGCCGGAGGTGCTATTTTCCGGTGCGTGGAGTTCTTTCGGCGTTCCGCCGTAAAAGCCCAGCTGACAGCGGATATGGCGATAGCCTTTCTCTAAGGCGTTATCAACGGAGGTATAAAGTTCCTCCAGCGTTTCACCGCTGGCATGGGTGTAAGCTGCAATCGCATCGCGCGCTTTGCCGCCCCAAAGCTGATACAAAGGCATATCGGCTAACTGCGATTTAATATCCCACAGCGCCATATCCACGCCCGAAATGGCATTGTTGGTCACCGGCCCGTTACGCCAATAGGCATTAACGTTCATCATCTGCCACAGGTCTTCAATATTGTTGGCATCGCGTCCAACTAATAGCGGCACCAGATACTCATCCACCATGGTTTTTACCGCCAAAGGACGCTGTTGAAAGGTGGCGCAGCCGTGACCGGTAATCCCTTTATTGGTGGTAACACGTACGGTAATAAGGTTATGGCGATCGGGGCGGGTAATAAAACACTCAATACTTTCAATGAGGGTTGGGGTCACGTGAAATACTCCTGTGGCGCAGTGACTGCGCTCAATTTCAAGGCCTGTTGATAAGCTATTTTGGCGTATCATTACCGGGTTTTTATTGAGACGCAAACCCTTTTTCAGCCAATAAATATTGGTCAGTAAAAAAGAGTGTTTATCGCGATAAAACAGACCAATTTGCTATTTTAAAACTTAATGGCCCTGTTGCAACGGGTTTTGTGATCGCAGTCATAATTTATTGGTTTGTTTTGTTGAGTGTCATTTATTACCATCCAGTGCAGATTTCATCAGGCTGTTTTTCTTCCCTCAGGAGCACGTATGGGAACGCAGGAAGTAATAAAAAATATAATCCACTTAGTGGGTGGGAAGAATAATATCAATAAAGTCTGGCATTGCGTGACGCGTCTGCGCTTTGACCTTATTGATGACAATAAAGTTAACCAGAGCGAAATTAAAACCTTGCCCGGCGTATTGGGCGCGCAAATGCAGAGTGAACAATTCCAGATTATTATCGGGCCCAAGGTCAATAGCTGGTATGAGCAAATCGTTCCGGCGTTAAATAACGATGGCGTTCAGCCCGCGCAAAACGAGAAAGCGCGCAAAAGCCTGATATCGCTGTTTATGGATACCGTTTCGGGCGTATTTGGCCCGATTGTTCCCGCCATTGCTGGCGCCGGGATGATCAAAGGTTTGCTAGCCGGATTGGTGGCGTTACAGCTGGTTTCGGCCAAAAGCGATACGGTGATGGTGATTGATTTAATCGCCAGCGGCGTGTTCTATTTCCTGCCGTTCTTTTTAGCGGTCTCTGCCGCCAAAATATTTAAAACCAACGAGTATTTAGCTGCAGCCGTGGCGGCGTGTTTAATGTATCCCTCTTTAATTGATGCGGCAAAATCGCTGGCGGCGCATCAGGAGGGCGCAGTAAGCGCATTTTGGCTGATGGGCGTGCTGCCGGTTTCGGTATTTAATTATGCTTCCAGCGTTATCCCGGTCATCTTCTCTATTCTGGCTCTCAGCTATATCCATCGCGGGGTGGATCGTATTATGCCGGAAGTATTGAAAACCGTATTTACCCCAACCTTAACGCTGTTCCTGGCGGCATTGACCGCGCTGGTGGTAATTGGCCCGATGGGTATTTGGCTTGGCAAAGGTTTGGCGCTGTTTATTGAGGGCTTATTCAGTATCTCAGCGAGCTTTGCTGGCTTAATTGTCGGTGCCATTCGCCCCGTTGCGGTGCTAACCGGCATGCATCACGCGATGACACCGATTGCGCTGCAGAATTTCAGCGATCGCGGTTATGACATGTTGATGCCGATGATGTTTATGGCAAATATGTCGATTGCCGGAGCTACATTTGCTATCTGGAAATTAACTAAAAATCGTCAGGACAAAGTGGTCACACTTTCAGCCGCCATTTCAGCGTTATTAGGCATTACAGAACCGGCGTTGTTTGGCGTGTTAACGCGCTACAAAAAAGCCTTTATTGCGGCAACGGTTTCCAGCGCGCTGGCTTCGGCCTTTATCGGTTTCTTTGGCGTGCGTTTATACGGCTATATTCTTTCCAGTATATTCAGTTTGCCGGCCTATATTGGCCCGTACTTTATCTGGGCCATTTCCGGCGTCGCCATTGCGCTTATTATGTCGTTTAGTCTGACATTGATGTTGGTAGGCAAAGAACCGGATTTAGTCGCACAGCCCGAGAATAAGTAATGTTTGGTCGCCATTCATGGCGACCAATGTACGCTTAGCTCACACTCGCCACCAGCCAGCTTTCCAGCTCGCTCAGCTCATTCATCTGCTGAGGATATTCTGCTTTCAACTGCGCTAATTGCGCCAGTATGGTTTCAGGTCGATACACCGCGCCCTGCAGACGCAACGCCAGCGTTTCTAATGGCGAAGGGTTCAGGCTGTCGGTGAAAATCTGGCAGCGAGAAATCACGCCGCGTTCGACATCAAAGTGGATCTCAACGCCGCCCCAGACAAAACGCTCATTCAGCAGATGCGAGAAATCCGGTGCGTTACCAAAATTCCATTCCCAACTGCTTAGTCGCGCAAACTGCTCTTCAAAACCGGGCAAATCAGGCAGTGCGGCGGGGGAGATATGCTCCGGCTCGCACTCTTCCTGATAGTAATCGTAATAGGCGGTAATCACCTCACGGCAGATCGCCTCAAAGCTAATGCCCGGCACCAAATCGGCAATGTTGGCCACGCGCGATCGCACCGAGGTAATGCCTTTGGCCTGTAATTTTTTGCTGTCTGGATTGAGGTAATCAGCGAGACGCGAAAGATCGACATCCATCAAAAAAGTACCGTGATGAAAGCCGCGATCCGGCGTTTCACGGTAAGCAGATCCGGAAATCTTGCGCACCTCGCCATCCACGTTCACCACGATATCGTTGCGACCGGAGGCTGTTGCCGGAATGCCGAGCTGTTCCAGCGCGCGCAGGATAATCGCCGTGGAGACTGACTTATCGTATTCCGGTTTACCGGCCATAAAGGTGAAGCAGCAGTTGCCCAAATCGTGAAACACCGCGCCGCCGCCGCTGCTGCGTCGTGCCAGCTTGATGCCGTCTTCCGCCATGCGTCGCGTGTTGCACTCTTTCCACGGATTCTGGGCGCGTCCGATAACCACGGTTTCGGCGTTCTGCCAGAGAAACAGCACGCGCTGCGTTGTCGGCATCTGGCGGAAAATGCACTCTTCTACCGCGAGGTTAAACCAGGGATCGTGTGAATCAGATATTAGCAAACGTAGGGTGGACATCATTCCTCCAGTTCCGTGAGAAAGGGCAAACCGGGACAGAGTACGCTGAAGCGGATCGAAAGGTAAGAAACAGCAGCGCATTCCATTTCAATAATAAAAATGAATTAATCTCTAGACGACTGGTCTATTAGCTGTTACTTTGAATTCAAGCGCTAGACGACTGGTCTAGTTTAGACGTTTAATCCAGCAAGCAGGAGATTGATGATGAAGATTCTTATGGTTCTAACCTCACACGACCAATTGGGTAACACCGGCCGCAAAACCGGTTTCTGGCTGGAAGAGCTGGCCGCGCCTTACTACGCCTTCAAAGATGCTGGCGCAGAAATCACGCTGGCGTCACCGAAAGGCGGCAACCCGCCGTTAGATCCTAAAAGCAATGAATCTGATTTCCAGACGGAGCACACGCATCGCTTTGAAGCTGATGCAGCAGCAACCGCGCAACTTGCCGCCACCGTGCGTCTGGACAGCGTATCGCCAGCCGATTTCGACGCGGTGTTTTACCCAGGCGGTCACGGTCCGCTCTGGGATCTAGCAGAAGATCAGCACTCTATCGCACTGATTGAAGGCTTCCTGGCCGCCAACAAGCATGTTGCACTGGTGTGTCATGCGCCGGGCGTGCTGCGTCACGTCAAAACGCCGGAAGGAAAACCGCTGGTAGCAGGCCGTAAAGTCACCGGTTTTACCAACAGTGAAGAGGAAGCGGTCGGCCTGACTCAGGTGGTGCCTTTCCTGGTGGAAGACGAGCTGGTTGCGAAGGGCGGTCTGTATTCGAAAGGCGCGGACTGGAGTTCCTATGTCGTCAGCGATGGTTTGCTGATTACCGGACAAAACCCAACGTCTTCAGCAGAGACGGCGCAACAGTTGATCAAGCAACTGGCGCGATAAACGCATCGGGAGGCGAACCGCTGTCCGCCTCCCTTATCGCAGCAGTAAACGCATGCTTAGCGCCTAGACGACTGGTCTAGTATTTGGTAACCTAACGCTATGACGACTACATCCCAATTGCATAGCAATGAAATCCGCGATCACATCCTTGCCACTGGCCAACGCATTATGGCCGGCAAGGGTTTTTCGGCTGTCGGATTAAATGAAATCCTCACCGATGCCGGTGTGCCAAAAGGCTCGTTCTACCACTACTTCAGCTCGAAAGAGGCTTTTGGGGTGGATATGCTGGCGCGCTATTTCGATGATTATCTGGCTGAGCTAGACGCGACGTTGAGCCAGCCGGGCCTGACGATGGCGCAGCGGCTGATGAATTACTGGCAGCTGTGGCGTGAATCGCAATCGTTCTCCGATTGTCAGGGCAAGTGTCTGGCGGTGAAGCTGGGCGCGGAAGTTGCCGATCTCTCGGATAGCATGCGCGGCACGCTACAGACCGGTACGGCCGGCATTATCGCGCGACTGGCGGATGCGTTAGAAGCGGGTATTGAGGAAGGTTCGCTGTCTATCGATGACAAACCGAGCCGCGTGGCGGAAAGCCTGTATCAGCTGTGGGTGGGCGCCAGCGTGATGGTGAAAATCGTGCGCAATACCGGCCCGTTTGATTCCGCCATGAGCATGACGCAAAAAATTATTCGTATTACCGCGTAGTAAAAAGGGCGACTCAACAGAGCCGCCTTTTATTTTGTTGGGGCGCTATTTAGCGATCTCAAATCACAAAACCGATTTCGCCGTGTTAACCACGTTCTCAACGGTAAAACCAAACTCTTTGAACAGCTGATCCGCAGGCGCTGACTCACCGAAGGTGGTCATGCCGACGATCGCGCCGTTCAGGCCGGTGTATTTGAACCAGTAATCCGCGATACCCGCTTCAATCGCCACGCGTGCGGCAACCGCTTTCGGCAGCACGGATTCACGATAAGCCGCGTCCTGCTTGTCGAAGGCGTCGGTGGATGGCATAGACACCACGCGCACCTTGCGGCCTTCCGCCGTCAGCTGATCAAACGCCGCCACCGCCAGCTCCACTTCCGAACCGGTGGCGATCAGGATCAGCTCCGGCGTACCTTCGCTGTCCTTCAGCACGTAACCGCCGCGCGCCACGTTAGCCAGCTGCTCAGCGCTACGATCCTGCTGCGCCAGGTTCTGACGCGAGAAGATCAGCGCCGACGGGCCGTCCACGCGTTCAATCGCGTACTTCCACGCTACCGCTGACTCAACCTGGTCGCACGGGCGCCACAGGCTCATGTTTGGCGTCACGCGCAGGCTGGCCATCTGCTCAACCGGCTGGTGCGTCGGGCCATCTTCGCCCAGACCAATTGAGTCGTGGGTGTACACCATGATCTGACGAATCTTCATCAGCGCGGCCATACGTGCGGCGTTGCGCGCGTACTCGACGAACATCAGGAAGGTGGCGGTGTACGGCAGGAAGCCGCCGTGCAGCGCGATACCGTTGGCGATGGCGGTCATACCGAACTCGCGCACGCCGTAATGGATGTAGTTGCCCGCCGCGTCTTCGTTGATCGGCTTCGAGCCGGACCACATGGTGAGGTTGCTCGGCGCCAGGTCAGCGGAGCCGCCCAGATATTCCGGCAGGATTTTGCCGAAGGCTTCGATGGCGTTCTGCGAGGCTTTACGGCTGGCGATTTTCGCCGGACTGGCCTGCAGCTGCTCGATGAACTTCTGCGACTCGCTGGCCCAGTTCGCCGGCAGCTCATTGTTCACGCGACGTTTGAACTCGGCAGCCAGCTCCGGATGCGCGGCGGCGTAGGCGGCAAACTTCTGGTCCCATGCGGACTCTTTCGCCTGGCCGGCTTCTTTGGCATCCCACTGCGCGTAGATGTCTGAAGGGATTTCAAACGGACCGTGGTTCCAGCCGAGCTGCTTGCGGGTCAGCGCGATTTCATCGGCACCCAGCGGCGCGCCGTGCGAGTCGTGCGTACCGGCTTTGTTCGGCGAACCAAAACCGATAACGGTTTTGCACATCAGCAGTGAAGGCTTGTCGGAAACCGCTTTGGCTTCTTCCACCGCTTTTTTAATCGCGTCCGCATTGTGACCGTCCACGCCGCGCACTACGTGCCAGCCGTAGGCTTCGAAACGTTTGGCGGTGTCGTCGGTGAACCAGCCGTCAACGTGACCGTCGATGGAGATGCCGTTGTCATCGTAGAAGGCAACCAGTTTGCCCAGCTTCAGGGTGCCGGCGATGGAGCAGACTTCGTGTGAGATGCCTTCCATCATGCAGCCGTCGCCCATAAACACGTAGGTGTTATGGTCTACGATGTCATGTCCCGGACGGTTGAACTGCGCCGCCAGCGTGCGCTCGGCAATGGCAAAACCCACTGCGTTAGCGATGCCCTGACCCAGCGGGCCGGTGGTGGTTTCAACGCCGGGTGTGTAGCCGTATTCGGGATGCCCCGGCGTTTTGGAGTGCAGCTGACGAAAATTTTTTAATTCACTGAGCGGCAAATCGTAACCGCTCAGGTGCAACAGGCTGTAAATCAGCATTGAGCCGTGACCGTTCGATAAAACGAAGCGGTCGCGGTTAGCCCAGTGAGGATTGCGTGGATTGTGCTGCAAAAAGTCGAGCCACAACACTTCAGCGATATCCGCCATGCCCAGCGGGGCGCCCGGATGTCCCGAATTGGCTTGTTGTACGCCATCCATACTCAAAGCGCGGATGGCGTTGGCTCTTTCCCGGTGTGTCGACATAAGGTTCTCCAGAGGTGCGACGTCGGCGCTTATTTAGCGTGGGATACTTGTTCGTAGTAACCGATCTTGTCAACTTTGGCGGTTGAGCCGCCACCTTCAAATTCCGATGCCAGCCAGGCATTAACAATGTTCTTCGCCAGCTCAGGACCAATGACGCGCGCGCCCATGGTCATGATCTGCGCGTTGTTGCTCTTGCGAGCACGCTCAGCAGAGAAGGTGTCATGACACTGAGCCGCGCGCACGCCTTCCACCTTGTTGGCGACAATCGCCACGCCGATGCCGGTGCCGCACAGCAGAATGCCGCGCTCAAATTCGTTCTTCTGGATAGCGGTGGCGAGCGCAAATGCCACATCCGGATACATCGGACGGTCGTTTTGCGCGTCATTGGTGTAATCCGTCACCACATATTCTTTCTCTTCCAGCAGCTTTTTAATCACATTTTTCAATTCGATAGCCGCATCATCGGCGCCAATTGCGATAGTTTTCATCGTCGTTCTCCAGCAGGGTGTGCAATGACGCCTGCACGTTTGTTCAGCAGGCGAGAAGATGTTCATAGTTAGCCTGCCACAAAATCAATCATATGTTCAATGGTTGTTCATATGAATTGCCTTCAGGATCGCGCCTGAATGCCTCAGAAAACCCTGTTAAACCGCCTGTGCCGAGCCGTATGGGCGCAGTAATCCGATAAATTGACCAAAATCAGATCTCATGAAGCCGCTCACACTTTCGCGTGTTGCAGTTGAGAGATGCACAATTATCCGTGTAGTGTTCATATGTTCGCATGACTATACCAATGTACAAGAAGACCCATCGAGGACTCGAACATGTGTCATTTACACCGTACCTCTCAGTACTCCTGCAGCCAGCGCCTGTTTGGCGATTGGTCAACACCACATAAAGAAATGATCACTCACGCACGTCGTGGAGGTGCGTTATGAACCAACCATCAATGACAGCGGTGGAACAATCCACCATCAGAAAAATCTCCTGGCGCTTAGTGCCGTTCGTGGCGCTGATGTTCTTTATCAACTTCCTCGATCGCACCGCGATTTCGTTTGCCGGCCCCAACGGCATGACGCAAGACCTCGGCCTCACCGCGCTGCAGTTTGGCCTGGCGTCGGGCATCTTCTTTATTGGCTACATTCTGCTGGAAGTGCCAAGCAACCTGGCGCTGCATAAGTTCGGCGCGCGTCGCTGGCTGGCGCGCATCATGATCAGCTGGGGCATTGTCTCGCTGCTGTTTACCTGGGTGAGCAGTGTAGAAGGCTTGTATACGCTGCGTTTGCTGCTGGGTATCGCCGAAGCTGGCTTCTTCCCAGGCGCGATTCTCTATCTCAGCATGTGGGTGCCGGGACGTCATCGCAGCAAAATTCTGTCGCTGTTCTACCTTGCCCAGCCGCTGACGGTGGTGTTCGGTGCGCCATTAGCCGCATCCCTGATTCAGCAGCACGGCCTGTTTGGCATGGAAGGCTGGCGCGTGATGTTTATGGGCGTATCGATTCCCGCGATTCTGATTGGTATCGTCGCGCTGTTCTGGTTGGTGGATTCGCCGCGTCAGGCCAAGTGGCTGACCGCCGAAGAGAAAACCTGGCTGACCACCGAACTGGAAGCCGAGCATCAACAGAAGCAGGGCCATCAAAAACACAGCCTGCGCTCGGTGATGGGCAACGGCCGCGTCTGGATGCTGTGCCTGATTTACTTCGGCTTTATTTATGGCCTGTATGCGCTGGCGTTTTTCCTGCCAACCATTATCGCGGGCTTCCAGCAGCAGTTCGGTACCACTTTTAACGTGATGCAGAAAGGGCTGATTACCGGCGTGCCGTATCTGATTGCGGCGGTGGTGATGTTCTTCTGGTCGAAAGATGCCACGCGTCGCGGTTGCAAAACCTGGCATATCGCCATTCCAGCGCTGGCAGGCGGCATCAGCGTGCCGCTGGCGCTGTATATGGATTCGCCGTTCACCACCATTATGGTGATTGCGATCACCGCCAGCTCCATCTTCGCTGCACTGCCGAATTTCTGGACCTTACCCACGCAGTTCCTGACCGGCGCGTCTGCCGCCGCAGCCATTGCCTTGATCAATACCTTAGGAAACGTAGCGGGCTTCTCCGCGGGCTACATCACCGGCGCGCTGCATGACGCCACCAACAGCTACGCCTTGCCGATGTTTGTGGTGGGTGGATTCATGCTGCTGTCCGCGTTCCTCATGCTGTTACTTAATCGCCGTCGCTCGCCGTCTCAGCCGACCTCTTTAGCTCAGGAGCATTAATATGACGTACCTGTTTAACCAACCTTCAGCCTTTGCCGCTGAGCTTATCGAAGGCTTTGTCGCCGCCAACGCCGATAAAGTCCGTCAGGTCGCCGGAGGCGTGGTGCGCAGCACCCGCAGCCAGCCGAATACGGTGGCGGTGATTGTGGGCGGCGGGTCCGGTCACTATCCGGCGTTCGCCGGGTTGGTTGGACAAGGTCTGGCACACGGCGCGGCGATGGGTAACTTATTCGCTTCGCCGTCGGCGCAGCAGATCTACAACGTAGCGCGTGCGGCCCATAACGGCGCGGGCGTGTTGCTGATGTTCGGTAACTACGCCGGGGATGTGCTGCACTTCGGCCAGGCGTGCGAGCGTTTGCGGGCGGAAGGTATCGCCTGCGAAGTGCTGGCGGTGACCGACGATATCTCCAGCGCGGGTAAAGATGAGCTGGAGAAGCGTCGCGGTGTGGCTGGCGATCTGTGTGTGTTCAAAGCCGCCTGCGCCGCGGCTGAAGCAGGTCACGATTTATCACAGGTCCTGCAGCTGGCACAGCACGCGAATCAACGCACGCGTACGTTTGGCGTGGCGTTTTCCGGTTGCAGCCTGCCGGGCGCTTCGCATCCGCTGTTCGAAGTGGAAAAAGGGCGCATGGCGCTGGGACTGGGCATTCACGGCGAGCCGGGGATCAAAGAGACCGACATGCCGAGTGCGGATGAGCTGGCCGAGATCTTCGTGGAGCGCTTGCTCAATGAACTGCCAGCCGACATCCCGCAAGCTGACGGTCAGCGCGTGGCGGTGATCCTCAACGGTCTGGGCTCGGTGAAATATGAAGAGCTGTTTGTTGTCTATCGTCGCGTCGCGCAACTGCTGGAGGCCGCCAACCTGCAGGTGGTTGAGCCGGACGTCGGCGAGTTTGTCACCAGCTTCAATATGGCCGGTGCGTCACTGACGCTGATGTGGCTGGACGATCAGCTGGAAACCTTGTGGCGCGCGCCGACCAATACGCCAGCGTACCGCAAAGGCAGCGTATTGGTGGCCGAACCGTTAAGCGCCGCTGAGCGCGTTGAAAGCACGGAAGAAGCCTTGCCAGCAGCCACCGCGGAATCGCAAGAGAGCGCGAAACGCGTACTTCAGTTACTCGAATCCGTGGCGGGAATGTTACAGCGTAACGCTGAACGCCTTGGCGATATCGATGCGGTGGCCGGTGACGGCGATCACGGTATCGGCATGGAGCGCGGCGTGCTGGGCGCGGTTGAGAAAGCGCGTGAAGTCGCTGCGCGCGGTGCCGGGGCGGGCAGCTTGCTGTGCCGCGCGGCAGATGCCTGGGCGGATAAAGCGGGTGGCACGTCCGGCGCGTTGTGGGGCGTGGCGCTCACTGCATTGGGTACCGCGCTTGGCGATCGTCAGACACCAGATGCACAGCGTGTGGCCACCGGCGTACGTGAAGCAAAAGAAGGCATTATGCACTTTGGTAAAGCGCACGTTGGCGATAAAACCATGGTGGATGTGCTGGTGCCGTTCAGCGACAGCCTGAATGAGGCGGTTGCCGCCGGTGCGTCGTTAACGGACGCCTGGCTGAAGGCGGCGCAGGTGGCCGATAAAGCTGCGCAGGACACCGCGCAGCTGGTGCCAAAAATGGGGCGTGCGCGTCCGCTGGCAGAAAAAAGCGTTGGCACGCCGGATGCCGGAGCCATTTCGCTGGCATTGATCGTCAATACCGTCGGCGATCTGCTAAAAGAACACAGTGCCTCTGAACAAGGAGCTTGAAGCATGTCTCAGCCAAAAATCTGGCTCGGCGTCAGTTTAAAAATGTACTTCGGCTATCAGCAAACCTTGCAATGGTGTCGTGATGTAGCGGCATTAGCCGACCATGCTGCGGTGAAAAACGGCGACGTGGGCTTGTTTGTGTTACCGGCTTATCCGGCGATTCCGGCGGTTGCAGCCATCTTCGCTGACACGCCGGTGCGCTTCGGCGCTCAGGATGTTTGCCAGGCTGAGAACGGAGCCTGGACCGGCGAAGTCAGCGCCAGTATGTTGCAGGAGTTAGGCTGCTCGCTGGCCGAAATTGGTCACGCTGAGCGCCGTCGTCATTTCCACGAAGATAAAGTGCAAATTGCTGCCAAAGTGGCGATGTCGCTGCGTCATGGCATCACGCCGGTGCTGTGTATCGGTGAAGAAGTGCAGGCAGAACCGCAGCAGGCAATCGCACTGTGTCAGCAGCAGCTGGCCGAAGCGCTGGCCGAGTCTGCGCAGCAGGGCTTAAAGGGCGAAGTGTTCTTTGCCTACGAACCGCAGTGGGCGATTGGTGCGCCGCAACCGGCACCGGACAGCTACATCCGCGCCGTGTGCGCCGGATTGCAGCAACTCGCCACGCCGCCCGGCATCACCTTGAAAATCATTTACGGCGGCAGTGCCGGTCCGGGACTGATTCAGCGCCTTGGCGCGGATGTAAATGGCCTGTTTCTGGGGCGCTTTGCCCACGATCCCAAAGCGTTGGCACAAATTATTGATGAAGCCAGTGAGCTGGCTCAGGAGCGCTGTTAATGAGCCGTATTGGACTCAGTACCTACGCCTTTTTCTGGCGCATGTCATCGAAAGTCCCTCATCCGCTGACGCTGGAGCAGATGCTGCAACAGACCGCCGAACTGGATGTGTCGGTGTTTCAAATCTGCGACTACCCGGCGATTGAAAGCTGGACTGACGCACAACTGCTGACGCTGCGTCAGCAGGCTGATGCGCTCGGCATCACGCTGGAACTCGGCACGCGCGGCCTCGGGACTGCGCATCTGCGTCGTTATCTGCACATGGCGGAAATCCTTGATGCGCGCGTCATTCGTTCGATGTTCTACACCGCCGATCACCGTCCCACGCTCGACGAAGCCGCCGAGCTGATTGGCAAAGTGTTGCCGGATTTTGCCCGCCAGCAGGTGCGTCTCTGTCTGGAGACATACGAGCAGGTGAACAGCGGCGCGATGATGTCAGTGATCAACAAGTTTCTGTCGCCGTGGCTCGGCGTGTGTCTCGACCCCGCCAATTGTGTCGCCGGACTCGAACTGCCAGAGCAGGTGATTGCCAACACCGCCGCGCGCGTCGGCAATCTGCACATCAAAGACTTTGCCTTCACGCGCCGTGATGGCTGGATCGGCTTTACCTTTGCCGGCTGCCCGATGGGCGAAGGCTTGCTGGATTACGACCGGATGATCGCCAGCGTGCGCCCGGCGGATAAAGGCATTAACCAAATCGTCGAACATTGGTTGCCGTGGCAAGACGATGCCGCCGTAACCTGCGAGCGAGAAGCCGAATGGACTCGCCGCACCGTTGAATTCTTACGTAGTAAACAAGATCAGGAGTAACAACATGAGCGTGCAACTGAAAACCATCACCGTGATTGGCGCGGGCGGCAAAATGGGTATGCGTATTTCTGCCAACTTCCAGAAAAGCGATTACCAGGTGTTTTACTGTGAGAACTCCCCCAAGGCGCAAGAGCAGGTGAGCGCGCAGGGGCGCGAACTTTCTGATGCCGCCTCCGTGGTGCCATTGAGCGACGTGGTGATTCTGGCGGTGCCGGATATCGTGCTGGGCAAAGTGTCTGAAGGCGTGGTGCCACAGATGAAACCGGGCGCGATTCTGCTGACGCTGGATCCGGCGGCGGCCTACGCCAATCTGATCGCCCATCGTGATGGCATTGAATACGCGGTGGCGCATCCTTGCCATCCGTCGGTATTCCTTGAGCGTTACACCAAAGAAGAACATGCCGATGCCTTTGGCGGTATCGCGGCGATTCAGCACGTGGCGGCTTCCTATGAAACTGGTTCTGATGAGCAGAAAGCCGAGCTGAGCAAGGTGATCAGCGTGATGTACGGCCCGGTGGAGCAGGTGCATTGGGTCACCGTGACGCAGCTGGCGTATCTGGAACCGACGCTGGTGGAAACCGTAGCCTGCATGGTGGGTGCGTTTATGAAAGAGGCGCTGGATGAAACCGTGAAGCACAGCGGCGTGCCGGAAGAAGCGGCTAAAGCGATGTTGTACGGCCATATTCAGATCGCGCTCGCCGTGGCGTTCCGCGCGACCAACCCGTTCTCGGATGCCTGCATGATCGCCATGGAGTACGGTCGTGAGAAGATTGTGAAACCTGACTGGAAACAGATCTTCGATCAGAAAGAGCTGGATATCGTGATTGCCCGTATGCTGAAAATCGACGCCATCAAGCGCTAAGCGTGACGCTCGATCGACTCGCGGCGCTGTGGTCTGGCGAAGCGAGTCGTATCAATGATATAACTCCTTCCTTTGGTGTAATCATGTCAGTTAAGACCAAACAGCACGCACCTACTGTAGCGGCGCAATTTGTTGCGCGATGAATCGCGCCGCTACAGTAGGTGCGGTTATTGCAATCAGTACTTAACCGAATGGCATTAATACACGATCTCAAATAAGACAGGTTACGGATGGAAAAAAACACGCTTTCTCAGGACTCCGAGCTGCTGACGGAAATAGCTGTTGCCTATTATCAGGACGAAATCACCCAGGAGGAGATCGCGCGTAAGTTTGGTATTTCCCGCATTAAAGTCGGCCGGTTGCTCAAACGCGCACGCGAAGAGGGCATCGTCGAAATCAACGTGCGTTACCATCCAGTCTTCAGCACCCGCCTCGAACAACAGCTGCAAAATCGCTTCCCACAACTGCAACGTGCGCTGATAGCGCTCGATCAGCCCGATCAGGAAGAGCAGCGACGTCAGGTCGCCGCGCTGGTGTCGTCACATTTAGCGCAGTCGCTGAAAGACGACGCCATTGTTGCCGTTGGTCAAGGACGCAACGTGGCCGCTGTCGCCGATTATCCCGGCCAGGTGCCGACGCGTAATTGTCTGTTTATCAGCGGTATTGGCGGCACGCATCGTCCCGGTGATGCCATTAACGCCGACCATATCAGCCGTCGTCTGGCGAAGAAGTTCGGCGGCATCAGCGAAACGCTTTACGCGCCCGCTTATGTTGAGAACCGCGCGTTGCGCGATGCGTTTATGCAAAACGGCACCATCAAAGAGACGCTGGACCGCGCGCGTAAAGCCGACGTGGCGCTGGTGGGCATCGGCGACATGAACGAAAACAGCTATATGGTGAAACTCGGCTGGTTCACACCGCACGAAATCATCGACGCCAGCGTTAATCAGGGCGTGACGGGCGATGTCGCCGGCTACGACTTCTTTAATTCGCAGGGCCAGCACGTGGATACCGTGATGAACGATCGCGTCATTGGGCTGAGCATTGATGAACTACGCAAGATTCCCTGCGTGATTGCCATTGCCGCGGAAAATACCAAAGCGATGGCGATCCTCGGCGCACTGCGCACTGGCGCGATCGATATTATCGCCACCACCGCACAGAACATTCGCACCATTCTGAGTTTGTCGCAGGAGAAGATTTAGTTAAACGCTTCACTGGGTTTATTCATTAGGACATCACCGGCGATCATCGCCGTTAATACGGCGTATTTTAAACCTGGCGTACAGCCTTATGCCGCCACGCGCAGTGCCATAACGTAACGGTCTTGTTCGTGCTATGTTCAGGATATATCCTGTATTTTTCCTTGTTGAGAATCCCTGCCTGATGACTAACGCGCGCTTGCTCTCGGTTGAAAATCTCTCGCTGCACACTCACGATCAGCGCTTGCTGGTGGATAACATCTCTTTTCATCTCGATCGCAAGGAAATCCTGGCGTTAGTTGGCGAATCGGGATCTGGCAAAACCTTGACCTCGCTGGCGCTGATGAGTTTGTTGCCGGCGGGCGTGCAGCAGAGTGGCGGCCGCGTGGTGTTCAATGGCGAGCCGCTGGATGCGCGCACAACCCAGCAATTGCGTGGTTGCCGCATCGCCACGGTGTTTCAGGAGCCGATGACCAGCATGAATCCCACGCTGCGTATTGGTGAACAGATTGCCGAAGTGCTGGTGCGGCATCGTCAGTTTGGCTGGAAACAGGCGCAGCAGGAAGCGATAGCGCTGCTGGATCGCGTCGGCATCGTCAATCCGGCGCAGCGCGCGCGGCAGTATATCCATCAGCTGTCGGGTGGCATGCGGCAACGGGTGATGATCGCCAGCGCCATCAGCGGTCAGCCGGAGTTATTGATTGCCGATGAGCCTACCACCGCGCTGGACGTGACTATTCAGGCGCAGATTCTGGCACTGTTGCAGGAACTGCAGCAGGAGATGGGCATGGGGATCTTGTTGATCACCCACGATCTCTCGGTGGTGGCGCGCTACGCCGACCGCGTCTGCGTGATGCAGCAAGGGCAGCTGGTTGAACAGGGTGCGGTGCTGAGTACGCTCGGCGCGCCAACGCATCCTTACACGCGCAAATTGATTGCTGCTTCGGCAGCGCAAATCCCCGAGGCGACTGCGCCGGTTGCACAGCCGCCGCTGCTGGTGCTGCGCGACATCAGTAAAAGCTATCCGCTGCCGCGCCGCATGCCGCTGTGGCCGGCCAAACGGCAAACCGTGTTGCATCCGGCGAATCTGTCGATTGCGCAGGGCGAAATTGTCGGACTGATTGGCGAATCCGGCTCCGGTAAAACCACATTGGGCAGCGCGGCGATTGGCCTGATTACGGCGGATGGCGGCGAAGTGCATTTTCAGGGGCAGCATTTGCAAGGACGTCAGCTGCATAGCTTACGTCGCCACACGCAGATTATTTTCCAGGATCCTTATGCCAGCCTGAATCCGAAAATCCCGGTTGGTGAGCAGATCGCCGAACCGCTGCGCGTCTGGCAACTGCGCAAAGGCGCGGCGGTGGATGCGCGAGTCAAAGAGCTGCTGGCGTTGGTGGGATTGAAAGCCGAACATGCCACCCGTCTGCCGGGCGCGTTCTCGGGCGGCCAGCGTCAGCGTATTGCCATTGCGCGCGCGCTGGCGATGGAGCCGAAGCTGCTGGTGGCGGATGAAGCGGTAGCGGCGCTGGATTTATCGGTGCGCGGGCAGATTCTGGCGCTGTTTAATACGCTGCGCCACAAGCTGGGATTATCGGTGCTGTTTATCAGCCACGATCTCGGCGCGGTGCGTCAGTTGTGCGATCGCGTGGTGGTGATGTATCACGGCAGGATTGTGGAATCGGGCGCGACCGCCAGCGTGATTAACCATCCACAGGACAATTACACCCGCCAACTGCTCGCCGCTGCGCCGGACGTGCAGCAGGCGCTGGCGCTGCGATCAGCCGCCGTGTAACAGTGGCAGTTCGTGATGTTCGGCCCATTCGTGCCAGGAACCGACGTACACCGAAACATGGGGATAGCCCGCCAGTTTTAACGCCGCCAACACCGTGGCGGCGCGGGCACCACGATGGCAATAAACCTGCAACTTCGCGTTTTTACTCAGTCCTGCCGCCTCGGCGCGTGCGGCAATCTGCTGCGCTGATAAGAAATGGCCGTTGGCGATGACATCTTCCCAGAACAGCAGCTGAGAATGCGGAATCCGTCCCGCGCGCTGGCAGCAGGCATGCGCAAAGCTGCCGTCAAACTCGCTGGGGCGACGGGCATCCACGTTGATCACCGCCACGCCATCCGCTGCTAAAACCTGTTCCCGGCTGCACACCAGCTCGCGATTCCACGCGGGTGCGATGGCTGCCGGTGGATGCGCCACGGTGCGGCTTAATCCCAATCCCGGCGCGAGTTCATAGCCTGCCGCAATCCAGGCATCCACGCCGCCATCCAGAATCAGCGCATCATCACGCTTGAGCAGCCAGGCGAACCAGGCGCCGCGCGGTGAACGCATGCCAACCTGCTGCTCGAAAAACACCGGCGTGGCGTTGGGATATGCGGTAAACATCGGCTGCAGCGCGGTGGCGGCTTCGGCTGCCATCACCGCTAAACCTGCCTCGCTGCAATCCTCAATAAAATAGTCGTAGACGTTACAGTGCTGCGCGCCAGGCAAGGTGGCGCGTTGCCAGTCGGCAAATTCGCGGACATCGATCAGCAGAAACGCTTCGCCGCGCGCCTGGCGCTGATGCAGTGAAAGCACATCAATGATCATGCAGGACTCCTGAAAACAGCGACTGCAACGAACCGAGTTCGTCGTGCTCGGCGGCCTGTAGCACGCGGGCGGCGAGGGCGATATCAAATACATTGAGTCCAAACGAGGAAAAATAGACGCTGTTATCGGGCTGTGGACGCCAGTGATCCAGCAGCAGCGCGGCGAGATCGGCCGCCACATCCTGCTCAGCAAACTCCCCGGCGCGGAACATCTGGAACAGGCTTTTGGCGCTGCGCTGGGCAAAATCGCCCCACGCATCCACCACCACCTTGCTGCTGGCTTTGATGGCGGCAAAACTCACTTCGTGATAACCGACCTGCACAATGATCCTACCGGGACGTACCGCTGCGGCGTCGACAATCGGCTGGTCGGCGCTGGTACAGGTCAGCACGGCGTCATAAGGCTGCGCCAGAGCGAGCGGCAGATCGGTTTCGATTTGCACTTCGCGCAACGCACTGAGTTTAAAAGGAGAGCGATTCCACACGCCAATCTGTTCCAGCTGCGGAAACAACTGCTGCAGCATGCGCAGATGTGCCTGAGCATGTAAACCGGCGCCGAGCAGCAGCACGCGCTTTACCGGACGCGGTGCGGCCAGCTGTAACGCCAGTGCGCTCACCGCCGCAGTGCGCGCCGCGGTGAGTGCCCCGCTGGCCAGCAAGCCGCGCGGAATGCCGCTCTGCGCATCGTTAATCAGGGTTAAGGCTAAGGCGGCGGGCAACGCATCTGGTCGCTGTGGACGATGTGCCGTCCACTTCACGCCTGCGGCATTGTAGCTGCCGCCAACGAGCGCCGGTAAGGCATACGCTTTACCGAGCGGCGTACCGAGGTCGATGTGATTTTCGGCGGGCATCTGCGCCTCGCCGAGACGCATCAGCTGAATCACCGCTTTGACGTCTTCCAGCGCCAAAGCGACATCCCCGCCGCCTAATTGCGCGACGGTGGCTTCATCCAGTACACGCAATAAGGCTTCCATTACGCCTCCAGCAGGCGATCGGCGAAGGGATAAAGCGCCGGAGAACCGCCACAATGCACGAAGGTGACGCGCGATCCCTGCGGAATGCGCCCCTGTTCGACCAGCGAGAACAGGCCGTGCATCGCTTTACCGGTGTAGACCGGATCCAGCAGCACGCCTTCCAGTTGGGCGAGTTGATAGATGGCAGCGATGCCGCCGTCCGATGGCACGCCGTACGCCTGACCGACATAACCATCCTCAATCCAGATATCCTCCGGCTGCCACTGCTGCGGCCATTGCAGCAGATCGGCACAATCCTGCGCCATGCTGGCAATGCGTGGCTGGAACCAGTCGGCTTTGGCGCTGACGCTCACGCCAATCACCTTAGTATTGGGCCAATAGCGACGCGTGCCCACATGCAATCCCGCCAGCGTGCCGCCGGAACCGGTGGGCGCGACGATGAAATCGGGTGCGGGCATCTGGCTGGGTGCCAGCTGCGCCGCTAACTCTTCCACTGCGCGTACATAACCCAATGCGCCGAGTGGCGTTGCGCCACCCAGCGGAATAATCATGGGGGTTTCACCTTGCGCGAGAGCCGCATCCGCGTGCGCCTGCATCGCACCTTCAATCTGGCTGAAATAGCCGTCGGGATCGAGGAACTGCACCTCGGCCCCGAACAGCTTATCCAGCAGCAGATTACCCTGCCAGCTTGCGGGCGGATTGCCTCGCAACACCAGCACCGGACGCATACCAAACTTGCGTGCGGCGGCAGCCACCATGCGGGCGTGGTTCGACTGATGCCCGCCGGTGGTGATCACCACATTCACGCCTGTTTTGCAGGCCTCCGCCATCAGATACTCCAGCTTGCGGACTTTGTTGCCGCCGCCGCCGAAGCCACTGTAGTCATCACGTTTGATCGTCAGCGTAATCCCAAGTGCCTCACTGAGCCGCGGCAGCGGCTCGTGAGGAGTGGGGAAGAAGCCGAGCGGAACGCGTTCAAACTCTTCTACTGATTTCATTATTTACTACCTTTATTTTTGTGTACTGCGGTGTTTCCCTGGTGAGGCGCGACCCGGCCAATGGCCGAATCATTGAATGCGTTGAGCCATAAGCTCATGGATTGCTGGAAGCGTTCGAGTCCCGCCAGCGTGACAAACTCATTGACGGCGTGCGCGTTGCCGCCGTGGCCTAATCCGCCAATCAGAAAGGCGGGCGCAACGGCCGCGAAAGCGTAGGCGGGCGCACAGCCCGGCGCCCACGGCCAGATTTGCGGTGCCGCGCCCAGCGTTTGATAGCTGGCGATCAGGGCATCGACGCCGCTGGCGCTGCGACTAAAGCGCACGCCGGGATAGCGATCAAACAGGTGCAGCTCGCTGCCAGCTAAATCGGCTTGTGCCAGCCGCTGCTGCACGTCGGCAATCATCGCGTCCTGATCGAAACCCGGCGGGATGCGAAACGCCAGCTCCGCGCTGGCACGGAACGGGATGACGCCGCGTCCGCCTGGCGGATCGCTGTGCAGTTCTGCCAGCGTCAAGACCGCGCTGCCAAGCAGCGTTTGCAGGCAGCTCAGCGTATCGCCGGCGATCATCAGGCGCTGACTGCGACGGAACTGCAGTTCGTCATCGATGCTGAATTCGGCGGCTAAGGTCGCCAATAATTGATTCGCCTCATCGTCCGTGGCGTGACACGCCAATACGCCGCTGTGTTCTGCTGGCGCGATGGCATCTAATGCCTGTACTAAGCGCCACGCCGGATTGGCGATCCAACCGGCATTGCTGGCATGAATCGCGGAGGACGGTCCGCCCCATGCGCCGCCGGTGACGCTGAGGCGTCCGCTGGCCAGTCCGGTAAAGCCGAGATAGACGCGCGGTGCGCCGCCACCGTATTCACACAGTGACGGAAACAGCACCGCTTCAGCGGGAGCAATCGGGCAAGGCTGTTGCGCCAGATAACGCCGCAGCGCGCCGCTGCCCACTTCCTCTTCACCTTCAAGCAGGATTTCGATATTAAAATCGAGCTGCTGGCTCTGCTGCAGTTCGCGTAGCAGAATCAGCAGGGCGGCGACCGGGCCTTTATTGTTCTCTGCACCGCGTCCGACAAATACCGCGCCGAGATCGTCCCAGTGACACACGCCACCGACAAACGGCGGCACATCCCAGCCGGCATCATCCGCAGGCATTACGTCATACATGTTGTACAGCACCACGGTTTTGCTGCTGCCGTTATCGATGCGTACATGGACCAGCGGCGGGACATCATCGGTTTGAGACGCCACCGGATAGACGATCGCGGCATTCAGCTGCGCCACCATCCACTGTTCCAGCCAGGCAGCCAACCCGCGCTGCGAGGATAACTGACCGGCCACGCTTGGCCAGCGCGTCAGTTCACTCAGCAGTTCAAGCGTGGCGTCAAGGCGACTCATAAACGAATCCTCGGGTTCAGCACCAGATAGAGCAGGTCGATCAGCAAATTGATCGCCACAAACACCACGGCGGCGAGCAACACAATCGCCTGCACCAGCGGGAAATCGCGGTTTTGAATCGCCTGAATCGCCAGACGACCAATGCCCGGCCAGGCAAAAATAATCTCAGTCACCAGTGCGCCGCCGAGCAGCGAGGCGAAATACATGCCCTGTACGGTGATCACCGGAATCAGTGCGTTACGCAAACCGTGGCGTACCACGATGCGCCAGGCGCTGAGCCCTTTGGCGCGCGCGGTGCGGATATAATCCTGTTGCAGCACATCCAGCAGGCTGGCGCGCGTCAGGCGTGCCACGGCGCTCATGTAAAACGCACCCAGACTGAGCGCCGGCATTACCAGCGCGGCGAAAGTGCCGTAACCGCTGGAGGGCAGCCACTGTAACTTCAGGCTGAACAGCAGAATCAGCAGCAGCCCGAGCCAGAACACCGGAATCGCCTGGCCGGAGAAGGCCAACAGGCGACATAACAAATCCCACAGGCTGTGCGGTCTCAGGGCGCTGATAATGCCGAGCAGCAGACCGAGCAGCGAACTCCATGCCAGCGCACTCACCGCCAGCAGCGCCGTCGCCGGCAGACGTTCGGCAATCAACGCCAATACCGGCTGGCTGTAGCGCAGCGATTCACCAAAATCCCCGTGCAGCACGCCGCCAAGATAGTGGCTGTATTGCCACAGCAGCGGACGATCAAAGCCCATGCTATGACGAAAAGTAGCGATCTCCTGCTGGCTGGAGCCGGGCGGCATCATCAGCGCCGCCGGATCGCCCGTCATGTGCAGGCTAAAGAAAATCAGCAGCGACACGCCGAGCAGCACTAATACCGATTGGCCAAGGCGATTGAGCAGAATGTTCAGCATCTTAATCCAGCCTTGTATGCGTGCGACGTAGCAGCGCATCGCCGAGCAGGTTGCAGCCAATCACCAGCGCCGCAATCACCAAACCGGGATAGAGCACCAGCCATTGCGACAGCAGCATGTAAGAGCGACCTTCGCCAATCAGGTTGCCCAGCGTTGGCGTGGGTGGCTGAATGCCCATGCCGAGAAAACCCACTGAGGCTTCGAGCACGATCAGGCGTGGGATATCCAGCGTTAGCAACACCACCAGCGGCGTCAGCAGATTGGGCAGGATATGCCGTAGCAGTATGCGCAGCGGCGAAAAGCCCATGGCGCGCACCGCCTGAATATATTCAAGTTCCCGAATCTCTAAGGTTTTGGCGCGCGCCACGCGGGCATAAATCGCCCAACTGGTGCAGCCCATAATCACAATGATGTTGGTCAGTGACGCACCCATCAGCGCAATCACTAGCAGAATCAACAGAATAAACGGCACCGCCAGCTGGATGTCGATCAGGCGCATGATCAGCGCATCAACCCAACCGCCGGCGTAACCGGCGATCATACCGAGCGCGACGCCAATCACCGCGCCAATCGCCGCCGCGACCAACACCACCAGCAGCGACAAGCGCGTGCCGGAGAGAATGCGCGCCAGCAGATCACGCCCCAGTTGATCGGTGCCGAGCCAATGCGTAGCTTGCGCACCGGGCGAACCCGGCGGCAGGAACATCTCATTGAGATTGTTACTTAAGGCATCGGGCAACGGCAGCCACGGAGAGAGCAGCGCCGCGGCAATCACCACGATCAGCAAAAGGCTGCCGATTACCGCATCGCCGTAAATCAGGCGGCGTGGACGGCGCTGCAGCACGGTGCCCGGTGAAATCATTTCAGCCTCAGATCAAACAGCGGGATGCGGGCATCGACGCGGCCTTTGAAGTTGAGCGACGTGCTGTGCGCATACAAGGTATCTTCACGGTACAGCGGCAGCAGCGGCTGTTGTTCCGCGACGCGTTGCTGAATCTGCTCTAACACTTTTTTGCGCGCAACGGGATCGACAATCTGACGGCTTTGGTCGAGCAGCTTATCCAGCTCTGCATCATGCACGGTGGAATAGGGCTCGCCGCTGCGCAGGATGGGGAACAGCGCGGCATCGGCATCCAGCGTCTGCGTGGATCCCCACGCCAGCATATACATCGGAGCCTGTTTCTGAGACGCGACCTGCTGGGTGTAAACCGACCATTCCGGCACTTCCAGCTCGGCTTTCACGCCAATGGCGGCTAAATCCTGCACGATGGCTTGGGCTACATCGGCGCTGGCAATATAGCGGCGCGGCGCCTGGAAGCGCAGGCTAAAGCCGTTTGCGTAACCGGCTGCAGCTAGCAGCGACTTGGCTTTCGCCACATCCTGCGCGGTGGCCGGAACCGCCAGATAACCAAAGTCATTAGCACCGGCCATGGTGCCGGTTGGCGTACCGAAACCGTGCAGCAGCTGTTGGGTATAAGCCTGACGGTTTAACGCCAGCGAAAGCGCCTGACGGACGCGCACATCACTCAGCGGTTTCTCATCATCTTTAAGGCCGAGATAAATCGTCAGTCCGCCGCCTTTCACCTGTTCCAGTTCGACGTTGGGGCGATTTTTCAGCGCGGGGACTAAATCGGCTGGCACGCTTTCAATCAGCTGCACTTCGCCGGTCAGCAGTGCGGTGAGGCGTGCGGTGGCTTCGGGAATCGGACGCCAGGTAACGCGGTCAATCGCCGGTTTGCCGCGCCAGTAAGTTTCATTGGCGACCATCACCACTTTTTCATCCGGGATAAAGCTATCCAGCTTGTAAGCGCCGCTGCCTACCGGTTTGCGTGCGAACTCGCTGGCGCCGACTTTCTTCACGTACGCTGGCGGCACAATGTAAGCCGGGTAGCGGCTCATGCGCGTGGGCAGCAGAGGATCCGGGCCGTTGGTGTGGATCTGCACCTGATAGTCGTTGATCACGTCCACCGATTTGATGGTGCGGATATAGGAAATGGTCGGTGCGTGATTAGCGGGGTCTAAAATACGATCGATGGAGAATTTCACCGCTTCGGCGTTCACCGGCTCGCCATCGGTAAATTTCACGCCCTGGCGCAGGGTAAATTGCCAGGTGGTTTCGTTAATCGCTTTCCACTCAGTGGCTAAGCCCGGCTGTAATGACATGTCATCGGCACGGCGTACTAAGGTATCGAAGATGTTGTCGACTAAGGTGGCAGATTCTTTGAGAAAGCCGGGATCCATCGCCGTGGCAGACGTGGGTTGGCCAATGGTCAGTTCCGCTGCCTGTACGGCTGGCATCAGAGCAAATAGCAACGCGGTGGTGGCAAACTTCACTGCAGGTAATCTCATAACGTTTCCCAAAATTGCCAACGGCAAGGTAGTGAAAAGAGTGGATACTGCCAGAATCAAGACTGTGCTTATTTGTAATACATGATATATCCTATAATCTGGCGAGTTGGCAATAAAACATTAAAAATAACTTACCATTTGCGAAATTCAGTAGAAGGCCCTCAACGTATGATCGAAATGGATAAAGCGCAGCGCATGAGTTTGACCGCGCAGGTGGAATCGTCACTGCGCAGCGCGCTGATTGTTGGCAAGTTAAAACCTGGCGCACGGCTGGTGACGCGCGATTTGGCGGCTCAATTGGGTACCAGCATCACGCCGGTGCGTGAAGCCTTGTTGCGACTGGTTTCTGCCGGAGCATTAGATGCCACGCCAGCTGCGGCGTTTCTGGTCCCGGAAATGACGCGCCAGCGCTTTGATGAGATTACGCTGATTCGTAAGCAGCTTGAAGGTTTAGCGGTGAGGGCGGCGACGCCATTTTTGGGAAAAAAACAGATTTCTGAGCTGAAAAAACTCTGCGCGCGCTTTATGCAAGCCAAACAAAGCGGTGATGCCGAGGCGGCGTTAGAAGCCAATCGCGCGTTCCGTTTTACGCTCTATGGCTATGCGCAAATGCCTACGCTGGAGGCGCTGATCGAACAGCTTTGGGTGCAGATCGGTCCGTGCTTTAATTATCTTTATCCGCAGCCAGCCGAGGTGGTGAATGGGCATCATAACTATGATCACCTGCTGGAAGCGTTACAAGCCGGCGATGCGGTCACCAGTGAAAAGATATTGATGAAAGCGATTGATGATGGGGCTGCGATTTTGCATCAGCATTATTTTAATCAGTGATTCATGTTTGAAGGTCGTCATTAATGATGACCCTTCGGTGGCCTTTAACCGCGCGGTCACCGCAATGACATAAAAACTTCATTTCCTTCCGCTAGCTTACCGCCATTCTGATTTCTGGATTGCGGATGCATGAGCCACCTTTCGCTTCACCACATCACTAAAGCCTGGGGCGAGAAAACCGCCCTGGACGACATCAGCTTCGACGCGGCAGAAGGCGCGTTTGTCGCGCTGCTCGGTCCATCGGGCTGCGGTAAATCGACGCTGCTGCGTACCATCGCCGGGCTGGAAACAGCCGATCGCGGGGCGATCCACTTTAAACACGCCGACATCACCCATCTGCCGCCGTCGCAACGCAAGCTATCGATGGTGTTTCAATCTTACGCGCTGTTTCCCCACCTTAACGTGCGTGAAAACCTGCTGTTTGGTTTGAAAGCGCGCGGCGAGGAGAAACAGTCGTTTGCTGCACGCCTGGATAATGTCAGCAAGCTAATGGAGCTGGATAAGCTGCTGGATCGTTTGCCATCGCAGCTCTCCGGCGGACAGCAGCAGCGCGTGGCGCTGGGCCGTGCGGTGATCGCCAATAACACGCTGTGTTTAATGGATGAGCCGCTGTCGAACCTCGACGCCAGGCTGCGGCAAAGCATGCGCCGTGAAATCCGCGCGCTTCAGAAAAAACTCGGTTTGACCATGCTGTACGTCACGCACGATCAGACTGAAGCGATGAGCATGGCCGATAGCATTATCCTGCTCAACGATGGCCACATTGAACAGCACGGCACGCCAGACGATCTCTACAACAATCCCGCCAGCGTGTTTGCCGCACAGTTCATTGGCGCACCGCCGATGAACATCCTGCCGCTGCAGCGCAATGGCGCGCATCACTATCTGCTGCATCTCACCGCGCCGGTAGTGGAATACCGCGACGCGCCGCTGAGCCTCGGATTACGTGCCGAGGATATCCATCTTATCGCCGCAGAACAGGCGGCGCTGACCGCGCGGGTGATCGGTTCTGAATATATGGGCGCTGATACCTTGCTGGTGTGCCTGCTTGCTGGCATCAGCGAACCGCTGACCATTAAAGTGCCGGGCATGCAGCGCTTCACCGATGGCAGTGAAGTGGGATTGCAGTGGTCCGCCGCGCGGCAATATCTGTTTCATCGCGAGAGCGGTAAGCGCTGCGCACCAGCCGAACAACAAATGTTTGCTTCACAGAAAAAATACGCTGTTTAACCGTTGTCATTTGCCCAAGGGAAAATCATGTCTGCGATTCGTTATTCACGTCTTTCTGCATTAGTCCTCGCCATCACCACCTCAGCTTTTGCGGCTGAACCGGTCAAGCTGCAAATGTATTACCCGATCGCGGTGGGCGGCAAAGCGAGCCACACCGTGGATTCGCTGGTGGCGGATTTCCAGAAAGTGCATCCGGACGTGAGCATTCAGCCGGTGTATACCGGTGACTACGCCACCACTGTGACCAAAGCGCTGACCGCCTTTCGTGGTGGCAACGCACCGCAGCTGGCGGTGATCGGCGATATCGAAGCGTATTCACTGATTGATGCCGGTGCGATTGTGGCGGCCAGCGATTTAGCGCAGGGTGAGGAAGGCAAAAAATGGATCGACGGTTTCTATCCGGCGTTTCTGCGTCATATTGACGGCAAAGTGTGGGGCGTACCGTTCCAGCGTTCAACTGTGGTGATGTACTGGAACAAACAGGCGTTCGAGAAAGCCGGTTTAAACGCCGATACGCCACCGGCCAACTGGCAGCAGGTGGTCGAATTCAGTAAGAAACTCACGATCAAAGATGCTAACGGCGTCAGCCAATGGGGCATCGAGATTCCGTCCACGCCAAACGGCTACTGGAACTTCCAGGGCTTGTCCGCCACCAACGGCGGTCGTCTGGATAACGGCAAAGGCACCGCGGTGCACTTCAATACGCCGGGCAACGTGGAAACGCTGCAGTGGCTGACCGATCTCGGCCAGAAAGAGGAGGTGTCGCCGAAGGGTGCCATTGCGTGGGGCACCACGCCGCAGGACTTCATCAGCGGCAAAACTGCCATGATGGTGACCACCACCGGCAACCTGACCAACGTGCGTGATAATGCGAAATTCCCGTTCGGTGTGGCGATGCTGCCGGAGAAAACCCAGCGCGGCAGCCCAACCGGCGGCGGTAACCTGTATGTCTTCAAAAATACCTCACCAGAACAGCAGAAAGCGGCGATGGAGTTTATCCGTTGGGTAACCTCACCCGAGCAGGCGGCGCGCTGGAGCATCGCCACCGGTTATGTAGCGACCTCTCCGGCGGCATGGGATAACACGGTGATGAAGGATTACGTTAAAGAGGTTCCTCAGGCATTGGTGGCGCGTGAACAGCTGAAGTATGCGCAGCCAGAACTCTCGACTTACAACAGCGTGCAGATTCAGGATGCGCTCAATCACGCGGTAGAAGCTGCAGTGACGCAGGCGAAAACGCCAGCCGAAGCACTCGAAGGTGCGCAGAAGCAAGCCGATCGTCTGCTGAAGTCTTATCAATAATGACGAGCACGATGCTCACCGTTGCGCCGGTTCGTCGTCCCCGGTTATGGTCGATGCAGCTGTATGGCTATCTGCTGATTTTGCCGGCACTGAGCTTTTTACTGCTGTTCACCCACTATCCGGCGGTTGCGACCGTATGGGAAAGCCTGTTCAGCGCAGCACGTAACGGTCGTCCAGCCCATTTTGTTGGGCTGGATAACTATCTTGCGCTGCTGGATGACGACATCTTCATTCAGTCGCTGTGGAATAACCTGCTGTATGCGTTGATCACCATTCCGCTGGCGGTAACGCTGGCGCTGCTGATGGCGCTGGCGGTCAATCGTCACATGCGTGCCAATGCGCTGGTGCGCACTGCGTTCTTTATTCCTTCGCTGCTGCCGATGATCGCCATCGCCAATCTGTGGCTGTTCTTCTACACGCCGCAGCTGGGTTTGCTGAATAAGCTGCTGGCGCTGTTTTCCTTGCCGGCGATTAACTGGCTCGGCGAACCGGGTAGTGCGTTGTACTGTTTGATGGCGGTATCGGTATGGCGCGAAGCGGGCTTCTTTATGATCTTTTATCTCGCCGCTTTGCAGCAGATCGATCCGCGCCTGAGCGAAGCCGCGCAGATAGAAGGGGCGTCACGCCGCTATTTCTTCCGCCGCGTACAGTGGCCGCTGCTGATGCCCACCACGCTGTTTGTGCTGATCAATGCCTCGATGAATGCGTTTCGCATCGTCGATCAGGTGATCGCGATGACCAACGGCGGGCCGAATAACAGCAGTAGCCTGCTGCTGTTCTACATCTATCGCACCGCTTTCAGCTTCTGGGATATGCCCGCCGCGGCGGCAATGACGGTGGTGCTGCTGTTGATTCTCGCCGCAATTGCGCTGCTTAAATTCAATCTGCTGGACAAGCGAGCCCATTACCAATGAAGCCGACAATCACGTTTGGTCGCCTGTGTCTGAATACGGCAATTGGGCTTGCCGCGTTGCTGTGGTTTTTACCGATTCTGGTAGCGTTTTGGGTGGCGATTCATCCGGCATCCGATCAGGCGAGCTTTTCGCTTTTTTCGCCGCTGACCTTGCAGAACTTTGTTAATGCCTGGCACGCCGCGCCCTTTGGTCGCTACTTCCTCAATACCAGCTTGCTGGTGCTGATGATTGTGGTGGTGCAACTGATTCTGGCGACCATGGCCGCTTACGCGTTAGTGCGCTTCCGCCTGAAATTTTCCGGCGCGATCTTCGCGCTGATCCTGCTGCAGCTGATGATCAGCCCCGACGTGCTGATTCTGAATAACTACAAAACCATCGGCGCGCTGGGTTTCCGCGATACGCTGACCGGCATCGCGCTGCCGTATTTCTCCTCGGCCTTCGCCATCTTTCTGCTACGCCAGACCTTTAAAAGTATTCCGCTGGTATTGGAAGAGGCGGCGATTGTGGAAGGTGCCAGCCGCTTTTACATTCTGCGCAAGATTTATATTCCGCTGGCGAAGCCGATTTATGTGGCGTTTGCGCTGGTGTCGATCAGCTTCCACTGGAATGATTTCCTCTGGCCGCTGGTGATCACCGATTCCGTCAACGTGCGGCCGCTTACCGTTGGCCTGCAGCTGTTCTCGGCGCCGGAGCAGGGCGTGCAATGGGCGCTGATTGGTGCAGCCACTTTGATGACCACCTTGCCGCTGTTGGTGCTGTTCCTGATTTTCCAGCGTCAGTTTATTCAATCTTTTATGCGTGCTGGTATTCGCTAAGGAGTGCTTTTCGTGTCTTATCCGCATCCGCTGACTGAACTGCAGCGTGAACTGCTGGGCGATGTCGCCGAGCTCTATGCCTTGCCCGATGTGCGTTCCGCGCCGCTGAGCAGCACGCTGCGTTTTGGTTTGATTGCCGATCCGCAATATGCCGACATCGACGCCGATATGGCGAAAAATCTCTACTATCGTCACGCGCTGCGTAAGCTGCCGCAGGCGATTGCGGTGCTGAATCAGCAGCCGCTGGATTTTGTCGTTACGCTGGGGGATTTAGTCGATCGCGACTGGAACAGCTACGCGGCGATATTGCCGATTTACGATCGCCTCGAACATCCACATGCGGTGGTGCTGGGTAATCACGATGCGCAGACCATCGCGCAGCATCTCAACGAAGCCGCTGCGCTACCCAAAAGCCATTACGCCTTTGGGCTGCAGGGCTGGCGTTTTATTGTTTATGACGGCAACGACATCAGCCTCTATTGCAACTCGCAGAACGGTGACGATCGTGCGCAGGCGGAGGCAATGCTGGTGGACCTGACCGCGCGCCAGCAGCCGCAGGCGAAACCCTGGAACGGTGCGGTAGGAACGCTGCAAATGGCGTGGATTGAGCAGCAGTTGCAGCAAGCCCGCCAGCAAGAGGAGAAAGTGGTGGTGTTTGGGCATTATCCGCTGGCGCCGCATAACAGCCACAACTTACTCAACGGCAGCGCGCTGGCAGAGCTGCTTTCTAGTTACAACATACTATGCTGTTTCTCTGGACACGATCATCGCGGCGGCTTTGCGCGCATCCGTCGAACAGGCTTCTATACGCTCAAAGGGATGCTGGATGGGGCAGAAGAGGTGCCGTTTGCGGTGGTTGAAATTGAGGGCGATGAAGTCATTGTGAAAGAATACGGTGTAGCGTCGCCATTTATGGCGTAATGCCGATCAGTTAAGCATCACATCACGGCACATTTCGTAGCGGCGCGATTTATCGCGCAATGAATTGCGCCGCTACGATTTGTGCGCGCAATAATATGTGTTTTTATCTCTCAACTGACAAACATTACGCCATTTATGGCGACCACTCATGATGATGCCGGCATCTGCCCGCGCTGACGATGTGTCGCAATCTCTTCGGCGCGTTGCAGCAACTGCTGCAAATCATCCTCATCGATATCCAGCACTTCACCGCTCTCCAGCGCCTGATGCAGGTCTTCACGCGTAATCGCTACGTCGATCACCACAGGCGGCGCTTTGGTTTCCGTTGCCGCCAGCGGATGCGGGTAACGACGTCCGGCGAGATTGTTAAACAGCAACGCCAGCAGCGCGAGGCAAACCGAGTTCAACAGCACCGGCGTCAGAATAAAGTGGTAACCCAGTTGCTGGACGCCGTTACCGCCCAAAATTGCGGTCAGCGCCACCGCGCCGCTCGGTGGATGCAAACAGCGCAGTTGAAACATCAACGCGATCGTCACACAGGCCGCGATACCACACGCCAGCGCGGGATGGGGAACCCACAGCGCGGTGGTGACGCCAACAACGCCCGCCACCAAATTGCCGCCGACAATTGACCACGGCTGCGCCAGCGGACTGTTCGGCAGACCAAACAGTAATACCGCTGAAGCGCCCATCGGCGCGACAAACCACAGATTCACTCCACCCAGCAGCCAGTGGCTGGTCAGGCTGGTCATCATTAAACCCAATCCCGCGCCAATGCTGGCGATGACCATCTGCTTTCTGCCTCCCGGTAACGGATGGGGCCAAAGGCGGGCCAGAAAGGTGCGCACGGAGGTTATCCACGTCACCGATGGCTGATTTGTCATGAGGGAATCACTCTGTCATAAGAAAAAACGATGGGTGCGAATTGTCGCTGATCGATCCGCTGACAACAACCACATTGTTAGTGTGCTGTTATATCGTGGTGAGAGAAATGCTGATGATTGTCGCGAGGCTTAACCAACGCCTAAGGTTGCTGTATAGTCCGTTTTTTTTCGGAGGAACCATGCTGCCTAACTCATCCACACGCCTGAACAAATACATCAGCGAGAGCGGAATCTGCTCACGCCGCGATGCCGATCGTTACATCGAGCAAGGCAACGTGTTCATTAACGGTAAACGCGCTGCCGTCGGTGCGCAGGTGTTTGCAGGGGATGAAGTCAAAGTGAACGGGCAGCTGATTGAGCCGCGTGACGAAGAAGATTTAGTGCTGATTGCGCTGAACAAACCGGTGGGCATCATCACCACCATGGAAGAGGGTGAGCGTGACAACATTGGTGATTTCGTTAATCACAGCAAGCGCGTGTTCCCGATTGGTCGCCTGGATAAAGATTCGCAGGGACTGATTTTCCTCACCAACCACGGCGATCTGGTGAATAAAATCCTGCGTGCCGGTAATAACCACGAAAAAGAGTATGTGGTCACCGTTGATAAACCGATCACCGATGAATTTATTGCCGGAATGGGCGCGGGCGTACCGATGCTCGGCACCGTCACCAAAAAGTGCAAAGTTAAAAAAGAGTCGACCTTTGTCTTCCGCATCATTCTGGTTCAGGGGCTGAATCGTCAGATTCGTCGAATGACCAAACACTTCGGCTTTGAAGTGACCAAGCTTGAACGTACGCGCATCATGAACGTCAGCCTGAAAGGCATTCCGCTCGGCGAGTGGCGCGATTTGACCGATGACGAGCTGATTGATCTGTTCAAACTGATTGAAGACTCATCATCCGAAGATCAAAAAACGCAGAAGACGCAGGCGAAAAAGAAACCCGCCAGCGCGGCGAAAAAGCCCGCGACGGTTAGCGCTAAACCGGGTGAGAAAGCGGGGGCAAAACCGGCTAATCGCCAGCGTTTCGCCCAGCCAGGTCGTAAGAAGAAAGGGCGTTAATTTTCTTTCCCCGCGCACAGCGCGCGGGGAAAAACCGTCACTTGTCGTTGCCAAACCCTTGCTTCTTTAGCGCGTCCAGCACGTGCGGGAAGTAAATCTTGTGATAATAACCGCTAACGCTTTCACTCCAGCTTTCGCCATCCTCACGTCCGGTATTTTTCCAGTGCTGCACCATCTCCTGATTGTAGGCAGCGATGTGTTGCTCCAGTCCATCACGTTGATAGCGCTCTTCATGGCGGAAGGTGGCCAGCGGCAGACGCGGCTTCTGATGCGCAGGCTGATCGACATGGCCAATCACCACGCCCGCCACCGGGAAAGTATATTCCGGCAAATCCAGTAAGCGGATTAACGCCTGCGCATCGCGACGAATACCGCCAATCGGCACAATGCCCAAACCTTCCGCACGCGCTGCCGCCATGATAGAACCCAACGCAATACCCACATCGGTTGAGCCCGACACAATGCTTTCGATGCTCTGCTGCGCGATCTGCTCGCGGTCGATAGCGTTCATCGCCAGACGCGATTTATGCATATCCAGCACCAGGGTAATAAATACCGGCGCTTTGGCAATCCACGGCTGACCGCCAGCAATCTGGGAGATTTGTGCGCGTCTTTCAGCATCGCGCGTCACCACCAAAGAGACCTGCTGCGAGTTCACCGAGGTTGGCGCGCGATACGCGGCCGAAATGATGCGATCCAGCACCGCATCCGCAACGGGAAGGTCGGTAAAACTGCGATCGCTTTTATGACTGGTGAAAATATCGATTAATGAACTCATGGATCCTCCTGATTGGGAGGCGAGAGCGTAGCAGAAGAGAGAGTGATGTGACTTAACCGTTGTTGCCGTGGCTAACTACTTCTTTTGAATAAGCAAAGTGCGGAATGGGATAAGCAATGAGACCGGTGCATAAAGCACCGGCTAAGCGACTCTGGCTTCAGCGACAGCCGGATGAACGCTGCGATCGGGTCCGCTCAGCATCACCGGTTTACCGGAACGTAATCCGCGCTGGAACTGGGTCATGCGTTCATGGCTGATCCCGGCACCGCACCACAGCAGGTGATGATCGTGGCGGCTTTCTGAACTGTACAGCATCGGTTGTGAGGTTTGATCCACCTCGACGCAGAATCCTTGTCCGGTAAGGCGAATGGCTTCCAGCCACACTTCCGTTTCATCGCCGGTGCTGACCACTTCCAGTAACAGTGGCATCTGCTGCTGACGGGCTGAAGCGCGTTTTACACAGTCGCTGTGATGAACGATCGCTTCATGAAAGCGCGTTAACCTGCGTGATGCCCCGCGACGCGTATCATCACGCAGCCAGCGGTTGAGCGGTTTCATCAGCACATTGACGAAATCGTCGCTGCTGTAATCGCCCGCCAGATTGCGCACAGTACGCGCTAGTTCTCGATCAGAGCCTAACTCCAGCTGCCGTAACAGATCGCCGCGGCGTGCCACCCAACCAGACGAAGAGTAATCGAGCCCGCAGTGACGGCCTTGATAGATTTGCCACAGCGTGGCGCCACCCGAGGTCAATGCCATCATGGCGAGCACTTCATCAACCTGATGTCGGCTCCAATCCTTATTGACGTGATTCTCAGAAATTAATCCACCGCGCAACCAGCGACGTAAATTGGCGCGGTTGGCACCGGTAATGGCGCAAACGGTTTCAGTTGAATAAAAGTTCATTACGAGCCCTCAGATAGAGGGTGAATGGCCGTGGGTGCTAATCCAGGATGAGTGACCATCCTGAACCTTATCTGTATGGATTACCAGTATCTTTACGTAACTCGTCATAACCAGGCGAAGATCCCTTTCGCCAGGTAAAGCCTTAACCGACTTTTACCACGGTTTTACCGAAGTTTTTGCCTTTCAGCATATTGAAAAACGCCTGCGGGGCATTTTCCAGCCCGTCGATCATGTGCTCGCGGTAGTGGATTTTTTGCTGCTCCACCAGCGGCGTCATCGCTTTGAGGAATTCAGGATAACGATCGCCGTAATCCTGGAAGATGATAAAGCCCTGCATGCGAATACGACGTTTAAGAATGCCGCCCATGATTTGCGGGGTGCGATCTGGGCCTGGCGGTAATTCGCGGCTGCTGTAACCAGAAACCAGGCCACACACCGGCACGCGCGCTGCGGTGTTCAGCAACGGGAATACGGCATCAAACACTTTGCCGCCAACGTTTTCGAAGTAGATATCAATGCCGTCCGGGCAGGCAGCCGCCAGTTGTTCCGCAAAGTCGTCACGATGGTGATCGATACAGGCGGAGAAACCGAGCTTCTCAATCGCATAGCGACACTTCTCTTCGCCCCCCGCAACGCCGACGACATGGCAGCCTTGGAGTTTCCCAAGCTGACCCACCGTTGCACCGACCGGGCCGGTAGCCGCCGCGACCACCAGGGTTTCACCCTGTTTTGGCTGGCCGATATCCATCAAGCCCATATAGGCCGTAAAGCCCGGCATACCGAGAATGCCCAGCGCCCAGGAAGGATGGGGCAGATCGCCCAATTTCGCCACGCCGTTTCCGTCCGAAACCGCATAGCTTTGCCAGCCGCTTTGCGCGAGGACCACATCGCCTTGCTGGAAATCCGCGTGTTTAGATTCCACCACTTCGCTCACCGTGCCGCCAACCATCGGTTGGTCGAGTTCAGCAGGTGCAGCATAAGATTTGCTGTCATCCATGCGCCCGCGCATATAGGGGTCAAGCGACAAATAAAGCGTGCGCAGCAGGATTTGGCCGTCCTTCACGTCAGGAATGGGCTGCTCTACCAGGCGGAAATTCTCTTTTACCGGTTCGCCATGCGGGCGTGAGGCTAATAGCCAAGCTTGATTACGTTGAGTAGATTGTGACATTTTTACCTCTATTAGCGTTTCCACGTGAGGCAAGTGTAGACGAGGAAAAGGCAAGTTTGAGGGTAAGGTCGCCATTAATGACGACCTTACGAAATATCTGTAGGGTGCGCATTTATGCGCACCTGGTAAAATGCCAGTGAGCCAGCGCACAAACCAAGCGTAAACTTTTCGACGCGAATTAATATAACACCATGAATTTTAACAAGCATAGGGCATTTGCCTAAGCGGTCTCGGGCAATGCCACATACACCTGGCCACACTCTGCTGCGTATACCTATAGCGATGCTTTTCTCCCTACAGGTGACGCATGACACAACAACAATACGTATTATCGCCCGATCATGACGCGCATATCGCCTCAGCTATCGGCAAGTTCTTCCGTCGCATCATACCGATGCTGGCGCTGATGTTAATTGTGAACCAGATTGACCGGGCTAACATTGGCTTCGTAAAAGCCGAACTGCAAACCGATGCGGGCATTAGTGCGGCCGCCTTCGGCTTAGGCGCGGGGCTGTTCTTTATCGGCTATGCGCTGTTTGAAGTGCCGAGCAACATGATGCTGAAGAAACTCGGCGCACGCGTGTGGCTGACGCGCATCATGATTACGTGGGGCATGGTGGTGGTGCTTACCGGTTTTGTGAGTACGCCGCTGCATTTCTATCTGCTGCGTTTCCTGCTCGGCGTGGCGGAAGCCGGCTTCTTCCCTGGCGTGCTGTTCTATTTTCGTCAATGGGTGCCGAATGCGTGGCGAGGGCGAGCTACCGCGATGGTGTTGAGCGCCACCGCCAGCGCTTTTCTGTTCTCCGGTCCGCTCACCGGTGCCATTCTGATGATGCATGATGTTGGCGGCATCGCGGGCTGGAAATGGGTGATGTTTATGGAAGGCGGCGGATCGATGGTGATCGGCTTGCTGGCCGCCTTTGTGCTGGTATCCAAACCGCAAGGCGCGAAATGGTTGAGCGATGCCGAGAAACAGGCACTGGCGCAGCAGCTAGCGCTGGAAGATGATGCGCGCGAAGAGCACGCGGTGAAACACGGCCGCTGGGGCTTGATCAGCGATCGCAGCCTTTTGTCTTACTGCCTGATCTTCTTCACCATGACCATGACCGGCTACACGTTAGTGTTCTGGCTGCCGCAAATCATTCAGCGTATTCAGGGCTTCAACAGCTTTGAAACCGGATTGCTGACCGCCGTGCCGTGGCTGTTCGCTATCGTCGCGCTGTTTCTGCTCGGCAAAGCCACCGACCGCTATCGCGATAAACTGGACAAAGGGCTCGGTATCGCCATGCTGATCGCCGCGTGCGGCACCTTTATGGCCACGCTGGGAACGCCATGGTTTGGCTTTGTGGCGATGATTGTGGCCTGCATCGGATCCAAAGTGAGCGCGGCGTTCTTCTGGCCGATGCCGCAAAGTGAATTACCCGCCTCGATTGCCGCGCCCGGCATTGCGCTGATCAACTCGATTGGCAACCTCGGTGGCTTCTTTGCGCCCACGGTATTCGGCTACCTCGAAATGCACACCGGCAGCACCACCGGCGGACTTTACGCGCTAACCAGCGTGTCCGTGGTTACCGGACTCTATTTGCTGCTGCGTCGCAAACCTGTTCCACCCGCTTTCGGTCACACGGAGAGAAACCATGTCAGACAGTCCAGTCATTAAATCGATGCGCATCGTGCCGGTTGCCGGCTACGACAGCATGTTATTGAACATTGGCGGCGCCCATAACTGCTACTTCACGCGCATCATCGTGATACTGACCGATTCCGCCGGACATACCGGCGTAGGCGAAACGCCGTGTCATGCATCCACCTTGCAGTTGCTGGAACAGTTTCGCCCGCTGATAGAAGGCAGTTCGCTGCTGCGTCTCAACGCGACGCTGAGCCAGTTATTCAGCAGCGAGGCACGTCAGCAACAAACCTCGCACACCAACGACATTCATATCCCGCAGATGAATCCGGAGAAGTTTTATAACGCCGCCGCCGCCATTGAAGCGGCGCTGCTGGACCTGCAAGGCAAGCTGTTTAACCTGCCGGTGGCGGATCTGCTTGCCAGCGGTAAACAGCGCGATCGCATTCCGGTGCTGGGCTATTTGTTCTACATCGCCGATCGCAAGCGCACCAATATGCACTATCGATCAGGGGAGCATGAGCAAGAAGGCTGGTTCCGTCTGCGTCATGAAGCGGCGATGGACAGCGATGCCGTGGTGCGACTGGCCGAAGCGGCAGTTGAGCAATATGGCTTCCGCGACTTCAAGCTCAAAGGCGGCGTGCAGGCAGGCGAAGTGGAAGTGGCAACGGTGGAAGCGCTACTGTCGCGCTTCCCTGAAGCACGCGTCACCGTCGATCCTAACGCCAGCTGGTCGCTGGATGAGGCGATTCGCTTTGGCAAGCAGCTGGCGGGAAAGGTGCCGTATCTGGAAGATCCTTGTGGCGCTGAACAAGGCTATTCCGGTCGGGAAACGCTGGCCGAGTTTCGCCGCGCCACCGGCGTGCCGGTCGCGACTAATATGATCGCCAACGACTGGCGCCAGCTGCATCATGCGCTGCAACTGAATGCCATTGATATTCCGCTCGCCGATCCGCACTTCTGGACGATGCGTAACGCCAACGTGGTGGCGCAGCTGTGCAACGAATGGGGGCTGACAACCGGCTGCCACTCCAATAACCATTTTGATATTTCGCTGGCGATGGTGGCGCACCTGGGTGCCGCCGCGCCTGGCGATCGTCAAACCGCCTTTGATACGCACTGGATTTGGCAGGATGGTCAGCAGCTTACATGTCAACCGCCGCAGATCCGCGATGGTTATCTGGAGCTACCGCCGGGGCCGGGATTGGGCATCGAGCTGGATATGGATCGCATCGAACAGGCGCATGCGCTATATAACGCGCTGCCGGATAAAAATCGCAACGATGCGCTGGGGATGCAGTTTTTGATCGATAACTGGCGCTATGACGCCAAACGTCCGTCATTGGTACGCTAAGGAAGCAGCATGAAGAACCTATTACGCGCGGCGACGCTTTTAGCATCGTTGGCCGCCAGCGCGCCGTTGCTGGCACAGACTTTTGTCTACGTTTCAGAAGCCGATGATGGCACCATCGCGCGCTACGCGCTGAATGAGCAAACCGGTGCATTGCAACTATTAGGACGCACTCAGGTCGGCGGCAAAGTGATGCCGATGGCGTTGAGCGCCGATCATAAACATCTGTACGCCGCGATTCGCAGTAAACCGCTGCAACTGGTGAGCTGGAACATCGACAGCAAAACGGGCGATCTCAGCCCGTTGAATAGCGTATCCGCTGCGGCCAGCTATCCCTACATCAGCACGGATCCGCAGGGTCGTTTTCTGCTAGGCGCTTCCTATGATGGCGATGTGGTGCACGTTTATCGACTCAATAGCGACGGCAAGCTGATTGCGCCGCCGGTCGGGAGTTACAAAACTGGACATGCCGCGCATTCAGTCATTGTCGATGCGAGCGGCGAGCAGGCTTATGTCGGCAATCTCGGCACCGATCGCGTGCTGCAATTGAAACTGAGCGCCGAGGGAGAGCTTTCGGGGTTAGGCAACGGCTATGTTAAAACGGCGACAGAAAACGGACCGCGCCATTCGGTGTTGTCGCCGGATAATCGCTATCTCTACAACATCGGTGAAATGGGCGGCATCATTACGCAGTTTCGTCGTGAAGCCAGCGGTGAGCTGGTGAAAGTAGCGGAGACGCCAAATGCGGTAGCGGAAAAATATCAACTGCAACACGGCAAAGAGCGACCGCCGGGCTACAGCGACACCACGCCGCGCATCTGGGCGGCCGATATTCGTCTGACGCCGGATGGCCGTTTTCTCTATGTCAGCGAGCGGACCAGCAGCACCATCAGCGGATACCGGATTAACAAAGCAGACGGCAAACTGACGCTGATTGATAGCTGGCAAGTCGAGAAACAGCCGCGCGGCATCGCGATCACCGCTGACGGACGTTGGTTGATTGCCAGCGGCGAAAAGAGTGCGGTGACCGGCAGCTATGCCATTGATCAAGAAAGCGGGGCGCTAAAGCGCGTTGGCGAAGCACCGGCCGGCGGTGACGCCAATTGGGTGACGGTGGTGAGTTACAAATAATCCCTAAGGATTGCCATTAATGGCGACCAGGTGCGCCTTACAGTTGCTTATATTTCTCGTTAGTTAAAGTGTAGCTGTGGGCTGGCTGAATGATAATGCGCTCAAAGTTGCAAGCACTTGTGAGCGCGATTCATTAATATGACATACGTGACAATGTCACTGATTGGGGTAAGCAGAGTGCGACAAGGTCCCTCGACGATCGACCTTTCTTGCGGCTAACCACAACAGTGCGGTGACAATCCAGCCAATAATCCACGACACATCATTACCGGCAAAAATCCAGGTTAACGAACCGTGATGCAGTGGATTATCAATGAACGGCAACTGTACCAGCACGCCGCAGAAGTAGACAATTATGCCCGCCCAGTTCCAGCGACCGTAACGTCCGTTGGGCTGGGAGAGTGCCGGTACATCGACTTTACCTTTGGTGATCAGGTAGAAATCGGTCAGGCTGATTGCGCTCCACGGCACAAAAAAGGCCAGTAAAAACAGCAGGAAATGGGTGAATGATTTCAGGAAAGCGGGTTCGCTAATCAGCGCAATCACACAAGAAATCGTCACCATCAACACCACAAACAGAATGCGGCCGCCACGACTTAATGCGGTTTTCTGACGGAAGCCAGAAACGATGGTGGTGAGTGACATAAAGCTGCCGTAAGCATTCAGCGTGGTGAAAGTGATTTTGCCGAAGCAGATCGCAAAATAGATCACCATCGCCATCGTAGCGCTGCTGCCTAAACTGACAATATAGCCAACCTCGTTGCCAGAGAAAGCCTTACCGGCAATCGCCGCGACAATTACACCCAACGTCATTGAAGCCTGCGTTCCTAAAACCGTGCCGAAGAAAACGCAGCTGAAAAGTTTTTTGGCTGAGACGTTAGCCGGTAAATAGCGCGAATAGTCAGAAACATACGGGCAAAATGCAATCTGCCATGACGACGACAACGAAACGGCAAGCAGGAAGTTAGCGACCGTGAAATGCTGGTTCTGCCACACCGCGGACAGATCATGGGTTGAGAGCAGCGTGATAAACAGGTAAACAAAGGCAAGCACGCCAATCACGCTGGCTACTTTACCGAGCTTGTGAATCACGCGATATCCCAGCACCGCGATGACGACGATAATCGCACTGAACAGGATCATGCCTGACGCATTGCTGGTATTAATCAGTTTGGCGAGCGCCTGTCCGGCCAACACCGTGCCGCTGGCAGAGAATCCGACATACATGATGCACACCAACACCAACGGAATCACCGCACCATATACGCCAAACTGCATGCGGCTGGTGATCATTTGCGGCAATCCGAGACGCGGTCCCTGAATGGCATGCAGTGACATAATCGCCGCGCCCACAACTTGCCCAACCAGCAAGCCGATGATCGACCACACCACATCGCCGCCCAACACCACGGCCAGCGCGCCGGTTACGATGGCGGTGATCTGCAAATTGCCACCAAACCACAAGGTGAATTGGCTGAAAGGATGTCCGTGGCGTTCGCTCGGAGGAATGTAATCAATGGATCGCGTTTCTGAGAGGCGCTTTTTCTCTGCGCCGGCGTAATCTGCTGCAGGTGATTCGGCTGACATAGTTTCCTCGCTGAAGCGGCTAAAGGTGGGAAATTATTGTTAGTGTGATGTGGCTTCTCTTGGTGGTACATGTATATACATGTAGCGATATTGTCATGCAGCATGGAAACTTACAATACGATCGGTCATTGGAAAATGTGATGACGCGGGCAAGGTTGGGAAGTTATGAAATGGAGAGAACGGAGGAGTTGATATGACGTCGCTACGTGAATTCTGCTAAAAGAGCAGGGTGGAAGTTGCCGAGAATTCACGTAGCGCTGCCGGTTTTGTCGCCAGAAATTACTGATCTTTGCCCATAGTCCAGGGATTTGGCGCGGAATCATCTGCCTTATCCGCAGCAAAATCATCCAGTGAATCCAGATACAGTGCTTCAACCTCAGCGCGTGCCCAGGGAGTGCGGCGTAAAAACTTCAGGCTCGATTTAACGCTTGGATCGCTTTTGAAGCAGTTGATATTAATGAGCTTACCCAGTTCGGCCCAGCCATAATGGGCGACCAGCGCATTAATTTGCATCTCAAGCGTGACGCCGTGCAAGGGATCTTTGGAGCGATGATCGTTCATAGGAAATCCTTAAAATGTTGACGGCAAAGGTTACAAGAAAGCCACGCGAGCGGCAATGGTGCGATCGTCATTGCCGGTAAATGCTGTACACTTGTTGCCAGAAAATCACTATTGGACGGTACGCTATGAACGACAAGAAAATGATTTCCATCGATCAATTCAATCTCAGTGAACGTGTTGCAGTAGAAGAAGCGTTTAAGGGATTGATGGAGAAGTATCGCCAGCGCACTGGCAAAGAGCCGGATGCAAAGAAAGAGAAAGAGTTCACGGCGGAAGCCCGGCAGCTGATTATGACGACGAAACTGGCCAAAGAGAAAGCGCTGGCTGAAAAGTCAAAGAAAACGCCAACGCGCAGGAAGAAACCTGAATCGTTGAAAGAGAGCGAAGTCAGTGATTTCAACTGGAAGGCGTCGGTGATTAAAGGGCGCAGATAACGGCAACGTGCGTTCAACAATCCGTCGCCGGGATGATCGCGGGTTACGGATTGTTGGTGACGGAGGTGAAAGAAGGCAGGTGATGAGCGGATAATGGTTGAAGTGCGCAATAAAATACTTCATTTAACATAATATACATTATGCGCCCTTTGGTTGTAGCGGCTAAATTCGGATATCCGCCTTGGACTATATTCATCAACGTCATCATTACGGAGAAAATTCATGAGCCATTTCACCTGCGGATGCCTTTGCGGAAACGTTCGATTCGAAGCAACCTCAGGACGTTTTGAAAACTAAATAAAAGAGGAACCAATCAGTGGTTCCTCTCGAATCATCAATACGTTTACGGACGTGCCGCCGTGCCATCTGGCAGACGCGCGTTAGTCCAGTCCGGAATACCACCTGACACCGGATATTTCGCCGCCTCTTTCAGATCGATATCCACGCCCAACCCCGGACGATCGCTGAGGTAGGCATAACCGCGATCAATCTCCGGACAGCCTGGGAACACTTCCTGCAGCGCCTCATTCACCGGCGTGTACTCCTGAATGCCAAGATTGGTGATGCTCAAATCAATATGCAGGTTTGCCGCCACACCAATCGGTGAGATATCGCCCGGACCATGCCACGCGGTGCGCACGCCAAACAGTTCCGCAAAAGTTGCCAGCTTCTTCGCCGGTGTAATGCCGCCAATGGTACTGACATGGCAGCGAATATAATCGATCAGCTGGTTTTGAATTAATGGCTTCCACTCGTTGATTTGCGTAAACAGCTCGCCCATGGCAATTGGCGTGCTGCTTTGGCTACGTAATTTACTCAGCCAGTCGATATTTTCTGGCGCAACCGGATCCTCGAGGAAAAATAGCTGATACGGTTCGAGTGATTTCGCCAACTGAATCGAAGCGATTGGCGTGATGCGCTCGTGCACATCGTGAATAAACTCAACGCCAAAACCGAGCTTGTTGCGCAGATGATCAAACAGGCGCGGTACGGCACGCGCATAAGCATCCGGATCGAAATAGATGCCGTGAGTAGGATTACGCGGTGACACCTTCGGCTGGATATTGCGCGCCTTGGCCAGCTTGCCGGCGATCAAACGCAAATCATCGGTACCCGCGCCGCCATACATGCCCATCTGACAGCGCACATATTGATAGCCCTCCTCCATGCGCGCGCGGATGTTGTCTTCAACTTCTATCTCATCGGCACCGTCGCAGTGGCGATAAAGCGGCACGCCATCACGACATTTGCCTCCAAGCAGTTCATACACCGGCAGGTCGGCAACTTTACCCTTCAGGTCCCACAGCGCCATATCCACACCGGAGAGCGCATTATTCATCACCGGACCGTTACGCCAGTAACCGCTGACCGCCGCCGATTGCCAGATGTCTTCGATACGCGCCGGATCTTTGCCGATCAAAAACGGCTTCATGTAGTTTTCAATCGCGGCGGCGACCGCGTAGATACGCTGAGTAAAGGTGGCGCAGCCCAAACCGTATAAACCGGGTTCGCTGGTTTCGATTTTTACCACCACCAAATCGATGCCGCCTGGCGCGGTAAGGATGGTTTTTACATCGGTAATTTTCAGGTTACTCATCATGATCCTCACAGTATCTGGATAACATGCTGTATGATGTCCTACATGTTATGTGTATTAAAAAGCCCTGTGCAGGGCTTTTGGTTATTCAGTTATGGCGTACATCCTCGATGGCGTGCACGTTATGTGTCATCGCGCTATTAAGCGTCTCGGCTGCCAGCGAGGCATCGCGGTTTTTCAACGCCATAAAGACTTTAATGTGGGCTTCAACGCTTTCCAGCGTAATGCCCAATACGCGGTTCAACTCTTCGAGGTAATGCACATAAATCCCCTTGAGGGATTCCATGACGTGGATGAACACTTTGTTGTGCGAGGCTTTCACAATCGCCAGATGGAAATCGTAGTCCGCCAGCGAGTACTTCTTGTAGTCATCTTTACTCACCAGCATGCGATTTAGGGCGCTTTCCAGCACTTTGACATCCTCATCGGTGGCGTTCTGCACTGCCAGCTCCATACATTTGAACTCGACGGTCTGACGGAAAACCCGCATATCATCAAACTCTTCCTGCGAAAGGTGCAGAATGGGCTGGTTATCGCTGAACGATCCGTAGCGCGCCACTTCGCGGGTAACATAGGTACCCTTCCCTTGATGCGTCACCACCACGCCAAGGTCTCGCAGCTTCTGCACGGCACTCCGCACGCTGACGCGGCTCACCTGAAAGGTTGCGGTCAATTCCGCTTCTGACGGCAACTTACAGCCCGGCTCCCACAGACCATCCTGAATGTTCTGCTTCATCTGCTCGTAGATGACATCAACCACATTATGTTTTTGGATACTTTCCAGCGCCACGGCTTTACTCACTTGTCCTACATGTCTAACGCTTTTTAACGCGTCACTGCTTGCAACACAAGCAGCAATTTTTCGCGCAGCAAAAGCGATACTGCAAAACCCCAAAATTTAACTATTACTTTCATTAGGTTAATCTTCAAAAGTAGATAATTACCTTCTGACGATGACATTAAAAAATTGTGAGATATCTTACAAATCTCTCGCCTGCCAATTGCTGCCTTTCTGCGCATAACGTAAAAGTAACTCATCCAACTTGTTAGTCATGTTACATGAAGGACGTTTTGTTATGCAGACCTTATTTAACCTCTCCGGGAAAACCGCCCTGATTACCGGCTCAACGCGCGGTTTGGGATTTGCTTATGCACAAGGCCTGGCGCAAGCCGGCGCAAAAGTGCTGCTGAATGGCACGCGTCAGGAGCACATGGATAAGGCGCTGGAGCAATTACAGCAACAAGGATTTGATGCCCGAGGCTTTCTGTTCAATGTGGCAGATGAAGCCGCGATTGAAGCGGTATTCCAGCAGCTTGATGAAGAGAACATTCACGTCGACATTGTGATCAACAACGCAGGCATTCAGTTCCGCAAACCGATGCTGGAACTGGCATTGAGCGACTGGCAGCGGGTGCTGGATGTCAATCTCACCAGCGCGTTCCTCGTCTCACGTGCTGCAGCCAAACGCATGGTGGAACGCCAGCGCGGTGGGAAAATTATCAATATCGGATCGCTGACCAGCGAAGCCGCGCGCCCTACCGTCGCGCCCTACACTGCGGCAAAAGGCGGCATCAAGCTGTTAACCAAATCGATGGCGGCTGAATGGGCGCCGTTCAATATCCAGACCAACGGCATTGGGCCGGGCTATATCCTAACGGATATGAACGAAGCGCTGGTCGAAAACGAAGAGTTCAACAAATGGGTCTGCAGCAGTAATCCTTCTGGTCGCTGGGGAAAACCCGACGAACTGGTTGGTACCGCCATCTATCTGGCGTCCTCTGCTTCCGATTACGTCAATGGCCAGATGATTTACGTGGATGGCGGCTGGCTCGCCACCTTATAACGGGCTGATTTAAACGACCTAAGCTGGGCACCAAGACTCAGCTGTATCCTACTCAAGCGACCTGAGGTCATAGCATGAACCAGAATATTGCAGGGATTTTACCGGCTAGTCGGTGGGGAAAACTCATCCCGATTGCCTTTATTACCTATAGCCTCGCCTACCTCGATCGTGCCAACTACGGTTTTGGTGCCGCCGCAGGTCTGGCTGAAGATCTCAATATCACGCCCGCCATTTCGGCATTACTTGGCGCACTGTTTTTCCTCGGTTATTTCTGTTTCCAGGTGCCGGGCGGCATTTACGCTGAAAAGCACTCGGCGAAGAAGCTGATTTTCTGGAGCCTGATCCTGTGGGGCGCATTGGCCACCGCCACCGGCATGGTGCACAGCGTGGCGTTGCTGGCGGTGATCCGCTTCCTGCTCGGCGTCGCAGAAAGTGTGGTGATGCCGGCGATGCTGATCTTCCTCAGCCACTGGTTCACGCGCGCGGAGCGTTCCAAAGCCAACACCTTTCTGTTCCTCGGCAATCCGATTACCGTGTTGTGGATGTCGATTCTCTCCGGCTATCTGGTGAACGCCTTTGGCTGGCGCGGCATGTTCATTATTGAAGGCGTGCCTGCCATCTTATGGGCGTTCATCTGGTGGAAAATTTATGCCGACCGACCGCGTGATGCCAAATGGCTGAACGAGGCCGAAAAGCGTGCGGTGGAAAACGCGCTGGCGGCAGAGCAGCAGTCGATCAAACCGGTTAAGAATTACCGTGAAGCTTTCCGCTCGCCTAAAGTGCTGGCGCTGGCGTTTATCCACTTCTTCTGGAATATCGGCATGTACGGTTTCATCATGTGGCTGCCTTCCATGCTGAAGAGCGCGTCCGGCATGGGTATTGTCGGGACCGGCTGGCTCTCAGCCGCGCCCTATCTGCTCGCCGTGCCGCTGATGCTGACCGCATCCTGGTTCTCCGATAAATACCAGCAGCGTAAAAACATCGTGCTGCTTTTCCTTGGGCTGGGCGCGGTGTGCTTCATTGCTTCCTTTACGCTCGGTGCGACGCACTTCTGGCTCTCATGGGTGCTGCTGGTGATCGCGGGCGGTGCGATGTACACGCCGTACGGGCCCTTCTTCGCTGCGATCCCTGAGATGCTGCCACGCAATGTTGTGGCGGGCGCGATGTCCTTCGTGGTCTGCTTCGGTGCGCTGGGATCCTTCGTCGGCGCGTGGATTGTGGGCTATCTCAATGGCCTGACCGGCAGCCCAGCGGCCTCTTATGTATTTATGGGCGGATCGCTGGTTGTGGCGGTATTACTCACCGCACTGACCACCTTTAGTAGCCTGAGCACGCCAACGGCACAAACCCGCTCTGCACACTCATAGAGAATGAAGTCATGACCATGAAACCCACGCGCACGCGTTTAAGCGTTTTATTCATGCTGTTTATTGTCACCGCTATCAACTATATGGATCGCGCTAACCTGGCGGTAGCCGGTTCCCATATTCAGGGCGAGTTTTTCTTATCCGCCACGCAGTTAGGTTTACTGTTTTCGATGTTTACCTGGTTTTATGCTCTGAGCCAGATTCCGGTCGGCTATCTGCTTGACCGTATTGGTTCGCGCTGGCTGTACGGCAGCGCGATTGTGCTGTGGAGCCTGTTTACCCTGCTAATGGGATTGGCGTCGCATCACTTTTTCACCACCGCCACCGCGTCATTTATGATGCTGTTGGTGTGCCGCGCGCTAATTGGCGTAGCAGAAGCGCCCTCTTTTCCCTCCAACACCAAAATCATCGCCACCTGGTTTCCCGACCATGAACGTGCGCGTGCAACGGCAACCTATTCCAGCGCGCAATACATTGGTCTGGCGCTGCTGACGCCGGTGCTGTCGTTTATCGTCTCTCAATGGGGTTGGGAGATGTCATTTTATCTCTCTGGCCTGGTGGGCATTGTGTTCGGCATTTACTGGCTGATTGTCTATCGCGACCCGCAGCACAGCAGCAAAGTGAATGATGCGGAACTCGATATCATCCGCAAAGGCGGCGGCCACGGTTCAGTGAATCAGCAAACCGGAAACGGCAAGGTTAACTGGCAGTCGGTAAAATACATTCTGCGCCAGCGCACCACCTGGGGTTTGTTTATCGCGCAGTTCGCGGCCTCATCGACGCTCTACTTTTTCCTGACCTGGTTTATTGTCTATCTGGAAAAAGGGCTGCATCTGTCGATCGATAAAGCGGGGATTGGCGCAATGTTCCCTTATCTGATGGCGATGGCTGGCGTGCTGTGCGGCGGAACGCTGAGTGATTTCCTGCTCAAGCGTGGCCGCAGCCGCACCTTTGCACGCAAGCTGCCGGTAATGCTGGGGATGTTGCTCACCTGTTCGATTGCGCTAGTGAATTTCTTCCAGGACAGCCCAGTAATTGCCATCGCTATTCTCTCTATCGCCTTCTTCGCCAACGCCTTCTCTAATCTCGGCTGGGTGGTGTGCAGCGATGTGATTCCGCGCCACTTAATCGGCACTATTGGCGGCTTTCTGAATATTTTTGGCAATCTCTCCGGCATTGTCAGCCCGATCATCATCGGCGTTATTTTGCAGCGCACTCACAACTTCCAATACGCGATGTGGTACATCGCTGCCGTCGCACTGATGGGCTTTTTGGCCTACCTGCTGCTGGTTGGCAAAATTGAAGTGATGACGCCGCCCGGCGAACAACCGGCTGAAAATAAGAAGAAATTTGAAACCCCTTCAAACGCATAGAGAGAAGCATAATGCAGCAGAAAACAGTGAACGCGGTGATCGTCAATGCCGCACATGATGTGCGCTGTGAGTCGCGGGAAATTGAGTGGAACGCGCAGCAAGTGTTAGTCAAAGTTGAGCGTGGCGGGATTTGTGGCTCGGATATTCACTATTTCCAGCATGGCCGCGCGGGCATGTCGGTACTGAAAGCGCCGATGATTTTAGGCCATGAATTTGTTGGCATCATCGAGCAAGTGCCAGAAAACAGCGACCTGAAGGTTGGCCAGCGCGTGGCGATCAATCCTTCCCAACCGTGCCAGCTGTGCGCGCTGTGTCAGGAAGGAAAACAGAATCTTTGTCGCTCAATGCGCTTTATGGGCAGCGCGCAGTTTTTCCCGCATGTTAACGGCGGATTTGCCCAATATGTGGCGGTTAATTCCGTGCAGTGCGTACCGTACAGCGATGGCGCAGATGCCAAAGTGATGGCCTTTGCCGAACCGCTGGCGGTGTGTATTCATGCGGTACGCCAGGCTGGCGATCTGACCGGCAAGCGCGTGCTGGTCACCGGCGCCGGACCGATCGGTTGTCTGGTCATCGCGGCGGCACTGGCTTCAGGTGCCACCGAAGTGGTGGCTACCGACATCAGCGAACGTTGTCGTCAGTTGGCGATCAATATGGGGGCCAGCGCGGCGCTGGATCCGCGTGACGAACAGCAAATTGAGCGCTGGGCAGAAAATGGCGGCAGTTTTGATGTCTGTTTTGAAGCTTCCGGCGCAGGCGCGGCGGTGGCTTCGCTGGTCGCCTTTACCCGTCCGGGCGGCATTATCGTGCAGCTTGGCATGGGCGCGGCAGAGGTAAACTATCCCATCGGGCCGTTGCTGGTCAAAGAGATACAGTTACGCGGATCCTTCCGCTTCACCAGCGAATTCACCACCGCAGTACGCTGGCTTGAGCAAGGCAAAATCAATCCGCTGCCGCTGCTTTCAGCCGAAATGCCCATGCAGGATGCTGCACTCGCGCTGGAGCTGGCAGCGGATAAAGAGCGAGCGGCTAAAGTCCAGCTGGTTTTCTGAAGGATAACCGGAGAGAAAGCCTCTCCGGTTATTTCCTGAAACGGACTAAATCCTTCAGGGTGGCGTGCTCGAATTCGGGTAATGCAGCAAAAATGCCATCACCTTGCATGTCATAAATTTGCTGAAAATAAAATTTTGCGCCATCAACTGCGCCCAGAGCATAGAGCGCACGCGCAAGCGTCATTCGGGAAAGTATTTGGTTTTGTTGCGCTTCCCAATCGAGGGCTTCTTTCGCCGCTTCAATTGCTTCTTGATAGCGCTGACACTGGATTAATATTGCGCCATAGCCGCTCATAATCCAGAAATAGATATCGTCATCTCGCAGATGCGCTTTGGCTAATTCAGCGGCTGCACCCCATGAACAGGCTGCAGCCTGATGCTCACCCAGCGAACCAAGTGAAATACCTCGATTCGCTAAATCGAAGGCTTTCTCATGCCAGTTTTTACGGTGGAACTCCATGTCATCACCTCTTTTTGCGGTAGGAACAGTATTGATATCCTATGCAGCATAAATGAGAGTGAAATAAAGTTCATAGTTACGTGAGAATATTGCCTTACCTGCTAACTTCGTGCCCGATTAAACCACCGATCGCCGCGCCACCCAATGTACCGAAGGTGCTACCACCGGTAAGTACCGCACCGCCTACCGCACCAACACCAGCACCAATCGCGGTATTTCTGCCACGATGCGACATGCCACACGCGGTAACAGAAAACATGACCAGTACGACAATAGCAATATTACAGCTGCGTTTTAAAAGCATACAAAGCCTCACTGCCATGAATAGATGGCATGCAAAAGTGTTTATTTGATTGTTGTTAAAATACCCAATCTGTTGTGACTGGCACTGCTCGTCGGCGTGAATTTAAGGTGTTTTATGATGAGACGGAAGGTAAAAATTCTTATTTGCGGCTGGCACTAGCGAGGCGGCGAAAAAGTCGCCGCCTTGCACACACTCCATCATTTCAGGAAGCCGCCCGCTTTACCCGTGCCACCGTTCTCACCATCGCCAATGTGGCAACAATCAGCAGTATGCCGCCGACCATCGACATGGCTTTAAAACCTAGATGTTTAAACATCATCAGGCCGACAATCCCGCCGATCAGGAAGGAAAATATCGTGGTCAGATGCGTCAACAGCTGACGTTTCTGGCCTGAGAACTGTTTTGACGGATCGCGGCGGAACAGCGCGGCTAATACCGATGCCAGCGAAATTCCGGCATCGGTTAACGTGCCGGTAATATGGGTGGAGCGCACGCGGCCATTGGATAACTGCGTAGAGGTTGAATTATGCACGCCCATCAGGAAGCCCAGAATGACAATAACTTCCCGGTTGTTGGCCGACGAATAAAAGAACATTTCAAACAGCGATAACGCTATTAAGGCCAGCCCTTCAACCCACAATATTTGGCAGAATATAATGCGATTGCCATTGGCTAATCCGCTGATCACCACCATTCTCGCCGTGACCGCACCACAAACAAAGGCAAACAGGATGGTGGCTAAAAAGGTGATATCACGGAAATTAACGTTCGATACTTCACTGGATAATTGAGAGGTATTACCTGACATATGCGAGGGGAAAAAGCCAAACGCCCCCAAGGCGATTGCATTGAGCACACCGGCGGCCGTGGCGAGCCACATTGCCAGATTCCTGTCCTCATCATGCGTTCGTGTGCGTTTAAGTTTAATCAGCATCAGATACCTCATTATTCTGAACCAGGGCCGAATAATAACCATAGAGCACTACGCAGCGTACATAACCAGGAAATCCCCGAATAAGACGCTGAGCAGATTAAAGAAAGTAAAAAAAATCAACGAAGCGGGATATATTTAAATTAATGTAAAGATTGGCACGTCATATAAAGGTCGCCATTTAGGATGCCCGCCTTTTCAGGAATTAACCGAATGATTTATTTTCATCGGGGCGACCACCACATTCACGCCTAAATCCTGCATACGCCGCAAAATAGGCACTGGCGTGCCCTGATTAACAATTACCACATCGAATTCACTCAGATGCGCAAAACGGTGCAGCGCCCGGCGTTCAAACTTGGTGTTATCCATCATCAGAATGCGCTTCTGCGCGGCATCAAACATCGCGCGTTTGGTCTCCACCGTTTCTGCGGATTGGTGGAACACTGCATCATCGATAATCGCTGACATGCTGACGAAAAACACGTCGGCGCGCAGGCTGGCAATTTCATCCCGCGTCATGCGGCCCATAAAAGCATTGCACCAGTGATAGAACTGTCCGCCGAGGCCCATCAAAGTGATATCGCGGCCATTGCGCAGCTCGTTCATGAGGGTCAGGGAGTTGGTGATCACCGTCAGCGGCGCGCGCGCCGAGAGCAGCCGCGCCATCTGCTGCACGGTGGTGGAATCATCGAGGAAAATCGCCTGTCCCGGTTCGAGGTAGGTCGCGGCGACATCGGCAATCGCCTGTTTCTCTTCCAGCTGACGCGTGGCGCGATAGATATCGCTGGATTCAACCAGACTAGTTGGCGTCGCGGACACCACGCCGCGTGATTTATGCAGCAGGCCGCGCTCAACCATTTCGTCGATATCACGATGGGCGGTCATCAAACTAATGCCGAAGCGATCGGTGATGTCTTCGATGCGAATCGCCCCTTCTGCCATCACCGCTTCGGCGATTAACTGGCGACGGGCCAGTTGACGCGCCTGGCGGCTATCGCTGGGTAAGGTTTCGGCCATAAATACGCCAAGTGAAGAGTCCTGCGGGTTATGCGCCATATTTCATCCGGGAAAGTGAAGCGAGAAGCGTTTTCGGCACTCATTACAGCGTTTAATACGGATTTTGGCAAATTGCGACTAACGTTACACTGCGTGATAAATCGCGCCGCTACGAATACGTGCGTTTCAAAGGTGGTTGTTATAAAAAACGCACATAGCGTAGTGGCGCAATTTATTGCGCAACTTTTACTGCTTCAGAACAAACGGTGAAGCAAAGTTACCGGCGTTCTCTTTAGTGATCAGGATGCAGTCAAACAGCTGCTTCTCCGAGGCCGCACCGGTCTTACCGGTTTTCAGGAAGCTATCCGCCTGCTCTACCGCTTTCTGCGCGAACTGCGCCACCGGCTGCATCACAGTGTAGGCCAGCGTACCGGCTTTCACAGCGTCAACCGCATCCGGTGAACCGTCAAAACCGCCGACTTTGATCTGATTCAGCTTGCCAGCTTCTTTCAACGCAGCGATCGCGCCCAGCGCCATTTCGTCGTTGCCGCTGATCACGCCTTTAATGTTGGGATTGGCTTGCAGCAGTGACTGCATTTTGTTGAAGCCTTGTGTGCGATCCCAGTTAGCCACTTCCTGACCGACTTTCTTCAGCGTGGGATATTGCGACAGCACCGTATCAAAACCGTTGGCGCGGGTAGCGGCGTTATTATCTGACGGCGGGCCGACCAGCTCGACATAGTTCGCACTATCGCCCACCTGCTTCACCCACTCCATTGCGCCAACCGCCGCGCCCTGCGCGTTGTTAGAAACCAACTGCGCTTTGGCGAGCCCGCTCTGGTTCAGTTCGGCATTGATGATAAATACCGGAATATTGGCGGCGATGGCCTTTTTCACCGAGCCGACCGAACCATCGGCGTTCGCCGGATCGAGAATAATCGCCTTCGATTTATTGGTGATCGCCGTATCAATCAGCTGACTTTCGGTATTGGTATCGCCTTTGTGCGCACTGACTTTGGCGCTGTAGCCCAGCTTTTCCGCCGCTTTCTGCGCTACCTGGCCTTCCGTTAGCCAGTAAGGGTTGGAAGGATCGTTAACGATGATGGTCATTAACCCGTTATCTGCCCAGGTGGGTGCAGCAAAAGTGGTGATAGCCATAGCCGCAGCCGCGATGAAGAGACGTTTAGTGAACATAGTTGGTGCTCCGTTATTATTTGGGGTACAGGTTTTACGGATATCCGCGCGCTGCTGAAACAGCGCGCGTGAGTTAGCGAGCGCGTCGTCCGTATTGCAAGGTGTTGAGCAATACCGCCAGCACGATCACGGCACCAGTGAACACCGTCTGCCAGTAAGCAGAGACGCCGATAATCACCAGGCCATCAGAGAGAAAACCAATCACGAACGCGCCAAGCAGCGTGCCGCGCACGTTGCCGCGTCCACCGGTCAGGGCCGCGCCACCAATCACCACTGCCGCAATCGCAGTCAGTTCATAAGTGGTACCAGCGGTTGGGCCGGCCGAGGTAAGCTGTGAGGAGAGCACCAGCCCGGCGAGTGCCGCGCAGACGCCAGACAACACATAGACGCTGATTTTGATGCGCTTCACTGGCACACCCGACAGATCGGCCGCACGTTCGTTACCACCCGACGCGTACAGCCAGCGACCAAACGCTGAGCGGCTAAGCAGGAAACCACACGCCAGCGCCACCACGCCCAGCACCAGCACGCCAACCGGGATATTGAAGAGGCGATTAAAACCGAGCCAGTCGAAACCGGTATTCCCCAGCGCTTCGCTGCCGGAGAGTTTGTTGTAGGTCAGACCATTAGTGATCAGCAGCGCAATGCCGCGCGCCACATACATGGTGCCGAGCGTGGCGACGAAGGCCGGAACGCGGAACCAGGCGATCAGCACGCCGTTGACTAATCCCACCAGCGCGCCCACCACCAGCGTCAAAATCGCCACCGCCCACACTGGCAGATAGAGCACCACGCCGAGCGCTTCCAGGCTGATGCCCTGCATCATAAATCCGGCCATCACTCCAGCGAGACCGAGCGTGGAGCCCACCGATAAATCAATGCCACCGTTGAGGATCACCAGCAGCATGCCGATCGCCGGCAAACCGAAGATCGCCACGTGCGACGCCATGGTGAGAAAGTTAGCGCCGGTAAAGTAGTTGGGCGACAACATGGAGAAGGTAGCGATAATCACCAGCAGCGCGATGAACGCGCGCCCTTCCAGCAGCAGGCGCGCCACATTCAGCTGCTTGTCGCTTTTTTTCTTGTTGGCCACCGGCGGCGTGTCCAGCGTTTGGGTTCTGTCAGTCATACCTTTTGCTCCACTTTTCATGTCATGCCACCAGAGACTCGCCTGAAGCGGCCATAATGCGTTCTTTACTGACGCTTGCGTCGAAGATGGCGGAGATGCGCCCTTTGCTCATCACCACAATGCGATGGGCAATACTCAGGCATTCGCCCACTTCCGAGGTGGTATACACCACCGCCAGCCCCTTTTTGGCGTTCTCCGCCAGCAGGCGAAACACTTCCGCTTTGGCGCCGATGTCGATGCCGCGGCTCGGCTCATCCAGCAGAATCACTTTGGGACGGGTGGCGAGCATTTTGCCGATCACCACTTTTTGCTGATTGCCGCCGGAGAGCGATCCAATCGCCGCATCGCCGCCAGCGGTTTTCACCGTCACGTTACGAATGCTGTCGTTGACCAGCTGTTTTTCCCGGCTTCTGGAGAGCACCAGTCCGCGTACAAAGTCGCCGATGCTGGCCAGCGACAGGTTTTCCCCCACCGACATGGTTTGTACCAGGCCATCGCGCTGCCGATCTTCCGGCACCAGCGCCAGCCCAATTTGAATGCGTTGTGAGATGGTTAGCGCGGAGATATCGGTGTCCTGCAGCAGAATGTGACCGCTGCTTTGCTGCAGACGTCCGGCGATGCACTCCAGCAGCTCGGTGCGCCCCGCGCCCATCAGCCCGTAAATGCAGACAATCTCCCCGGCTTGCACCGCCAGCGATAAGTTGTCCACCAGCCGAATGCCGGTTTTACTTTTCACCGTCAGATCTTTCACCGTCAGCGCCGGCAGCCCGAAGTCGTAGCCCTGCGGCGGCGATCCCAGATCAAAGTGATCGCCCACCATGTTGCGCACGATCCATTCGAGATCGATCTCACCGCGTTTGGCATAGGCGGTCATCACGCCATCGCGCAGCACCACCGCCCGATCGGTAATCTCCAGTGCCTCTTCCAGATGATGCGAGATATAGACAATCGCGACGCCCTGGCTGGTTAAATCACGGATCACCTGAAATAGCACCGCCACTTCCGCCGCGCTCAGAGCCGAGGTCGGTTCATCCATGATCAGAATCTGCGAATTCACCGACAGCGCGCGGGCAATCTCCACAATCTGCTGCTGTCCAAGACGCAGGTTTTCCACCGGCGTCAGCGGATCGATCTCCTCCTCCAGCGCCGCCATCAGGTGCGCCGTCACGCGCGCCTCTTCGGCATAATCAACGCCGCCCGGCTTCATGATTTCGCGCCCCATAAAGATGTTGTCGCGCACGTTCATATTCGGCGCGAGATTCAGCTCCTGATGGATAATCGAGATGCCACAGTCACGCGCTTCGGTGGCGGATCGAAAGGTCTTCTCCTCGCCGTGTAGCAAGATTTCCCCGGTTGTTGGCGTAATCACACCAGACAAAATTTTCATCAGCGTCGATTTACCCGCGCCGTTTTCACCAAACAGCGTGGTCACTTCGCCACGACGAATTTCGAAATTGACGCCCTTCAGCGCGTGCGTGGAGCCGTACACTTTGCTGACGTGGCGCGCTTGCAGGATCACTTCGCCTTTCAGCAAGGCGGGATTGAGGTTGAACGGTTTCATTTCACCTCCATGCTGACCGGCGTCACCATCCAGTTTTTCGCGTTGAGTAAGCGGAACACGCCAACCACCTGCACGGTTTTTCCCGGCAACGCATCACGATCCAGCTTGTCGAGCACCGCGCTTTTCATCGCACGATTGATGGCGGAACCGGCATTTTGATATTCGATTTGGTTCGTGAAATCACCGAACTGGATCTTGCCGTTAGCGTCACGCAGATCGGTACCAGTGATCGCTGGACCGGTTTGCAGCCGCACCTGCATATCACCTGCTAATCCATCGATTTTCATCGGGAAGATGCCCATCTGCCCGGCTTGCACCACGCCGGAGAACTTGACGGCAAAGACCGGCAGCGGTGCGCCAACGCCATATTTCTGCACCGCTTCCTGCTGATTAGTTTGCAGCGCATCGGCTAACGTTTTGGCGTCTACTGCGCGTGATGCCACATCCTGCTGGATGGTCGGGAAGGTTTTCTGGCCGTAACTCTCGGGCGAGAAGCCTTGCTCCTGCGCATCTTCGGCGGAGCCAATTTTTACCACCTTGGTGTCGAGCGCCATCGCCGCGATCAGCGCAATCACTACCACGCCCAAGGTGGCGTAACGCCGCACGCGCTTGCGGGAAATTTGCTGGGCCTGGATTGAGACATCGGACATAACGTGACCTCTCACTGATATCAGCTGCGATAATCGCGCCGATAATGTTATATATGTGATAACTTGTGTGATGAGAATTGTGCTGATGTGACTAAATTGTCAACAGGTGACGCGCAATTTTTTCAGGAGAGCGATCTGGATCGCTTAATTGATGTCGGCCCCATCACAAAGCGCAATAAACCCCGCCTTATCAGCCTGTTCGCCGTGTTATCTCATTTCAATCTGTAAGGTTTTGACGCCTAATTCGTGATCACAATCGCTATTTCAAGTGAAATTTATTGGTTTTATCGAAAAATAATACAGTCGATATGTTATCTAAGTGAGAAGTGGTGTAAGACATTATTTAGCAAATTCATCACAGCCCGTTAACACCTTTCGGTTTTGGCGGCGATGAATTGAACTCTTCTTCTTTCGGAGGTGTATGTGGACAGTGGCGATATCATTCTGGGTCTGGATTCCGGCACCTCGGTGGTTAAAGCGGTGGCGTTTGATCTGGAAGGCACGCAACTGGCATGCGCATCGGTGCGTAACCGTTATTACCGCAGCGAAGGCGGCGCAGCGCAGCAGTCAATGAGCCAAACCTGGCAGGATGCAGTCACGGCGATACGCAAACTGGGCGAGCGTGTCGACAACCTGGCCGCGCGGGTGGTTGCCGTGGCCGTCACCGCGCAAGGCGACGGCAGCTGGCTGGTGGGTGCCAATAATCAGCCGGTCGGCGATGCCTGGATCTGGCTGGATGCGCGTGCGGCACCAACGGTTGAAAAACTCAATCAGCACCCGTTAGCCGCCGCGCGCTTTCGCGCTACCGGCACCGGACTCAACACCTGTCAGCAGGGATCGCAGTTGGCGCACATGGATCACCTCTATCCCGAGCTGTTAGCTAACAGCGAAGTGGCGCTGCACTGCAAAGATTGGCTCTACCTCAATCTCACCGGCATCCGCGCCACCGACCCCTCTGAGGCCAGCTTTACCTTTGGCAACTTCCGCCACCAGCGCTATGACGATCAGGTGATTGCCGCGCTGGGGCTGGAACAGCATCGTCATCTGCTGCCGGAGATCATTGAAGGCACTGAAACCACGCATCCGTTGACAGCTGAGGCCGCGCAGGCCACCGGTTTACGGGCTGGCACGCCAATCTGCCTCGGTTATGTCGATATGGCGATGACCGCGCTTGGCGCAGGCGTGCACACTGGCGAAGCCAATACCGCCTGCTCGATTGTTGGCTCGACCGGCGTACATCTGCGCAGCGTCACCATTGATGAGGTGTGGCTGAATCCGGCACAAACCGGCTACGTGATCCCGCTGCCGTGGCCGGGCTATGTCACGCAGGTGCAAACCAATATGGCATCAACGCTCAATCTTGACTGGCTACTGAATCTCGCCAGCGATCTGCTTAATAGCTTTGGCTGTGAAATCGATCATGCCCGTTTGGTGGGCCATATCGATCGCTGGCTCAACGCGGCGAAGCCCGGCAGCCTGCTCTATCACCCGTATATCTCGATTGCCGGTGAGCGCGGGCCGTTTGTTAATGCCGAGGCGCGCGCCAGCTTTACCGGCCTGAGTTACACCCACAATTTTGGCGATCTGGTGCGGGCGATCATTGAAGGCATCGGTTTTGCAGCGCGCGATTGCTATCAGGCGATGGGCAGTTTGCCGGGAGAAATCCGTTTAACCGGCGGCGCGGTGCGTTCGCAGCCGTTACGCCAGATTTTATCTGCCTGCATTGGTGCGCCGGTGCGCATCAGCCAGCGCGACGAAGCCGGAGCGGCCGGTGCCGCGATGATGGCGGCGGTGGCGATTGGCGCGTATCCGTCGATGGAGAGCTGCGTCAAAACCTGGGTGATGCCGCTGCTGGATGCGCCCGAAGCGCCAGCGAGCGAACTGATGCAGCGCTATAACCAGCTGTTCCCCACCTATCAGCAGCTGCGTAACGATCTTCCTGCCGCCTGGCACGCGCTAAAACAGTTTAAGGAGTAAATCATGAGTGAACACATGCTGGATCTGTTTGTGATTGGCGGCGGTATCAACGGTGCCGGTATCGCGCGTGACGCTGCCGGTCGCGGATTGTCGGTGATGATGTGTGAGAAAGATGACCTCGCGCAGGGCACGTCATCGCGCTCCGGCAAGCTGGTGCACGGCGGGCTGCGTTATCTGGAGTATTACGAGTTTCGACTGGTGCGTGAGGCGCTGATCGAGCGCGAAGTGCTGCTCAACGCCGCACCGCATATCATCTGGCCGATGCGGTTTGTCTTGCCGCACAGCCCAACCGATCGCCCGGCGTGGCTGGTGCGCCTTGGCCTGTTTTTATATGACCACCTTGGCGGCCGTCAGAAACTGCCGGGCACGCGTTCGCTGGATTTACGCCGCGATCCTGAAGGTGCGCCGCTGCTGGACAGTTACAGTAAAGGATTCGAGTACTCCGATTGCTGGGTGGATGATGCGCGGCTGGTGACGCTGAATGCGCTGGATGCCGCCGAGCGCGGCGCCACCATTCTGCCGCGTACCCGCTGCGTAGCGGCGACACGTCATAACGGCAAGTGGGAAATCACCCTGCAGGATGCCAGCGGTACCTCACGCACCGTGTTTGCCAAAGTGCTGGTCAACGCCGCCGGACCGTGGGTGCTGGATATCGTTAATCAGGTCACGCACACCACAAGCAGTCGCAACGTGCGACTGGTCAAAGGCTCGCACATCATCGTGCCGAAGTTCTGGGAAGGTCAGCAGGCGTATCTGGTGCAGAACACCGACAAGCGGGTGATCTTTATCAACCCGTATGAAGGCGATAAAGCGCTGATCGGCACCACCGATATTCCGTGGCAAGGCAAAGCGGAAGCGGTCACCGCTGACGACAGCGAGCAGCAATACCTGATCGACGTGGTGAATCGCTACTTCAAGGTGAAACTGCGCGCCAGCGATGTGATCACGCGCTTCTCCGGCGTGCGTCCGCTGTTTGATGACGGCAAAGGCAATCCATCGGCAGTGACGCGTGATTACGTGTTTGACCTCGACGATCAACAAAACGCCCCGCTGCTGCATGTGTTTGGCGGCAAGATCACCACCTTCCGCAAGCTTGCTGAACATGCGATACAGAAACTGGCACCCTTCTTCCCCAACATGGGTGCGGACTGGACGCGGGGCGCCACCTTACCGGGCGGCGATATGCCACACGCCGATTTCGACAGTTTCTTAGAGCAGGTCAAAGCGCGCTGGCCGTGGCTACCGCAGGCGCTGCGTAAACACTATGCGCGGCTGTATGGCACGCGTATCGATAAGCTGATCGGTCATGCCAATGCGCTGGGCGATCTTGGCCGCCATTTTGGTGGGCAGCTGTACGAAGCCGAGGTGCGTTATCTGGTGGAAAACGAGTGGGCGCAGCAGGCCGAGGATGTGTTGTGGCGCCGCACCAAGCATAAGTTGCACCTTGATGACGCGCAGCAACAGGCTTTCACCCAGTGGTTCAACGCCACCTTTGCTGCTCCCGCGCCGCTGCGTGCGCATGCCGGATAAGAGGTGAATCATGCCGTTAACGCTGTCACTGAATACTAATCCGTTGGTGAACCGCTTTGCCGACCCGCAGGATTTGATTACCACCGTGGCGCAGCAGATCCGCATCCGTGATGTGCAGCTCACCCATGAATTTATCAATCCCGGCTGGCCTGCTGCGACCCTCACGCGCATGACGCGCAAGATGCAGCAGGCGCTGCGCGCCACCGGCGTGCGCGTGACCTCCGGCATGACCGGCCCCTATGGTCGCCTCAACCATTTTGGTCATCCTGATGTCGAAGTGCGCCGCTATTATGTTGACTGGTTTAAAACCTTCGCTGATATCACCGCCGAGCTGGGCGGCGACGCGGTGGGTTCGCAGTTCGCCATTTTTACCCAGCAGGATTTCAACGATGTTGCGCGCCGCGACGCACTGATCGACATCGCCATTGATTGCTGGGCCGACGTTGCCGAACACGCTAAAGCCGCCGGATTGAAATACCTGTTTTGGGAACCCATGAGCGTGGGCCGCGAGTTTGGCGAAACCATTCCGGCCTGTCTGGCGCTACAGCAGCGTTTGAGTGCTGCCCCAATGGCGCTGCCGATGTGGATGATGGCGGATATCGATCACGGCGATGTCACTTCCGCCGATCCGCGCGATTACGATCCTTATGCGTGGGCCGAAGCGGTGCCGCGCTACTCGCCGATTATCCATATTAAACAGAGCATGCTGGATAAAGGCGGACACAGACCTTTTACATTGCAGTACAATGCCGGCGGCCGCATTCAGCCGCAGCCGCTGCTGGACGCGCTGGCGCGCGGCGGAGCGAAGGATAATGAGATCTGCCTTGAGCTGAGCTTTAAAGAGCGCGAGCCAACCGATAGCAACGTGGTGGCGGAGATCGCCGAAAGCGTCGCCTTCTGGGCCGGGCATATTGATACCGGCGTGCAGGATCTGCATTTGGCGGAGTGAGGGGCGCGGTTTCCCCCTCACCCTAACCCTCTCCCGCAAGCGGGCGAGGGAACTGTCCGCGCACGCTGCTCGATCAGCCCCTTCTCCCACAGGTGGGAGAAGGTTGGGATGAGGGCTTAAGCGCACCATATAAACCAAAGGACAACCCATGAAACCGGCACCAACCTCGACTGAACGCGACGAATCTCTGGCGCTGCGCGCCGCCTGGCTGCACTACGTCGGCGGTTTAACGCAGGCGGAAGTGGCGAAACGACTCGGGCTGCCGTCGGTAAAAACGCACCGCATGATTGCGCGCATGGTGGCGGAAGGCGCAGTGAAGGTGTCGATTGATGGTGATATCGTCGCCTGCGTCGCGCTAGAAGATCGTCTGCGCGCGAAATTCGCGCTTAACTTCTGTCATGTCGCCCCCGATCTCGGCGAAGAAGGCTTGCCGGTGCGCGCGCTGGGTATGGCGGGCGCGGATTACCTGCGTAACCTGCTCACCGCGTCGCCTTCTACCACCTTGGGTCTGGGGCATGGCCGCACCCTTTCCGCCGCCATCCATCAATTGCCACGTATTGATGCGCCGCATATGCGCTTTGTCTCGCTGCTCGGCTGTTTAACCCGCAACTACGCGCTCAATCCTCACGACGTTATGCACCGCATCGCCGAGAAAACCGGTGCGCAGGCCTACATGATGCCCGTGCCTTTCTTTGCCAATACCCAGGAAGATCGCCAAGTGTTACTGGCGCAGCGCGGCGTGAGCGAGGTGTTTGCCATGGCGGCGCAGAGTGAAGTCAAACTGGTGGGAATTGGCACCGTGGAACCCGCGGCTCAGCTGGTTGAAGCCGGCATGATTGATGAAGCGGAGATCAATGATATCTCCTCATCCGGCGCGGTCGGCGAGCTGCTGGGCCACTTCTTCGATGCCAACGGACAGATGATTCACACCAACTTAACGGCCCGCACGTTGTCAGTGGATCTCGATCTCTCGCATCGCGCAGAGATTGTCGCCCTGGCGGGCGGCGCCAGTAAAGTCGCCGCGATTCGCGCAGTGCTGGCCAGCGGTCTGGTGACTGGTTTGATTACGGATGAGGTCACCGCGCAGGCATTAGTGGATTGAAGTATAATGATGAAATGTTCTCTGTGTAATACCAATAAGCGTAATTAGTACTACACAGTGAACATCTCTGACATGATGCGCCGTTGATAAAACCCTTCACACCAAGCTAAGATGTTCCATATATAGTACATATAACGTTTATTGGTACCCTGTATGGAACAAATTATGGCTTCTTTCACTTCACCCACCTCACGCTATGCTCAGGAAGCGATTGCCCTATTAGCTTCCTTGATTCGTGCTGAACGTATCGAGAAGCAAATTCCAGTATCCGAGTTAGCAGAAAGAGCCGGTATTTCGCGTGGGACTTTACATCGCATTGAGCAAGGCGACGTGAAATGTCAGATTGGCAGTTATTTCGAGATTGCGGCCATATTAGGCATTCCCCTGTTTGATGCAGAGGTGAGTTTGCCATCATTGGTCAGTCATCGAAATCGTGTTGAAGAAAAGCTCAAGCTGTTACCCAAACACACCAGTAAAAAAAAGAGTAGCAGGAAGGTGAAGGATGACTTCTGAAGCGCGTTTTAGAGACGCTTACGTATGGATATGGCTGCCTGGTGAAACATCACCAGTGGTGGCGGGCAGGCTTGAGGCTGAAGGCGATACGCTGCTTTTCAACTATGGTCGTAGTTATCTGCAGCGCGAAAACCGCATTCCGCTCAATCCCAATGAACTTCCTCTGCGGACTGGCGTTATTCCGCCGCTGAATGGGTTAAACATTGCGGGATGTATCCGTGACAGCGCACCTGATGCCTGGGGACGCCGGGTCATTATCAACCGTCGTATGGGACGGAAAGGCGCCAACGTCGATACCGGAATACTCGATGAGCTGACGTATCTCATTGAGTCCGGTTCAGATCGCATTGGTGCCCTGGATTTCCAGCACTCGGCGACGGAATACATTCCGCGCTCAACTGCAAATGTCACCCTTCCTGAATTACTGGAGTCGGCTGATCGGGTTGAAAAAGGCGTGCCGCTAACACCCGAACTGGATCAGGCGCTTTTTCATGGGACGTCGATCGGTGGCGCGCGGCCAAAAGCGCTGATCGAGGCCGAGGGAAAAAAATACATCGCGAAATTTTCTGCCAGTGCGGATATCTGGAACGTGGTGAAAGGCGAATTCCTGGCGATGCGGTTGGCGCAGTTGGCAGGATTGCATGTCGCTCCGGTGAAGTTAGTCAAAGCAGCTGGACGCGATGTGATTATGATTGAGCGCTTTGACCGCGAACATAAAGCCGATGGATGGACGCGAAAAGTGATGCTTTCGGCGCTGACCCTATTTGAACTCGACGATATGCTGGCGCGCTATGCCAGCTACGAAACACTCGCTGAAATTATTCGTCAACGTTTTGCCGCGCCCAAAGAGACTTTGCTGGAGCTGTATAAACGGCTTTGCTTCAATATTCTCTGCGGCAATACCGATGACCATGCCCGCAATCATGCCGCCTTTTGGGATGGTAAAAGCTTCAGTCTCACGCCTGCTTATGATATTTGCCCGCAAGGTCGTGCTGGCAATGAAGCCTCGCAGGCGATGCTGATTAGTGGCAACAATAATCTGAGTCGTATGAGCAGCTGCCTGGATGCCGCTCATCACTTTGCTTTGAGTCGCGCTGACGCGCATGCGCATTTCATGCTGATAAAAACGTCGATTGAAACCTATTGGCATCACGTTTGTGATGAAGCTGCATTGAGCCAGGTGGATCGTGAAAGTTTATGGCACAGGCAATTCATCAATCCTTTTTCACTTGAATAGCTGATCGCGTGAATCAGACCAAACTCACTTCAACGCCCTTCTCACGCAGCGTCTTTTGATAGCTCGACTCCAGTTCGGCATCGGTGATCAGTTGTTTAAACGGCTGAAGCGGTGCCAGCGCAAACGGATGAATCTGGCCAAACTTTGAGGAATCCGTCAGCGCGATGGTGTGTGTAGGTTTTTCCATGATGGCGTTGACCACGTCACAGCGCAGCATATCGCGACCGGTAAAGCCGGTGATCGCATCCCAGCCATCAATGCCGATAAACGCCTTGTGGAAATTGAGGTGCTGAATACACAGACGCGTTAGCGGCCCCACCACCGATTCACTGCTTTTCTGGAACAGGCCGCCAAGGATGATCACATCGCCGCCCTTTTCGCGCAGCAATCCGGCGATGTAATGGCTCACGGTAATGATGGTGATATCGTTGCGTTCACTCAGTTCACGCGCCAGCAAGGCGTTAGTACTGCCGCCTTCGATAAACACCGTTTCACCGCTGTTCACCAGCGACGCCGCGTACTCGGCCAGACGCTTTTTCACCGCGAAGCGGGTTTGCATACGCGCGCCAACATCATCACTTTCTGGCGCCACGGCGGAACCGTGCACGCGGCGCAGAAAGCCGCCTTTCTCCAGAAGATTGAGATCCTGACGCACCGTCACTTCTGAGACGCCGGTGGTGTGCGCCAGCTCATTTACGCTGACGCTGCCGCGCTCGCTGACCAATTGGATAATCTGCTGATGACGTGCGTTCATAACACCCGCTGCTGTGAAATTTTTGGCAAGCTTACCAGAAATTTAGCCCAATCCCAGACTGCGGCGACCATTGGCATTCAGCGCGTCGAGGGTGAAGCGATCGCGCCACTGCGTTTCATAATCCTCCTGCGGGAAATCGCCAGGCGACGCACCGCTGGCCAGCGCCTGCGCCACTTTTGTCGCGTATGCGGCATTTTTCTCACACAGCGGTGCGGCGGGAATGTACATCACATTGCCCCAGCCTTGCTGATCCTCTACCGGCGCGACCGAGTGGATCACATCACAATGCCACCAAACCGAATCGCCCGCCTGCAGCGCGGGAATCGAACACAAGCCCTCAATCAGTTCCGGATGCCACTGCGCTGAAACCGGCAGCACTTTGCCCGGCGCAACGCCGCAAAGCTCATCTTCCGGTACATCTTTCAACAACGGACGCAGTAACAAATAGGCCATCGCTTCCGGCACCGGCACCACATGCAGCAAGCCCTGACCAATCTGCATATCCGACAGCGCGGTCCAGCCCTGGAAGGTACGGAATACCGAGCACTTGGTGGTAGTCCCTGATTGATACTCATTCACTTCAGTGCGATGCGCCGCATCCCAGGGATCGTATTGATCAAACTGGTTGGTGAAAATTTTGCTGAACACCTGTTGATACGCCGGCAGTAACCAACGCTCCAATGCGCCTGAATCAGTGTGCGCGCCAAGACCTTTGGAGGTGGTGCCCGGCAAGCGGCGACGAATACGATCGGGATAAATGATGCTGACGTCAGGATCAAACCAGCGCGAGCCGCGCGACTCAAACGTCCACAAGCGATTGAGGAAAGATTGCGTCTGGGCCATTGCCTCGCTCTGGCGCGCGGACATCTGCGCATCGCTCCAGTAAATCGGATAGATTTCCGGACGTGACGCATCAAGATTGCCGAAGAAGTTATCGCCCGGCCCTTGGTAGACGTTGTCGAAATCGTTGTCATCGAGGTACTTAAGCATTGATTCATCCCAGGCCAGCGCCTGATCGCGCGGGAATGTCTGCTTCACTACCACACAACCGCGCCGACGAATATGATCCTTCACCTCATCGGTGATACGTCCCGCCGCAATATCCTGCTGACTCACCTGCGGCCACGCGCTGCCGTTTTGCGCCTCTTCCGCGCGAGCAGCGGCAATTTCGCTGACGATTTTGCTTCTGACTTGTTCAAACAGACCTTCGACATCGCCGATCTGCTCTCTTAACACCCTTTTCATCAGGCGAACGTTATGTTTGAAATCATCAGGTTGTTGCAATGAAGTGAAAGTATGATTCATGACATGCTCCGATTCGTTAACTTGCTCGTTTCATTCGAAACTAAAGTACGCTTCATTCATAACAAATGCGCAGCAATAAACAATAATGCAACCGCCGAATCCGGAGGTTGATCACATTAAGATCGAAGAATGGGTTTCAGGTGAAAGTGGCGGCGCGTTTTACGCCACCACTGAAAGATCAGGATTGTGACGTTTTAGGCAGCGCTTGTAGAATGGCATCCACGCACTGCTGCGCCGAGAGTAAGGCGCTATCAAGCTGCAAATGATCGCGCTCCCAGGCTTGATATTCGCGCTGTTCAACTGCCTGCCAATCCGGCAGTTTCAAACCTTTAATATCGGAAGCGCGATTTTCGACGCGAAAGCGATGTTTGTTATGATCGGAACAGATTACTTCGACTTCCAGCAGCGGCGCACCGCTCAACAAGGCGATATCGCGATAAGCGTTGCGGATCAGTTGCAGGTCGTTAACCGAGTCGGTAATAACGGTGGAACCGAGTCGGTAATAACGGTGGAACCGAGCAGCAAATTGTCGCGTGCCAATCCGTAGATAACGAAATATCCTTCCGGCCCGATCGCTTTCTCGCTCTCTTCACCCGATCGCAACGCCTGTTCGATAGTATCGACGCGTAAATACACCGCGCCGATCTGCTGCGCTAATAAGCGCGCAATGGTGCTTTTGCCGGTGCCGGGTAATCCACTAAACGAGATGAGCATCGATCATCTCCTTGAAATGAAATAAATATGAGTGAAGTTAACTTCACGCAATTCAAGTTGCCAGCCCTTAATCTCTTCTTTCCCGCTTCTCCTTCTGAAAGCGAGTAATGCCATCGCTTAACAGATTTGTCAGTTTCTCAGAAACGAGTTAAGTGACCGACCTCTCAACTCTCAATCCTTCCATTAACAATTCGTTCACCTTTCGTCCTCCAGCTCGGCTCCAGCGACTACGATCTCATCCTGGCGTACTGGAACTGGAGCATCTCATGGATAACATCAAAACCCGCGAACAACGCCTGAGCGCCCTGCGCCTGCGTTCATCGACACCGGTGTTGATTGTCGGCGGCGGCATCAACGGCATCAGTACGTTTCGCGAGCTGGCGCTGCAGGGCATTCCGGCGCTTCTGGTGGAAAAAGGCGACTGGTGCCAGGCCGCCAGCGGTGCGCTGTCGCGCATGATTCACGGCGGTTTGCGGTATCTGGAAACCGGTGAATTCACGCTGGTCAAAGAGTCGGTTACCGAGCGCGATCGCCTGCTGAAAAATGCGTCGCACTATGTTTTCCCCCTACGCACCACGGTGCCGATCGATAATCTCGCTGGCGGTTTAGTGAATGCCACGCGCCGTTTTCTACGCCTGAGCGATAAACCGACGCGGCGCGGGGCGTTGCTGATCAAAACCGGGCTTAGCCTGTATGACATTTACACCCGCCAATATGGATCGATGCCGAAGCATCAGGTGCGCAATGAAGCCGCCACGCGTGACCGCTGGCCGGGATTCGCGCCCTGGGTGAAATACAGCGCCAGCTATTACGATGCGTGGATCAGCGCGCCGGAACGGCTGGGATTTGAGTTGATTGATGATGCCGAAAAAGCCTGTCCAGAGGCGCTGGCGCTCAATTATCTGCAGCTGGTCAGCGCCGAGGGCGAAACGGTTATTTTGCAGGATGCGTTGAGCGGTGAGCGATTTAGCCTGCAACCGCATGTGCTGGTGAATGCCGGTGGTGCCTGGATCGATCAGCTCAACCAACGCATCTCTTCACGCAACGATCTGCCCAAGCTGATTGGCGGCACCAAAGGATCGCATCTGATCCTCGACCATCCCGAATTGCTGCAGATGCTGGATGGCGAAATGGTCTATTTCGAAAACCAGGAAGGCCGCGTCTGCATCATGTTTCCGTGGTTTGGCAAGGTGCTGGTGGGTTCCACCGATATCCGCGTGGACGATCCCGATGCAGTGGTGTGCGAAGAGGAGGAAAAGAGTTATATCCTGGAGTCACTGCGCTTCGTCTTCCCGCATATCGAGGTGGCGGATTCCGCCATCGTTTACACCTTCTGCGGCGTACGTCCGCTGCCCGCCAGCGAGGCCAAACTCAACGGCCAAATCTCGCGTAATCACTCGTTAGTGGTGTTGCCGGCTGACGCCAATCGCGCCTGGAGCACGCTCTGTTTAGTCGGCGGCAAATGGACCACTTTTCGCCAGTTTGGTGAAGAGGCGGCGGATCGCGTGCTGCGGCTGCTCGGCGAAAAACGGCAGGTCTCCAGCGGTGATGTGCCGATTGGCGGCGGACGTGATTTCCCCAAACCTTCAGGACAAACCGCGTGGCTGGCGCAACTGGCGCAGCGTTATGCCGTGCCGCTGCCGCGCGTAATGCAACTCGCCAAACGTTACGGCAGCCGCGCCCTGCCGCTGCTGGCGCTGATCCAGCAGCACGGCGAGCAAATGTTGCAGCATCACGCCGCCTACAGCGATGTCGAATTACGGTATCTGATTGAGCACGAGCAGGTTTGTCAGCTGGAGGATTTGCTGGTGCGCCGCACCTCGCTGGCGATTTGCGGTGAACTCACCGCGCCGCTGGTGCAGGAGATCGCGCAGATCATGGCCGCAACGCTCGGCTGGAGCGACAGCGAACGCGCGCAGCAGCTGCAGCGCGGCTGCGCCAATCTGGCACGGTTGCACGGGCTTACCGGCCTTTACCCCACGGTTTTTCAGGAGGAAACACGACATGTTAGTAACCAATAAAGTGCGCATGCAGCGTCTGTTTCAGCACGGTAAATGCCTGGATGTCGCCATTGATCACGGTATCGCCAACGAGCCCGATTTTCTCATCGGTCTGGAGAATATTGAGGGCGTGATGGATAACCTGATCGCCGCGCAGCCGGATGCGATTCAGGTCAACTACGGTCAGGCCGATCTGCTGCAGCGTGTGGCGGGACGCAAACCGGCGCTGGTGATGCGCACCGATGTGGGCAATGCCTACAACGCGGCGCGTCACCGGGAAATGTGGGCGGTGCTGCACAATCCGGATGAACCGATTCTTGCCGCGTTGCAGATGGACGCCGCCGCAGTGGTGGTGAACCTCTATCTGATCCCGGATGAACCGGGCATTTTCCGCATGTGCGTCGAAAATATTGGCCGCCTGCGTCAGGCCTGCGATCGCTACGCCATGCCGCTGATGATTGAGCCGCTGGTGATGGCCCCCGCCGGACAAGGCGCGGCTTACGGCTCACTCGGCGATGTCGAGAAAATTGTGCCGCTGGTGCGGCTGGCGCGTGAGTTAGGTGCCGATATCATCAAAGCCGATCCCACTGAGAACGTGGAAGATTTTCATCGCGTGGTGGAAGCGGCGCGCTGTCCCACGCTGGTGCGCGGCGGCGGCAAAGGTGAACTGGCTGGCGTGCTGACGAAAAGTGCTGCGCTGATGGCGCAAGGTGCTAGCGGTATGGTGTATGGCCGCAATGTTTATCAACACGATAATCCGTCACGCGTGGTGAACGCGCTGATGGCGATTATTCATCAGGGCGTCAGCGGCGCGGACGCCCTGGAAATCTATCAGCAGGGTTGAGCCTTACCTGCACCGGCGCTTAAGCGGTGCGCCGTCTTCGCCAGTTGCACGGAGTCGGATATGAAGATAGTTGGTATTGATGCCGGAAACACCATGATCAAAGCGGTGCTGTTTGATCTCAGCGGTCGCGTATTGTCGGTGGCCGAGTGCGCGGGAGAAACCCATCGTCCGCAGGAAGGCTACGCCGAACGGCCGGTGGCGGATATCTGGCATGGCGTCAGCGATGCGGTGAGCCGTTGTCTGCAGCAGGCGGAGACGCCCGCCAGCGATGTGATTGCGGTTGGCGCGGCCGGCCACGGCAACGGTTTGTACGCGCTGAATAAGCATCAGCAGCCGCTGTTTGGTATTCAATCTATCGATCATCGAGCTTGTGACACGGTGCACGCGCTGGAAATGAGCGGCGCGGATAAGCGCATCTACCAGATTTCGCTGCAAAAACCCTGGCCTGCGGCAACGCCGGTATTGATCAGCTGGATTAAGCAACATCAACCCGAGCGCTGGGCGCAAATCGGCCATTTACTCTGCGCGAAAGATGTTATCGCCCATTTTCTCAGCGGTGCGATTAGCGCTGATTTTTCAGATGCCGCCGGTGCCGGCTTAATTGATTATCGTGCGCGCAGCTACAGCCGTGAATTGATGGCGCTGTACGACATTGAAGAGGCGCTCGCCCTGCTGCCCAAACTGCATGAATCCTGCGAGGTGGTTGGCCATGTCACGGACCGGGCTGCTCAGCTCACCGGATTACCGGCGGGCATTCCGGTGGTGGCGGGCATATTTGATGTGGTGGCCAGCGCCGTGGGTTCAGGCGTGGTGAACACCGGTGAAGCCTCAATTGTCGCCGGTACGTGGAGCATCAATCAGGTGGTGGTGGATAAACCCGATTATCTGCGCCCGGTATTTATGAACTCCATTATTGAGTCCGATCGTTATATGGCGATTGAGGCCAGCGCCACCTCGGCGGCGAATCTCGACTGGTTCCTGCGCGAATTTGACGATGGTCGCGGCGGTCAGGGCGCGGTGCGCAGCAGCGATAGCGTGGCGCACGTGCAACCCAATGCCCAGCTACCGCTCTATCATCCTTATCTCTATTCCGGACGCAAATCGGAACCGGCCAAGGCCGGGTTTTATGGCTTAGGCGGCTGGCATACACGCGCCGATATGCTGTTTGCGCTGTTTGAAGGCGTGACCTTTGCCCATCGGGCGCATATTGATCGCTTGCGTGCGGCAGGCATCCCTTTTACGCAGGCCATTTTGTCGGGCGGCGCGGCGCGCAGTTGCGTCTGGCCGCAGATGTTTGCTGACGTGTTAGGCATACCGATTCGCGTGGCGGAGTGCAAAGAGACCGGCGCGCTGGGCGCCGCCTTGTGTGCCGGTGTGGGCGTCGGCGCGTGGCGCAATCTTGCCGAGGCCGCGCAGCAGGCGGTGCAGATCAATCCCGGCAAATTGTTGCCGCGACCAGAGCGCGTTGCGTTTCACGACGTACGTTATCGGGTGTTTAAAAAGCTGGAGCTGGCGATGCGCGAGATGTGGCAGCAAGCCAGTTGATTATTGTTTATTAACAATGCATTAGTTTTAAGATCGTATAAAAAATGACAACCCCTGCGCAGTGATGTACACTTGAGCTACCAAAATGTTCAAATGAACATTGTTCAGGAGGTTGTTATGACAACTGCATCCCCATTCAATCACGGCAATGCCGCACGCGTCTTCGATCCCACGCTGATCCAGCACGCTCAGCAATCGTTTATGGATCAAATGGGCTTACCGCGTAATCCGCTGAAAGCGCACCAGTTGATCACCGAAGGTCTGGATGTCGGCATCGTTGAACGCGCGGCCACGGTGCTGAAAGCAACGCCACTGGATGTGGCCCAGATGGTCTCTATCGATCGCAATACCTATCGCCGCCGCGAGAAAGCCGGATCGCAACTCTCGGTGGAGCAAGGTGCGCGCGTGTATCAGGTGTTCGAAATTCTGGATGCCGTTTTGCAATTATTTTCCGGTGACGTTGACGCTGCCATGCGCTGGATGTATCAACCTGCGTTTGCACTGGATGATGCATTGCCGATGGAAATGCTGAGCACGCCTGCGGGTTGTGATGCGGTGTTAACGCTGATTGGTCGCCTGGAACACGGAGTAATTGTGTAATGACGCAACGGAAGGAACCGGATGCTCCCTATCGGCTGTTTTATCGACTGGTGAAAGAAGAGTACGCCAGCGAGGCATTTAGCGGCGCTGGCGCTGAAAAATGGGGCGGACGCTGGAATCCGCCCGGCATTAAGACGGTGTATCTCAGCAGTTCAAAGGCGCTCGCCACGCTGGAACTGGTGGTGCATGCCGGTAAAGCGATGCTGGAGAAAAGTCGCTTTGTGATTTTTACTCTGCCGATTCCTGAGAGCGAAATCATGGCGCTGGACAGCAATAAACTGCCCGACGATTGGCAAAAGTATCAGCAGCAAGAAGAGACACAGGCGATTGGCGCCGCATTCCTCGATGTGCAAGGCGGCTTTCCTTTGCTATTAACGGTACCCAGCATTTTGACCGGCGAAGACAACGCCATTCTCAATCCCGACCACCCCGCCGCTGCGGCCCTATTTGCACAAGCTACTTCAGCGCCCTTCGCGCTTGATCGCCGGATTAAAGCGTGACGAGGGTATTGCTTCAGTGCGAGTTGTTGAAAAGGACACATTTGCTAAAGGCGCTGGCGCGTCTGCTGCGGCAAAAGGGCTATCCACAGCGCTGAGGATTTTACGTTGGGCCAGGAGCCTCACGCATGGATGCGGGAGGCAGTTCGGGGCCGGCCAGGACGGCCGATCCCCGAACGGTCCGTTGGCACAACGTAGAAGCCGAAGGCACCGCGCTAGCGGCGCGAGGACGGCCCGTGACGCAGCAGATGTGTCTGCGCCCGCACCGAATTTAAAGCAAAATATCAACGCGCCGGTTTCGCTAAAGCATACGCCGCCGTTAAATCCACACGTTGCCAGAATGACTGATCCGCATCATTGCCGGACAGCGGATAACCGTTTGGCAGCGCGCTTTTCACCATCAGGCTACGAATCTTCGCATCAGACAGCTGCGGCAACGCGGTTTTTAGCAGGATCTCCGCGCCCTGCGGGACTTTGACAGGCGCGTTCTGCACATTGGCTCTCGGCAGGTTGTAACTCATGGTGAAACGATAGAACTGCTTCATCGCCGGTGAGCGATACGGATCGTCATTGCCATTGCTGCGCGCACACTCTGCCAGCGACGTGCCACACTCTTTTTCCAGCGCGGCACGCAACTGATTACGCGCTTCCCTAAACAGTGCCTGATAGCGCGCATCGTTGAGATAATTCGCCACGTTGCGCTGAGCTACCATGCGCGAACCCATCACATCCAGCGGGTAATGCACGCCCAACACTAAACGCGAATAACCGTAGCGTGCGCCGCGCGTCACCAATGCTTCAAAACGTTCCGGCACCATTTCGGCCAGCAACAAAGCATCGGTATAACCGGTGTTGGTGTGACCACTCGGGAAAGAGCCGCCGTCGGCGGTGTAACGCACGTTATCCTTCACCACTACATCGTCCGGCACGAGATGGATGATGTTGCCTTCACGCAGGAACGGCCGCGGATAGTTAAAGTGCTTTTTCGCCGCGCTGGTGCTGACTTCACTGGCTTTAATCAGCGCGGCGGCCTTACCGATCTCACCTTTGTCGTAAGCGGCGAGGAAGGCTTTGCCAAGGCGCGGACCAAGCGCATCGGAGAGGAAATAGAGATAGCTGATGGCTTCTGCATCGGCCAGAGCCTGATGACGCACATTTTGCGTGGCGTTCAGGTTGATGTGAGTGACGGTGGCTTGGCTGGCATCAAGTACGCTGGCGGGCAACGTGCTAAAGCCCGAAAGCAGCGCAATTCCGGCCTGCTGGTTCTCTTTCATTTTGAAATCGTAGCCGCTGTTTTTCAGCCACTGCGTGTCTGCCTGTTTCGCGGTCTGTTTGGCTTTTTCCAGTTGCTCGCGCGTCAACGTGCTGCTGTCACCTTGCAGCGCCTGACGTTCAGCCTGTAGCGATTGCTGCTCGAGATCGCTATAAGCGGAGGTGGAACCGGTAGAGGTTAAGCCTGCCAGCGCGGCCGCATCGGGCAGTGAAACCGCATGTGCTTGCTGTGCCAGCAGAATAACCGTTGCAATCAGTGTGAAGCGGGTTTTCATTATTTTCCCCTGTTTTCAGAATATTACCTTGCCGGGGAAACACGCTAGCACTCGGTTATGACAGATTTATTTCACTTAACGACACTGACTGGCACAGTTTTGTACGCAAATTTGTGCCAGCGAGCCGCAGCCGCCGTTATTGTCATTTTTACACTGTGATTGCTGCACATAGCAGTTTTGCTGACAGGCTGAAACATCGCACTTCGCCGCAATCGGCGTCAGCTGCACCACCGGTGCTTTTCGCTCCGGCTGCCATTGCGGTTGTGCCAGCACGCTGGCGCTGAACAGCAAGGTAAAAGCCATTATCCATTTCATGATTGAGTCCTCGCAGAACGGGTGTAATGAGTATGGCTGCTGCGGGGCCAATTACCATGCTGAAACAATCGATTCACTCTATTGCAGAAGTTGCTCTGCTGCAGTGCATGGGCGTGCGCCACTGTAGTGCAGAGCGGCAAGATCAGATGCTGCTTCGTTAATTTAAAATCAATGAGTTAGCCTTCATTTAGCCAATCTTCCAACCTGGTACAAAAGTTGCAGTCTTTAATGCATAGCAAAGGAGACGGATATGAAAGCGATTGTGATTGGCGCGGGCATTGGCGGTATGAGTGCTGCGATTGCGCTGGAGAAAGCGGGTTTTGACACCGCGGTGTTTGAAGCAGTGAAAGAGATGAAGCCGGTGGGTGCGGCGATCTCTATCTGGCCCAACGGCGTGAAATGTCTCAACGCGTTGGGCATGAAAGAGCCGCTGCGCGCACTGGGCGGCAACATGGCGTTTATGGCCTACAACGATGCGCACAGCGGTAGTACGCTCACCCGCTTCAGCATGAAACCGCTGGTGCAGCAGGTGGGGGAATATCCCTATCCGGTGGCGCGCGCGGAGTTACAGGCGATGCTGATCGATACCTACGGACGTTCGCGCATTAGCTTTGGTAAACGCGTCACGCAGGTTGAGCAAACCGAGCATGGCGTCACCGCCTGGTTTGATGACGGTAGCCAGGCCGAAGGTGATTTTCTGATTGCCGCCGATGGTACGCACTCGGTGATCCGCCACTATGTGCTGGGTGAAAGCGTGGAACGTCGTTACGCCGGTTACGTCAACTGGAACGGCCTGGTGACGATTGATGAAGCGATTGCGCCCGCCGATCAATGGACCACTTTTGTCGGCGAAGGCAAACGCGTGTCGCTGATGCCGGTCAGCGATAACCGCTTCTACTTCTTCTTTGATGTTCCGCTGCCAAAAGGCTTGCCGGAAGATCGCGCAACGTTGAAAAACGATCTCAAAGGCTACTTCAGCGGCTGGGCCGAACCGGTGCAGCGTCTGATTGAACGCCTCAATCCGGAAACCACCAACCGCGTGGAAATCCACGACATCGAACCGTTTAGCCGTTTTGTGAAAGGTCGCGTGGCGTTGCTGGGCGATGCCGCACACAGCACCACGCCGGATATCGGGCAAGGCGGTTGTGCGGCGATGGAAGATGCGGTGGTGCTGGCGCAGACGCTGGCGTCACACTCTTTAGGGATTGAGGATGCCTTGTTGCGCTATGAAGCCCGACGTGTGGATCGCACCAAAGATTTGGTGTTGAAAGCCCGTAAGCGCTGCGATGTGACCCACGCTAAAGACGCGGAAGTGACGGCGGCATGGTATGCAGATTTGAAAAACGAAACCGGCGAGCGCGTGCTGGCCGGCATGTGCGATACCATTGAAGGCGGTCCGCTGGGTTGAACCAGCTCGCCATCAATGGCGGTTCTACGACTCTAATCCACGATTTTTCAGCATTGGGCCGATCTCCGGCTCTTTGCCGCGCCACGCCAGCCACAGATGCTGCAAATCGGTGCTGTTACCGCGTGACAGAATATGTTCGCGGAACTGCTGACCGTTTTCGCGTGTTAATCCACCGCGTTCGACAAAGGCTTGATAGCCATCATCGGCGAGCATCTGCGTCCAGATATAGGCGTAATAACCGGCTGCATAGCCGCCGCCCCAGATATGGCGGAAATAGCTGGAGCGATAGCGAGGCGGAACCGTCGCCAGCGCAATGTTTTCGGCGGCCAGCGCCTGCAGCTCGAAGTGGCTGACGTCCTGCGGATTGTCGTGCGTGGTCAGTGAATGCCACTGCAGATCCAGCAGCGCGGCGGCCAGCAGCTCGGTCATGTCGTAGCCTTTGTTGAACTTCGCGGCGCGCACCATCTTGTCGCGCAGCTCAGCAGGCATCGCCTCGCCGGTTTTGTAGTGGCGCGCATAGTTGGCAAACACCGCCTCGTTGCTAGCCCAATGCTCATTAATCTGCGACGGGAACTCGACAAAGTCGCGCGGCGTGGCGGTACCCGACAAGCTCGGATAGCGTTGCGTGGCGAACAAACCGTGCAGCGCATGACCAAACTCGTGGAACAGCGTGATCACTTCATCCCAGCTCAGCAGCGCCGGCTGGCCTGCCTGCGGCTTGGTGTAATTGCACACATTGTAGATCACCGGTTTGGTGCCGAGCAGCGTGGTTTGGTCGACGAAATTACTCATCCACGCGCCGCCGCTTTTGTTATCACGCTTAAAGAAATCGGTGTAGAACAGCGCCAGCGGCGTGTCGTCGGCATCGAAAATCTCGTAGACGTTAACGTCCGGATGATAAACCGGCAGATCGTGGCGCTGGCTAAAGCGAATGCCAAACAGCTGGCTGGCCGACCAGAACACACCTTTTTCCAGCACGTTATTCAGCTCAAAGTACGGGCGGATTTGGCTCTCATCCAGCGCGTATTGGGCTTTACGCACCTGCTCGGCATAAAAACTCCAGTCCCAGGCGCGCAAAGGAAAACTGTGATGCACGGCTTCGATGGCCTGCTGAATGTCGGCGGCTTCGCGTTCCGCGCGGGCCCGCGCGGCAGGGACAATATTGCGCATAAAGGCAAAAGCCGCCTCCGGCGTTTTCGCCATCTGATCCTGCATGCTCCATTCGGCATAGGTTTTGAAACCGAGCAAACTCGCCTGCTGCGCGCGCAGCTGCGCCATGCGTAACACGATGTCGCGCGTGTCGTTATCATCGCCCTGCTCGCTGCGTGTTAGCGCCTGCTGGAATAGCGCTTCACGCGTGGCGCGCACTTCCAGCGCCTGCAGCGCCGGTTGCTGCGTGGTGTTTTGCAGAGCAATCAGCCATTCGCCGTGCAAGCCGCGTGCTTCGGCCGCCGCTTTGGCATGCGCCAGCTCTTCTTCACTTAATCCGGCCAGCGCCGCAACATTGCTCACCACGTAAGCACCGGCTTTGGTGGCCGCCAGCAATTTGTTACCGAAGCGGGTGCTGAGGCTCGCCAGCTCCTGATTGCAGGCGCGCAGCTGGGTTTTATCCGTGTCGCTCAGGCTGGCACCGGCCAGCTGGAAATGCTGCCAGGTGACTTCCGCCAGCCGCATCGCTTCGGCATCCGGGCACTGCGAGCCGCGATGCTGGTAAACGGTATCGAGGCGAGCAAACAGATGGCTGTTCAGGTAGATTTCATCATTGAGCGCGGTGAGTTGCGGGGTAATCAGTTCATCGATTTCCTGCAGGCGATCGCTGGTGTTGGCGGACGTCATGGCACCAAACACCAGATTCACGCGCTTCAGCAACTGGCCGCTGCGTTCCAGCGCCTCAAAGGTGTTGGCGAAGGTTGGCGCGTCAGGATTGCTGGCGATCGCCGCCACTTCGCGCCGTTTCTCTTCAATCCCCGCTTCCAGCGCCGGCAGAAAATCCTCTTCCTGAATCTGGTCAAATGGCGGGGTTTGATACGGCAAGGTGCTGGCGGTGAAAAACGGATTGGCTCGTGAATTCATTATCGCTCCTGATAATCAGCAACGCCGCACGGTGGCGGCGGGATGGTTCTATCCTGGCAGTTTCCTCGTCACTCAACAACTTATCGCCTGCTGCTGATAAACGCTGATGATTTCTCCCGCCACCGCGACGGCAATTTCCGCCGGTAACTTGCCCTTCACATCCGCCAAACCAATCGGGCAGCGTAAACGTGCGAGGGAATCTGCCGCAATGCCTTTGCCCTCTAAGCGATAGCGAAAGCGCTGGGCTTTAGTGGCAGAACCAATCACACCGGCATAGCGAAAATCGCCGCGGCGCAAGATCGCTTCGCTAAGCGCCAGATCAAGTGGATGATCGTGCGTCATCACCACAAAATAGCTGTCGGGTGCGGCTTCCTGCACGCAGTCAATCGGATCCTCAACCTGACGCACCGTCACGCCGGGCGGCACGGCGCGAAACTGCGCGGCGCGGCTGTCAATCCACGTGATGCGGCACGGCAAAGTGGCAAGCAGATTTACCAGCGCCTGGCCAACGTGACCTGCACCGTACACCTGGATTTCCGGCTGCTGCTGCATTAGCGGTTCAAACAGCAAAGTGGCGTGACCACCGCAGCATTGGCCGAGACGTGCAGCCAGCGCAAACTCTTCACTGCGCGGTTGAGTGCAGCGCTGCTGCAGCATCTCGCGCGCCTGCGCAATGCATTGATATTCTAGATGGCCGCCGCCAATGGTGAGAAAAGTGTCGCTGGCGCTGACCACCATCTTGCTACCGCGATCGCGCGGCACAGAGCCCCGCTCGCTGAGCACGGTAATCAGTACGCAGCTTTCGCGTTTTTCCCGCAGGCTGTGCAACACGCTGATCCAGTCATGATAAATCATGTTCCGCTCCTGATAAGCGCTGAATCCCCCAGAATACCCGCTCCGGCGTGGCGGGCGCGTCCAGCTGCGGATGGCGACGATAGTTATCGACGCTGGCAACCGCATCCTGTAGCGCGCACCACACGGCGATGCCCAACATGAACGGCGGTTCGCCGACGGCTTTGGAGTGGAACACCGTGTCCTGCGGGTTTTTGCGGTTCTCAACCAGCGTGACGCGCAAATCACTGGGTACATCGCTGATCGCCGGGATTTTGTAGCTGGCCGGGCCATCGGTGAGCAATTTGCCCTTGTCGTTCCACACCAGCTCTTCGCAGGTGAGCCAGCCCATGCCCTGCACAAAACCGCCCTCAACCTGGCCGATATCAATGGCCGGATTCAGCGACGCGCCCACGTCATGCAAAATGTCGGCGCGCAGCAAACGATATTCGCCGGTCAGCGTATCCACCAGCACTTCACAGCAGGCCGCGCCGTAGGAGAAGTAATAGAACGGTTTGCCGCGTCCGGCGGAGCGATCGTAATGGATGCCCGGCACTTTGTAGAAACCGGTGGCAGAAAGCGGCACCTGATTAAGCCACGCTTGCTGTGCAACCTGGGCGAAGGTGAAGTGCTTCTCGCCGACGCGCACGATACCGTTGCTGAAATGCACCGCGTCTGCCGCGCATTGATGTTGCTGACACAGCATCTCGGTCATGCGATCGCGCAGGATTTGCGCCGCATTTTGCGCCGCTTTGCCGTTGAGATCGGCCCCGCTGGACGCTGCGGTTGGCGAGGTGTTGGGCACTTTGCCGGTATCGGTGGCGGTCACCTGAATCTGGCTGATATCAATCTGCAGCACTTCCGCCACAATCTGCGCCACTTTGGTGTTTAAGCCCTGGCCCATTTCGGTGCCGCCGTGATTGAGCTGCACCGTGCCATCGGTGTAAATCAAAATCAGCGCGCCGGCCTGATTGAGGAAGCTGGAGGTAAATGAGATGCCGAATTTCACCGGCGTCAGCGCCAGTCCGCGTTTCATAAAACGGTTGCTGGCGTTAAATGCGCTGATGTCACGACGCCGCGCGGCGTATTCGCTGCTGGTTTCTAATTGCTCCGTCATCTCATCCAGCAGATTGTCTTCCACCTGCTGGTGGTAATGGGTGATGTTGCGATCGGTTTTGCCGTAATAGTTACGTTTGCGCAGTTCGAGCGGATCTATTCCCACTTCGCGCGCGACGTGATCCATGATCTGCTCAATCGCCACCATGCCTTGCGGCCCGCCGAAGCCACGGTACGCGGTGTTCGAGGCGGTATGTGTGCGGCAGCGATAGCCGGTAATCAGTGCATCGCCGAGGTAATACGCGTTATCGGCGTGGAACATCGCGCGATCGACAATCGATCCGCTGAGATCGAGTGAATAACCGCAGTTGCCGGCCAGATCGATCTTCACGCCGCAGAAGCGACCATTGTCATCGACGCCGACATCGTAGCGGACAAAAAACGGATGGCGTTTGCCGGTGATCTGCATATCGTCGCGGCGCGCCAGACGCATTTTTACCGGTTTTCGCAGCTGACGCGCGGCGATGGCACACAAACACGCCACGCCCGCCGCCTGCGTCTCTTTGCCGCCAAAGCCACCGCCCATGCGCCGCATATCAATGGTGACTTTGTTCATGGTGATGCCCATCACTTCCGCCACCAGTTTCTGCACTTCGGTGGGGTTTTGCGTCGAAGAGAACACCTGCAAGCTGTCATCTTCGCCGGGGATCACCAGCGCCGTCTGGGTTTCCAGATAGAAATGTTCCTGACCGCCGATGTGAAATTCGCCCTGAATACGGCGTGACGCCCGCGCCAGCGCAGCGTCAGCATCACCGCGTTGGTGAATGTGCGGCTGCTGCACAAAGAAACGCTGTTCCAGCGCTTCACGCACGTCGAGCACCGCCGGTAGCGCTTCGTACTCAACAATCGCCGCTGCGGCGCCGGCACGCGCCGCTTCCGGTGAATCAGCGGCGACGGCAATGACGATTTGACCGAAATATTCGATTGTGTCCTGCGCCAGCAGCGGATCGCCCGGTTCGAGCGGACCGACATCATTGAGGCCCGGCACATCACGCCACGTTAGCACGCTGACCACGCCCGGCACCGCGTAACATGGCTGCACATCCAGTTTGGTGATGTGCGCATGCGCATGCTCGCTCAGACGCGGACAGAGATGCAGCAATCCCGGCAGATCTGGCTTGTCGTCGATATACAGCGCTTCACCGGAGACATGCTTATCGGCACTTTCGTGTTTATTGCTGCGCCCGACGCCCGTTTGCATGTCGGTGGCAAACTGGGCTTTCAGCAGCGTTTCGTTCAGTTCCGGACGGTTATGAGACATAGCGCGATACCTCAGTAATGGTCAGCTCGCCAGACGCTTGTGCGTAGTAGCGGCGCAACAGATTGCGCGCCACCTGCAAGCGATAATCGGCGCTGGCGCGGAAGTCGCTTAGCGGCTTGAAATCCACACTCAGCGCGGCGCAGGCTTTTTCGATGGCGCTGAGATGCAGCGGTTGACCCAGCAGTTGTGCTTCAGCCGCCAGCGCGCGTTTCGGCGTGGCGGCCATACCTCCAAAGGCGAGCCGCGCTTGCACAATTAGCCCTTCCGCGATGTGCAGATTGATAGCGGCGAAAACGGCGGAAATATCATCATCCAGCCGTTTAGCCACTTTCCACGCCGCAAAGTTGGGTGACACCGTCACTTTGGCGATGGTGATGCTGCGAATGAATTCACCTGGCAGCAAGACCGTTTGACGATAGGCGGTAAAGAATTGATCGAGCGGGACTTCTCGCCTCTTTTCACCCTGCTGCAAAACAAGACGCGCATTTAGAGCCAGCAGCATCGGCGCGCAATCGCCAATCGGCGATGCATTGCCAATGTTGCCGCCGAGCGTGCCCTGATTACGAATTTGCAATGAGGCAAAACGCTCCAGCATGCTGCTAAAGGCTGGAATGTGCTGTGCTAAAAACTGATAGCAGTGCTGCAATGAGGCGGCAGCACCGAGATAAAGATGCGTTTCATCTTCGTGGCAGACCTTCAACTCATCAATCTGCTCCAGCGCGATCAGCAGCGGCAAGCGCTGATATTGCTGAGTGATTTGCAGCGTCAGATCGGTACCGCCAGCCACCAGACGGGCTTCAGGATATTGCTGATAGAGCTCGGCGAGTTGCGCTACTGTTTTCGGCAGATAGCAGCGGCTGCCCGCGGCTTCGATGATCTGTACTTCATCGTTGCTGAGCGCCTGTAAACGCTGTACTAGCGCGGGTGCATTGGCGCTGAAGGCATCTGCATCAGGTTGTTCACACGCCTGCTGCGCCGCATCCATGATCGGACGATAGCCGGTGCAACGACATAAATTACCCGCCAGCGCCTGTTCCGCCTGATGTCGATCCCAGCCAGCGCTGTTTTTCTGCAGAGTAAACAGCGACATCACGAAACCCGGCGTGCAGTAGCCGCATTGCGAGCCGTGGCAATCCACCATCGCTTGCTGCACGCTGTGCAGTTCGCGGCCCTGTTTGAGATCTTCCACGGTAATCAGTTGCTTGCCTTGCAGGCTGCTGACCAGCGTTAAACAGCTATTCACCGCCTGATACTGCATCTGTCCATCCACCACTTTACCGAGTGTGACGGTGCAGGCACCGCAATCGCCAGACGCGCAGCCCTCTTTGGTGCCGCGACGCTGCTGCTGGCCGCGCAGGTAGTTAAGCACGGTGAGATTAGGATCAAGCTCACGTTCGGTGATTAAACGATCGTTGAGTAAGAACTGGATCATGCGATTTGTTCCTCACTTTCGCGTTGCCAAACCGGCTTGCCGCTCACCCAGGTTTGCGCGATGTTGCGGTCGTCGCCAAGCGTCATCATCACAAACAGCCGCTCCCAGATGTCTTTGCTGTTGGCATTGCGCAGCTTCTGCAGCGGCGACACCGCAGCATCGAGTACCACGAAATCGGCCTCTTTGCCGGGGTTAAAATTGCCGATAACGTCATCCAGATCGAGCGCGTGCGCGCCGCCTAAGGTGGCGTGATAAAACGCTTCGCAGGCGCTGAGTTTGTATTGCTGTAGCTGGCCGACTTTGTAGGCTTCGCCCAGCGTTTGCAGCAGATTAAAGGTGGTGCCTGCGCCAACGTCGGTGCCAATGCCCATGCGCACGCCCTGCTGCCAGCAGCGTTTGATGTTGAATAAGCCGCTGCCGAGGAACAGGTTTGAGGTCGGGCAGAAGGCAATTGATGAATCGGTGTCATGCAGGCATTGCCACTCTTGATCTTCGAGATGCAGGCAGTGCGCGAACACGCTGCGTTTGCCGGTAAGTTGGTGATGATGATAAACATCAAGATAGCCTGCGCGCTCCGGGAATAGCGCTTTTACCCAGGCGATCTCCTGCGGATTTTCACTTAGGTGCGTGTGCATCCAGACATCAGGAAACTCCTCGCGCAGCTGACGCACTTTATCCAGCAATTCCGGCGACGAGGTCGGTGCAAAGCGCGGCGTGAGCGCATAGCTCAGGCGACCGCGCTGATGCCAGCGCTCAATCAGTTCACGCGTGTGCTGATAACTCTCTTCCGGCGTTTCGGTCAGGTATTCCGGCGCGTTACGATCCATCATCACTTTGCCAGCAATCAGCCGCATATCCAGCTGCTGCGCGGCGCTGAACAGCGAGTCGACCGACTGCTTATGCACGGTGCCGAACACCAGCGCGGTGGTGGTGCCATTCGACAGCAGCTGATGCAGGAAGAACGCCGACATTTTTGCCGCGTGATCGGGACAGTGATATTGGCTCTCCACCGGGAAGGTATATTGGTTGAGCCACTCCAGCAGCTGTTCGCCAAAGGCGCCGATCATCTCGGTTTGCGGATAATGAATATGGGTATCGATAAAGCCGGGCACGATCAGTTTACCGCGCAGATCGGTAACGCGCGTGGGATCAACGCGCCCTTCCGCGATTTGCCAGCTTTCCAGGCTGACCACTTTGCCGTCACGCAGCGTTAATAAGCCATCTTCGAGATAGCGTGCATTGGCAGCGATGTCGTCTGGCTGCGCGGCCAGAGCGGTGAAATCAAAGAAGCTGGCGCGCAGCAGCGTTTCGGGTGCGTAAGGCATAATGGTTCCTTGGTGCTTTTTTATGAGTGCAGGTGATTGCCTTAAAGATAGTTTGCAAAGCGCATGCCAATGCAAAGAACAAAAAATACTGTTTACTTTCAATATAATAGGTTGTTCCGATGCGTTTTTGTGTCAAGCTTGACGAGCAAACGTATGCGCAACCGGTTGCCTGCTATCGCAAACGGTTGCGATTTAACATTGCGGCGAGTTTTACTGCGCATGGCGTGATTATCGCCTGTTGGGATGCGTCTTTGTGGTGCGCCATTGCACTCGTAATGTGCAGGAAAAATCCTGCAACACGCTGCTTTGGGTTTTCATGAGCATGGGTTCGAGGTTAATGCTAAGGTGTGGCTGATAACCTGAAATCGTATAAGGAACAGTGAGATGATTATTTTTGTTACTGGCGCAACTGCTGGTTTTGGTCAAAGTATCACCCGCCGCTTCATTGCTACAGGTCACAAAGTGATCGCCAGCGGACGTCGCGCTGAGCGTTTAAAAGAGCTGAAAGATGAGTTGGGCGACAATCTGTATACCGTTCAGCTGGACGTGCGTAATCGCGCCGCCATCGATGAAGCGATCGCCTCCCTGCCCGCTGAATGGCGCAATATTGATGTGCTGGTTAACAATGCTGGCCTGGCGTTGGGTGTGGAACCGGCGCACAAAGCCAATATCGAAGACTGGGAAAATATGATCGACACCAACAACAAAGGTTTGGTGTACATGACGCGTGCGGTGCTGCCGGCAATGGTTGAACGCAATGTTGGTCATATCGTGAATATCGGTTCGATTGCCGGTAGCTGGCCTTATTTGGGTGGCAACGTGTATGGCGCGACCAAAGCGTTCGTGCGCCAGTTCAGCCTGAATCTGCGTACCGACCTGCACGGCACCGCGCTGCGCGTGACCGATATCGAGCCAGGTTTGGTGGGCGGCACTGAATTCTCAAACGTGCGCTTCAAGGGCGATGACGATAAAGCGGGCCAGGTTTATGAAGGCACCACCGCGCTGACGGCAGAAGATGTCACCGAAGCGGTGTATTGGGTGACGACGCTGCCGAAGCACGTCAACATCAATACGCTGGAGATTATGCCGGTGACGCAAACCACCGCGGGACTGAAGGTGCATAAAGGTTAATCGCGGTTACACGCTGTTTGATCGAAATATCCGGGGCGACCATCCCGATGAGGCGCTCCGGCGGCTTTCGCCGCGACGACCTCATCGGGATGTTTCCCCCTGATATCGCACGCCGGTGTGGCCGATGATTACGCGCGGCCCCAACCGGTTACGATAATCAACATGCCGCTCAAGGCGACCAGCGCGCCGACCCAATCCCACGTACTCAGTTTTACGCCATCCACCACGCGCAACCAGATTAGCGCCGTCAGCACGTATACGCCGCCATAGGCCGCATAAACGCGCCCGCTCGCGGCGGGATGCAACGTCAACAACCAGACAAACAGCGCCAGACTTGCCGCGGCTGGCACCAGCAGCCACGCCGTCATGCCCTTCTTCAACCACAGCCACGGCAGGAAACAGCCAACAATTTCCGCTATCGCAGTGATAAAAAACAGCAAGGCGGTTTTGACCAGCATAGAAAATCTCTCGCTAAGCTAAACAAAGCGCTCACCGCTGGTGAGCAAAGAAGCAGCGATGATATACTAGCGGCCATGGTTGTTACAGCCGCGATCCCGGCTGTGCTGGTGTTAACTGAAGGAAATGACGATGAAAAAACTGTTTTCCGCCCTGCTGGCTACCGTGGTGACGTCGAGCCTGTTAATGGCTGCGCCCATCGCTACGGCCAAAACCGATCGCCTGATTATTGAAGATGGCAGCAGCGCCTCCAGTAATGAAGCCGCGCGCCAGAGCAAAGAGCAGTGGAACGATACCAAAAACCTGCGTAATAAGGTCAATACGCGCGTTGAGAAAGAGTTTGATAAAGCGGACAAAGCCTTTGATACCCGCGACTCCTGCGAAAAGAGCTACAACGTTAACGCCTATTGGGAACCGAATACGCTGCGCTGCCTCGACCGCCGCACCGGACGTCCAATTGCACCTTAATCGTTTATCACTGCTATAGTTTTGACAGGATTTCTGACCAAAGGAGTGAATGATGAAAAAACGTAATGCAGTGCTGCTGATGGCGATGTTGTCGCTGCCGGTATTGGCGCAAGCTTCTTGTGAAAGCGTCAAAGCGGACATCAGCAAAAAAATCATTAACAACGGCGTCGCCGAATCGGACTTCACGCTGGATATCGTGGCCAATGATCAAGCCGATCAGGTCGGCGGCCAGGTTGTGGGTCATTGTGAGAACGACACACAGAAAATCGTCTACAAGAAAAATGGCCGTGATGGTGACAGCACCGTGCCAGACAGCGCGGGGAGCTCTCAGGATACGCCAGCGCAGTAAACTTTCGGGCGGCTCCCTGGCCGCCCTGCTTTTACTCCACTTCCGGCCTTTGCCGCGGCATTATCCACGCCACCCACAACGTTAGCAGCGCAATCAGCAACGACACTACAAACACCCAATGTAAAGAACTGGCGATTTGTCCGGTCCAGTCATGCAACGTCGCCTCCGACAGCGCCTGGCGGCTTTCAGGCGACATGATTTTCTGCATCGGATCGTCGGCCTGCGGCAGACGCAGCGACAAGTTGAGGTTCAGCACTGCGCCCAATAACGCGGTACCAATCGCCGAACCGATCATGCGGCTGAACATGATTGAGGCGGTGCAAATGCCGCGAATATCGTAATGCGCATGGTTCTGTACCGATACCAGAAACGTGGTGCTGGTCATGCCCATGCCGGTGCCAATCACAAAGGCGGTGAATCCGGCCTGCACGATTGAGCTGTCGCTGCGCAGTAGCAGCAGTAATGCGCTGCCCGCAATCAGCAGCAGCGCGCCCAACTGCGCGGTGAAGCGATAGGAGGTGATAAGCATCAACCTACCGCTCAATGTACTGGCCAGCGGCCAGCCAATCGACATCATCGCCAGTGCGCTGCCAGCCTGCAGCGGCGTGCCGCCGGTGATGCCCTGAATCCAGGTTGGCAGAAAGGCGCTGATGCCCATCATACTGGCACCGATAATCAGGTTGCCGATGTTGCCAGCGACGATAAGCCGGCTGCGCCAGATTTCCAGCGGGAACAGCGGCGCATCAGCACGCTGTTCATGCTGTTTTAAACGCCAGGCAGCAATGACCGCCAGCAGCAGGAACGGCACCAGCCAGAAGCCGAGCACTTCTGCCTGCAGCAGCGCGACCAGCAACGCCGTTACGCAGATCATCAGCCAGCAGCTGCCGGTGAGATTGAGCGTGGTGGCCTGATTTTGTTCGCGCGATGGAAGAAAACGCGCCAGCAGCAGCATGGCGATGGCGCCAATCGGCACGTTGACCCAGAAAATCACCGACCAGCTAAAGTGCTGCACCAGCCACGCGCCGCTCAGCGGACCAATGATTGCCGCCACGCCCCAGACGCTGGAGAGCCAGCCCTGTACGTTGGCGCGTTCGCGCGGCGAATAGACGTCCGCCACAATGGTGGACGTTAGCGGCATAATCGCCCCGGCACCTAACCCCTGAAAAGCGCGAAACAGGATCAGCCACGCCATGCTGTGGGCAAATCCGCACAGAATCGATCCCAGTAAAAAGAGCGAAACACCGATAAACAACAGCCGTTTGCGGCCCCACATATCTGCCAGTCGGCCATATAGCGGCACGCTAACGGCTTGCGTCAGTAGATAGATGGAAAATACCCAGCCAAACTGCGAAAAGCCGCCAAGATCGGCAATAATGGTCGGCATGGCGGTGGCTACGATGGTGACTTCAATCGCCGCCATAAACATAGCGAGCATGCAGCCGATAAGAATCCAGTGGCGATGTTCCGTGTTCAATTCTGCAGTTTCAGTCATACGTCTCCTTAATTTCTAACAAGGCTAGCTGAAAATTCACCAAACCAGTTTCCTCTACGTGCGCCCCATCTGTTACGACGTCACTTATTTCGATGAAAATTTTTTATTGTCGGATGATGCCTTATTCCACGCGGGTTAGATGGCGTTTTTTATTATTTCTATCTGTCTGATTTTGCCGCAAAAACTAGCGCTTATCGACAAGCATTGCTATAGGTCTAAGCGGTGCTTTCCAGATATTCACTGAAAAAGCATCTGATAACAGTCATTTTAACTGCAATTTAACGGGGTGAAGGATTTTCGTGTGTGTGCGTTTTAACACTGCGCCGTCATCCTGGGAATGACATTACCTATCGAACGATTTCTTGAATCAGGGAGACACTGGCTATGCAAAATGCATCGCTCGCCCGCCGCGCTGGGCTGGCTCTGCTCGCGATTGTTGCGGTGATTGCCCTGCTGGTTTGGGGGCTGGGGCTGAATACGCTGCGCGACCGGCGGGAAGATTTGGTTTATCTCGGGCAGCAGCATCTGTTTTTAGTGTTTTGGTCAATGTTCTTTGCGCTGCTGGTGGGCATTCCCAGCGGCATCCTGCTCAGCCGTCCATTTGCTCGTCGCTCGGCAGAGTACGTGATGCAAATCTTCAACGTGGGTAACACGCTGCCACCGCTGGCGGTATTGGCGCTCGCGATGGTGATTGTCGGTATCGGCGATCGTCCCGCGCTGATTGCCCTGTTCCTCGCCTCGCTGCTGCCGATTGTACGTAATACTTTTGCCGGTTTAAGCGCGGTACCGCCGTCGCTGATTGAAGCCGCCAACGGTATAGGTATGACGAAGTTTCAGCGTTTGCGTCAGGTGGAAATTCCCAATGCGCTGCCGGTGATTCTGGCAGGCGTGCGCATCGCCACGGCGATTAACGTCGGTACCGCGCCATTGGCGTTCCTGATCGGTGCCAGCAGTTTTGGTGAGCTGATTTTCCCCGGCATCTACCTCAACGACTTCCCTACGCTGATCCTCGGCGCTGTGGCCACCGCGCTGGTTGCGCTGGTGCTCGACATGCTGCTCGCGGCATTGGGACGTTATCTCAGCCCGCACTCTGCGGCTTAACACAAGGAGTTTTGTGATGGCCACTGCCAATAAGCTGGCGCGCTGGGTTAAACGTACTGCGCTGGCACTCACCGCGACGCTGGCAATCAGCCAAAGCGCCGCGGCTGCAACACCGATTACCATGGCAACCAAGAGCTTTACGGAGCAGCACATCCTCTCCGCGATGACGGTGATCTGGTTGCAGAAGAAAGGTTTTCAGGTGATCCCCAAGACCAATATCGCCACCACTATTGGTCGTAACGCAATGATCAATAAACAGATTGATATGACATGGGAATACACCGGAACTTCGCTGATCATCTTTAACCACATCAATAAGCCGATGTCGACCGAAGACGCGTATAAAACGGTAAAACAACTGGATGCGAAATTGGGCCTGGTGTGGCTTAATCCTGCACCGATGAACAATACCTATGCGTTTGCCATGCAACGCGATCGTGCGGAGAAAGAAGGCATCAACACCATGTCGCAACTGGTGGCGAAGCTGGAAGAGGTACGCAAGAACGATCCGGATCATAACTGGAAACTGGGTTTGGACCTGGAATTCTCAGGCCGCTCCGATGGTCTTAAGCCATTGCAGAAAGCCTACAACATGCCGCTCGATCGTCCGCAGATTCGCCAGATGGATCCCGGCTTGGTTTACAACGCGATTCGCGATGGCTTTGTTGATGCCGGTTTGATCTACACCACCGATGGCCGCGTGAAAGGGTTCGAACTCAAAGTGTTAGAAGATGATAAGCACTTCTTCCCAAGTTACAACGTCACGCCCGTAGTGCGTCAGGATGTGCTGAAAAGCCATCCGGGCCTGGATACGGCGCTCAATCAGCTCTCCGCGTTGATTAATGACGAAGCGATCACCGAGATGAATAAGCGTGTCGATATTGATCATCAGTCGCCGCAACAGGTGGCGCGTGATTTCCTTCAATCCAAGAACATGCTGTAAGGAGGCGCTGTGGATACCTTGCATTACATCATGAATAACTGGCACACCTTGGTGACGCTCACCTGGCAACACACGTGGCTGGTTCTGGTGGCAGTAGGTTTCGCCATCATCGTTGGCGTACCGCTGGGCATTTTGATTGTGCGCTTTAAGTGGCTGGCAACGCCGGTGCTCGGCATCGCCACCATTGTGTTAACCATTCCCACCATCGCGTTGTTTGGTTTGATGATTCCACTGTTTTCTATGATCGGTCAGGGCATTGGCGCCCTTCCCGCTATTACCGCCGTGTTTCTCTACTCGCTGCTGCCGATTGTGCGTAACACCCACACCGCGCTGGAGAATTTGTCTCCCGGACTGCGTGAAGCCGGTCGCGGGATTGGCATGACCTTCTGGCAGCGTCTGCGCTGGGTAGAAATTCCGATGGCGCTGCCGGTGATTTTTGGCGGTATTCGTACAGCGGTGGTGATGAACGTCGGCGTGATGGCGATTGCCGCCGTGATTGGTGCGGGCGGTTTGGGCCTGCAACTGCTCGACGGGATCAGCGGCAGCGATGTGCGCATGTTGATTGCCGGTGCCTTGATGATTTGTTTGCTCGCGATTGTGCTTGATTGGCTGCTGCACCGTTTGCAGTCGGCGCTGACTCCTAAGGGGATTCGATAATGATAAAACTGGAAAACCTGACGAAAACCTTTACGCAAAAGAACGGCACATCACTCAATGCCGTGGACAACGTCAGCCTTGAAGTGCCTGCCGGGGAAATGTGCGTGCTGCTCGGCCCATCGGGTTGTGGCAAAACCACCACCCTTAAGATGATTAACCGTTTGATTCCCTCCTCAAGCGGCAGGATTTTGATCAACGGTGAAGACACCAGCGGACAAGATACCGTCACCCTGCGCCGCAATATTGGCTATGTCATCCAGCAGATTGGTCTGTTCCCGAATATGACCATCGAGGAGAATATTACCGTGGTGCCGCGCATGTTGGGTTGGGATAAGAAGCGCTGCCGTGAACGCGCCACGGAATTGATGAGCATGGTGGCGCTCGATCCGACCAAGTTCCTGCATCGCTATCCGCGCGAAATGTCTGGCGGTCAACAGCAGCGTATTGGCGTGATTCGCGCGCTGGCTGCGGATCCACCGGTATTGCTGATGGATGAACCTTTCGGTGCGGTCGACCCAATCAACCGTGAAGTGATTCAGAACGAATTCCTTGAGATGCAGCGCCAGTTAAAGAAGACCGTGATGCTGGTTAGCCATGATATTGATGAAGCGCTGAAGCTCGGCGACCGCATTGCGGTGTTTGGTCAGGGGAAAATTGTGCAGTGCGCCAGCCCGGATGAGCTGTTAGCCAAACCGGCGAACGACTTTGTTGGCTCCTTTGTCGGTCAGGACCGTACGCTGAAACGTTTGTTGCTGGTGCAGGCCGGCGATGTCACCGATCAGCAGCCCACCATCACCGTGCAGCGTAATACGCCACTGCAGGAAGCCTTCGCCACCATGGACGATAACGATATGCGTTCGGTGACGGTAGTTGATGAAGATGGCAAGCCACTGGGATTTGTGAAGCGGCGTGAAGCGCGCGGCGCCACTGGCCGCTGCGAAGAGATGCTGCATACCTTTAAAGTGACCGGCAAAGCGGAAGAAAACCTGCGCGTGGTGCTGTCGAAGCTCTATGAGCACAACACGGTGTGGATGCCGATCGTCGATGAGGAAGGTCGTTATAGCGGCGAGATATCGCAGGATTACATTGCCGATTATCTCAGTTCTGGACGTACGCGCCGTCGGTTGAATCCATAAACCGCACAATGCTTGAAACGCAGGAAGAGGCGGCAGAGGAGTAAAGTGTCCCGCGCCATGGATGGCGCGGGCCAAGCCCCAGGGATGGTTTATGGCGTCTTTACGATCTGCCGCCTCTTCTTGCGTATGCACCCTGCACGTTAGTGCGACTCTTCAGCCGTTTTTGCCGCCACTGCTTCGCTGCGCTCTGAAGGCAGCACGACATTCAAAATAATCGCCAGTATCCCGCCGGTAGTCACTGCGTGACCAAACAGGTTGCTAATCAGCGTCGGAAACTGTTTCAGCACCTCAGGTACCGCTTCGACACCCAAACCGATACCAAACGACACGGCAACAATCAGCATCTCGCGACGGCCAAGTGGCGTTTGCGTCATCACGCGGATGCCGGCCGCCACCACGCTCCCAAACATCACGATGGTCGCGCCACCCAGTACCGGCGGTGGAATCTGCTGCAGCATATAGCCAATCGCCGGGAACATACCGAGCAGCACCAGCATTACGCCGATCACCATGCCAACATAACGGCTGGCAACGCCGGTCATTTGGATGACGCCATTATTTTGCGCAAAAGTGGTGTTGGGAAAGGCAGAGAACACGGCGGCGAGCAAGCAGCTGATGCCATCGGCGAAAATACCGCCCTGCATGCGGCGCTCAAACGCTTCGCCTTCAATCGGCTGCTGCGACAACATGCAGTTCGCCGTGAGGTCGCCCACCGCTTCAATCACGGCTATCACTGATACCAGCGCGATGGGAATGAAGATGGTCCAGTCAAAGGCAAAACCAAAACGGAACAGCGCCGGCATTACCAGCCACGGCGTATCACCCATTGGCTTAAGGGTGAGATGGCCGGTTAACGCTGCGGCGATACAGCCCGCAGCAATGCCGGCCACCACCGCAACCAGCCGCGTCCAGCGATTTTGCGAACGGTTAAGTACGATAATCACCAGCAGCGTCAAGGCACCGAGCGCCAGATTGCCGGGCGCGCCAAAATCGCTGGCGTTATGGCCGCCAGCCCAATCGGTGATGCTGACTTTAATCAGGCTGATACCAATTAAGGTAATAACGGTGCCGGTAACCACCGGCGTCAACACTTTGCGTAATGGCGCGATGCAGCGGCTGATCAACATCGGAATCATCGCCGCCACCAGGTTGCAACCAAAGATCATCGCCATGATCTCTTCTGGCGATCCGCCGCGCGCTTTGACCATCAATCCGCCCGACAGAATCACCCCGAGAAAGGCAAAGCTGGTGCCCTGCAGGCAGATCATGCCTGCGCCAATGCCCATAAAGCGGCGCGCCTGCAGGAAAGTACCGAGACCGGAAACGAGCAGAGACATACTGATCAGATAAGGGATCCATGCCTGTAATCCCAACACGGAACCAATAATCAGCGGCGGCGTAATGATGCCCACTACGCTGGCCAGCACATGTTGCAGTGCGGCACAAAATGCAGGCAATGGACCGATGCGGTCATTCAGCCCATACAACAAACCTTTCTCATCTGATTGCGACATACAGGTGCTCCGGCAAAATATTCATCAGAGCTGCTGATGCATGAATCACGCCAGAACAAGGGGTTCATCAAAAACTGGAAGTAAGATGTTGAATATTATAGCAATAAATTCAGTAAAGAGGAGGGCTGAATCTGAAATCTTAGATTCAGCCATTGATCATTTGCGGCTTTTTGTTTCATCAGGCCGCAGGCTTTGCACTATTGTCGTGCGTAAAATTATCATCGAGCAGTGAAATATCCAGATAACCACTCAGTTCCCGCTGTTCTGCGCGCGGCAGATAAGGCAACTCGCCTAGTAAAGGTGCGCCTAGCTTTTCTCTCAAAACATCAATAATTTCAGCGTAATGCGCCAGACCGGGATTAATACGGTTGGCTACCCAACCCACGAGTCGCAATCCATCCTGCGCAATCGCCTCGGCGGTCAGTAAAGCGTGGCTGATGCAACCTTCTTTAATGCCGACTACCAACACAACGGGTAAATGTTCCTGCCGCACCCAGTGGGACAAAGGCTGTAAGTCGTTCATTAAACTGCGCCAGCCGCCGGTGCCTTCTACCACCACGCGCGCGGCGCGCTGCTGCAAATCGTTTAGACTGCGGCTGAGCAACGGATAATCTATACGCTGCGACGCGCTGGTGCTGATTTCATCCTCTTGTAAGGCGATAGGATTGACGGCGGAATAATCGAGAGCGAGACCTGAAGCCTGCTGTAATAACAGGGCATCTTTATTACGTAAGCCTTCAGATGTGAGTTGCGCGCTTTTGGCGACAGGTTTGAAGCCTGCGGCGCACAGATTCGCCTTGGCAAAGCACTGTAATAACGCGCGTGATACCACGGTTTTACCCACCGCGGTGTCGGTACCGGTGACAAAAAGCGTTTTCACCATTCTCCTCCTTCATTAAAGCGATGTGTAACGTGCGAAGGAGGCAGTTTAAGGAAATGTTTTCACGGGCAGATTGCGTTAGGACAAACTTAAGGTGAGCTGTAATTATCCCTGCAACAGTTTTACCAATAAATGGCCGCTATAGAGCGCGTCTTTTATCAGTGCGGCGCCGCCAAAGGTGCCGGGATCGCTGAAAGCCGTTGGTGTGAGCTGGATTTCACTGCTATATGCGGGCAAGGCTTGTTGTCGAATGGTACTGCTCACCGCAGGGAACAGCACATCGGCGGCCTGATTCAGCGGCGAACCGATAAGGATTTGTTGAGGATTAAAGATGTTTACCATCATCGCCAGCATGCGGCCAATATGATGTCCGACGCCCGCAATCACATCACGCGCCAGGCGATCGCCCTGCTGCGCGGCTGCGCATAAGCTCTCAATCGTCAACGGCGTCTGATGCAATACACTGTCCGGCTGCGACGGCAAACGCTGGGCGGTGAGAGTAAGCAGGCTTCCGATGCTGGCGACGGTTTCCAGACAGCCATTATTGCCGCAATAACACTGCTGGCCGTAAGGATCGATTTGCGTATGACCAATTTCCACCAGCGTACGACCATTTTTGTGCAGCAGTTGTCCGCCGCTGATCACGCCCGCGCCGACGGTTTCATCAATCACAATCTGAATCACATGTTGCGCGCCACTGGATGCGCCAAACAGCGCTTCGGCTAACGTCCAGGCGGAAATATCATGCTGCACGAACACCGGCAGACCGGTGCGCTGCGCCAGCGTTTCTCCCAGCGGCATATCCTGCACGTCATAACCCGGCATACGATGGACCACGCCAGAAGCGGCGTTGATCAATCCTGGCAAGGTAATGGCGATGGCGGTCAAACGCTCCAGCTTGCTTTGGTGGCGAATAAAGAAGTCATTCACTGTCTCGTGCAAGGTTTGCAGCAGTGGTTTGTCGGCGCTGGCGTACAGCGGCAGGCGATCTTCCTGCAGCGCGCGGCTGCTGAGATCGCGCAGCGTCAGCGTAATAAATCCGGGCTGAATGCGAACGGCGAGATAGTGCCAGGCGAGCGTATCGAGGATCAAACCAATCGCGGGACGACCGCGACTGCCCGGCTCCTGAAATTCAGTTTCCTGAACCAGATGGGCATCGAGCATTTCACGCACGATTTTGGTAATGCTGGCGGGTGCTAACTGGGCACGTTTAGAAAGCTCAATACGCGAAATCGGGCCGTAAAGGTCAATCAGTCGGTAAACCACACCTGCGTTGGTCTGTTTTATCTGATCAATATGACCAGGTTGACTGTACAGATTCACGCCCAGCTCCCATTATTTTCGCGCTTCTAAATAAACAGCAGCTATGGTGATGCAGATTGACCAGCAGCGTCAAATATTTGATTAGAAATGTGATTTATCGCACATAAAGTTTGGGCCCTCATTCAACTGCGGACTCAATTCTCTGCATTTTGCAGCATCAGCGACATCATATTTGTCATTTGCGCCGTCGGTTCTCGCGTCGCTGACCAGACCAGCCAAACTTCAGAAATCGCGTCGCTCTCCTGCAGAGGGATCCACACCACATCGGCCAGACGTGCACGGCTGAATGACGCCGGCAGAATCGAAACGCCGAGTCCGGTCGCCACCAGACCAAGGATGGTCATCGCCTCGCCCACTTCCTGCGTAATAAAAGGTTTGATTTGATAGCGATGCAGCAGCGCCAGGATTTCACCGTACAACGCGGTGCCGCCTTGCGGATCGAAAAATACAAACGGCTCGTTGGCTAATGCCTGAATGGAAATCGACTCTGCATCGGCCAGCGGATGCGCCCAATGCACTACCGCGCATAGCGGCTCACGCAGTAACACGCGGTGCTGCAGATCGCTGGGCAGCGGCGTATTGCGCATCACACCAAGATCGAGTCGATCGTCATGAAGTGGCGCAAGCTGCTGCCGCGTGTTGTTCTCCTGCATCTGAATGTGTACTTCTGGCCAACGCTGGCGGAATTGGTACAGCGCGTCAGAAACCAGACCGGTAAACGGCGCTGAGGAAGTAAAGCCGATGCGCAACTCGCCCTCCTGCCCACTGTGCACGCGTGCGGCGCGGCGGGTGGCCTGCTCCACCTGTAACAAAATGGCACGCGCATCCTGCAAAAACAGCGCGCCGGCGGGCGTGATCTGTACGCTGCGATTGGTGCGGGTAAAAAGCTGGGCGCCAATTTCCTGCTCCAGTTGCTGAATCTGCTGACTCAGCGGCGGTTGCGAAATATTCAGGCGCTGCGCGGCGCGGCCAAAATGCAGTTCCTCCGCGACGGCAACGAAATAGCGTAAATGACGCAACTCAACATTCATACTTTAAAAGTCTCATTTGAGATTATTAATATATTGTACAACCTATTCGCCCTTTCCTACAGTAACGGCATGATTGTTCAAACGAGGATGTTCCGTGAGTCGCTCTTCTCAGGCGGTGATACTCGATGAAGACGAGTTGTCCGTAAAGCCTGCTCCAGCTGCAACCCCTTCAGAATGGATTGAACGCGGATCGCCGCAGTTTATGCGCGTTACGCTGGCGCTGTTCTCTGCCGGTCTTGCCACTTTCGCCCTGCTGTATTGCGTGCAGCCCATTTTGCCGGTGTTATCGCAACAGTTTGGCTTTTCTCCAGCGCAAAGCAGTATTTCTCTCTCGCTATCGACCGGCTTAATGGCATTGGGATTGCTGTTTACCGGGCCGCTGTCGGATGCGATTGGGCGTAAATCGGTGATGGTTACCGCGCTGTTGCTCGCGGCTATCTGTACCTTGATTTCCGCCACCATGAGCAGTTGGCAGGGGATTTTGCTGATGCGCGCGCTGATTGGTTTGTCACTGAGCGGGGTTGCGGCGGTTGGCATGACCTATCTGAGTGAAGAGATTCATCCACGCGTTATCGCCTTTTCCATGGGGCTGTACATCAGCGGTAACTCGATTGGCGGCATGAGCGGACGCCTGTTGACGGGCGTATTGACCGATTTCTTCTCGTGGCGCGTTGCGGTGGGCGTGATTGGCTGTTTCGCGTTGGCGGGCGCGCTGATGTTTTGGAAAATCCTCCCTGCATCTCGTCATTTCCGTCCAGCTTCGCTACGTCCACGTAGTTTGCTGATCAACTTCCGTTTGCACTGGCGCGACAAAGGATTGCCGCTGCTGTTCGCTGAAGGCTTTCTGCTGATGGGCGCGTTCGTCACGCTGTTCAACTACATCGGCTATCGCCTGCTGAGTGCGCCCTGGTCGCTGAGCCAGGCGGTGGTGGGATTGCTGTCGGTGGTCTATCTGACCGGCTCCTGGAGTTCACCGAAAGCCGGCGCGATGACCAGCCGCTTTGGACGCGGTCCGGTGATGATTGGCGCAACTGCGATTATGCTGACGGGATTGCTGCTGACGGCGTTTAACTCACTGTGGCTGATTTTACCCGGCATGATGTTGTTCACCGCCGGATTCTTTGCGGCGCACTCCGTTGCCAGCGGCTGGATTGGCCCGCGTGCGCGTCGGGCTAAAGGCCAGGCATCGTCACTCTATCTGTTTAGCTATTACGTTGGATCCAGCGTGGCGGGTACATTGGGCGGCGTGTTCTGGCACAGCTATGGCTGGATGGGCGTTACGGCATTCATTAGCTTGCTATTATTAATGGCTTTGCTGGTCGGCTGGCGATTGCAGTGCCGGAAACTGTAATACCTTTCATCTGTTAAACGGGGCTAATGCGCCCCGTTCTCTCATCAAGTCCACGCCATCCGGTGATCTCACAGTCCCAGATAAAACAAAACGGCCATTCGTCGCTATAATTCATTCCATTCCAACAATAGTTAGACTTTTATTATTTCACAGCAATGAGGACGATAGATGGGACTCTATTATTACGTCGATAAGCATGCCGGCTATAACGACAACCATGTAGTACACGCAACGGGATGCCCGTACCTACCCGCCGATGAGGCACGCCGTTTTCTTGGGACTTTCTACACGCCAAATGCCGCCATTCAGCAAGCGCGTAAATTTTATGCCAGCGCGCTGGGCTGCGAGCACTGCTGTCCGGTGGGGTTAAAAAAAAACATGACGACTCAGAATAGTGTGGCACTAAAACACATGGTGCGACTCTGATAATCATGATGTGAGAGTGGTCAGCAGACCTAACTCTTTTGTTAAGCAGCACTGCGGCGTTTCATAATAACTATAAATTTAAGTGTAATAATAACTGGACCTTAAGGCGCTCAAGGTGGCGTCAGGTCCAGTTGCCTCTTTCTCCCCCGTTGTTAATCTTGCTCGCTCTCGTATTGATGACAGAAAGCGTAAAAACTCAGGCTATTAATTACGCCACTCTTGATAAAAAATATTCAGTAATAAAAGCCCGACAAACGGTTTCCCTCCGCTCATTAATGCTCCACAATAGCGGCAATTTGTGACTCCGGTCACTTTCTGGGGTGCTTTTTGCCCTTTCATTTGCCGTCTGACTGATTTGAACTCCATGCAATCTACTACTGTTTCCCGTAAAACGGCCTGGCTACGCGTTGTACTGCTGGCTATTGCTGCTTTTGTCTTTAACACCACAGAATTCGTGCCTGTCGGTCTGCTGTCGGATATCGCCGCCAGCTATGACATGAAGACTGCCGATGTTGGCATTATGCTGACCATCTACGCGTGGGTTGTCGCACTATTGTCACTGCCGTTGATGCTGTTAACGCGCAATATTGAGCGTCGCCTGCTGTTGGCGGTGTTGTTCATTGTGTTTGTTGCCAGCCATGTGCTCTCGTCTTTGGCATGGGATTTCACCTCGCTGGTTATCTCGCGCATCGGTATTGCCTTAGCGCACGCCGTGTTCTGGTCAATTACCGCTTCGCTGGCCATTCGCGTGGCGCCTGCAGGCAAGAAAACTCAGGCGTTGAGTATGCTGGCAACCGGGACTGCGCTGGCGATGGTTCTGGGCGTGCCGATTGGGCGTATCGTCGGTCAATATCTTGGCTGGCGCACTACTTTTGGCATGATCGGCTTGTCTGCTTTGGTATTGCTGATTTTGCTGATGCGCATACTGCCGCGTCTGCCTAGCGAGCACACGGGTTCACTGAGCAGCGTTCCGATGCTATTCCGCCGTCCGGCGCTGGTGGCAATGTACGTTCTGGTTACCGTGGTGGTGACGGCGCATTACACCGCTTACAGCTACATCGAACCGTTTATGCAGGTGGTGGCTAATGCCGATGATAATTTCACCACGCTACTGTTACTGCTGTTTGGATCAGCGGGCATTCTCGGCAGCGTGCTGTTTAGTACGCTGGGCAATAGATTCCCTTCTGCGATGCTGATCGCTGCAATTGCGATGATCACCCTAAGCATGGGCTTGCTGGTGTTTGCTGCAGTACGTCCCGCTGCAATCACCGTGCTGTGCATCGTATGGGGCATGGCAATGATGATGATTGGTCTGGCGATGCAGGTGCGCGTTTTGGCGCTGGCACCGGATGCCACCGACGTCGCGATGTCGCTGTTCTCGGGTATCTACAACATCGGTATCGGCGCGGGTGCGCTGCTGGGTAATCAGGTCAGTTTGCATATGCAAATGTCTGATGTCGGTAACGTCGGCGGCATTATTGGCCTTGCCGCACTGTTCTGGTGTATCGCTATCTTCCGCCGCTATCCTCAGCTGCGTTCAAACGGATAAGAAAAAAGGCTTCAGAAGGTTATCTTCTGAAGCCTTTTATTCACTTCCTGCGGAATGCTTAATTGCCCTCCGCTTAATTCTCTTAGTTATAAATTACTGCTGTGCCATTTAGCTTGTTGTTGCCAGAGGTCGAAGTGATGCGGAATGACTTTGCTCCGGCAGCACTGGCCTTTTCCGCTAGCTGATTCTCCAGCGATGTCAGGTTGGTGCTACCTGATGCGCTAACCACACCAATTTGTTGTTGATTCAGCGGCGCTTCGTTTACTAAGTCTGCAGCTATGCTACCAAACGCGATTGAAGACAATGCTACAGCGGCCAAAGTCAGTTTGATGCTTTTCATAATTTTGCTCTCTTAAACGGGTGAATTGGGGTCGGTCGCGATTAAGTTAACAACCGTTAATTAAATGCTACTGCCGAATGTACCCGCGTGTCAATAATTTTATTAACGATCGTTATTTTAATCGGAAGTGGCGTGATTATGGGCTTCCCAGCCCTTTTTGACTTATCCATTTGGGTGCTTTCGCAAGCAAAAAGCACAAACGGGCAAAGACGAATAGACTCATTCCGGGCTGCGCTTGCATATTTATTTAATGATCGGTAATTTAATGGGGTGTTTTTACGCTTTGAGGTGCCCAATGACAGAAGTTATCGATGTGGTGAACAGGAAAACGCGCGGCCGTCCGAAAGTGTTTGATCGCAACGATGCCCTGGACAAGGCAATGATGTTGTTCTGGGCGCATGGCTATGAAGGCACTTCGCTGTCCGATTTGGTTAACGCTACCGGCGCTAAGGCCCCAACCCTTTATGCTGAGTTTGAAAATAAAGAAGGGTTATTTCGTGCGGCGATGCAGCGATACATTGAAACGTTCAGCGCACAACGCAACGCCGTGCTAAATGATGATGCTTTAGACGTGAAAACGGCCATTGAAGCCTATTTTCGCGCAACCGCCGCATGCTTCACCGCATGTGATAAGCCTGCTGGTTGTTTCTTCATTTGTACCTCGAGCGCGCTCTCTTCCGGCTCAGAAGAAGTGGCGCAAATGCTGGCTCAACAGCATCACGCGCAGGAATCAGCGTTAAAAGCATTTCTTGATACCCGGCAGCAGCGCGGCGAGTTACCGCAATGTGCCAATAGTGCAAGGTTAGCCCGCTACCTGGCGTGTTTACTGCAGGGAATGTCGGTGCGTGCGCGTGAAGGCGCTAATCGTGAGGACCTTGACCAGATCGTGGATACGCAGATGGCAATCTGGCCCGCTCTGGCGGGATATTGTGAATTGAGCACCAAATAAAATTCAGGCCGACTTCCGTGTCGGCCTAAAATTATTGCCTCCGTACAAATACTGAGGTGAGCGAGCGTTAAGGCAGGAAAAACATCGGTTTCAACGCTGCACTCACCGGACTGTTATCCGGATTCGATGGCATTAAATCCTTCATCGATGCCCACCAGCGCTGACACACTTCCGTTTTTGCCACTGCTTCCCAGCGCGCTTCAGACTCAATTTCCACGCTGGCAAACAGCAGATTGCGTTCAGCATCCAGCCAGATAGCGTAATTGTGCGCGCCATGCGCTTTTAGCGTCTCAGCCAGCTCCGGCCAAATTGGCGTATGACGGCGCAGATACTCATCGTGGCAGTGTGCATGCACCTGCATCACAAAGGCTTTACGCAACATCGCTGCGCTCCGCCTGCAGCGCGGCTTGCCACGGCTTAACGTTGAAGCGTTCACCCAGCGCGATCAGCTGCTCAGTAGTGATGCTTTGACGAATACCGCCCATTGACAGCGCTTTTACCACCACTTCGGAGGATTTCTCCGCCGTATCGATCAGGCCGAAAGTCTCGTCGAGGTTTGGACCCGCGCCAAAGATGCCGTGGAACGGCCACATCACAATGCTGTGATTTGCCATTGCGTCTGCCGTTGCCTGACCAATTCCATCGGTACCGGGCACCATCCATGGCAGAATACCTACGCCATCCGGGAACACCACCAGACATTCGGTGCTGCCTTCCCACAACAGGCGTGTGAAGCGTGCGGAATCCAGATTTACCACATAGCTCAGCGCCATAAAGTTGGTGGCGTGGCAATGCATGATGACGCGATCAATGCCGTTTGAGACCTGCTTGCGCACGCTGTGCGACTGGAAGTGAGCTGCCAACTCTGATGTTGGCAGGCTGCCGTTACTCAAACCCCAATGGATTTTGTATGACAAGCCTTTGTCATCCACCTGCAGCAGCGCCAGACAGTCGGCCGGGTCGAGCTGAACGTTACGGAAAAACTTACCCGATCCGGTGACCAGGAACCAATCATTGGCCAGCGCTGGAGCAGGTTTGGTCAGCTCAATACAGCGCGGCTCGGCATAGAAATCACCGGCGAAATCTTTAACTTCTTCCGGCAGTAAACGTAAGCTGACGTTGCCGCCATTACGCTCATCCCAGCCTTTCAACCACATGTCGCTGGTCGCTTTAACCATTCCCTGAACAAAAGCGGAAGAGAGGATATTTTGCATGGTGTGTCCCTTAACGTTGACGCAGTGTTTGTTGTTCATAATGACGGACTTCGCTCAGCCAGCTGGCATCAGCAGGGACATCGTGGCGCAGACACCAGGCTTCCCACACCGCTTGCCACGGCAACGATTTTTGTTCTTCCAGCATCGCCAGGCGGCCGGTGTAATCCCCTTCGCTCTCTAGCTTGCGTAACTGGTCGGTAGGTTCCAGCAGAGCACGCAGCAGCGCTTTTTTGGCATTGCGTGTCCCAATTACCCACGCCGCGATGCGGTTGATCGACGCATCGAAGAAGTCGAGACCGATGTGCACCTTGTCGAACAATTTGTGACGCGCGATCTCGGTAGCGATGGCCTGGGTTTCATCGTCGAGAATCACCACGTGATCGCTGTCCCAGCGCACCGGACGGCTTACGTGCAGCAGCAGGCGCGGCACATACAGCATGGCCGTGGAAATTTTGTCGGAAATCACTTCGGTTGGATGGAAGTGGCCGGCGTCCAGAGTCAGCGCGGTCTGGCGGCTGCTGGCATAACCCAGGCAGAATTCATTGGAACCCACGGTGTAGCTCTCTGCGCCGATGCCAAACAGTTTGCTCTCTACCGCATCAATGTGGTGCGCAGGATTGAGTTTTTCACTGATTACTTCATCAAGCGCACTCGCCAGGCGTTGACGCGGTCCTAAACGATCGACGGTGAGATCTTTCATTCCGTCCGGCACCCAGATATTCATAACGGATGCGGTACCCAGTTGCTCACCAAAGTGTGCAGAGATACGACGGCTGGCCTTGCAGTGATCGATCCAGAACTGACGAATCCCTTTGTCGGCGTGTGACAAGGTAAAGCCATCGGCGCTCAGCGGATGGGAGAAACAGCTTGGATTAAAATCGAGGCCCAGCTTGTGCGTTTTGGCCCATTCCACCCAGTTGCTGAAGTGTTTCGGTTCAATCGCATCACGGTCGACCGGCTTATCGCTCTCCAGATAAATCGCATGCAGGTTGAGGCGTTTAGCACCCGGAATGAGTGACATCGCTTTTTCAACATCAGAGCGCAGCTCATCAGCATTACGTGCACGTCCCGGATAGTTGCCGGTAGCCTGAATACCGCCGGTCAGTTCACCGTTCGGATTTTCGAAGCCGCGCACGTCATCACCTTGCCAGCAGTGCATCGAGACCGGAATGCCATCCAGCTGCGCCATTACCTTTTCCACATCTACACCTATGGCGGCGTAACGTTGTTTGGCCAGTTCGAAGGCCTGTTCAATCAGCTTAGTCATATGCAAGTTCCTTAGCAGGTTGGCTGAGCGCGGCAAAGCGTGCCTGATGGGCAGCGAAGGCGCTGTTGTTCAACGGTTCAAATTTTTCTAACGGGAAGTTTTGGCTAATGCAGCGGCGTAAATCGCTGACGTCACGCAGTTCGCCCAAAGCAATGAGCTGGCAGCCGACGTTGCCGAGCGTCGAGGCTTCAATCGGCCCCGCCAATACCGGCAGCTGGCAGGCATCGGCACACAATTGATTTAACAGCGGGTTCTGACTGCCGCCGCCCACCACATGCAGTTGACGCAGCGGTGCCGCGCGCAGTGTGCCGAGTTCGCCAATAACCTGGCGATAGAGTAAGGCCAGACTGTCGAAGATGGTGCGAGCCAGCGCAGCCGGCGTCTGCGGTACGGGCATGTTCTGTTCGGCGCAGGCGTTTTGAATCTCCTGAACCATGCTGTCTGGATTGATAAAACGGCTGTGATTGGGGTTAACCAGCGCACGACAGGCGGGCTCTTTTGCGGCTTCTTTGATCAGCGAACAGAGATCGGTAATTTGCAGCTCAGTGCAGACACGTTGCAGCAGCCACAAACCCATAATGTTTTTCAGAACGCGGTAGCCTTCTGCTCCACCTTCATTGGTTACGTTGGCATTGAGCGCCGCCGTGCTGACACAAGGCTGCAAGCTCTCAATCCCCATCAGTGACCAGGTTCCCGAGCTGAGATAAGCGGCATCATCCTGCATTAACGGGGTGGCCAAAACCGCGCTCGCCGTATCGTGAGTCGCAACCGCGATCACCGGAATGTGGTTGCCGCTGGCGCTGGTCCAGTTACCGACAGTGTTACCTGGCGATGTGGGTTTGCCGAACCACTTAGCCGGCACGCCAGCCCACGCAAGCAAATCGCTGTCCCATTCGCCGCTGTGAATATTGAGCAGTTGTGTGGTGGTGGCGTTGGTGTATTCCCAGTTCATCTGGCCGGTAAGGCGATAGTGCAGATAGTCAGGAATCATCAGCGCATACTGCACTTTTTCCTGCCAATCTGGCTGCTGCTGATGCAGTGCGTGCAGTTGATAAAGGGTGTTGAACGGCAAGAATTGAATGCCGGTGCGCTGATAGATTGCTCCTTTGCCGAGATCGTTAATGGCCTGAGCCATGTGCCCTTCTGTGCGCTTATCGCGATAACTTACCGCCTCGCCGACGCGTTTACCGTTGGCATCCAGCAACACCAAATCAACGCCCCAGGTATCGATGCCAATGCTGTCCGGCACAATGCCTTCATCATCAAGCTGGGCCAGCCCTAAACGAATCTCTTGCTCCAGTCGATCCAAATCCCAACAATCATAATCTGCACGGCGCACACGCTGATTGGTGAAGCGACGCACTTCGCGCAGGCTGATCTGCTGATTCGCTGAACTCCATTGTGCGAGCATCACGCGCCCGCTGGATGCGCCTAAATCAATGGCAACAATGTTACGCATACTCATGGCGTGTTCTTCCTGTAATGAGATGACTACAGATTAGAAATCTCCGCTTTTTGCCACCTTCCCCTTACTGCCAGTGCGTAATAGTCACTGGCAGGCTGACAAAGAAGTTCGTGAGAAAGCTCACAGAACCACACAAGTGGCGAGATGTGAGCCTTGCCGCATTTCTGTCAATCGCCGGTGAGATCTTGAAAAATTAGCCATTTTCCTGCGTCACTAAGATGAAAATTCAAGGTAAGGTGCGGGGCGCCTGCGTAGACTCGGCAACGGTTGAGTTAATTAAGAGGCGAATCATGACCGTTCTACATAGCGCAGATTTCTTCCCTGAAGGGAATTACGCCATCGCCATCGAGCCGCGTGTGCCGCAGCAGGCATTTCCGGAGCACCATCATGATTTCCATGAAATTGTGTTGGTGGAACAAGGTTCTGGCATTCATGTGTTTAACGGTCAGCCACAAGCTTTATCCGCAGGATGCGTGTGCTTTGTGCGCGATCACGATCGTCATCTTTATGAGCAAACGGAAAATTTGTGTCTGACCAACGTGTTGTATCGCAGTCCGGCGTCATTTCGTTTTCTCTCGGGTTTGCAGGAGCTCCTGCCGCGCGAAGAAGAGGATCACTACGCGTCGCACTGGCGCATCAATCACAAGGTGATGGCGCAGGCGCTGCAAATCGTTACGCAGATGAAGCAGCAAGATGTGTGGTCGCTGGAACGTCACGCACGTCAGGAGCAACTTTTTCTGCAACTGCTGGTGTTGTTGCGCGAAGCGGCTCACAACGATCAATCACAGGATCAGGAAGCACGCTTACATCGGTTGCTCGACTGGCTCAATGAGCACTACAGTGAAGAGATTGTGTGGGATGCATTAGCCGATCGTTTTTCATTGTCGCTGCGCACTCTGCACCGCCAGATGAAGCAGCAAACCGGTAATACACCGCAGCGTTACCTTAATCGGCTTCGCCTGTTACAGGCGCGGCATTTACTGCGTCATAGCGATATGCGCATTACAGACATCGCCTACCAGTGTGGATTTGGTGACAGCAATCACTTCTCCACGCTGTTCCGGCGGGAATTTGGCTGTGCGCCCAGAGCGGAGCGCCAGCAGATGCTATAACTGGAGCGTTTCCTCATGTCGCTGATCTTAACGCGCGAAGACTATTTTCCAGCCACCAATCTGCCGATTGCGGTGGCCGAGCGCATGCCGCAGCCCTCCTTTCCTCCGCACCGTCATGAATTCAGTGAAATCGTTATCGTCTGGCGCGGTAACGGCCTGCATGTGTTGAACGATCGTCCATGGTTGGTAACCTGCGGCGACGTTTTTTACATTCACGATAACGACTGCCACAGCTATGACAGCGTCAACGATCTGGCGCTGGATAACATTCTTTACTGCCGCGATCGCTTTCGTCTTAGCCTTGACTGGAGCCAGTTGTTGCCGCCGCAAGAAGAAGATTCGCCGGGCTGCTGGCGTTTGACCACCCGCGGGATGGCGTTAGCGCGCGGTGTGATTAGCCAGCTGGAACGCGAAAGCCGCAAAAGTGATTCGCTATCGATTCAACTCTCTGAGGCGCTGTTTTTGCAATTAGCATTGATTCTACGCCGTCACGGTTATGCTGCCGATCGGCCCTGGGCATTACCTGAAGGAGAACAATTAGATCTGCTGATGTCGGCGCTGCAAGGTGCCATCAGCCGTCCATTCGATTTGGCAGTGTTCTGCCAGCAGAATCAGTTAAGCGAGCGCGCGTTGAAACAACTGTTTCGCCAGCAAACCGGTATGACCGTGGGACACTATCTTCGGCAACTACAGCTGTGTCAGGCGAAATATCTGCTGCGGACGCAGGATTGCTTAATCAGTGAAGTGGCCGCGCGTTGCGGCTTCGATGACAGTAACTACTTTTCGGTGGTGTTTACGCGGGAAACCGGTTTAACGCCGAGCGCCTGGCGGCAGCGTTTCCTGCCGCATCGTGAACTCTCAGCAGAGAAAGTGAAGGCCTGACGTGCCGTAGCGGCGTCAGGCTTTACATCAGGCTGCCATGCCTAATCCAACGATGTTGGCAGCAATGATAATCACCACACAACCCAGCGAGAGAACGCGAACCGGACGTTGACCCGCCGATTTCCACTCTTTTAGTACCAGACCAACCAAACCACCGCACAGCACGTAGAGGCTCATATGCAGCATCCAGCTGATGAAGTCATACTGTGCTGGGATTTTGGCGTGTCCCCAGGCGTAGAAGAAGAACTGCAGATACCACATGGTGCCGCCCAGCACAGCAAACGCAATATTGGCCAGCAGCATTGGTTTGGCGACGGAGAAATCACGGCGGACTGAAATATCGGTTTTTACCGCCAGACGGATGAAGCAGTAAGCCAGATTGATTAACGCACCACCGCCCATGATCACCACATAGCTTGGCAACGCAACATAGAGTGGATTGATACCCAGATTGGCTGCGGCTTCATGCATCGGCTTAGCGGCATCCATCGCAAACGACATGCCGGCCGAAAAGATGCCGCACATTACGGCCAAAATCAGCCCTTTTTTCAGGTTGAACTCTTCGGCATTGATGCCCAGCGCCCGCTCTTTTAACAGACCGGCACGCGATACAATCCCTACGCCGATCAGCGCAACTAACACGCCGAGCAGTGTCATACGTCCGCCTGGTGAGCTGAATAGCTCGACAAAGCGGCCCTGCAGCAGCGGCGTCATCAAGGTTCCCACCACTAACGTGATACCGATGGCAATACCAATGCCCATCGACATCCCGAGGTAGCGCATGGTCAAACCATAGTTGATGTTACCGATGCCCCACATGGCACCAAACAGAAATACCGGCATCAGTTGAGAGAAACTAAAGCTGCCGTAATACGCCCAGAAGTTCGGCAGTAATACCGCACTGACTGCCCAGGGAAGAATCAGCCACGACATAACGCCGCCTACCGACCACATCGTTTCCCAGGACCACTTTTTCACCTGCTTAAATGGAGCATAAAAACAGGCGGCACTGGCGGCACCCACCAGATGCCAGAAAATACCTGCAATGATGGCACTGTTCATTGTTATTCCTTCGTAAGGTTGAGGCCAACAGGAAACCGGCGGTTTCCCGATTACCGGCAGTCTACGGTGGGCAGCTTTTAGTCAGCCTTTGGATGGCTGCCGGAAAGCGGAGGTTGCTGGCAAAATTCGGTGGGTCGTCAACATAAGGATCACAAAATCGCATTCGCAGGCAGGTCACGGGGTGATTTTTATAAGTGGCTTATTCTTCAACATATTTTTCTATTATGCTGTGCCGATCAGCACAGTTTTTGATTCACTGCCACTGCAACAGTTAACATGGCAGTCACACAAAGCCGCGTACCAGACTTTCCCCGCAGGCGTTTAATCCGTATAACGTTGGGAAAATCATCAGGACGAAGGATTGAGATGAATACCAAAAGATTGCGGCTGTTGCTGTCACAATCGGTGAGCCGCGTGATGCTGGATGACATCCGGGCCATCGTGCCGGCGCAGGCGCTGAACGTCTTTATTAATGGATTAGATGAAGCACATTACGCCACGCTGGATTGCGTGCAGAGCGAGGAGAATTGCGCCCTGCTGGCTTCGGTGATTGTGGTGTGGCGACAGCTGGGTCACGTTCATGCGATTCATTATCAGAAAGGTGAGCATCTGCGTCAGGTCGACGACGCCACGCAATTCCAGCTGTTCAGTATGATGAAAACCCATCGCGCGATCGTGCAGATCGCTTAACTCTCGGGATGACTATGAAAATCGGACTGCTTTTCCCTATTGCCATCATCATTGCTGGCGTCAGTTTTTTGGCGTGGTTTATTGTCAGCGGCGCGGCGATGCCAGGTTCCTGACATTTTTTAACATACCTTAAATCACTACTAAGCCGCTGAAAGCGCGGCATTTCGCCAGGAATGCTGCGTCTGTCGTACTGTTCTTCCCTTCTTTGCCATCCCTCAAGTCGCATTGGCAATAGCAAAAAGGTGCTACACCCTGATCTGTTTCACTCTTCAATTCACAAATCTTTAACGAAACCGATCGCGGAGAACCTGCACATGACAACACACCATCAACATTATATTAATGGCGCGTTTGTTGCCGATCAGAACGATAAGTGGATAGAAGTGATTAACCCAGCAACTGAGGCATTACTTTCGCGCGTGCCGGAAGGCAGTAAACACGACGCCGCGCAGGCCATCGACGCTGCTGAAGTGGCGCAGCCGAATTGGGAAGCGCTCCCCGCCGTTGAACGCGGCAACTGGCTGCGCAAAATTGCCGCTGCTATTCGTCAGCGTGAACCAGAACTGACCGCCACTATCGTCGCCGAAGGCGGAAAAACCCAGGGTCTGGCGCAAACTGAAGTACTGTTTACAGCTGATTATCTTGAGTACATGGCCGAATGGGCACGCCGTTATGATGGCGAGATCGTTAATAGCGATCGTCCCAACGAAAACATCTTTGTGTTCAGGAAAGCGATTGGCGTCACCACCGGCATTCTGCCGTGGAACTTCCCCTTCTTCCTGATTGCACGTAAAGCCGCGCCCGCGCTGGTAACCGGCAATACCATTGTTATCAAGCCAAGTGAGCTGACGCCTAACAATGCGGCGATTTTTGCGCACATCATCCATGAAATTGGTCTGCCGAAAGGCGTGATCAACTTTGTTTACGGCTATGGCCCGGAGATTGGTCAGGAGCTGGCAGGCAACCCGAAAGTCGGCCTGGTCAGTCTGACCGGCAGCGTCAACGCCGGTATCGCCACCATGGAAGCTGCAGCGAAAAATGTCACCAAAGTATCACTGGAGCTGGGCGGAAAAGCGCCGGCCATCGTCATGGATGATGCCGATCTCGATCTGGCGGTCAAAGCGATTGTTAGCTCCCGCGTGATCAACACCGGACAGGTGTGTAACTGTGCTGAACGCGTTTACGTGCAGGAAGGCATCTACGACCGCTTTATCAGCGCGCTGACTGCCGCCATGCAGCAGGTGAAGTTTGGTAATCCGGCCGAGCAAAACGATATCGATATGGGGCCGCTAATCACTGCGGCCGCGCTGGAACGCGTTGAGCAGAAAGTGGCGAACGCGGTCGCGGATGGCGGCAAAGTATTGCTGGGCGGAAAGCGTGCAGGCAGCAAAGGCTTCTATTTTGAACCAACCATTATCACGGGCGTGCGTCAGGATATGGAGATCATGCAGCAGGAAATTTTTGGTCCAGTGCTGCCAGTGATGACCTTTAAAACCCTTGATGAAGCCATAGCGCTGGCGAATGACTGTGAATATGGTCTGACCTCATCGATTTACACTCAGAACCTCAACACCGCGATGGTTGCCCTGCGTAAGTTGAAGTTTGGTGAAACCTATATCAACCGCGAGAACTTCGAGGCGATGCAAGGTTTCCATGCGGGCTGGCGTAAATCGGGCATTGGCGGTGCTGATGGCCGTCACGGTTTGGAAGAGTTCTTGCAGACGCACGTGGCGTATTTGCAGTTCTCGTAGATAGTGATCTCCAGAAGCCATGAACAGCAAAATGCTTGTTAGTAAGAAAGCATTTTTCTTCAGGATTGCTATTCGTGCGGGCACTGACACATCTGCTGCGTCACGGGCCGTCCTCGCGCCGCTAACGCGGTACCTTCGGCTTCCACGTTGTGCCAACGGACCGTTCGCGGATCGGCCATCCATGGCCGGCCCCGAACTGCCTCACGCATCCCTGCGTGAGGCTCCTGGCCCAACGTAAAAGCCTCAGCGCTGCGAATAGCCCTTTTGCCGCAGCAGACGCGCCAGCGCCTCTGGCAAATGAGCCCTTTTCAATAATACGCACTGAAGTTGATGAGCAGGCCGGGGCCGCTTTTGGGCCGGCAATCCGCAGAGCTGAACGAAGCGAGGAAGCCAGGAGAGCCCGCAGGACGCGGGCGAAAGGCGGAGCCGGGACAAGGACGTCCCGTCTCCGCCGGTCCGTCAGGCAGACGAGTGAAGTGAAGGTACCGCGCTAGCGGCGCGAGGACCGCCGGCCCAAAAGTGGCCCCGGCCAGCACACTCGCCGTTGCCTTAGCTGACAAGCATTACGCCATAAGTGGCGACCTGTAACCCTGAAACCTTTATGAAACCCGCTTCTGGCTGCGCAGCAGCGCCAGGCCGCTTAACAGCGACATCGCCATCAGATAATAACCGGGCGCCAGACTTGTGCCGGTCACGCTAATCAGCAGTGTACAAATCAGCGGGGCAAAGCCACCAAACACCGTAACCGCCACGTTATAGCTGATCGCCATGCCGCTGGCGCGCGTACCCATCGGGAACAGATCCGCCATCACCGACGGCACCGTTGAGAAGTAGATCGACTTCAGCAGCGCCATCCAGCACACCAGCAAAATCAACGTAGTCGGCGTGGTGTGATCAACCACCAGCTTAAACGCCGGATAGATGGTGACGATCAGCAAAATTAACGATCCCCACATCAGCGGCACGCGCCCCACCCGCTCGGCCCATAACCCCATAATGGGCGTGACCACCGTCAGAATCACGCCCGCCAACAAGGTAGCAGTAAACGCCACGCTGCCCGACAGGTGCAGATTTTTGGTAGCGTAAGTCGGCACATAGTTCAGCATGTAGTTCACCGCAGTCGAAATCACCATTAGGCCTATCGCCAACAGCATCAACTCCTTCTGGCGACCAAACAGACTTTTCAGCGGCGCGGCTTCCGGTTTGTGCTCAGCAAAGCTCGCCGGTTCATGTACGTGACGTCGGATATAGATCCCCAGCGGGCCAATCAGCAGGCCGAAGGCGAAGGGAATACGCCATCCCCAATCCTGAATCTGGCTTTCGCTGAGAATCTGCGTCAGTCCGAGTCCAAATGCCGACGCCATCAACGTACTGGCGCCCTGCGTGGCGAACTGCCAGCTGGCGATAAAGGCTTTGCGCTCCGGGAAGTGTTCAACCAGAAACGCCGTCGAGCTGCCAAATTCGCCCCCGGCAGAGAAACCCTGCACCAGACGCGCCAGCAAAATCAGCAGCGGTGCCATCAGGCCAATGCTGCTGTAGCTCGGCATAAAGGTGATGACCGCGCCGCCGAGCATCATCAGGTTGATCGATAACAGCAGCGCTTTTTTTCGACCGTGACGATCGGCATAGTTGCCCAGCACAATCGCGCCCAGCGGACGAATCAGGAATGACACACCAAAACTGCCAAAGGTCAGCAACATTGAAACCGACGGATCGCTGGTAGGAAAGAAGGCATGCGCAATGTAGCTGGCAAAAAAGCCGTACACGGCGATATCAAACCACTCCAGCGCGTTACCGATACAGGTCGCGAACAGCGTTTTGTGCAGATTGGGCTTCGCTGCGTTCAACGGCATCGTGGTATTTAATGTACTCATTGGCCACCTCCAACGTGCGCACGATGCTGCGCCACCAGTTCCGTTCCCTGCTCGCCGAGATCCCACAGCAGACGCGTCATAATCTGCAAACCTTCGCGGGCAATCGATTTCAACATATGCTCATTGACGCCATGCTGGCCACATGCCGGATACGAGTGCGGCACCCACAAGGTTGGCAAACCGAGAATATCGGAGAACACGTCATTGGGCAGCGAACCGCCGAGGTTAGGCAGCAGCGCCGGTTTCTTACCGCTGGTTTCCGCCATGCTGGTCAGCACCCAATTGACCAGCGGATCGGTGGGATCAAGGCGTGTCGCGGGCGATCCGCGCATAAACTCCACCTCCACATAGTCAAAACCGTGCTGATGCAGATGGGCGCGCACATGCTGGGCGAGATTTTCCCAGTCGGTACCCACCACAAAACGCAGCTGACAAACGGCGGTGGCGCTGCCCGGAATAGCATTCATCGGACGCGCCGGATTGCCGGTGAGAAACGACAACACTTCCAGCGTGTTCCAGCCATACAGGCGTTCGGTTGGCGTCAGTCCCGGCTCGCCCCAGTTCACGTCGATATCGGGATCGCCCGGCATGCCGCCCACCTCGATATCGCCGAGAATATCGCGCACCTGCGGCGTCAAAGAGTTGGGTTTCAGCGCCTCGACCTGCAACACGCCCTGCGCGTTGACCAGCGAAGCGATGGCGTTGGCCAACTGCGTACCCGGATTGCTCAACAATCCGCCCCAGTTGCCGGAGTGATAAGCGTTGTCACGCGCGTTAACGGTCAAACGGAAATTAACCGCGCCGCGTGAGCCCAGGAACAGCGTTGGACGAACCGCATTGAGACGCGGACCGTCTGAAGCAATAAACAGATCGGCTTGCAGCAGCTCGCCATGCTGCTGGCACAAATGCGCCAGCCCCGGCGAGCTGATCTCTTCACCCATCTCGAACAGTATTTTGCAGTTAAAGCCCAGGCTGCCACCGCGCAACGCAAACACCTGCTCCAGCGCCGCCAGATTGACGCAGTGCTGGCCCTTATTATCTGCGCTGCCGCGCGCATACCAGCGATCGCCCTCTTCAACCATCTGCCATGGCGATAAGCCGTCGCGCCAGTTTTCATCATCACCAAACACCACATCGCCGTGACCATAGCTGAGCAAGGTTGGCAGCATGGGATCTTCAATGCGTACCGCCACGAGGAACGGTCGATTAGCAGCTTCCGCGTTGTCGATGAAATGCAACGTGAAGCCCAGAGCGATCAGCTGCGGGCCGATCTCATCCTGCAAATAGCGCTGTAATTCGTTGTCACGATCGTCGCGCTGGCTTTCGGTACGTTGCGCCACGCGACGCGCCAAAATTCGTTGAAACTCCCCGCTGTCAAAATAAGCGGTGGCCTGTTGAACCGCCTGTTGTGCTGTCATGTTTGCCCTGTCTTTTATTGTTTTGTCGTTAAGGCATCTTTGCGGAAACACTGCTTTGCCACAATTATCAATTTATCGAGTAAGATTTGCTTTTATAGCAAAGCTAGCCTGCCCGATTTCGAGGCATGCACCACCATGAGGCATCCGCATGTTAAGCAGTGAAATCCGCTATTTTCTCGCCGTCGCTAATACTGGCTCGCTCAGCGCCGCCAGCGAACAGCTGTTTGTGGCGGTGTCGGCGATCAGCCGGCAAATTCAGCGGCTGGAAAATCAGGTTGGCGTGCCGCTGTTTGCGCGTCACGCGCGCGGCATGGTGTTGAACGAAGCGGGCGAAATCTTTGCACATCACGTTCGAAAGAACCTGCTGGATATGGAGTATGCGCTGGCGGAAATTAAGGGACTGAAAGCGGTGCGCCGCACGTTGATTCGCGTGGCCTGCACCGATGGGCTGGCATTTACGCTGCTACCGCGTTTGATCGCAGATTTTCGCAATGACAATCCGGGCGTGCTGTTTGATGTGAAAGTCGCCAGCACGCAAGGCGTGGCGGAAGCGCTGCGCAACGGCGAGTGTGACGTGGCGCTGCAATTTAGTCTTCACGCTGAGCGCGGTGTGGAAGTGATGGGTTCGTGGCCGGCACCGGTATTAATCGTGATGCATCAAACGCATCCGCTGGCCAACGCGCCGCAGGTCACGCTCGCCGATCTCAGTCACTATCCGCTGGCCTTGCCGCAGCAAAACACCACCGTGCGGCAACTGTTTGAGCTCGCCAGCCATATGAATGGCAGCCTGGTTGAGCCGGTGATGACCTGCGATACCTTTTCGATGTTGTTTCAATTCCTGCTGCGCACGCCGCAGGCGGTGACAATTTGCAGCGCCTTTACCGTGCTGCAGGAAGCGGAAACGCACGGTTTGATTTTGCGCTCGGTAGGCATCGATCAGCTGAGCCAGCGCACCTTGCAGCTGCAGACGCAATCAGGGCGACCTCGCAGTGCCGCCCTGAATGTGTTTCTCACCTTTTTGCTGCAACAGCTGGATGCGTTAGAGGAACCGCTGCGCCAGCGCTGGAAGCCGTAACTCAGTTCTTGATATCCACCGGGTAGAAGATGTGTTTACCGAACGGATCGACCTGATAACCACTCACCGATTTGCGCACCGGCTCGAAGATGGTTGAGTGAGCAATCATCACCGCTGGCATTTGATCATGCATAATCTGCTGCGCTTGCTGATACAGCGCCACGCGTTTGTCGTGATTTTGCTCGGCGCGCGCTTCGGTAATGATCTTCTCAAACGGCTGATAACACCATTTTGACGAGTTGGAGCCGCCATTCGCCGAGGTGCAGCTGTAGAGCGGGCCGAAGAAGTTATCCGGATCGCCGGTCGCCGTGGTCCAGCCCATCAGCGCCGCCTGATGCTCACCGCCTTTCACGCGCTTGAGGTATTCGCCCCACTCATAACTGACGATATTGGCTTTGATACCCACTTTGGCCCAGTCCGCCTGAATCATCTCCGCCATTCGTCGCGCATTCGGGTTATACGGTCGCTGTACCGGCATCGCCCACAGGGCGATTTCGGTGCCTGGCTTAATCCCCGCCTCCTGCAGCAGCGCTTTGGCTTTCTGCGGATCGTAGTCGTAATCCTTCAGATCTTTATCCGCACTCCACACGTCCGGCGGCAGGATGTTTTTCGCTACCGTGCCAGTACCTTTGAAGATGGCATCAATGATCGCCTGCTTATTGATCGCCATCGCCAGCGCCTGACGCACCTTGACGTTATCCAGCGGTGCTTTGGTGGTGTTGAACGACAGGAAACCGGTATTCAGGCCTGATTTCTGTTCCAGCGTTAAATCGGGATTGGTGCGCATCTTCTCCAGATCGGCCGGATTGGGGAACGGCATAATCTGGCATTCATTTTTCTCCAGCTTGGCATAACGCACCGAGGCGTCCGGCGTGATCGAGAAGACAATACGATCGAGCTTCGCCTTGCCCTGCCAGTATTCCGGGAAGGCTTTATAGAGAATGCGCGAATCTTTTTGATACTGCACCAGCTCAAACGGCCCGGTGCCAATCGGCTCCATATCGACCTTCTCCGGCGTGCCGGCTTTCAACATCTGGTCGGCGTATTCAGCCGAATGGATCGAGGCAAAATACCAGGCTAAGTCGGCGAGGAATGGCGCTTCAGCGTGAGCTAAGGTGATGCGCACGGTATTGTCATCGACCTTCTCAATGCTGGTGATCAGCTTCGCCAGCTCGAGGCTTTCGAAGTTGGCATAGTTACCGCCGGAGACATTGTGGTAGGGGTTTTTGGCATCCATCTGGCGCATAAACGAGAAGATTACGTCGTCGGCGTTAAAATCGCGCGACGGCTTAAATAGCTTGTTGCTCTGGAATTTCACCCCTTTGCGCAGATGGAAGGTGTAGACCTTACCATCCGGGCTGATATCCCAGCTCTCGGCGAGGCTCGGCACCAGTTCGGTGGTGCCGGGCGTGAAGTCCACCAGTCGGTTAAAAATCGGTACCGCGCTGGCATCGACGCTGGTTCCCGACGTGTACAATTGCGGGTTAAAGTTCTCTGGCGATCCTTCTGAACAGTACACCAGCGTTTTTGCCGAAACCCCGCCCGCGACCGCCAAGCCGATTGCAGTGAGAGTGAGATTTGCCATCATTTTTTTCATCATGATCCTCGCTTTTTATTGACTTCCATGAGTCTGCTTCGTTATGTAATGTTCATCTGATTAATAAATAACATGATTTAACCAGCACGCGTACTACAGACGCCGCAATGCTAATAAGGAATTGTGATGACAGACCAACTTGCCAGCCAATTGACCCAGCGTTTCTACCGTTATCTGGCGGTTTCCAGCCAGAGCGATGCCAAATCAACCACGCTGCCGAGTACGCCGTCCCAACATGCGATGGCGGAGTTACTGGCCAAGGAGCTGGACGAATTGGGTTTACAGGATATCGTGATTGACCAGCACGCCACGGTCACTGCGGTGAAACCCGGTAATCGCCCTGATGCGCCGCGTATCGGTTTTATCACCCATATTGATACCGTGGATGTTGGCCTGTCGCCAGATATCCACCCGCAAACCCTCAGGTTCATCGGGGAAGATCTGTGCCTTAACAGCACGCAGGACATCTGGCTGCGCGTGGCGGAACATCCGGAGATCCAACCTTATCTCGGGCAGGAGATTATCTTCAGCGACGGCACCAGCGTGCTGGGCGCCGATAACAAAGCAGCGGTGACGGTGGTTATGACGTTGCTGGAGAACCTGCGCGGCGATCACGGTGATATCGTGGTGGCGTTTGTGCCCGATGAAGAGATTGGCCTGCGTGGCGCAAAAGCGCTGGATCTGGAGCAGCGCTTTAACGTCGATTTCGCCTGGACTATCGACTGCTGCGAGCTGGGTGAAGTGGTGTATGAAAACTTCAATGCCGCCGCCGCTGAGCTGGTGTTTACCGGCGTGCCGGCGCATCCGATGTCGGGCAAAGGCGTATTGGTCAATCCGCTGCTGATGGCGCATGACTTCATCTCCCGCTTCGATCGCTTAAAAACCCCCGAACACACCGAAGGCCGCGAAGGCTATATCTGGTTCAACGATATGAATGCCAACGCCAGCCGCGCGATGTTGAAAGCCTCAATTCGTGATTTCGATTTGCAGGGTTTTGATGCGAAGAAACAGCAACTGGTGGAAGTGGCCGATGAAATCGCCGCGCGTTATCCCACCGGCCATGTAGCGCTGACGATTAACGATACTTACAGCAATATCAGTAATGCAATTGGTGAAGACCGTCGTGCGATTGACCTGATTTTTGCCGCGTTAGAGCAAGTGGGCGTGGAACCGAAGGTGATCCCGATGCGCGGCGGCACCGACGGTGCAGCGCTGTCAGCGAAAGGGCTGCTGACGCCGAACTTCTTCACCGGCGCGCACAACTTCCATTCGCGTTTTGAGTTTTTGCCGGTTCCCTCGTTTGTGAAGTCGTATCAGGTGGCCGAAGCGTTGTGCTATTTAGCCGCGAAATAAAAAAAGGTCGCCATTCATGGCGACCTTTTTTAGGTTATTTGCTCGCTGAAACATCAATCCCAGGGAAGAATTTCGCCGCCAGCTTAGTGACGGTGCCATCGGCTTGCACCTTGGTGATTGCCTCATCCAGCTCTTGTTTCAGTTTGTCATCGCCTTTACGCAGGCCAAAACCAATACCGGTACCGAGAATAGTGTCATCTTCTACCGGCTTGCCGGCAAAGGCGAAACCTTTACCCTGCGGCTTTTCGAGGAAGCCCGATTGACCGGCAGCTGACATCACCAGCGTGCCGTCAAGACGACCGGCAACCATGTCGTTGTAAACCTGGTTCTGATCCTGATAAGAAGTCACTGTAACGCCCTGCGCTTCCCAATGCTTCTTGGCATAGGTTTCCTGGATCGAACCCTGCAGCACCCCGATGTTTTTCCCTTTCAGTGATTCGGCGGTTGGCAGCAGCTTCTCGCCCTCTTTCACGATTAACATGGTCGGAATGCGGTAGATCGGCTTAGTGAAGTCGATGCTTTTCGCCCGCGCTTCGGTGATGTTCATTGCGGAGTTAATGGCATCAAATTTTTTCGCCTGCAGCGCCGGAATCAATGCATCAAAGCTGCTTTCCACCCACTTACAGTCGAAGTTGCCTACCTGACAAATCGCTTTACCCAGTTCGATGTCGAAACCTTCCAGTTCACCCTGCGCGTTGCGGCTCTCAAAGGGCGGATACTGCGATTCCAGACCATAGCGTAAGGTTTCCTGCGCCAGCGCGTGCGCCGAGGTCAGCATGCCCAAAGCGACAAACAGTGCGTTCAATTTTTTCATTATATTTACCCCTAAGTTACCCTTTGACCCGGCAGAGCGCTTCTGCACCGGCCTGAAGTGTTGCGTCGTCTTTTGCGAATGACAGGCGAATTAATTTATTGTCAGTGCCGTCCATATAAAACGCCGACAGCGGAATGGTGGCCACACCGTGATCGACGATGAGACGTTTTACCATTTCGCTATCACTTTCGTCACTGAAATGTCCGTAGCTGGCCAACATAAAGAACGAACCGGCGCTCGGCAGCAGTTTAAACGGCGAATCCTCCATCAAGGTCAGCAGGCGATCGCGCTTCTCCTGATAGAACGGCGACAGCTGCAGATAGTTCTGCGGATTTTGCAGATAGTGAGCAAAACCGACCTGCATTGGCGTATCGGCGGCGTACATCATGAACTGATGGACTTTGACGATCTCTTCCATCAGCGCTGCCGGTGCCAGCGCATAACCCACGCGCCAGCCGGTGACATGGAAGGTTTTACCGAAGGAGGAAACCACCACGCTGCGCTGCGCCAGTTCCGGATGCGTTGCCATGCCGCAGTGCTTACGGCCATCAAACAGGATGTGTTCGTAGACTTCGTCAGACAGCACCACAATATCGGTGTTGCGCGTCAACGCGGCTAACTGATTCAGATCCGCAGCTGACAGCACCTGCGCGCTGGGATTGTGCGGCGTATTGATAATGATCATGCGGGTGCGCGGCGTAATGGTGGCGCGCAGTTCGTCCCAATTGATGGCGAAATCCGGCACCTGCAACTTCAGGCCAATTGGCGTAGCGCCCTGCAGACGGACCACCGGCGCGTAGCTGTCAAAAGCCGGCTCGAAGAAGATCACTTCATCGCCTGCGTGGACCAGCGCGGAAATCGCCATGTAAATGCCCTGGCTGGCGCTGCCGGTGATCAGCACTTCGCTGCCGGCATCATAGTGCTGGCCATACAGCGTGTGAACTTTTTCCGCCAGCGCTTCACGCAGCGACGGCAGGCCGGTCATTGAAGCGTATTGGTTATGACCGTCACGCATCGCCTGGCTGACCAGCTCAACCAGCTGGGGATCACACGGGAAGTTGGGTGCGCCTTGCGACAGGTTAATGGCTTTATGCTGCGCCGACAGCTGGCCAATGACGCTAAAAATCGTCGTGCCGACATCGGGCTGTTTGGAAGAGATGTTAACACTGCTGTTCAAGGTCATCGGTGCCTCGTAAGGTTGCATAACCACGTATCGAAAGTAGATTTCTATTCAACGGTGTGCGGCTTGAGTCGACAAGCGAATTGTTGTCATAATAGCCATGATTAAAAATCATAGCTTGAGGTTGTTATGTCCCGCTCCGCTCTGCCGCTCAATGCCATCCACGCGTTTCTGGTCACCGCGCGCCATCTCAACCTGACGCGTGCCGCCAGCGAGCTGTGCATCACCCAAGGCGCGGTGAGCCGTAAAATCGCCACGCTGGAGAGCTGGCTGGGATTCGCGCTGTTTACCCGCCACGCGCGTGGTCTGCATCTCACCGAACAAGGTGCCGCGCTGCTGCCGGAATTGCAGCAAGGTTTCGCCATGCTGGTGAATGCCACAGAAAAAGCCAGCCGCAGCAACGCCTCGATTCGTCTGAAAGCGCCTACCTGCGCCATGCGCTGGCTGGTGCCGCGTCTGGTGGCGCTGGAACAGCAGCGGCCAGATATTCACGTAGCGTTGACCACCACACTCGATCATGGCTCGCAGCTCGATAATTTTGACGCGGCGATTGTGTTTGGCCCGTCGCCAGCCGGTTCGATTTGTCTGTTTGAGGAGCGTTTAACGCCGGTGATGGCCAGCAGCGTCACGCCGCCCACGCAGATTGGCGAACTGGCGAAGTTTACTTTTCTGCATCCCACGCCGGATTCACGCGACTGGCAGCTTTGGCTAGCCGGGCTGGATGCCGCGTTGCCAATGGCGCGCAATCAGCATTTCGCCACCATGGATCTCGCGATCAGCGCTGCGATTCAGGGATTTGGCGTCACGGTGGCGGATGTCACCTTGGTGCAGAACGATGTGGTGAATGGGCGACTGATTGCGCCGTTTGCCACCAGTGTGGCGACCGGCGCAAGCTACAGCCTGTTACAGCGGGCGGAAAAAGATGCGCCACCGTTCCTGCCGGAACTGGTGGCGTGGTTATCTGAGGTTTAGAACGAGACCCATTCGTCAGAGGCTGATTTTGGCTGTGCAAGGCCTGCGCCGGTCAGCACCGGCCGACGCAGCGCGGTTGGCGATACCACGGCCTTGTTCACAGGCGCGCTGTCCGACAGACGGAATTTCGCCACCGAGGCCTGCAGCTCCTGCGTCTGGCGCTCCAGCGCGCTGGCAGCGGCAGAAACTTCCTCAACCAGCGAGGCGTTCTGCTGAGTGACGCTGTCCATCTCGGTGACGGCGGTACCGACCTGCGAAATCCCTTTGCTCTGCTCTTCTGACGCAGCAGCAATGTGCTTCATGATTTCATTCACATCCTGCACCGACTTAAGAATGTCGTGCATGGTGCTGCCCGCGCTGCTCACCAGCGCCGACCCTTTTTCCACGCGCTGCACGGAATCTTCGATCAGTGTAGCGATCTCTTTCGCCGCACCGGCGCTGCGCTGCGCCAGATTGCGCACTTCACTGGCCACCACGGCAAAACCGCGGCCCTGTTCACCGGCGCGTGCGGCTTCTACCGCGGCGTTCAGCGCCAGGATGTTGGTCTGGAAAGCGATGCTGTTAATCACGCTCGTGATCTCAGCGATCTTCTTCGAGCTGCCTGAGATGCCTTGCATGGTGGTAACCACTTCGCCTACCAACCGTCCGCCCTGCTGCGCGGTACCGGTAGCGGTTTCGGCCAGCGAACTGGCCTGACGCGCGTTGTCGGCGTTGAACTTCACGGTGGCGGTTAACTGCTCCATGCTGGCCGCGGTTTGCTCCAGCGCGGCCGCCTGCTCTTCGGTGCGCGACGAGAGATCGTTGTTGCCAGAGGAGATCTCCGCTGCGCCGCGGTAGATGTTTTCAGTGCCGCTGCGAATCGCGCTGACTGCTTCACGCAGGCTGTCCTGCATGGCACGCAGCAGCGGCACCAGTTTGCCGACGCAGTTACGGCCAAAATCTTCCACCGGCTGGCTGAGGTCGCCCTGCGCAATAATCGTGAAATGGTTACGGATGCGCTCCAGCGGTTTCACCAGCATCGCCACCAGATAGCGATCGGTAAACAGCAGGATGAACAAACCAATCACCACCGCCACCAGAATGATGACTTTAGTGATGCTGGTGAGCTTATCGACGGTGACGCGCGTCTCATCCAGTTTGCTGCCTGCGGCTTTATTAAAGGCTTCCGCGCTGGCACCAAACGCACGACTAAGCGGCGGCGTGACGTTATTGGCTTGCGCACGATAGGCTTCAAGCGTGCCCTGCTGCGCCAGCGAAACCTGCGGTGCGATGCCTTCATCGAGCAGTTTTTGCCAGTTGGTGATGACGCTATTGGCGGTCTCCGCATCCATCGGACCCGGCGCCATGGTTTTAAACTGCGCCAGCAGCGTTTTCATATTGTCGAGCGCTTGTTGCACCGGGGTAAAAGCATCAGCACCGACTGCGCTGCCTGAGGCGCGGCCTTCCATCACGCGAGACAGACGCGTAACGACACGAAAATATTGATCATTTCCTTTGCTTAAAATCGTCATTTGATTGACCAGTTGGCGGTCAATCTCGTTGCCCTCGCCGAGGGCGTTCAGTGAGTGGACGCTAAACAGCCCAACGGCACACCACAGCAGGCAAAACAGCCCAAGAATGGTGAGCAATACGGCGCGGATGGTGAAATTTTTTAAGATACCCATACATAATCCCTTGGTGTGAAACGCGAAGGAGGCCCGATAAAATCGGGCATATTGCGTTTATCGGCATCGGATCGGGAAAATGTAACGGTTTTGTAAGCTAATTAATTGCTTACTGACGCAGGTAAGGAATATGCGCTTTTATGATTTATCAGCAAGATAGGCGATAATTTGCCTTATAAATTGATTTGCCAGATTACACCATTAGCACGCTTATTAAAGCTTAACGTGGCTGCGCATCATCAAACGGAACAAACGCAGCCGTCCACGCATAAAGCGCGCCTTTACCACCGCCTGGGCTTTGCCCTGATCGCCCAGCGCCAGCGTCAGATCGTCGCCCGGTCGCCAGGCTGGCCAATCAACTTCACCCGCTAAGTGCGAGCTGAACTCGCTGGCTTCACGTGCGAAGGTGACCCAATAAGCGCTGACTGTGGAGGCGAACGCTTTATCCTGCTCGCTGTAGCTGCGTTCCGCTGGCGGCGCTAGCGTATCCAGCGTGTTAAAGACATAGGGAATTTCGTTGCCGTGCCAGGTGCCGTGCGGGTAGAGATCGCGCGCGTTTTCGGAGACGTAATCGAACCAGTAACGCCATGCGGGCAGGCCGATATTGTGCTGCGCCTGAGCGATGATTAACGGTAACACCGTGAACGCCATATCGCGCGCCACCGCACGTCCCAGCAGCGCATCATCATGAATGTCGTACAGCCACTTCATCAGGCGATAACTGATGCGGTTTTTGCTGCGCATCTGTCGCAATACTGCCGTGGCATCCACGCCAAAATAGTCCAGTACGCTGGCTTCATCGCTGTTGCTGCCGATCATTAACGGAATGCGATGCTGCTTGCCGGAGATAAACGTGGTTAACATCGGTTTCGGCAGTACCGCATCGCCGCTGATGGGCACCGGGCCGAGCGCCAGCGGGCGTTCTAACGGCCAGAATTGTTCGGCCGGTAGCTCGCGCAGCTGCTCGGCGCTGGCATCTTCGGGTAACGCAAAATGCGCCGCGACCTGTAAACCGATCTGTTGTGCCTGCTTTTGCGGGATGTCGGGCAAGCTGTAGGCGCTTTGTACGATGCCTTTGTGAAATAGCGCCTCGGAGAGCGGCGAGCAGCACAGCGATAACACACTACGCGCACCGGAGGATTCACCAAACAGCGTCACGTTATGGCGATCGCCGCCAAAGGCAGGAATGTTGCGCTGAATCCACTGCAAAGCAGCAATTTGATCGAGTAAGGCAAAGTTGTTGATCACGCGCCCGTCGGGGTATTGCGCATCCAGCGCCGGATGAGAGAAGAAACCGAAGTGACCAAGGCGATAATTGAGCGTCACCACCACCACACCTTGCGCCGCCAGCGCTTTACCGCGATAAGGATCAAGATTACCGGCGCCGATGGAAAATCCCCCGCCATGCAACCAGACCATTACCGGCAACGGCCGCGAAGGCTCAACATCCGGCGTCCAGATATTCAGGTAGAGACAATCCTCACTAAAGCGACCGGGATCGCCACCGCCGGCGGCCACGCAATAGTCACGATTTTGCCAGCTTGCTGCGCCCCATTCGGTCGCCTCACGCACCTCTTGCCACGGCTGGACCGGCTGCGGCGGTCGCCAGCGTAAAGCGCCAGTAGGTGCAGCTGCGTACGGTATTCCTTTAAAGACAAAAAGATCTTCGTCCATCAGGCCTCTGAGTTCCCCTTCTGCGGTCATGATCCTCAGACGTCGTTCATTTTTCATCTCGGGTTCCCTGATAATGCATCGTTCCATTATTTGCAGGCCTTGGACGAATGTCCATGTTCTGAAAGCATTTGCAGATTAAGCCGAAACGCGGCGCGATTCTTTGAACAACTCCATCAAATATTTTGGCTAACCCCATCGAGGCCATTTGTTTTAAGGTTGCAAGTTAACCTGGCGCGACGGAGAAACACCATGTTTGGTGGCATTAATCAAATGTTCAACCGGATGTGCGATCACCCGGACCTTGGCAAACTGCTTTTGCGCCTGACGTTTGGCGGATTGCTGCTGTTTCATGGGGCGTTCAAAGTGGTGCATGGCGTGGGTTGGATTGCGCACATGCTCGCCGTCAAAGGAATGCCAGGTTTCATCGCTTACGGTGCTTACATCGGGGAAATAGCGGCACCTGTAATGGTGATCATCGGATTTTTGACGCGCCCTGCGGCGTTCATTATTGCGGTGAACATGATTGTTGCAACACTGCTGGTAAAAATGGGCGCTGTCTGGCATCGCACCGACGTCGGTGCGTGGGCGCTGGAGACAGAAGCGCTTTACCTGCTGGGTGCGCTCGCCATTATGTTTTTGGGTGCCGGGAAGTACACGCTGGTGCGTGACGCGCGCTTGCAATAACCACAAGAAAAGCAGCCGGTCTGCTGAATTTCAGACCGGCTGTAACATTTCTCCTCAGGCTACGCCACACCGTTCCAGACTGCGCTGCTGCATCTGCTGGTACAACGCCATTTCATCCTGCACCGCGCAACCTAACGCGCTTTCAAAATCCGCTCGGCTGGCATTCCCCGCGCTGCGTGTTTGCGCCACGTCGCCCAGATTCGACTGGAAAATCCCCGCGGCACTGACCGGCAGAAAATCCTCGTAAACGATCGGTTCGGCACTCAAACGCTCTTCAGCCAGCAACTGCGTCACGCTTTCGCCCGCGCGTGGCGGCAGATGCTCGCCTTTTTCGGTCAGGCGATAGCGGAACCACGCCAGCTGCTGCTCGCGCAAAGACTCTTCGTCGTCGGGGAAATCACCAAACACTTCACTTAGATGTTGCTGGTGATGCTGGTTATCGCTGCCGGTACCGGCTTCGGCCAGCAGACGATCGTAAAGTTCGCGTCCTTTCGGGGTGAGCGCCGCGCCGCGCTGTTCAATCTCACCAAAGCGCGCGGTGTGCGTGCCCGGCGTGCCATCGTTAAAGTGCACCGCTTCTTCCAGCGCTTTGAAGCTGGTCTGGCGCAGCAGAATCGGTACTTTACGCTGCGGCGGGCCTTCAATCAGGGTTTTGGGATCGATGCCGCGCGAAGGCATCAGCGCTTGCACCCGATCAATATCCAGCGTGCGCGGCGTCAAATGGTTGATGTGGCAACCACGGAAACACACCACATCGGCAATCAGACGATGCTGCTGGCTCAGTGCGCGATAAGTGGCGCTGTCTACGGTGGTATGCGCATGCCAGCGGAAGGTTTCCAGCGCTTCCTGCACGAAAGTGGCGGCATCCGCGGCGTTCAAACCGCCCTGCTGCTGATGCTTAGCGATCAACGCGCGGCAACCTGGCGTAAAGATATCGCGCGCGGCGAGAATTGCAGCGGCCTTCTCGCGCAGCGCCGCATCATCAATCAGTTCCAGACGCAGCAACGAAGTGAAAACGCGGAATGGATTATGGCGCAACGCGCGATCGCTGACCGGACGAAACGCCGTGGAGTGCACCGGCACACCGGCTTGCGACAGGTCGTAATACCCCACTGCTTCCATGCCCATCACGGCAAACATCTGGCGCAACGTGCTGAGTTCATCAGCCTTGCCGACGCGAATCGCACCGTGACGCTCGACGCTCAGGCGACTCAGTTCATCGGCGGCCGACAAGCGGTTTTTTAACTCGGGATTGGCTTCCAGCGTACGTTCATTAACAGCGGTGACCAACTGCGTCAGCGTGCCGTATTGCGGCACTTCCTGCTGATACAGGGTCGACATTGCCTGCGAGAACAGCGTGCGGATGGCATCGCTGCTGAGAAAGTTTGGCATCATCATCACCTTGGGCTAACGGGTTGTTGCTACTGTAGATCAACCCTTTAGCGGCGGGTAACAATTTCATGGAACTGTGATCGCCTTGTCACTCGGTGAGGTTTGACTGGTCACCAAAGCGACATTTCAGCACCAGCATGATGGTGGTTAACACGGCGGGAATCGCCAGCAGCAGGAAGATCTGACTGAACGTCCAGCCAAGCGTTAACAACTCGGCACCGACAAAGGCGCTAATAATGGCGCCGATGCGACCAATGCCGTGCATCCAGCTGGAGCCGGTGGCACGCGCATGAGTTGGGTAATAACTGGCGGAGAGCGCATTCATGCCGGTATTGGCGCCGTTAAAACAGAAGCCGCTGCAGAAAGCGATGGCGCTCATTAAGCCGACCTGCGCGGGTGAAAAACCCAGCGCCACAATCGCAATGCCACCGCAGAAATAGATCACCGCCAGCGCCAGGTTGGCGTTGATGCGGTCCATCAACCAACCCGCAAACAGCGAGCCAAGGGTTCCGCCAGCCTGATACATCGCCGTGACAATCGCCGCTTCCGTCACCGACATGCCGAGCGTGCTGATCAATGAAGGCATCCAGCTGCCAATCAGGTAAACGAGGAACAGCCCCATAAAGTAGCCGCCCCACAACATCAAACTGCCGAACAGATAGCGGCGCGACACCACGGTCGCCACCGAACCTTTTCGCGCGGTGGGCAGCTCAGTGCTTTGATAATGGCTATCCGGCTGCACGCTGCCGGGCAGCATACGTTCGAGGATGGCGTGAATATGTGCGGCAGGCGCGCGACGGCTAATCAGAAAACGTACCGATTCCGGTAAGCCGCGCACTAAAAAAGGCAGCACCAGCAGCGGCAGCACGCCGCCCATCAGCATAACGGAGTGCCAGTCATAGCGCGGCAGCAGCCACGAAGCGGCAAAGCCTCCCGTCGCGGCACCAAAGGTAAAGCCACAGAACACCACGGTAATAATAAATGAGCGGCGACGTTCGGGCGCGTATTCGGCCACCAGCGTGCCCACGTTGGGCATCGCGGCCCCAAGCCCTAAGCCGGTGAGAAAGCGGAACAGCATCATCTGTTCGATGTTCTGCGCCATCGCCGTGGCCAGCGTCCACAGACCGAAAAACAGCACGCTGATGAGGATCATCACGCGGCGACCATAGCGATCGGCCAGCGGTCCAGCGACCATCGCCCCCAATGCCAGACCAATCAGCGCCGCGCTGATCACCATGCCGAGTTGATGATTCGTGACGCCCCAACTGGCTTTCAGCGTGGGCGCAATAAAGCCCATCAGCGCAATGTCCATGCCGTCCAGCGCCACTACCACGAAGCACAGCGCGATTAAGCGCTTCTGCCAGCTGCTAAGCGCACTCTTATTGATAAGCTGGCGAACGTCTACTGCTTCAACGCTGGTCACGTAACGACTCCTGCACTTTTAACCGTTTAGGGCATCAGTTTTAGTAAAAAAAACGGCGCTTATCATAGCTCATCGTTAACAATAACAGGCACTTTTTTGGATGTAATTGAGAACTATTCAACTTTTTACGCTGTATGTTATTGATTTTAGAGCGCGCGAATATGCTGCAAAAAGTGTCTTTTTCAGCTTTACTCATAAATACATCAGGTTAGCGGCGAAGCTTGCATAGCGGTGTTTTTGTTAATATAAATTTGCAGGCAAGTTAACATAATTAACGTTTCCTCATTGCTGCTCCTCGGCGTAACTCATTATGTTGGGCGTATGGACAAAAATATCCTTTTCAATCAGCGCATTCGCTTGCGTCATTTACATACCTTTGTGGCGGTGGCGCAGCAAGGCACGCTCGGTCGTGCCGCTGAAACGCTCAATCTGAGCCAGCCCGCTTTATCGAAAACACTGAATGAGCTGGAAGAGTTGGCGGGCGCGCGACTGTTTGAGCGCGGACGACTCGGCGCGCAGCTCACTACGCTGGGCGAACAGTTTCTGGTTCATGCGGTGAAAGTGCTGGATGCGCTTAATCATGCGGGTCAGAGCTTCAACGCGCCCCAGCCGGGCCGACCGGTGGTGATTCGGCTCGGCGCGCTGACGACTGCGGCGATGGGCATGCTGCCGCAAATTCTCGATCGCTTCCATGAACAGCAACCTAACACCACGGTGCAGGTTGCGACATTGCATAACAACGTGTTGTTGGCCGGTTTACGTGCCGGTGAGTTTGATGTCGGGATTGGTCGTATGGCGGACAGCGATATGATGGCCGGACTCACTTATGAATTGCTGTTTCTGGAATCACTCAAACTGGTGGTGCGCCCCGATCATCCGCTGTTAAGCGAGAACGTTATGCTGTCGCGCGCTATGCAGTGGCCAGTAGTGATTTCGCCGGAAGGCACCGCACCGCGCCGTATCGCGCAGCATATGCTGAATGAGCAAGGTTGTACCTTACCAGCAAACTGCGTCGAAACTTCATCGACATCGCTGGCGCGACAGCTGGCACTGCGTTACGACTATGTGTGGTTTGTGCCTTCTGGCGCCATCAAAGAGGATTTGAATCACGATGCGTTGTGCGCGCTACCGATCGCCTCGCCGGGGCCAGGCGAACCGGTGGGCATTATTACGCGCAGCGGCAGTCCATTAAGCCTGAGCGCCGAAGTGTTGATGGCGACCATCCGCAAATTCCACAGCTAGCGACTGTGTTTTGCATGACGCTCACGGTTCTCCAGGCGCGCCTGTTCGGTTTTTCGTAAACCGACATAGAGCGCGCCCGCCCCACCATCTTTCGGCTGCGCCGTACAAAAGGTCTGCACTTCTGCAAACTCCGGCAACCATCGCGCCACATAGCTGCGCACGATATTGGCGTGCGACTCATCGTCACGCCCTTTGCCATGAATAATCAATAGATTGCGCAACCCATGTTTATTGGCCTGCTGCATAAAGCTGAACAGCGCCTGACGACAGGTTTCCACTGGCTGACGCAACAGATTAAGGCTGGCTTCAGGCGGATATTTGCCCAGTCGCAGCTTATCCAGCACGCCTTGCTGCACGCCTTCAACTTTAAATTCCAGCGGTGTTGTCAGCGGAACGATGTCGAGATAGCCACGCGTGAGGAAATTTTCCTGCTCGTCACTTTCCTGCGGCGTACGCGGCCCTTTAGGCGAAGGTGCGCGCAGCCATTGGGTATTAGCGCAATTTTTTAATGGTGTCACATCACCCATGGCATCACGGAAAAGGTCTTCATCATCAAGGTTCATGGTGTTTCCTCTCGCCTGGTGTTTGCCTGCGCGTCCAATTCGACGCTAAAGCAAAAGAGTAGCAAAGGATTATGGGCAAAACATCTGTCACTTTTTGCGCTGTATGAAGCGCGCTATAGCTGTAAACCTGGCAACAAAACGTTCCAGATCAATAAATGCGCTTCAGTCAGACCAGCGCAAACCGCGTAATACCTGACATTTGTGGGGTTTTAAGGACATTTACTGCTCGGATGAGTTCCCTTCGCTTAGAAAAATGTTAAAATTGACCGCAGTCAATAATCATCGAGCGTAACTATATGATCCAGGAAAAACGCAGCATTCGACGTATTCAGTCTGGCGGTTGTGCCATCCATTGTCAGGATTGCAGTATCAGCCAATTGTGTATTCCCTTCACGCTGAACGAGCACGAACTGGATCAGCTGGATAACATCATTGAGCGCAAAAAGCCGATTCAAAAAGGCCAGACGCTGTTCAAAGCCGGTGATGAACTGAAATCTCTCTACGCTATCCGCTCCGGCACCATCAAAAGCTACACCATCACTGAACAAGGCGACGAGCAAATTACTGGCTTCCATTTGGCAGGCGATTTGGTGGGTTTTGACGCCATTGTTGGTGCCAAACATCCAAGCTTTGCGCAAGCGCTGGAAACGGCGATGGTGTGCGAAATCCCGTTTGAAACGCTTGACGACCTCTCCGGTAAAATGCCGGCGCTGCGTCAGCAGATGATGCGTTTGATGAGCGGTGAAATCAAAGGCGATCAGGATATGATTCTGCTGCTGTCGAAGAAAAATGCCGAAGAGCGTTTGGCGGCATTTGTCTGGAATCTGTCGCGTCGTTTCGGTCAGCGCGGCTTCTCACAGCGTGAATTCCGTTTGACCATGACGCGTGGCGACATTGGTAACTATCTGGGACTAACCGTAGAAACCATCAGTCGTCTGCTGGGTCGCTTCCAGAAAAGTGGCATGCTGGCCGTAAAAGGCAAATATATCACCATTGAGAACCACGCTCTGCTGGCAGAATTAGCTGGCCAGACCGAACAAGCCGCGTGATTCTGTGCCGGGTTAATAAAAGTTATTTTATTGATCCGGCAACAACTTTTCCGCTTCTGCCCTGTCCAAACTTAGGCTATCTTTAACCCAACTTGCTTTGGTTTTAGGAGATCGGCTTATGTCCCGGTACCAAAATATTCTGGTGGCTATTGATGCCCAGCAGGACGATCAGCCCGCGCTGCGTCGTGCGGTTTATCTCAATCAACGTATTGGCGGAAAAATCAAAGCTTTCCTGCCTATTTACGACTTCTCATATGAAATGACCACGCTGCTGTCGCCCGACGAGCGCTCCAATATGCGCAAAGGGGTGATCAGCCAACGTACCGAATGGATCCGCCAACAGGCCCAGGCATATATTGAGGCTGGCGTTGAAATTGAAATCAAAGTGGTTTGGCATAACCGTCCCTATGAAGCCATCATCCAGGAAATTCTGGCACATCAGCATGATTTAGTGTTGAAAATGGCGCACCAGCACGATCGCCTCGAAGCGGTAATATTTACGCCGACGGATTGGCATCTGCTGCGTAAATGTCCATGTCCGGTGTGGATGGTGAAAGATCAGGCGTGGCCTGAAGGCGGCAAAGCGGTGGTAGCGGTCAACTTAGCCAGCGAAGAGCCGCATCATGATGAGCTGAATCAGAAGCTGATTCGTGAAACCTCGCTGCTTGCCGAGATGGTGAATCACACCGAAGTGCATTTGGTCGGCGCTTACCCCATCACCCCGATCAATATTGCTATCGAACTGCCCGACTTTGATCCCAGCGTTTACAACGACGCGATTCGCGGCCAGCATTTAGTGGCGATGAAAGCGTTGCGTCAAAAATTCTCCATCAGTGAAGAGTTCACCCACGTGGCGAAAGGTTTGCCCGAGGAAGTGATTCCGGATATTGCCTCGCATCTGGACGCCGGCATTGTGGTGCTCGGCACCATCGGCCGTACCGGTTTGTCAGCCGCGTTCCTGGGTAACACTGCGGAACAGGTGATTGATCATCTGCGTTGTGATTTGCTGGCGATCAAGCCAGACGATTTCAAATCGCCGATTGATCACGATGACGAAGAAGATGAAGACGATTGATTAAAAAAAGGGCGGCTCGCCATGGCCGCCCTACTTATTTCTACTCAGGGCGGTGAATCACATCACCGCCCTGCTTTTTTACAGCGCGCGCAGAATGCCTTCCACGCTCGCTTTTGCATCGCCAAACAGCATCTGCGTATTGTCTTTAAAGAACAGCGGATTCTGGACACCCGCATATCCGGTGCTCATCGAGCGTTTAAATACAATCACGTTCTGCGCTTTCCACACTTCCAGCACCGGCATGCCAGCGATTGGACTGCGCGGATCTTCCAGTGCGGCTGGGTTAACGGTGTCATTTGCGCCAATCACCAAAACGGTATCGGTATCGCTGAAGTCATCGTTAATCTCGTCCATTTCCAGCACCACATCGTAAGGCACTTTCGCTTCCGCCAGTAGTACGTTCATGTGGCCCGGCAAACGACCGGCAACCGGGTGAATACCAAAGCGAACTTTGATACCGCGCGCGCGCAGCTTTTCGGTAATCTCCGCAACCGGATACTGCGCCTGCGCCACCGCCATGCCATAACCCGGCGTGATCACTACAGAAGAAGAGGCTTTCAGCATTTCTGCTGTCTCTTCCGCCGTAATTTCACGGTGCTCGCCCACTTCATCGCTTTCGCCGCCCACGCTTACGTCGGCACCAAAACCACCGGCGATCACGCTAATAAAGGAGCGGTTCATCGCTTTACACATGATGTAAGAGAGGATGGCACCGGAAGAACCGACCAGCGCACCGGTAACGATCAGCAAATCATTGCTCAGCATGAAGCCTGCCGCCGCCGCCGCCCAACCGGAGTAAGAGTTCAGCATCGAGACCACAACCGGCATATCCGCGCCGCCAATTGACGCCACCAGATGCCAGCCAAACACCAGCGCAATGACGGTCATCAGCAGCAGCGCAAACACCTGCGCACCGGTGCTATCAGTTTGTATGAACCACAGCATCAGCAGGAAAGAGACCACCAACGCCGCGAGGTTCATTTTATGACGATGTGGCAGCATCAGCGCTGATGAGGAGATCTTGCCGCGCAGTTTGCCAAACGCCACCAGTGAACCGGTAAAGGTCACCGCACCAATGAAAATGCCGAGGAACACTTCGGTCAGATGGATATTTTCCATCACCGGCGCGAGGCCCGGAGCGTGATCGATGTAGCTGTTGAAGCCCACTAACACCGCCGCCAAACCCACGAAGCTGTGCAGAATGGCAACCAGTTCCGGCATTTCGGTCATTTCGACTTTTTTCGCCAGACGCAAACCAATCGCACCGCCGATCACCATCGCCAGCAGAATCCAGGCAACGTTCCCGGTGTTCGGGCCAAAAATGGTGGCGAGCAGCGCAATCGCCATGCCGCTCATACCAAAAATATTACCCTGCTTTGAGGTCTCGTGTTTCGAGAGACCGGCAAGGCTGCAAATAAACAGAATCGCGGCAACAATATATGCTGCAGTAACTAATCCGCCAGACATGTTGCTACCCCTTAATTCTTACGAAACATTTTCAGCATGCGCTGGGTGACGGTGAAACCACCGAAGATATTGATGCTGGCGATCAGTACGGCGATAAACGACAGAATCGTGACCCAACCGCCGTGGCCCATCTGCAGCACCGCACCCACCACAATAATGCCGGAAATGGCGTTGGTGACGGCCATCAAAGGCGTGTGCAATGCGTGACTCACGTTCCACACTACGTAATAGCCGACCACGCAAGAGAGCGCGAACACGGTGAAGTGTGACAGGAAGTCCGGCGGCGCGACGTTGGCCAGGCAGGCAAACAGCACCACCGCCAGCGCCAGCAGCAGATACTTGCGCCATGGTGAAACCGGTTTGGCTTCGGCCTTCGTCAGCGGCTGTGCGGCGGGTTGCGCTTTCGGCGCGGCGGAAACCTGAATCGGCGGCGCTGGCCATGTCACTTCGCCATCACGAATCACCGTCACCCCGCGCACCACCACGTCGTCGAAATCAACGGTAATTTCGCCGTTTTTCTCTTTGCACAGCAGTTTCAGAAGGTTGACAAGGTTGGTGCCGTAAAGCTGTGAGGATTGGGTTGGCAGGCGGCTTGGCAAATCGGTGTAACCAATAATCTTCACGCCGTTAGGGGTTAAGGTCACCTGATCGGCCACCGTCAATTCGCAGTTACCGCCAGTTTGCGCAGCCAGATCGACGATTACGCTGCCTGGTTTCATGCTGGCAACCATCTCGGCAGTAATCAGCTTCGGGGCCGGACGGCCAGGAATCAACGCGGTGGTGACGATAATGTCCACTTCTTTCGCCTGCGCGGCAAACAGCTCCATCTCTGCCTTAATAAAGGCTTCAGACATCACTTTGGCATAACCATCGCCGCTGCCCGCTTCCTCTTCAAAGTCCAGCTCAAGGAACTCGGCGCCCATACTCTGCACCTGCTCTTTCACCTCCGGGCGCGTATCGAACGCACGCACGATGGCGCCTAAACTGCCTGCCGCACCGATGGCCGCTAATCCCGCGACGCCCGCACCGATCACCATCACTTTGGCTGGCGGCACTTTACCGGCAGCGGTGATTTGACCGGTGAAGAAGCGGCCGAATTCATGAGCGGCTTCAACGATGGCGCGATAACCCGCGATGTTCGCCATTGAGCTCAACGCATCCAGCGCCTGCGCACGAGAAATACGCGGCACCGAATCCATCGCCATCACGGTGACGCTGCGTGCTGCCAGCTTTTCTAACAGCGCGGGATTCTGCGCAGGCCAGATAAAGCTCACCAGCGTGCTACCGGCGCGCGTCAGTTCAATCTCCTGATCGTCCGGCGCATTCACCTTCAAAACGATGTCCGATTGCCACACATCGTGAGTGTTAGTAATAGTGGCGCCAACGGCGATAAAGCTTTCATCATCAAAGCTGGCGCGAAGTCCTGCGCTCTGTTCAACGGTGACGCTAAATCCCAGCTTGATCAGTTGCTCAACGGTCTTTGGCGTGGCGGCCACGCGCGACTCGTTGGCTAACCGTTCTTTGGGTATCCCAATTAACATACTGTTTCCTTTCAACAATTAAAGGATGAGGTTCTGTAAGTGGCAAAAAGCTCAAAAGCCGAAACAGTGTTTCAGCTTTTTATGAGCAAATGCACAATGTAACAAAGTCTTTATAACCTACTGAAAATATGAAGAGTGATCCACAGCGATAACGCCCACTTATGACATTCACACAAATATTCAGACACAAAGATTGAATGCCATGTTTTGCCACTGCATTTGGTGTTTATTAAAAAATATTCTGCTGCGCAAAATCGTGTCACGTCGAATTAAGTGTTTTTAAAAACCTTTAATTAACAATGCGTTAACTATTATGGCACTAAGTGTTACCAGAATAAGTGGTTATCTGTGCAAAAAAGAGCCGTAACAGAAGTCAATGACAGGTCGATGAATAAACGGCAGAGATTGTCAATGTTATGCGCTTAAATTGGCTGAGACAGGCCGATTATTACATGCAATAATCAACGGCTAATCTGTTATACATCAAGAGTCCAGCACGTTTTCGTACTCATTTTGCGTAAGGCGAAGGATCATTTTTATGAAGCTGAAGAACACCATTCTGGCGTCAACCTTGTTATCACTGCTGGCAGCGAATGCGTTTGCTGCTAAAGAGTTAACGCCAGAGCAAGCGGCCGCGTTGAAACCATTCGAACGTATTAATATCAGCGGCCGTTTCAATGCGATTGGCGATGCAACTGATGCCATCTCCAAACAAGCCGATGCCAAAGGCGCTGACTCTTTCTATGTTCAGGGTATTAATGATAGCAACGGCAACGGCGGTAACTGGCGCGTAACGGCTGATTTGTATAAAGCTAACGCACCAAAAGCGGATGACTCCACTAAATATCGCACCTTCTCAGGCGTGAAAGAGCTGCCGAAAGCAGAAGCCTATCGCCTTGAGCCGTATGACACCGTGTCGGTAAATGGCTTCTTCTCCAGCCAGCCAGATGTTAATGAAGCGATTGCCAAGGCAGCCAAAAATAAAGGTGCGGCATCGTTCTTTATCGTGCGTCAGGTTGATGCTAATAACGGCGGCAACCAGTACGTGACCGCGTATGTTTACAAGGCTGATGCGCCAGAACGTAAAGTACAGAACACCTCTGATTCAATCCCAGCAGATTCTGAAGCCGGTAAAGCAGCATTGGCCGCAGGTGGCACCGCCGCCACTAAAGTGGCCATTCCTGGCGTGGCCTCTTCGGATACCCCAAGCCGCAACGTTGGTCGTTTCTTCGAAACGCAAAGCTCAACCGGCCAACGTTACACGGTGAAAACTGCCGATGGCCGTAGCGTGCAGGAAGTGAATGCGATTACTGCTGCGCAGATGCAGCCGTTTGACACCATCACCTTCTCCGATCACTTTGGTACCCCAACCGAAATCTCGGAAGCGGTTGGCAAACGCGCAGTGGAAAAAGGCGCTAAGTACTACCACATCACGCGTCAATGGCAGAACCAGAGCGGCGGCAACCTGACCGTCACCGCCGATCTGTTCAAGTAATAGCGATTAAGGGCGGCGTCCGTCGCCCTTTTCAAAATCTCCTTCATACTAACTGCATAATCTGTGCGCAGATTTGCATAGTCTTGCATTGCCTTCCCCGTTTGCACTCCGTAAAATCTGCCGCCTGTTTTTAGGGGATTCCGTTTCAAAGTTGGCTCATTGCCACGCGACACTCCAGCGGAATCGTCACCACCCAGCATACTCTGCTGTTTAGGATGGGCGTTTTGGATAAAAAATTAGGTCTTAGTGCGCTCACCGCGTTGGTACTCAGCTCTATGCTGGGCGCTGGCGTGTTCAGCCTGCCGCAAAATATGGCAGCGGTTGCCGGCCCGGCGGCGCTGCTGATCGGCTGGCTCATCACCGGCGTTGGCATCATCTTCCTGTCGCTCGCCATGCTGTTGCTGACGCGGCTGAAGCCGGAGTTGGATGGCGGCATCTTTACCTATGCGCGCGCCGGATTTGGCGAGCTGATGGGCTTCTGCTCGGCGTGGGGATATTGGCTGTGTGCGGTCATTGCCAACGTCTCTTATCTGGTGATCGTCTTCTCGGCGCTGAGTTTCTTTACCGACACGCCGGATCGCGTGGTGTTTGGTGATGGCAATACGTGGCAGGCGATGCTCGGCGCGTCGGTGCTGCTGTGGCTGGTGCATTGTCTGGTGCTGCGCGGCGTGCAAACTGCGGCCAGCATTAATGTGCTGGCGACCCTGGGAAAACTGGTGCCGCTGTTGCTGTTTGTGGTGCTGGCGCTGCTGGCATTCAACTACGATCGCTTCCGCTTTGATTTCAGCGGCGTGGAACTCGGTCAGCCGCTGTGGCAGCAGGTGAAGCAAACCATGCTGATCACCTTGTGGGTATTTATTGGTGTGGAAGGCGCGGTGGTGGTTTCTGCGCGTGCGCGTAATAAACAGGATGTCGGACGCGCCACGCTGATGGCGGTGCTGGCCGCGCTGCTGGTCTACTTGCTGGTTACGCTGCTGTCGTTAGGCGTGATTCCGCGTGCCGAGCTGGCGCAGATGCGCAACCCTTCTATGGCGGGTTTGATGAAGCATTTGCTCGGTCACTGGGGCGATGCGGTGATTGCGGTCGGATTGATTATTTCGGTGTGCGGCGCTTATCTGAGCTGGACGATTATGGCCGCTGAAGTGCCGTTCCTCGCCGCACAACAAGGTGCCTTCCCGCGCAGCATCGCGCGTCAGAACCGCCACAACTCCCCTTCGGCGTCGTTATGGCTGACCAACGGCAGCGTACAGGTTTGCCTGATTTTGATCGCCTTAACCGGTGCGGATTACAACACGCTGCTGACCATCGCTTCAGAAATGATTTTGGTGCCCTATCTGCTGGTGGGTCTGTATCTGATTAAGGTGGTGCGCGGGCAGAACAAACCCTGGGCGATGTTTACCGGCGTCGGTGCCAGCGCGTATGGCATTTGGCTGCTGTATGCGTCGGGTCCTTTGCATCTGCTGCTCTCTGTTGTGCTCTATGCGCCTGGATTGCTGCTGTTCCTGTTTGCACGACGCGGCGGCCGTGGCGACAAGGTGTTGTCACAGCTGGAGCGCATCGCGATTGTGTTGTTGATTGCGGCGTCACTGCCCGCGTTGTGGCAGCTAACGAATTAGTGCGGCTGGACGGGAATGGAAACGCACAGCAGGTCATCCTGCTGTGTCAGATTGAGCGGCTTACGGTATTCCTGATGAATAGCGTCAAGCTGCTCCGCTGACAGCGGATACGGCAGCTGAATATCAAAGCGGCTGATGTGTTGTTGTTCGGCCAGGGTTATCAAACGCGCGATATTAATCTCGTCGCTCACCTGTGTTGAAATGATTTGTAATGCTAATTCTTTCAGATGGTCGTCGCTGGCCTGAAGATTGTGCGCCGATTTACGCGTCACCATGCCAAAAATAGGCATCACGCCATAAATGGCATCGACAAAACTCCAGCGTTTTTTGCAGGAAGCGGAGAGAAAATCACTGTAATTGAAGCAGATGCGATCACTGTATCCGGCTGAAGCCAGCTCTTTATCAGACACTCTCGCACTCCTCCTGTTTTTCGTTACGGTTCCGAACCTTGCGCGACAACGCGCCGCTAATGATGGCACATTTCACGGTATACATACCAGTCACGCAGGGATATTTCGTGCGGTAGCGTAGAGCTCAGGACCAGGAAAAGCTATGCTGCTGAGATTCTCATCCGTCACAGTGAATTATGAACAAAATCGTCTATGTGGAAGATGAGCCAGAAGTGGGCGAACTGATCGCCGCTTATCTTGGCCGCCACGATATTGAAGTTATTGTTGAAACGCGCGGTGACCGCGCCGAAGCCACCATCGCCCTGCACGATCCCGATTTAGTGATGCTGGATATCATGTTACCCGGCAAAGATGGCATGACACTGTGCCGCGATCTGCGTGCCAGCTGGCAAGGTCCGATTGTGCTGCTCACCTCGCTCGATAGCGACATGAACCACATTCTGTCGCTGGAGATGGGCGCTAACGATTACATCCTCAAAACCACGCCGCCGGCGGTGTTGCTGGCGCGCCTGCGTTTGCATCTGCGTCAGGCGCATGTCGGTCAGCCGGAAGTGACGCCCGCCCTACAAAGCTCACAACGCGTGCTGCGTTTTGGTTCCCTGACCATCGACTCGCTCAATCGTCAGGTGACGCTGTTTGAGGAGAATATTGTGCTATCCACCGCCGATTTCGATCTGCTGTGGGAACTGGCTAATCACGCCGGACAGATCCTCAATCGCGATGCGCTGCTGAAAACCCTGCGCGGCGTGACCTACGATGGCATGGATCGCAGCATCGACGTGGCAATTTCTCGCTTACGCAAAAAACTCTACGACAGCGCCACCGAGCCATTCCGCATCAAAACCATCCGTAACAAAGGCTATCTGTTCGCGCCGCAGGCCTGGGATACCCGTTCCGCATGAGAAAGCTCTTTATTCAGTTCTATTTGCTGCTGTTCGTCTGTTTTCTGGTGATGACGCTGCTGGTTGGGCTGGTATACAAATTCACCGCCGAACGCGCCGGACGCCAGTCGATGAACGACTTGATGGCCAGCTCGCTTTTTTTGATGCGCAGCGAACTGCGCGAGATCCCACCGCGCGACTGGAGCAAAACCATTCGCAGCCTCGATCTTGACCTGTCGTTTGATCTGAATATTGAACCGATGAGCAAATATCAGCTGGGTGATGCAGACATGAAGCGCCTGCGCGCCGGGGAAATCGTGGCGATTGACGATCAGTACACCTTCTTACAGCATATTCCGCGCAGCCACTATGTGCTTTCCGTTGGCCCGATTCCGTATCTTTTCTATCTGCATCAGATGCGCATTCTGGATATCGCGCTGCTGGCATTTATCGGGATGTCGCTGGCGCTGCCGGTGTTTATCTGGCTGCGTCCGCACTGGCAAGAGATGCAGCGGCTAGAGAAAGCCGCGCAGCGTTTTGGCCGTGGCGAACTCGACGTGCGCACCCATTTTGAAAGCACCTCAAGCCTGCACAGTCTTGGCGTGGCGTTTAATCAGATGGCGGAGAACATCAACACGCTGGTTGCCAGTAAGAAACAACTGATTGACGGCATCGCACACGAGTTGCGTACGCCGCTGGTACGACTGCGCTACCGGCTGGAGATGAGCGATAACCTCACCGCCACGGAATCCGCCGCGCTGAACCGCGATGTGGGCCAGCTGGAGAGTTTGATTGAGGAGTTGCTGACGTATGCGCGCCTCGATCGTCCGCGCGTTGATCTTCATCTGCAATCCTTCGATCTGGCGCAATGGCTGCGTGTACATATTGAAGACGTGCAAACCATGAATCCGCAGACGCAGATTGCGCTGGATATCCCGCAGCTGGAGAACGTCGGCAGCGCCGATACGCGCCTGATGGAGCGTGTGCTGGATAATCTGGTGAATAACGCCCTGCGTTATGCGCAACAGCGCCTGCGCGTCAGCTTATGGTTTGATGGCGCGCTGGGCTGTTTGCAGGTGGAAGACGACGGTCCGGGCATTCCGCAGGAAGAGCGCGCCCGCGTGTTCGAACCTTTTGTACGCCTCGATCCAAGCCGCGATCGCGCCACCGGCGGTTGTGGTTTGGGTCTGGCGATCGTGCACTCCATTGCGCTGGCCATGCAGGGAAATGTCTCGATTGAGAGCAGCCCGCTTGGCGGCGCCAGCGTTCGCTTTTGCTGGCCGGTTGATCTACCCTTGCGGGACATTGCGCCACGCTTACCGTCATAAGGAGCTTTTTACGTGACTTCAGCTTATCAAGAACTTAGCCGCACTTTTCAGCGTCTCTCCCGCTTTGGCCATTTAGGCGCCATTGCCGGTGTCGATATGCAAACCACCATGCCGCCGGGCGGCAGCGAGGCACGCGGTGAAGCGATGGCCGAACTGAGCGTGTTCATGCACGAAGTGCTGACCGATAAACGCCTCGGCGGGCTGTTTGATGCCGCGCAGCAGGAATCATTGAATGATGTCGAGCAGGTTAACCTGAGCGAGATGCAGCGCGCCTGGCAGCAAGCGACGCTGCTGCCCGCCTCACTGGTGGAAGCCAAGTCGCTGGCCGGTTCGCGCTGTGAACACGCCTGGCGTCAACAGCGTCCGGCAAACGACTGGCAAGGTTTCTCCGCCAATCTGAAAGAAGTGGTCAAGCTGAGTCGTCAAGAGGCGCAGCTGCGTGCCGATGCACTCGGCGTATCGCGCTACGACGCGCTGCTGGATGTGTTTGAGCCTGGCATGACCAGCGCGCAGCTGGATCAAACCTTTGGCGATCTGAAAAGCTGGTTGCCCGACCTGCTACAAAGAGCAGTGGCGAAGCAGCAGCAAACCCCGATCGCGCAGCCGGTGGGTCCGTTCGCTATCGAATCGCAGAAACAGCTCGGCCTGAGCGTGATGAAAACGCTGGGCTTCGATTTCAATCACGGCCGTTTAGATGTGAGTGCGCATCCGTTCTGCGGCGGCGTGCCGGAAGATGTGCGCATTACCACGCGTTACAACGAGAACGACTTCCTCAGCGCCATGATGGGCGTGATCCATGAAACCGGCCATGCGCGCTACGAGCAGAATTTGCCAAAACAGTGGCGCGGTCAGCCGGTGGCGCAAGCGCGTTCTACCGCAATTCATGAGTCGCAAAGCCTGTTTATGGAGATGCAGCTGGGGCGCAGTGAAGCCTTCCTGCAACATATCCATCCGCAGGTGGTGGCGCTGATGGGCGATCAGCCTGCGCTGGCGCTAAACAACTTTATCCGTCAGGCGCAGCGCGTGAAGCCGGGCTTTATTCGTGTCGACGCTGATGAACTGAGTTATCCGGCGCACGTGATTTTACGTTACGAAATCGAGCGCGAGCTGATTGAGGGCGAGATTGAAGTTGAAGATATCCCGGCGCTGTGGGACGAGAAGATGCAGCAATCGTTGGGCATTGATACGTGTGGTAATTATCGCGATGGCTGCATGCAGGATATTCACTGGACCGACGGTGCGTTTGGCTATTTCCCAACCTACACCTTGGGTGCGATGTATGCAGCCCAGCTGTTCCAGGCGGTGAAGCGTGCCATTCCGCAGGTTGAGACGCTGATCCAGCAAGGTGAGTTGCAGCCAGTGTTTGACTGGTTACAGCAGAACATCTGGCAGCACGGCAGCCGTTTCCCAACGCAGCAGCTGCTGATCAATGCCACCGGCGAAGCGCTGAATCCGCGCTATTTCCGTCAGCACCTTGAACAACGTTATCTCTCTGAGTAAACTGCGCGGCGGCCGATGCGGCCGCTCTTTTCTCTTTCTTTACGCCGCTTTGTACAATCCGTTACACGCCGATACCAATGCCTCACGGAAAGCCTGAATTGTTTTTCATATAGTGTTTTCACCGGCCCCGCAGTGGGCTACACATGAAAAAATAGTTCGAGGATTTTGCAATGAAAAAATTATTTGCACTGGTGATCGCCGCTGCTATGGGTATGTCTTCTGTTGCTTTCGCTGCTGAGACCACAGCTGCTCCAGCAACGCCAGCAACCACTGCAGCGCCAGCGAAACACAAAGCAGTACACCATAAGAAACCTGCTGCTCAGAAAGCGCAGGCTGCTAAGAAGCACAAAAAAGTAGAGAAGAAAGCGCCAGCTGCACAGAAAGCTCAGGCCGCTAAAAAGCATCATAAAAAAGCAACCAAGCCAGCGGCACAGAAAGCCCAGGCTGCTAAAAAGCACCACAAAAAAGCAACCAAGCCAGCTGCACAGAAAGCCCAAGCTGCTAAAAAGCACCACAAAGCAACCAAGCCAGCTGCACAGAAAGCTCAGGCTGCTAAAAAGCACCACAAAGTAACCAAGCCAGCTGCGCAGAAAGCTCAGGCTGCTAAAAAACACCACAAAGTGAAAAAAGCAGCTAAATAAGATCGCCTTTAGCGCCAACACCGTATTGATGATTGAAAACACCCGGTTATGCCGGGTGTTTATTTACTGGAGTAGCGAAAAATGGTGCGTCGCTATCGCTTCGAAATTATTCTGATTGTGATGATCCTCTGTGGCATAGTTGCAGCCAGCTTTTTTATCTAGTCGTTGTAGCGTGCTGATTACTCCAATATTTCTCCCTTTTTCACCGCTCACCGACTATAGTTATCGCTCAAGCGTGATGACAACAACTTCTACTTATTCTCGCCATTGAGAGAACTATGCGCCTGGCTATCCTGTTACTCGTTGGTCTTTTCAGTTTTACCCACACAGCACATGCCGATGATGAAGATGGGCCAAGCCCGGAAGACATCAAAACGTTGTTCTTTGGCAAAGATCATCGCCAGGCGATTAGCGACGTGAGCGCCGCGCCCTGGGATGCCATCGGTCAGTTAGAGACCGAAAGCGGTAACCTCTGCACTGCCACCTTGATTTCTGCCCATCTGGCGTTGACCGCCGGACACTGTTTATTGGCTCCGCCCGGCAAGTTTGATAAGCCGGTGGCGCTGCGTTTTATGGCCAGCGCGAAAGGTTGGCGCTACGAGATTCATGATATTGATGCGCGCGTTGAACCCTCTTTAGCGCGCCGGTTGCAGGCAGACGGCGAAGGCTGGATCGTGCCGCCGGGAGCCGCTCCCTACGATTATGGGCTGGTTATTTTGCATAATCCGCCCTCCGGTATTGTGCCGATTCCATTGTTTGAGGGTTCGCGTGGCGATTTAACCACCGCGTTGAAAACCACGCAACGTAAAGTGACGCAAGCCGGATATCCGGCCGATCATCTGGATACGCTCTATTCGCACAGCGATTGTTTAGTGACCGGTTGGGCGCAGCGTGCAGTGTTGTCGCATCAGTGCGATACCTTGCCGGGCGACAGCGGTTCGCCGCTGCTGTTGAAGAACGGTGATGAGTGGCAGTTGATTGCGGTACAGAGTTCAGCACCCGCGCCGGCCGATCGTTACCGTGCCGATAACCGCGCGATTGCGGTGCCGTCCTTTAAAGATAAGCTGGAAGAGTTAGCCCAGTAATTCTGCCCTCTCAGGCAAAAAGGCGGGGCCGCTACGTAAAGTCGCCGTGGACCCATCCCTGGGGCCTCTGCACCGTCTTGCCGTTTTCTTCGCGAATTTTGCGATGTTAAAACCGCGCTGTTTCGTAGCGGCGCGATTTATCGCGCCATCTAACAATTAACTCAACTGCTCCATCGCCTGCAGAATACGCTTATCCGAAATTGGATAAGGCGTGCCCAGCTGCTGGGCGAAATAGCTAATTCGCAGCTCTTCCAGCATCCAGCGAATCGCCTGCACGTCGGCATCATCCTGACGCTGGGGCGGCAATTTATTCCGCCACGTCTGCCAGGCTTGCTCCACCGCCTGCACTTTCAGCATACGCGCACGATCGCTGTGAGGATCGACCGGCAGCTTCTCAAGACGACGCTCAATACCTTGCAGATAGCGCAGCGTATCACCAAGACGCGACCAGCCATTGCCGGTGACGAAACCGCGATACACCAGGCCATTCATTTGCGCTTTGATATCGCCTAACGCCAGCGCCAGCGACATATCCACGCGTCCTTTAAGGAACTTGTTAATATTGAACACGCAGGTCAGGATCTGTTCGACCTGTTTAGCGATGGTGACCACGGTTTCATTCAAATCAGCACGCACTTTGTCGCGCAGCTGTTCGAAGTTTTCCTGTTGCCACGCCGGGCCGCCCGCCTCCGCCATCAGCTTATCAACGCCGCAGGCGATGCAGTCATCGATCAGTTCCAGCACTTTGCCGTAGGGATTGAAGTACAAACCGAGTTTGGCTTTGTTCGGTAGCTTCTCGTGCAGATACTTGGTTGGCGACGGAATGTTGAGCAGCAGCAGGCGACGCTGACCGCGCCACATCATTTTCTGCTGTTCCACTTCGCTATCGAACAGGCGAATCGCCACGCTGTCCTTTTCATCCACCAGCGCCGGCCAGGCTTTGACCTGATAGCTGCCGCGCTTCTGCTCGTAGCTTTGCGGCAAATCGCCAAAGCTCCAGATGTGCAAACCGCTCTGTTCCAGGCCATCATCCGCCACTTTCGACAGCGTTTCCTGCACTTTGCCTTTCAGCAGCAGCCGCAGCTGATGCAGATTTTTGCCTTCCTGCAGCTTACGGTTGTGCTCGTCAACCACCCGGAAAGTCATTTTCAGGTGATCGGGCACCTGATCCCACTGCCAGGCTTCCCGGTCAATGGTGACGCCGGTCATGCGGCGGAATTCGCGTTCCAGCGCATCCAGCAACGGCAGTTCCATCGCCGTAACGCGACCGAGAAACGCTTCGGCGTAGTTGGGCGCGGGTACCAGATTGCGGCGCACCGGCTTGGGCAGCGATTTGATCAGCGCGATAACCAGTTCGCGGCGCACGCCCGGAATTTGCCACTCAAAACCGGTCTCTTCAATTTGGTTCAGCAGCGGCAGCGGAATGTGCACCGTCACGCCATCGGCATCCGCGCCCGGTTCAAACTGATAGCTCAGTTTGAGCTTCAGGTTGCCTTGATGCCAGAAGTTGGGGTAATCGAGCTGGCTGACTTTGTCCGCGCCGTCTTTGATCAGCATTTGCTTATCAAAGCTCAGCAGATCCGGATTCTCTTTGCTGGCCTGCTTCCACCAGCTATCGAAATGGCGTGCAGACACCACGTCGCTGCCGATGCGGCGATCGTAGAAAGCGAACAGCGTTTCATCATCGACCAGAATGTCGCGTCGACGCGATTTGTGCTCCAGATCTTCAATTTCGTTGCGCAGTTTCAGGTTATTGCGGAAGAACGCGTGACGCGTCTGCCAATCGCCCTCCACCAGCGCATGACGGATAAACAGCTCGCGGCTCAGTTGCGGATCGATGCGGCTGTAGTTAACCTTACGCGCCTGCACAATTGCCAGGCCGTAAAGCGTCACTTTTTCCGTCGCCATCACCGCGCCCTGTGCTTTTTCCCAGTGCGGTTCGCTGTAACTGCGTTTAATCAGATGCTGCGCCAGCGGTTCGATCCATTCCGGATCGATACGCGCGGCAACGCGGCCCCATAAACGGCTGGTTTCCACCAGTTCTGCCACCATCGTCCACTTCGGCGGCTTCTTAAACAGCCCGGAACCGGGGAAGATGGCGAAGCGCGCGTTGCGAGCGCCGGTAAACTCCTGCTTGTCGTTATCTTTCTGACCAATATGCGACAGCAAGCCGGTGAGCAAAGCGCAGTGCACTTCACGATACGGCGCGGGTTCGCTGTTGACCGGCATCCCCTGTTCCCGCACCACCTGACGCAGTTGCGTGTAGATATCCTGCCATTCACGCACGCGCAGATAGTTAAGGAACTCGGTTTTACACAAGCGGCGGAAGTGATTGCTGGAGAGCGCTTTTTGCTGCTCCTGCAGGTAATTCCACAGATTTACGAAGGCGAGGAAATCAGACTCTTTATCCTCAAAACGACGATGTTTTTCGTCAGATGCCTGCTTTTTATCCGAAGGACGCTCGCGCGGGTCCTGAATCGATAGCGCCGCGGTGATGATCATCGCTTCGCGTACGCAGCCAAATTTTTGCGCTTCCAGCACCATGCGCGCCATACGCGGATCGACTGGCAACTGCGCGAGCTGGCGGCCCGAAGGCGTCAGCTTGTAGGTTTCGTCTTCACTCAGCGTGATGGCACCCAGCTCTTCCAGCAGGCGCACGCCATCCTGAATATTGCGCTTGTCCGGCGCTTCGACAAACGGGAAGGCAGCAATATCGCCCAGTCCCAGCGCGGTCATCTGCAGAATCACCGAGGCGAGGTTAGTACGCAGAATTTCGGGATCGTTAAATTCCGGGCGGCTGAGGAAATCATCCTCGGAATAGAGGCGAATACAGATACCTTCCGAAACGCGGCCGCAGCGCCCTTTTCGCTGATTAGCGGAAGCCTGCGAAATCGGCTCAATCGGCAAGCGCTGCACTTTAGTGCGGAAACTGTAGCGGCTGATACGTGCGGTGCCAGGATCGATAACATATTTGATGCCAGGCACGGTCAGCGAGGTTTCCGCCACGTTGGTCGCCAGCACGATGCGGCGTCCACTGTGCGACTGGAACACGCGGTTTTGCTCGGCGTTCGACAGGCGCGCATACAGCGGCAGAATCTCGGTGTGCGCAATATCGCGCTTCATCAGCGCATCGGCGGTATCGCGGATTTCGCGCTCGCCGCTCATAAAGATCAGGATATCGCCGCGGCTCTCTTGGCCCAGCTCATCGACCGCATCGAAAATCGCCTGCAGCTGATCGCGATCGGTGTCGTCAGCCTCTTCCACCATTGGGCGATAACGCACTTCGACCGGATACGTCCGGCCGGACACTTCAATCACCGGCGCATTGTGGAAATGGCGTGAGAAGCGCTGCGGATCGATGGTCGCTGACGTGATAATGACTTTTAAGTCGGGACGACGCGGCAACAGTTCGCGCAGATAGCCGAGCAGGAAATCGATGTTGAGACTGCGTTCGTGTGCTTCATCGATAATGATGGTGTCGTACTGCAGCAACAGGCGATCCTGCTGGATTTCTGCCAGCAGGATACCGTCGGTCATCAGCTTAACCTGGGTGGTTTCGCTCACCTGATCGTTAAAGCGCACCTTGTAACCGATGGTGCCGCCGAGCGAGGTTTCCAGCTCATCGGCAATGCGGTTGGCCACGGTGCGCGCCGCCAGACGACGCGGCTGAGTATGACCAATCAGCCCTTTAACTCCGCGCCCCAGCGCCAGGCAGATTTTCGGCAGCTGCGTGGTTTTACCCGATCCGGTTTCACCCGCGACGATCACCACCTGATGCTGACCGATCGCATCAGCAATATCCTGCTGCTTCTGACTTACCGGCAGGTTGTCAGGGAAAGTGATGCGCGGTGTCGCCGCCGTGCGCTGCGCCAGGCGCTGCTCCGCCGCGACAAATTCCGGCTCCAGTTCAGCCACAATGCCCTGCTGCGCCGCAGGATTTTTCACCTTTGCAGCGCCCAGCAGTCGACGTCGCAGACGTTGACTGTCGCGCAGCGTCAGATTATCGAGCCGCGGCCAGAGGGAGGCTAAAGGTGAAGAGTCGGATGATGACATAGCGATGCGTTACCTGTTGTTGCAGCGGGCAGATGATTTCCCGGCGGATTCAAGCAATTAATGGTCGGCATCATAGCACAATTTGGAACACCTGCCTGAACGGGACGTGCGAGGTTATTCAATTATTTCGAACATTGATCTCGAAATATTGCGCTTTTACCCCGCGGGCTAACTCCGTACAGTGTAAAGCATTGAGCGGTAAGCCAACCGCGTAACGCACAGGAAAATACCATGAGCAAAGTTTTAGTTCTGAAATCAAGCATCCTCGCTGGTTACTCTCAGTCAAATCAACTGGCTGACTTCTACGCTGACGAAGCACGCGCTAAAGGTGACTCGGTTACCGTACGTGATTTAGCCGCGCAGCCGATTCCGGTGCTGGATGGTGAGCTGGTTGGCGCGCTGCGCCCATCCGATGCCCCACTGTCACCACGTCAGCAGGAAGCGCTGTCTCTCTCCGATGAGCTGATTGCTGAACTGCAAGCCCATGACACCGTGGTTATTGCCGCACCCATGTACAACTTCAACATTCCAACTCAGTTGAAAAATTACTTCGATCTGATTGCCCGCGCTGGCGTGACCTTCCGTTACACCGAAGCAGGCCCGGAAGGTCTGGTGACCGGCAAACGTGCGGTGATCCTCTCCAGCCGTGGTGGCATCCATAAAGATACGGCCAGCGATCTGCTGACGCCATACGTGAAGCTGTTCCTCGGCTTCATCGGTATCACTGACGTGGAGTTCGTGTTCGCGGAAGGCATCGCTTATGGTCCAGAAGTGGCGACCAAAGCGGCTAACGATGCAAAAGACGCCATCAAACAAATTGTTGCTGCGTAATCATTTTTTTCGCATGATCAATGCCCGTCAGGTTTAACTGGCGGGCATTTTTTTTGCTGTTATTTTTCAGCACAGCGAAAGGAGATGAAGTGACACAACACAATCAATATGGTCAGCCTATCGGTTTTGCGCTACCCGACTGGCAACCCGCAATCTTCCCGCCCGCTGCTATTCTCACTGGCCGCTTTTGCCATCTCACACCGCTTCAACTCAATCACGCGCCTGCCCTGCTTACCTCCTTTTTGCAGGCACCCGACGATCGCGACTGGACCTGGCTTGGCGCATCGCAGCCACAATCCTTAGTCGAGATGAACGATTGGATTGCTAACAAAATAGGTGACCGTGGATTGGTCAGTTATGCGGTGATCGATCAGGCTAATCAGCAAGCGGTTGGCGCGGTCTGTTTCGCCAATATCGACGTGCAGAACGGCGCGATTGAGATTGGCCATGTGACCTGGTCGCCGCTGATGCAGCGCAACGTATTGGGCTCTGAAGCGTTATATCTGCTGTTGCAGCAGGCCTTCGCGCTCGGTTATCGCCGCGTGGCTTGGCGTTGTGATTCCCTAAATCTGGCGTCCCGACGCGCAGCTGAACGTATCGGCTTTACCTTTGAAGGTCGTTTTCGTCAGGCCATGACGCGCAAACAGCGCAATCGCGATACCGATTGGTTATCGATCATTGATGGTGAATGGCCGCCGATTCAGCAGGCTTTAACCCAATGGCTGGCGGTGGAGAATATGGATCAGCACGGACGCGAAAGGCAAAAGCTGCGCTGCTTTTTCTCCGCAGATTGACGTTGGCTATACTGACTCGCTGTTATCCACGCAATTTAAGAGGTACTCATGTCCAAGGTATTTATCATTGGCGGCGCAGGCAACATTGGCCGTCGTCTGGCATCACTGCTGGCCGCAAACGGGCACGTTGCGCGCCCGCTGTTTCGCAAAGCGGAACAGGAGCAGCCTTTGCGTGAACGGGGTGCGGAGCCGGTTAACGGCGATTTAACCGCGCTGGACGCAACATCGCTGGCCGCGCTGATGAAGGGCAGCGATGTGGTGGTCTTCACCGCCGGTGCCGGTGGCAAAGGCGGTGAAGAGATGACGAACGCCATTGATGGCAAAGGATTAACTACCGCAGTTGCTGCCGCGCAGCAGGCCGGCATCTCACGCTTTCTGCTGGTTTCGGCTTTCCCTGAAGCCGGCAGAAACAAAAACCTCTCCGCCAGCTTCGAAAACTACATGCGCGTGAAGAAAGCAGCAGATGTCGAGCTGGCGCAAAGCGATCTGGATTGGGTGATTTTACGCCCCGGCACGCTAACGGATGAGCAAGGCCAAGGCCGGGTGCGTGCTGGTTTGGCCATCCCGTATGGCGATATTCCTCGCGATGACGTGGCGGCGACGCTGGCTGAAATCATCGATCAACCGGCGGTCAGCCGGGTGATCATTGAGTTAACCGGCGGTGAAGTGCCGGTGCATGAAGCAGTTAAGCAACTGGCAACACGCTAGCGTCTTCAACCATCTGCTTCATCCAGCGAACGCAGATGGTCTTTTTTGTTTAGCGTCATCAGCGCCGGAATACTGATTGCAGCCGTGACCATGATGTACCAGGCGGGGATATCCAGATTCCCCGTTTGCTTAATCAGGGAGGTGATAATCAGTCCGGCACACCCCGAGAAAACCGCGTTAGAGAGTGAATAGGCCAGCCCCAGCCCGGTATAGCGGACGCGCGTGGGGAACATTTCAGCTAACATTGCCGGGCCCGGTCCTGCCAGCAATCCCACAATTCCACCCGCCACAAACACCACCAGCGCCTTGATCAACAGCGTTGAGGACTCGGCCTGCAACACTTTCAATAACGGTAATGCCAGCACTAGCAACAAACATGCCGCGATAACCATCACGCTGCGGCGTCCGATTTTATCGCTAAGCATGCCCGCTGGAATGATGGTGGCGGCAAAGCCAAGATTGGAGATCACCGCAATCAATAGCGCCTGGTTAAAGCCGGTGTGCAGCGAAGATTGCAGATAGGTTGGCATGATCACCAGATAGGTATAGCCCGCCGCTGACCACACCATCACGCGGCTGATTGCCAGCAAGATAATCCTGAGCGTCGCGCCAAAACTGGCGCTGACCGCCATTGGCTGATGCGCTTTTTGCGTTTGCTGCTGACGCACGAAGCTGGGCGTTTCTTCCATGCTGTAGCGCAGCCACAGCGCCACCATCCCCATCGGCAAGGCGAGGAAGAAGGGAATGCGCCAGCCCCAACTGTGCATCTGATCCACACTCAACACCGCCGACAGCAACGCGACAATGCCAGCGCCCGCCAGCAGGCCCAACGCCACGGTGAATGATTGCCAGGCACCGTAACGTCCTCGCTGCCCTTTGGGGGCAAACTCTGTCATCAGTGACACCGCACCGCCGTATTCCCCCCCAGCAAACAAGCCCTGCAGAATACGCAGACCGGTAATGATCAGCGGCGCCGCCACGCCAATGCTGGCATAGGTGGGAATAATGCCGATCGCGGTCGTTACCAGCGTCATCATGATCAAGACAAAAATCAGCGTCGGCTTGCGCCCAATACGATCGCCCATGCGGCCAAAAAATATTGCGCCCAACGGACGGAAGAAAAAGGCGATGGCGAAGGAAGCGTAGGTCAAAATAATGCCGGTCAGCTCGGCTTCGCCTTGCAGGCGAAAGAAGTTCTGCGCGATCACCGTCGCGAGAAAGCCATAAACCGCAAACTCGTACCATTCAATGAAATTGCCCACTGAACCGGCGATTAAGGCGCGCTTCTGTGCATCCGTTGTCGTTTGAGGCATTGGCATTTTAAGCTCCCAAAAAGATTATCTGCGGATAAACCTTACTTACGCAGCCACTGCCCATTGATGCCGCGCACATACTCGCCGCTACCTGCGCGGTTCACCAGCTTTTCGCCGGCGATGCGCGCCACTTCGCTGGCAGTCAGGTTATTTTGCTGCGCCACGCGCTGATATTGCTGCAGGCGGCCATCGTTGATGCGCTTGACCAGCGCCAGCGTTTCTTCGTCCTGCTGACGCGCCGCCACATAGCCGCTGAGCGTTTCGCCCACGCGCCCCTGTTGACGCGCCTCATCCAGCGTGAGCGCCCAGGCAGACGGCATCAACAGCAGCGCCGCAAGCAGCGCGATCCCCTTGCGTTTCATCATGCTTCTCCTCAAAACAGTCCGCTCTGATTCTTCAGCAGCGCTTCCACATCTTTATCCACCTTGATGTGAATCTCATGCTCAATTTTGACGTTCATATTGATGGTGATGGGCTCTTTCGGCGCCGCAACTTCAATGCGCGGCACGCAGCCAATCAGCGGCAGCCAAGCTGCCAGCACCAGTAATGCCCTGAGGCTCATGGTTGGGGATCCTTCTTCGAGGGTAAGGTGGCATTTTGCTCCACCCAGGATTGCAAATTATCGCCAAAGCGCAGGCTGCGCCACAGCTGGAACAAATTTTCCTGATGCCGGTAGTTCAGATTAACGGTCTGTCGGCGGTTACTGAACTGGCTAACGCCTTTCACTTCCGATTGCATGATTAGATTGCCGAAGTTATCCAGATCGATAGTGGCCCATGAACGCGAGATTTCCATGTAGCGCAGCCAATCCAGCGCCGCTCCGGCCGCAAAGTTATTGCTGACAATCGCGTCCGCCATATCTTTATCCAGCCGGAAGGTGAGCGGACCGCTGTTGGCGATCCAGCCCTTTTCAACCAGCCATTGCGGATTATTCACCCACAGCGGCAATTCGCCATTGACCTTGCCAGACATGGCAAACTGCTTGGGTTTGATCGCGCTGACCAGCTTGCTGAGATTGATCTCCTTCAGCGAGACGCGCGCCGCTTGATGCTGTGGCATGCGCAGTTCGGGCATGCTGACGTGTCCGCCTAACAGATCGAGATTGACGTTGCTGAGCGTTAGCGGCTGGCGCTCCTGCCATGGATAGTGACCTTGCAAATCAGCGGTGATGTTTTGCAGTGAGAACTGATTTTTTACTTCGGCGATACGCAGTGAAACCGGGCCGCGCCGTCCAAGCTGCCATTGATGATCCTTCAGCCGGAACGGCAGCGAGAAATCGATGCCGTTGATTTCACTGTCCGGCATCCACAGGCTGCCGTTTTTCACCGTCCAGTGACCGCCCGCTTCAAAGCCCTGCTCGCTAGCCGCCGAGAATGCCACCTGCGCGCGCAGTTCACCCGACTGGATACGCATTTTTAAATCGCTGCTGAGCAGCGGCTGGAACACCGTCAAAGATTGCGCCGGCCACCAGGCTTCGCCGCGCAGACGTTCGCCGTCCCAGCGGCCATGCACGCGTACCGGGCCAATATCCTCCGCCGTCAGCTGACCGCGCCAGATAAACTGGCTGGGATCGCTGCCTTTGGCTTCAAAATTAAGTTCTGATGGCGGCAGCCAGCCGCCGTAGCTGAACTGGGTTTGACCGGATTTGAGCGTGAAGCCACCGTTAAACGCCGGATGCGAGGGATCGCGCTGCCAGCGCACCGGCGCATTGAGCGTCAGGCGCGGTTTAGCCACTTGCACCATGCCGTACGCCAGCTGATCGAAACCGGTATTCAGCGTGTCGAGGCTGATCAAAGTGTCCTGCCAGCTGCCGGTGCCCTTCACGTCCCATTTGGCGGTGAGCGGCTCGATCAGGCCGTCCCCCCAATAACGCCAGTTCCACACGCCGCTGTCGGGCCAGAAATCGCTGGCGCGGCCATCGAGATGCAATCTGAAACGACCAAAGCTGGGATCGTGTGCCTTAAGTATTGCCTGCAGGCGACCATTAATTCCGCTCGACGCCACCGTCACGCCCGCCAGCGGCCAGCGCGCTTCATCCACTTCCAGCGTTGAGAGCAAGCGACCGCGCAAACGCAGCAGCGCGCCTTGTTTCAGGGTCAATTGCGGATCGGTCAGCACGCCGTGCAGTAAGCCCGGCATGCTACCAAACAGCTGCAGATCGGCGAATTTGCTCTCGCCGGTCAACTGGAACGGCAAGGCGCTATCGACCATGCTCAGTTTGCCCGGGCCAACGCTTAATACCAGATTGCCTTTACCGCCGCGCCCTTGCGTCAGCAAATTAAATCGCCCGCTGACCAGCGTGTTTTCCAGTCCTTGCTGCCAGTTTTCCAGCGTTACTGCCACGCCACCCGATAGCGGCTGATCGGCCTGCGGCCAGCGCCATTGACCTTGCGTAATACGAATCTGCCGCTCATCGACCTGCCACGGCAGCTGCAGCAGCGGCTGATCGTCATCCTGCTGTGTCACCGTCAGGGTGCCTTGCTGTTGCCGCCAGTTAAGCGTCAGGGCCAGCGGCTGCGGCCACTGCACAATATTGAGGTCAGCGCTGAGTTCGCCCGCTACCGGCAAGCCATCGGCAAAGGTTGGCAAGGTGACATCGCCATGCAGGTTGAGCGGTTTGGGCAGTAAAGGATGACTGAGCTGCAGCTGGGCAATCTGCAGCAGTTGGCCTTGCAACCGCGCATCCACACTCAGGTTGTCGCCCTGATAATGCAGCCGCTGCACATCGTTATTTAAGGTGAGATCGAAACGTCCGGCATATTGTTGCCACGGCAGAATGGTGATTTTTTGCAGGTGGACATCGGCGCCAGGCAACATCTTCTGCCAGTCGGCCAGGCTGCGCGGCGCACCGCTCGCTTCGCTGTGCGGCAGCGATTGCAGGCAGTCGCTGTTGAGTTGGACTTCACCCGCGCTAAGTTGCCAGCGCTTTTGCTGCCAGCCGAGCGCCGCATCGCTGACGTTTGCCAGTTCACAATCGCCCGCCAGATAGCGCACCGACGGGAAATGCAGCGCACCCTGCTGCCAGCGCGGCGTGCCGTTGAGTTCCACTCGGGTGTTTTCGGGCAGCCAGATACCGGCCAGACGCGGCAACCATTGCGTGAGCGTCAGCAGCAATCCCAATAGCAGCAGTATCAGCGCCAGCAGCGCAGCAAGTGTTCGGCGAAGGCCACGCGTCATGGCAATTAACGTTCCTGTTCTTTACACAATCCTGACGAGGCCAAATGATGGCATGTTACGTCCGGCAAATGAAGGTGTTAGCGACATAGTCTGGCTGAAGCACAGCAAAATGACGCGGAAAACGTTATCCTGTTGTGATACCGACGTTGCATTTTTCAGGAGCGAAACAATGAAAGTTGCGGTTTACAGCACCAAGCATTACGACCAAAAATACCTTGAACACGTCAACGACAGCTACGGATTTGAGCTGCAGTTTTTTGACTTCCTGCTGACACCGGCGACGGCAAAGAACGCCGCGGGCTGTGATGCGGTGTGTATTTTCGTCAACGATGATGCCAGCAAAGCGGTGCTGGAAGAGTTGGCGGCGCTGGGCGTGAAGCACGTTGCGCTGCGCTGTGCCGGTTTCAATAACGTCGATCTGGCGGCGGCGAAAGCGCTCGGCTTAAACGTGGTGCGCGTCCCGGCGTATTCGCCAGAAGCGGTGGCGGAACATGCGGTTGGCCTGATGATGACGCTGAATCGTCGCATTCACCGCGCCTATCAACGCACGCGCGACGCTAACTTCTCGCTGGATGGCTTAACCGGCTTCAACATGCATAACAAAACCGCGGGCGTGGTCGGAACCGGCAAGATTGGTATCGCGGCGATGCGTATTCTCAAGGGATTTGGCATGCGCCTGTTAGCGTTCGATCCCTATCCAAGCCAGGCGGCGCTGGAGCTGGGCGCGGAATATGTCGATCTCAAAACGCTGTTCGCTGAAGCCGATGTGATTACGCTGCACTGTCCGCTTACGCCGGAAAACCACCATCTGCTCAACGCGCAGGCGTTCAGCCAAATGAAAGATGGCGTGATGATCATCAACACCAGCCGTGGCGGTTTGATTGATTCACAAGCGGCAATTGATGCGCTTAAGCAGCAGAAGATTGGTTCGCTGGGAATGGATGTGTATGAAAACGAGCGCGATCTGTTCTTTGAAGACAAATCGAATGACGTGATTCAGGATGATGTGTTCCGTCGTCTGTCGGCCTGTCACAACGTGCTGTTCACCGGCCATCAGGCTTTCCTGACCGCCGAAGCCTTGACGGCAATTTCAGAAACCACGCTCAGCAACTTGCAACAGCTGGAACGCGGCGAAATCAGCCCGAATCAGGTCACCGCTTAACCCTTCTGCGCCTGCCTTAGCGGGCGCAGCTTCCACCCATTAGCGCCTGTTCGTCACAGCGACGACCATTCGCCAACTGGCACATACCGATGCGTGAACCGTCTAACTGACGCGAAAACGCCAGCGATCCCCCGGCATTACTGCAATTCACTTCAGCCATTGATGACATCACAACGCGCGGTTGTACGTGGGCGGCAGTAGCTTGTTGCGGCGGTTCGTTGTCACTGTTGCTGCTGCAGGCAGAAAGTAACAAGGTGGCGCCAGCCAGCAGGAAGAGAGCAGCTTTCATCGATGGGGCTCCGGGGATTGAGCGAAAAAGTCGCACCAGCATATGTCAGGTGCGCTGAGGGATCGATAGGCGACACAGCTTTTTACAAAATTTAATTTCATTGTTTGCAAGCAGAATTATCCTGTTTGAGTTATTTCCGCCCTTTTCACCCGGCGGATGATTTGTTTATCAACAACTAAGGAGGGAACGATGTTGACGGATATGCTTATCCGCATCGCGCTGGCGGGAATTCTCGGCGGACTGATTGGCCTGGAACGGCAGCTGCGCGCCAAAGAGGCCGGTTTGCGCACCCATATCCTGGTCGGTATCGGCAGCGCGATGTTTATGCTGGTATCGAAATATGGCTTTGCCGATATGTTAGTCAGCGACCATGTAGCGCTCGATCCCAGCCGTATTGCGGCGCAGGTGGTGAGCGGCATGGGCTTCCTTGGCGCCGGTACCATCATTATTCAGAAGCAAGTGGTGAAAGGTCTTACTACCGCCGCCGGTTTATGGGTCACTGCGGCGATTGGTCTGGTGATCGGTAGCGGCATGTATGAAATCGGTATCTACGGCACCGTGCTGGCGCTGGTGGTGCTGGAGACGTTCCGTCGCATCAGTCACTGGCTGATTGGCCGTCACCATACGCTGCTGGTGCACCTCAAACCGAAAAGCGTGCCGCTGGTGCTGCTGGTGCTGCAACGCGAAAATGTGCGCTACGGTCACATCGCCGTAGTGAACCGTGATGAAGAGGTTGGTCTGTGCGAACTGAGCGTTGAGGTGACGTTGTCACGACGTACACCAATGCATAATATCTATGACAAAGTGATGGAAATCAAAGGCGTTCAATCGTTAGAGATGATGTAAAAATCATCAATGTTAGATTGCGGTGCGCTGCCATCTCGCTAGCACACAGATGAAAAAGTCGCGTCCAAGCCCTTTGCTAAACTGAACTGATAACCCCCGTAAAGTTTGCGGGTTTCTCAGCGTAGCAAAGGACGATTTATGATTACCGTCGACGGTAACGGTGCAGTGGCTTCAGTCGCCTTCCGCACCAGCGAAGTGATTGCCATTTATCCCATCACGCCCAGCTCAACCATGGCCGAGCTGGCGGATAGCTGGTCCGGCGAAGGCCGCCGTAATATCTGGGGCGATGTGCCGCGCGTGGTCGAGATGCAATCTGAAGGCGGCGCGATTGCCACGGTGCACGGCGCGCTGCAAACTGGCGCACTCTCAACCACGTTTACCTCTTCGCAGGGATTGCTGTTGATGATCCCGACGCTCTACAAACTGGCGGGCCAGCTGACGCCGTTTGTGCTGCACGTCGCGGCGCGGACCGTGGCGACGCACGCGCTGTCGATATTTGGCGATCACTCCGATGTCATGGCAGTACGACAAACCGGCTGCGCGCAGCTCTGCGCCTCCAGCGTGCAGGAAGCGCAGGATTTTGCCCTGATTGCACAAATCGCCTCACTGAATAGCCGCATCCCGTTTATCCACTTCTTCGATGGCTTCCGCACCTCGCACGAGATCAACAAGATCGTGCCGATCAGCGATGAAACCTTGCAGGCGCTGATGCCCGCCGAGGCAATTAACGCCCATCGCGCTCGTGCATTAACGCCAGATCGACCAACGATTCGCGGCACATCCGCCAACCCTGATACCTATTTTCAGTCACGTGAAGCCACCAACCGCTGGTATGACGATTGCACCCAGCACGTTGAGGCTGCAATGACCGCGTTTGGCATAAATACCGGCCGCCATTATCAGCCGTTTGAGTTTTACGGCCATCCGCAGGCCGAGCGCGTAATGGTGATGATGGGCTCCGGCTGCGGCACGGCTGAAGAGGCGATTGATGAAATGCTGCAGCGTGGCGAGAAAGTCGGGCTGGTGAAAGTGCGCCTCTATCGCCCGTTTTCGGCGGCGTATTTGCTGCAAAAGATCCCCGCTTCCGCCCAGCGGATTGCGGTGCTCGATCGCACCAAAGAGCCCGGCGCGCTCGGCGAACCGCTATTCCTGGATGTGATGACCGCGCTGGCTGAAGCTTACAGCCGTGGCGAGCGTGCGTCGCTGCCGAAGGTAATCGGCGGTCGCTATGGTTTGTCGTCGAAAGAGTTCGCACCCGATGCGGTGCTGGCGGTGTTTCGTGCCTTGCTGCGCGAAACACCGCCAGCGCGTTTTACCGTCGGCATTTACGACGACGTCACCCATCTTTCGCTGCCGCTGGAAGCCAATATCGTGCCGAATCGTGCACGGCTTGAAGCGCTGTTTTATGGTTTGGGCAGCGACGGCAGCGTCAGCGCCAGTAAAAACAACCTGAAGATAATCGGTAACGCCACGCCGTGGCAGGTGCAGGGCTATTTCGTCTACGACTCGAAGAAAGCCGGCGGCCTGACGGTTTCCCATCTGCGCGTCAGTGAATATCCGATTCAATCCGCCTATTTGATTCAGCAAGCCGACTTCATTGGCTGCCATCAGCTGCAGTTTATCGATAAGTATTCGATGCTCGATCAGCTTAAACCGGGCGGGATTTTTCTGCTCAATACGCCCTACAGCGCTGAGGAAGTGTGGTCGCGCCTGCCGCAGGAAGTGCAGAGCCAGCTCAACGATAAACAGGCGCGATTTTATGTGATCAACGCTGCGCGTATCGCGCGCGAATGCCAGTTGGGCGCACGCATCAACACCGTGATGCAGATGGCCTTTTTCCAGCTGACCCAGATTTTGCCGGGCGATAGCGCGTTAACTGAACTGCAAAACGCCATTGCGCGCAGCTACAGCAGCAAAGGCGAAGAGCTGGTGCAGCGCAACTGGCAAGCGCTAGCGATGGCACAACAAGCGCTGCAGAGGGTGCCGCTGCAGCCGGTAGACGATCGCAGTCCGCATCGCCCGCCGGTGGTGTCCGATAGCGCACCCGATTTCGTCAAAACCGTCACCGCAGCGATGCTGGCCGGCCTTGGCGATAAACTGCCGGTTTCGGCACTGCCGCCTGATGGAACCTGGCCAGTTGGCACCACGCAATGGGAAAAGCGCAATATCGCCGAAGCCGTGCCGATCTGGCAGCCCGATCTCTGTACGCAGTGCAACCATTGCGTCGCCGCCTGCCCGCACTCAGCCATTCGCGCCAAAGTGGTCGATCCTGCAGCGCTGGACGATGCGCCAGCTTCGCTCGCTTCACTCGATGTGAAATCGCGCGATATGCGCGGACAGAAATACGTGCTGCAGGTAGCGCCGGAAGATTGCACCGGCTGCAATCTTTGCGTGGAAGTGTGCCCGGCCAGCGATCGCCAGCATCCGGAAATCAAAGCCATCAACATGAAATCACGCCTGGAGCATGTTGAGACGGAAAAGGTCAATTACGCTGCCTTCCTTGCGCTGCCGGAGATCACCGCCGAGCAGCTGGAACGTATTGATATTCGCACCTCGCAGCTGATTACGCCGCTGTTTGAATATTCCGGTGCCTGCTCGGGCTGCGGGGAAACGCCCTATATCAAACTACTGACGCAGCTGTATGGCGATCGCTTGCTGATTGCCAATGCCACCGGCTGCTCCTCCATTTATGGCGGTAATCTGCCTTCCACGCCTTACACCACCAATGCTGAAGGTCGCGGTCCGGCGTGGGCGAATTCGCTGTTTGAAGATAATGCCGAATTTGGTCTGGGCTTCCGCTTGAGCGTCGACCAGCAGAAACAGCGCGCGCTGAGATTACTGGATCAATGCGCTGCGCAGCTACCGGCGGCATTGGTTGACGCATTAAAAGGTGACAACGTCACCATTTCGCAACGACGCGAGCAGATTACACAGCTGCGCGCCCTTCTCGGGGCTTCACCGCAGCCTGAAGCCAAAGCGTTAAACGAAGCAGCGGATGCGCTGGTGGCGAAATCAGTCTGGCTAATTGGTGGTGATGGTTGGGCGTACGACATTGGCTACGGCGGCCTCGATCACGTGATGAGCCTGAGCGAAAACGTCAACGTGCTGGTGCTGGATACGCAGTGCTACTCCAATACAGGCGGCCAGGCATCAAAAGCGACGCCGCTCGGCGCGGTGACCAAGTTTGGCGAACAGGGGAAACGCAAGGCGCGTAAGGATCTCGGCATGTCGACGCTGCTGTATGGGCATGTGTATGTGGCGCAGATTTCGCTGGGCGCGCAGCTCAATCAAACCGTGAAAGCGATTCAGGAAGCGGAAGCCTGGCCGGGACCCTCGCTGATCATCGCTTACAGCCCGTGTGAAGAGCATGGCTACGATCTGGCTTATAGCCACGAACAGATGCGCCTGCTGACCACCAGCGGTTTCTGGCCGCTTTATCGTTTTGATCCTCGACGCGCCGAGCAAGGTAAAGCCGCGCTGGCGCTGGATTCGCGTCCGCCGACCTCGGAACTCGAACAAGCATTAATGAACGAGCAGCGTTTCCGCCAATTGCAAACTCAGCGGCCAGAAGAAGCGTCGCAGCTGTGGCGTGATGCAACGGAAGCCGCCAGTCAGCGTTATCAGCGGCTGGCCGAGTTAGCCGGGAAAACCGAGAAAAGCGAGTAGATGAAAAAGCCCGGCGCGATGGCCGGGCGTTGCTTTGCTGGGTTAATGTTGATGGATTAACACGGCTTGAGCTGAACGATGGCCATCTCTACCGCCCGATTCGGTGAACCGGTGAGTTCACGATAGCGCAACTGTAGATTGCGCAACTCGCTGGCTAGCACCTCTTTTTCGGTTGCTGCGCCTCGCTGTGCCAGCTCCAGATAACATTGCCCCACCAGCCGACACGCCTCTTCAAAAACCATATCGTACGTTTGCATTTGCCGCTCCTCACCTAAAGAAAGTAAAAAAAGCACTTCGGCCATCCTGTCAGGCCCAGATGAGGTAAATATTTGCCCAGATCAATAAATAGCCAGATTGTTCTGACAAAGTGCGCGCCTTTGTCTCAAGCGCATTGAGTTATCATCAGAAAAGAGATCACTTCAGGCTAGCATTCGCGCCCGCAATCCGTACCATACGCAGTCATGTTTATAGGGTTTATTGCCGTTGAAGATTGCTTCAGCCGCTAACGGCCCTCGCCTTCACTCTCAAGCGTGAAAATAATGTCAGAAAATCAAGAAGTAACAAAAAAAGAGCAGTACAACCTCAACAAACTGCAGAAGCGTTTGCGTCGCAACGTTGGCGAAGCCATTGCTGACTTCAACATGATTGAAGAAGGCGATCGCATCATGGTTTGTCTGTCTGGTGGTAAAGACAGCTACACCATGCTGGAGATCCTGCGTAATTTGCAGCAGAGCGCGCCGGTGAACTTCTCGCTGGTGGCGGTGAATCTCGACCAGAAACAGCCCGGTTTCCCGGAGCATATTCTGCCGGCCTATCTGGAACAACAAGGCGTTGAGTATCACATCGTTAACGAAGACACTTATTCCATCGTTAAAGATAAGATTCCTGAAGGCAAAACTACCTGCTCGCTCTGTTCGCGTCTGCGCCGCGGTATTCTGTATCGCACCGCCACCGAGTTGGGTTGTAGCAAAATCGCCTTAGGTCATCATCGCGACGATATTCTGCAGACCATGTTCCTCAACATGTTCTACGGCGGCAAGATGAAAGGCATGCCACCAAAACTGATGAGCGATGACGGTAAACATATCGTGATTCGTCCGCTGGCATACTGCCGCGAGAAAGACATCATTCGTTTTGCGGAAGCGCGCCAGTTCCCGATCATTCCGTGCAACCTGTGTGGTTCGCAGCCGAATCTGCAACGTCAGGTGGTTGCCGACATGCTGCGTGACTGGGATAAACGTTATCCGGGCCGTATCGAAACCATGTTTACCGCGATGCAGAATGTGGTGCCATCACATATGGCCGACATTAATCTGTTCGATTTCAAGGGCATCAAACACGGTGATGCCGTGGTGGATGGCGGTGATTTGGCGTTTGATCGCGAAAGCTTGCCGGTGCAGCCTGCGGGTTGGCAGCCAGAAGAGGATGATGCGCCGAATCTCAGCGTACGTCTTGATGTGCTGGAAATTAAGTAATCGGTTTTGCTGTGAAAAAGGCGCGTCGCTTCGGCTACGCGCCTTTTTTATTAACGGTGCGGCGGTGGATCCTGGATCGGTGGGAATTCGGGATCGTGCGGTGGCTGTGCGGGTGGTATCGGCTGCGGTTGTGGAATCGGTTCGGGAATCGGTGGTGGATCGGTAGGAATCGGTTCGCTGGCAATGATCTCTTGCATGCCCTTCTCCTTGTCGCTGAATGTTCTTTAAGCATAGGAAAGGTTGGCCGAGCAAGCCAGGCAGGCAAAAAAAAAGCCGGCGGATAAGCCGGCGTCGTACGAATCAAATGTGCTATGCAGTAATTCAAAAAAGGAAGTAAGACAATATGGAGCGCAACGCCCATCGCTTGACGTTGCATTCACCTGCGGGAAAGAGTTTGCCCCGATTGCGCTGGCGGGATATTGATATCGATCAGGTTTAATCCGCTTTTATGCCTTACAACCATTTCCGCCGTTTCAACCATATCGCCACGCCGCCAACCATCACCAATAGCAGCACGCAGAAAGCGGTAAAGCCCAGCGCCCAATTGCCGCCCGGAATGCCGCCGAGGTTGACGCCGAATAAGCCGGTAAGGAACGTGGCCGGTAAAAAAATCATCGCCATCAACGACATGGTATAAGTGCGGCGGTTCATCGATTCCGCAAGGATTGACGCCACTTCATCCGCCAGAATCGAAGTACGCGCCACGCCCGCATTAAGATCGTCCAATCCGCGACCTAAGCGATCGGCAACTTCTTGCATACGGCGACGATCGTCGTCGTTCATCCACGCCATCTTCTCGATAGCCAGCCGCGCATAGACATCGCGCTGCGGTGCCATATAACGACGCATCACAATCAGCTGCTTACGCAGCAGCGCCAAATCGCCGCGCGCTGGTACTTCCTGATTCATTAGCGCATCTTCCAGCTCGATAATTTTATCGTGCATCTCTTCGATAAATTCGCTGGCGTGATCGGTTAACGCATCGCACACATCCACCAGCCAGCTGCCGCCATCAACCGGACCGTTACCCTGTTGTAGATCGGTCAGCACGGCATCAATGGCGTACACTTTGCGACGGCGCGTCGAGACAATCAGCTTATCGTTGATAAACACGCGCATCGCCACCAGCTGATCGGGACGTGAATCGGCGTTATGGTTCACGCTGCGCAGCACAATCATGAAGCCGTCGCCGAGGCGTGTCACGCGCGGCCGCATGCTGTCGCCCGCCAGCGCATCACGCACCGAATCGGGGATCAGCGGCGTGTTTTGCAGCCATTCCGCACTTTGCCGTTGGGTGTAATTGAGGTGCAACCAGCAGGGACGTTCGCAGTTGATGACGTCTTTATCTTCGATGGGGATCATGCCGCCTGCGCCATCCAGCTGACAGGACACAATGGCATCGGATACTTGTAACGCTTTTCCTTCAATGACGTTCACGAACTCGCCTCACTATCAAAATCAATACGATACAGTCTAGCGTGGCGCAGACCAGTTGCAATCCTCAGGCTGTGAGCAAAGATGACAGGCGGTGACAATCACCGCCTGCGGATGTGCGGGGTTAATGCTTCTCAATCCACAGCTCGCGGCTGTACGCCACGTCTTCAGGATTGGTGATCGGATAACCTTTCACCCACGGCTTGATTAAGCGACCGTTGGTATATTGGTAGATCGGCGCGATCGGTGACTGATCGGCGATGATCTGCTCGGCTTTGTTGTAATCGGTGTTACGCGCCGCAACGCTGGTTTCGGTGCTGGCTTTGGTGATCACCGCATCGTATTCGGCACTGCGGAAGCGCGCGATATTGCCGGTGTGCGTCGAGGTCAGAAGGCTGAGGAAGGTTGAAGGCTCGTTATAATCGCCGATCCACGAGGCGCGGATCACATCGAAACTGCCGCTGTTACGGCTGTCGATATAGGTTTTCCACTCCTGATTTTGCAAGGTGACATCCACGCCAAGATTCTTCTTCCACATCGAAGCCACCGCGATAGCGATTTTCTGATGACTTTCCGACGTGTTGTAGAGCAGCGTCAAATGCAGCGGTTTGCCCGGCCCATAACCTGCCGCCGTCAGCAATGCTTTAGCCTGCGCATTGAGCTCCTGCTGGCTGTGTTGCTGCAGGTAGCTCTTCATCGGGGTGAAATCGGCGGTAACGTCCGGCGTGAAGTGCCAGGCCGGTTTCTCGCCGGTGCCCAATACTTTCTCCGCAATGATGCGACGATCGATGCTCCACGACAGCGCCTTGCGCACGCGTACATCAGCGGTTGGCCCTTTCTCAGTATTGAACGCGTAGTAATAGGTGCCAAGCTGATCCGGCGTATACACCTGACCAGGCAACTCTTTTTTCAGCAGCGCGTACATGTTTTTCGGGAAGGATTCGGTGATATCGATATCGTTGGCACGATAGCGTTTGGTAGCACTGGATTCTTCATTAATCGGAATAAACGTGACTTTCGTCAGCACCGATTTTTGGTCATCCCAATAATTAGCGTTGCGCACCAATACAATTTTTTCGTTCACCACGCGATCCTGCAGCTGATAAGCGCCATTGCCCACTAGCTTGCCCGGTGACGTCCAGCTATCACCCTCTTTTTCAATCACTTGCTTCGATACCGGATACATCGCGGCGTTGGCGACCATGCTCGGGAACCACGGCACAGGACGTGACAATGTCACCTTAAGGTGAGTCGCATCGGTTGCCGTCACGCCCAGCTTATCGGCGCTCATCTGTCCTTTGGTGATTGCTTCGGCGTTTTCAATGCCGCTTAAGGCGGCGAACCAGGCAAACGGCGAACTGTTCTTCGGCTCAACTAAACGTTGCCAGCTGTAGACAAAATCCTGCGCGGTAACCGGCTCACCATTTGACCAGCGCGCATCTTTGCGCAGGGTAAACATCCAGGTTTTGTTGTCGTTGCTGCTCCAGCTTAGCGCCACGCCCGGCACGATTTTTCCGTGGGCGTCCTGATTGGTCAGCCCTTCAAACAGATCGCGCATCACCTGAATTTCTGGCAAGCCAACCGCCTTCATCGGATCGAGTGAAGCGGGTTCATCTTTAATATGGCGAACAATTTCCTGGGTGCTGGCCAGCTGTGCGCCCGACGGCACGTTGGCGGCGAATGCGGGTGAGACTGCACTGGCTACAATTAAGGCAGTCAGCGTTTTGCGGAACGTTAGTTTCATCACCACTCCTTTACGCGAAAAAAATGGCGACCGCGAAGAGATTGTGTCGCCAGCAACTTTTGGCACTTTATCGCAAATTGCTGATTGATATATAGCTATTTCCCCGCAGGCTATTTACCGTTATGTTGAGGCTGGATTCCCGGTCACATTTTTACCTTGAGCGCCAGAAGGCTTTTGGCGGTGTTGGAAGCATTTCATAGAGGAACGTCATGTCGTCATACCATCCACGTCCGCTGCGCGGCAAGCTGGACGCTGTCTGGCAACAATACGGGCAATCGGTGCTGGGTGCACCGCTGCTGTGGTTTCCGGCACCCGCCGCCGATGCCGAAAGCGGGCTGATTATTGCTGGCACGCACGGCGACGAGAATGCCGCGATTGCCACCTTGTCGGGCGCGATGCGCACCTTGCCGGAGGCGCTGCGGCGTCATCACGTTGTTCTGGCGGTCAATCCCGATGGTTGTCAGTTGGGGCTGCGCGCCAACGCCAACGGCGTCGATCTTAACCGTAATTTCCCCGCCGCTAACTGGCAGCATGGCAACACGGTGTATCGCTGGAACAGCGAAGCGGATGAGCGCGATGTGGTGCTCTCAACCGGATCTGCGCCCTCTTCCGAACCAGAAACCCGCGCGCTGTGCCAGCTGATTCATCAGATCAAACCGCGTTGGGTGGTTTCGTGGCATGAACCGCTGGCCTGTATTGATGATCCGCACCACAGCGATTTAGCGCAGTGGCTGGCTCAGCAGACCGCGCTGCCGGTGGTGAGCAGCGTGGGTTATGCTACGCCGGGTTCGTTTGGCAGCTGGTGCGACGATCTCGGTCTGTTATGCATTACCGCCGAGATGCCACCGATTTCGGTGGACGAAGCCACCGAAGTCTATCTGGAAGCGATGATCAATCTGCTGCGCTGGCAGCCAGCGGCTTGAGTACGCCGTGAGAGAAATGCAGCGACGGTTCAACATCGGCCGCAAGCCAGGTTGGACCGTCGAGATCCGCGAAGGTCGCGCGCGCCGTAAGCGGTAATGCCGCACGAATCGCCCGCGAGGTGCAGAGCATGCAGCCGAGCATAATCGCGAACCCCTGCTGCTGCGCCGCCTCTGCCAGCGCCAGCGCTTCCGTTAATCCGCCGGTTTTATCCAGCTTGATATTCACCATCTCATAGCGCCCTTTCAGCTGCGGCAGGCTTTCACGCGTGTGGCAGCTTTCATCGGCGCAGATTGGCAGCGGATGGATAAAGTTGCCCAGCGCGCTGTCTTCTGCGGCCGGTAGCGGCTGTTCCAGCATCGCGACATTGAGGTCGGCCAGCAGCTGACAGCGTGCCGCCAGGCCTTCGGCATGCCAGGATTCGTTGGCATCGACAATCAAAGTCGCGTCAGGTACCGCGCTGCGTATCGCCACCAAACGTTCGCTGATCAGGTGATCGTCCATTTTAATCTTCAATAAACGCGCGCCATGTTGCCACAGCGCCTGCGCGCTGCTGGCCATCGCATCTGGCGTATCGATGCTGATGGTATGTGCGGTGACAATCTCGTCAGCCAGTTGCACCGCGCACAATTGCACCAGACTTTCGCCTTGCTGCTGTCGTGCCAGATCCCACAGTGCGCAGTCAATCGCGTTGCGTGCCGCGCCCGCCGGTAACGCCTGTTGCAGCGCTTCTCGCGTCATGCCGCTTTGCAACGCGCTTAGCTGCGAGGCGATCTGCTTGAGCACCGACTCCTCACTTTCACCGTAGCGCGCGTAAGGCGTCGCTTCGCCAACGCCTTTAACGCCATCCTGCTCGATTTCCACTACCACAACATGCGCCTCGGTGCGGCTGCCGCGCGAAATAACAAACGGCGAATGTAACGGCCAGGCTTCCGGATAACTCTTCACTGTTCTCATTATTTCTCCTTAAATCCGTCGCTTTAATGCGAGCCGGCTCGATTATCGCCAGGAAATGCGCTCGTAAACCCTTAAAAATTATGTCATAAACAAGCGCTATACCTGTTCTGACGTTCCAAAAGTCAGATATTTCATCGTTAAAAAAGGAAATCGCATGTCTCAGACTGTTCACTTTCAGGGCAATCCGGTGCCGGTTGCAGGCCAGTTCCCACAAGTTGGCGAGCAAGCTAAACCTTTCAACCTGGTCGCAAAAGATCTTACTGACGTATCCCTGGCTAATTATGCAGGCAAACGCAAAGTTCTGAACATTTTCCCAAGCATTGATACTGGCGTGTGTGCGGCATCGGTACGTAAGTTTAACGAGCGTTCAGGTGAAGCGAACAACACGGTTGTGCTGTGCATCTCCTCCGACCTGCCTTTCGCCCAGTCACGCTTTTGTGGCGCAGAGAACGTCAGCAACGTGATCACGCTCTCTTCCCTGCGCGGCGCTGAGTTCAAAGAAAACTATGGCGTGGCGATTGCTGATGGCCCGCTGAAAGGCCTGACCGCACGTGCGGTTGTGGTGCTGGATGAAAACGATAAAGTGATTTACAGCGAGCTGGTGAATGAAATCACCGAAGAGCCAAACTACGATGCCGCGCTGGCTGCGCTGAAGTAAATCTCTCGCCTGCCAGGCGAAACAAAAAGCACCGAATGATTAACGCGTCGGTGCTTTTTTTATGCTCACCTTCAGGATGGCTCAATTTTCAACCTGTTGATTTATCGCGATACGTAGCACTTCTTCCCGCCATGTTGCATTTTTACTGTGATTCTTGTTACCCGTATCACATTAATTAAAAAACATAAAACCCGTAACAAATCCCGCAATTGTTCCCATCAGCATCGCTACCTATAACTAACCGTCAATTGCACTTAAGCGATTCAAAGACAGGCGGGAATCTTTATGCAAGCAAGCTTATCCATTAAAGAAAAGTTTAGTTACGGCCTCGGTGATATGGCCAGCCATATCGCCATCGATAACGTCATTATTTTTCTCACCTTTTACTACACCGATGTGGTGGGTTTGCCCGCGATCTTTGTCGGCACGCTGTTTTTACTGGCGCGCGTCGCCGATGCGGTGATCGACCCGGCGATGGGGATGGTGGCTGACCGAACCCGTTCACGCTGGGGCAAATTCCGTCCCTGGCTATTGATGCTCGCGGTACCGTTCGGCGTCAGCTGTATGTTGATTTATGCGGTGCCGGAAAGCCTGTCGCTGACTGGCAAGATGATTTACGCCGCCGTGACCTACAGCCTGATGATGCTGATGTACACCGCCATCAATATTCCTTACTGCTCGATGGGGGCGATTATCACCGCCGATGATAATCAGCGCATCTCCCTGCAATCATGGCGCTTCTTCCTCGCCACGCTGGGCGGCGCGATGTCCACTTTCCTGATGATCCCGCTCGCCACCTGGCTGGGCGGCGGTAACAAACTGGACGGTTACTTCGCAGCAATGTCGATAATGGCGACGCTGGCAACCCTGCTGTTTTTTATCTGTTTTCTCAATACACGAGAACGCATCAATGCTCCCGCTAGCCACGGCAACTTTCTTGCCGATCTGCGCGATTTGCTGCGTAACGATCAGTGGCGCGTGGTCGCGTTGCTGGTGTTCTGCAATATCTCATTCGGCGTGGTGCGGCTCGGCGCGATGATGTACTACGTCACCTATTTTCTGGGTGATGCCAGCCTCTTCATGTGGCTGCTGGCCGCGCATATTGTCGGCAAAAGCGTCGGTAGCGTGCTGGCGAAACTGCTGACGCGCCGCCTGAACAAAATCACCGCCTTTACGCTCAGCGCCATTACTGCTGGCGTGCTAAGCATCAGCATCGTGTTCCTGCCCGGCTCGCTGGCGCTGTTGGTTGGCATGACATTCATCGTCTCCAGCTTCTATCAGGTCACCACCACATTGATGTGGGTGATGATGGCCGATGTGGTGGATTACGGTGAATATCGTCAGGGAAAACGCCTCGATGGCACCGTCTTCTCGACTCTGCTCGCCGTACTGAAAATGGGCATGGCCATTAGCGGCGCGATTGTAGGCTGGACGCTTGGCCTGAGCGGTTACGTCGCTCAGGCACCGCATCAGCAACCCGCCGCCATGATGGCCATCGTGGCGCTGTTTTCGGTGGTTCCCGGCCTGCTGTCGCTGTTAAGCGCGCTGGCGATGCGTGGCTACAAACTTAACGATGCCACCATGCGCACCATCAATCAGCACAAAGTGTCAGCCCAACCGGCTGCCACTGCTTCCCCCCTTTTACAACCACAGGAGTTGTCATGAGTGAATTACGCGCCGAATCCCAGCGTATTATCTGGACATTTGACCGTCAGACGCTGGTTATCGAACCCTGGGGCGCGCATAGCCTGCGAGTACGAGCCACCTGTCAGCCCGAACTGATCGACCATGACTGGGCGTTGTTATCGCCTGCGGCTTGCGAGGTGGAGATCCAGCGCGAGCATGAATCTCTCAGCTTGCGTAACGGCAATATCACCGCCACGCTGAATATTCGCGGCCAGCTGGCTTTCTATAATCAGCACGGCGAATTGCTGCTCGAGGAGTTCTGGCGTCAGCGCAGCACCGTGGGCATCGGTGCCAGCGAAAAGAGCCAGGACAAATACATCAGCGCCCTCAAGCTGGATGCGCGCGCCTTTCGACCGATTCCGGGAGGGAAATATCAGCTTAGCGTGCGCTTTGAAGCGCGTGCCGAAGAGAAAATCTATGGCATGGGCCAGTATCAGCAGGATTGTCTCGATCTGAAAGGCTGCACGCTTGAGCTGGCGCAGCGCAACTCGCAGGCCAGCGTGCCGTTTATGGTATCCAATCTCGGCTACGGCTTGCTGTGGCATAATCCGGCCATCGGCGAAGTGACCTTTGGTAAAAACGGCACGCGCTGGCAAGCCGAAGTAACCGATCAGATGGATTACTGGATCACCGCAGGCGACACACCCGCTGAGATCGTGCGTCAGTATGGACGCGCCACCGGCACAGCTCCGATGATGCCCAGCTTCGCGACCGGTTTCTGGCAATGCAAACTGCGCTATCGCACTCAGCAGGAAGTGCTGGAGGTCGCGCGCGAATATCGCCGCCTGCAGCTACCGCTCTCGGTGATCGTCATCGACTTTTTCCACTGGCCAAATCAGGGAACCTGGTGTTTCGATGCGCGCGACTGGCCGGATCCGCGTGCTATGGTGCAGGAGCTGAAAGAGATGGGCATCGAAACCATGGTGTCGGTGTGGCCCACGGTGGATAGCCGCAGTGATAACTATCGTCTGATGAAATCCAAAGGCTTGCTGGTTAACAGCGAGCGCGGCGTATCGGTGAACCTTGATTTTATGGGCAACACCACCTTTTTTGACGCCACGCATCCCGCCGCTCGCGAGTTCGTCTGGCAGGAAGTTAAGCGCAACTATTATGACCACGGCATCCGCACTTTTTGGCTCGACGAAGCAGAGCCAGAATACCGCGCCTACGATTTTGATAATTACCGCTATCATCTCGGCCCGGTACAGGAAGTGGGCAATATCTATCCGCAGCTGTTTGCCCGCGGATTTTATGAAGGTCTGCAACAACAGGGCGAGAGCGAGGTCGTCAATCTGGTGCGCTGCGCCTGGGCGGGCAGCCAGCGTTACGGCGTGCTTGCCTGGTCGGGCGACGTTCACTCCTCGTTCCATGCCTTACGTAATCAGTTTACTGCCGGGCTGAATATGGCGATGGCAGGTATTCCATGGTGGACCACCGACATCGGCGGTTTTCAGGGCGGGAATATTCATGATCCGGCGTTTCATGAACTGTTGATCCGTTGGTTCCAATGGGCGGTATTCTGTCCGGTGATGCGTTTGCATGGTTACCGCGAGCCACAAATTGCACCTGAAGAAGCCTGGCGCGATGGTATTGCGCAGTGTAACAGCGGCTCACCCAATGAGGTATGGAGTTACGGTGAGGAGAATTACGCGCTGATGAAAAGCTGCCTGCTGCAACGTGAGCAGATTCGCCCCTATATTGATGGCCTGATGCGCGAAGCCCATGAGCTCGGTGATCCGGTGATGCGCCCGCTGTTCTATCACTACCCGCAGCAGCCAGAGAGCTGGCAAGTGGAAGATCAGTATCTGCTGGGCCGCGACCTCCTGATCGCGCCGGTACTGCACGCCGGGCAGCGTGAACGTGAAGTGTGGTTACCTGCTGGCGAGCAATGGATTACCCGCAATGGTGAGTGCTATCAAGGCGGCCAACGCATCAGCGTCGCCGCGCCACTGAGGGAAATTCCAGTGTTTACGAGAGCAGGAAGTCAGGTAGACATCCGCGTGCCAGAGTAGATGCAGATTTACGAAAGGTCGCCATGAATGGCGTAATGCTTGTCAGTTAGAGAGCATGTTGCTTTAAATCTGGTGCGGGCACTGACACATCTGCTGCGTCACGGGCCGTCCTCGCGCCGCTAGCGCGGTACCTTCGGCTTTCACATTGTGCCAACGGACCATTCGGGGATCGGCCGTCCTGGCCGGCCCCGAACTGCCTCACGCATCCATGCGTGAGGCTCCTGGCCCAACGTAAAAGCCTCAGCGCTGCGAATGGCCCTTTTGCCGCAGCAGACGCGCCAGCGCCTCTGGCAAATATGCCCTTTTCAACAACACGTACGGAAGCTCCGGCCAGCGCACTCGTCGTTGGCTTAACTAACAGGCATTACGCCATGAATGTTGAACGTAAACGTAGAACAGCGTTGCGAGATGCACGCGCTCTATTACTCGCTCTCGTTGCGCTTCTGCCCTAACCCATATTCACGCAGCTTATTGGCAATCGCGGTATGCGACACGCCGAGGCGTTTCGCCAGTTTGCGCGTGCTGGGATAAGAGAGATAGAGACGCGTCAGCACCGAACGTTCGAAACGGCTGGTGATATCGTCCAGCGAACCTTCCATCGCCTCTTCGCCCAATGACACATCCAGCGCCTGCTCTGGCAACACAATATCTTGTGGTCCCAGCTCGTAACCTTCCAGCTGCGTCAGCGCGCGGTACAGCGCATTCTTTAACTGGCGTACGTTACCGGGCCAGTTATAGCGCGTCAGGAATGGCGTCAACTGCGATGAGAGGCGCGGACGCGGCAAGCCTTGTTCATCGGCGAAACGCGCGACAAACATTTCGGTGAGCGGCAGAATATCCAGCGGACGTTCACGCAGCGGCGGCAGATTGAGCGTCAGCACATTCAAGCGATAAAACAGATCTTCGCGGAACTCACCACGCTGCACCAGCTCAATCAAATTCTTCTGCGTGGCGCAAATCACGCGCACATCAACGTGGACTTCATGCTCTTCACCCACGCGGCGGAACGTGCCGTCGTTGAGGAAACGCAATAGTTTGGTCTGCATGCGTGGCGACATTTCGCCAATCTCATCCAGCAATACCGAACCGCCGTTAGCCTGCTCGAAGAAGCCTTTCTTGCCTTCCAGCGCATTGGGATAAGCACCGGCAGCGTGACCAAATAGCTCGCTCTCCGCCACATCATCCGGCAATGAGGCGCAGTTCAGCGCCAGGAACGGTTTTTTGCCGCGCGCGCTACGCAAATGACAGGCGCGTGCCAGCATATCTTTGCCGGTGCCGGTATCACCGACGATCAACAGCGGCGCATCGTGCATCGCCAGCTTGCGCGCCTGATCGATCACCTGACGCATTTTTGGCGTAACCGCCACGATATGATCGAATTCCGATTCATCGGTAACGGTAAGATTCTGCAACTGTCGGCCCATACGCGCGGTCGATTTCAGGGTGATCATCGCGCCGACTGGCAGATCGCTCTGGCCCTCTTCTTCTGCCAGATAAATTGGTCGCGCTTCCATCAGGAAATCGCGCCCCTGAATCACCACATGCTGCGCCTGTGCGTCAACGCGATCATTCTCCAGCCAGCGCTGGAAATTGAAGCCGGTGATTAGGGTGCCAACGTTTTGATTGCGCAGCTTCTGTTCATCAAGGGTGAACAGATTCTGTGCTGCCGGATTGGCCAGCTCGACTTTGCATTTCAGATCGATGGATAACACCGGTTCGGGCATCGCCACCAGTAGCGCGCTCAATGCGCGATGCTCGCGTTCAGAGGGCATAAACGAAACGGTACGCACATCTGTCACGCCAGGTGTACGGCGGATTTCCGCCATCAGATTGCTGAAGGGTTCAAACTCCAGTGCGGTAAAATTGAGATAAATGCGACCGAGTGGCGCAATTTCGATGCCGCGCAGGTCGATATTGCGGGCAACCAGCAGGTCGAGCAACTCGCGCGCCAGACCGATTCGGTCCTGGCAGAAAACTTCCAAACGCATTGCGATGAGCCTTAGTCAGGTTTTGATTTTAGTGATAATACGCTAACTTGCAGCGCCTCAGAAGAGGCCTGTCAGGAAAAGTTGACAGCCAGAGGCAGGTGATAAAGGGAAGTGTAACGGAGCGACCAACAAAAATCCCGCCGAATATGCGTGGTAACACAGATAATTTTACCTTTCACGCCAGTTGCAGCGTGAAAGGTACGCAAGTGCTGATTATTTAGCAGCCTGCCCTGCTTTATCCCCACTTTTTACCAGGGATTCTTTCAGCTGACCGATTAACTCGCGACGGAAATCGCCCAGACGCGGCTTATCATCTTCCAGCCACGGTAACGGGCGACACAGCTCCATCGCTTTAATGCCTAGGCGTGCGGTGAGCAAACCAGCACCGATCCCTTGCGCAGCGCGGGTTGACAGGCGCGCGGCAAGATCCTGTGACATCCAATCCATCCCGACTTCGCGCACCAGTTCGGAAGCCCCGGCAAACGCCATATTGAGCAGCACTAAGCGGAACAGGCGGATGCGGCTAAAGTAGCCCAGCTCAATGCCATAGATCGCCGCGATGCGATTGACCAGCCGCAGATTGCGCCAGGCGATAAACGCCATGTCTACCAAAGCCAGCGGGCTAACGGCGATCATTAACGTCGATTCGGCGGCATGACGGCTTATTTCCCGGCGCGCCTGACGATCCAGCACCGGCTGCACCAGTTGGGCATATAAGGTGACAATTTCACGATCGTTGTGGGTTTCATGCAGCGCCGCATGCCAGCGCTGCAGAGCAGGATGCGCCTGATCAAGCTGCGCCTGTTGCGCCAGTTTTTCACAGAACGCGCGACCTTTGCCGACGCCGTGACTGTGCAGCAATTCGCGGCCAATATCGCGCTCTTCGGCCCGCTGACGTAGACGATATAAACGCCGCCATTCGCCAATCAGCGCACCCGCCCCCGCGGCGACAATCAATGTGCCCGCCACGCCGGTGCCGAGGGTAAACCAGTCGCGCACCAGCCACGCATCGTGCAGCGTTTGCGCGCCCTGCGCCACCACGCTGACGCCGAAAATAGCGAGGCCAACGCCCACCATTTTACGCCACAGGCTGCGCTTCGGCCGCAGCGCGGCTTCCACCACTTTTTCGCCTTCGCCCTCTTCCAACGGCTCGGCTTCCGCCGTGGCGAGAAAGGCTTTCTCGCTGTCCGCGCTAAAGGTTTGTGCGGCGCGCAGCGGTTTTTCCGCTTCCACCGTCAGCGGACGGGCAAAATCAATGCGTCCTTTCAAAGGTGTTTCGTCGCTCATCGCAATTTATCTCCCAATAAAAACTCCAGCGCGGCATCCATGCGAATGTGCGGCAGCGGGCGATCGACATCCAGCTGCTGCGGCCGGAACTGTTCAAACTGAAATCCCTGCTGCTGCCAGAAATTGTGGCCAGGCAAGCGTGGCGGCACTTCGCCGGGATAAAACGTCAGCGCTTCATTATCGGCAAGACGATGACCGCGCAACGCCGGTAATTTCTCGCCACGATGATCAACCAGCCCACTTTCTGTGGCCTGCACCGAGGCTAAACCGAGGCAATCCATATTGATGCCTTCGAATGCCGCGTTTTGCCACGCGTCCTGCACCAGCTGCTGCAAAAGGGACACCATATTGGCGTGCTGATCCGAAGTCACATGATCGGCTTTGGTGGCAGCAAACAGCAGCTTATCGATCACCGGAGAGAACAGACGGCGGAACAGCGTGCGCTGACCGTAGTGGAAACTTTGCATCAGTTGCGTCAAGGCGAGGCGCATATCGTTGAACGCTTGCGGCCCGCTGTTAAGCGGTTGCAGGCAATCGACCAGCACGATTTGGCGATCGAAGCGCAGGAAATGATTTTTATAGAATCCTTTCACCACGTGCTGGCAGTAATAGTTGAAACGCTGCTGCAGCATGGCGAAGTTGCTGCCTGCTGGCGCTTGCGCCAGCTTGCTAACCTGCATCTCGTCGACCTGCGGCCACGGGAAGAACTGCAGCGCGGGCGCGCCGGCCATATCGCCCGGCAATACAAAGCGGCCCGGCTGGATAAAGTGCAAGCCTTCGCTTTTGCATTGGTGCAGATAGTCGGTCCAGGCAGCGGCAATCGCTGCCAGACGATTTTCATCGGCGGGCGCAAAAGGATCGAGATCGGCGCACAAGCTGCGCCAGTGCGCTGACCAGCCTGCGCGATCGGCCTGCAGCAAGCCCACCATCTGGCGTGACCAGCTGAGATAATCCTGCGCCAGCATCGGCAGATCCAGCAGCCATTCGCCGGGGTAATCGACAATTTCAAGGTAGAGCGTGGCGGTATCTTTGAAATGGCGCAGCAGCGATTCATCCGGACGATAGCGCAGCGCCAGACGCATTTCGCTCACACCACGCGTCGGCGTCGGCCACATCGGCGGCGTGCCGTACAGTTGCGCCAGACCTTCGTCGTAGGTGAAACGCGGCGTGCCGAGTTCACGCTGCGGCACGCGCTTGACGCCCAGCAGGCGATCTTCGCGCACCACGGAAAACAGCGGCAAACGTGCGCCGCTGTGGACATTGAGAAGCTGGTTAACCAGCGAAGTGATAAACGCGGTTTTGCCGCTACGGCTTAAACCGGTTACAGCCAGGCGCAGATGGCGGTCAACACCGCGGTTCATCAACGCCACAAATTCATTTTGCAGTCTTTTCATCGTTCTCCCTGATGAATCGTGCCGATAAGCGTTTAAACGCTTTGCTCAGCAACGGTTCCAGGGCGGCCGCCAGCAACAGGCGCAGCGGACGGCGCGCCACCGATTTCACCGCCCAGCCAGCGATACCGCCGGGCCCGTAAGTTACTGCACTAATGATGATAAATTTCCCCGCCGACATCAACGCAGGTGTCGCGCGACGGCGCAGAGCAGTAAAACGTTGAGTTTGCATAGAGCCTCTTATCACAATAGAAGAAGTGGGCCCGAAAGCCCGGGAATTTAGATCTGGCGGAAGCGGCTGCGCACGCTAAACGTCTCTGAAGTGACGTAGCGTTCAACTTCACGCACTTTTCGCTCATCGCTTTGCAGCGTTGTTTCCAGCTCGTCGAGCAGTTCACGTGCGCTGGGTGCCCGTTCAGATGTCACATCAACGGGTTTCTCGTCCAGCACAAAGCCCAGAATAAAATAGGCGACGATGGTGAACATAAACAGCCCAAGGAACAGCGACAGCACCACAATCACACGCAGCAAGCGCACCGGAATGTCGAGGTACTCGGCGATACCCGCGCAGACGCCGCGTACTTTGCCCTGCTGCGGAATGCGCCACAGTTTACGGCCATTCATCATGGTTGCCTCCAGTTTGGATGTTCGGCATCCAAAATGGCTTCCAGTGCTTCAACACGCTCACGCATGCGGCGCGCATCCTGGGTAATTTGTTGCAAACGCTGCAGGTCACTGGACGATAGATCGGCGCCGCCGTTGCGTTTGTTGCTGTAATGCAGCCATAACCAAATTGGTGCGACAAACAGCACGAAAATCGTTAAAGGTATGGCTAAAAAAAGTGCGCTCATTGACTCTCCTTAATCACTAACACCATTTTTAACTCGGGCCCGCAATCAGGCCCGTGGCGATCACTCAGGGCGGTTCATTTTAGCTTTCAGCGCGGCCAGCTGCTGGCTGATTTCATCATCGGCTTTCAGCTCGGCGAACTCCTGATCCAAACCTTTTGGTTTACCAAAACGCTGGCTTTCTGCTTCTGCTTCCATGTGATCGATGCGACGTTCAAAGGATTCGAAACGTGCCATCGCATCATCAATCTTGCCGCTGTCGAGTTGACGACGCACATCACGTGATGACGATGCTGCCTGATGGCGCAGCGTTAACGCCTGCTGACGCGCACGGGTTTCAGTGAGTTTTTTCTCCAGCTCACCGATCTCGCCTTTCATGCGGTCCAGCGTCTCTTCAACCTGAGTCGATTCCTGCTGCAGCGCAGCAATCAAATCGGTCAGCTTCTGCTTCTCAATTAAAGCAGCACGCGCCAGATCTTCTTTACCTTTGTTGATTGCCAGCTCCGCTTTTTCCTGCCATTCGGCCTGCTGAATTTCAGCCTGCTCGCTGCGGCGCAGCAGCTGTTTCTTTTCGGCCAGCGCACGGGCTGAGGTTGAACGGACTTCTACCAGCGTATCTTCCATTTCCTGAATCATCAGGCGTACCAGTTTCTGCGGATCTTCGGCGCGCTCCAGTAGAGAGTTGATGTTAGCGTTCACGATGTCGGCGAAACGAGAAAAAATACCCATAATGATGTTCCTCAAATTTTGTGTGTAGGTGCGCGAGGCGCCCTTCACTAATACAATTCGCGTGCCAACTTTTAATTTATTGATTTTACGCGATTTGTTTATTTTACATCCGCCTGGACATCGCTTAAGGTAGTGAAATTGATTAATCAGTGGCGAATTTCATCATGGCGAACAATTCAGACAACCTCTTAGGCGAATCGAATAACTTTCTGGAAGTATTGGAACAGGTTTCGCGCTTAGCGCCGCTGGAAAAACCGGTGCTGGTGATTGGCGAGCGCGGAACCGGCAAAGAGCTGATTGCCAGCCGCCTGCATTATCTGTCAAACCGCTGGGAAGGGCCGTTTGTATCGCTGAACTGCGCCGCGCTAAATGAAAACCTGCTCGATTCCGAGCTGTTCGGCCATGAAGCCGGCGCGTTTACCGGGGCGCAAAAACGCCATCTGGGACGCTTCGAACGCGCCGATGGCGGCACGCTGTTTCTTGATGAACTCGCCACCGCGCCGATGCTGGTGCAGGAGAAATTGCTGCGCGTGATTGAATACGGACAGCTGGAACGCGTTGGCGGTAATCAATCTTTGCAGGTGAATGTGCGTTTAGTGTGCGCCACCAATGAAGATCTGCCGGCGCTTGCCGCCGCCGGTAAATTCCGCGCCGACCTGCTCGATCGCCTCGCCTTTGATGTGGTGCAACTGCCGCCGCTGCGTGAACGCCGCAGCGACATACTGGTGATGGCCAACCATTTCGCCATTCAGATGTGCCGCGAACTGGGCTTGCCGCTGTTCCCTGGCTTCAGCGATCGCGCTCAGCTGACGTTGCTCAATCACAGCTGGCCCGGCAACGTGCGTGAACTGAAGAACGTGGTCGAGCGTTCGGTTTATCGCCATCACAGCGCCGACGATGAGCTGGATAACATTATCATTAACCCGTTCGCCCCCCGCACGCCGCCCGCCGACGTCATTGCCCAGGCGGACGTATCTGCCTTGCCTTCCCTGCCGCTGGATTTGCGTCAGTGGCAAAATCAACAGGAACGCGAGTTGGTTGAAGCGAGTTTACAGCAAGCCAAATACAACCAGCGCCGCGCCGCCGAGTTATTGCGTGTGACGTATCACCAATTACGCGCCATGATGAAAAAGCACGGTATTCAGGCACGCGACGAGGATTAGCCAAATCGCCATAAACGTCGCCTATACGTATTCATTTGATTTTTCTTTTTTAAAGCAAATCGCACGGTGTTTTTTTCTAACTGTTTCGAGTGGATGCAAGGCGGCAAGCGAGGACATCCCTGGGAGCATACATAAGTATGTGACCAGGGTGGACGAGCGCAGCCAACGCGGCAGCCGCTCGAAACAGGACGAAAAAAGGCCCGCGGGTTAACGCGGGCAACTAATACTGGAAGCAATGTGAGCAATGTCGTGCTCTTCTTCGGTAGAGCCACCGTCGAAGCGCAGAAGAATAATAATCATTCTTATTATCATCTGTAAAGCCCTAATTGAGAATTTTTCTCATCTCCACACAGAGATTGTGATTACCCCATCGCCAGTTTGGCGAAAAACACAGCAGAAGCGTCGCGAATTTGGGGAGTACGTGGCGTTTAAGATACACTCACGCTATTGCCTCAGAATCGTTGAGTTCTATGCCAAAATTATTCCCCTCTCTGCTGCTGGGTCTCAGCATAATGAGCGCGTCAGCGTGGGCCGCGCCAACGGACAACATCCGCAACAGCGGTTTTGTCTATTGCGTTAACGGCACGGTTAATACCTTCAATCCACAAATGGTTAGCAGCGGATTAGTCGTTGATACGCTGGCGGCGCAGCTTTATGACCGGCTGCTGGACGTGGATCCTTATACTTATCGGCTGATTCCCGACCTCGCCCAGAGCTGGGAAGTGCGTGATAACGGCGCAACCTACCGTTTTCACCTGCGTAAAGATGTCGCCTTCCAGCACACCAACTGGTTTAAACCGACGCGGAAAATGAACGCCGATGATGTGGTGTTCAGCTTTGCACGCATGTTTGATCGCAAGCATCCGTGGCACAACGTCAACGGCGGCAGCTATCCCTATTTTGATAGCCTGCAGTTTGCCGATTCAGTGCAGAGTGTGAAAAAGCTGGATAGCGATACCGTTGAAATCCGCCTCAATAGCCCGGACGCCTCATTCTTGTGGCATATCGCGACGCATTACGCGCCGATTTTGTCGCAGGAGTACGCCAATAAACTCAGCGCTAAAGGCCAGCAGGAACAGCTGGACCGCGAACCGGTCGGCACCGGCCCGTTCCAGTTGAGCGAATACCGTACCGGGCAATATCTCCGCCTGGCGCGTAATCCGCAGTACTGGAAAGGCGTGCCGCGTCTGCAGCAGGTGGTGATTGATTTGGGCGTCGGCGGCACCGGAAGGTTATCCAAACTGCTGACCGGCGAATGCGATGTGCTGGCCTATCCCGCCGCCAGCCAGCTGAGCATTTTGCGTGACGATCCGCGCCTGCGCATGACGCTGCGTCCCGGCATGAACATCGCCTATCTGGCGTTCAACACGCGCAAACCGCCACTGGATCGCCCGGAAGTGCGTCACGCGCTGGCGCTGGCGATCAATAACGAACGCCTGATGGAGTCGATCTATTACGGCACCGCCGAAACTGCCGCCTCCATTTTGCCGCGTGCGTCCTGGGCGTATGACAACGATGCGCGCGTCACCGAATACAATCCGGCTAAAGCGCGTGAAGAGTTGAAAGCGCTGGGGCTGGAAGATTTGCATTTACGTTTAGTGGTGCCCTCCTCCTCGCAGTCGTGGAATCCCAGCCCGCTAAAAACCGCTGAATTGTTGCAAGCGGATTTGGCTCAGGTTGGCGTGCGCGTCACTATCGCGCCGGTGGAAGGCCGCTTCCAGGAAGCGCAGTTGATGGAGATGAATCATGACCTCACGCTCACCGGCTGGGCAACCGACAGTAACGATCCCGACAGTTTCTTCCGTCCGCTGTTAAGCTGCGCGGCGATCCGTTCGCAGACCAACTACGCACACTGGTGCTCGCCCGCCTTTGATGAGGCTTTGCAGCATGCACTGTTGTCCCAGCAGCTATCGGCGCGCATTGACAGCTATGACAAGGCGCAGCAGATTTTGGCGCAGGAGTTGCCGGTGCTGCCGCTGGCGTCATCGCTGCGTTTGCAAGCCTATCGGCATGATATCAAAGGCCTGGTGTTGAGCCCGTTTGGTAACGCTTCGTTCGCTGGCGTTTACCGCGATGAGAGCAGCGAGGAGTAAGCATGATTATCTATATTCTGCGTCGCGTGGTGCTGCTGCTCATCACCCTGTTTTTGCTGTCGCTGGTGAGCTTCAGTCTGAGCTACTTCACACCAAATGCCCCGCTCGAAGGCGCATCGCTGTTTGATGCGTGGTGGTTCTGGTTCAAGGGCTTGCTGCAGTTCGATTTTGGCGTCTCCAGCACCAACGGCCAGCCGATTGATCTTCAGCTGCGCGAAGTGTTTCCCGCCACGCTGGAGCTGTGCGTAATGGCATTTATTCTGGCGCTACTGGTGGGGATTCCGCTGGGAATTTGCGCCGGCGTGATGCGCAAAAAATGGCAGGATAAAGCCATTATTGCACTGGCGCTGCTTGGCTTCTCGATGCCGGTATTCTGGCTGGCGCTGCTGTTTACGCTGTTCTTCTCGTTAACGCTCGGCTGGTTGCCGGTGTCCGGACGTTTCGACCTGCTCTATCCGGTGCAAAACGTTACCGGCTTCGCGCTGATTGATGCCTGGCTGAGCCCGTCGCCGTGGCGTCATGAAATGCTGGTCAGCGCCTTAACGCACATGATTCTGCCGGTGGTCGTTCTCGCCGTTGCGCCTGCTACCGAGATGATCCGCTTACTGCGCAGCAGCACCAGCGATGTGATGGACAAAAACTACGTCAAAGCCGCCGCCACGCGCGGCCTGTCGCGCTTCACGGTGATCCGCCGCCACGTGCTGCACAATGCGCTGCCGCCGGTGATTCCGCGCCTTGGGCTGCAATTTTCCACCATGCTGACGCTGGCGATGATCACCGAAGTGGTGTTCAACTGGCCGGGCCTCGGCCGCTGGCTGATTAACGCCATTCGCCAGCAGGATTACGCGGCGATTTCCGCTGGCGTGATGGTGGTGGGCGGTCTGGTGATTCTGGTCAGCGTGTTATCCGATATTCTGGGTGCGGCGCTTAACCCGCTGAAACATAAGGAATGGTATGCCCTTAGATAATGTCTACGACGAGAAGCGGCTGCCCAGCACGCTGCGTCGCAGCTGGCAGCGCTTGTATCGCGATACCAGCGGTATGGTCGGCTTGTACGGCTTTGGCCTGCTGCTGTTCCTGTGCCTGTTTGGCGGTCTGCTGGCGCCGTATGGTATCGATCAGCAATTCCTCGGTTATCAGCTGCTGCCGCCATCGTGGTCGCGCTACGGCGATGTCTCCTTTTTCCTCGGCACCGACGATTTAGGCCGTGATGTGCTGAGCCGCCTGCTGAGCGGCGTAGCGCCGACCGTGGGATCGGCGATTTTGGTGACGGTGCTGGCGGCAATTTGTGCGCTGGTGCTTGGCGTGTTTGCCGGTATCACGCACGGCATGCGCTCGGCGGTGATGAATCACGTACTGGATACCTTACTGTCGATTCCCTCGCTGCTGCTGGCGATTATCGTGGTGGCATTTCTCGGCCCGCGCCTGGAACACGCGATGCTGGCGGTGTTTCTCGCGCTGATCCCACGTCTGGTGCGCGAGATCTATACTGCTGTGCATGATGAGATGGAAAAAGAGTATGTGGTGGCGCTGCGTCTTGATGGCGCGCGCAACCTGAATATCTTGTGGAATGCGGTGCTGCCTAACGTGCTGCCGCTGCTGGTGAGCGAATTTACCCGCTCGCTGTCGATGGCGATTCTGGACATCGCCGCACTCGGTTTCCTCGATCTTGGCGCGCAGCTGCCCTCGCCCGAATGGGGTGCGATGCTGGGTGACGCGCTGGAGCTGATCTACGTTGCGCCGTGGACGGTCATGCTGCCGGGCGTGGCGCTGATGGTCAGCGTGTTGATCGTTAACCTGCTGGGCGACGGCATTCGTCGCGCTGTAGAAGCGGGAGTTGAATAATGCCGCTACTGGATATCCGTAACCTGACCATCGAATTTATGACCGCTGACGGTCCGGTCAAAGCGGTTGATCGCATCAACCTGACGCTAAGCGAAGGCGAAATCCGCGGTTTGGTGGGTGAATCGGGTTCAGGCAAAAGTCTGATCGCCAAAGCAATTTGCGGCGTCACCAAAGATAACTGGCGCGTCACCGCCGATCGCATGGTGTTTGATGATATTGATCTGCTGCGCCTGTCACCGCGCGAACGCCGTCGGATCGTCGGCCATAACGTGTCGATGATTTTTCAGGAGCCGCAATCCTGTCTTGATCCGTCAGAAAGTATTGGTCGCCAGCTGATGCAGGCGATTCCGCGTTGGACGCACAAAGGCCGCTGGTATAAACGGCTGTGGTTCTGGCGCAAAGTGCGCGCCATTGAGCTGCTGCATCGTGTCGGCATCAAAGATCATAAAGACATCATGCGCAGTTTCCCGTATGAACTCACCGACGGCGAATGCCAAAAGGTGATGATCGCCATCGCGCTGGCCAATCAGCCGCGTTTGCTGATCGCCGATGAACCAACCAATGCGATGGAGCCGACCACGCAGGCGCAAATTTTCCGCCTGCTGAGCCGCCTCAATCAGAATAACAACACCACCATTTTGCTGATCAGCCACGATCTGCGCACCATGAGCCACTGGGCTGACCGCATTAATGTGATGTATTGCGGCCAGACGGTGGAGATCGCGCAAAGCGAAGAGTTAATGGAGTCACCGCATCATCCTTACACGCAGGCGCTGATCCGGGCGATGCCCGATTTCGGTAGCGCGCTGCCGCACAAAAGCCGCCTCAACACGCTTTCTGGCGCGATTCCTTCACTGGAACATCTGCCGATTGGCTGTCGTCTGGGGCCGCGCTGCCCGTATGCGCAGCGTAAATGCATCGAAACACCGCGCCTGACCGGCAATAAAGCGCATCTGTTTGCTTGTCACTTCCCGCTGAATATGGAGAGCTAGTAAACATGGAAACGCTGCTGGAAGTGCGCAACCTGAGTAAAACCTACCGCTATCGCACCGGTTTGTTCCGTCGTCAGCACGTTGAGGCGGTGAAAGGCGTCAGTTTTACCCTGCGTGAAAAACAGACGCTGGCGGTAATTGGTGAAAACGGTTCGGGAAAATCGACGCTGGCAAAAATGCTCAGCGGCATGGTCGAGCCGAGCGAGGGCGAGATGCTGATTGACGATCATCCGCTGGAGTACGGTGATTATGGTTATCGCAGCCAGCGCATTCGCATGATTTTTCAGGATCCCTCAACCTCGCTGAATCCGCGCCAGCGCATCAGCCAGATACTCGATTTCCCGCTGCGCCTGAATACCGAGCTGGATGATGACGCGCGTGAAAAACGCATTATCGCCACGCTGCGTCAGGTCGGTTTGCTGCGCGACCACGCCGGATACTATCCGCACATGCTGGCGCCGGGCCAGAAGCAGCGTCTGGCGCTGGCGCGAGCGCTGATTCTGCAGCCAAAAGTGATCGTCGCCGATGAAGCCCTCGCCTCGCTGGATATGACCATGCGTTCACAGCTGGTAAACCTGATGCTGGAACTGCAGGAGAAGCACGGCATCGCCTATATTTATGTCACGCAGCATCTCGGCATGATGAAGCACATCAGCGATCAGGTGCTGGTGATGCATCAGGGCGAAGTGGTCGAGCGCGGCGGCACCGCCGATGTATTGGCCTCGCCGCTGCACGATCTCACCAAACGCCTGATCACCAGCCACTTTGGTGAAGCCTTAACCGCTGAAGCCTGGCGCCGCGAGCGTTAAGGCGCCGAAAACGCGGTGCGATTTACCGCATTTATAGAGACGTGCTAGACTTCGCACGAGATTAACGTCGGTCGCCTGTTTTTCAACCATCGCGACCGCCAACAACAATGACCAAAAGGATTACAGCTATGGGTTTTCTTTCCGGTAAGCGCATTCTGATTACTGGCGTTGCCAGTAAACTCTCAATCGCCTACGGTATTGCGCAGGCGATGCACAAACAGGGCGCAGAACTGGCTTTCACCTACCAGAACGACAAATTGAAAAGTCGTGTGGAAGAGTTTGCTAAAGATCTGGGTTCAGACATTGTTCTGCCATGCGATGTGGCTGAAGACGAGAGCATCACTGCGCTGTTCACCGAACTGGCAAAAACCTGGCCGAAATTTGACGGTTTCGTTCACTCCATCGGTTTCGCACCTGGCGATCAGCTGGATGGCGATTACGTGAATGCCGTGACCCGTGAAGGCTTCAAGATCGCTCACGACATTAGCGCGTACAGCTTTGTTGCGATGGCGAAAGAGTGCCGTGCGATGCTGAACCCGAATTCCGCCCTGCTGACCTTGTCTTACCTGGGTGCAGAGCGCGCCATCCCGAACTACAACGTGATGGGTCTGGCGAAAGCGTCTCTGGAAGCTAACGTACGCTACATGGCGAACGCAATGGGTCCAGAAGGCACACGTGTTAACGCCGTTTCTGCCGGTCCAATCCGTACGCTGGCTGCATCAGGCATCAAAGATTTCCGTAAAATGCTGGCGCACTGCGAAGCGGTTACCCCGATTCGTCGTACCGTTACCATCGAAGACGTGGGTAACTCAGCTGCATTCCTGTGCTCTGATCTGGCGGGTGGTATCACCGGTGAAGTGGTACACGTTGATGGCGGATTCAGCATTGCCGCAATGAACGAGCTGGAACTGAAATAAGATTTACCTAAGGTCGCCTTTCATGGCGACCTCCTCATCAAATAACGCTCTCCTTATACTCGTAAGCTATTAATTATTCCCCAACATTCTTTTGCCGTGGACAGCCGTTCAGCGACGATAAGCTAGCCCTTTGTTGCATGCCTGCTTTTCAGATTCGCACGCTGTGCAGCAAGTCCGTTTTTAGCGCAAGGAATGACCATGGAACAACGCCGTTCTCCCGGCCATGACCACTGGTTTTATGAAAGCCAGACTCGCCCGAATAGCACCGCCACTGCGCCGCTGGTGCCCGAAGCCGCCTATATCGACGATCGTTTCTTACTCGGTTTGCAACAGGAAGCGACCGCGCTACAGCCGCTGCTGTCGCGTTTTCAGCCTGCGTTATTGGCCGCGCGCGATCTCAGCCAGATTCTGTTTCCCGATACGCTTGCCACCAGTTTGACCCACACCTTAACGCTGTACGATCGCCTCAGCACCGCGCTAACGGTGGCGCAGGTCGCCGGCGTGCAGCGCCTGTGCAATCACTACTCAGCCCGGCTCAATCCGTTGCCGGGTCCGGACTCATCACGTGAAAGCAATAATCGCCTGACGCAAATCACCCAATATGCGCGTCAGCTGGCGATGCAGCCGGAACTGATCACCACCAGCAGCATCAGCGCGCTGGACGCGGTGGGCTTAACCGAGCCCGATATCGTCACGCTGAATCAACTGGTGGGATATGTCAGCTATCAGTCACGCGTGGTGGCATCGCTGCAGGCGATGATGGGCTTGCCGGTGCGCTGGATTCCGGGCGTAACACCGCCGCCGGACGCCAGCGCAGCGCTGTTTACCGGCAACGACGGCTGGCAGCACGCGTTGAAACCGGTTGAACTGCGCTATGCCAGCGCCGATCAACTGGCGGCGGTTACTTACTGTCAGGGTATTGAGGGATTGGATGATGCCATTTGGCTGCTGGTGCACGATGCGCAAGTGCTGTATGGCTTCGCCACGCTAAAACAGCGGCTGAGTGAACATTTTGCCGGGGATGAAGCGCTGGCGCAGGCGGTTAGCGCACGCGTGCTGGGTTGTCGACGTCAGTTTGATTTTGTTACCGATGAATGGCGTGACGCACTGCTGCAGGATGTCGAAAGCGCTGGCGCAGCATCGCCGGTGATTTCACTCAGCGCCCAGCTCACTCGCCTGCCCGACCGCTTCAGCGCTGCACATTTGCAGCCGCTGCTGAACGCGGGCTGGGGCAGCGAACGCATCTTCACGCTGTTGCAAGCGGTGGCTTTCGCCAGCTGGCAGGATCGCCTGCTGATGGCGCTGGGCGAAACCCGTTAATCGGGCAGATGTCGCCGCGCTTCATCAAAGAAATGCTGAGCCAGCGGCGATGCTCTGCCCGGCTCGGCAATCACTAATGCCGCCTGCCGGCCCATCGGCGCCATCTCAATCGGCCGCCGCGCCAGATTCTGCATCAGCTCCGGCAACAGATGTCCGCATGGCGACACCATCACGCCCAAACCAACCTGCGCACTTTGCAGCAGTTGCATGATCGACGCGCTCTCAACAATCACACGTGGAATCAAGCCGGTTTCCCGCAGCTGCCCATCAAGATAGCGTCGAAAATAGCGCGTGGGCTCTGCCAGACACAGCGGCTGGCAGGCAAGCGTGGCGAGCGAGATGTTCTCTTGCTCGAGCAGCGCCGGAAAGTGCGCCGGATTGAACAGCGCCTCGACACCAGGATCTTTCAACAGCGCAGTTTGAAAATGCAGCTCGCGCAGTGACGTCAGTTCAAAAAAGCCGATACCGCCATCCACGGTGTGGCTGTTAAGCGCTTCCAGCAGCTGATCGGCGCTCATCGCGGCCACGCGATAATCCAGCTGTGGATAACGCGCTTCAATCGCTTTCAACAACGCAGGCAGCGCCACGCTGCACTGCGGCATAACACCCAGCCGCAAGGTGCCGTTGACGCCATGCTTGAGCGACTCCACTTCCAGCTTCAATCCCTGATACACCGAAACAATTTCCCGCGCCCAGGTCAGCACGCGCTCGCCTTCCGGCGTAAAGCCATCGAAATTATTACTGCGGTTGATCAGCGAAAGCCCTAATTCGCGTTCGAGGTTTTTCAGGCGCATCGATAGCGTCGGCTGGCTGACAAAGCTGGCTTCTGCTGCACGGCCAAAGTGGCGTTCGCGCTCCAGATTACAAAGATAGATGAGTTGTTTGATGTCCATGGAAAGCAGAATTGGTTGGAAAACGGCAGTGTATCATGGCGTTTGCCGCTGCGCTGAGTCCACGCGCAGCGGTCATTTTGTTACGCCACACCCAAGGCACTTTTTACGTCGTTGGCGATCTTCTCGACCTGCGGGCCGTAAATCACCTGGATATCGTGTTCGCTGACGCGATTGATGCCGTTCGCGCCGGTTGTCAGTAAGGTTTGATCGACCACTTCATTCATCTGTTTAACCCGCACGCGCAGCCGGGTGAAGCAGCAATCGACATCCTCTATATTGGCTTCGCCGCCCAGCCCGCTGATGATCACTTTGGTGCGCTCATCCGCCGCCACCTGTTCGGGTTTGTGCTCATCATCGGATTCCCGTCCCGGCGTTTCAACCCGCATCCGCGTGATCACAAAACGGAAACCGTAGTAGTAAATCGGCACGTAAATCACGCCGAGTACAATCGTCCACCACCAGTGCGTTTTACTGCCGCCGAGAATGCCGAACACCACCAGATCGATGGCGCCGCCCTGCACGTTGCCAATCATCAAATGCAGCATCGACATCAACATAAATGACAGGCCGGTTAATAGCGCATGCAGGATATAGAGCACCGGCGACACGAAGATGAAACAGAACTCCAGCGGCTCGGTGATGCCGGTGGTAAAGGAAGTCAGTGCACCGGCCAGCACCAGCGCTTTAACGCGCTGCTTATGCTCAGGGCGCGCAGTGTGGTAGATCGCCAGCGCGGCGGCTGGTAAGCCAAACATCATTACCGGAATTTTGCCCTGCGCGAGGAACTGCGTCGCGCCGCGCACCGTATCGTCCGGGATGGCGCCGGGATGCGTTAGCGAGGTGTTGAAGATGTTCAGCGCGCCGACGATGCTTTGTCCATCAACCGTTGCCATGCCGCCAATCGGTGTGAAGCGCACGGTTTCGTTGAGGATATGGTGCAAACCGGTGGGAATCAGTAAGCGTTCGCTGGTGCCAAGCAGGAAGGCGCCGTATTGCCCGCTTTTACCAATCATCAAACCCACCCACGCGATGCCTTCGCCGATGGTCGGCCAAATCAACGCCAGCAGCACGCCCACCAGCGGCAGCACCACCACGGTCACGATCGGCACAAAGCGGCGTCCACCAAAGAAGCTGATCGCCGTCGGCAGTTGCTGAGTGTAAAAACGGTTATGCAGCAGCACGGTAATCAATCCAGCAATCACGCCGCCCAGCACGCTCATGTTGTAAGTAAAGATGCCGAGCATGTCGATGTATTCGGCCGACGTCATCATCGCTGCGGTTTGATCCATACCCGCTTTCTGCAGCGCTTCTGGCGTGGTGGTAGCGGCTGTCAAACCTTTCGACGCCAGCGTGGAGCTGATACCAACATTCATGGCGATATAGCCAATTACGGCGGCAAAGGCGGCGGTCGGTTTCTCCGCTTTCGCCAGCCCGATGGCGCTGGCCACCGCAAAGAACAGCGGCAAATTGGCGAACAGCGCGCCCGCCACCTTGCGGATAAACCCGATAATCAGCTGTGGCACCTGCAGACTGGCGAAGGCATCGCCGGTGATGGCCGGATTTTGCATTGCGGCGGCCAGGCCAAGAAAGATCCCTGCTGCAGCAATCACCGAGATGGGCATCATTAAGGCTTTACCGAAGGCGTGAATTTGGCTTGCCAGATTCTTCATGCTGCGTGCCCTTTTCAGAATGGAAAGAGCAATTATTAGTCAGTTATCTCAGCAGCACGTAACTGCCGCCCCTTAACAGCCGGGGAAGTTTGACTTAGGTCACGCTTTGCGTGCGTTTCACGATAAACGCCGCCTATCGCACCATTAAACCAATCAATTAGACAACTTTTAAGGAGAGTCGCACACTTCCCGCTAACAGAAGACATATTCTGATAACAACTCATAAACAAATAAGCCTGCAACTATGAAATTTAAACGTAAGATTCAACCCTATCGCGCTGCTGCGGGCGGCTGGGGTTCATTGGAAGCCACCACCCGTTTCGTCCTTGATAGTAAAGCTGCCCTGAAGAACATGCGAAACCTGATGCGCATGAATAAAGCGCGCGGTTTCGACTGCCCAGGTTGCGCATGGGGCGATGACAACAAAAGCACCTTCAGCTTCTGTGAAAACGGAGCAAAAGCGGTGACGTGGGAAGCCACGCGTCGTGTGGTTGCGCCGGAATTTTTTGCCCAGCACAGCGTCAGCACCCTTTACCAGCAGAGCGATTACTTCCTTGAGTATCAGGGACGCTTGACCCATCCGATGCGCTACAACAGCGCGACCGACCACTACGAACCGATCAGCTGGGACGATGCGTTAGCCTTGATTGCTCGCCATTTGAAGGCGATGGATCATCCAAATCAAATGGAGCTTTACACCTCCGGCCGCGCCAGCAATGAAGCATCCTGGCTCTATCAGCTTTTTGGCCGTGTGATGGGCACCAACAACTTCCCCGACTGCTCCAACATGTGCCACGAAGCCAGCGGCACCGGCCTGAAACGCAGCATCGGCGTGGGTAAAGGCACCATTCGTCTGGACGATTTTGATCATGCCGACGCGATTTTCGTGTTGGGTCAGAATCCGGGCACCAACCATCCGCGCATGCTGCACAGCCTGCGGCACGCGGCCGATCACGGCGCGAAAATCGTCACCTTTAACACGCTGCGCGAGCGCGGCCTCGAGCGTTTTGCCGATCCGCAAAAGCCGCTGGAGATTGTCACGTCGATGGCGGGCACCATCAGTTCCGCCTATTACCAACCTAATCTGGGCGGCGATATGGCGGCGGTGCGCGGCATGGTGAAAGCCCTGCTTGAGCTACAGCGTGCACGTTTAGCTGCCGGTGAAGAAGGCATTTTCGATCAGGCGTTTATCGATGCCAACACTCATGGCATTGATGCGTATCTTGCCGCCGTTGATAACACCCGCTGGGACGATATCGTGCGCCAATCCGGTCTCAGCGAAGTGCAGATTCGTGAGGCGGCGGCGATCTATCAAAGTGCTGAACGCGTGATTGTCACCTGGGCGATGGGCATTACTCAGCATAAACACTCGGTGGATACCGTTCGCGAGATCACCAACCTGCAGCTGCTGTTTGGTCAGTTGGGCAAGAAAGGCGCAGGCCTGTGTCCGGTGCGCGGCCACAGTAATGTGCAGGGCAACCGCACCATGGGCATCGATGAGAAGCCGGGCAAGCCGTTCCTCGATGCACTCGGCGCGCACTTTGATTTCGAACCCCCGCGCGAGCATGGTCACAACACCGTTGAAGCGCTGAACGCGATGCTGCGTGACGAAGTGAAAGTGCTGATTGCGCTGGGCGGCAACCTCGCGGCGGCCGCACCGGATTCACCGGTCACCGAAGAAGCGTTGCAGCATTGCGGTTTGACCGTGCACATCAGCACCAAACTCAATCGCAGCCATTTGGTGCCGGGCCACGAAGGGCTGATTCTGCCAACGCTGGGCCGTACCGAACGCGATCGTCAGGCAAGCGGTAATCAGTACATCACCGTGGAAGACTCGTTCAGCATGGTGCACGCCTCAGAAGGCGTCGGCATTCCATTGGCGGAGACGCAGCGCTCTGAAACCGCGATTGTGGCTGGCATAGCCCATGCGACATTAGGCAGCGATAAAATCGACTGGCTGGCGATGGCAGGCAATTACGATCTGATTCGCGATCACATCGCCGCCACGATTCCCGGCTTTGCTGATTTCAATAACAAGTGCGACATTCCGGGCGGTTTCTACCTGGGTAGCGCTGCCGCCGAGCTGCGCTTCAATACGCCAAGCAAACGTGCTGAGTTCAGCGCCGCCGCCCTGCCAACGTCGCTGTTCCCGCAGTTGGGCGATGTCGCGGTGCCGTTCACGCTGCAAACGCTGCGTTCACACGATCAGTACAACACCACGATTTACGGCCTCGATGACCGTTATCGCGGCGTGTATGGTCAGCGCGAAGTGGTGTTTATCCATCCGGATGATATGGCGTCGTTGGGCTTCACTGAAGGCCAGTTGGTGGATATCGAGACGCTGTGGAATGACGGTTTAACCCGTCGCGTCAGCGGTTTCAAGCTGGTGCCGTATAACATTCCGCGCGGTAACCTCGCGGCGTATTATCCGGAAACCAACCCGCTGGTGCCGCTCTCGAGTTTTGGCGACGGCAGCGGTACGCCGACCTCAAAATCGGTGCCGGTGAAGCTGGCATTAAGCGCCGCCACACCGTCACAACGTATCGCCTGACCAAAGCGTTATCAGAAGGTAAAAAGCCGCGTAAAGCGGCTTTTTAGCCTGTTTTGGCCTTGCCGCGCGGACCCGATTCGCGTAAAACTGTCAGCCGCTCTTAGGCCACGAAACTATATAAATTATGTTCCAGGATAATCCGCTGCTCGCGCAGCTTAAAGAGAAGCTTCACGCGCAGACTCCGCGCGTCGAAGGTGTTGTTAAAGGTACGGAAAAAGGCTTTGGCTTCCTCGAAGTTGATGCCCAGAAAAGCTACTTCATTCCGCCACCGCAGATGAAGAAAGTGATGCACGGCGACCGTATTTCAGCCGTGATCCACACCGATAAAGACCGCGAGAGTGCCGAGCCGGAAACCCTGGTTGAGCCGTTCCTGACCCGCTTTGTCGGCCGCGTGCAGAAGAAAGACGATCGCCTGTCAATTGTGCCGGATCATCCGCTGCTGAAAGAGGCGATTCAGTGCCGCGCCGAACGTGGCGTGACCCACGATTTCCAGAACGGCGATTGGGCGGTAGCAGAGATGCGTCGTCACCCACTGAAAGGCGATCGCGGTTTCTATGCTGAACTGACCGAATTCATTGTCACTGCGGACGATCACCTCGCGCCGTGGTGGGTAACGTTGTCGCGCCATAACCTCGAACGTCAGGCTCCGGACGTCGGTTTTGGTGAGATGCTCGACGAAAATCTGCAGCGTGAAGATTTGACCGCACTGAACTTCGTCACCATCGACAGCGCCAGCACCCAGGATATGGATGATGCGCTGTACGTGGAAGAGGCTGCCGACGGCAATCTGATCCTGACCATCGCTATCGCCGATCCAACCGCTTACGTGGCAGAAGGCAGCGAGCTGGATAAGCTGGCGTCGAAACGCGCGTTCACCAACTATCTGCCGGGCTTCAATATACCGATGCTGCCGCGCGAACTCTCTGACGACGTCTGTTCCCTGCGTCCGAACGAGCGTCGTCCCGCGCTGGCATGCCGCGTTACCGTGCTGAAAGATGGCAGCCTGGCTGATGACGTGCATTTCTTTGCTGCGTGGATTGAGTCGAAAGCCAAGCTGGTTTATGACGAAGTTTCCGATTGGCTGGAAAACAGCGGCAGCTGGCAGCCTGAAAACGACGCCATTGCTCAGCAGATTCGCCTGCTGCATCAGGTTTGCCTGGCGCGCAGCGAATGGCGTCAAACCCACGCGCTGGTGTTTAAAGATCGTCCAGACTACCGCTTTGTGTTGGGCGAGAAAGGTGAAGTACTGGATATCATCTCTGAGCCACGTCGCATAGCGAACCGCATCGTTGAAGAGTCGATGATTCTGGCTAACGTCTGTGCCGCGAAAGTGCTGCAGGAGAAGCTGGGCTTCGGTATCTATAACCTGCACACCGGTTTCGATCTGGCCAATGCTGAGCAGGCCGCTGGCGTGCTGGCGGGGCATGGCATCACCGTGGATCCGCAGGCGATTACCACGCTGGAAGGCTTCCGCCAGCTGCGTCGTCAACTCGACGCGCAGCCAACCCAGTATCTGGATAGCCGCATTCGTCGCTTCCAGTCGTTTGCAGAAGTCGGCACCGAGCCGGGCCCGCACTTTGGTCTTGGCCTCGAAGCCTACGCGACCTGGACTTCGCCGATTCGTAAGTTTGGCGACATGATCAACCATCGCTTGCTGAAGGCAATTGTGCGCGGTGAAAGCACTGGCCGTCCGCAGGATGAGCTGACCACCATCATGAGCGAACGTCGTCGCCTGAACCGCATGGCCGAGCGCGATGTTGGGGACTGGTTGTATGCCCGTTTCCTCGCACCGTTTGCCGCTACCGATCGCAAGTTCAGCGCCGAGATCATCGACGTATCTCGCGGCGGCATGCGCGTTCGTCTGCTGGAGAATGGCGCGGTAGCCTTCATTCCTGCGCCGTTCATCCACGCGGTGCGTGATGAGCTGGTGTGCTCGCAGGAAAGCGGCACCGTGCAGATTAAAGGTGAGGTCGCTTACCGTGTCACTGACATCATTGACGTGACCATCGCCGAAGTGCGTATGGAAACCCGCAGCGTGGTCGCGCGTCCGGCCGCCTGAGCATGAAAACTCGCGGGATAACAGCCGTTATCCCGCATTTCTCTCCGCCCGCTTTAGCAAATGTTAAATTTGCTTTCCGCTTCACATTTCTAATGCCTTTGTCTGTCGTTAACAATTCATTACATTACTTTTAACTTGTTGTATTCGATCGCCTCTTTTCCCGGTCCCTACAAGGAGTTAACTCATGAACAACGTCAAAACCAGTCTCATCTGGTTAGCGGTGGCGTTAATTGGCGCGGGCGCATTTGCCATGCTGGCCCTCAGCCGTGGCGAACACGTCAACGCGGTGTGGCTGGTGATTGCCTCCGTCGCCTGCTACAGCATTGCCTATCGCTTTTACAGCCTGTTTATCGCTAAGCGTATTTTCGAACTGGACGATCGCCGTCGCACGCCGGCGGAGCGCTTTAGTGACGGCCTCGATTATGTGCCGACCAATAAATGGGTGCTGTTCGGCCACCATTTTGCGGCGATTGCCGGTGCGGGCCCGCTGGTTGGCCCGATTCTCGCGGCGCAGATGGGCTTCCTGCCAGGCACCATCTGGATTCTGGTTGGCGTAATGTTTGCTGGTGCGGTGCAGGATTTCCTGATCCTGTTTATCTCAACGCGTCGTGATGGCCGCTCGCTGGGTGAGATGGCGCGTCAGGAGCTCGGCTCATTCGCTGGCGTGGTCACCATGCTCGGCGCGCTGGGTGTGATGATCATCATCCTCTCCGCGCTGGCGCTGGTGGTGGTGAAGGCGCTGGCCAACAGTCCATGGGGTTTGTTCACCATTGCCGCAACCATTCCGATTGCGCTGTTTATGGGTGTGTATATGCGCTTCCTGCGTCCGGGAAAAATCGCGGAAGTGTCGATCATTGGCTTCGTGCTGATGATGGCGGCGATTATTTACGGCGGCAATGTAGCAGCCGATCCCTATTGGGGCCCGCTGTTCACGCTGAAAGGCACGGAGCTGACGTGGGTGCTGGTGATCTACGGTTTTGTCGCCTCTTCGCTGCCGGTGTGGCTGCTGCTGGCACCGCGCGATTATCTCTCCACCTTCCTGAAAATTGGCGTGATCATCGGTTTGGCCATCGGCATCGTGTTTGCCATGCCCGAGATGAAGATGCCCGCGGTGACCAAATTTATTGATGGCACCGGGCCGGTCTTCTCCGGCGCGCTGTTCCCGTTCCTGTTTATCACCATCGCCTGTGGCGCCATTTCAGGTTTCCATGCGCTGGTTTCGAGCGGCACCACGCCGAAACTGGTGGAGCGCGAAAGCCATATCCGCTTCATCGGCTACGGCGCGATGCTGATGGAATCCTTTGTGGCAATCATGGCGCTGATCTGTGCCTCGGTGCTTGACCCGGGCGTCTACTTTGCCATGAACTCCCCTGCCGCGCTGATTGGCACCACGGTGGAAAATGCGTCGCAGGTGATTAACGGCTGGGGCTTCGTGGTGACGCCAGAGATGCTGAGCGGCATTGCGCGCGACGTCGGCGAAAGCACCATTCTTTCGCGTGCCGGTGGTGCACCAACCTTTGCGGTCGGCATGGCGCATATCATCACCGAAGTGTTTAACAGCCGCGCCATGATGGCGTTCTGGTATCACTTCGCCATCTTGTTTGAAGCGCTGTTTATCCTGACCGCTGTGGATGCCGGCACCCGCGCCTGTCGCTTTATGGTGCAGGATCTGGTGGGCACCGTGGTGCCGTCGATGGCGAATAACCGTTCATGGTTGGGCAACATGGCGGGAACCACCGTCGCGGTGGCGGGCTGGGGTTTCTTCGTGTATCAGGGCGTGGTCGATCCGCTCGGCGGCATCAATACGCTGTGGCCGCTGTTTGGTATCGGCAACCAGATGCTGGCGTCAATGGCGCTGATTCTCGGCACCGTGGTGCTGTTCAAAATGAAGAAGCAGCGTTATGCGTGGGTGACGATTGTTCCAACCGCCTGGCTGTTCATTACCTCGATGACCGCGGGCTGGCAGAAGATTTTCCACGAAAAACCTTCGATTGGTTTCCTGGCGCAGGCCAACAAGTTCCGCAAAGGCATTGATGACGGCATCGTCATCGCCCCGGCGAAGAGTGTCGCTGACATGCAAACCATCGTCTTCAGCAATCAAATTAACGCGGCCCTGTGCGCCTTCTTCATGCTGGTGGCGGTGACCATGCTGGTGGCGGCCTTCTTCGTGATTCGTCGGGCGCTCAACAGCACGGTGCCAACCACCCATGAATCTGAGATCTCACTGCGCAAAGAGGTGCGAAATGTCTGAGTCCATTTATCACTGGAGAAAACCCAACGGGCCGTGGCACATTCAGCAGTGCTTACCAATCGCCCCCGCCACGGCTGGGCAAAATCTTACGCGCTGGCAGCGCATCTGGCAGGGATTGCAGCAAAGTTTTCGTTTAATGGTCGGCGTTCATGACTATCAAACTTATCTGAAGCATATGCGCGAACATCATCCAACGATCGCCCCCATGGATGAGCGTGCTTTTCACCGTCACTGCCTCGATGCCCGCTTTCCCAGCCAGGCCGGAAAACTCGGTAAGTGCCCTTGCTAACAGAGATTAGCCCCGCTTGTCGGGGCTTTTTCGTGCCATTCTTTAATAAAAACAAAAATATATTTGGATTGCATCTTGTGCTGACGCAGGAGGTTGAATACTGTTGCTAAAATAATGAGATACCGCCCGCTGAGCATTCCCCCGGAGGAAGTTTCCATGACCGATGAACAAGGGCAAACATTGCTATATACCTTGTTTGGCACCACCAGCCCTCATTGGCGTTTAACTTCAGATAGTGATGCTCTGCATTTTGCCGAAGATGAGAACGCAAACACCAATATGGCGGTGCCGCTGACTCCAGCACAAGCCAGTTTATTACGTGCGATGACGGTCATTACCTCAAGTATTAACCTCACGCTGTCGCTGCATGGCGAACCTGTTCCGATGCATTTTGTCGGCCGTAAAGTCAATCAATCTACCTGGGCAGGCACCTCGTCAGCCTGGGGCGATACGTCGTCTGTCGCGCGTGATTTGACGCTGGGTTTATCCTTCGCCGAGCAAGTGGTTTCTGAGGCGAATTCCGTCATCGTGATCCTCGATCAACGCGGCAATATCCAGCGTTTCAACCGTTTGAGTGAAGAGTACACCGGGCTGAAAGAGCAGGAAGTGATTGGCCGCAACGTATTCCAGCTGTTTATGACCAAGCAGGAAGCGCAGGCATCGCGCCGTAATATCGCCGGTTTCTTCCGTGAAGGCAGTTCTTACGAAGTTGAACGCTGGATAAAAACCCGTAAAGGTCAGCGACTGTTTCTGTTTCGTAATAAGTTCGTTCACAGCGGCAGCGGAAAAAATGAAATTTTCCTCATCTGTTCCGGAACCGACATAACCGAAGAGCGCCGCGCTCAGGAACGTCTGCGCGTGCTGGCCAATACCGATACCGTCACCGGCTTGCCCAATCGCAACGCGATCCATCAGCAGATTAGTCTGGCACTGGAGCTGGCGAATGGCAGTCAGACCGGTGTGGTGTACCTCGATTTAGACAATTTTAAGAAGGTAAATGACGCTTACGGCCATATGTTTGGCGATCAGCTGTTGCAAGCGGTGTCGCTGGCCATCCTCAGCTGTCTTGGCAAAGACCAGACGCTGGCGCGCCTTGGCGGCGATGAGTTCGTGGTGCTGGCGGAACACACCAGCCAGGCAGCGCTGGAAGCGATGGCGTCGCGTATTCTTGAGCGGCTGCGTCAGCCATTCCGCATTGGCCTGATTGAGGTTTACAGCGGCTGCTCGCTGGGTATCGCCCTCGCCCCGCTGCATGGTGAAGATCGTGAAAGCCTGATTCGTAACGCCGATACCGCGATGTATCACGCCAAAGAAAACGGCCGCGGCAAGTTTTGCGTGTTCGCTAATGAGATGAATCAGCGCGTGTTTGAGTATCTGTGGCTCGATACCAACCTGCGCAAAGCGCTCGAGCTGGATCATCTGGTGGTGCATTACCAGCCAAAACTCAATGCCGAAGGCGAAGTGCTGAGCGCCGAGGCGCTGGTGCGCTGGAATTCTCCAGAGCGTGGTCTGGTGCCGCCGGGCGATTTTATCTCCTACGCCGAAGAGTCTGGTTTGATTGTGCCCTTGGGCCGCTGGGTGATGCTCAACGTGCTGCAGCAGATCATTAAGTGGCGCAGCGAAGGCATCTTTCTGCGCGTCGCGGTTAACGTCTCGGCTAAGCAGCTGATCGACCAGAGCATTTACACCGATCTGAAACAGGCATTGAATGAAGCCGGTTTGACCGATTGTCCGATTGATATCGAACTGACGGAAAGCTGTTTGATTGAGAACGAAGCTGGTGCGCTGATGCTGATGAAACAATTTCAGGAGCTGGGTGCGCAGGTGCATCTGGATGACTTTGGTACCGGTTACTCCTCACTTTCTCAGCTGGCGCGCGTTCCGATTGATGCCATTAAGCTGGATCAGAGCTTTGTACGTAATATCAACAAACAACCCGTGGCGCAGTCGCTGGTGCGTGCGATTGTCGCGGTGGCCAAAGCCCTGAAGCTGCAGGTGATCGCCGAGGGCATTGAAACCAAAGCCGAAGAGAAGTTTGTTATGGCCAACGGTGTTGATGGGCGTCAAGGTTATTATTATGCAAAACCAATGCCCGCAGAACAGCTCGGGCATTGGCTGGCTAAGCATCCTGCCCGCGTTTAACGCTGGTCTGCGAGATTAGCCGGCTTTGCGCAAGGATGCGCTATGACGGTTCTGCAGTTGTACCAGTCGTTCCATGTAAGCAATGTCTTTAGGTTCCAGTGTGAAGGCATAATCGACCCAGTCCTCCGTGATATCCATCAGCTCAGCGCGTGATAACTGCAATACGCGTTGACGCGCTTTCAGCATTGCCCGCACGCCGTTCAGTTTTGGACGTAACGTATCAATGAAGGTGCGTGTGGTGCGATAACCATCGCCCGGCTGGAACACCTTGTCGACCAGACCACGCGTTTCATACCATTCCGCGCTGTGTGACTCACCTTCCATAATCAGCTCTTCGGCCAGCTTCATGCCAGACCGACGCGACACTAACGAGTAGCCGCCCATACCGGGGAACAGGTTGAATGCGATCTCCGGGAAACCCATGCGCGCGCTGTTCTGCGCCAGAATGAAGTGATGTGCCAGCGCCGCTTCAAAGCCGCCGCCGAGCGCACTGCCCTCAATCATTGCCAGCGTAACCGCACCGGTATCGAAACCCCGCGCTGCGGAGTGGATGCAGTCGACACAGGCACGCGCATAAGCGCGCAGTGCTTCACGACGGTTGTTGCGAATGCATTCCACAAAGAAACGCAAATCGCCTCCGGCGTTAAACATCTGTGGCACTAACGAACCCGTCACCCAGAAATCAATCGGCAAACCGGAACGTTGAGCGGAATAGCTCAGGTTCATGATCTCCTCAATTAATTCGTGGTTAAAACTCGGACGGGGTTGCGCACGCAGCATCATCCACATGGTGCGGCGACCCTCTTCATAGTAGGCCGCGAGCTGTGTGGTTTGTCCAACTTCGGTGAACAGTCTGCATGTTGGTTGGTTAATTACTGTCATTGTCTCATCCTCTGTTTATGTTTATGTAGTGCGTTAAACGCCACATCAGCGTAATCCAGAGTGAGGCCAGACCAAATGAGAGATTGATTTATAAAGCAAAATCCAGAGATATCCCCGACCAGCGGCCGGGGAAGCATTAGCGGGCTTACTTGATGGCAGCGCGTTGCCCCACAGCAACATGAGAACGCTTAACGCGTCGTGAATAAACCGCGGTGATGATGGGGACAATGACGGAGGTGACAATGACCGACGTGGCGACTAACGCCGTTGCGGCGGGTGCGACCGGTTTAAACTGTGGCAGCATCTCGGCGATCAACACTGGCGTGGCTACGGCAGCGCCTGCGGTGCTGGATGCCGCAATCCCCGCTGTCCCATCGCCACCGCCAATAAGGCGATCGGCAATAATCAGCGGAATGCCGGTGACAATGATCACTGCGACACCCAGCATAATGCCCAGCAGGCCAGTTTGCGCGATGACGGTCAAATCAATGGTATTACCCAACGCGAAAGCAAAGAACGGAATCAGCGTGTGAACCGCTTTGCCAAAGAACTCGCGCAGTTCGGGATCGAGATTACCCAACGCGAACCCGACAATAAACGGCAGTACTGCGCCAACGAAGACATGTGGCTCAAACGACGCAATGCCTGCGGTGCCGAGAATCACCATCGTCATCAGCGGCCCGGACTCCAGCGACATCAAGACAAACGCACCAGCCTCTTCTTTCGAACCGTATTGCTGCATGATGGATGCGTATAAACCGCCGTTGGTCATATCCATCGCCGCCACTAACGCCAGCGTCGAGAGACCGGCAAACATGCCTACTTCTACGCCATTTTCCGGCATTACACGTGAAGCAATCGCCGCTACTACCCACGCCACCGCAATCTTGGTGAGCACGAGCGTGCCCGATTTACGCAGTACTGTGCCGGTGGCGCTGAGTTTGATGGATGCACCCATACAGAAGAACCACACCGCAAGAATTGGGACGGTTCCGGTCATCAAGCCATTGGTGAACGAACCAAAGTATTTACCTGCGCCCGGAGAGAACGTATGGCACAGCGCGCCCAAAAACAGCGGAATCAGCATCATGCCGCCAGGAATTTTATCGATTGCACGTTTGATATGCATAAAGGTGTCACCTTAACTGAGCCAGAGGGAGGTGTTTTTATGAATTGCCAGATGGCATGGCGAGCAAGATAACGATTGGCAGAAAGGAAAAAAGTGATCGCAAATGCATTTATGAAACGCCGTTTTATTTTTATTGATTGATCATTTTGTATTTATGACGTGAATCGCCATACCAGATGATTGGAAGTTAAAAGAGAGGAGCCGGGAGGCGTTTTTGCTCAAAGGATGGATTATCTTTGCGGGCGCTGACACATCTGCCCTTTTCAACAACTCGCACTGAAGCTTATGAGCAGGCCGGGGGCGCTTTTGTGCCGGCAATCCGCAGCGCTGAACGAAGCGAGGAGGCCAGGAGAGCCCGCAGGACGCGGGCGAAAGGCGGAGCCGGGACAAGGACGTCCCGTCTCCGCCGGTCCGTCAGGCAGACGAACGAAGTGAAGGTACCGCGTAAGCGGCGCGAGGACCGCCGGACCAAAAGTGTCACCGGCCTGCGCGCTCACCATTAACTTAATTGACTGGCATGACACCTGCAGACGCTTATGTTTTTAAATACAGGTTAATTCTGCCCATACCACGCATTTTTACCGTGCTTACGCAGATAGTGCAGATCAAGCAGTGTTTGCGATATCGGCGGTAACTCAGTGCGCAGCTGCTCGGTATGCAATGCCATATAGGCCACCTCTTCTAATACCACCGCGCTGTGTACTGCAGCATGCGCGTCTTTACCCCAGGCAAACGGGCCGTGGGAGTTCACCAGCACGGCGGGGATTGCCGTTGGTTCAATTCCGCGCTGCGCAAAAGTTTCAATGATCACCTGGCCGGTATTCCACTCGTATTCCTGCTCAATCTCTTCGCGCTTCATCTGCCGCGTGCAGGGAATGGTGCCGTAAAAATCATCGGCGTGCGTGGTGCCTAACGCGATGATTTCACGTCCAGCCTGAGCCCAAATGGTGGCATGGCGCGAGTGCGTATGCACGATGCCGCCGATCTCTGGCCAGGCGAGATAGAGCGCGCGGTGGGTGGCGGTATCCGAGGATGGGCGCATTTTCCCTTCTATTACCTCGCCGCTGGCGAGATCGACGACAACCATATCGTCGCGCTGCATCTGCTCGTACTTCACGCCCGACGGCTTGATCACCAGTAAACCCCGATCGCGGTCCACCGCACTGACGTTGCCCCAGGTAAAGGTGACCAGGTTGTAACGGGGTAAATCGAGATTGGCTTCCAGCACCTGCTGCTTTAACGCTTCCAGCATCTTTTTTCTCCTGCGAACTGTGATAGCTGAATTGTGCGGAGCAGGGAGAAAAAGCGTTATGGATGGAACGGCTGTAAAAGCTGCGGAAAGTGGCTAATGGGTTAAATGTGTGGCGCGGGTTGGTTTTGATGATTAAACAAGAAGTGGCTTGCAAACTCGCATTTTAGGACCGTTTTACCCTGCCGAGTGCGGTGTAACATCTATACTTATATGGTTACCACGGTGTTAACAATCAAGGAGAAGTTAATGACTACAACAATGAAACGTCTTACTGCTGCCGTATTGGCAACAACACTAGTTGTCGCGCTGAGCGGCTGTTCGAATTGGTCTAAACGCGACCGTAATACCGCAATCGGTGCGGGTGCGGGTGCCATTGGTGGTTCAGTGCTGACCAACGGTAGCGGACTTGGTACCGTTGGTGGCGCAGCTGTCGGCGGCATCATCGGCCACCAGATCAGCAAATAAATTATAATTATCAGGCTACGCAGCGCATCTACTTAACACCGGGCCACCTAAAAAGTGGCCCGAACTGCTTAACCACCCGCCAGCTTGACTTTCATGCCTTTGGCTTCCAGCAGCGTTTTTATCAAATCGCGTTTATCACCCTGAATCTCAATGACGCCCTCTTTCACTGCCCCACCGCAACCACACTTTTTCTTCAGTTCAGCAGCCAGTTTTTCGAGAGCGCTATCATCCAGATCGACACCGGTAATCAGACACACGCCCTTACCTTTACGTCCGCTGGTTTGGCGTTGAACACGCACGATGCCATCGCCTTTAGGTCGTGGCGCTTTCTCTTCTTCATGGGTGATACGACCGCTATCGGTCGAATACACCAATCGATTGTCCTGAGCCATTAAGCCTCCTGTAAACTTTGCAGGATTTGCTGCAGCGTGGCGGCCGGATCGGCGGATTGGGTGATCGGACGCCCGATGACCATATAATCCACGCCCGCGAGTTTTGCCTGCTGCGGCGTCATAATACGGCGCTGATCGCCCGCATCGCTGCCGGCCGGACGAATGCCTGGCGTAACCAGCGCGAAATCCTGACCTATCACCTGCTTAAAATGCGCGGCTTCCTGCGCCGAACAAACCACGCCGTGCAGGCCGCAATCGCGGGTCAAACGTGCCAGCCGCTCAGCCTGCGCGGCTGGAGATAAGGTGATGCCTAAACCTTTGAGGTCGTCTTCATCCATGCTGGTCAATACGGTGACAGCAATCAGCAGCGGCGCATCGTTGCCGAATGGCACCAGCGCTTCACGAGTCGCGTTCATCATGCGAGCGCCACCGCTGGCGTGCACGTTCACCATCCACACGCCAAGATCGGCTGCGGCCGCGACTGCATGTGCGGTGGTGTTTGGGATGTCATGAAACTTGAGATCGAGGAACACTTCAAAACCCCGTTCCTGCAGCGTTTTCACCAGCGATGGACCAAACAGTGTGAACATCTCTTTGCCCACTTTCAGGCGACACTGGCCTGGATCGATGCGGTCTACAAACTGCAGCGCGCTGTTGAGATCATGATAGTCGAGTGCCACCAGAATAGGTGAAGTGGTTACAGGCATAACGTTTCCTCAGTAACTGGCACCCGCAGGCGCGATGGACAAACGGCAAGCATTCTACCTGCGCAGGCCGGTGCCGACAATCACGCTACCGCCAGAACTTGCCTGTTTGACTGCTAGCTGCACGATGCCAAGGCAGTTTCTTAATCAAACTCACAAGTATGTTGTAACTAAATAGATGTAACCAGACGCGTGATGCGGCCATTTATTGGCCGTCGAGTCCACGGATGGGTTTAACTGAAGACCAGGCGCGACAAGATGGGCAATGCCAATACAGAGCATGGGCAGTGAAGCCACATTTCTGGCAGCGATATCGCGGCTTAGTGCGGATCTGCTCGCCGACCATATCGCGCAGCACCATCAAGCTCTCTTTCGCACGTCCGTCTTCCGCTTCGTGTAAGTGGAAATCCATCAAACGATGAAACACACGCATCGTCGGATGACGCTGAAGCTGACGATTGATATACAGCTGTGCCGCTTCCGGTCCCTGCTGTTGCTCAAGAATATCAGAGAGATAAAGCTCTGCTGCGGCGCCGGTATTCTCGTCGACACAACGCTGTAAAAATTGCGCCCAGTTTTCGGGTTGGTTCAGGCGCTGGTAGCAGGTTTCCAGCATGGGTAACGTTTCACTCACCAGCTCTTTGTCCTGCTCCAGCACGCGCTGCAGTCGGCTGGCGGCTTTAGCGTACTCGCCCTGCTCCATCAAAATGCGGCCCATCATGATTGAGACGCGCGCACTTTGATGATCGGCTGACTCGCCCTTCTTCAGCAAGCTCATCGCCCGATCAAGGTCGTCACTGCTTAATGCCTGCAACGCCAGCTCACAGTAGAAATGGGCAATTTCCCCTTTCTGCTTGTCTTTGCCGAGCTTAACCAGCTTTTCCGCCACGTCGATGGCTTTTTGCCAGTCGCTGGTTGCCTGATGAATCAACAACAATTGCTGCAGCGCGCCAATACGGAAATCGGTCTCTTCCACCAGCTGCCCAAACATATCTTCGGCACGATCGTACAACCCGGCTGCCATGTAATCGCGGCCGAGTTGCTGAATCGCCAGCAAGCGCTGCTCATAGCTGAGCGACGCACTTTCCATTAGGGATTGGTGAATGCGAATGGCGCGATCAACTTCACCACGCGAACGGAACAGATTGCCAAGCGTCAGATGCGCCTCAACCGTGCCGCTGTCCTCTTTCAACATGTCGAGAAAGAGATCAACCGCTTTATCCTGTTGATTGGAGAGCAGGAAGTTTACGCCGGTCACATAATCGCGCGACAGGCGATTCGCTTCCTGTTGCTTATCCTGATGTGCACTGCGGCGGCCCATATACCAGCCATACGCCGCAGCAACAGGAAGAAGCAGAAACAGCAATTCAAGCATCGAAAATTAATCCCGACGACTGGCAGTTGGTGATGGGGTCACTGCAGTAGATTGTTCATTCTGTGCCTGCATACGTTTAAGCTTACGCTGTGCATTTGCCAGAGAAACACGTAAGCGTAACCAGAACAGACCGCAAATCGCCCATCCCAGCAGGAATCCAGCGCCAAACAAGCTGGCGAGCAGTGTTGAAATGCGGAATTCGCCCTGCGCTAGCAGATAGTTAAAGGTGATGATTTGGTCGTTATGCGCTCCGAGCGTGACGGAGATGATGAAAATGACCAATACCACGAGAAAAATAAGCAAATATTTCACAATGCGTCCTGTCGAGAGGTTATCCAATAGAAGTATGCCAAAAAACCGCCGTCGATGCTGCTTATCCCCACATCAGTTAGCGCTTTTTTCTACAAGCACAATCAATCATATGGGGATGAATAGGCTGATTACAATCCATCATCACGTTGCGCGATCTCACGATGTTCCTCTGGTGGAATGGTGAGCGGGCCGCAGAAACGCTGGGCCAGCAGCGTAGCTACGGTCACCAATAACCAGGATATCAGCGTTGCCATCACTAAATCACGCGGCCAGTGCATACCCAGCACTAAACGGCTGCCCATCACCGCGGTCGCCCAAACGAATAATACGGCAACGGTAGCAAAATGACGGCGCGGCCATAACAGGCCGATGGCTAAAAGCGCCCAGCTGGCGGCAAACATGGTATGCCCGGAAGGAAACGCATAACCGGTTTCAAATGCCCAATGATTCTTCAGCCATTGCGGCAGCTGAGTGTCATTGGCCAGCAAAGTTGAGACCATTTCGCCGCGCTGCTGGCGATGAAGCTGATAAAACTCATCACCGTTAATGCCATGACTTTTTTCCAGCCAGATGACGTAGGGGCGCGGTTCCTGCACATGCTCTTTGATTGAGGATTTGGTGTACTGACCAGCAAGAATCGCACCATTCATGATAAGAATGAGCAGAATCGCGGGTTTAAGCCTAAAGCGTAAACACCACAACACCCAGGCGCTGAGGATGATACTGGTGAGGATACCCCACGGACTGGTAACGGTTTCCGTCATCCAAAACAGCACGCGAAGTAGATTGCCGCTTTCCCCGGGTTGCCATTGCCAGTTTGATATCCACACGCCCAACGGCATCAACAACAATAAAAACGCCCCTAAGGTGGTGCGCTGAATGATTTTTAACATTCGCTTCCTTTTAGATCCGGATTAACAGGTGCGTTAAGCATAACTTTAGCTGAAAAAAGAATAACATACCTATTACGGCTTGGATAATTGTGCTTTATCACTACAATCACTCTGACCGATTAACGGCAGCCGTTCGGGTTGTGGCACAATAGCGTAAGTTTCATCGGGCCACATGGCCCGTGCGTTATCATGATGATAGCGCATCCTCTGAAGGTTCTGGAGAGTCACATGCAGCTTAAACGGGTAGCAGAAGCCAAACTGCCCACGCCATGGGGAGATTTCCTGATGGTTGGTTTTGAAGAACTGGCAACCGGCCACGACCATGTCGCGCTGGTTTATGGTGATATTAGCGATCACAATCCGGTGCTGGCGCGCGTCCATTCCGAATGTCTCACCGGCGATGCCCTGTTCAGCTTACGCTGTGACTGCGGTTTCCAGTTGGAAGCGGCGTTAACGGCGATTGCGGAAGAAGGTCGTGGCATTCTGATGTATCACCGTCAGGAAGGTCGTAACATCGGTTTGCTGAATAAAATTCGTGCTTATGCATTGCAGGATAAAGGCTACGACACGGTCGAAGCCAACCATCAGCTCGGTTTCGCCGCTGATGAGCGTGACTTCACGCTATGTGCAGATATGTTCAAACTGTTGGGCGTCAATGAAGTGCGCTTGCTGACAAACAATCCGCGCAAGGTTGAAATCCTGAGTGAAGCCGGTATCAATATCGTCGAACGCGTGCCGTTGGTTGTCGGGCGTAACCCGAAAAACGCGCACTATCTCGATACGAAAGCCGAAAAAATGGGTCATCTGTTGCCAAAGTCGTAAGCGGTCTTTGTAGCAGATAAAAAAAGCCGGGAAATCCCGGCTTTTTCTTTTAGTTCAGCATATTGCGTATCACATAATGCAAAATGCCGTCGTTCTGGTAATAGGTTAGCTCGTTACCCGTATCGATACGGCAGCGCGTTTCCAGCGTCTCCTGGCTGCCATCCGCGCGCGTCAGAATTACGGTTACCGTGCCACCCGGCTTAAGCTGCGACAGGTTTGCCACATCTATAAACTCTTCACCCGTAAGCTGCAGCGTTTTACGCGTCACGCCAGCCGGAAACTCGAGCGGCAGAATCCCCATACCAATCAGGTTAGAGCGGTGAATTCGCTCGAAGGATTCGGAGATAACCACGCGCACGCCCTGTAAGCGCGGCCCTTTTGCTGCCCAGTCACGACTTGAGCCTGAACCGTACTCTTTACCAGCAATCACCGCTAACGGCACACCTTCCTGCTGATACTTCATCGCCGCATCGTAAATCGCCAACTGCTCGTTAGTCGGGAAGTGTTTGGTATAACCGCCCTCTACACCCGGCACCATTTCGTTTCGAATACGGATATTAGCGAAGGTGCCGCGCATCATCACTTCGTGGTTACCACGACGCGAACCGTAAGAGTTGAAATCGGTGCGCTCAACGCCATGCGACAGCAAATAGCGTCCGGCTGGACTTTCGGCTTTGATGCTTCCCGCTGGAGAAATGTGGTCGGTGGTGACGGAGTCACCCAGCATCGCCAGAATGCGCGCGCCTTTGATATCCTGCACCGGCTTCGGCGTTTTCTCCATGTCGTCAAAGAATGGCGACAGACGAATGTAGGTGGAATCACCATCCCAATCGTAGGTTGCCGCTTCGCTGACTTTGATCTGCTGCCACTCAGGCGTGCCGTTAAACACCTCGGCATACTCTTTGTGGAACATATCGCTGGTGACTTTTTGCACCGCTTCCGCAATCTCTTCCGGCGAAGGCCAGATATCCTTGAGGAAAACATCGTTGCCCTGGCGATCCTGGCCGAGCGGATCGGATTGCAGATTGAGCTTCATATTACCCGCTAAGGCATAAGCAACCACCAGCGGCGGCGAAGCCAGCCAGTTGGTTTTAATTAACGGATGAATACGGCCTTCGAAGTTACGGTTACCCGAAAGCACCGCAGCAACCGTGAGATCCCCCTCTTTAATCGCACTTTCTATCGCGTCTGGTAACGGGCCGGAATTACCGATGCAAGTAGTACAACCGTAACCGACCAGATTGAATCCTAACTCGTCCAGATATGGCGTAAGCTGGGCCACAGCAAGGTAGTCAGAAACCACTTTGGAACCGGGTGCCAGTGAGGCCTTAACCCAGGGCTTGCGCATCAGACCGCGTTCAACGGCTTTCTTCGCCAGTAAACCGGCAGCCATCAGCACGCTAGGGTTTGAGGTATTAGTACAAGAGGTAATCGCCGAGATCACGACCGCACCGTCATCCAGCTGATAGCTTTCTCCAGTTTCGCTATCGCGGTAGCTCACGGTTTTATGCGGTTTTTGCGCCTGATTAACTTCCAGTTCGTTGCTGGCATCAAAGGCAGTAGGAACATCACCGAGTGATACACGATCCTGCGGACGTTTTGGACCGGCCAGGCTGGACTCGACGTCGCCCATATCCAGCGCTAGAGAGCTGGTGAACACCGGCTCATCACCCGCGTTACGCCACATACCTTGTTGCTTAGCATAAGCCTCAACCAGTTCAACCTGCTCCGCATCGCGGCCGGTGAGCGTCATATAACTCAGGGTGACATCATCGACAGGGAAAAAGCCGCAGGTCGCACCATACTCAGGCGCCATGTTGGCGATGGTGGCGCGATCGGCAAGCGGCAGGTCGGCTAAGCCGTCGCCGTAAAATTCTACGAATTTACCCACAACACCATGTTTGCGCAGCATTTGCGTTACGGTTAACACCAGATCCGTTGCGGTGATGCCCGGACGCAATTTACCAGTGAGTTTAAAACCGACTACGTCAGGAATCAGCATTGAGACCGGCTGACCAAGCATCGCCGCTTCAGCCTCAATCCCGCCAACGCCCCAACCCAATACGCCGAGCGCATTGATCATGGTGGTATGCGAATCGGTGCCCACCAGCGTATCGGGATAGGCGATCTCTTGCCCATTCAGCGTCTCATGCCAGACAGATTTACCGAGGTATTCCAGATTGACCTGATGACAAATCCCGGTGCCTGGCGGAACTACGCGGAATCGATTGAAAGCTTTTTGCCCCCAGCGTAGGAAAACGTAGCGCTCGTGGTTGCGCTCCATTTCCAGGTGCACATTTTCATCAAAGGCTTTGTCATCACCGAAATGGTCCACGGTGACAGAGTGGTCGATAACCAAATCTACCGGGGATAAGGGATTGACTTTGGCGACGTCGCCGCCAAGGCGTTTCACCGCTTCGCGCATGGCAGCCAAATCTACCACCGCCGGTACGCCGGTAAAATCTTGCATTAATACACGCGCGGGACGATAGGCAATCTCACGATCGGCGTGAGCATCTTTTTGCCAGGCGACCAGCGCTTCAATATCTTCAAGCGTGACAGAATCACCATCCTGCCAGCGTAAAAGGTTTTCCAGCAGGACTTTCATCGACTTGGGCAAGCGATCGATATTGCCCAGTTGCTGAGCTGCTTTGGGCAAGCTGTAGTAATGATATTTTTTTGCCCGAACATCCAGCGTGTCCTGACTCTGCTCGCGTAACGTTAACGACATAGCGCCTCCATGTAAGTGAATCTTTTTTAAACCTCAGTGACTGCAAGGTTTAACTTAAAGATAGACTACATTGCCGTTAACGTTTTGATAACAACACGAATAGACACATTAAAACACAATGAAAAATGCCCCGACGTTTGTCAGGGCATTTATAAAATTCAGTGTAATTTGAGTTAGGGCTTAAATCATTGCCCAGAAGGCGGCGGCCCAAAAAGCCAGGGAAAAGGTATAAACGCTCACCCAGGATAATGTTGTTGTATTGATGCTCATAATTCACTCCCTCCCGGATTCCGGGCAAAAAAGTCCACCGTCTTCAGCGTTGTACTGATGACACCGTTTTTTTAATGCTGAGTGTTAAAGGACGGGCTTTTAACTTGCCCACCGGATAATCCGGCAAAAAGAGGGACTAAACGACTAAATATAGTACGGAACGCATGCTGCGTTATTTCGACTTCATATCCATGAAGGATTCAATAAAGTTGCGCTGATTCTCGCTGAGTTCCCACGAAGTCGGAATGGTGACCTGAGGTTCAGTGGATACAACGTCTTTAACTTTGCACGCAGGCGTTTGCGGCTGACGTGCAGAAACCGGATGCTTACGACTGAGTGTATTTGCCCACATGGCTTAACCCCACATACGCCAAATCATTAACGTCACCACTACCCAGAACAGTGCTGAAGCAGCGAAGACAGTCATCCAAGCTTTGCGACGGGTATTACCAGTACGCTCAACTTTGGTGCTTTTAGTCCGGAAGCCCGGCTGTACAGTTATTCTCGTGTTCATAGTTTTTGATAATCACTCTCAATAAAACGATTGATGACAACGATTAAGATTTAGGACGAATCCTAAACTTGTTAAGACCGAAAATCCAGTTATTTTTATTGAGCACAACGATTAACGCTATTTATCAAAACGCCAAAAATTGATGAGATAAATTTAATTACCAACACAACTATTAATTAAAACGTTACATTGTAAATTTGGGTTAACAGCAAATTAGATCCAATCTAAATTTGAGTTTAATTTATCAATCCAGTTAAAAAGCCCTTCTTCATCAACTCTTAACTAGAGTATGGGAATATTCCTGGCGAGCTGCAAAGCAGCATCGTAAAAATTGTGTACTGATTCGCATTTAATAGATAACAATGAAAAAACATGTGACCCATGTTTCATTTACAAAAAAATAATGATTTTTTTTGAAGTACTCGTGGCGCTAAGCGCTAAGGGATTCCGAAGGTGCCCACTGGACACCTTGGCAAAAGAATGAGTTAGGAATTTACTTGAAGGGTAACTTGATGTCGCGGAACATAGCTTCGATGTCTTCATTGGAGCGCAATGCGACCGCCGCATCCACCACATCACGCGTCAGGTGTGGTGCGAAACGTTGAATGAAATCATACATATAGCTGCGGAGGAAAGTGCTACGTCTAAAGCCAATTTTGGTCGTACTATTCGTAAAGATTTCTGAAGCTTCAATACGCACCAAATCGGGGTCTGCAACCGGATCAACCGCCATACTGGCAATTACGCCAACGCCCAGGCCTAAACGCACGTACGTCTTAATGACGTCAGCATCCGTCGCAGTGAAGACGATGCGTGGCGTTAATCCGGCGCGATTAAACGCGGTGTCCAACTCTGAACGGCCTGTAAAGCCAAATGTGTAAGTCACTAACGGGAAATCCGCCAGCTCTTCAATCGTCACATTTGATTTACCCGCCAACGGATGATCTGGCGTTACCACAATGGCGCGGTTCCAGTGATAGCACGGCAGCATAATCAAATCGTCATACAAATGCAGCGCTTCTGTGGCAATGGCAAAGTCTGCATTGCCCTTTGAAACCGCCTCAGCTATTTGCGTCGGCGACCCCTGATGCATATGCAAAGAGACGCGAGGATAGCGCTCAATAAAGCCTTTAATCACGCCTGGCAGCGCATAACGTGCCTGCGTATGGGTAGTTGCTACATACAGCGAGCCTTTATCTGGCCAGGTGTGTTCACCAGCAACAGATTTAATCGCATCAACTTTGGACAGCACTTCGCGCGCAATCCGAATAATCTCTTCACCTGCAGGCGTTACTTGCGTCAGATGCTTACCACTGCGCGCAAATATCTGCACGCCCAGCTCATCTTCTAACATACGGACTTGCTTACTGATGCCTGGCTGCGAGGTATATAAGCCTTCGGCGGTCGATGAGACATTAAGATTGTGATTAACCACTTCGACGATGTAACGCAACTGCTGCAATTTCATAGTTATATCTTCCTGGTAGCGACAGAGGTGCATTCCCGGCAGGCGTGTTTCCGCTTTAATTGCGGTGAGGGAGGGAAAGCGAATCAGCGAAACGAAAAGAGTTCTATAACTACTATATCAGTTAAAGGAAGAATGTAGAACGATTAGCTATAAGGATAAGAGAAAGGCCAGCGAATGCTGGCCTTTCGGGGAATTACTTTTTCGCTTCCTGCCATTTGCCATCAATATAGAACATTGACCAGCCGGTGGCTTTGCCATCCTTTTCGGAAGAGACGTATTGCTGTTTGGTCTTGCGACTGAAACGTACCATCGTCTTATTCCCTTCCGGATCGGCGGCTGGCGCTTCTGACAGATATTTCAGCTTTTCTGGCAGGCGGTCGGCAAAGCGTTGCAGCTCTTCCACTAGCGGCGCGCGCGTTTCACGTGATTTCGGGAAGGTATTCGCAGCAAGGAACACGCCCGCTGCACCATCACGCAACACAAAGTAAGCATCCGACTTTTCACACTGCAATTCTGGCAGCGGCACCGGATCTTCTTTTGGCGGCGCGACATCACCGTTACGCAGAATCTTACGGGTGTTTTTGCACTCGTCGTTGGTACACGCCATGTACTTACCGAAACGACCCATTTTCAGATGCATTTCAGAACCACACTTCTCGCACTCAACAATCGGACCGTCGTAGCCCTTGATGCGGAATTCGCCCTGCTCAATCTCGTAGCCGTCGCACTCTGGGTTATTACCACAGACGTGTAACTTGCGCTGGTTATCGATCAGATAGCTGTCCATCGCGGTGCCACACTTCTGGCAACGACGACGAGCGCGCAGCGCATTGGTTTCAGCATCATCGCCTTCCAGCACGTTGAGCACTTCATTTTCCGGGATCAAGTTGATGGTCTGCTTGCAGCGCTCTTTCGGCGGCAAAGCATAACCCGAGCAACCCAGGAACACGCCGGTACTGGCGGTGCGAATCCCCATCGGGCGGCTACAGGTTGGACAATCAATTGACGTCAACACCATCTGGTTCGGCTGCATGCCGCCCTCTTCCGGATCTTTCTCAGCATCATCTAGCTGCTGACTGAAATCACTGAAGAATGAGTCGAGTACCGCTTTCCATTCGGCTTCATTATTCGCCACCTGATCGAGGCTATTTTCCATGCGCGCGGTGAAGTCATAGTTCATCAGCTCGCGGAAATTAGACTCCAGACGGTCGGTAACAATTTCACCCATTTTTTCAGCGTAGAAACGGCGGTTCTCAACACGCACGTAACCACGATCCTGAATGGTGGAGATAATCGAGGCGTACGTTGATGGACGACCAATGCCACGTTTTTCCAGCTCACGCACCAGGGATGCTTCACTGAAGCGCGCCGGCGGTTTGGTGAAGTGCTGGCTTGGCATCAGCTCTTTAAGATCCAGCATGTCGCCAACGTCTACCGGCGGCAGCGTCAGATCTTCATCATTTTTACGCAGCGCAGGCATCACGCGCGTCCAGCCATCGAAACGCAGCGTGCGGCCTTTGGCTTTCAATTTGAATTCAGCCGCGCCCACGGTCAGCGTGGTGGAGTCGTACTGAGCCGGAACCATCTGGCAGGCAACAAACTGGCGCCAAATCAGCTGATAAAGTTTCTGCGCATCAGCTTCCATATCTTTCAGCTGCTCAGCCACGATATTCACGTCAGAAGGACGAATCGCTTCGTGCGCTTCCTGTGAGTTCTCTTTGCTGGCATAGGTATTCGGCGCTTCTGGCAGATACTTTTTACCAAAGCTGCTCTCAACATAACCGCGCGCCATCGCCACGGCATCCTGGCTCAGGTTGGTGGAGTCGGTACGCATATAGGTGATGTGGCCCGCTTCATACAAACGCTGCGCCATCATCATGGTCTTCTTCACGCCGAAGCCCAAACGCGTACTCGCCGCCTGTTGCAGCGTTGAGGTAATAAAAGGTGCAGAAGGCTTGCTGCTGGTCGGCTTGTCTTCACGTTCCAGCACTTCGTAACGCGCTTTCTGCAAAATCGCTACCGCCGCGTGAGTTTGCTCACGATTGATCGGACGGAACGCTTTGTCATTCTGATGCGTCACCTGCATGGCCAGATCGGCGCCTTTCGGCGTGGCGAAATCAGCATCGATTTCCCAATACTCTTCTGGCACGAAGGCTTTGATTTCGTGCTCGCGCTCAACGACCAGACGCACCGCAACCGACTGAACGCGGCCGGCTGACAGGCCGCGGGCAATTTTCTTCCACAGCAGTGGCGACACCATGTAACCCACCACGCGATCCATAAAGCGGCGCGCTTGCTGTGCGTTGACACGTTCAATATTAAGCTCGCCAGGCTTGTCAAACGCCTGACGAATCGCATTCTTGGTAATTTCGTTAAATACTACGCGGCTAAAGCGCTTATCGTCCCCACCGATCACTTCCCGCAGGTGCCAGGCAATGGCTTCCCCTTCGCGGTCAAGGTCGGTTGCGAGATAGATGTGGTCTGCATCGGCAGCCAGGTTTTTCAGCTCAGCGACAACTTTTTCTTTGCCCGGCAGAATTTGATAATCCGCTTCCCAACCATGCCAGGGATCCACACCCATGCGGTTTACGAGTGCGGCTTTCTCATCCTTTTTAACCTTTTTTCCAGGTTTCGCTTTTTCCCCGTCGGCACTTTTACGGGCAGTTGAACCGCTGGTCGGCAAATCACGGATATGACCGACACTGGATTTCACCACGTAGTCATTACCGAGGTATTTATTGATTGTTTTGGCCTTTGCCGGGGACTCAACGATTACGAGTGATTTACCCATATGTACCTTTACCTAAATGAAACGTCCTGATAAACGGGAGAGAATTGGAGGTCCCAAAACCCAATGGGTTCAATATTGCTGCCGGCATTTCGCATTTCAAGGCAGCAGGGATAATCTCAGGTCAGATTGCGTCGACTTCTGCAACTTTATGATTAGGAGCGAGTTTTCCATCTGACAGAACCACACATCCGGGTGTGATCTCCCTGAAAGCTGAATCGCCCACACTCTACCTGATAAAATCCGTTACGCAACTTAATTAGCATTCTGCCTAATTTTGCGTCAGTTTTACGACGCCATGCTGATTTGCTGAACGCGATAGCTCGCAAGTAATATAGAAGGAGAAAAATGGCTGTCAAAAAAGAGGTGAAAAATGTCAGTGCCAACGGAAGCTATTTCACGCCACGCGTTACTGGAAATAGCCAATCAGATAATCACGCAGCACGACGATTATTTTGTCGGATTAGAAGCCAATGATGTGATTCAGCAAGGTGATGTTTTGGTGTTTCGCGGTCCCTATTTTCTCGATGATGAAGGCTTGCCCACCGCGAAAACCACCACGGTATTTAACGTGTTTAAACACCTCGCGGTCGAACTCTCCTCTCAATATCATCTGGCATAAAAAAGCCCGGCAGTTGCCGGGCTCGGTTACAACAGCGGCTTCTCGCCGCGCTGCCATATTTTCAGAATCAACCGTTCTGCCGCCAGACTGGCGCTGTTGGTGAAGCGATCCATCATTTTACGCTTACGTGCGTAATGGACGCCCAGCACGGTGAAGCGATCCATATGCTTAATAATCAACGCATCGCTGGTGCCGATTTCATCAATCAAACCCAAATCCAGCGCCTGACGGCCATACCAATGCTCGCCGGTCGCCACTTTGTTCAGATCAAGCGACGGACGCATCTGCTGTACAAAATCTTTAAACAGCTGATGCGTTTCATTGAGATCTTCCTGGAATTTCTCGCGCCCTTCTTCCGTATTTTCACCAAATAGCGTCAAAGTCCGTTTGTACTGACCGGCGGTATGCAGCTCGACGTCAATATCGTTGCGCTTTAATAGGCGGTTGAAGTTGGGAATCTGCGCGACCACGCCAATTGAACCAATAATAGAAAACGGTGCGGCCACAATGCGATCCGCCACGCAAGCCATCATGTAACCGCCGCTGGCAGCGACTTTATCCACCACCGCCGTCAATTGCAGACCGGCATCGCGCAGGCGTTGCAGCTGCGAAGCCGCCAAACCGTAGCCGTGTACTACGCCGCCGGGGCTTTCCAGGCGAAGTAGCACTTCATCGCCCGGCACCGCAACTGCCAGCACCGCGGAGATCTCTTCACGCAATGAGGTGACCTCACTCGCGTCCATGCTGCCTTTGAACTCCAGCACATACAGCGTGGGCTTCAGCGTCTCGCTCACGCCCGCTTTAGCATTGCGTTTATCAGCTTTCGCCTTTTGCTTCTCTTCTTTCTTATGCTGCTTGAGCCACACTTTTTGCGCCTGTGGCTTCATTTTGGCGAGCTGCAGATCTTCCTTCATCTCACGATAATCATCATCGAGATGCGTCAAACGCAGCTGACCGCTGCTGTGACGTTTACGCAGCGCGGCATTTAGCACAATCAGAACAATAGCTGCGATCGCCACCACCACGGTAACGGCCTTAGCCAGAAATAATCCATAACTGGAGAAAAAATCCATTCTGCCGCCTTATTAAACAGTAAATTACAACAGCTGTAAGTTTACCCGCTTTACGCGCTGTCGTCGCCTGAAATGCCCGCAGGCGGCACAGAATGCGAGGCTCAAGCGTTGCACCGCGCGGCAAATTCAGGCATAAAGCCAAAAACCTTCTGACCCGAGCAAAGGACATCGCTGTGCATTATCAACCGAAAAGCGATCTGCTGGAAAATCGCATCATCCTCGTCACCGGCGCTTCCGATGGCATCGGCCGTGAAGCGGCGCTGACCTATGCGCGCTACGGCGCGCGCGTCATTCTGTTGGGCCGCAACGCCGACACCCTGCAGAAAACGGAGCAGGCCATTAACCAGTTAAACAAGCAGCCAGCCGCTTCTTTATTACTGGATTTGGCCGAAGCTACGCCAGAAAGCTGCCAGCAGTTAGCCGACCAGGTTACTGCGCTGGTGCCGCGTCTGGATGGCGTGCTGCACAACGCTGGCATTCTGGGCGAAATCGTACCGTTGGAGGAGCTCGATCCACAGATCTGGCGTGACGTGATGCAGATTAACCTTGATGCCACCTTCTATTTAACCCGGGCATTACTGCCGCTGCTGCTGAAATCAGATGCCGGATCGCTGGTGTTTACCACGTCCAGCGTGGGCCGTACCGGCCGTGCAGGCTGGGGCGCGTATGCGGTTTCGAAGTTTGCCACCGAAGGTATGATGCAGGTGCTGGCCGACGAGTATAAAAACCGTCACTTGCGGGTGAACTGCATCAATCCTGGCGGTACGCGCACCAAAATGCGCGCCAGCGCTTTCCCGGATGAGGATGCCAATTTACTCAAAACCCCCGCGGATTTGATGCCGCTCTACCTCTATTTGATGGGCGATGACAGCCGACGTAAAACCGGTACCAGCTTTGATGCGCAGCCGGGACGCAAAGCGGGTCCGGCAACCGCATGAACGATCGCCATCAGCAACGCCAGCAGCGACTAAAAGAGCAGGTTGATGCCCGAATCGCCGCCGCCACCGAGACGCGCGGCATCTTGATGGTGTTCACCGGTAACGGCAAAGGGAAAACCACCGCGGCTTTTGGCACTGCGTTGCGCGCATGCGGACACGGTAAAAAAGTGGCGGCGGTACAGTTCATTAAAGGCGAATGGCCCAACGGTGAACGTAACTTGCTGGAACAGCACGGCGTCGAATTTCAGGTGATGTCCACCGGTTTTACCTGGGATACGCAGAACCGCGAGACCGACACTGCCGCCTGCCAGTTAGTGTGGCAGCAGGCGCGTCGTATGTTGGCCGATAGCCGCGTCGATCTGGTGATCCTGGATGAAATCACGTACATGGTGAGCATGGATTATCTGGATTTAGCGGAGCTGGTCGATGCGCTGCAACAGCGCCCTGCTCAGCAAAGCGTGATCATTACCGGTCGCGGCTGTCATCGTACGTTACTGGATTTGGCAGATACCGTAACGGAAATGCGTCCGGTGAAACATGCGTTTGATGCGGGAATTCAGGCACAGCAAGGAATAGATTGGTAACACGCTGACGCCGCAGAGCACGGCGTCAGGCTTAGGATCAGGAACCGCGTTTAGTGTTATTCCGACGCGGATTGTTGCTCACCACACCGTGACGTTTTACCGCACGACGAATTTGGTTAGCCTTGGTGCGACGACGATCCTTTTCAACGGCCACTTTCGTTACCGTCTCTTCCGGCATACTGACTAACGTACGCAGATAGTTGACTGCCGGTAATTCCATCTCGATCCAGCCGCCGCGTGGCAACCCTTTTGGCAACTGGATATCACCGTAACGCACACGCATCAGTCGGCTAACCTGCACGCCAACCGCTTCCCACAGACGGCGCACTTCGCGGTTACGACCTTCGGTCAGCGTCACGTTGTACCATTGGTTAATGCCTTCGCCGCCGGCAAACTTAATGGTTTTGAACGATGCCGGGCCATCTTCCAGCTGCACGCCTTTGCTCAGCTGACGGATTTTATCGTCATCCACTTCGCCAAACACGCGAACCGCATATTCACGCTCCACTTCACGGCTTGGGTGCATCAAACGGTTAGCCAGTTCACCATCGGTGGTGAACAGCATCAAACCGCAGGTATTCACATCCAGACGACCGACGGCAATCCAGCGTGAACCACGCAGACGCGGCAGACGATCAAATACGGTTGGACGCCCTTCCGGATCGTTACGCGTGCAGAGTTCACCTTCTGGTTTGTAGTACGCCAATACGCGACACACTTCGGTCGCCGACTCAGCGATGGAAACCAGATGGCCATCGATACGAATTTTCAGGGATTTATCACTTTCGATGCGATCGCCAAGCGTCGCCAGTTTGCCGTCAACGCTGACGCGTCCGGCTGAAATCATGGTTTCGATTTCGCGACGCGAACCGTGACCGGCGCGCGCTAATACTTTCTGTAATTTTTCGCTCATGGAGCCTCGTTGTCGCCTTCCCAGGCGTCGTGGTAAGAAGAGGTGCGATACAGGGATTACCAATTCCCATATCAGAATCTGTTACCGCTCTGCATCGCTGCTGCAATCTCAGACGGCCCGCGATTTTACACTAACGCAAGTTTCGTTAACACCTTTTCCTTTGCTGCCGATAACAGAGGGTCTGGTAAAAACATGGCCATTAAGACCATGACGATAAACATTCAGCTGGCTGATAGATCGATCTTATTTGCATCCGCAGCATCCACGCCAAGTGACTGAATTATTATTACTTGTCCCTAACCTTTCCCGCCTGAGCCTATTATCAACTTAAGACAACTGATACATTAGCACTTTGCAAGACTGCTTAACCGCTATTGCTCGCCACGCTTAAGGATAATCACAAACTTTAAATCTAAGTAAAAACAATAAAACAGCATAAAAAACTATTTAACAGCATTAAATAAGGCCCATTACCGTAATAAATGCAAACTGATAGTTTATTGGCACTACAGGTTGGATTAAGTCTGTATTTTTGTATTATTTGATTAATATTAAATTTGATGAATTGTTCTGCAGAAAAAACTGTGTAAAATTTAAGCCTGAAATCCAGTGCGTCGTCATAATAACATAGCTTTCATTTACTATTTATATTCGTTCAACTTACAAATCATTAACGAACCACTGTGTAATTTCACTGATATTACAAACCGGCGCGCGCGGGATTAGACGCGTTTATTCATTTACGGAATGAATTTAATTTGCATGTCGAAAGTCTTCACCAGGGATTTTACGGACATGCTTTAAAGAAGATCACAGCCATGAAAACCTCTCTGCTTTGGCCTGCGCTCGCTGCGCTGGCTCTGAGCGGTTGTTCCGTGGGCCACACTGAGTACAGTCGTACTGCGATGCAACACGTTGATATGAGCGTGACAGGCATTCCGACCGTGCTGGGTTTGGGCATTCTCGGTACAACCATTCCTTTGACGCCAGAATACAGCCTGACGGCGGCGCACGTGGCAAAAACGGCCGTGCAGCGTGTCAAGGCCTATCATCCTTATTGCGACGTCGCGATTATTTATCACAAAAACAGTCCAGAAACGCTGGCGAAATTCCGCAACGGTGCTATTGGCGAACCGATTAAAATGTACGGTTACAGCTTTATTTCCGCTATGCCGGTGGAATCGAGCGGCGTTAATTTAGCGCGTACCGCCATTACCAATAATTGGAATAAAAAGCCCTGTATGGCGATGGCATCAAATGCTGGCGTGGTGCAAGGGATGTCGGGTGGCGCGGTATATAATGCGGACCAAACTATTGGCGGGGTGATTGTCGGTTACAGCCATGAAATATCTAACGTTCGCAGCAAGAAAGTCATCTTAAAAGATGTCTCGCTGTATATTCCGTACGGGGATTTCAAAACCTGGCTGGAATCCAATATTGGTCAGACGCAGAAAGCCACGCCTGACCATGCATGATTACTGGAACGGGCTCGTGTCACCGACACCTTCGCGCACCACCACCGGCGCATCGCTGGTGAGATCGATCACCGTGGTCGGCTGCTGTCCCAGCGTGCCGCCATCGATGATCAGATCCACCAGCTTGCCAATGCTGTACTGAATCTCTTCCGGATCGGACTCGGTGAAATCATTGCCGGGCAGCATCAGCGAAGTCGACATCATCGGCTCGTTGAGGCGCTCCAATAGCGCCAGCGCCACCGGGTTGGACGGCACGCGTAGCCCGATGGTTTTACGTTTGTCATTCATCAGACGACGCGGCACTTCTTTCGTCGCCTTCAAAATGAAGGTGTAGTTGCCCGGCGTGTTGTTTTTCAGGAGGCGAAACGCGGAGTTATCCACCTGCGCGTAAGTCGACAGCTCCGACAGATCGCGGCACATCAGCGTAAAGTTGTGATTGCCATCCAACTGGCGAATGCGACAAATGCGTTCCATGGCATTTTTCTCTTCCAGACGACACCCCAGCGCATAGCCAGAGTCGGTTGGATAAACAATCACGCTGCCTTTATTGAGATAATCAACGGCCTGATTTACCAGGCGCGGCTGCGGATTGTCGGGATGAATGTGAAAATATTGACTCATAAAAACCTCATATCACCTGTCTGTAATAGCACTGCTGGGCGCCAATGCGGGGAAGCGTTCCCAAACCGGCTCCACGCCGCCCGGTAGCCATAACTTGCGTCCCAGTTCTATCCACGGACAAGGTTGGTGGAAATCTGATCCCTGCGACCCGGCTAACTGATGGTCACGCGCATAGGTTGCCAGCTGCGTGCGCTCGTTGGGCGCTTGCTGGCACTGCGCGACCTCCATGGCATCGCCACCCACGTCGGCAAAATGCGCAATCAGCCGCTTTAACCATTTAGCCGACAAACCATAACGACCGGGATGCGCCAAAACGGCATAGCCGCCAGAATGATGAATAGCATCAATGGCTTGTTTAATTGTACACCATTGCGGCGGCACGTAGCCGGTTTTCCCGCGCGCCAGATAATTCTTGAATACCTGCGCCATATTGTCGGCTTTGCCAATCTCCACCAGATAACGCGCAAAGTGGCCACGCGTGATCAAGCCGCCCTGCGCCAGTCGCTGCGCACCGGCTAGCGCATCAGGAATGCGAGCGCGCTCGAGGCGTTCGGCAATCTGCTGCGCACGATCAAGGCGTGTCTGGTACTGCTGCGCAAGGAATTCAGTCAGCGCGGGATGCTGGCAATCGACATTCAGCCCCACAATGTGGATTTCGTGATTTTCCCATAAGGTTGATGCTTCTAAACCGGCTAGCACGCGGATCGGTAGATCCTGTTGCATCACTGCCGCCTGCGCTTCTGCCACGCCCGCCACCGTGTCGTGATCGGTAATCGCCAGCACACCGACTTTCATCTCAACCGCGCGCTGCACCAGCGCGGTCGGCGTCAATAAGCCGTCAGAAGCCAGCGTATGGCTGTGTAAATCGTAAAGGGGAAAACGAGCGATGTCCGACAAAATAACTCCAGCAACTGCATAAACCGGCAGGCATGATAACGATTTTGCCCCTGGCTGAAAAAGGGTATTGACATTTTTCGCCCGAACCAGTTAACTAGTACACAAGTTCACACGTAACGGGTATTTAATCATGACTATTTTTGGTACGCATCTAAATGGTTGGTGGCGCGAAGATCCCTTTATCGGGCGACGTCGTCGTGCACAATTTGCGTAACCGCAGTGCAGATTGATACCTAAGCCCGCCACCGAGCGGGCTTTTTTTTGAGCGAAATTCAGAGAATCCATTATGGCTATTGCGAAACCTACATTGAAGTTGATAACCGGTACCGCGCCCTACCGCGAAGATCCGGCCGCAGTGTTTCATCAGTTATGCGGCGCACGTCCAGCAACTCTGCTGCTTGAATCCGCAGATATCGACAGCAAACAAAACCTGAAAAGCCTGTTAATCGTGGATAGCGCGCTGCGCGTCAGTGCGCTGGGCAACATCGTCGCCATCAAAGCGCTGTCGGAAAATGGTCGCGCCATCTTGCCGCTGCTGGACGAGGCGCTGCCCTCTGAGGTGCGTATCGAGGTGCGCCCTGATGGCCGCGAGCTGCATTTCACCCAGCCGCAAGGCATGCAGGACGAAGATTCCCGCCTGAAGGCCCTTTCCGTATTTGATGCGCTGCGCCTGATCCCGCAACTGGTGAACAGCCCGGAAGAGGAGCGTGAAGCGATGCTACTTGGCGGCTTGTTCGCTTATGACTTAGTGGCCGGTTTCGAAGATCTGCCGCAACTGCGCAACGAACAGCGTTGCCCGGATTACTGCTTCTATCTGGCCGAAACCTTACTGGTGATCGACCATCAGCAGCGCACTGCTCGCCTGCAGGCCAGCTTATTCAGCCCATCGACCAGCGAGTTCCAGCGTCTGCAAGGCCGCATCGAACAACTGCGCGGCCAGATGACGCAAGCAGCGCCCGCATTGCCGGTCCAGCGCGTCGAGCACATGACGCTGAGCACCAGTCAGAGCGATGAAGAGTACTGCAACGTGGTGCGTGAGATGCAGGAAGCGATTCGCATTGGCGAAATCTTCCAGGTTGTCCCTTCACGTCGCTTCTCGCTGCCGTGCCCTTCTCCACTGGCCGCTTACGACACGTTGAAAAACAGCAATCCAAGTCCTTACATGTTCTTTATGCAGGATCAGGATTTCGCGCTGTTTGGTGCCTCGCCAGAAAGCTCACTGAAATATGACGCGACGTCGCGTCAGATTGAGATCTACCCGATTGCCGGTACGCGTCCACGCGGCCGCCATGCCGATGGCTCGCTGGATCGCGATCTCGACAGCCGCATCGAACTGGAAATGCGCACCGACCATAAAGAGATGGCTGAGCACCTGATGCTGGTGGATTTAGCACGTAACGATTTGGCGCGTATCTGTGTGCCGGGCAGCCGTTACGTGGCAGACCTGACTAAAGTTGACCGCTACTCGTTTGTGATGCATCTGGTGTCACGCGTGGTCGGCACGTTGCGCGCAGATCTCGACGTGCTGCACGCCTACCGCGCCTGCATGAACATGGGCACGCTGAGCGGCGCACCGAAAGTGCGTGCGATGCAACTGATTGCCGGGAAAGAAGGCACACGTCGCGGCAGCTACGGCGGCGCAGTCGGCTATTTCACCGCTAACGGCGATCTTGATACCTGCATCGTTATCCGTTCCGCGTGGGTTGAAGACGGCGTAGCCACCGTGCAAGCCGGTGCCGGCGTGGTGCTGGATTCCCAGCCTCAGGCAGAAGCGGACGAGAGCCGCAATAAAGCGCGCGCGGTATTGCGTGCCATCGCAACAGCCCATCACTGCAAGGAGATTTTCTGATGGCCGATATCCTGCTGCTCGATAACATCGACTCTTTTACTTACAACCTCGTTGATCAGCTGCGTACCTTTGGCCATAACGTGGTGATTTACCGCAACAACGTGCCCGCTGAGGTGCTGATTGAACGCCTGCAGCAGATGGAAAATCCGATTCTGATGCTGTCGCCGGGTCCGGGCGCGCCGAAAGATGCCGGATGCATGCCAGATTTGCTGCAAGCGCTGCGCGGTCGTCTGCCGATTATCGGCATCTGTCTCGGTCATCAGGCGATTGTTGAAGCCTACGGCGGCCATGTCGGCCAGGCCGGCGAGATCCTGCACGGCAAAGCCTCTTCTATTACCCACGATGGCGAAGGCATGTTCGCTGGCCTGAGCAATCCGCTGCCGGTGGCGCGCTATCACTCGCTGGTCGGTAGCAATACGCCAGCCGAATTGACCGTTAACGCCAGCTACAACGGCATGGTGATGGCCGTGCGCCACGATGCCGACCGCGTCTGTGGCTTCCAGTTCCACCCCGAATCCATTCTCACCACTCAGGGCGCGCGCTTATTAGAACAGACGTTAGCCTGGGCGCTGGCGAAGTAATAGGGAGATTATGATGCAAACTATTTTGGAAAAACTTTATCAGTCTGAGACGCTGAGCCAGGGCGAAAGCCACCAGCTATTTAGCGCTATTATTACCGGTCAGCTGGAGCCGACGCAGTTAGCCGCCGCGCTGATTGCCATGAAAGTCCGTGGCGAGCGTCCGGAAGAGATCGCCGGTGCCGCTTCCGCGCTGCTGGCCGATGCAAAACCGTTCCCGCGCCCGGATTACACCTTTGCCGATATCGTAGGTACCGGCGGTGACGGCAGCAACAGCATCAATATCTCCACCGCCAGCGCCTTTGTTGCGGCAACCTGCGGCCTGAAAGTGGCAAAGCACGGTAATCGCAGCGTCTCCAGCAAGTCGGGTTCTTCCGATCTGCTGGCGGCATTTGGCATCAATCTGGATATGCCTGCGGAACAAGCACGCCAGGCGCTGGACGATCTCAACGTCTGCTTCCTGTTTGCTCCGCAGTACCACAGCGGTTTTCGTCACGCAATGCCGGTACGTCAGCAGTTGAAAACCCGTACCATCTTTAACGTGCTGGGTCCGCTGATTAACCCCGCGCGTCCACCGCTGGCGGTGATTGGCGTGTACAGCCCGGAGCTGGTACTGCCAATCGCCCAAACGCTAAAAGTGCTCGGCTATCAACGTGCGGCTGTGGTTCACGGCGGCGGCATGGATGAAGTGGCGCTGCACAGCCCAACGCAGGTCGCCGAGTTGCGTGATGGCGAAATCACTGGCTATCAGCTGACGCCAGAAGACTTCGGTTTTGGCTTCCATGATAAAGACGCGTTGGCAGGCGGCACGCCGGAAGAAAACCGTGACATTCTGACCCGTTTACTTCAGGGTAAAGGCCAGCCCGCCCATGAGCAGGCGGTGGCGGTCAACGTCGCAATGTTACTGAAAGTGTTCGGAAATGAAGATTTGCGCGACAACGCACAGCGCGCCATCGCTGCCATTCGCAGCGGACAGGCCTACGAGCGCGTTGTCGCTCTGGCAGCGAGAGGATGAGATGAGTATTAAGGGCACTGTTTTAGAGAAAATCGTACAAGATAAAGCCGTCTGGGTTGAAGCGCGCAAAGCACAGCAGCCGCTGGCCACCTTCCAGAACGATTTGCAGCCTGCGGAACGTCATTTTTACGATGCACTGCGTGGATCGCGCACGGTATTCATCCTGGAATGCAAAAAAGCATCGCCCTCCAAAGGGCTGATTCGCGAGGATTTCGATCCCGCCACCATCGCTGGCGTATATCGTCATTACGCTTCTGCGGTGTCGGTGTTAACCGATGAGAAATACTTCCAGGGCGATTTTGCGTTCCTGCCGATTGTTAGCGCCGCCATCACGCAACCGGTGTTGTGCAAAGACTTCATCATCGATCCCTACCAGATCTATCTGGCACGACATTATCAGGCCGACGCCATTCTGCTGATGTTGTCGGTGCTGGATGATGAGCAATATCGTCAGCTCGCCGCCGTGGCGCACAGCCTGAAAATGGGCGTGCTGACCGAAGTCAGTAATGAAGAAGAGATGGAACGCGCGATTGCGCTGGAAGCCAAAGTCGTCGGCATTAATAACCGCGACCTGCGCGACCTGTCCATCGACCTGAATCGCACGCGTCAGTTAGCGCCGCGCCTCGGACATGGCGTCACCGTCATCAGCGAATCTGGCATTCACAATTATGCGCAGGTACGTGAGCTGAGCCACTTCGCTAACGGCTTCCTGATTGGCTCCGCGCTGATGGAAGAAGCCGATCTCACCGCTGGCGTGCGTCGCGTATTGCTCGGTGATAACAAAGTCTGCGGCCTGACCCGCGCCGAAGATGCACGCGCAGCGCAGGAAGCCGGCGCCATTTACGGTGGCTTGATCTTCGCTGAAGGCTCACCGCGTAAAATCAGCCGCGAGCAGGCGCAGATTGTGCAGGCGGCTGCCCCGCTGAAGTATGTTGGCGTATTCCGCAACAATGCGCTAAGTGACATTGTCACGCTAGCGGAAAGTTTAAAACTTTATGCGGTGCAGCTGCACGGCGATGAAGATCAGGCGTTTGTCGCACAATTGCGTCAGGCGCTGCCGGCAGACACCAAAATCTGGAAAGCGCTGAGCATTAAAGAGCAGTTACCTGCGCGCGACTGGCCGCACGTCGATCGTTACGTGTTTGATAATGGCCAGGGCGGCACCGGCCAGCGTTTTGATTGGTCACTGCTGCAAGGCCAGGATCTCAGCAATGTGCTGCTGGCCGGTGGCCTAAGCGCGGACAACTGCGTTGAAGCCGCGCAGTTGGGCTGTGCCGGCCTCGATTTCAACTCCGGCATAGAATCTGCGCCAGGCATTAAAGATGCCAGCAAAGTCGCGGCGGTATTCCGCACGCTGCGCGCCTATTAATTTCGCTTGCCCGCCATGGCGCGGGCCGAATAAGGAAGATGAAAAAATGACCACGTTATTGAATCCCTATTTTGGCGAGTTTGGCGGCCAGTACGTACCACAAATCCTGATGCCAGCCTTGCGCCAGTTGGAAAATGCGTTTGTTGAAGCGCAGCGCGATCCCGAGTTTCAGGCCGAGTTTACTGACCTGCTGAAAAACTACGCTGGACGCCCAACGGCTTTGACGCTGTGCAGCAACCTGACTAAAGGCAGCAAAACCCGCCTCTATCTAAAGCGTGAAGATCTGCTGCACGGTGGCGCGCACAAAACCAACCAGGTGCTGGGTCAGGCGCTGCTGGCCAAACGCATGGGCAAAAACGAGATCATCGCGGAAACCGGCGCCGGTCAGCACGGTGTCGCGTCAGCGTTAGCCTGTGCCCTGCTGGGTATGAAGTGCCGCATCTACATGGGCGCCAAGGACGTTGAGCGTCAGTCGCCAAACGTATTCCGTATGCGTCTGATGGGCGCGGAAGTGATTCCGGTGCATAGCGGCTCAGCCACGCTGAAAGATGCCTGTAACGAGGCGCTGCGCGACTGGTCTGGCAGCTATGAAACCGCGCACTACATGCTCGGCACCGCCGCTGGCCCGCATCCGTTCCCGACTATCGTGCGTGAATTCCAGCGCATGATTGGTGAAGAGACCAAAGCGCAGATTCTGGAGCGCGAAGGTCGCCTGCCGGATGCGGTGTTAGCCTGCGTGGGCGGTGGTTCGAACGCTATCGGCATGTTCGCTGATTTTATCGAAGAAGAAAGTGTTGGCCTGATCGGCGTAGAGCCGGCCGGTCACGGGATCGAAACCGGAGAACACGGTGCGCCGCTCAAGCACGGTCGCGTAGGGATCTATTTCGGTATGAAAGCGCCGATGATGCAGACCGAAGAGGGGCAGATTGAAGAATCTTACTCAATCTCTGCGGGTCTGGACTTCCCGTCAGTGGGTCCTCAGCATGCGCATCTGAACAGTATCGGCCGCGCGGAATATGTTTCGATCACCGATGACGAAGCGCTCAGCGCCTTTAAAGAGCTGTGCCGTGCTGAAGGGATTATTCCTGCGCTCGAATCCTCACACGCGCTGGCACATGCACTGAAAATGATCCGCGAAAATCCGGAAAAAGAGCAGCTGCTGGTGGTTAACCTTTCTGGCCGCGGCGATAAAGACATTTTCACCGTTCACGATATTTTGAAAGCCAAGGGAGAGATCTGATGGAGCGTTATAATCAGCTGTTTCAACGTCTGTCGGCGCAGCAAGAAGGCGCGTTTGTCCCCTTCGTTACTCTCGGCGATCCGTCACCTGAACTGTCGCTAAAAATTATCGATACCCTGGTTGAAGGCGGTGCGGACGCGCTAGAGCTCGGTATTCCGTTCTCGGATCCGCTGGCCGACGGCCCAACCATTCAGGGCGCGACGCTGCGTGCCTTTGCTTCCGGCACCACCGTGGCGCAGTGCTTTGAAATTCTGGCGACCTTGCGTCAGAAATATCCCGAGCTGCCGATTGGCTTGCTGATGTACGCCAATCTGGTGTTCAGCAAAGGTATCGACAACTTTTATGCGCAGTGTGAAGCGGTGGGCGTCGATTCCGTGCTGGTTGCGGATGTGCCGCTGGAAGAGTCTGCGCCCTTCCGTCAGGCTGCGCTGCGCCACAATGTGGCGCCGATCTTTATCTGTCCACCAAATGCTGACGATGAACTGCTGCGTGAGATCGCTGCGCACGGTCGCGGTTATACCTATTTGCTGTCACGCGCAGGCGTCACCGGTTCGGAAAATCGTGCCAGCCTGCCGCTGCATCACCTGATCGAAAAGCTGCGTGAGTTTAACGCTGCGCCGCCGCTGCAGGGCTTTGGTATCTCTGAACCCGGCCAGGTGAAAGAAGCCATCGCCGCTGGTGCGGCGGGTGCCATTTCCGGGTCGGCAATTGTGAAAATCATTGAGCGTAACCAGAACGATCCGGCCACGCTGCTCAGCGAGCTGAAAGCCTTTGTGAGTAGTCTGAAAGCAGCCACCCGCTAAAATCTTCAGGGCCTTATTCGCAGGTGCGGATAAGGCCTTTTTATTGCCACAAACATCCCCAAACTCAAATTCCCGGCTACTCTCAGATTTTCATGCCCAGCGAAAACTGCGATTGGCTCATTAAGTGGTAAAAATGCCCTCTTTCTGACTTTTTCGCGCGCGCCGATTTGCTGATTTCGCATCTCCAGACCACAATTAACTGCGCCGCCCCATTGCGGCGAAACATCATCTAAGACAGGGAGATAACCAATGAAATTTTTCAAAGTCGTTGCAGGATTTATGATGGCTGCGGTAATGGCGCTGGCACTTAGCGCGTGTGCACCCACAGCGACCAAAGAAGGCACTGGCGGTTACATCGACGATACCGTGGTAACCACCAAAGTTAAGGCTCAGCTGTTGAATGACGAGTCGCTGAAATCGACCGAAATTAACGTTGAAACCTTCAAGGGTAAAGTTCAGCTGAGCGGTTTTGTCAGCTCACCGCAGATGGCAAATCGCGCGGTGGCCGTAACGCGTAGCGTGGCGGGTGTGAAATCTGTGGTTAACAATATGCAGATCAAATAATACAACGGGCGACCTTCTGGTCGCCCGCTTCATTTCTGGTTGCCGATTAGAATCGATATCCCGCACCAAAGAAGAACACCCACGGATCGATACGCGTGTTGATGTTTTGCTGCTCACCGCCAGCTTTAAATTTCACTTCGGTATCAATATCCATGTACCAAAGCGATGCGTTCAGCATCCAGTCGCGGTTGATTTGATAATCCAGACCAACCTGGCCCGCCATGCCCCACGAGTCTTTGACGCTCAGGTCGCTTAAACCGGCATCCTCACCCGTTTGGTTGAATTTGGCATCGTAGAAGGTGGTGTAGTTGATACCGACGCCAACGTACGGGCGGACTTTACTTTTGCTATCAAAGAAATAGTACTGCGCCATTAAGGTTGGCGGCAGCTGACGCACGGTGGCCAGATTACCGGTGGCGCCCAGTCCAACCTTATGACGGAACGGGGTTGCAGCCAGCAGCTCAACGCCGATGTTATCCGTTGCCATATAGGTGAAGGTCAAGCCCAGCTGCGTATCGTTGCTAACGTTAAAGCCACCCATACCCAGCACATTGTCAGAGCCTTCGGTCGGACGAACGGTGGCGCTACCTGCACGCATAAAGAAATCACCGGCTTCATGAGCCAGAGCCAGTTGCGGAATTGCCAGCGCCATCAGCAGTGCGCATTTTGCCAGTTTCATAATCACTCCTTTGCCAAATAAAGATGGGTCACAATGTTGAATGCGGCACAACATTTACCCCTTTTTTGGTAAAAGATCATCTGCATCAATCTAAATTAATCACTTAAAAAACAATGAATTGATTCAGATCAATTTTGGCTTTACAACGCGTAATAAAAGTCCGCTTGCGAAAATTTTTCGCCGTGACTATTTTAACTTTCCCCTGTGTGATTTTGGTTCGATACCTTAAAGGTGGCGGGCGATCAGATGAGCGATTCACTAAATCCTTGCGTGACCTGTGGCGCATGCTGCGCGCACTTCCGTGTCTCATTTTACTGGGCCGAAGCCGATGATGGCGCCGGTGCTGTTCCCGTTGAATTAACCGAACCGTTAACCCCGTTTATGCGCAATATGCGCGGCACCAACCAACGCCAGCCGCGCTGTATTGCGCTGCAGGGCGACGTCGGCGGCTGCGTCTCCTGCAGTATTTATCAGCAGCGCCCTTCGCCCTGTCGGGAGTTTTCGATGTCCGGCGAGAACGGTGAACAGAACGAAGCTTGCGATCGCGCCCGTGCTCGCTACGGTCTTCCTGCGCTTTTTCACCCTTCTTTACCTGTTATGACAGAAAGTTATCCCAATGCGGGTGCCAGCACGCCAGTAGAACATGTACAATCGCCGGGTTAATTAATCCGGTTCTTTCAAGGAGTTTACATGTCTATCACGGCAAGCTCGTTATACCGTGACACAGGAAATTTTTTGCGCCATCAGCTGGTTACTATTTTACTGCTGGCGCTGCTGACCTCGTTCATTACTGTGATCGTCGGCCACGCGTTAACGCCAGGTGAAGACCAGCTCTCGTTGTTGAGCCAGTCCGATGACAGCGCATCGTCGCTGTTTGAGCTGGTACAAAATATGTCTCCGGATCAGCAGCGTATTTTGCTGCGCGCTTCCGCTGCAGGCACGTTCGCTGCGTTGATTGGCAACGCGCTGCTGCTGGGTGGCATGCTGCTTCTGATCCCTATGGTATCGGGCGGACAACGCGTCAGCGCGCTGCGCGCTATTGGTGCATCTGCGCCCATCCTGCCAAAGCTGCTGCTGCAGACCTTCCTGATTACCCTGCTGGTTCAATTGGGCTTTATGGTGCTGATGGTACCGGGCGTGATTCTGGCGATCCTGTTTTCACTGGCACCGGTGATTCTCGCCAATGAGAAGCTCGGCGTGATTGGCGCGATGCGTGTCAGCATGCGTCTCGCCTGGAAGAATATTAAGGTTATCGCACCGGCTATTGTGCTGTGGCTGCTGGCCAAAATTGTGCTGATGTTCTTCTTTTCATCGCTGACCGTGCTGCCCGCCAATATCGCCTCCGTGGGGTTGAACGCGCTGGGTAACCTGGTCTCCGCAGTGCTGATTATCTATCTGTACCGGCTGTATATGCTGTTACGTTAATCGTTATGGCGCTCACCCGGGCGCCATAACAGTACGCTCCTGCCTACTTGGAAACGCTATGAAGCAGTTACTCGATTTTCTTCCCCTGGTGGTTTTCTTCATTTTCTACAAGCTGTACGACATCTTTGTCGCCTCCGGCGCACTGATCGTTGCCACCGGTCTGGCGCTGGTCGTCAGTTGGGTGCTCTACCGCAAGCTGGAAAAGATGACCATTTTTACCTTTGTGCTGGTCGCGGTATTCGGCACGCTGACGCTGGTATTCCATAACGATGAATTCATCAAATGGAAAGTCACGGTGATCTATTCGCTGTTTGCCGTCGCGCTGCTCTACAGCCAGTGGTTTATGAAGCAACCGCTGATCCAAACCATGCTGGGTAAAGAGTTACAACTGCCTTCAGGCGTGTGGCGCAATCTCAACATTGCCTGGGCAATCTTCTTCCTCGCCTGCGGCTTAGCGAATATTTATGTTGCGTTTTGGTTATCGCAGGAATTTTGGGTTAACTTTAAGGTGTTCGGTCTGACCGGCCTGACCCTACTCTTTACTCTGTTAAGCGGCGTGTATATCTGGCGACAGATGCCGCAACAAGAACAAAAATAATGCCACTCCGCCCGACAGCGTCGGGCTTCTCTTCACCTGCAGAAGAACTGAGCAATGGACGAAAAACATAAGTCGCCGCAAGGCGAGATGGTGTTGCGTACCCTGGCCATGCCAGCGGATACCAATGCTAACGGAGATATCTTTGGTGGCTGGTTGATGTCGCAGATGGATATGGGCGGCGCAATTAAGGCGAAAGAGATTGCCGAAGGACGTGTCGTCACCGTGCGCGTGGACGGAATGACGTTCCTTAAACCGGTGGCGGTTGGCGATGTGGTGAGCTGCTACGCACGCTGCATCCGCACCGGCAACAGTTCCATGACCATAAACGTCGAAGTGTGGATCAAGAAAGTGTCGTCCGAACCGATTGGACAGACCTACTGCGCAACCGAAGCGGTGTTTGTCTACGTCGCTGTCGACAATACCGGTCAATCTCGCCCGTTGCCGCCCGGCAGAAGCAATTTAAGCGATCTGTAACATTAAAAAAGCGGTCATCTGACCGCTTTCTTATTGCCTCTCAGCCACGAGTGCTTATTCGATATTGGCGCCACCATTGATGCGGAATACGATGTTCATGGTGAGATTCTTGCCCGGACGACCTGGCTGATAACGCCACTTCTTCATCGCCTGCTTCACTTCGCGCTCGAACATGTTGCGCGGTTCTGCCGACAAAATCTGGACGTTATCCACACGACCGTCGCTATCAACGTCAAACTGCACCCGCACACGTCCCTCAACACGCAGCGCGAACGCACGTGCCGGATAGGCAGGCTTGCTGACGCTCATCGCTTTCGGACCATCTGAGATGCTCGGCGTTGCGGTCGGATTGGCTTTCGGCGCGGTTGTTGGACGCGTCTGCGTGGTTGGCGCTTCCTGCTTAAACGGATTTTCCTGCGGCTTCACTTGCTGACGCGGTTTCGGCTCAACCTTCTTTTCAACCTTTGGCTTCGGTTTAGGTTTTGGCTTCGGCTTAGGCTCCGGTTTAGGAATCGGTACCGGCTCAACCTTCGGCGGCTCTGGCACCACTTCAGGCTCCGGCTCAGGTTCAGGTGGCGGCGGCGTGACCTGAGCAGGCGCAGGTTCGGGTTGCACTTCCGGAGCCACCAGCGAAACGCTGATAGGCTGCGACGCTTTTGGAACTTCAATCACCTGATGAAACGATGCATAGAGAATGCCAGCGATCAACGAACCGTGAAGTACCACGGATAAAATTACAGCAATGGGGGTACGTGAAGGTAAAGGCGTAGTCAACGTGGTCATATCATTCATGTTCATTGAGTGAAGCGCAGATTTTAAATGCAAATAGCAATCAGTTTCAATAAGCGATGTGCAAGCGCCCCGCAGAAAGGTCTTTTTTAACCCTGATTGCGCTGAATGACAGCGTATTTATCTTTCGTTTGCACTCTGATTAACGATCACTTAACGTGTCACGCAATTTCGGCAAGTCTAACGGGAGTATCCCATCGTGCTTTACGTCATTTATGCGGAAGATACCGCTGATTCACTGGAAAAACGCAACTCGGTACGTCCCGCGCATCTTGCTCGTTTGAAGCTGTTGCAAGATGAAGGTCGACTGATTGCTGCGGGTCCGCTGCCAGCAGTTGACAGCAACGATCCAGGCCCGGCCGGTTTCAGCGGTTCCGTGATCATCGCCGAATTCTCTTCGCTGGAAGTCGCGGAATCATGGGCCAAGGATGATCCCTACATTGCCGCAGGCGTGTATGAGAAAGTCGCGGTCAAACCGTTCAAACGCGTTTTCTAATCTATGTGGTTGTCAGTTTTACTGCTGGTGATAGCATTCGCTCTCATCGGCAGAGCACTTTGGCTATGGCGTCAGCAAGGCTGGCGCAACGCTCGTCAGCACATTGTGATGTTAATTGTGCTGGCAGCGGCAGTAGAGATGGTCAATGTCATTCGGGTGCTACGCGGCGCATGATGGCCGCGTAAACCCATCAGTCCATTTGCGAGATAAACAGGATGGAGCGGCGATGTTGCTGCGCCACCTGATGACGAATGGTATGGATGCGCTTATAACGACGCGACTGCCCTTCCAGCCAGCGAGAACGACGACGGTGTACCTGCCGTAACATTCTCCAGCGCGCCACTTCATTTTTGCTGCGTCTCATCACATCCTCTCAGACAGGCTAAACTCGGCAGGCATTATAAAGATCTGCCAGGAAATGCCAAATCGAAAGCTTCATCGAAACGTCATTCACGATTAAAGGTTTCACTCCCTGTGATCAGCACGTAAACTTTGCACAACAAAGCGCGAACAGGACGTCCACTTAATGACCACATTTTATACCCTAATCAGTTGGTTGCTGCTGTTTGGTTACTGGCTGCTGATTGCGGGTGTCACGCTACGTATTCTGATGAAACGCCGCGCAGTCACCTCAGCAATGGCCTGGCTGCTGATCATCTACATTCTACCGCTGGTGGGTATAATCGCTTATCTCTCTTTTGGTGAGTTGCATTTAGGTAAAAGGCGTGCCGAACGCGCGCGCACCATGTGGCCCTCCACCGCCAAATGGCTCAACGATCTCAAACAGTGCCGGCATATCTTCGCCACTGAACACAGCGACGTGGCGCGGTCCCTGTTTGATTTGTGCCGCCACCGTCAGGGCATCGCCGGCGTGAAAGGTAATCAGCTGCAGTTGCTGACCAACTCCGATGACGTGATGCACGCACTGATCCGAGATATCCAGCTGGCACGGCATAATATCGAGATGGTGTTCTATATCTGGCATCCCGGCGGGTTGGCCGATGAAGTGGCGGAATCGCTGATGGCTGCATCTCGTCGCGGTGTACATTGCCGTTTGATGCTGGATTCAGCGGGCAGCGTCACCTTCTTCCGCAGTCCGTGGGTCAATATGATGCGCAATGCCGGCATCGACGTGGTTGAAGCATTGCAGGTAAGCCTGCTGCGCGTTTTCCTGCGCCGCATGGACCTACGTCAGCATCGCAAAGTGGTGCTGATCGATAACTACATCGCTTATACCGGCAGCATGAACCTGGTCGATCCGCGCTTCTTTAAGCAGGAAGCCGGCGTGGGACAATGGATTGACCTGATGGCGCGCATGGAAGGCCCGGTGGCAACCACCATGGGCATTGTGTATGCCTGCGACTGGGAGATTGAAACCGGTAAACGCATTCTGCCGCCCGCGCCGGATGGCAACGTGATGCCCTTCGAACAGGAGAGCGGGCATACCATTCAGGTGATCGCTTCTGGTCCCGGCTTCCCGGAAGATATGATCCATCAAGCGTTACTCACAGCGGTCTACTCCGCGCGTCAGCAGCTGATTATGACCACGCCCTACTTTGTGCCGAGCGATGACCTGCTGCACGCCATCTGTACCGCAGCGTTACGCGGTGTGGAAGTGAGCATCATTGTGCCGCGCCATAATGATTCGCTGCTGGTAGGCTGGGCGAGTCGTGCCTTCTTCACCGAACTACTGGAAGCCGGCGTGAAGATTTACCAGTTTGAAGATGGCCTGTTGCATACCAAAAGTGTGCTGGTTGACGGGCAGCTGAGTTTGGTCGGCACGGTAAATCTGGATATGCGCAGCCTGTGGCTCAACTTTGAGATCACTCTGGTGGTTGATGATGACGGCTTTGGCAGCGATCTCGCTACCGTGCAGGATGATTACATCGCCCGCTCACGCTTACTGGATGGTGCTCGCTGGGCTAAACGTGCCTGGTGGCAACGCATCGTTGAACGACTGTTTTACTTCTTTAGTCCTTTACTGTAAAACGAGCGAAAATATTACCGCCTCAGGGCAAGCAGGAATGACCATGGATTTAAATAATCGCCTTACTGAAGATGAAACGCTGGAGCAGGCTTACGATATTTTTCTTGAGCTGGCTGGTGACAATCTCGATCCCGCTGACATTATTCTGTTCAATCTGCAGTTTGAAGAGCGCGGTGGCGCGGAACTGTTCGATCCTGCGGAAGACTGGCAGGAACATGTTGATTTCGATCTCAACCCAGACTTCTTCGCAGAAGTGGTGATTGGCTTAGGTGAAGCCGACGGCGAGCCGATCACTGATGTGTTCGCACGCGTCCTGCTTTGCCGCGAGAAAGATCACAAACTCTGCCACATCCTGTGGCGCGAGTAAGCGACAGACAAAAAAACGCCGGGCAATCGCCCGGCGTTTTCATTTACAGCGGATCGACTTTTAAACAAGAGACCGCATGACGGAAGCTGCCTTCCAGCAGCGGCCGGGTTTTCGCGCACTCTGGTCCGGCAATCGGGCAACGGGTGCGGAACACGCATCCCGATGGCGGATTGATCGGCGATGGCAGCTCTCCTTCCAGCAGCTGGATTTGCTTGTTCTTCTCCAGGTCCGGATCGGGAATTGGCACCGCTGACATCAGCGCGCGGGTGTACGGATGCTGCGGATTGTTATACACCGCATCGTAAGTACCCAGCTCAACCGCATGCCCGAGATACATCACCAGCACGCGATCGGAGATGTGTTTTACCACCGCCAAATCGTGCGCGATAAAGATCAGTGACAGCCCCATTTCTCGCTGCAATTGCTGCAACAGGTTAACGACCTGCGCCTGAATCGACACGTCCAGCGCCGATACAGGCTCATCGCAGATGATCAGCTTCGGCTCGAGAATCAGCGCACGCGCAATGCCAATACGCTGACACTGGCCGCCCGAGAACTCGTGCGGATAGCGGTTGATGAGATTAGGTAACAACCCAACCTTCATCATCATGGTTTTCACCTTATCCTTCACTTGCTGGCCCGGCATCTTCGGGTAATAGGTGCGCAGCGGTTCAGCAATGATATCGCCAATGGTCATACGCGGATTGAGCGATGCCAGCGGATCCTGGAAAATCATCTGGATATCGCTGCGCGCCTGACGCCATTGCTCCTGGCTTTGCCCGAGCAGATCGCGTCCTAACCAGGCGACGCGCCCTTCTGTGGCTTTTACCAGGCCAATGATGGCGCGGGCCAGCGTTGATTTACCGCAACCTGATTCGCCTACCACGCCCAATGTTTCACCTTCATACAAACGCAGACTGACGCCGTCGACCGCTTTCAGGGTATGCGGTGGCTGCCAGAACCACTGTTTGCCATCCTTAATCTCGAAGTGCACCTTAAGGTCGGCGATCTCCAGCAGGACTTTTTTCTCTTCGACTACGGTGCTCATACTAACTCCTCCACCGGCTTGAAGCAGGCACGCAAGCGACCTTCAGCGAAAGGCTCCAGCGGCGGTGCCTTGGCACAAATGTCCATGGCGTAGGCGCAGCGAGGCTGGAACGGACAGCCTTGCGGCAGGCGCAGTAGGTTTGGCGGGTTGCCTGGAATGGTGGTCAGCGACTCGCCCTCCTCAGCATCCAGACGCGGCACCGCACTCAGCAAGCCAATCGAGTATGGATGGGCAGGATGATAGAACACATCGCGTGCGCGTCCATATTCCATGGTACGACCGGCGTACATCACCAGCACTTTGTCACAGATACCCGCTACCACGCCGAGATCGTGGGTAATCATCACAATCGCGGTATTGAATTCGCGCTTCAGCTCATTCAACAGCGTCATGATCTGCGCCTGTACGGTCACGTCGAGCGCCGTAGTCGGCTCATCGGCAATCAGCAGCTTTGGCCTACACAGCAGCGCCATCGCAATCATCACACGCTGACGCATACCACCCGAGAACTCATGCGGAAACATCTTCATACGCTTACGCGCTTCCGGCATTTTCACCGCATCCAGCATGCGCACCGACTCTTCGAACGCCTGAGCGCTGTTCATGCCTTTATGCAGCTTCAGCACTTCCATTAACTGCTCGCCGACGCGCATGTAAGGGTTAAGCGACGTCATTGGATCCTGGAAGATCATCGCAATCTGCTCTGCGCGCAGTTTGTTGAGCTTGCTTTCCGGCAGATTGAGGATCTCTGCGCCGTTAAATTTCGCTGAACCGCCAATGCGCCCATTTTTTGCCAGCAGGCCCATCAAGGCAAACGCGGTTTGCGATTTCCCCGAGCCGGATTCGCCAACAATGCCCAACGTTTCACCCGCATGCAGTGAAAAGTTGAGGTCGTTCACAGCGGTGACATCGCCATCGTGGGTGCTGAAGGTGACGCGCAGGTCTTTTACATCAAGCAGCAGGTTATTGTTTCCCGCACGTGCAGCCAGGGCTGGCTGAAATTCATGAATGGTCATCGGGAAACTCCTTAACGATCTTTCGGGTCGAGGGCATCACGCAAGCCATCGCCGATAAAGTTAAAACAGAACAGCGTGACCACGAGGAAACCTGCCGGGAACATCAGTAACCACGGCGACACTTCCATCGAGTTGGCGCCATCGCTTAGCAATGCGCCCCAACTGCTCAGCGGTTCCTGAGTGCCGAGGCCAAGGAAGCTGAGGAAAGATTCGAACAGGATCATGCTCGGCACCAGCAGCGAGGCATACACCACTACTACGCCTAATACGTTTGGCACAATGTGACGCAGCACGATTTTGAAGGTGCTCACACCGCCGACCTGCGCCGCTTCGATGAACTCTTTGCGCTTCAGGCCCAGCGTCTGCCCACGTACGATACGCGCCATATCCAGCCACGACACCATGCCGATCGCCACAAAGATCAGCAGAATGTTGCGACCAAAGAAGGTTACCAGCAGGATAACGAAGAACATGAACGGGAAGGAGTTGAGGATCTCCAGAATACGCATCATCACCGAGTCGATTTTACCGCCCAGATAACCCGCCAGTGAGCCATACAGCGTGCCCACCAGCACCGCGATCAGCGCGGAGGCGATACCCACCATCAGCGAGATACGGCCACCAATCGCAACACGCACCAGCAGGTCGCGACCCGATGAATCGGTGCCAAACCAGTGGCCGGAGACGGTATCCGGCGCGGCAGACATCATCGCCCAGTCGGTATCGTCATATTTGAACTGCGACAACATCGGGGCGAACACCACGAACAAAGTGATCACCAGCAGCACCAGCAGGCTGATGAAGGCTGCGCGGTTGTGAATAAAGCGGCGACGCGCATCCTGCCAGAGGCTGCGCCCTTCGACTTCCAGTTTTTCACTGAAGGCATCCAGAGCTTCGCTGTTTTTCTTACTTAACATCATGGGCGAGCTCCACAATCAGTAACGGATTTTCGGATCGATCACGGCGTACAGCACATCAACGATCGCGTTAAACAGAATGGTCAGCACGCCAACCAGAATGGTCAGACTCATCACCAGCGAGTAGTCACGGTTCAATGCCCCGTTAACGAACAGCTGGCCGATGCCCGGCAAACCATAGATGGATTCAATCACCATGGAACCGGTGATGATGCCGACAAACGCCGGTCCCATATAGGAAAGCACCGGCAACATGGCAGGCTTCAGCGCGTGACGCAGCACGATACGACGCAATGGCAGTCCTTTAGCGCGCGCGGTACGGATGAAGTTTGAATGCATCACTTCAATCATCGAACCACGGGTAATACGCGCGATGCTGGCGATGTAGGCCAGCGACAGCGCCACCATCGGCAGCAACATGTAATTCCATTGGCCGCCGTTCCAGCCGCCGCCTGGTAGCCAGCGTAAGGTAATCGCAAACACCAGCACCAGTAACGGTGCCACGACAAAGCTGGGGATCACCACGCCGGTCATCGCGACCCCCATCACGGCATAATCCCACAAACTGTTTTGCTTCAGGGCGGCGATCACGCCAGCCGTTACGCCCAGCACCACGGCGAGGAAGAAGGCAGCCAGACCAAGTTTGGCTGACACCGGGAAGGCGTGGCCGACCAGATAATTGACCGAGTAATCTTTGTATTTAAACGAAGGGCCAAAGTCGCCATGTGCCAACTGCACCAGGTAGCTCAGGTACTGTTTGCCAATGGGATCGTTGAGATGGTACTTCGCTTCGATATTCGCCATCACTTCCGGCGAGAGGACACGTTCGCCGGTAAATGGACTGCCGGGTGCCAGTCGCATCATAAAGAAAGAGATGGTGATGAGGATAAACAGCGTCGGGATGGCTTCAAGGAGCCGACGCAGGATGAATTTTAACATTGCCGTACCTACCAGGCTGTTGCTTCACAAAGTAAAAAGGCGGTGCCGCAGCACCGCCACTGTCGATAGCCTGAGTGCTATTAATGTTTAATGATATACAGGTTTTTATCGACGGTTTTATCCAGCGGATCGTTGCCGGTGTAACCGCCCACGTAAGGTTTCACCAAACGCGCATTGACGTAGTAGTAAACCGGTACAATGGTGCTGTCTTTATCCAGAATCTGCTCAGCTTTCTGATAATCCGCTACGCGCGCTTTATCGTCTGTGGCTTTAACCGCATCGTGAATAACTTTATCGAAGTCAGCGCTTTTGTAATGCGAGGTGTTACTGCTGCTGTCAGACAGCATGATGTTCAGGAATGAAGTGGGTTCGTTGTAATCCGCACACCATGCCGCACGAGAGACATCAAAGTTGCCCTGATGACGCGTGTCGAGGAAGGTTTTCCACTCCTGGTTTTCCAGCTTAATGTTCACGCCGATGTTTTTCTTCCAGATAGAAGAGGCGGCGATCGCCAGTTTTTTGTGCAAATCGGAGGTGTTGTACAGCAGGTTGAAGGTCAGCGGTTTATCCGCGGTGTAACCCGCTTCAGCCAGCAGCTTTTTCGCTTCTTCGTTACGCTTGTTCTGATCCCACTTGAACCAATCCGGCGGCAGCAGTTCCATGCCATCGGTGGCTGGCGGGGTGAAGCTGTAAGCCGGTTGCTGACCTTGTGCCAGAACCTTGTTCACCATGATGTCGCGATCCAGACCGAGTTTCAGCGCGGTACGCACGCGTGGATCGGTGAATGGCGCTTTCTGGTTATTGATTTCGTAGTAATAGGTGCACAGGTATGGCTTGACCATCAACTCTTTGCCGTTGTCCCGCTGCAGTTTTTTGAACAGCTCGATAGGCATGTTGTTGTAAGTGATATCGCTGCCGTTCTCAGAGAAGTAACGGTTAACGTCGCTGACTTCGGAGTTAATTGGCAGGAAGGTGACTTTGTTCAGCACGGTGTGCTCGTTATCCCAATACTGCGGGTTACGCACCAGCGTTACGCGTTCGTTGATCACGTGCGATTCAAGTTTAAAGGCGCCGTTACCGACCCAGTTTTGCGGTTGAGTCCACTGATCGCCAAATTTGTCGATCGCCGGCTTATACACCGGAGACATCACGGAGTTGATCAGCAGCTTATAGAAGTAGGGTACGGGCTCGCTCAGCGTCACTTCCAGCGTGTGATCGTCGATGGCTTTTACGCCCAGCTCGGAAGTTGGCTTTTTACCGGCGATGATGTCGTCAACATTGACGATGTGGCCGTATTGCGGATAGCTGGCATAAGGCGATGCGGTTTTCGGATCGACCAGGCGCTGCCAGCTATATACGAAATCTTGTGCAGTAACCGGCTCACCGTTGGACCATTTTGCGTTCTTGCGCAGGTGGAAAGTCCAGACTTTGAAATCTTTGTTTTCCCAGCTTTCTGCCACGCCCGGTACCGGTTTGCCATCGCTGTCGCTGGTGATTAAACCTTCATACAGGTCACGCGCGATGTTGTCTTCGGGTACACCTTCAATCTTGTGGGGATCCAGCGACTGTACTTCATCGCCGTTACCGCGAACCAGTTCCTGTTTTGCTGCCAATTCAACGCCTGCTGGCACTGTTGCTGCCAGCGCGGCATTCCCTGCCAGCGCGCCGATTGCGGCTAATACGCCCACGGCAATCAGGCTTTTTTTTGTGATGTTGTTCATTATTACGCTCCAGTTTTATTATCTTTACCGGGTCGATTTAACGCCCGGCGTACCCCGTTTCCAGGTGATCTTCGCGTGTCTGAACGAAGACCCTAATCACCCTTCAGGGTTTACCACGGTAAAGTGCCGCCCGACTTTAGCGCCGGATCGGCCCATTACTCAATGTTTCTTTATGTAATAGTATTTCAACGCCAGCATGTCCTGCGGATCCTTGCCGGTAAAACCGCCCACCCAGGGTTTTACCAACCGCACGCTAACGCGGTAATAGACAGGTACGATTGGCGAGTCTTTATCGAGTTGCGCTTCCGCCTGCTGATAAAGCGAGGCGCGCTTTGCTTCGTCTGCGCTGGTTAATGTTTGCTTCATCAACTGGTCAAACGCCGGGCTGTGGTAAAACGCGGTGTTATTGGACGAACCGCTCAACAGCATATTCAGGAAGGTAGAAGGTTCATTGTAATCCGCGCACCATGTGGCGCGCACCACGTCATACTGCGCCTGATGGCGCGTCTCCAGCAGCGTTTTCCACTCCTGGTTCTGCAATGTCACCACCGCCCCCAAATTTTTTTGCCACATCGAGGCCGCAGCAATCGCCTGTCGCTTGTTTTGTTCGGAGGTGTTGTACAGCAGCGTAAAACGCAGCGGGTTTTGCTGATTAAAGCCGGCATCGGCTAATAACTGTTTGGCGCTGGCATTACGCTCGGACTGCGTTTGTTGCGCCCAGGCCGGAGGGGAAAGCGTAATACCGTGGGTAAACGGCGGCGTCAATCCGTAGGCAGGAATCTGGCCCTGGCCCATGATCTTCTGCGCAATGATGTCGCGATCGAGGGTTAACTTTAGCGCGGCGCGTACGCGCGCGTCATCGAATGGCGCTTTTTTGTTATTGATTTCGTAATAGAAGGTGCACAGCAGCGGACTGATTTTGACCTCATCGCCGAGATCCTGCTGTAACTTTTTGAACATTTCCGGCGGCACTACGCTGTTGGTCATATCGGTGCCACCGCTGCGATAGCGGTTGATATCGCTGTTCTCTGAGGAGAGCGGTAAAAATACACCCTCTTCCATCACCGTGTGGGCATTATCCCAATACTGTGAATTGCGTTTAACCACGATTTTTTCATTTACCACCCACTCCGCGAGTGTAAAAGCGCCATTGCCAACATAGTGTTGCGGCTGTGTCCACTGCTCGCCCCACTGCTCTATCGCCGGACGATAGACCGGTTTCATCGCGCTGTGAGCCAGCATGGCAACAAAGTAGGGAACGGGTTCAGAAAGGGTGACTTGCAGATGACGATCATCGAGGGCTTTAACGCCGAGTTCAGAGGGTGCGGCTTTTCCAGACAGAACGGCGTCAACGTTCGCCACATGCGCAGCCTGTAAGTAGCTGGCGTAAGGCGAAGCAGTTTTAGGATCGGCCAGGCGCTGCCAGCTGTAGACGAAATCCTGAGCAGTAACAGGCTGGCCGTTACTCCAGCGCGCATCGTCACGCAGCGTGAAAATCCAGATGCGCCCTTCTTCGCTTTGCCATTGCTTAGCGACACCGGGGACCAGTTGACCGTTATTATCGGTTTCAACCAGGCCTTCCAGCAAATTACGCATGACATTGGATTCCGGCACGCCTTCTGCTTTCTGCGGATCAAGCGTTGCCACCTCACCGCCATTATTAATCACGATACGCTGTAATTCTGATAATTGCGTGCCCGCGGGAATTTGGGCTGCCTGGCTTGCTGCCAGTGCGTCTGTAAGGCAGAAGGCAAGCACTGAAAGTACGGCCGTTTTCGCTACCATGCATTTCATCAACAAATATCAACCTTAATCATAAGCCTGATAGCCTGTAAGCAAGAAGCGTACACATTTGTCACTATCAGATAAAAAATTTGTGATGTGCCGAAAATTATCAGAACCGATGCCCGCACGCCAAAGCTAAACTGCAAAAATGTTAGCAGATTCTCTTTTATCACGTTCGCGAGAGTAGGAGAAGTGTTAATTCTTTTATTGAATTATCGATTAACCAAATGATTTTAAAGTTATTTGTAGGATAACTGCATGTATTTTACTCGTTATTGTTCTTTCAATATGATTTTTACGAATTCGACTATAAAAATAGCCATTATCCGCATAAAGAGTCATCGATTAACTTATCAACTTTTCTCAAATGCTAATTTCAAAGTTATGTGCAGAACAATTATCTGTGACAATTATCACAGTTTAGTGTGAGGTTTTACTCGGATGGGATGAGGATAGTAGTAAAAGTGATGCTGGACGTTTGCAGTTAAGGTTAATGAATAAATTAACCAAAATGGTGCAATAAAATGAAGATATGCACCATTTTGGATCGTGAAATCTCTTAAAAGAAAAAAATAACTTCGTTTAATTCAGCAAACCAGGAAAAATAGATTTCATACCTGTAACAATAAACTCGATGCCCAACGCCATTAACAACAAGCCCATAATACGGGTAATCACGTTAATCCCGGTTTGTCCAAGCACCCGCACCATCAGCGGTGCTGCGCGGAACAGCAGCCAACAGCAAAAGGCGAAAATGGCAATCGCGATACTAAAACCAATTAAGTTCTGCCAGCTGTGATAACGCGTACTCCAGACAATGGTTGAACTAATTGCACCGGGACCAGCCATTAACGGTAACGCTAGCGGTACCACGCCAATGCTTTCGCGAATAGCGCTCTCTGACTTCTCCTGCTTGTTCTGCTTATCCTCACCCAGTTTTCCGCTGATCATCGACATCGCGATAGTGACCACCAGAATACCGCCAGCAATACGGAATGAATCTATCGAAATGCCAAACAGATGCAGGATGCCATCGCCAAGAAACAGTGACGTCCAGAGGATGATGGCCACGGCCAGGTTGGCGGTAAGATTAGTTTTATTACGTTCAACCACCGCCTGATAGCTGGTCATGCTGATAAAGACCGGGATGATACCTACCGGATTTACCAGGGCAAACAAACCGACAAAAAACTTAATGTAGCCGGAAAGATCGAGTAGCACGGGATTCAAAGTAGGCTCCGGTAAAGTCTGAGTAGAAAAGCGCGCTTAATGTAGTGCATAAGCCGGGCGAAAAACCAGAGTTGACGGCAGAAATTTATGCTATACGTCTGGCTTTGAGCCAGTTTTTTCAACTGCTGTTAACCGTTGGTTATTGCGATGCAGCCGATGCGTGCAGAATATGTGGCACATCGCGCTAACTTTACTTGCGAAAGTTTGTGCTGAAAGGTGTCAGCTTAGATCCGGATTGATCTGCATCAAAATTTACCTACCTCATCAGGGGTAATCTTACCCCGTCGAAACAACTTCCTGACGCTTAAGTATCTTGACCAGGAAACCCTTTTAGTAAGCAACGGCAAAACAGACGCCAACCTGCCCAATATATAAGCATAGCGTGACTATACTTCTGGATTCAGGCTTGTTTACTAAAAGAGTTTAACTTCCTTCAGGAGAGCACTATGGCCGTTACTAATGTTGCCGAACTTAATGCACTGGTTGAACGTGTAAAAAAGGCACAGCGTGAGTACGCTAATTTTAGTCAGGAACAAGTTGATGCAATCTTCCGCGCTGCCGCCCTCGCCGCTGCAGACGCACGAATTCCACTGGCCAAGCTGGCCGTTGCCGAATCAGGTATGGGTATTGTTGAAGATAAAGTCATCAAGAACCACTTTGCTTCTGAATACATCTATAACGCCTATAAAGATGAAAAAACCTGCGGTATTCTCGCCACTGATGACACCTTCGGCACGATTACTATTGCTGAACCGATTGGCCTGATCTGTGGCATCGTTCCTACCACCAACCCAACTTCTACGGCGATTTTCAAAGCACTGATCAGCCTGAAAACCCGTAACGGCATTATCTTCTCTCCGCATCCACGTGCGAAAGATGCCACTAACAAAGCCGCTGACATTGTGCTGCAGGCAGCGATTGCGGCGGGTGCGCCAAAAGATATCATCGGCTGGATCGACACCCCATCCGTCGAACTTTCTAATCAGTTAATGCATCACCCTGATATCAACCTGATCCTTGCAACCGGCGGTCCGGGCATGGTCAAAGCCGCTTACAGTTCCGGTAAGCCCGCAATTGGTGTTGGTGCCGGTAACACGCCAGTCGTAATTGATGAAACAGCGGATATCAAACGCGCTGTCGCATCCATCCTGATGTCGAAGACCTTCGATAACGGTGTGATTTGTGCGTCTGAGCAATCCGTAATTGTGGTTGATTCGGCCTATGACGCGGTACGTGAGCGTTTTGCCAGCCACGGCGGCTATCTGTTGCAAGGTAAAGAGCTGAAAGCGATTCAGGATATCATTCTGAAGAATGGCGCGCTGAATGCGGCGATTGTCGGCCAGCCGGCGACTAAGATTGCCGAATTGGCGGGAATTAGCGTGCCGGCAACCACCAAGATTCTGATTGGTGAAGTGAAACTGGTTGATGAATCAGAGCCTTTCGCGCATGAAAAACTCTCTCCAACCTTAGCGATGTACCGGGCGAAGGATTACCACGACGCGGTCGATAAAGCTGAAAAACTGGTAACCATGGGCGGTATTGGCCACACCTCATGTCTGTATACCGATCAGGATAATCAGATCGAGCGTGTGCATTACTTCGGCGACAAAATGAAGACCGCGCGTATTCTGATTAACACGCCGGCGTCACAAGGTGGTATCGGTGACCTGTACAACTTCAAATTGGCTCCATCACTGACGTTGGGCTGTGGTTCATGGGGCGGTAACTCCATTTCTGAGAACGTGGGACCAAAACATCTCATCAACAAGAAAACCGTGGCCAAGCGAGCTGAGAATATGTTGTGGCATAAACTTCCGAAGTCTATTTACTTCCGTCGCGGCTCACTGCCGATTGCTCTGGAAGAAGTGGCAACTGATGGTGCCAAACGCGCCTTTATCGTTACCGACCGCTTCCTGTTCAATAATGGCTATGCCGATCAGGTGACTCGCGTACTGAAATCTCACGGTATTGAAACCGAAGTCTTCTTCGAAGTAGAAGCTGACCCAACGCTGAGCATCGTCCGTAAAGGTGCAGAGCAGATGAACAGCTTTAAACCTGATGTGATTATCGCACTCGGCGGTGGTTCACCGATGGATGCAGCAAAAATCATGTGGGTGATGTACGAACATCCTGAGACGCATTTCGAAGAGCTGGCACTGCGCTTTATGGACATCCGTAAACGCATCTATAAGTTCCCGAAAATGGGTGTTAAAGCGCGTATGGTGGCCATCACTACCACTTCCGGTACGGGTTCTGAAGTAACGCCGTTTGCCGTGGTGACGGACGATGCGACCGGCCAGAAATATCCATTAGCGGATTATGCGCTGACGCCAGATATGGCCATAGTTGATGCCAACCTGGTGATGGATATGCCGCGTTCACTTTGCGCCTTCGGTGGCCTCGATGCGGTAACGCACTCACTCGAAGCCTATGTCTCCGTATTAGCGAATGAGTATTCTGATGGCCAGGCCTTGCAAGCACTGAAACTGCTGAAAGAGAACCTGCCAGCCAGTTATCGCGATGGCGCAAAAAATCCGGTAGCACGTGAACGCGTTCACAATGCGGCAACTATCGCGGGGATTGCGTTCGCAAACGCCTTCCTGGGTGTGTGTCACTCAATGGCGCATAAACTGGGCTCGGAGTTCCACATTCCACACGGTCTGGCAAACGCCCTGCTGATTTCAAACGTCATTCGCTATAACGCCAATGACAACCCGACTAAGCAAACGGCTTTCAGCCAGTACGACCGCCCACAAGCACGTCGTCGTTATGCTGAGATTGCTGACCATCTGGGACTCTCCGCCGCTGGCGACCGCACCGCGCAGAAAATTGAAAAACTGCTCGCCTGGCTTGAAGAGATGAAAACGCAGTTGGGCATCCCAACCTCAATCCGCGAAGCGGGCGTGCAGGAAGCTGATTTCCTCGCGAAAGTGGACAAACTGGCTGAGGATGCATTCGATGACCAATGTACCGGTGCGAACCCACGCTATCCGCTGATTGCTGAGTTAAAACAAATCATGCTGGATACCTTCTACGGCCGTGAATTTTCTGAGTCATTAAGTGAGAATGCTCAAGAAGTTAAAGCCGAAGTGAAAATTGATAAGAAAACCAAAAAAGCGTAAACCGCTTTAAACAAAAAACCCGCTACGGCGGGTTTTTTTATGGCTTGCTGATGAGTTAAACCTGCGGCGATTGTGAGCCATATATCGCCTGAAGTGAACCCTCATCGATTGCCTGCTTATAGTGTTTACGACAGACCGATATATAACGCTCATTGCCACCAATCACCACCTGCTCACCTTCGCTGAAAGGTTTACCCTTAGCATCAAGACGAAGCACCATGCTGGCTTTTCTGCCACAGTGGCAGATGGTTTTAAGCTCAACCAGCTTATCCGCCCATGCCAGTAAATATTGGCTGCCAACAAACAGCTCTCCACGGAAATCGGTGCGCAGGCCATAGCAAAGCACCGGAATATCCAGATTGTCGACAACATCAGATAATGCTTTGACCTGTTCGCGCGTAAGGAACTGGCTTTCATCGACTAACACGCAATGCACGGGTTGCTTCGCATGTTCTGCAGCTATTTCCTCATCGAGCTTTGTCTCATCGTTATATAAAAATGCAGGAGACGAAAGCCCGATACGTGAACTGACTTTGCCTGCACCAAAGCGGTTGTCGATCTCGGCGGTATAAACCAACGATCGCATACCACGTTCATGATAATTATAAGAAGACTGTAGCAAAGCCGTTGATTTACCCGCATTCATCGCAGAGTAATAAAAATAAAGTTGAGCCATTAGAAAATCTCATCGCAGCCTATATCTGTTGCGGCGCAGTTTACCATAAACCTGTATAGCTGTAGCGATGCATTATTTTTATCATCTGCTCAAAATAACATCACCATTAAGATGGATATCACAGTCACTATAGAAAGAAAGCACGTTTTGACAAAATAACGATTACGCCGATATTTTATTCATTTAAATTAAAGCCGAAGCGTCAGGTTCAGCGTTCAGTCTGGTCAGCAAGTTAGAAAAGATTACCAAATAAGTAAATATATTCTGAAGAGCGTTATCAATCTGCCCTTCTTTTTTATTTTTACGTTTTGCTTTTAAATCTGGCTATTGCAGTTATTTTTTTGCACCATTATTATGAGTCGGCAGAACAACTCCCATTTATTATATTTTGAGATTAGGACAATGAGCGAAGCACTTAAAATTCTTAATAATATCCGTACATTGCGCGCACAAGCTCGGGAATGCTCTCTGGAAACATTGGAAGAGATGCTAGAAAAACTCGAAGTTGTGGTCAATGAGCGTCGTGAAGATGATACTCATGCACAAGCGGAAAATGCAGAACGCACACGCAAACTCGAACAATACCGCGAGATGCTAATTGCCGATGGTATTGACCCAAATGATCTGTTACAGGCATTATCTGAAACGAAAGTTCCGGGCAAAGCTAAGCGCGCTGCGCGTCCAGCTAAATATTCTTACGTTGATGAAAACGGTGAAAACCGTACCTGGACTGGCCAGGGCCGCACTCCTGCTGTGATTAAAAAAGCAATTGAAGAACAAGGTAAACAACTGGACGATTTCCTACTGTAATCATTCCAGCGCTCAGCATTGTAATTAGTTCATCGCTAATTCACTTTGACCAGGTAAGAAAAAGGAAGCCAATGGCTTCCTTTTTTCATGCTTAATTATTGTTGATAGAAGCGGCGATACCAATCAACAAAATGCTGAACACCTTGCTCTACGCTAGTTTGAGGACGGAAATTGATCGCGTCGTACAAAGGTTGCGTGTCAGCGCTGGTGCCCAGTACGTCGCCAGGTTGCATGGGCAGCATATTTTTCTTCGCTTCAATGCCCAATGCTTTTTCCAGCGACTCAATATACGTCATTAAGCTGGTCGGCTGGCTATTACCAATGTTGTAAACGCGATAAGGAGCCGAGCTGCTGGCGGGAGAACCTGCTTCCACCGTCCACTTTTCATCCGGTTGAGGAATCACATCCTGCAAGCGCACGATGGCTTCAGCAATATCATCGATATACGTAAAGTCACGCGTCATTTGTCCGTTGTTATAGACGTCAATTTGCTCACCCGCTAACATCGCGCGTGTAAATTTGAACAATGCCATATCCGGACGGCCCCATGGGCCATACACGGTGAAGAAACGTAATCCCGTAGTGGGCAATTGATAAAGGTGTGAATAAGTATGCGACATCAATTCGTTGGCTTTTTTTGTGGCCGCGTAAAGTGAAACCGGATGGTCAACGGAATCGTCCGTTGAAAAAGGCATTTTGCGATTCAGGCCATAAACTGAACTGGATGAGGCATACAAAAGGTGGCCGATTTTATGATGACGGCAACCTTCAAGAATATTGAGGTGGCCGATTAGATTTGCTTCGGCATAAGCATGGGGATTTTCGATTGAATAACGCACGCCAGCTTGAGCGCCCAAATGAATAACGCGTTCAAACGCATGCTCAGCGAATAAAGAGGAAATGGCCTGGCGATCCGCCAGGTCCATTTTTACGAAAATAAAATCAGGATGTTGGGTGTTCTGGTCTAAACGAGCCTGTTTAAGGCTGACATCATAATAGTCATTCAGGTTATCGATACCGACAACCTGGTGACCAGCGGCCAGCAAACGCTGACTGACGTGAAATCCAATAAAACCTGCCGCGCCGGTGACCAGAAACTTCATACATCCCTCATTATTCTATGATTTTAATTGACGCTCCGCGGCCGATTGCATAGTACGTGAAACCGCGCTTGCTGATACGCTCAGGATCATACAGGTTACGACCATCAAAAATCACGGGTTCTTTTAACGCACTTTTGATGACGTCAAAGTCTGGCGCACGGAAGTTTTGCCACTCAGTACAGATCACTAAGCCATCCGCACCCTGCAGCGCTGCTTCCTTGGTACCCATCAACTTCAGATCGTTACGATGGCCGTAAATGCGTTGCGCTTCGTCCATCGCTTCTGGGTCGAACGCCTGAACCGTTGCCCCTGCTTCCCACAGCGTCTCCATCAGCACGCGGCTGGAGGCTTCACGCATATCGTCAGTGTTCGGTTTGAACGCCAGTCCCCACAGAGCAAAGGTTTTGCCGCGCAGATCGTCGCCAAAATGGCGTTTGATAAATGTAGGCAGCTTGTTCTTCTGCGAATCGTTAACGTCTTCAACCGCCTGCAGTAGACGCGGAGTGTAACCAATTGACTCAGCAGTGCGAATCAGCGCCTGCACGTCTTTCGGGAAACAAGAGCCGCCATAGCCGCAGCCTGGATAGATGAAGTGATAACCAATACGTGAATCTGAACCAATACCCTGGCGAACTTTCTCAACGTCGGCTCCCAGACGTTCTGCCAGGTTAGAGATCTCGTTCATGAAGCTGATTTTGGTTGCCAGCATGCAGTTAGCCGCATATTTGGTCAGCTCTGCACTACGGATATCCATCAAAATCATACGATCATGATTACGGTTGAACGGCTCGTACAGCTCGCGTAACAGCTCAACTACTTCATCATTATCGGTACCGACAACGATACGTTCAGGACGCATGCAGTCATTGACTGCCGCACCTTCTTTGAGGAATTCCGGGTTTGAAACCACGTCAAAGGCGATGTTTGCATCACGCTTTTGCAGGGTTTCCGTCATTACCGCTCGCACGCGATCTGCGGTACCCACTGGTACAGTAGATTTGTCGATAACAACTTTGTGATCGTTCATGTGCTGCGCAATCGTGCGCGCAACGGCAGTCACATACTTCAGATCGGCAGAACCGTCTTCATCCGGTGGCGTACCCACGGCGATAAACTGCATCACGCCATGATTAACGCCTTCTTCCGCATTCGTACTGAACTTCAGGCGACCCGACTCGTAATTAGACATAACAAGCGGCGTCAGGCCTGGTTCAAAGATCGGAATATTGCCTTTCTTTAAGTTCTCGACTTTCTTTTCGTCGACATCAATGCAGAGAACGTCATGTCCGACTTCGGCCAACACCGCAGCCTGAACCAGACCGACATAGCCGATACCAAATACAGTGACTTTCATTGAATTATCCTGTGTTTATTGAGTTACTTTTTGTTGCCTACCGCGCCTTCAAGCCACTGGGTGAAATCTTTACCCAGCACTGGATGGCGAACGCCGTACTCAACAAACGCTTGCATGTAACCCAGTTTGTTACCGCAGTCATGGCTGACACCGTTCAGGTGATAAGCTTCAACGGTCTCTTTTTCCATCAGCATCGCAATGGAGTCAGTCAGCTGAACTTCGCCACCTGCACCTGGAGGCGTTTTCGCCAGCAGCGGCCAGATTTCAGCAGACAACACGTAACGTCCTACAACGGCCAGGTTTGATGGGGCTTCTGAAGCTTTAGGCTTCTCAACCACGCCAACCATTGGCGCGCTCTGACCTGCAGAGAGTTCAGCACCCTGGCAATCAACTACACCGTAAGCGGTTACATCAGCAACCGGCTCGACCATGATCTGGCTGCGGCCGCTCTCTTCGTAACGAGCCAGCATCTCTGCCAGGTTGTCTTTGGTTGGATCAGATTCGTATTCGTCGATGATTACGTCTGGCAGGATTACGGCGAACGGCTCATCACCAATCAGTGGATGTGCGCACATTACTGCGTGGCCCAGACCTTTCGCGATACCCTGACGAACCTGCATGATGGTGACGTGTGGAGGGCAGATTGACTGGATTTCGTCCAGCAGCTGACGCTTAACACGTTTTTCCAGCATAGATTCCAGCTCAAAACTGGTATCAAAGTGGTTTTCGATGGCGTTTTTAGAAGAGTGCGTAACCAGCACAATCTCGTTAATGCCTGCTGCAATGCACTCATTTACGACATACTGGATCAACGGCTTATCGACCAACGGTAACATCTCTTTTGGAATAGCTTTGGTCGCAGGCAGCATACGCGTGCCGAGGCCTGCAACTGGGATTACCGCTTTTTTAACTTTAGTCTTATAGGCAGACATCAAAAATACCTCTCTTAATAGGCCGTTCAAGTTAATACTTGATATGTCGGTTTAAAAACGAAATGAGTATATCAGTTACTATCAGGTGGAATTATCCTGGAAGAAGTTAATCCACGGAATTTAGGACTATTACCCAAGTGTAAAGCTTGCTCCTGGTCCTGTCTTTAACCCACGGAAAAATTAAATCTAACCGGTTATTCTTCGGCTGATAGCATCAAACGTAACCTGCCTCCGGCGCCCCAAATATGACACTGCCAGGCGTCGGCACGTTGGCTGATTTGATTAAGATGAGTGCTGCCCATAGTACCAAGCGGCACACCATTACTGAGTTGGATTTGATGAGTATTGACATGCAACGTCGCGTTGAGCCCTGCTGAAACCAGGATTAGGTTTTTTAACTGGCGATGATAATAGCCCACCAGCAACGGGAACTGCCCGCTGAGATTCGCCTGCCTTAACAGCATGTTGACCTGACGCAGCAGCCCATTCAACTCAGGCAGTCGCTGCTTCTGGCCGGAGAGCTGCTCCTGCAGCAAACCATTAAACAGTGCGCGCAGTAACAGCGCGGCTAACACGCCATTATCGCCAGCGCGCGTTACATCAAGGCAATAGAATGCCAAATCGTTATCTGACAGCGCCGCGATATCCAGTACTAAGCCCGGCTGTTCCGCCATGGTGAGCTGACGGTAATTGATACGGCAATTGGCAATGGTTTGCTGCACCGGCGGCTGGAGCTGTTTGAGTAATTTAGATGCCGCCAGCGGATCGCTGACCAGCGCATCCCAATCCTGAAACAGTTGTTCATCCTCCTCGACTTTGGAGGTAAACATTGATGGATAGAGACACTCAAACACCGCTTCACGGAAACGTTCCATATTTTTGAGCGGTTTTAGCAATACGTCCTGCACGCCCAAACGCAACACATGCGCGATGTCAGCCATATTTTGTGTGGCGGAGATAATCAGAATGGGCACATTGTTGCCGCGCGTGCGAAGACGCTCAACGAACGGGATACCGCCCATACGCGGCATTTCAAGATCGCAAATAACCAGATCCACTGACTGCGCCGACAACAAGGTTAAGCCATCAACACCATCACCTGCCTCAAGCGTTGTTGCACCTAAGCTGGTTAATAAATTGTCTATCAATGAACGGAAAACGACCTCATCTTCGACAATGAGTATCTTTTTGCCGATTAGCGGTTTTTCCATTCTCTCCCCCTGCGTACCAGATAATTCAATAGTGGTTCATAAAATGCCGTTGCGCCTTTCAGAATTGGCTGAAGTCGCAACACCTGTGAATGAACAACCTGACTATCTGCCACGGACCAGCGGTAATAGTTCATCCATTTTTTTCTCAACGGCGGCCTTGCCAGCCGCAATGGCTTCTTCTGCACGATGGAAGTCCAGTGTGGAAATTTGTGGACAAAACGGCTGAATCAGCACATCCGGCGGATCGCCCGCCATGCGGTTACGTTTCAGGCGATTTTCCAGAACCTGGATTGATGTCGACATAATCTCCATCGCACCCGGCGTTTGATTAGCACGGCGATGCGTCAGGCCAATCAGGCGTTGACGCAGTTTCTTTCCCCAGCTCAGCGCTTCTACTGCCGCCGCTTCTTCACCGCTCTGCGGCGTAACTGACAATAAATCCTGTTGCATCAGATGTGCGTCATGCTGTAAATCCACGGCGATAACGATGTCAGCACCCAATGCGCGGGTTAATGAGATCGGCACGGGATTCACCACCGCGCCATCCACCAACCAGTATCCATTGTAAGCAATGGGTGGCAATAAGCCTGGCATACTACAGGACGCACGCACAGCTTGATGCAAATCGCCTTCGGTCAACCACACTTCTCGTCCGGTACTGAGATTGGTCGCGACGACGCCGAATGGCTTATCGCACTCATCGATGAGGTCGTTGGGAATCAGCTGGCGGATGTGGCTAAACACCCGGTCGCCGCGCAATAAACCACCGCGCTGCCACGACAGGTCCATTAATCGAATGACATCCCAATAACGGAATGCACTCACCCACTTCTCCATCATGCCCAGCCGTCCATTCACGTAAGCCGAACCGACCAACGCGCCAACAGAACATCCGGCCACCACATCGATTTCAATCCCTGCGCGTTCCAGCGCATTGATCACGCCGATGTGCGACCAACCTTTGGCAGCACCTGAACCCAGTGCCAGCCCAATCCTGACCTTTCTCATCTCACCTCATGATTGGCATGGTACGTAGCATCACGCCTGACAGTCGGCTACCATAGCGCACGCTTAAATTTACTTTAATCACTTCCAGGAGATGACGTGTCTGAAAAGTGCCCTTGCTGCAGCGGAAAGGAGTATAGCGTATGTTGCCAACCCTTTCTGAATGGCCAAGCGAACCCGTCCAGCGCGGAACAATTAATGCGCTCACGTTACACCGCTTACGTCGTGAAAGATGCCGCGTGGCTGGCGAAAACCTGGCACTCCAGTAAACGCGTGGCCGACCTTGAGACGTTATTATCCGAAAGTTTTGCCGGTACTGAATGGCTGGGCTTGAATGTAACTCGTTGTAATCATGGAAGCCATGAGAATGAAGCCTTCGTGACGTTTTTTGCGCGTTACCTCGAAAAAGGCCGCACTTCAGCCATCTATGAATGTTCGCGCTTTCTTCGCGAGGATCAACGCTGGTACTATGTCGACGGAACAACGCCTGAGTTGGGACGTAACGATCGCTGTCCTTGTGGCGCCGATAAAAAATACAAAAAATGTTGTGGGTAATCTGGACAGATACACAACGGCTTTACCATTCATCGCTTTGACAGGACTCTGATCGAGATGCAAGCGCAAACCATCCAACGAAAAGTTTTACGAACCATTTGCCCTGATGCGAAAGGTTTGATCGCCAAGATCACCAACATTTGCTACAAGCACGAACTCAACATTGTGCAGAACAATGAGTTTGTCGATCACCGCACCGGACGCTTTTTCATGCGCACCGAGCTGGAAGGCATTTTCAACGACAACACCTTGCTGGCCGATCTCGATAGCGCGCTGCCCGTCGGTTCAGTGCGTGAACTGCAAAGTGCCGGTCGTCGCCGTGTCGTGATTCTGGTGACCAAAGAGGCGCATTGCCTGGGCGATCTGCTAATGAAAAGCGCGTTTGGCGGTCTGGATATGGAGATTGCTGCAGTCATCGGTAACCACGAAACGCTGCGCTCACTGGTTGAACGTTTCGATATTCCGTTTGTGATGGTGAGCCACGAAGGCCACACGCGTGAAGAGCACGACAACCGCATGGCGGATGAAATTGACCGTTATCAGCCTGATTACGTGGTGCTGGCAAAATATATGCGCGTGTTGACGCCCGCCTTTGTGCAACGTTATCCAAACCAGATCATCAATATTCACCACTCCTTCTTGCCGGCGTTCATTGGCGCGCGTCCGTATCATCAGGCTTATGAGCGTGGCGTGAAAATCATCGGCGCCACCGCGCACTACGTGAACGATAACCTCGATGAAGGTCCAATTATCATGCAGGACGTGATCAACGTCGATCATAGCTACACCGCAGAAGAGATGATGCGTGCAGGACGAGACGTTGAGAAGAATGTGTTGAGCCGCGCGCTGTATAAAGTGTTAGGCCAGCGCGTGTTCGTTTACGGCAACCGCACGATCATTCTTTAACCACTTCGGCGCTGAACTGCACAACTCTTCAGCGCCACGCATAAAAAGTGGGCAAACAGTTTTTATTTTCAGTGACGGCGCTTTACAGACTGAGCGCATTTGTTATGATGCGCCCCGCTTTAAGACGCAATGATTCAGGCCAGTGGTGGGATTCCCGAGCGGCCAAAGGGAGCAGACTGTAAATCTGCCGTCACAGACTTCGAAGGTTCGAATCCTTCTCCCACCACCATCTGAATCGTCTCTGCCTGAAGCCACAATATGTCATATCCCCGGTGGGATTCCCGAGCGGCCAAAGGGAGCAGACTGTAAATCTGCCGTCACAGACTTCGAAGGTTCGAATCCTTCTCCCACCACCATCAATACCATTCTCCTGTTTTTCCCACTTGTTTTAATCGTTGTAACCTCCTGATTCACACCATGACTTTTCCCCAAAAACTCGTTACCATCGCGCCATACTTTTGCGGATAAAAATGGCAGCGAAATGAAATTTGTCTCTTTCAACATCAACGGCTTGCGTGCGCGTCCTCATCAATTAGCCGCGCTGGTTGAACAGCATCAACCCGATGTTATCGGCTTGCAGGAAACCAAAGTGCATGACGATATGTTCCCGCTCGAAGACGTCAGCAAACTGGGTTATCACGTGTTTTATCATGGACAGAAAGGTCATTACGGCGTCGCGCTGCTGACCAAAGCTGAGCCTGTCAACGTCTACCGTGGTTTCCCTGGCGATGAGGAAGATGCGCAGCGTCGTTTGATCATGGCGGAAATCCCGAGTCCGATTGGTGATATCACGGTGATCAACGGTTATTTTCCGCAGGGTGAAAGCCGCGACCATCCCACCAAGTTCCCGGCGAAAGAGAAGTTTTATCGCGATCTGCAAAGCTATCTTGAGCAACAGCTAGCCGTGGATAAACCGGTATTGATCATGGGCGACATGAACATCAGCAGCACCGATTTTGACATCGGCATTGGTGAAGACAATCGTAAACGCTGGCTGCGTACCGGAAAATGCTCGTTCCTGCCTGAGGAGCGCGAGTGGATGGATCGCTTGCTAAAGTGGGGTTTGGTTGATACCTGGCGCGATAAGTTCCCGGAGACCAACGATCGTTTCTCATGGTTTGATTACCGCTCGAAAGGCTTTGACGACAACCGTGGTCTGCGCATTGATCTGCTGCTGGCAAGTCAACCGCTCGCCTCGCGCTGTATTGAGAGTGGCATCGATTACGATATCCGCAGCATGGAGAAACCGTCGGATCACGCCCCGGTTTGGTCGACATTTAAGCTGTAATGAAGCAGCGTGGCGTGATACGCCACGCGCTTTTATTTGATGATTTTCCAGATAAGCGGATTAGTGCCTAATACCTTCTCATCCCTGCCGCACTGCAATAACACGCCTTCCGCTTTGACCACCGCACCTTCAGAATAACTGCGGTTCTCATAGGTACAGCACTGCATGCAGTTGCTTTGACGATTGTTCTGCCCTTGTGTCCACACTTCTGGCGGCAGATCCACCACCACATCGGTATTGCCCATACGATTGTTTTCCGGCTGGCGGTTGGCCAGCGCCGAGGTGCTACATAACAACAATCCGCCCAGCAACATCATTGCATAACGCATCACTCTGTCTCCTTGGTTTTGCGACGAGCCGTTTTCGGTTTGGCTTTCTTTTTGGCCCCAGGCGCTGTCAATCCGCGAAAGGCCTGTAACGACGGTCGCTGGCGTGCTTCACCAATCAGCCCAATCAAGGTGCTGACCAGCGGCTGCATAAACTCATCATAGCGACAAGACTTCTCGCTAATCCGGGTAAGCGTCGATTCCCATTGCGCCGTCATATCGGGCCGGGCGGCCATTTCTGGCAGTGCATGGATCAACGCCCTGCCCGCATCCGTCGAATGAATATAGCGGCCTTTTTTCACCAGGAAAGTGCGGCGGAACAGCAATTCGATAATGCCCGCACGCGTCGCTTCCGTACCTAAACCATCGGTTGCACGCAGCACTTTCTTTAATTCTTTATCCTGCACAAAGCGGGCGATGCCGGTCATCGCAGACAATAGCGTCGCATCGGTAAACGGACGCGGCGGTTGCGTCTGCTTCGCCAGCACTTCGCCGCGCTCGCACAGCAGCTCATCACCTTTAGCGACGACCGGCAGCGGCGTGCCATCGTTCTCCTCGTCACGCTCTTTACTGCCGAGCAGCGCACGCCAGCCGGCTTCGGCCAGAAAACGCGCTTTGGCGATAAATTTTCCGCCGCCGATATCAAGATCTATAACGCATTTGCGGAACACCGCATCCGGGCAAAACTGCATTAAATACTGACGGGCGATCAATCCGTAAATATTGGCCTCATTTTCGGTCAGACTAACCTTACTGGCACGCGCAGTGGGAATGATGGCATGGTGCGCATCGACCTTTTTGTCGTCCCAGCAGCGGTTCTTCTGATCGGGATTGAAATCCGCTGGCGGTGTCAGATTGGGCTGATGCGCCTGAATGGCGTTCAGCACCGCATGGCGTCCGGCAAAGTGCTCATCGGGCAGATAGCGGCTATCGGAACGCGGGTAGGTGATCAGCTTATGGGTTTCATACAGCCGCTGACAGCAATCCAGTACGTTCTGCGCGCTGAGGCCAAAGCGCTTACCGGCTTCGATCTGCAGGCCAGAAAGCGAAAATGGCAGCGGTGCGGTATCGGATTCACGTTTGTCGTTATATCCGGTGACCAGCGCCGGCTTACCATTAATGCGCTCAAGCACGTGATCCGCCAGCGGACGATGCAGCAAACGCCCCTCTTCATCCTGCCACGGCTCGCAAGCATCGCTTGGCACCCATGTCGCGACAAAACGCTCGTCTTTTGGCGTGACGATGTGCGCTTTAACTTCGAAATAGTCCTTAGGGATAAAGTTTTCGATCTCTTCATCGCGGCGCACCACTAAACCCAGCACCGGCGTCTGCACGCGGCCAACCGACAGCACGCCGTCGTAACCGGCGTTACGGCCCAGCAAGGTAAAGGCGCGCGTCATGTTGATGCCGTACAGCCAGTCGGCGCGCGCACGCGCTAACGCAGACACACACAGCGGAATGAATTCGCGGTTCTCACGTAAGCGCCCAACCGCACGTTCAACCGCCGAAGGATTAAGATCGTTAATCAGGCAGCGCTGCACCGCTTTGCGTTTCTCTGGTGCGAGCTGCAGATAATCCAGCACTTCATCCACCAGCAGTTGACCTTCACGATCGGGGTCACCCGCATGCACCACCATGCTGGCTTGTTGCAGCAGGCCTTCAATCACTTTTAACTGCTTAGCCACGGATGGACGTGGCTGCAAGCGCCATTTTTCCGGAATAATCGGTAAATCAGCCAGATTCCAGCGCGCATAGCGGCTGTCATAACTGTCGGGCTGCGCCTGCTCCAGCAGGTGCCCAACACACCAGGTCACAACCTGGTCATTCCCGCAGGCAATATAGCCGTCTCCGCGTCGATGCGGTTTTGGCAACACGTCGGCAATCGCACGCGCTAAGCTGGGTTTTTCGGCAATAAACAAACGCATGGATGGCGTCGTTCCTTAACGTCAGGTAACTACGGTAATCAGTGGACGATCGGCTCTAGCGGCAAACAGTTCGCCAATCGACGTTGCTTGCACGCCTGCTGCAGAGGCGCAGCGCTGGAATGCCTCAATGGCGCTGGGTTGAACCGCCACCAGCAGACCACCGGAGGTTTGTGGATCGCACAGCAACGCGCGGGTGGCGTCATCTAAGGGTGAAACCTGCTCGCCATAGCTGGCGAAGTTGCGGCTGGTGCCACCGGGCACCGCTCCCGCAGCGATATAGTCATCGACGCCCGCCAGGCGCGGTACCTGCGCTGCAATCACTTCGGCACGCAATCCTGAACCCTGGCAGATTTCACTTAAATGGCCGAGCAAGCCAAAACCGGTGACATCGGTCATCGCGCTGATGCCCGCCAGTTTGGCGAACTCCGCTCCGGCTTTATTCAGCTGGCACATCACATCGGCAGCCAGCGAACGGTGTTCAGGCCGCAGCAGGCCTTTTTTCTCCGCGGTAGTGAGAATGCCAATGCCTAATGGTTTGGTGAGGAAAAGCTGACAACCGGCCTGCGCCGCGCTGTTCTTTTTCACCCGCGCCACATCGATGATACCGGTTACGGCCAGGCCGAAGATCGGCTCTGGCGCATCAATCGAATGGCCGCCCGCCAGGGCGATTCCCGCCGCCTGACAAGCGGCACGCCCGCCCTCGACCACCTGCTGCGCCACTTCCGGACTCAGTAGATTCACCGGCCAGCCTAATATAGCGATCGCCATGATGGGTTTCCCGCCCATGGCGTAGATATCGCTGATGGCGTTAGTGGCGGCGATACGACCAAAGGTAAAAGGATCGTCGACGATCGGCATAAAGAAGTCGGTGGTGCTTACCACCGCAGTACCGTTGCCGAGATCGTAGACTGCAGCATCATCACGCGTTTCATTGCCAACCAGCAGTTGCGGATCGTTAAACGGACTGAGCTCACTGCGCAGAATGGTTTCCAACACCTGCGGCGAAATCTTGCACCCACAACCCGCACCGTGGCTGTATTGCGTTAAACGAACAGGTTCACTCATGGCGACTTCCTTATGCGATGAACAGAAGGCGCTATGTTAGCCTGGCTGTCAGTTGGGAGTAAGTGTTGCACGACCTAACCTCGATCTTTCGCACAGGCTCTGTGCAATCTTTGCAACGGCGCCTAACCTGCCGCAAAAGTCCAGCATGGTCTGTCAGAAATAACTGACAAACTGCGCGGTGTCCGGCGCAACCACGGTGGTGTTGGCTTTCAACTGTGGCGTGCCGAGATAGAGGAAACCAACAATCGCATCTTGCTCGCGGCAGCCAAAGGCTTCGCGCACGGACGGATGATCGGTCCACGGACCGCTGCGCCAGATGCCATTAAAACCTTGCGCCACGGCGGCCATCTGCATCGCCATCACTGCACAGCTGGCAGACGCCAGTTGCTCCCACTGCGGCACTTTGGCGTTCTCTTCACAATGCGCCACCACGGTGATGATCATCGGCGCGCGATAAGGCGCGGAGGCTGCTTTGTCAATCGCCTTCTGCTCAAGGTTGCTGTCACGCGCGGCCTGTTCCAGCAAGTTAGCAAAGCGCTCGCGCCCCTCATTTTCGACAATAATGAAACGCCATGGCTGCAGCGTACCGTGATCGGGGGCGCGCATCGCGGCGTGCAGAATATTTTGCAACGCTTCACCTGCCGGAGCCGGTTCTGCCAGACGAGACGCCGAGCGGCGATTAACTAATAAATCCAATGCATCCATTATTCTTCTCCCGTGAATAAAAAGCGTGGGCTAATCCTGGCACAGCACGATCTTTTGTAACAGTCTGGCGCGATTTCCTGCTGACTTTTCGCACGCCGCTCTTTAGGATGAACCCGACATCGGGGCAGACCGCGTGCTGGCTGCCCTGCTACGTGAATATGGAGAGTTTATGCGCACTTTGTGGCGAATTATTTCCGGTCTGTTCCGCTGGACCTGGCGGGTACTGAATTTTATTCGGGAATTTATTCTTAATTTATTTCTTATTGTTTTGATCCTGGCGGGCGTCGGGATTTGGCTGCAGGTTTCCAGTTCCAACAACAGTGAGCCTGTACAGCAAGGCGCATTGAAAATCGATCTGAGTGGAGTGCTGGTCGATAAACCTTCCGTCAGCAATCGTCTGAGTCGTATCAGCCGTCAACTGTTAGGCGCCAATAGCGATCGTCTGCAGGAGAATTCCTTGTTCGATGTCGTCGATGCGATCCGCCAGGCAAAAACCGATAAAAACGTCACTGGCATCGTGCTGGAGCTGCGTGACTTTGCCGGTGGCGACCAACCTTCGCTGCAATATGTGGGTAAAGCACTGCGCGAATTCCGTGACGCCGGCAAACCTATTTATGCGGTCGGCGACAGCTACAGCCAGGCGCAATACTACATCGCCAGCTACGCCAACAAGGTGTATCTCTCACCTCAGGGCACGGTTGATCTACACGGTTTCGCCACCAACGGCCTGTACTACAAGACTTTGCTGGAAAAGCTGAAAGTTAATTCGCATGTCTTCCGCGTAGGCACTTATAAGTCTGCGGTCGAGCCGTTCCTGCGTGACGATATGTCACCAGAAGCGCGCGACGCTGATGGACGCTGGATCGGCCAGCTGTGGCAGAATTACCTGAATACTGTGGCAGCTAATCGTCAAATCACACCAGAACAGCTGTTCCCGGGTGCAGCCGGCATTATTAGCGGCCTGCAGGCGGTGCAAGGTGATACCGCGAAATATGCGCTGAACAATAAATTAGTGGATGTGCTGGATACGCGAGCAGCCGCCGATCAGCAACTGGTGAAAACCTTCGGCTGGGATAAGGCTAATAACGATTACCGTAGCGTCAGTATCTACGATTACACCGTTAAACAGCCGCCGAAGAGTCAGGATGGCAATATCGCCGTGATCCTTGCCAGCGGTGCGATTATGGACGGTGAAGAGAGCGCCGGAAACGTCGGCGGTGATACCACGGCGTCGCAAATCCGAGATGCGCGTCTGGATGCTAAAATCAAAGCCATTGTGTTGCGCGTCAACAGCCCGGGCGGCAGTGTCACGGCATCGGAAGCCATTCGTGAAGAGCTGGCGGCAGCCCACGATGCGGGTAAACCGGTGGTGGTCTCAATGGGTGGCATGGCGGCTTCCGGCGGTTACTGGATTTCAACGCCTGCCGATTACATCGTGGCGGCACCCAGCACGCTGACCGGTTCCATCGGTATCTTTGGCGTGATTAACACCGTTGAAAACAGCCTGAGTTCGGTGGGTGTGCATACTGACGGCGTTGCCACATCGCCGCTGGCGGACGTCGCTACCACCAAAGCGCTGCCAACCGAAGTGCAGCAGTTGATGCAGCTGACCATTGAGAACGGCTATCGTAACTTCGTGGGCCTGGTGGCGACCTCACGTCACAAAACGCCTGAAGAGATCAATGCGATTGCGCAGGGTCACGTCTGGACCGGTAGCGATGCGAAAGCCAATGGTTTGGTCGATGCGTTGGGAGACTTTGACGATGCCGTGGCGAAAGCTGCTGAGCTGGCGAAAGTCGCTAAGCCGGAGTTGAGCTGGTATCAGGACGATCCGGGCATGATCGATCTGCTGCTGAATCAGATGAACGCGTCGGTTCAGGCGGTGTTGCCGGCTGCGCTGAAAGTCTGGCTGCCTGCGCCAATGCTGGACGTAATGAGCGCAATGAAACAGCAACCTGGCTTACTGAATAACCTCAACGATCCGCAAAATCGCTACGCTTTCTGCCTGAACTGCGGCAACGTACGCTAATCTTTACAGCCCGGCCGCTGGTCGGGCTGCTTTTCGTTCGCAATCCCCTTATACTGCGCGTTTTACGGCAAGTCTGAGTTCCTTCATGCAAAAGAAAAATATCTACGTAGCCTACACCGGCGGCACCATCGGGATGCAGCGCTCTGCGCAGGGCTACATTCCGGTATCGGGTCATCTACAACAGCAGCTGGCAAACATGCCCGAATTCCATCGGCCTGAAATGCCGGATTTCACCATCCATGAATATCAGCCGCTGATGGACTCCTCGGACATGACGCCGCAGGATTGGCAATCGATTGCGAACGATATTAAGCAAAACTACGATCGTTACGATGGCTTTGTAATTTTGCATGGTACCGACACCATGGCCTTCACCGCTTCGGCGCTCTCCTTTATGCTGGAGAACCTCGCTAAGCCGGTGATTGTCACCGGCTCGCAAATTCCCCTGGCAGAATTGCGTTCTGATGGGCAGCAAAACCTGCTGAACTCGCTGTATGTGGCGGCCAATTATCCGATCAGTGAAGTTGCCCTGTTTTTCAATAACACGCTGTTCCGCGGCAACCGTACCACTAAGGCACATGCTGACGGCTTTAATGCCTTCGCATCGCCAAACCTGGCGCCCTTGCTGGAAGCGGGTATTCATATCCGCCGGTTAAACACCCCGCCCGCACCGCAAGGTCACGGCGAGCTGATTGTGCATCCGATAACACCACAGCCGATTGGCGTGGTGACGATTTATCCGGGTATCTCTGCCGACGTGGTGGGTAATTTCCTGCGTCAACCGGTGAAAGCCTTGATCCTGCGCTCTTACGGCGTTGGCAACGCGCCGCAAAATGCTGAGTTTCTTTCGGAACTGCAACAGGCCAGCGATCGCGGCATTGTGGTGGTGAATCTGACACAGTGTATGTCCGGCAAAGTGAATATGGGCGGCTATGCCACCGGCAATGCGCTTGAGCATGCGGGCGTGATCAGCGGCTTTGATCTCACCGTTGAGGCCACATTAACCAAACTGCATTTTTTATTGAGTCAGAACCTTACCAGCGCGGAAATTCGTGCCAAAATGCAGCAGAATTTACGCGGCGAACTGACCGAAGATTGATACGGAGCGAAACCAATGAAGCGGGCATTGATAATCATCGATATTCAGAACGATTTTTGCCCCGGCGGCCCAATGGCGGTGCGTGAGGGTGACCAAACGGTTGCCGTCGCCAATCGATTTGCGCGTGAGTTTCACGATCGGGGTGAATGTGTGGTGGCATTGCAAGACTGGCATCCAGCCAATCACGGCAGCTTCGCCTCGATCTCCGGCGAGCCGGTCTATACGCTCGGCGAATTAAACGGTTTAGCGCAGATCTGGTGGCCCGATCACGGTATTGAGAATTCTGTCGGGGCGGATTTTCATCCCGATCTCGATCGCTCTCTAATTGATGCCGTGTTTCATAAAGGGGGCGATGTTGAGGTGGATAGCTACAGCGCCTTCTTCGATAACGGCCATCGACGCAAGACAGAACTCGACAGTTGGCTGCGCGAGCGCGGCATTAGCGATTTAGTGATGCTGGGTATTGCGACCGATTACTGCGTCAAATACAGCGTGCTGGATGCGCTGGAGTTAGGTTACAACGTGGAGGTGGTTAAAGAGGGCTGCCGCGGTGTGAACCTGAATCCGGATGACAGTGAAATTGCTTTCGCTCAGATGGAAGCACAAGGTGCGGTATTAATCTGAAAATAAGGGGCTGGTGAGAACCAGCCCTTTTGATTTTTAGTGCAGGTTGATGCGCGTGACGTCGGGCTCAATGCCAAACTCTTCTTTCAGCTGTTTCTTCGATTTCATCACCATATCCCCACCTTTGCTAATGGTCATATGTTGCGGATCGTCATTGTGGCGAGCCTGCCACAACATCACCAGCTGCAGACAATTCTCTTTCTGCTCTGGCGTCAGCGCGACGCCATCTGGCCATTTGCCGATTTCAACCGCCGTGGAGAGCCGCTCGTACACTTCCGGCGTCATCGCCTCCAGCATCGCTTCCAGTTCCTGTTTCATGCTTAGCCCTCTTGCTGATTGCCCTGCTCATCAGTGAAGTTTAGCGAGGCGGAGTTCACGCAGTAGCGCTCGCCGCTCGGCTGTGGGCCATCCGGGAACACATGTCCCAAATGCGCATCACAGTTGCCACAGCGAATCTCAACCCGGTGCATGCCGTGTGAATCATCTTCCAGATAGCGGATAGCGTCGTCACTGAAAGGCTGATAGAAACTTGGCCAGCCACAGCCTGAATCGTATTTGGTTTCGGAGAGAAACAGCGGCGAATTACAAACTAAGCAGTGGTAAATCCCTTCCTGCTTGTTGTGCAGCAAGGCGCCCGAGAAAGGGGGCTCCGTTCCACGATGCTGAGTGACATAGCGCTGCATTTCGGAAAGCTGCGCAATTTTTGCGTCGGGTGCGGTGTCTTTAGCCATTTTGAGTTCCGGAGTGTCATTCTGAAAAAATCGACTAGTATTCTAACAAACGTACAACATCTATCGGGTCTTTTTTCGTGCTAACGCCTCCGACATCTGTTCCACAGCACGATTTTGTGATGGCGATCACCCTTTGCAAAAGTCATCCCTTTTCAGCCCGCATTCGGCGTAACATAGGCGCGCAATAAGGGTGCTGCGTAAGCGATTGCGCAACGAATTATTCCTGGTGTTGGAATTGACCTGTCGCAACAATTGACACGATTCCGCTTGACGCCTAGTAAGGTTTTTGTAATTTTACAGCCAACCTTTTATTCACTAACAAATAGCTGGTGGAATATATGACTATCAAAGTAGGTATTAACGGTTTTGGCCGTATCGGTCGCATCGTTTTCCGTGCTGCGCAGCAGCGTTCTGACATCGAAATCGTCGCGATCAACGATCTGCTCGACGCCGATTACATGGCATACATGCTGAAGTATGACTCTACTCACGGTCGTTTTGACGGCACTGTAGAAGTGAAAGACGGTGCACTGATTGTTAACGGTAAGAAAATCCGTGTTACCGCTGAGAAAGACCCGGCTAACCTGAAGTGGGACGAAGTGGGTGTTGACGTTGTTGCTGAAGCGACCGGTATCTTCCTGACCGACGAAACTGCACGTAAACACATCACCGCTGGCGCGAAGAAAGTGGTTCTGACTGGTCCATCTAAAGACAGCACCCCGATGTTTGTACGTGGCGCTAACTTTGACAAATATGCTGGCCAGGACATCGTTTCTAACGCGTCTTGCACCACTAACTGCCTGGCTCCACTGGCTAAAGTTATCAACGACAACTTCGGTATCGTTGAAGGTCTGATGACCACCGTTCACGCAACCACCGCGACGCAGAAAACCGTTGATGGCCCGTCTCACAAAGACTGGCGCGGCGGCCGTGGCGCAGCGCAGAACATCATCCCATCTTCTACCGGTGCAGCTAAAGCAGTTGGCGTTGTTCTGCCAGAGCTGAACGGCAAACTGACCGGTATGGCGTTCCGCGTTCCTACTCCAAACGTGTCTGTTGTTGACCTGACTGTTCGCCTGGAAAAACCAGCGACCTACAAAGAAATTTGTGCAGTGATCAAAGCTGAGTCAGAAGGCAAAATGAAAGGCGTTCTGGGCTACATTGAAGACGACGTGGTTTCTACCGACTTCAATGGCGAAACCCTGACTTCAGTATTCGATGCTAAAGCAGGTATCGCTCTGAACGACAACTTCGTGAAACTGGTTTCCTGGTACGATAACGAAACTGGTTACTCACACAAAGTTCTGGATCTGATTGCACTGGTTGCTTCAAAGTAAGCTAACCGGCTACATAGACAAGGGGTGACTTCGGTCGCCCCTTTTTTTCGACTGGATAAAAGAGAAGGTCTGACCATGCAAGATACGCTTTATACCCTTCCGGTAGTGAGTCAAATCACCCCTTATCTGTCACAGCGCCAGCAGGGTGATTTGCCGATTGTGGTAATCAGCCATCCTAAAGTGCGTGCGGCGATTGCCCTGCAAGGTGCGCATCTGCTTTCGTGGCAGCCTAGCGGCCAAAAACCGGTGATTTGGCTCAGTGAAAAAACCCCGTTTACCACAGGTAAAGCAATCCGCGGCGGCGTGCCGATTTGCTGGCCGTGGTTTGGTCCGGCAGGTGAACCGTCGCACGGTTTTGCACGCAATATGCCGTGGACGCTGACCGCCCATGACGAAAACGAAGATGCGGTAATGCTGACTTTTACGCTGGAAAGCAACGCACAAACCAAAAAGCTCTGGCCGCACGATTTCACCCTGCTTGCTCGCTTCCGGATTGCTGAGCATTGTGAAATTGAGCTGGAAGCTTACGGCGACTATGAAGCCACCGCAGCGCTGCACAGCTACTTCCAGATTGCGGACATCTCACAGGTCGAAGTGAGCGGATTGGGTAACAGTTTTATCGATAAGGTTAACGATAATGCTGTTGGCGCATCCGACGGCAAGCAGACCTATCCCAACCGCGTGGATCGTATCCACACCGCGGCGGATGACTGCAGCGTGATTCATGATAAAGCGGGCAAACGCCAGATTGAAGTCTATCACCACTATCAGAGTGACGTTGTCACGTGGAATCCAGGTCCGGAGTTATCATGCAGCATGGGGGACATGCCAAATGAAGGCTATAAAACCATGGTGTGCGTGGAAACGGCGCGCATTAGCAAGCCGTTAAAAAGCGCGGGTGAATCCCCTGCGCGTTTGGGCACCACAATTCGTATCGTTAATAAGTAATAAGATGCGGCGCCGTTGCGCCGCTAAACCACATCTAATGCAGTTTTAGATTGAGGCGCAGGAAACGCCCGATCAATGATGCTCAGCTCTTCATCAGTCAGATTGATGCTAAGCGCGGCCGCGTTTTGCTGCACATGTGCAACGCTGCTGGCTTTAGGAATGGCCAAAACGCCTTGCTGACGGATCACCCAAGCCAATAGCACTTGCGCCACGCTGATGCCCTTCTGTTGTGCAATCTGTTGAAGATGCGCATCGTCAAACAGCGCCTGTCGCAGTCGTCCAGCCTGCGCTAACGGGCAATAGGCCATAATCGGCATCTCGCGCTGCTGACACTGCGGCAACAGATCGTACTCGATCCCGCGTGACGCTAAGTGGTACAGCACCTGATTGGTTAAACAGGATTTGCCGCCGGGCTCTTGCCACAGTTCCAGCATATCGTCATGGTCAAAGTTCGAGACGCCCCAATGGCGGATTTTGCCCTGCTGCTGCAAGGATTCCATCGCGCGAATGGTTTCTTCTAAGGGCACATTGCCACGCCAGTGCAGCAGGTAGAGATCGAGGTAATCGGTTTGCAGACGACGCAGACTGCGCTCGCAGGCCTCGATAGCATCGACTTCACCGGCATTCCAGGGATACACCTTCGATACCAGCCAGGCTTGATCGCGACGGCCGCGTAACGCTTCGCCGACCACCTCTTCGGCAGCGCCTTCCGCATACATTTCCGCCGTGTCGATAACCTTAAGTCCAAGATCTAAACCCGCCTGCAGTGCGCCCACTTCCTGGCTGCGCAGCGCTGCATTCTCACCCATATACCAGGTTCCCTGGCCAATAGCGGGTAAAGCTGATTCACCGTGAAATTGGATAGTCTTCATCACTCCTCCTGTTGCGCTGATATGGGGCTCTGAATTGGTGCAATGTAAGAAAAACGCCTCATTACGAGGCGTTTATTTAATCGTCAGAAGCTGTAACTGATGCCGGTCCAGAGTGTGAACTGGCCACTCTTATCGACCATCGGGCTGTCTTTGATTTCGCTGTCGAAGCGCGTGTAGCGACCTGACAAGCTGGCGTTCCAGCTTTCGCTGATTTGGTAGCTGGCATTCATCTCGACATACGGCGACCAGCTGTCGTCTGGATGATACTCAGCGATGCCGGTTCGCGCACTTTCATGGGATGAAACACCGTAGTAATAACGGTTCTGATTGGCGCTGTTCCACATGGCACCAATGCCCGGCGTCAGGCTGAATGCGCCGAAATCAAAGCGATATAGATAGGTGAGATCCCAGATTAACCCATTGCTGTTATTGAGCACATCACCCAGCAGAGCGGTGCGCACGATACCCCAATCGGCAACATGGCGATAGTTGGCGCCGGCCATCAGCGTCATACGGCGCTTATCCAGCGCTTTCATGTCACCCAAATCGTTGTCTTTCGGATCGTACTGCTGCGGCGATCCCAGCACCGTCAGCGACAGCTGATTCTGCGGGTCTTTCCACAGGTAATAGCCGCCTTGCAGGCTACGGAACCAGAAGTTTTCACCTTCATAATTAATCACCGGAATCGGCAGATAGCGGTCTTGTCCGCCCCGATAAGGTGACTGCGCATAAATCACCGAAGCGCCAAGAGATAAGGGTTCTGCATGAGTGCCGAACGCCGCAAAATAACAAGGAATAGCCAGAGTAAGCGCTTTAAGTTTGAATTGGTTCACAATTTATTCAGTCCATTAATATAACAATCACACGCAGAGTCTAACCAAAATTTTGCTATCGGTTAACGTTTAATGATGCTCTCTAACCAGCATAGCGAAATATTCTCAGTGGCTTCATCGCTCTCACGGCTTAGGTTGATTGCCTCAGTGCTTATGAGACTTTGTTATTGATATATCGCTGAATAAGGAGAAAAGTGGCTGCAGGTTTTCTGAATGCCTTCTACAGTTAAATGTAAGACGAGACTTTTTTGTACGAGCAGAGTAACCATAAGAATTGTGTATCCCGATAAAAAAACGTCAGGTTGGCATAAGGGTTGCTGTACTCAATAAAGAATATCTTCCGGGAGCTGCTACAAACTTTTATTACGCTCCTTTACCTGTGCTAAAAACGAAAGGACGGGCATCGCTATGAATATATTCGATCACTATCGTCAGCGTTATGAAGCTGCCAAGGACGAAGAGTTCTCATTGCAGGAATTCCTCGCCATCTGTAAACAGGATCGCAGTGCATACGCCAACGCTGCCGAGCGACTATTAATGGCCATCGGTGAGCCGGTGATGGTTGACACTGCGCAAGAGCCTCGCCTTTCCCGAATCTTTTCCAACCGAGTCATGGGACGCTACCCGGCCTTCGAAGAGTTTTACGGTATGGAGGAAGCGATTGAGCAAATCGTCTCCTACCTGAAACACGCCGCGCAGGGTTTGGAAGAGAAGAAACAGATCCTTTACTTACTGGGCCCGGTGGGTGGCGGTAAATCCTCATTGGCCGAGCGCCTGAAAGCGCTGATGCAGCGTGTGCCGATCTATGTGCTGAGCGCCGACGGCGAGCGCAGCCCGGTAAACGATCATCCACTCTGCCTGTTTAACCCGCAGGAAGACGCCAATATTCTGGAAAAAGAGTATGGCGTGCCGCGGCGTTATCTGGGCACCATCATGTCGCCTTGGGCGGCGAAACGCCTGCATGAGTTTGGCGGCGATATCACCCGCTTCAAAGTGGTGAAAGTGTGGCCGTCGATTCTGGAGCAGGTAGCAATTGCCAAAACAGAGCCAGGCGATGAGAACAACCAGGATATCTCTGCGTTGGTCGGTAAAGTAGATATCCGCAAACTGGAAAATCACGCGCAAAACGATCCTGACGCATACGGTTATTCAGGTGCCCTTTGCCGCGCGAATCAGGGCGTGATGGAATTCGTTGAGATGTTTAAAGCACCGATTAAAGTGCTACATCCACTGCTGACCGCCACGCAGGAAGGTAACTACAACGGTACCGAAGGGATCTCTGCCCTGCCGTTCAACGGCATCATTCTGGCGCACTCCAACGAATCAGAATGGGTCACCTTCCGTAATAACAAAAACAATGAGGCATTCCTTGACCGTGTTTACATCGTCAAAGTGCCTTACTGCCTACGCGTTTCCGAAGAGATTAAGATCTATAACAAACTGTTGGATCACAGTGAGTTGACCACGGCGCCATGCGCGCCGGGCACGCTGGAAACCCTGGCCCGCTTCTCGATCCTATCGCGTTTGAAAGAGCCGGAAAACTCCAGCATCTACTCGAAAATGCGCGTTTATGATGGCGAAAGCCTGAAAGATACCGATCCAAAAGCCAAATCCTGGCAGGAGTATCACGATTACGCGGGCGTTGATGAGGGCATGAACGGCCTTTCAACCCGCTTCGCGTTTAAAATCCTTTCACGCGTATTCAACTTCGACCATGCCGAAGTAGCGGCCAACCCGGTGCATCTGTTCTACGTGCTGGAGCAGCAAATTGAGCGCGAGCAGTTCCCTCAGGATCAAGCCGAGAAGTATCTGGAGCACCTGAAAGGCTATTTGATTCCAAAATACGCCGAGTTTATCGGTAAAGAGATTCAGACCGCGTATCTGGAATCCTACTCTGAATACGGTCAAAACATCTTTGATCGCTACGTTACCTACGCTGATTTCTGGATTCAGGATCAAGAGTACCGCGATCCCGACACCGGACAGCTGTTTGACCGCGAATCGCTGAACGCCGAGCTGGAAAAGATCGAGAAACCTGCCGGGATCAGTAACCCGAAAGATTTCCGTAACGAGATTGTCAACTTTGTGCTGCGTGCCCGTGCGCAGAATAGCGGACGCAATCCGAACTGGACCAGCTACGAAAAACTGCGCACGGTCATCGAGAAGAAAATGTTCTCGAACACCGAAGAGTTGCTGCCGGTGATTTCGTTCAATACCAAAACCTCAACGGACGAGCAGAAAAAACACGATGATTTTGTCGATCGCATGATGGAAAAAGGCTATACCCGCAAGCAAGTACGCCTGCTGTGCGAGTGGTATCTGCGCGTGCGTAAATCTTCATAATCGTTATCTGTAAGCGTCGCGGCGCTTCGGTGCTGCAACAGGAGGCCGGGTTTTCCCGGCCTAAGCTTGCAATGCAGTTTGGGGGATTTTTATGGCCTATTTTATCGATCGGCGTCTCAACGGTAAGAACAAAAGCGCCGTCAATCGGCAGCGCTTTCTGCGCCGTTATAAGTCGCAAATCAAGCAATCGATCTCCGAGGCCATCAACAAGCGTTCGGTGACCGATGTCGAGAGCGGCGAATCGGTCTCGATTCCAATTGACGATATCAATGAACCGAGCTTCCATCAGGGCCGCGGCGGCAGTCGCCATCGCGTGCATCCTGGGAATGACCATTTCGTGCAAAACGATCGCATTGAACGTCCGCAAGGTGGCGGCGGCAGCGGCGGTAGCGGCCAGGGCAACGCCAGTCAGGATGGTGAAGGCCAGGACGAATTCAGCTTCCAGATATCTAAAGATGAATATCTCGATCTTCTGTTCGAAGATTTGGCGTTGCCGAACCTGCGTAAGAATCAACATCGGCAGTTAAACGAGTACAAAACCCATCGCGCGGGCTACACCTCAAACGGTACGCCGGCTAATATCAGCGTGGTGCGCTCGCTGCAGAACTCGCTGGCTCGTCGTACGGCGATGACGGCGGGTAAACGCCGCATGTTAAACGAACTGGAAGCTACGCTATCCGAAGTGGAAACCAGCGAACCGGCGCAGTTACTGGAAGAGGAGCGTTTACGTAAAGAGATCGCTGAGTTGCGCGCGCGCATCGACCGCGTGCCGTTTATCGATACCTTTGACCTGCGCTACAAAAACTTCGAGAAGCGACCAGAACCTTCCAGCCAGGCCGTGATGTTCTGCCTGATGGACGTGTCTGGTTCGATGGATCAAGCCACCAAAGATATGGCGAAGCGTTTCTACATTCTGCTGTATCTGTTCCTGAGCCGTACCTACAAGAACGTCGACGTGGTTTACATCCGGCATCACACTCAGGCGAAAGAGGTCGACGAACAGGAGTTCTTCTACTCGCAGGAAACGGGCGGCACCATTGTTTCCAGTGCACTGAAGTTGATGGATGAGGTGGTTAAAGAGCGTTATGACCCGTCACAGTGGAACATCTATGCGGCGCAAGCGTCGGATGGTGATAACTGGGCCGATGATTCACCGCTCTGCCACGAGATCTTAGCCAAACATATTCTGCCGGTTGTGCGTTATTACAGCTACATCGAGATCACGCGTCGCGCGCATCAGACCTTATGGCGCGAGTATGAACATCTGCAGGCAATGTTTGATAACTTCGCAATCCAACATATCCGCGAGCCAGAAGACATCTATCCGGTATTTAGAGAACTTTTCCACAAACAGGCTGCAGAAGCCTGAGTTTATAAGCCGGTCACTGACCGGCTTTTTCTTTGCAGCAGCCCCGCTCACTTCGCGCCATTTCCTGTTGTTTTTTCATACAAATTTAGCTGTATATGGGATGCGGACCCACAGAATGAAAAAATGTGCAATTAAGCGCTGACAAGCTATTGATAAGGCATTATCTTTCCACCTTGTCTGTGTGAATCGCCCGCAGTTTGTCTTTTTTGCCCCGCCGCAGGAGAACGCCGTTGAATACCAGCATGATTTACAGTTTGTTCATTATTGGGTCCGTGCTGGTAGCAGCAAGTATTTTGCTCAGTTCCTTTTCCTCACGCCTTGGCATTCCGATTCTGGTGATCTTCCTCGCTCTCGGCATGTTGGCCGGGATTGATGGTATCGGTGGCATCGCCTTTGATAACTATCCCGTCGCCTATCTGGTCTCCAACCTCGCTTTAGCCATCATCTTGCTTGATGGCGGCATGCGCACCAAAGCATCTTCGCTAAAGGTGGCGCTCGGCCCGGCATTATCGCTGGCGACGGTTGGCGTGATGATCACTGCAGGGTTAACCGGCGTTGCCGCTGCCTGGCTGTTTAAGCTCGATCTGATGCAGGGCTTTCTGATTGGCGCGATTATCGGTTCTACCGATGCCGCTGCCGTATTTTCGCTGCTGGGTGATAAAGGCCTCAACGAACGTGTCAGCTCCACGCTGGAGATTGAATCCGGCAGCAACGATCCGATGGCGGTGTTTCTCACCATCACGCTGATCGACATGATTCAGCAAGGCCAGTCCGGCCTGAGCTGGATGTTTGTGGTGCATCTGGTGCAGCAGTTTGGTCTTGGCATCGTATTAGGCCTGGGCGGCGGCTGGGCGCTGCAGCAGTTGATTAACCGGATCAATCTGGCGCAGGGTTTGTATCCGCTGCTGGCGGTGAGTGGTGGCATCATCGTGTTTGCTCTCACCACCGTGATGGAAGGCAGCGGCATTCTGGCGGTGTACCTGTGTGGCTTCCTGCTGGGCAACAGCCCGATCCGTAACCGCCACGGTATTTTGCAAACCTTTGACGGTATGGCATGGCTGAGCCAAATCGGCATGTTCATTGTGCTGGGCTTGCTGGTGACACCCTCCGATTTGTGGCACATCGCGGTGCCGGCGATGATTCTGTCGCTGTGGTTGATTCTGGTAGCGCGCCCGCTGTCGATTCTGGTTGGTCTGTTACCGTTCAAAGGCTTCACCGGACGCGAACGTATCTTCATCAGTTGGGTGGGCTTACGTGGCGCAGTGCCAATCATCCTCGCCGTATTTCCGATGATGGCCGGGCTGGAGAACGCCAAGCTCTACTTCAACATCGCTTTCTTTGTAGTATTGGTGTCGTTGATGCTGCAAGGCACTTCGCTGGGCTATGCCGCCAAACGCGCCAAAGTGGTGGTGCCACCAACCGCCTCGCCGATTAGCCGGGTTGGGCTGGATATCCATCCGGAGAATCCGTGGGAACAATTTATTTATCAGCTGAGCGCCGACAAATGGTGCGTCGGCGCAGCGCTGCGTGATTTGCAGATGCCGCGCGAAACCCGCATCGCCGCCCTGTTCCGCGATAACGCGTTAATGCATCCCAACGGCAATACGCGCCTGAAAGAAGGCGATGTGCTGTGTGTGATTGGCCGTGAACGTGATCTCCCCGCCTTGGGTAAAATGTTCAGCCAATCGCCGCCGGTATCGCTGGATCAACGCTTCTTCGGCGACTTTATTCTGGATGCCGAGGCGCGCCTGCGCGACGTGGCGCAAATTTACGGCCTGGAGTTAGATGAACAGACCAACGATCAGCAGTCGCTAGGACAGCTGGTAATGAGTTTGCTCGGCAGCACGCCGGTGGTTGGCGATCAGGTGGAATGGAAGCAGTTAACCTGGACGGTGGCAGAAAAAGAAGATAACCAGATTGTGAAGGTCGGTGTGCGCGTCAGCGAAGACAAGGATTAATCCGAGGCTTTATCGCTCGTAAACTGCGTGTGAACGACTATGCTCACTATTCAACCCAGCAAATACGGGAGAATGTAATGGGACGCGTGGTGAAGATTGGTCAATATGAAATCGTTGATGCAGAGTTCAATAGTGACAATGGCGACACTGTCAGTATTCCCTGCCATACCAATCCCGGCCTGAGTGACCAACTCGACGGCTGGGATGTGGATACCAGTGTACCGGCATGGATTGATGAAGAGGCTGTCGATCTGCAAATCGGACACTATGACAAGCAGCAGGACCTGTGGGTATTAAAAAAACCCGCCTGATTGGCTGGCGCCGCCATTGATGTGAATGGCGGTCATTCCGAAAAGCTGTCTTAAAATGAAGCGTAATATTCGAGATTAATTAACTTTTAACCATACATTTCAATTAAATAGCCAATTATTTCTTTAGTCATTTATTTCCTTTTCAGACTATTTCCATATTAACTCGGTCAAATAACTCCTGCATACTCTTAAACGTTGCTGCAGCTTTTCGTGACGTGCATCACGTCTCAAACGGTCCTTTCCTTGCAGCGCTTATGGCAGCACTGACTTATATCTCGCTGAAAGAATTATTCTTTCCATTTTTCAGCGGACCACTCCTGAGCGCGTACTTGATTCTGGTCAGGCCATCTTTTACTTAAGAAAAGAGAGCAGGTTTTATGGCAAGTACTTTGATAATGAATGATGCAACCCGCTCGTGGAGCGGACTGCGCAAAAACCTCATCGCAAAAGTCGCACTTAGTTTCTCGGATTTAATTGCATTAAATCTGGCATTGTTTTTATCTGCCGCCACCGTTCAAGGTATTTGGGGCGAACTGGATACCTTTATTCCGCCCCAGCAGATTGAATACCGGTTTATTGCCCAATTTAGCCTTTCTATTCTTTGCACCGCCTGGTTCTGGGTGCGTATGCGTCACTACACTTATCGCAAGCCGTTTTGGTTTGAACTGAAAGAAGTGATTAAAACCCTGTTCGTCTTCTCTCTGCTTGATCTGGCGTTGATTGCCTTTTCAAAATGGGACTTCTCGCGCATGGTTTGGGTATTCAGCTGGACTTACGCCCTGCTGCTGCTGCCGTTAATGCGTGCCGTGGTAAAACGCGCCATCAACCGCGCAGGTCAGTGGCAGAAGGAAACCATCATCATTGGTTCCGGTAAAAATGCCATGGAAGCTTATGCGGCGCTGCAGAGCGAGGAGATCCTCGGTTATAACGTGCAGGCGTTTATCTCGCTGGATGATGACCAACAGCATGAGAAGGTTAATGGCGTTCCGGTGATCACCTGGAAAGACATCAACTGGCAAACCATGGACCGTGACAACACGCAATTTATCGTCGCCACCGAATTTGAGCAGCAAGTGGTGCGCGATAAATGGCTGAAGTTCCTGTCCAAAATGAAGTGCCGTTCAATTTCCGTGATCCCAACGCTGCGCGGCGTGCCGCTGTATGGCACCGATATGTCATTCATCTTCAGCCATGAAGTGATGATTTTGCGCGTCAGCAACAACCTGGCGAAACGCTCTTCGCGCTTCCTGAAACGCACCTTCGATATCGTGGTGGCATCCATGCTGCTGCTGTTCCTCGGACCGGTATTTGGACTGCTGTGTGCGATGGTGAAACGTGACGGCGGCAATGCGATTTATGGTCATGAACGCGTTGGGCAAGATGGCGTGAAGTTTAAGTGCCTGAAGTTCCGCTCAATGGTGACCAACTCGCAGGAAGTGCTGCAAAATTTGCTGGCGACCAGCGAGGAAGCGCGTGCCGAATGGGACCGTGATTTCAAACTGAAAAACGATCCGCGTGTGACCAAAATTGGTAACTTCCTGCGCAAAACCAGCCTTGATGAGCTGCCACAGTTGTGGAACGTGATTCGTGGCGAAATGAGTCTGGTCGGTCCGCGTCCGGTGATTGAAGCAGAACTGGAGCGTTATGCCGGTGATGTGGATTACTACCTGATGGCGAAACCGGGCATGACCGGCTTGTGGCAGGTCAGCGGACGTAACGACATTGACTACGATACGCGCGTCTACTTCGATTCCTGGTACGTGAAAAACTGGGCGTTATGGACTGACATTGCAATTCTGTTCAAAACCGCTGGCGTAGTGGTTCGTCGCGACGGCGCTTACTAATACCCTCGAGGCGGTGCCTGTGCACTTCGGCAGGCATCGCTTTTATTATCCCTTTCTTTTTCCCCTAAGAGTCATTACCCTTCCGGATTGTTTAACAGGTCGTCCGGTTCGTAATGCAAAAATTCACCTTAATACTTCTTAGCCTGGTGCTGCTGGCGCCGCTTGGCATTGATCTTTACCTCCCGACATTGCCGCAAATCGCCGAAGGTCTTAACAGCCCGGTGAGCCTCATCCAAATCACGATTCCTCTGTTTTTATTGGTGATGGGCATTGGCCAATTGATCACCGGTCCGCTGGTGGATAATTTTGGTCGTAAGCCGCTCGCGTTAATTGGTCTTGCGCTTTACATCATTGGCAGCGCGATTGCCGCCACGAGCACGCTGTGGCCGGTGTTCTTTCTCGCCCGCATCATTCAGGGTTGCGCGGTGTGCTGCACGGCGGTGGTGGCCTTCAGCGGCGTGCGTGACCGTCTCAGTGGCGAGGATGCCGCACGCGCTTACGGCTTTCTCAATGGTGCGCTGAATATCGTTCCCGCGCTGGCGCCACTGCTGGGTGGGATCCTCGCCGAAGCCTACGGCTGGCGGATGCCGTTCTGGTTCCTGTGCGGCTATGCGGTGGTGATCGGCTTGATCGTCCTGCTGTGGCTGCCCGAAACGCGCCCGGCGGACACCTTACGCGTTAAAGGTTTACCGCTGGCGCAGTATGCTGCCATCGCCCGTGAACCGCGCTTTCTCGCCTTTGCCTTTGCCAATGCCGGCGCGCTGGGTATGGTGCTGACCTATGTGTCTCTGGCGCCACACGTGCTGATGACCGAAGGCGGCCTGACGCCGTTGCAATTCTCTTTCGCCTTTGGCGCCAACGGGTTTTGGATCATGCTGGTTAGCGCGTTCGTAAACAAAACCATTCGCAAAGCGGGACGCCCGTTCTGCCTGGCGATGGGTTTCGCCACCATGTTGATCGGCGCAATTCTTCTGATGATGGGCACCACGCTGTTACCGGCGGCGTGGCAAAACCATTGGGCGCTGTACATGATTCCCGTGGCGGTTTCCGTTGCTGGCCTGGCGTTCACGGTCGGTCCCGCCACCAGCTACGCGCTGGAGCCATATCAGCAGCAAGCGGGCGTGGCCTCAGCACTGCAGGGATTTATTCAGATGGCGTGTGGTGCGGGCGGCAGCATGGCAATCGTGGCATTGCCCGTTGCGGAGAAGTCGTCACTGGCATTGATGATGCTGCTGGGTGCAGCGCTGGCACTGACCGCCTGGCGCTGCAGTAAGAAAATGCACGGTCGCGTGACCGCGCTTAAATAACCTCAACCGGAACGCGTGGCGCGAGCGCACACATCAGCTCGTAGCCCACCGTTCCGGCGGCTTTTGCCACCTCATCGATCTTCACCTGATTGCCCCACAGCTCCACCTTTGAACCGATGCCGGCCTGCGGGCAAGGTTCTAAATCGATCATCATCATGTCCATGGAGATGGCGCCCAGCGTTTGCGTGCGTATGCCATCCACGCTGACTGGCGTGCCGGTGGGCGCATGACGCGGATAACCGTCGGCGTAACCACAGGCGACAATGCCGATACGCTGGGTGCCGCTGGCGTGATAGCGATAACCGTAACCCACGCCGTCACCGGCATTCAGCTGCTGCACGCCAATGATTTCGCTGGTGAGCGTCATCACCGGCTGCAATCCGGTGCTGGCGATATCCTGCCAGTCGCCGCTCGGTGATGCACCATAGAGAATGATGCCCGGACGCACCCAGTCAAAATGCGCTTCAGGATGCCACAGCGTGGCCGCAGAGTTAGACAGGGAACGCGGACAATCGAGCCCTTCCGCCGCCAGTTCGACGCGCTTCATCGGCTCAACAACTCCTTGCGGATTTTCTGCATCAGCGAAGTGCGCCATCAGCGTCATTGCACCGACGTTCGGCAGAGCGCGCAGTTTTTGCCACGCCGCATGAGCCTGCTCAGGACGGAAACCAAGCCGGTTCATGCCGCTGTTGATTTTGAGGTACACATCGACCGGTGCCGACAGCTGCGCTTTTGCCAGCGCCTGAATCTGCCAGTTGCTGTGCACGCTGGTGGTGAGGCGGTAACGATCGATTAGCGCTAAATCCTCGGCATGAAAGAAACCTTCCAGCAGCAGGATCGGTTTTTTCCAGCCCTGCTCACGCAGCAGGATCGCCTCTTCCATATTCAGCAGCGCGAAACCATCGGTTTCTGCCAGGCTTTGCCACACACGAGCCACACCGTGACCATACGCATTGGCTTTTACCACCGACCAGACGCGTGATTGCGGGGCCGCCCGGCGAACAACGGCCAGATTATGACGCAATGCCTGTTGATTGATGGTGGCACCGGTTGGACGTGACATGCTTTTACTCTCCCTGAGGTCTCAGCGCGCCGCGCTGGCGTTACGCAGTGGCGAAGAATGTGGCTCAAAACCTGGCAGGTAGCGCAGCACTGACAAATCATCTGCGGCAATCGCCGGTTTCTGACCGGAAATTAAATCAGCCAGAAGCTGACCGGAACCACAAGCCATCGTCCATCCCAGCGTACCGTGACCGGTATTGAGATAGAGATTGGAGAGCGGCGTGCGCCCGACAATCGGCGTACCGTCTGGCGTCATTGGACGCAATCCGGTCCAGAACGTGGCCTGTTCGACAAAACCGCCTTCAGGATAGAGATCGCGGACCACCATCTCCAGCGTTTCGCGTCGTGCCGGCAACAGTTTGGTGTTAAAACCAACAATTTCTGCCATGCCGCCCACGCGAATGCGATCGTCAAAGCGCGTTACCGCCACTTTGTAGGTTTCATCGAGGATGGTGGAAACCGGTGCGGCGTCGGCATTCTTGATTGGAATCGTCAGCGAATAGCCTTTCAACGGGTAAACCGGGATGGCGAGAATGTCTTTCAGCAGCGCGGTTGAATAGGAACCGAATGCCACCACGTAAGCATCGGCTTTGATCACTTCATCGCCACACTTCACGCCATAAATGCGATTGCCCTCACGCAACAACTGATCAACCGAGGTGTTGTAGCGGAAGGTTACGCCCGCCGCCGCTGCCATCGCAGCCAGACGTTGGGTGAACAGTTGGCAGTCGCCGGTTTCGTCGTTAGGGAGACGCAAACCGCCGGTGAGTTTATGCGCCGTGGCCGCCAGCGCAGGTTCGACATTTTTGAGCTGATGCGCTTCCAGCAACTCATAGGGCACGCCCGCATCGCGCAGCACGGCGATATCTTTGCTGGCACTTTCGAACTGTTGCTGCGTGCGGAACAGCTGCAGCGTGCCGCCCTGCCGACCTTCATAGGCAATGCCGGTGCTGGCGCGCAGCGTTTTCAGGCAGTCGCGGCTGTACTCCGCAATGCGCACCATGCGGCTCTTATTCTCTTGATAGTGCTGCATGTCGCAGTTTCGCAGCATATTCCACATCCATTCCAGCTGGAATTTGCTGCCATCAAGACGTACCGCCAGCGGCGCGTGACGCTGGAACATCCATTTGACCGCTTTCAGCGGAACGCCCGGCGCCGCCCAGGGCGCAGCATAGCCCGGTGAAATCTGTCCCGCATTACCGGCGCTGGTTTCCAGCGCGGCGGCAGGTTGACGATCGATAACCGTTACCTCATGTCCGGCCTGCGCCAGATACCATGCGCTCGCTACCCCAACCACACCACTACCAAGAATCACTACGCGCATAAGCCCCTCGTCGCAGCAAAAGAATAATTAACTATTAACCCAGCCCAACACAGCATAACCCGACCGCTATTGAAATCTTACATTCGACCGACTTATTTCACATGTTTTTTACCTGACTGCACACTGAAATCATGCAACAGCGGCAAAATCAGGATTTTTTATGCCTTAAATCCCTTAATCAGCAATTTATTATGCGGAGGGCAGCGGTTTTGACTTTTTTCAGGAGAAAGCGCCGCAGTCATACAATCCACTTATAAACAGAGCATTATTCTGCAAAATGAAACCTAACCAACACTTGTCATCAGTATCGGCTTAACTAACGCTTTTTGAATGATTTTCTGCCAAAAGAATTCGATTGAGATTCAGTTTCGGATAGGCGACAGTGGACTATCATTGAAGTGTTCGCTCAGTTTTTTGGGCCATCTTTACTCAGGATGAGGCCTTAAACGATCGTGACAGGTAACTCCTGCCGCTTGCAAAACAGAGGTGCGCTATGACGACAATCTTTGACGAGCCAACCCGCAACAGTAAACGACTCAGTGATGGTCCCGACTGGACCTTCGAACTGCTGGATGATTATCTGGCGGAAATTGACCGCGTAGCCAAAAGTTACGGACTGGAAACCTATCCGCACCAAATTGAAGTGATCACCTCCGAGCAGATGATGGATGCCTACTCCAGCGTGGGTATGCCGATCAACTATGCGCACTGGTCGTTCGGCAAGAAATTCATCGAAACGGAACAGCGCTACAAGCATGGTCAGCAAGGCCTGGCGTATGAGATCGTCATCAACTCCAATCCGTGTATCGCCTATTTGATGGAAGAGAACACCATGACCATGCAGGCGCTGGTAATGGCGCACGCCTGTTACGGTCACAACTCTTTCTTTAAAAATAACTATCTGTTCCGCAGCTGGACCGATGCCAGTTCGATTGTGGATTACCTGCTGTTTGCGCGAAATTACATTACCGACTGCGAAGAGCGCTATGGCGTGGAGGAAGTTGAGCGGCTGCTCGATTCCTGCCATGCGTTGATGAACTACGGTGTGGATCGCTATAAGCGTCCGCAGAAAATTTCGCTGCAGGAAGAGAAGGCGCGCCAGCAGAGCCGCGAAGAGTATTTGCAGAGTCAGGTGAATACGCTGTGGCGCACCCTGCCGCGTAAAGAGAAAGAGTCGGTGCACGTTGAGGCATCGCGCTACCCTTCTGAACCGCAGGAAAACCTGCTCTATTTTATGGAAAAAAATGCGCCGCTGCTGGAATCCTGGCAACGTGAAGTGCTGCGCATTGTGCGCAAAGTTAGCCAGTATTTTTATCCGCAGAAACAGACGCAGGTTATGAATGAAGGCTGGGCCACTTTCTGGCACTACACCATCCTTAATCATCTGTATGACGAAGGCAAAGTGTCGGAACGCTTTATGATGGAGTTCCTGCACAGCCACACCAACGTGGTGTATCAGCCACCGTATAACAGCCAGTGGTATAACGGCATCAACCCGTATGCGCTGGGCTTCGCGATGTTCCAGGACATTAAACGCATCTGTCAGACACCGACCGAAGAAGATCGCTACTGGTTCCCGGACATTGCCGGTTCCGACTGGCTGAAAACCCTGCATTTCGCCATGCGTGAATTCAAGGACGAAAGCTTTATCAGCCAATTCTTGTCACCAAAAGTGATGCGTGATTTCCGCTTGTTCACGGTGATGGATGATGACCGCAACAATTTCCTCGAAATTGCAGCGATCCATGACGAAGCGGGTTACCGCGCCATTCGTCAGCAGCTGTCGGCGCAATACAACCTGAGCAATCTGGAACCTAACATTCAGGTCTACAACGTGGATTTGCGTGGCGATCGCTCACTGACGCTGCGTTATGTGCCGCAACAGCGTGCGCCGCTCGATAAGAGCCGCAAAGAAGTGTTGAAGCATGTGCACCGTTTGTGGGGCTTTGATGTGATTCTGGAACAGCAGAATGAAGACGGCAGCGTCGAGTTGCTGGATCGTTCGCCCACGCGCGGCCCAACGCTTTAAGGCAAAAAAAACCGGACTGTCGAAGTCCGGTTTTTCTTTTATCGCTTACTGGCTAAATCGTCCGGCATGCTTTTCTGCATCTTGTGCCAAATCTCACCGCTGCGGCGTCCGTATTCACGCACGCTATCGACAATCTGCTCCTGCGAAGGATTAGCCACGCACAGGTCAGCCAGCTGGCGATAGAAGTTACGCGCCAGTTCACGCGCTTCCAGACTGGAGAAGTAGTGACGACCCACGCGGGTATACAACCCTTTCAGGCCATTCAAAATCAGACCATAAATCGGGTTACCTGATGCAAACGCCAGGCCGCGGAACACGCGATAATCCAGCTCGGTGTAGGCTTCGGCTTTGTCTTCCTCGATCAGTGCATTTTCCAGCACTTCGCGCGCTTTATCAGGATGATGACGCAGCGCACGGCTGATAAAAATCGAAGAGATGTTAGTCCGCACCGACAGCAGATTATCAATCAACTGGGGGACGCTATCGTGATCGAGTCGGGCCAGGGTTTCGAGGATGTTTAAACCGGAGGTTTCCCAAAAATCGTTTACGCGCGTCGGTTTGCCATGTTGAATGGTCAACCAGCCATCGCGCGCCAGACGCTGCAAGACTTCACGCAACGTGGTGCGGGTCACACCAATCAGTTCAGAAAGCTCACGTTCGGCAGGTAGAATGGATCCCGGCGGAAAACGACTGTTCCAGATGCTTTCAATAATATACTCTTCCGCAAATCCCGCGGGGCTCTGCGCCTTAATCACCATAGCATTTATTTCTCGTTGCTTTCTTTATCGTAATGCGACTCATCATACCAGAGCGGCTATAGCGGAAATAGCCTGCCAACCGATTAAAAGCGCGCGCTGGCGCAAAATTCAGCCGTGAATTCAGATGAAACAACGCTGGCAAGCACACGTTTGCGCTGCTCCTGTGGCTTGCACTTATCGGATGAAGCGCATGGCCGGATCTTTTTTGGCCTCAACGCGACTTAAGTCATTTTTGTACATGATTTTTTCCCTTTACCTGGCTGGCACGGTTGCGCTTTTGGTTTACACTGCGAAACATTAACGGTTACAGGAAAAGCAATATGTTGCGATATTTGAATCAATGCTCGCGTGGACGCGGTGCCTGGCTTCTGCTGGCCCTGACGGCGCTAGCGTTTGAATTGACGGCGTTGTATTTTCAGCACGTCATGGGGCTGCAACCCTGCGTAATGTGTATTTATGAGCGTTGCGCGCTGTTTGGCGTGATGGGCGCGGGCATCGTGGGTGCGATTGCACCGAAAACCCCGCTGCGCTGGGCGGCGATCCTCATCTGGATTTATAGCGCGATTGAAGGCACTCGCCTCTCTTACGATCACACCATGATTCAGCTGCATCCCAATCCGTTTGTCACCTGCGACTTTGCCGCACGTTTCCCAACCTGGTTGCCACTGGATAAATGGTTGCCTTCGGTGTTTGTGGCCAGCGGTGACTGCGCCGAGCGCGGCTGGACTTTCATGACCTGGAGCATGCCGCAGTGGATGATCGTGATTTTCGGCGCTTATCTGCTGGTGGCGCTGCTGGTGTTGATTGCACAACCGTTCAAACCGAAACGCCGCGATCTGTTCGGACGTTAAACACAAAAAAACAGGCAGCCCTGGCTGCCTGTTTTATGTTTAACCGTTGCGATCCGGTCGATCGATTATATGCTCTTCCCAATCCCGCACTTCACTCTCACGCACCGCAATAAAACGCACTGAAATGCGCTGCGCATGCATCGCCTTTTTAGAACCGGCGATCAGCGGATGCCAGGCCGGCAAGGTTTTCCCTTCCCCTAACACGCGATAGGCGCAGGTACGCGGCAGCCATTCAAAACTGGTGAGGTTTTCACGCGTCAACTTGATGCAATTCTCTTCTAACTCAAAACGATGCTCGTAGTTACGGCATTGGCAGGTTTTGATATTCAGCTGATTGCAGGCCACGTTGGTGAAGTAGATTTCGTCGGTATCCGCATCCTGCAACTTATTCAAGCAACATTGGCCGCAGCCGTCGCACAGGGATTCCCACTCTGCGTCGTTCATTTGGTCAAGGCGTTTAGTCTGCCAGAAAGGTTGTTCAGTCATGATGGCGGTCCGGGTTAGCAAAGAGACCGCACCTTATAAAGGTTCAGGTGCGGTGATGCAAGTTTTACAGAACGCGCGTCGAAATACCGTGACCCGCCAGCGATACTTCCAGCTTGTCGCCAGAACGCATCGGGCCAACGCCTTCAGGCGTACCGGTCAGCACCACATCGCCCGCGCGCAGGGTGAAATACTGGCTCATATAGGCAATCAGCGGCAGAATTTTGTGGATCATATCGGCGGTCGTCCCGTGCTGACGCACTTCGCCGTTAACCATCAGCTTCAGTTCGGTGTTCTGGGGATCGCCGCTGAACTCGGCAACCGGAATAAAACCTGACAGCGGGCACGAGTTATCGAAACCTTTGGATTTTTCCCACGGTTGGCCCGCTTTCTTCAACCCGGCCTGCACGTCACGTAAGGTCAAATCCAGCGCGACGCCATAACCGGCAATCGCCTTCGCCACATGCTCTTCGCTCGCCTGCTTCAGCGTCGAGCCAATCAACACCGCCAGCTCCACTTCATGATGCACTTCACCAAAATTTGCCGGGATTGACAGCGGCTGGCGCAGATCGCACACCGCGGTTTCCGGTTTGATAAACACTACCGGTTCGGTTGGCGTGGCACTTCCCATTTCCTTTATGTGCTTTGCATAGTTGCTGCCGACGCAAACCACTTTGCTGACCGGATAATCCAACAGAGCGCCCTGCCAGTTACGATGCTGATACATGCTATTCCCCTGCTTTGGTTGTGTTTGCCGCCAGTGCATCTGGCGATGAAGTCTGGCTCAGAGCCGGAACGCGGCACGCTGAGGTGGAATATATTAGCGGGTTTATGGCAGCAGGCGTGGCGGAAATTGTCAAAAGTCGTTAATCGTATACAACAAAATCAGCTAAACGCCGGGATAATTGCCCGCAATAAAGAGTTAAAGCGGGCAGTTAATTAACGCAAATAGCACTGATTATTTCTACAGGATATATTTACAGAGGAATCTGAATTAATCTTTTTTACCCTGATCGAGATGAATGTTGAGCAGACTTTCAACCGGCGGTGGAATTTGCAAATAAAAGCCGTGGTCGCTTAAACCTTGCTTAACTTTATTGATATCCGCGTTAGCCAGCTTGTCACGCTTATCCAGTGACAGCACCATGGCCAGCTGGGGTTTGCCGAAGCCACGCAGCAGTTCTTCCGGTACCCGTGAGAAATCGTCTTTTTTTTCAACATACAGATAAGTCTGTTCACGTTGCGGGCTTCTGTAGATCACACAAAACATATTTTTTACTCGAATTAACCGATGGCGTCACTTGCCTGAATATAGCAGTAACTATAACATGCTTGCAGAACTTCGAATATTGACCGTTTGATGTTATTGCCGATTTTATCGGCGTACATTTAAGGGTCGTAAAACAGGACTGAGTCAGCACAGATGTCGCAAACGCCAATCGAATTCAAGGGAAGCAGTTTTACCCTGTCAGTCGTTCATCTGCATCATTCGCAACCCGAGGTGATTCGTCAGGCGCTACAGGACAAAATCGATCAGGCACCAGCCTTTTTGCTGAATGCGCCGGTGGTGCTGAATGTTTCAGCGTTAACCGGTGACATTAACTGGAAACAGATGCAACAAGCGGTGATGGCGACCGGTCTGCGTATCGTTGGTGTCAGCGGTTGCAAAGATGAAGCCCTGAAAAAAATGATTGCCCGCGCGGGCTTGCCGGTGCTCTCTGAAGGTAAAGAGAGCCGCAAACAAGCCGCGGCGCCGGTCGCTGAAGCCGCACCGGTTGTTGCGGCAGTTGTGCCGGATGCCGCCAGTAAAACCCGCATCATTAATACGCCGGTGCGTTCGGGCCAGCAAATTTATGCGCGCAATGCCGATCTCATCGTCACCAGTAGCGTCAGCGCCGGTGCCGAACTGGTCGCCGACGGTAACATCCATATTTACGGCATGATGCGCGGTCGCGCGTTAGCCGGCGTCGGCGGACAACGCGACAGCCAGATTTTTTGCACCAACCTCGCCGCAGAGTTGGTCTCTATTGCCGGAGAATATTGGATGATCGATCAAATCCCGGTGGAATTCTTTGGTAAAGCGGCGCGCCTCAGCCTGATAGAGGGCGCGCTTACCATTCAGACACTTAATTAAGCCCCTTTTCTTTCGTTAAGGAAATCAACATTTATGGCACGCATTATTGTAGTTACATCGGGTAAAGGGGGCGTTGGCAAGACCACGTCAAGCGCGGCCATCGCTACCGGGTTAGCGCAGAAAGGCAAAAAAACCGTCGTCATCGATTTCGATATCGGTCTGCGTAACCTGGATTTGATCATGGGCTGTGAACGCCGCGTGGTGTATGACTTTGTAAACGTCATTCAGGGCGATGCAACGCTGAATCAAGCGCTGATTCGCGACAAGCGCACAGAGCAACTCTACATTTTGCCGGCTTCACAGACGCGCGATAAAGATGCACTGACGCGTGAAGGCGTTGAAAAAGTGCTGAACGATCTGGCGGCGATGGAGTTCGACTTTATCGTCTGTGACTCACCAGCAGGTATTGAAACCGGCGCGCTGATGGCATTGTACTTCGCCGATGAAGCCATCATCACCACCAACCCGGAAGTCTCTTCAGTACGTGACTCCGACCGTATTCTCGGCATCATCTCTTCGAAATCCCGTCGTGCAGAGAACAGCCAGGATCCGGTGAAAGAGCATCTGCTGCTGACCCGTTACAATCCTGGCCGCGTAACCCGTGGCGATATGCTGAGCATGGAAGATGTGCTGGAAATTCTGCGCATTCCTCTGGTTGGCGTCATCCCGGAAGATCAATCTGTCCTGCGCGCCTCTAACCAGGGTGAGCCGGTGATCCTCGACGCAAACGCTGACGCCGGTAAAGCCTATGCTGATACCGTAGATCGCCTGCTTGGCGAAGAACGCCCCTTCCGCTTTATCGAAGAAGAGAAGAAGGGTTTCCTTAAACGCCTGTTCGGGGGATAACCAATGGCATTACTTGATTTCTTTTTATCCCGTAAGAAGAACACAGCCAATATAGCCAAGGAAAGGCTGCAGATTATCGTAGCCGAACGCAGAAGGGGCGACAGTGAGCCCCACTATCTGCCGCAGCTGAAGCGCGATATTTTGGAAGTGATCTGTAAATACGTAAAAATTGACCCGGATATGGTGACCGTTCAGCTGGATCAGAAAGGGGATGATATCTCGATCCTCGAGCTCAACGTGACACTGCCGGAGCCGGAAGACGTTCCTAAATGATTAAAGCGGTTTCCTGATTTTCCCCTGCGGTGTTGCGCAGGGGAAAATGCTCGCATTAAAGTGCCTGCAGAATCTCGTCGATACCTGCTTTCAGCAAGTCGCCCCGCCAGCCTGTCTGTAACTCAGGTGTGCGCGACGCGTTTTTCAATCCCCAATGCACGCTCAGCACCTGATTAATCTGCCGACGTGATGCCAGCAGTTCCTGGCTGAAACCACTCTCTTCACTCACCTGTTGCACCAGCGCTTTAATGGCTTTAAACGCCTGCTTGTAGTGTGGGTGGTCGATCAGATTGGGCAGCGGCTGCGGCAAGGTCGCTTCATCCTGCGCCTGCGCTTCAGCCACCAGCGCCACCATCACTTTACCGTGGAAGCGGATTTCATGGCCGTTCAGCCCTAAATGATCCAGCTCGCCAAGGCTGCCCGGCATAAAGCGCGCCACTTTCCACAGATTCTCTTCGCGCACCACGAAGTTCACCGCCATATCTTTCTGACGCGCGAGGTTTAAACGCCACGCGGCCAGACGTTGCAACGCCGCAAGCTGACGCGGACGCAGTTGCCACGCATTGGTGATGTCGCGCCAGGCTTCTTCCGGTTGCAGCACATCCAGGCGGCGCTGGCACAGCATCTTGCATTCGCTTAGCGCCGCCGCCATGTTGCCAGCTTCTTCAGTTTGCGCCACCAGCTGATGGGCAATCGGCAGCAGATAGGCGACATCGGCGGCGGCATATTCACATTGACGTTCGGTCAACGGACGCGCCAGCCAATCGGTACGCGATTCGCTTTTATCCAGCTCGATTTGGTTGAAATGCATCACCATCGAGGCAAAGCCCCACGACAACGCCTGGCCGGTAAATGCCGCCAGAATTTGCGTATCAATCATGGGATCGGGCAGGCATTTAAAGCGATGCAGGAACACTTCCAGATCTTCGCCGCCGGCGTGCAGGAATTTGGTGACCTGCTTGTCCTGCAACAGCGCCACAAACGGCGTCCAGTCACTGATATTAAGCGGATCGATCAGGATCAGCTGGTCGCCATCAAACAGCTGAATCAGGCCGAGCTGCGGATAGTAGGTGCGGGTGCGCACGAATTCAGTATCCAGCGCCACGGCGGCGTGCTGGCGTGCTTTCTCGCACACGGCGGCCAGTTGGTCATTTTGGTCGATCAGGGTGTAATTCACGTTGTCTTTCTCGCTGCGGCAAACAACGCGCAGCGCTCCATGTTAAAAGCAATAAAAACGCCGGACTGTGCCGGCGTTAACCTGAGGAGAATGGCGCGTTACTGCCCTTCTCGCTTCGCCTCATCACGCAATTCGCGACGCAATATTTTGCCGACGTTGGTCTTCGGCAACTCGTCACGAAACTCGATAATCTTCGGCACTTTGTAGCCGGTGAGCTGGCGACGGCAATGATCCAGCACTTCTTCTTTCGTCAGTGACGGATCTTTCTTCACGATGCACACTTTTACCGCTTCGCCCGACAGATCGCTGGGAACGCCAATCGCCGCGGCTTCACGCACTTTCTCGTGCTGCATCAGCACATCTTCGATCTCGTTAGGATACACGTTAAAGCCTGACACCAGAATCATGTCTTTCTTACGATCGACGATGCGAATAAAGCCTTCGCTATCAACGGTAACAATATCACCGGTATGCAGCCAGCCATTTTTCAGCACTTCATCGGTAGCGTCGGCGCGCTGCCAGTAGCCGGTCATCACCTGCGGTCCGCGAATACACAACTCGCCCGGTTCACCTGGCGCCACATCCTTGTCTTCATCATCGACGATGCGCACATCGGTGGAAGGCACCGGCAAACCGATGCTGCCGGTATGACAGGTAATGTCATACGGATTCACTGACACCAGCGGCGAACACTCGGTCAGACCGTAACCTTCCAGCAGATAGTGTCCGGTGAGTTTTTCCCAACGCTCGGCGACCGCTTTTTGCACCGCCATGCCGCCGCCGGCTGACAGGCGCAGCGTAGAGAAATCGAGCTTATTGAAATTGGCATCATTCAGCAGCGCATTGAACAAGGTGTTCACGCCGGTAATGGCGGTAAATGGGAACTTGCTGAGCTCTTTAACAAAGCCGGGAATATCGCGCGGATTAGTGATCAGCAGGTTGGTGCCGCCAAGGTCAAGGAACAACAGCCCGTTCACCGTCAGCGCGAAGATGTGATAGAGCGGCAGCGCGGTCACCACTTGCTCTTTGCCCGGACGCAGCAGCTTGCCGTAAGTAGCTTTAGTCTGTTCCAGATTGGCCTGCATATTGCGGTGCGTCAGCATCGCGCCTTTGGCCACGCCGGTGGTACCGCCGGTATATTGCAGGAAAGCGAGATCGTCATTGGTCACGGTTGGGCGTTGATAGGTCATCTGTTCGCCCTGCGACAAGGCGCTGCGGAACGGGACCGCGCCCGGCAGATGGTATTTTGGCACCAGCTTTTTCACGTATTTAACGACGAAGTTCACCAGCGTGGCTTTCACCGGCGCCAGCTGATCGCCCATACGCGTTAACATCACATGTTTGATCGGCGTTTCGGCCACCACTTTTTCCAGCGTGTGGGCAAAGTTCGAGACGATCACTATGGCGCTGGCGCCGCTATCAACGAGCTGATGCTTGAGTTCACGCGGCGTATAGAGCGGATTGACGTTGACCACCACCATGCCAGCGCGCAGTACGCCAAACAGCGCGACGGGATATTGCAGCAGATTGGGCATCATTAGCGCCACGCGATCGCCCTGCTTTAACCCTAAACCTTGCTGCAGCCAGGCGGCAAAGGCGCGGCTTTGCTTTTCCAGCTGCCGATAGGTCATCGGCTGGCCCATATTGATGAAAGCCACCTGATCGGCGTATTGCTCTGTTGCGTGCTCGAAAAGATCGACCAGAGAAGCGTAACGATCCGCATTAATTTCCGCAGGGACATCTGCCGGATAGCGTTTGAGCCAAACCTTATTCAAAGAATCACCCCGATAATCCTGTTGCGTAGCCATCGCCGCCTCGACAATCAATGTTGTTAACAATATTTTAACTGATTGTACCAGTTTGCCTGTTTCGGCATTTTCAGGTTGCGAAGCGCATCACTAAATTTCGCGCATCGGTTGCGCGCCCAATAAAAAGGCCCGTTCGCACGCACCGCGACCGGGCCGTAAATAACACCATTAATAGCTTATTCGGTGAGGATAGTTTGTACCTGCGCCGGTTGGCCGAGGTTCATACCCCAATACGGATTGGGTCCCCAATATCCCGGACGATGGCGCGTTGGGCCATACCAGATGTAGGGATCAATCGGCTGCGGCGGCGTCATCACCTGTTGCGTCAGATGCCAGCGCTGATAGCCGCGCACATCGATCACCACAAAGTTGTAACTGGCCTTACCGATATCGCCTTTCTCGGTGCCTTTGATGTTGCCCAGCACCGTGATGTATTGGTTATTCAAATCGACCGGATCGACAAAGCCGCGGATGTCAGCAAAGATGCGGCCAACCGAAGCTGCGCCTAAACGCGGACGCGCGCTCTCATCCAGCGGCTGTGTCGCAATTTCCACGCGCGTTAAGCCGTTAAGATTGGTGACCTTCACCACTTTCCCGCCGAAGCGTGATTCCTGACCGACAAACAGTTGCGGCGCGTTCATCACGCGCAGTAAATCTTGCTGTGGAAGCTCAGAACTTCCTTTAATTGAATCTGGCACCGAAACACAGCCGCTGAGCAGCATTGCGCAGGCTAACAGAGCGCCAGACATCCCTTTACGACTTATTGGCATAGCACTTCTCCTGTTATTTCTCTGATTAGACTGAGCACGCGAAGATAAGTTGCGCGCGGCCTAGCGTCCCGGCAACTTTTTCCATGCCACTTCATTGCGCAGATAAACCGGCTCGGCATTCTCCACCGCAACTGCTTCATCACGCTGCCAGGCGCTGAGCGCCAGCGGCAGCATATCTTCTGCTGCGGGTAACAATACCTCTGAGGCAATAAGCTGCGCGCCTGGCGAGGTGAGCAGATGCGGATAGGCTTGCCAGCCGGTGCCAACAGCCGTCCATTCGCCACCTAATGCGGCAATACGTTGCTGCGCCACGTCGGGTTTGATCACCGCTTCGGTTTCCGCGCCCTGCCATTCACCGTTTTCGTCGCGCTGATATTCAGCCCAATAGAGTTCGCCCATGCGCGCGTCGATTGCGGCCAGCACGCGCGTCGCGCCGGTCAAACGCCACGCGCCCTGCGCCATGGTCGCTAACGAGGAGACGCCAATCATCGGCAGATTCGCGCCAAGCGCCAGCCCTTGAGCAATGCCAATGCCGATACGCACACCGGTAAAACTGCCCGGTCCACGGCCAAACGCCAGCACGTCAAGCGCGGTCAGCTCCAGCTGCTGCGCCTGCAACAGCTCCTGCACCAGCGGCAGAATACGTTGGGTATGATCGCGCGGGGCGATTTCAAAGCGGGCATCAATCTGCTGCAGATTTTGCAGCGCGGCAGAACAGGCTTCTGTCGCCGTGTCCAGGGCTAAAATTCGGGCGGACATAACAACCTCAGAGAGTCAAAATGGCGCGCATCTTATCACAGCCTGGCACAATTAGTGATCCACTGGCTGACGGACAAATTCGATGGCGCGCGCAATATCGCGGGTGCGCGGCGTGGGCGGCAAACTGTTCAGGAACAGGCCGCCGTAGGGGCGAGAAACCAGGCGCTGATCGCAAATCACCAGTACGCCGCGATCTTCGGTATCACGAATCAAACGCCCCACGCCCTGTTTCAGGGTGATTACCGCATCGGGCAGCTGCACATCATTAAAGGGATCGCCGCCGCGCAGGCGACAATCTTCCATGCGGGCTTTGAGCAGCGGATCTTCCGGCGAGGTAAATGGCAGCTTGTCGATGATCACCAGCGACAGCGCATCGCCGCGTACGTCAACACCTTCCCAGAAGCTGCTGGTGGCGACCAACAGTGCGTTACCGGCTTCCAGGAACTGCTTTAGCAGCTGTCCTTTACTGGTTTCACCTTGCAGCAATACCGGCAACGTCATGGAAGCACGAAACTCAATGGCTAACTCGCGCATCATCTTGTGCGAGGTGCAGAGGAAGAAGCAGCGGCCTTTGTTGGCATCAATCAGCGGCTTCATCATGCGCGCCAGCTGGCGCGCGCCGCCGGGATGATTGGGTTCCGGCATGTTGCGTGGCACACACAGCAGCGCTTGCTGGGTGTAATCGAACGGGCTGTCGAGGATCATCGTAGTAGCGTTATCCACCCCGAGGCGGCTGGAGAAATGGCTCATCTGCTCATTCACCGCCAGCGTGGCTGACGTGAAAATCCACGCAGCTTTGCGGTTATCCATCACTTCCCGGAAGCGTTCCGCCACCGACAGCGGCGTCAGCGCCAGCGTGAAATGGCGGCTATTGCACTCATACCAATAGCTGAAGCCGGGCTCGTCAATGGCGCGCAGCCGTTTCAGGCGCGTGCGATACAACGCCGCGCGCTCAAAGGCGGCGTCCAGCAGCGCGGAGCGCCCCAGCGACAGTTTGATCACGTCGTAACAGAGTTCGAGCGCATCATCCAGCAAGGTAAACATGCGCATGATGTTGTTATCGCTCAGCAGATCGCGCAGATTGCCGCGAAAACCCGGTTCGCCGAGCGTCAAACGAAAATCCTGCGCGCACTGCGCCAGACGATCGGCAGATTTCTGTAGCTGCTGCACATCACGCACTTCGGTGCGATAGGCGATGATGATGTCTTTGGCGAGGTCCTGCAGTTGACGGCTCGACAGCTGCTGACCGAAATACTGGCTGGCGATATCGGGGAGCTGATGCGCTTCATCGAAGATCATCACATCGGCCTCCGGGATCAGTTCGCCAAAGCCGCCCTCTTTCACCACCAGATCGGCAAGAAAAAGATGATGGTTCACCACCACCACATCGGCGTCCATGGCTTTTTTGCGCGCTTTGACCACGAAGCAATCTTTATACAGCGGGCAATCGCTGCCGAGGCAGTTATCGTTGGTGCTGGTGACGAACGGCCAGATCGGGCTGTCTTCGGCCACGCCGTTGCAGTTGCTGACATCGCCATCGGTGGTTTCTGACGACCAGCCGCGCACGCTGATCAAATCGCCCAGCGCCTGAACGCTGAGATCGCCGCCGGTTTGATTCTGCTGCTCAAGACGTTCGAGGCATAAATAGTTGGAGCGCCCTTTCAGCAGCGCAGTTTTGCCGCTGAACTTCAGGGCACGCGCGATGGTAGGCAGATCGCGATTATAGAGCTGATCCTGCAACGCTTTGGATCCGGTGGAAACAATGACTTTTTTCTTTACCCGCAATGCCGGCGCCAGATAGGCATAGGTTTTACCGGTTCCGGTGCCCGCTTCTACTACCAGCTCGCCGCCTGTTTTCACCGCCTCGGTTACCGCTTTGGCCATTTGGCGCTGTGCTTCACGCGGTTTAAAGCCCGGAATTGCCTGCGCCAGTGCGCCATCAGCTGCAAAATCGTCTGCCACACTTCCTCACATCAAAAATTAAAACCACTGTAATTATGTCAGGATTCCCGGCGGGCAACCACAACAGATGACATGCGCCCCTGGGATATGGCAGGCTAGCGCAGCAAAATTAAAGGAGAACAGCATGACCATTACGCGTATTGATCCAGAGCACCGCATGTCGGAAGCCGTGGTGCATAACCAAACCGTCTATTACACCAGCGTACCGGAAAACCTGGATGAAGATGCGGAAGCGCAAACCGCCAATGCGTTGGCGGTGATTGACGCCATTCTGACGCGCGTGGGATCGGATAAGAGCAAGATCCTCGACGCCACCATTTTTCTGGTGGAGAAAAGCGATTTTCCGGCGATGAATCGCGCCTGGGATGCGTGGGTTTCGCCAGGCAATGCGCCGGTGCGTTGCACCGTGCAGGCCGGTTTGATGAACCCGAAGTATAAAGTCGAAATTAAAATCATCGCCGCGCTGTAAAATCCGTTCGGGCGTTATTCGTTGTCGTCTTCTTCATCCTCGTCGTCTTCGAACATCGCCCGAATGGCTTCACCTTTATAGGTTTGACGAATCTCCTGCGCCACTTGCGCAATCGCCTGTCCGCTCGACATACCGCCCGCCATTAATTCCTGGATGCGTTCAACCGCTTGCTGCTGTTGCTCATGGGATAACGCTGGAAGACCTGTAAACATAATTCACTCCTGGTGCATGGGGGACGCATTATTACCACGTGGAACAAACGGGTGCCAGCAACAAAAAAATATGTCAGGCTAGCGACCTGCTTGCTGAAGTGATTTGTCCCATGATGGTAAAAAGCCTCGTTCTGAAGTATACGCCCGAAACGCTGTTAGACCTTTTTGCTCCGCTAGCCCACCAACGCTGGGCGATGTTGCTGACCTCCGGCCAGGCCGATCATGCGGATAATCGCTTTGATATCCTCACCGCCGATCCGCGCGCGACGCTGACTACACGCGGTGCCAGCACTGAAATTATCTGCGGTGATGACGTCATTCACTCCGCCGCCGATCCGCTGCTGCTGGTGCAACAGCAATGTGCCGCGCTAGGTGTCACGCCGGCTTTTGATGCCGGATTACCGTTTCAGGGCGGCGCCCTCGGCCTGTTCGGTTACGATTTAGGACGACGCTTTGAAAACCTGCCGCAGCGCGCGCTGCAGGATCTCACCACGCCGGATATGGCGGTGGGCATTTATGACTGGGCGCTGATCGCCGATCACCATCAGCAAAAACTGACGCTGGTTTCGCTCACCGATGCCGGGCAGCGCTGGCACTGGCTGCAAGCACAAACCGCGTCGCCCGCCGAGCCTTTCGCCATGACCAGCGAGTGGCAATCCAACCTCAGTTATGACCAGTATGCGCAGCGGTTCCACGCGGTGCAGGCCTATATTCAAGCCGGTGATTGCTATCAGGTGAATCTGGCACAGCGTTTTCAGGCGGGCTATCGCGGTGATGAGTGGCAGGCATTTTTGCGTCTGACGCAGGCGAATCGCGCGCCGTTCAGCGCCTTCCTGCGTTTGCCGGACAGCGTGCTGCTGAGTTTATCGCCAGAGCGCTTCCTCGCTTTACAGCAGCAGGAGATTGAAACGCGTCCGATTAAAGGCACTTTGCCGCGTCTTGCTGATGCCGAGGCCGACCGTTTGCAGGCAGAGAAGCTCGCCAACTCGCAGAAAGATCGCGCGGAGAACCTGATGATTGTCGATCTGCTGCGCAATGATATTGGCCGCGTGGCCGTGCCCGGCAGCGTCAGCGTACCGGAACTGTTCGTGGTTGAACCTTTCCCGGCGGTACATCATCTGGTCAGCACCGTGCGTGCACGTTTGCCTGAGACGCTGAGCGCAACCGATTTGCTGCGTGCTTGCTTCCCCGGTGGTTCCATCACCGGCGCACCGAAGATCCGCGCGATGGAGATCATCGAAGAGTTAGAGCCGCATCGCCGCAATGCGTGGTGTGGCAGCATCGGCTACATCAGCCTGTGTGGCCGTATGGATACCAGCATCACCATTCGCACGCTGATAGCGGAAAACCACCAGCTTTACTGCGCCGCCGGTGGTGGATTGGTGGCGGATAGCGACCTTGATGCCGAATATCAGGAAACCTTCCATAAGGTGAACCGTATTTTGCCCAGCCTGCGTGATGGGACCTAAAATGAATTTAACCCTTGAGCAGTTCCTCAGCCGCTTTGTCCTGCAACCGCCGCTGCATGCGCCGAAAAGTGCCATCAGTGGACGCCGTGCGGCGGTACTGGTGCCGGTGATCGACGGCGCAGAACCTGGCTTGCTGCTCACGCGTCGCTCATCACACCTGCGTAAACACGCCGGGCAAGTCGCCTTTCCCGGCGGCATGCAGGATGCCACTGACACTTCGCTGATCCACACCGCACTGCGTGAAGCGCAGGAAGAAGTGGGAATCCAGCCGGAACAGGTGCAGATCATCGGCGTTCTGCCGCCGGTGACCAGCAGCACCGGTTTCGCTGTGACGCCGGTCGTGGGCATTATTCCGGCTGATTTTGCTTTGCAGCTCAATCCGGACGAAGTGGAAAGCGCCTTTGCCATGCCGCTGTCGGAAGCATTGCGTTTGAGCCGCTACAGCGATCTCACCTTGCGCCGTGGTCATCGCCAACATCAGGTTTGGTTATCCTGGTACGAGGATTATTTTATCTGGGGCATGACCGCAGGGATTATTCGTGCGCTCGGTCAACAAATCGCCCTACCGTAAATCACCTAATGCTTGCCAGTTAAAATATCTTTTTGCTTTAGATCTGGTGCGGGCTCTGGCAAAGGTGCCCTTTTCAGCAGCACACACTGAAGCTTCGGAGCAGGCCGTGGCCACTTTTGGGCAGGCAATCCGCAGCGATGAACGTTAGCCTTTCGCCGGGAAAACCGATCCGCTTCACAACAGTACAAACGGATAACTATTTCTGGGGTTTATAATTAGTTTATTTCATGCGAAAAGCTGCTCGTTATACGGCATGGGCGATTACTATTAGCCGCATAAACGGCTTATGCCGTGCAGAATAAGATTTGTGAGGAGTGTCACCGGTGATTAGTGTTTTTGACATGTTTAAAGTGGGCATCGGCCCATCCAGTTCACATACCGTCGGCCCGATGAAAGCGGGCAAGCAGTTTGTTGATCTGCTGGCCGAACAAGGCAAATTGCAGGACGTGACGCGCGTGGCGGTTGACGTCTATGGTTCGCTGTCGCTCACGGGCAAAGGTCACCACACTGATATCGCGATTATCATGGGCCTGGCGGGCTTCGAACCGGCCACCGTCGATATTGATGGCATTCCTGCGTTCATTAAAGACGTGGAGCAGCGCGAGCGTCTGCTGTTAGCCAACGGCGCGCGCGAAGTGGATTTCCCGCGTGAAGGTGGCATGGTGTTCCGCAGTGAAAACCTGTCGCTGCATGAAAACGGCATGACGGTGTTTGCCTTCGCGGGTGATCTGCTCATTCTAAGCAAAACCTACTACTCCATCGGCGGCGGTTTCATCGTCGATGAAGAGCATTTCGGCCAACCGGTGTTGAACGAAGTTTCCGTGCCGTGGCCTTTCCACTCTGCTAAAGAGCTGCTCAGCCACTGTCGCGAAAGTGGGCTGTCGCTGTCCGGTTTGGTGATGAAAAACGAACTGGCGCTGCATACTCGCGACGAGATTTATGCCTATTTTGGCAACGTGTGGCAAACCATGCAGGCCTGTATCGATCGTGGTCTGAATACCGAAGGCGTGCTGCCGGGTCCGTTGCGCGTACCTCGTCGTGCGGCTTCACTGCGCCGTCTGCTGGTGTCATCCTCAAAGCACTCGAAAGATCCGATGGATGTGATCGACTGGGTGAATATGTTTGCGCTGGCAGTGAATGAAGAGAACGCGGCCGGCGGTCGTGTGGTGACGGCACCTACTAACGGTGCCTGCGGCATCGTGCCAGCGGTGCTGGCCTATTACGATCACTTTATCGAACCCGTTACGCCCGATATCTTCATCCGCTACTTCCTCTCATCTGGTGCGATTGGCGTGCTGTATAAAATGAACGCCTCAATCTCGGGTGCCGAAGTGGGCTGTCAGGGCGAGGTAGGCGTGGCGTGTTCCATGGCAGCCGCCGGTCTGGCGGAACTGCTGGGCGGCAGCCCGGAACAGGTGTGCGTGGCGGCGGAAATCGGCATGGAACACAATCTGGGATTAACCTGCGATCCAGTCGCCGGCCAGGTTCAGGTGCCGTGCATTGAGCGTAACGCCATCGCTTCCGTAAAGGCCATTAACTCCGCGCGCATGGCGCTGCGCCGTACCAGCGAACCACGTGTGTCGCTGGATAAAGTGATTGAGACCATGTACGAAACCGGTAAGGACATGAACGCTAAATACCGTGAAACCTCTCGCGGCGGATTAGCGATTAAGGTCCAGTGCGATTAACGCTTCGCTGGTGATTTAAACAACAGTTGGCTATTTTTATTCATCTGTAGCTACCTCCAACTGAGTAAAACAGATACATTGATTTCGAGCGCGGCCCTTTGTGGCCGCGCTTTTTTTAGTGCCGTATTTTTTATTCAGCCGCGCTAAACCTGGCCGCCTCAATGCCGATAACCTACACGTTAATTTGGCTTCAATCTTTGTTTTGCAAGGTGGTTACTGATGCTCATTCCCCAGCAATTTGTGGGTCAATTTCGCCGTAAGCGACTGCTTATTGCGTTAGTGATCGCCTCGCTGGTTCTGGTCCTGACGCTAACTTTTCGTTATATCGAAGAGAAATCGCGCATTGAGCAGCAGTCGCTGAATTTCGCCACCCGCGCGATTGAACGCTTTGATCGTATGTTCTCGCCGCTGGATGTTTCCGCCAACAACACGCTCGGTTTGGTTGGTGTACCTTGTGCGCAAGTGCGTTATCCGCTGATTGAGAAAATTGCCGCGCTGCAAACCGTGCGCACCGTGCTGCTGGTTAAGGACGACGCGCTCTACTGCTCCAGCATTTTTGGCCCGCAAAACCTCTCCTTCAGCCAAACCTATCCTGAATTAGCTATCAATAATCAGCGCATGATGTTGGCCACGGACAGTGATCTGTTGAAAGGATCGCCGGTGCTGCTGCTGTGGACGCCAAAATCGCTGGATAATCGCGAAGGTCTGCTGCAAGTCATTAATATTGAATTGATGACCAATTATCTGCTGGAGCCGCAGTTGCCGTGGGTTGAGCGCGCCATTTTCAACGTGGGTGGTCAGAGCCTTGAATACGGTAATCCGCTGATTGAACAAACTGAACCGTCTGAAGATGAAGTGGCGTACGATCAGGCATCACTGCGCTATCCGTTTAGCATCACCTTGTACGGCCCTTCTCCCGCCCGGCTGGCGCTTAACACGCTACCTTCACAGCTGCCGCTGGCGCTGATGCTCAGCCTGCTGATGGGGTACATCGTCTGGCTGGCGACCGCCAATCGCATGAGCCTCAGTTGGCAGATCAGTTATGGCATCACCGCTAACGAATTTATGGTTTATTGCCAGCCGCTGATTAACGCCAAAAGCGGCGAGTGTGACGGCATGGAGCTGCTGCTGCGCTGGCATAACCAGCGTCAGGGCTGGATTGCGCCGGACGTGTTTATTCCGTTGGCCGAGCGGCAAAACCTGATCGCGCCGTTGACCCGCTTCGTGCTGGCGAAAGTCGTGGCTGAGCTGCCCAATCTGCCGCAATGTCCGTCGTTCCACATTGCGATTAACGTTGCCGCCAGCCATTTTCGCGATCGCGCCATTGTGGAAGATCTGCAAAATATCTGGTGGCCGGCCAATCCCATGCCAAAACTGGTGGTTGAGCTGACGGAGCGTGATGCCCTGCCAATCATCGATCAATCGGTGGTGTCGCAACTGCATGAAATTGGTGTGCGTCTGGCGATTGATGATTTCGGTACCGGCCACAGTTCGCTGGCTTATCTGAAAGACCTCCAACCGGATGTGCTTAAAATCGACAAGATTTTCACCGCCGCCATTGGCACCGATGCGATTAACGCGACCGTTACCGATATGGTGATCTCGCTGGCGCAGCGCCTGAATATTTCACTGGTGGCGGAAGGTGTGGAAACTGCCGAGCAGGCACACTATCTACGTGAGCGCGGCGTCGACCATCTGCAAGGCTATTTCTACGCGCGCCCGATGCCGATTGAGGATTTCCCGCAATGGCTGGAGCAGCATCAGGCGCAGCTAAGCGCATAAAAAAACGGCCACTCCTTTTGGCGTGGCCGTTATTGTTTACTTCATTCCGATGACTTACCCGGCGTGTTCTTCGTGATCGAATGGCTTATCTTTGGTGATGCGCACCAGGTCGATACGGTAATCGGTCGCCTCAATCACCTGGAAGTGCAGCGGCGGTAAATCAATCACTTCGCCGGGCAGCGGCAACTGGCCTTTCTGTGCAATCAACAAACCGGCTAGCGAGGCGTGATCTTCATCGGCTTTCACCAACTCGTGATGATCCAGCAGCTGTTGCAGCGAGTGTAAATCGGTCCCGCCCTTCACTAACCAACCGTCACCATCGGCAATGATGTCTGGCGTTTCGTCTTCATCCGGGAACTCACCGGCAATCGCTTCCAGCACGTCCAGCGGCGTGATTAAGCCCTGCACCACACCAAATTCGTTGGTGACAATTACAAAGCTACCTTTAGCCCGGCGCAGCACGCCCAGCAGATTGATTGGGTCCAGGGTTTCCGGAACCACTATCGCCGGCGTGTTAGCCGCAAAGGTCGCCACATCCATGCCGTGTTCCAGCGCCACCAGCAGCTCTTTGGCACGCACCACGCCGATGATTTCATCCAGCTCACCGCGACATACCGGGAACAAGCTGTGTGGCGTATCCAGCAGCTGAATACGAATTTCATCCAGCGGACGCGAAACATCCACCCACGAAATGTTACCGCGCGGCGTCATGATGCTACGGATTGAACGCTGCGATAACGTCAATACGCCGTTGATCATGTAGCGCTCTTCGTCCTTAAACGCTTCCTGCGGCATCGCTTCGGTCAATGAGGTTTCTTCAGTTGTCGTCGCTTGCTTACGCTGGCGTCCACCCATCAAACGCAGAATCGCTTCGGCGGTGCGTTCACGCATCGGGCGATGTTCCTGATGCTTAATAAAGTTACGGCGCGCAATCTGGTTAAACAGCTCGATGATGATCGAGAAGCCGATCGCGGCGTACAGGTAACCTTTGGGAATGTGGAAACCAAAACCTTCGGCCACCAGCGACAAACCAATCATCAGCAGGAAGCTCAGACACAGCACCACCACCGTTGGGTGTTCATTCACAAAACGCGTCAGCGGTTTCGAGGCCAGCAGCATGACGCCCATGGCGATCACCACGGCGGTCATCATCACCGGCAGATGGTTCACCATACCGACCGCGGTAATCACCGCGTCGAGTGAGAACACCGCATCCAGCACCACAATCTGAATCACCACCGCCCAGAAACTGGCGTAGCTCTTATTGCCCTGATGTTCGAGCCCGCGGTTCTCGAGCCGCTCATGCAGTTCCATGGTTCCCTTGAATAACAGGAACAAACCACCAAACAACAGAATTAAATCTCGTCCGGAAAAGCTGAAATCGCCTACGCTGAATAGGGGCCGCGTCAGCGTCACGATCCAGGAGATCAGCGACAGCAAGCCAAGACGCATCACCAGGGCGAGCGACAAACCAATTAGACGGGCTTTATCGCGCTGCTTCGGCGGCAATTTGTCCGCGAGGATGGCGATAAACACCAGGTTATCAATGCCGAGAACAATTTCCAGCACGATCAGCGTGAGCAAACCCGCCCAAATTGAGGGGTCGAAGAGAAATTCCATCAATGACTCCTTACCGGACGTGAAGGCGCACGAAATTGAGTCTGCACCAGAGGGCGAGACGAGAGATCGTTACAGGCGGTGATAACGCTGAAGAGCGTGGAAGCGGGCGCGATAAAGCGCTGAGAACATGTTGAGCGACGTCGGTGACGGTCCATAAAGGTGAGCTGAAGCCCGGTACTCCTGAATAAAAAACAGAACGCTAATGTATCAGTTACATCAACGACGTCAAAAAAATTTATTACATTTACAAATATCTACGTTAACGCAGGAATATCGAACAAAAGTGCACATTAGCGCCGTTACGCGCGAAATAGCTGACAAACATCACATAATTTATTTTTTCGATCACTAAAATAAATCGCGACCTTATCGCTGTGCAGCGGATTGTTGCGTTTTATTTATTGATGCTTTTTCTCTATCACATCATCAACGATCCACCTGAAACACTAACGGTAATATTCAATGATTCCCGGCAATGCCAGAGAATCTCTCACGCGAACGGAGGTAGCAAGTGACCATTGCTATTGTAATTGGTACACATGGCTGGGCGGCAGAACAGTTGCTTAAAACAGCAGAGATGCTGTTGGGTGAGCAGGAAAATGTCGGATGGATTGATTTCGTTCCCGGCGAAAATGCAGAAACGCTAATCGAAAAGTATCAGGCACGGCTGGCCGATCTCGACACGTCAAAGGGCGTGTTGTTCCTGGTCGATACCTGGGGTGGCAGTCCATTTAATGCGGCCAGCCGCATTGTGGTGGATAAGGATGACTATGATGTCATCGCTGGCGTCAACATTCCGATGCTGGTTGAAACCTTGATGGGACGTGATGACAACCCATCGCTGGAAGAACTGATTCACATCGCGGTAGAGGCCGGTCGTGAAGGCGTTAAAGCCCTCAAAACTGAAACGCCAGCGCAAGCCGCAGCTGCGCCTGCTCCGGTTGCAGCGAAAGCGCCCGCTCAGCCGCAAAAACCAATGGCTGCAGGCGATCACATGAAAATCGGCCTGGCGCGTATTGATGACCGCTTGATTCACGGGCAAGTGGCCACGCGCTGGACCAAAGAGACCAACGTTACCCGCATCATCGTGGTATCTGATGAAGTGGCGAACGACCATGTGCGCAAAACGCTGCTGACGCAGGTGGCCCCGCCAGGCGTTACCGCGCACGTGGTGGATATCGATAAGATGGTTCGCGTGTGGAACAACCCGAAATATGGCAATGACAAGGTGATGCTGCTGTTCACCAATCCCACCGATGTGGTGAGGATTGTCGAGCAAGGCGTGGACATTAAGTCGGTCAATATTGGCGGCATGGCGTTCCGTCAGGGCAAAACGCAGGTGAACAACGCGGTATCGGTGGATGAAAAAGATATCACGGCGTTCCGCAAACTTAATGAGCGCGGTATCGAACTGGAAGTACGTAAAGTGTCCAGCGATCAGCGACTGAAAATGATGGACCTGATCGCCAAGGTCAATCCGTAGTTCGCCCTTTGCCTGCATACGTGGGCGAATTTTAGAGACCTTGCAGAGGAGAAATGCAATGGAGATAACCACGCTACAAATCATTTTGATATTTATTGTGGCCTGTATTGCCGGGATGGGATCGATTCTTGATGAGTTCCAGTTCCACCGTCCGCTGGTGGCTTGTACCTTAATTGGTGCGGTCCTCGGTGATATGAAAACCGGTGTCATCATCGGCGGTACGCTGGAGATGATTGCACTGGGCTGGATGAACATCGGCGCGGCCGTTGCACCGGATGCGGCGCTGGCTTCGATTATCTCAACCATTCTGGTTATTGCCGGTGGTCAAAGCGTGGGCGCCGGTATCGCGCTGGCGATTCCGCTGGCTGCGGCCGGTCAGGTTCTGACCATCATCGTGCGTACCATCACCGTGGCCTTCCAGCACGCCGCCGATAAGGCAGCCGAGAAGGGTAACCTGACGGCGATCAGCTGGATCCACGTATCCGCGCTGGTACTGCAGGCGATGCGTATTGCCATCCCAGCACTGATCGTGGCGATTTCTGTCGGTACTCACGTGGTTCAGGAACTGCTGAACTCAATTCCAGACGTGGTCACCAACGGCCTGAACATCGCCGGCGGCATGATCGTGGTGGTGGGTTACGCGATGGTCATCAACATGATGCGCGCGGGCTACCTGATGCCGTTCTTCTACCTTGGCTTCGTTACTGCAGCCTTCACCAACTTTAACCTGGTTGCGCTTGGCGTGATTGGCGTGGTGATGGCGGTGCTGTATATCCAGCTGGCACCGAAATATAACCGCGTTGCAGGTGCTGCAACCAGCGGTCCTGCAAACAATGACCTCGATAACGAACTCGACTAGGAACAGGTGAAATCATGGTTGATACAACTAACACTCCAAAGAAACTCACCCCCGGCGATGTCCGCGGTGTGTTCCTGCGCTCTAACCTGTTTCAGGGTTCGTGGAACTTTGAACGTATGCAGGCGCTGGGTTTTTGCTACTCAATGGTGCCGGTGATTCGTCGCCTCTATCCAGAAAACAACGACGAACGTAAACAGGCGATTAAACGTCACCTCGAGTTCTTCAACACCCATCCTTATGTAGCTGCGCCGGTGCTGGGCGTTACCATGGCGATGGAAGAGCAGCGTGCCAACGGTGCGCCCATTGATGATGCAGCGATTAACGGCATCAAAGTGGGTCTGATGGGGCCCCTGGCTGGTGTGGGCGACCCGATCTTCTGGGGTACCGTGCGTCCGGTGTTTGCTGCGCTGGGTGCCGGTATCGCGATGAGCGGTAGCCTGCTGGGTCCATTGCTGTTCTTCATCCTGTTTAACGCCGTGCGTCTGTTGACGCGTTATTACGGTGTGGCGTACGGCTACCGTAAAGGCGTGGATATCGTCAGCGATATGGGCGGCGGTTTCCTGCAGAAACTGACGGAGGGCGCGTCGATTCTCGGCCTCTTTGTCATGGGGGCCTTGGTTAACAAGTGGACGCATGTGAATGTGCCGCTGGTGGTGTCACGCATCACCGACCAGACCGGTAAAACCACGGTTACCACGGTGCAATCTATCCTTGATCAGCTGATGCCAGGCCTGATTCCACTGCTGCTAACCTTTGGCTGTATGTGGCTGCTGCGTCGTAAGGTGAATGCGTTGTGGATTATCGTCGGCTTTTTCGCCCTCGGTATCTTCGGTTACTGGATCGGCCTGCTCGGTCTGTAATCATCCCGCCGGGAGCCCTGCTCCCGGCTAATATTGAGCGGCATTATCTGAGCGCCCACGTTGAGATAATTTCGCTTGAGGAAGAACACCTAATGTCACTGACTGACGCCCTGATCGCGCTGCTGATTGCAGGCTTCATTCTGTTCGCCATCTATGATGAAGCGATCCTGCCGCGCCGCAATGGCCCGACAAAACTGCGCGTCGCACTGCGCCGTCGCCATAAAATCGATAGCGCCATTTTCGTGGTGCTGCTGCTGATTCTGCTGTGGAACAACATTGATAAACATGGCACACAACTCACCACCAATTTGCTGATGGTGCTGTGCTTTATGGCGATTTGGTTATTCTGGGTTCGCAGCCCGAAGCTGTTGATGAAAGAAAATGGACTGTTTTTTGGCAGCGTGTGGATCGACTACGGTCGCATTCAGAGTATGAATCTGTCAGAGGATGGCATTCTGGTGATGCAACTGGAGCAGCGCCGCCTGCTGATTGCTGTCAAACAGCTTGATGACCTGGAACGGATCTACAATACGCTGGTGGAAGCGCGTTAATCGCGCTGCCATAACGTCAGCATAAAGTCGGCGTCACAGTTAAACTCGCTGGATGCCGCCAGGTTCTGCCACACTTCTTCGCGTGCACGCCAGGCAAATGGCGTCATCTGCAATAAGCTCACCGCCTCACTTCCGCTCAACGTCATGCTGTAATGCAGATTTTGTTGATCGACCTGCCTGAAGCCAGCATACACTTTCTCTTCCGCCGCGTGCAGCTGCACTTCGCGATAAATCAGTGCCTTGAACTGCTGCAAGTGATGCGGTCCCGGCGTCACCGTTAGCAGGTAACCCCCCGCTTTGATCGCGCGGCTCAGCTCATCTTCATTACAGGGCGCATAGATGCGCACCACGCCATCCAGAGAAGCATCGGCAAAAGGCAAACGCTGGCTGGACGCCACGCAGAATTTCACCGCACGATAGCGTTTAGCGGCCATGCGAATCGCTGCTTTCGCCACATCCAGACCAAAGAGTTGCGCCTGCGGTAACGCATCGGCCATCGCCGCAGTGTAATAACCTTCTCCGCATCCGAGGTCTAAAAGCTGCGCACCTTGCTCACCCAGATGCTGCGCGAGGATCCCGGCGACACCCGCGCGCAACGGCTGATAGTGCCCGGCATCGAGGAAGGCGCGTCGTGCCTGCAGCATCTCGGCGCTATCGCCCGGTTCGCGCGAACCTTTGTGCTGCACCGGCAGTAAATTGACGTACCCTTCTTTCGCCTGATCAAACTGATGACCTGCATCACAGCGGAAGCTATTCGCCTGCTGCAATAAAGGCTGATGACAAAGTGGGCAAATCAAAGACATAGACAACTCCGGGTTAGCAATTCGCGGCGCAGTTTACCCTGATCATCTGGCTACAGAAAGAATAAAAGAAAAAGCCCCGTTCAGTGAACGGGGCTTTAGGATTCGTTTCAGTGGTGCATGGCACCGAGCCTGAGGGCGAAATCAGATTGGGGTAACGTTGACCGCAGCAGGACCTTTCTGGCCATCCTGGATTTCGAACTCAACGCTTTGGCCTTCAGCCAGAGTTTTAAAACCATTGCCCTGGATTGCAGAGAAGTGTACGAACACATCTTTGCTACCATCAGCAGGAGTAATAAAACCAAAACCTTTAGACTCGTTGAACCACTTAACCTGACCTTTAATCTTTGCCATTTCGCAAATTTCCTTTCAATGATTATATTGCCCGCAGGCAGACTTACAGATAAACCAGAGACATTACTGAATGAGGCACTAATTTAAGGTTCGGCAAGGAAGCGGTATTCAACGTCAACGTCTTTACTCGTAACTTCTTTACTGAAGATGCCATACATAAACAGAACTGTACCTCGTTTGACCTACGATTTGTTATCACATATCCGTAAATTAATGGCAAGCCATTTTTAAACGGTGATCGACGTGACGCACATAATTAGTTAATAGGCGCGGCACTTCATCAATCAACATATTGACACCCAGCGCGGAAGGTGCGCAAAAAAAGGTTATCAGTCAGTATAGTTAGCGCTTGATTGCCGCTTAGTCAAGCGCAGCGGCAATGTCTATATTGGTACAATTTTAGGGGTTAACAGTACGACAAAAATATTGCACTAATATGGCATCAATAAAATATTCCACTGAAAACTTCGCTCGCTACACAACAACTACGCGCCGTTCAAATCTTGTACAAATAGTTATCCCAGGTATAAGTTATTAATTGCTTTGCACCAAAATCAGGAGAAACCAATAATATGCGCCCCATATAAACGCATTAACATTAGGTGGCATTTATCTCAATTTTAACTATCTACCCAACAATTAAATGTTAAAAAGAACATTGAAGAGCTTGATTTAACAAAAACTCCTTAGGATAAATCTTAGTTGAAATTCTTTCTGGGAGGTATGGTTGCTATTCACACCTGGCTTAAAAGGGAAATTACTAAGAGCCATTATCCCGCTACGCACCATTTCAGTGCGCAGCGGTTGCCATAATGGCGATTATTTTCCCCCTTTTAACGGCTTAGCGTTCCGGGATCATCCGAATAAAATCGCGTTTTTCATCCGCGTCTCCATCCGCTGGTGGTTTTGCTGTGGATGGCTGTGCGTCAACCAGACGGCGCAGGAGCGCATTCTGTTTCTTTTGCTCTTCGATAACGGCTTCCAGCAAACGGATGTGCTCACTGGCGCGCACGCTAGCCCGGTTGACAAAGAACCAGACAATAAAGGCCACAAGAATGATGATGGCCAGAACGCCATAGTTAAACAGCGGGCTGGTGTTTGCGGCTAATTCGTTCATAACTGCCTCTATAGTCAAAAATCAAACATCTACTCCGCCGCTGATTCTACTCGCTGCCGACGCAAAAGATAATGGGTAGCGACGGAAAGCAGATTATCCCGCCTGCCCTCTCTTTCAGTTATCTCTGATCGATTAGATGGCTAAAGCGCGGCATGCTGCTACAGTAGATTCGCAGCAACGTTGGATGCGCTGCGTTGTGTATCACAAGGAGATAAGATGAAACTACTTATTCGGACGATTATGCTGGTGGCATTAATTTGGTTAGCGATGCTGCTGACCGGCTATGGCGTACTCACCGGCAGCAATAAGAATGCGGCGGGACTTGGGCTGCAATGCAGCTATCTGACCGCACGCGGTATGATTACGGCACAGTATCTGCACACAGACAGCGGTATCGTTGGCGTAACGGATTGTCCACTGCTGAAGAAAAGTGGCGAAGTGGTCGACAATTAAGCGTTGAAACGGGCTGGCAACAGCCCGTTTTTCATTTCAGAAAGGATAGTTGTGGTAGCCCATTTGTTCAGACAGATTGCGCGCCGCACGATGCAGCATCGCCACATATTCATTTTTGGCTTCTTCGGAAAAACGAATGGTGGGGAACGAGATGCTTAGCCCCGCAATCACCACGCCAAAACGGTCAAATACCGGCACCGCGATGCAACGTAAGCCCTCTTCCTGCTCTTCATTATCTTCGCCAAATCCCTGTACTTTTACCTGATCCAACACCGCTAGCAACGTTTCTGCAGTGACAATGGTTTTCGCGGTACTGCGGCGGAATTCCACTTCGCTGAGGATCTCCTGCACTTCAGCGCGATCGCGCCATGCCAGCAGCACTTTACCAATCGCGGTGGTGTGCAATGGATTGCGGCGGCCGATGCGCGAATACATACGCAGGTTATAAAGAGAATCGATTTTATGGATGTAGACGATGCTGTCTTCTTCCAGCGCGCCGAGGTGAATGGTTTCTTTAGTCAGACGCGACAGCTCACGCATCTCAATATCGGCGCTACGAATCAGATCGACGTTCTGCAACGCTTTGGCGCCGAGTTCGAACAGCTTGAGCGTCAGCGAGTATTTCTCACTTTCTCCTTCCTGCGCCACATAGCCAAGCGATTTCATGGTCTGTAAAAAGCGATAAACGGTACTTTTTGACATCATCACGCGTTGGGACAATTCGGTGATGCCGTGATCGCGCTCTTCGCCCAGCGCCTGCAGAATGCCAAACACTTTCATCACTGATGAAACCGAGTCTGGCTGTTTATCATTATCACTGCTCGCCATGGCGCGTATCCTTTTTGACAGTGTTTCAAAAAAAACGGAACAGAAGCGCCAGTATATGCGTTTCAGCCTGATGGCGGCAACGACTGACGCTAAGTGACACATCCACACGTAATTTTATGTCAATGAATGCGGTGCTTTTCGGCAGCGAATTGATTAGCATGATGATATTCACTCTCTTTACTTACTTTACTTATGCCTTCTACTGTTGCCCAGGATGGATTACCGCTTCCACAGCGCTATGGCGCGATCATCACCATTGCACTCGGTATTATGATGGCGGTGCTGGATGGAGCTATCGCCAACGTGGCCTTGCCAACCATTGCGCGTGAATTGAATGCCAGCCCAGCCGAATCGATCTGGATTGTTAACGCCTACCAAATCGCCATCGTTATTTCGCTGCTGTCGCTGTCGTTTCTCGGCGATATGTTCGGCTACCGCCGCGTCTATCAGGTTGGACTCGCGCTGTTTATCGCTACCTCCCTGTTTTGCGCCCTCTCCTCATCGTTGAATACGCTGACCGTGGCGCGTGTGCTGCAAGGCTTTGGTGGTGCCGCGTTGATGAGCGTTAACACGGCGCTGATCCGCATCATCTATCCGCAGCGCTTCCTCGGGCGCGGTATGGCGATCAATTCGCTGATTGTTGCGGTCTCCAGCGCGGCCGGTCCAACCGTAGCGGCGGCGATCCTGTCTGTTGCCAGCTGGAAATGGCTGTTCCTGATCAACATTCCGCTCGGCATTGTTGCGCTGTGGCTGGCGTTGCGTTTCCTGCCGGATAACACCCAGAAAGCCAAACAACAGAAATTCGACGTGCCAAGCGCGGTGATGAATGCGCTGTTCTTTGGCCTGCTCATATCTGCACTGAGCGGTTTCTCGCAGGGACAAAACGGCTGGCTGATTGTGGCCGAATTGGTGGCATTGGTGTTGGTGGGCATTGTTTTCGTTCGTCGCCAGTTAGCGATGCCGGTGCCATTGCTGCCGGTGGACTTGCTGCGCATTCCGATCTTTTCGCTGTCGATAGGCACCTCAATTTGCTCGTTCTGCGCGCAGATGCTGGCGATGGTGGCGTTGCCGTTCTTCCTGCAAAACGTGCTGGGCCGGGATGAAGTGGCAACCGGCTTGCTGCTCACGCCGTGGCCGCTGGCAACCATGGTGATGGCACCCATTGCAGGTCGCCTGATCGAGAAGTTCCATGCCGGATTATTAGGCGGATTGGGATTAGCGATGTTCGCTGCCGGGCTATTCCTGCTGGCGCTTTTACCGACGCAGCCAACTGACGTGGATATCATCTGGCGCATGATGCTGTGCGGTGCCGGTTTCGGCCTGTTCCAGTCGCCTAACAATCACACCATCATCACCGCAGCACCGCGTAACCGCAGCGGTGGTGCCAGCGGAATGCTGGGTACCGCGCGTCTGGTGGGACAAAGCAGCGGCGCGGCGCTAGTGGCGCTAATGTTTAATCTGTTCAACGACAGCGGTACACACGCCTCACTGCTGCTAGCGGGTAGCTTTGCCAGCGTCGCTGCCGTAGTGAGCCTGGCGCGCATGACGCAGTCACGGCAGGCTGCCGAATCCTAGTAACAGCAAGGGCGCCATCTGGCGCCCTTTTTTCTGTCTATTACCGACTACTTCAGGTATTCACCGCTACGCAGCGCTTCGATACGTTTATCGAGCGGCGGATGCGACATGAACAGCTCGCTCAACGATTTGTTTTTACCATTGATGCAAAACGCCATCATGCTGCTTGGCTCCTGCGGCTCGTAGCTGGTTTTCAGACGCTGCAGTGCGGCAATCATCTTCTCGCGACCAACCAGTTTGGCAGAACCCGCATCGGCGTGGAATTCACGGTGACGTGAGAACCACATGGTGATGATGCTGGCGAGGAAGCCGAACAGCAGTTCTAACACCATCGAGACCGCGAAATACACCATCGGATTTCCGTTGCTGCTCTCTTCACCGTCGCGGTTACCCGACAGGAAGCCGGAAGCGATCTGTGCCAAAATGCGCGAGATGAAGATGACAAAGGTGTTCACCACACCCTGAATCAGCGTCATGGTGATCATGTCACCATTGGCGATATGGGCGATTTCGTGCGCCAGCACCGCTTCAGCTTCATCACGGCTCATGTTTTGCAACAGGCCGGTGGAAACAGCGACCAGCGACGCGTCACGGCGTGCGCCTGTCGCAAAGGCGTTAATGTCGGGCGCGTGATAAATCGCCACCTGCGGCATCGCAATGCCAGCCTGTTGTGCCTGGCGGCCGACGGTATCCATCAGCCAGCGTTCCGTCTCATTACGCGGTTGTTCAATGACTTCACCGCCAACGGAACGTAGCGCCATCCATTTAGACATCAGCAGTGAAACAAACGCACCGCCGAAGCCAAACAGACCTGCCATAATCATCAGACCCATAACACTGCTTGACTGGATTCCTGTCAGACTCAAAATCAGTCCGAATACCAACATCACCGCCAGGTTGGTGAGCAGGAAAAGAGCAATACGCATCATAAACGTTAATCTTCCTCAGTTGTGCACGCGCATATGCGCGGATATCTATCCTATGGTCATCGCCGCGCATTTCAAGCAACCTTAATCTTTAAGTGCCTAAAAAGACATAACTTTACATTAGGCAGTGAAGTGCGAAGTTCGCTGCGTTAGTAAGGCTTAACGACGATTTTAGCGTAAAAAAAAGCACCGCCGAAGCGGTGCTATTTCACAAACCAGACGGTTACTTCGCGGTTGCGGCAGCAGGCTGAGATTTCTCCAGCTGCGCCATATCGTTAGCGATTTTCACTGTTTCATCCAGATACGGATCCGGCTCTTTATAGTCTTTCGGCAGATCTTCGATGCTCTTCAGCGGCGCTTTACCTTCCGCCTGATAGCGCGCGTTAATGCGCTCCAGACGCAGTGCATCATCTTCACGGTTCTCTTTCTCACGTTGGGCAAGATTGAGCGACACGATATTACGCTTGTCTTTCATCGCATCGAAACGCGCAATATCTTTCATGATGTACTGGAACTCGCGATCTTTAGCGATGCGATCGGCGTGCTCTTTGGTCAGCTGCGGTACCAGCGGCGCGATATCGCCGGTTTTGGTGTAGCTTGCCGCATTCACACTGTCCCAAGGCAGCGCGTTGTCCTCGAACTTCTCGCCAGTTTCTGCCGCTTCAACGCCGGTTGGCATCAGCAGATCTGGCGTTACGCCTTTACGCTGCGTGCTGCCACCGTTAATGCGGTAGAACTTCTGAATGGTGTACTGTACAGAACCCAGCGCTGGCCACTCTGGACGCAGCATCTGATCGTAGATACGGTTCAGCGAACGATACTGCTGCACGGTGCCTTTACCAAAGGTCGGCTCACCGACAATCAGCGCACGGCCGTAATCCTGCATCGCCGCAGCGAAGATCTCAGAAGCCGAAGCACTGAAGCGATCAACCAGCACCACCAGCGGACCTTTGTAATAGACGATGCCGTCGTTATCGCTGTCTTCACGCACGCGGCCATTGTTATCACGCACCTGCACCACCGGACCGCTTGGAATAAACAGGCCCGAAAGTGAAACGGCTTCGGTCAAAGCGCCACCGCCGTTGGTACGCAGATCGATCACCACGCTGTCGACGTTTTGCTTCTGCAGCTTCTGCAGCTGCACCTTCACATCGTCAGTCAAACCAACGTAGAAGCCAGGAATGTCGAGCACGCCAACTTTCTGTTTGCCGACGTTATGCACGGTGCCTTTCACAGCGCGATCTTCCAGACGGATTTTTTCACGCGTCAGCGTGACGGTGCGGGTTTTAGTGCCCTTGCCCGCTGGCAGGATTTCGAGGCGTACTTTGCTGCCTTTCGGTCCTTTGATTTTAGAAACCACATCATCCAGACGCCAGCCAATCACATCTTCCATCGGTTTGCCCGGCTGAGCGACACCGACAATGCGGTCGCCCACGCTGATCGCTTTACTCTTCGCCGCCGGACCGCCTGCGACCATCGAGTTGATCACCGTGTAATCGTCATCCATCTGCAGCACTGCGCCGATACCTTCCAGCGACAGGCTCATTTCAGTGTTGAATTGCTCGGTGTTGCGCGGCGAAAGATAGTTAGTGTGCGGGTCGATTTCATGCGCGAACGCAGTCATCGCCAGCTGGAACACATCTTCACTGTTGCTTTGCGCCAGACGACGGATGGCAAAGTTGTAACGCTTGGTCAGCGTTTCGCGAATCTCTTTCTCATCTTTACCGGCCAGTTTCAGGCTCAGTTCGTCATATTTAACTTTGGCATCCCACAGCGCGTTGAGCTCATCGACGCTCTTTGGCCATGGCGATTTTGCCCGGTCAATGTCAATGGTGTCATTGCCGGTGAAATTCATTGGGCGATTCAGCACGCTCAGCGCATATTGATAGCGCTCAAAGCGGCGTTTCTGCGCCAGATTGTAGAGATCGTAAAACACATCCAGCTTACCGCTGCGGAACTCATCACCCACGGTGGTTTTCTTATCGGCGAACTGCGCGATATCCGATGCCAGCAGCACGTTGTGGCTGTAGTCGAGCAGATTCAGGTAGCGATCAAAAATTTTTGCGGAGAAGTCCTGATTCAAATCGAACTGACGATAGTGAGAGCGGGTGAAACGCGAGGTAACGCGTTCGCTGACGGTGGGATGCTGTGGCTCTTCGTGTAGCTGGGGAATCTGGTCGGCGCGGGTAATATTATCTGCACCAAAGGTGGGGCCTGCTAAAAGCAGGCCCGCGATCATACCGATCTTTAAAATGTTGTTCATGCCAGGGTCAGCCTCCGTTTCAGAACTGCAAATGTTCTGCGCGCACAATCATAGCCATGCCGGAAGCGAGCTGAACCCGAACGCCATCTTTAGTAATTTCAAGAATGGTAGCGTCCATTGCACCTTTGCCTGCAGTCACTTTGATGCTCTGGCCGGGCTGCAACGTTGAGGTATCAGTGACAGGTTTGGCCCGCGGTGGCTGCGGTGCGGCTGCACGCTCAGTCGCGGCCGCACGCGGCGCCTGAGGACGTGGCTTACGCGCGGCATCACCTTCGGCAGCTTTACGCGGAGCAGACTTGCGCGGACGACGTTCAGCGGTCTCTTCACCGGCTTCACGCTTCTTCGCTTTCTGCTGATCGCGCTGCGCCTGAACGCGGGCTTTCGCTTCTTCCAGTTGCTTGCGCGCATGTTCTACGTGTTGCTCATCCAGCACGCCACAGGCGTTGCCATCGAGATCGACACGAATGGCACCCGCTTTGATGCCATAAAGATAACGCCAGCTAGAGGTATAAAGACGTAAGGCAGAACGCAGTTGCGTCTTGCTCAGGCTCAGTTCGCCTTGAACACGCTCGACCAGATCTTGAAAAATGCCGATTTTGAGCGGACGCGCCTCGCCTTCGGCGCTAAAGCATTGCGGAAAACGTTCCGCCAAAAAGGCGATGACTTCTTTACTGCTATTCAACTTAGGTTGATTTTCCATGAAATTTCCTGATTACAACGGATTTGCCGACCAGAGCAGGCATGAACAGGCGACATTATAATGACAACATCGCCAAATGCTATGTGATCCAGTCGATTAGCTGTGCGTCAGCTGAATAAATTTTACGATGTCGCTGCCCGCCAGCACTTCACAAAGCCCGTCGGTAAGGGCCATCAGCCCCGCTTCGTCCTCGCTATCGAAGCGAGAATAAACCGTACTATCAATGTCTAAAACACCCACGAGGGTGCCATTTACTTTCAGAGGAATCACGATTTCAGCATTACTGGCGGCGTCACACGCGATATGGCCAGGGAACGCGTGCACGTCTTCCACCAATTGCACTTTGTCCTCGGCTACCGCGGTTCCACACACGCCTTTGCCAACCGGAATACGTACGCAGGCGATTTTGCCCTGGAACGGGCCCAGCACCAGCGTGTTCGGTTCCGTCAGTAAATAGAATCCAGCCCAGTTCACGCCTTCCAGGCGTTCGAAAAGCAGTGCACTGCAATTGCCGAGCGCGGCCAGGAACGAGGTTTCACCCGCCAACAGGGCGCGGACATCGCGATTCAAATCCTCGTAAAAAGCTTTTTTGTTCATTGTTCAACCATAACTCGTCACTGGGGTGACCTTGTTGTCACTCAGTTGTTAAAATAAGCACTAATAATCCAGGCGCAGAAGGTGAATCATTCTGTTAGTTACTATACCCTTAGCAGTCGGTGGATAAGCGTATTCTGGTACCACCGAATATTGCAGGCAACTTTGCGCTACTCAGCATGCCGGTAACCGTAACGAACGATGGGCACTTGCGTCACCTATGAAAATTCACGCTATCAGCCAGACGTTGCCCCACGCACGTTATCAGCGTTGTCCGCAATGCGATACCCTTTTTTCCTTACCGGATGTGAAATCGCATCAGACAGCCTATTGCCCGCGTTGCCATGCACAAATTCAGAGCGGTCGTGACTGGTCGATGACGCGACTCACCGCCATGGCGGTGGTCATGATCGTGTTGATGCCGTTCGCCTTTAGCTTGCCGTTGGTTGATATTCGTCTGCTTGGCATGCGCATTAACGCCAGCCTGCTGGAGGGCGTGATCCAAATGACGCAGCAAGGCAACATCCTCACCGCTTCAATGGTGGCGTTTTGCACCATTGGCGCGCCGGTTACGCTGGTCATCGGCATTCTCTATCTGTGGGTGGGCAACGCGCTCGGAATGAACCTGCGCCCGGTCCTGCTGATGATGGACAAGCTCAAAGAGTGGGTGATGCTGGATATCTATCTGGTCGGCGTGGCGGTGGCATCGATCAAAGTGCAGGATTACGCCTCACTGGAAGTGGGCTACGGTTTAGTGGCCTATATTGCACTGACGGTGCTGAGCCTGCTGACGCTGATCCACCTGAACGTCGAGCAACTGTGGGAACACTATTATCCGCAAGCGATGCCCACCTCCCCGCCTGAAGAGTGGCAAGTGTGCCTGAATTGCCATCAAACCGGTGTAGCCGATGAGCGTGGGCGCTGCACGCGTTGCCACACGCCGCTTGACTACCGCCGACGCCACAGTTTGCAGAAATCCTGGGCGGCGCTCATCGCCTCGATTGTGCTGCTGATCCCCGCCAATTTGCTGCCGATTTCGGTGGTCTATGTTAATGGCGCACGCCGTGAAGACACCATCTTCTCCGGCATTCTGGGATTGGCATCGGGCAATATACCGGTGGCCGCGGTGGTATTTATCGCCAGCATTCTGGTGCCCTTTACCAAAGTGTTAGTGATGTTGACTCTGTTACTCAGCATTCACTTTAAATGCGAACAGGGCTTAAAAACCCGCATTCGCCTGCTGCGCGCCGTCACCTGGGTGGGCCGCTGGTCGATGCTGGATCTGTTCGTCATTGCTGTAACCATGTCGCTGGTCAATCGTGATCAGCTGCTGGCTTTCACCATGGGACCGGCCGCCTTCTATTTTGGTGCCGCCGTTGTCCTGACCATTATGGCTGTAGAGTGGCTTGATAGCCGCCTGATCTGGGATGCACATGCAACAGGAAACGCCGACTACACCGACTAGCGCCAATCTGCGCAATAAGCGCAAGATTTCGCCATTCTGGTTATTGCCCATCATCGCCCTGCTGATTGCTGGCTGGCTGCTATGGACCAACTATCAGGAGCGCGGTACGACGATCACCATTAACTTCCAGACTGCCGACGGGATTGTGCCAGGCCGTACGCCGATTCGTTATCAGGGCGTGGAAGTGGGTACGGTGCAAGGCATTGTGCTGAGTGATGACTATCGCAGCATCCAGATTAAAGCCAGCATCAAAAGCGACATGCGCGATGCACTGCGTGAAGACACTCAGTTCTGGCTGGTGACGCCGAAAGCCTCATTGGCGGGCGTCTCCGGGCTTGATGCGCTGGTCGGCGGTAACTACATCGGCATGATGCCGGGTAAAGGTAAAGAGAGCGATCACTTCACCGCACTCGATACCCAACCTAAGTATCGCGTTAATACCGGCGAACTGCTTATCCACCTGCGCGCGCCCGACCTCGGCTCGCTCAACACCGGTTCGCTGGTTTATTACCGCAAAATTCCGGTGGGTCGCGTTTACGATTACAGCCTCAACAACAGCACCGACGGCGTCACCATTGATGTGCTGATTGAGCGCCGCTTTATCAATCTGGTGAAAAAGCAGAGCCGCTTCTGGAATGTTTCAGGCGTTGATGCAGATGTCAGCCTGAGCGGTGCCAAAGTGAAGCTGGAAAGCCTGGCCGCGTTAGTGAATGGCGCGATTGCCTTCGATTCACCTAATGACGGCGAGCAAGCTCAGGTGGATGCCAACTACCAGCTCTATCCGGATTTGGCGCGCAGTCAGCGCGGCGTGCAAGTGAAACTGAACCTGCCGAGCGGCGATAACCTGAAAGCCGATAGCACGCCACTGATGTATCAGGGACTGGAAGTCGGCACCTTAACCAAACTCAACCTGCTGGATGGCGGCAAAGTCACCGGCGAGCTGACGGTTGATCCTTCAGTAACCGGTTTGATGCGCAGCGGGACGCGCATTGAAATGCGCACGCCGAAGATCAGTCTGACCGACACCAATCTCAGCAGCCTGTTAACCGGTAATACTTTTGAACTGGTGCCAGGAGAAGGCGAACCGCAGGATCACTTTACCGTGTTGCCAGCCAGCGAAACATTGCTGCAGAAACCTGACGTGCTGACAGTAAAACTCAGCGCGCCGGAAACCTACGGTATCGATGCCGGCCAGCCGGTGATGTTGTATGGCATGAAAATCGGTCAGGTGATTTCACGCACGCTGGATGAAAATGGCATCAGCTTTGTGGCGGCCATCAATCCGGAGCACCGTAATCTGGTGCACGCTGACAGCAAGTTTGTGGTGAATAGCCGCCTTGATGTGAAGTTTGGACTTGACGGGATGAAAGTGCTGGGCGCCAGCGCGCGCGAGTGGGTAGATGGCGGCATTCGCCTGATTCCTGGCGCGAAAGGCAATCCTTCCAGTCGTTATCCTTTATATGCGGATGCGGAACGTGCCGAAGAAGGCATCGTGGGTGAACAGCCGCCAACCACGCTGAAACTTACCGCCAAAAGCTTGCCGGATGTACAGGCCGGTTCAGTGCTGCTGTACCGCAAATTCCAGGTCGGTGAAGTGGTGGATGTAGTGCCGCGCGCGGATGCGTTTGAAATCTCGATTCATATCCAGCCGCAGTATCGTAAGTTGCTGACCAGCGAGAGTGTGTTCTGGGCCGAAGGCGGTGCCAAAGTGCAACTTAACGGCAGCGGTTTGACCGTGCAAGCGTCCCCGCTCAACCGCGCGCTCAAAGGCGCGATCAGTTTCGATAATCTCACCGGCGCGCAGGCGGCGAAAGGCGTGAAACGCGTGCTCTACTCGTCAGAAACCGCGGCGCGTGCAGTTGGCAGCCAGATTACGCTGCACACCTTCGATGCCAGCAAACTGGCGGCGGGCATGCCGATTCGCTATCTCGGCATCAATATTGGTCAGGTTGAATCACTGGCGCTGAGTTCTGATAACAATCAGGTTGTCGCCAAAGCGGTGCTTTATCCGGAATACGTGCAGGATTTCGCGCGCATCGGCAGCCGCTTCTCGGTGGTGTCGCCGGAGATTTCTGCGGCGGGCGTTAACCATATCGAAACGCTGCTGCAGCCTTATCTCAACGTCGATCCGGGCAAAGGTTCGCCGGCGCGCACCTTTGAACTGCAGGAAAGCACCATCACCGATTCACGCTACCTGAACGGCTTGACGATATATGTCGATGCCGCTGACGCGGGATCGCTGTCGGTGGGCACGCCAGTGCTGTTCCGGGGCGTTGAAGTGGGCACCGTCACCGGAACGTCGCTGGGCAATATGGCGGATCGCGTGCAGATCGCGCTGCGTATCAGCAAAAAGTACCAGCATCTGGTGCGCAACAACTCGGTGTTCTGGCTGGCTTCCGGCTATAACTTCGATTTCGGTCTGATCGGCGGCGTGTTGAAAACCGGCACCTTCCAGCAGTTCATTCGCGGCGGCGTACAGTTTGCCACGCCGCCGACGGTGCCATTAGCACCGCAGGCCGGCGCCAACAAACACTTCCTGCTACAGGATGAAGCGCCGAAAGCGTGGCGCGACTGGGGCACGGCGATTCCGGACCCTCATTAACCTTAAGCAAATCGGGCAGCCTGGCTGCCCGATTCTTTTTCGCGTGTTACACTTCGCGCTCATTTCGTTTCCCGGTAGATGCCCGTGTCCGATCGCTTTCCCGAAGATTTCCTCGCGCTGATGCGCGCCAGCCTTGCTGACGACGCCGAACTGCAGCGCTTTCTCGCCATTAGCCAGCAACCGCTGCGTCGCAGCTTACGCGTCAACACCTTAAAAATTAGCGTGGATGATTTCCTCGCCCGCACCGCCGACTATGGCTGGCGCTTATCGCCCATTCCGTGGTGCGCCGAAGGGTTTTGGATCGAGCGTGACGACGAATCGCTGCCGCTGGGTAGCGTGGCGGAGCATCTGAGCGGACTGTTCTACATTCAGGAAGCCAGCTCGATGCTGCCGGTTACCGCGCTGTTTGACGCCGCACCCGATGCGCGTCAGGTGATGGATGTGGCTGCTGCGCCCGGTTCTAAAACCACCCAGATGGCCGCGCTGATGCGCAATGAAGGCGCCATTCTGGCGAACGAATACTCGGCCAGCCGCGTTAAAGTGCTGCACGCTAACATCAGCCGCTGTGGCGTCAGCAATGTTGCGCTGACCCATTTTGATGGCCGTGTATTTGGCGCCGCGCTGCCGGAGCGTTTCGATGCCATTCTGCTCGATGCGCCCTGCTCTGGCGAAGGCGTGGTGCGCAAAGATGCTGATGCGTTGCGTAACTGGACGCTGGCCAGCACTGAAGCGATTGCGGAAACCCAACGCGATCTGCTCGACAGCGCTTTCCATGCCTTACAGCCAGGCGGCACGCTGATTTATTCTACCTGCACATTGAATCAAATCGAGAATCAGCAAGTGATTCATTGGTTGCAGCAGCGTTATCCCGACGCGGTTGAAATCGTGCCGCTGAACGGTTTATTCGACGGAGCCGATCAGGCGTTAACCGCCGAAGGTTTCCTGCACGTATTCCCGCAGATTTTCGATAGTGAAGGTTTCTTCGTTGCGCGTCTGCGTAAAACCGCCAGCATTCCCGCGCTGCCAACGCCAACCTACAAAGTCGGCAAACTGCCCTTCTCACCAGCCAGCCGCAAGCTGAGCGCCGAAGTGCAACAGGCTGCGGCCAAAGTCGGCTTGCGGTGGGATGAAAATCACACGCTGTGGCAGCGCGATAAAGAGCTGTGGCTGTTCCCCGCGGCGCTAGAGAGTTGGCTGGGTAAAGTGCGCTTCTCGCGCATCGGCCTCAAGTTGGCCGAAACCTTCCCGAAAGGCTATCGCTGGCAGCATGAAGCGGTCGTGGCGTTGACGCAGCCAGGCAGCGCGCTGGATTTCGAACTCACCGATGCAGAAGCGGAAACCTGGTATCGCGGTCAGGATATTCATCCGGACACGTTGCCCAGCCGGGATGAGGTGATCGTCACCTACCAGCAGCAGCCGCTGGGATTGGCGAAGAAAGTGGGTAATCGGATTAAAAACAGTTATCCGCGTGAACTGGTGCGCGACGGACGTCTGTTCCGCTAAGCGTTACTGCAACTGCACCAGGGTGAGGCGATTGCCGAAGACCGCGCCGGTATCGATATAATGCTGATTCGCCACATTGAGCGGTTGTTCTAACGGCGTGTGGCCGAAGTAGAAATCACTGGCGCCATCGATGCGGGCTGAACTGCCGCGTTGATGGCGTCCCAGTCGATCGCGACTCCACACCACTTGCAGCCAGTCAACCTCTTGCCCTAACGCATAATGACTGGCGGGATAATCGGCGTGGGCAATCACCACCACGCGATCGCCGAAATCCAGATGCAGAATCAACGGTAACTCAGCACAGCGCTTTAACGCATGGCGCGCAGCGATCAACGCTGCGCCTTTGAGTTGCCAGAACCACTCGCCGCCGTTCATCATCCACAAGGTTTGGTCGCGCCCATCCAGCGCAGCGAGCGCCATCTGCTCATGATTGCCGCGCACGCAGCGAAACCAAGGCTCCTGCATCAGCGCTAAACAGCCGGGGCTGTCCGGGCCACGATCGATTAAATCGCCCACCGACAGCAGTAGATCCTGCTGCTTATCAAAATCCCGCTTGAGCAGTTGCGCATCGAGTTGGGCGCGGCAACCGTGCAGATCGCCAACCACCCAAATATTTCGCCACATTTGCGCGTTCACCTTTTGGTAAAGCATGTAATCTTCCCCGGTTGACTGGAAGTTTAGTGAGCCCGGCTTAAAGTATAGTCCGGCAACGTTAGCCAGCGGAGGGAACAGCATGAGCGGACGGAAGCAATTCATTGGTGTATTAATCGTTATTTTCATCGGTAGCTTGCTGCTGCTGGAATCACTCGCTCGTCTGGTACATCTGTTATTTGTGGGATAATTACGCGACTTTACATTCCGCGCTAAACGCCTAAACTCCTTTGCGCATCATATAAAGGAGCCTGTATGAGCCAGAATATTTACGACAACCCCACTTTTTTTGCCGGTTACGCCACCTTGCCACGTTCCGTTAAGGGATTAGACGGCGCGCCAGAATGGCCCGCACTGCGTGCGCTACTACCCGAACTGCATGATAAACGTATTCTCGATCTCGGCTGCGGTTACGGCTGGTTTTGCCGCTACGCGCAGCAGCAAGGCGCGCGTGAGGTGCTGGGTCTGGACGTTTCCGAGAAGATGTTAGCGCAAGCCGCGACCATGACGCAGGGAACCGGGATTCGCTATCAGCGCGCCGATTTAGAATCGCTGCAACTGAACGAATCCTATGATCTCGCCTACAGTTCGCTGGCGCTGCACTACCTCAGCAATATTGACGCACTCTTCGCAACCGTGTTTGAGGCGCTAACGCCGGGCGGCGCGCTGGTGTTTTCCTGTGAGCATCCGATTTACACTGCACCTACTCAACAGCAGTGGATTGTGGATGAACAGCAGCAGCGCAGCTGGCCAGTTAATCATTACCAGCAGGAAGGGGAACGCATCAGCAACTGGTTTGCCGATGGCGTGAAGAAGCAACATCGCAAGCTGGCAACCTGGATCAATGCGTTAATTGGCGCAGGATTTGAGATCGTGCATCTTGATGAATGGGGCCCGAGCGAAGAGATGGTTGCACTCAATCCCGCGCTGGCGGAAGAACGCGATCGCCCGATGATGTTCTTGCTGGCCGCGCGTAAACCGCTCTGAATATTCTCGTGGCGGCAGGATGCTGCCACGCCGTTATTCCATCTATCGCCATTCTTAATTATCAGACAAATTGGTCGCCTGTCTTGGGCGAATTCCTTCTCTGAGCCGCTGACCGTGACTGATTGCATTTTTAATTTTCGCCCTCATCTCGATATACACTATCGCTATAAACCGGCTTCAGTAGACAATCAGCATTTATTGATTGTGATGTCAGGGTTTAACCTTCCCGATCCCACCATCTACGATTTCACCCTTTTGGAGCATACTCAATCGGCGGTGTTGTGGATCAAGGATGATTTCAACGGCTTGCCCGCTTACTATCTGTGCAACAATATGAATTTTGAAATTGAGCATGGGGTAAGCCAGCTTATTCGCTCGGTAATTGAGCTGACAACACCCTCAAACGTTTCCATAGTTGGCGCCTCAAAAGGTGGCAGCGCGGCGCTCTATTTCGGTGTTAGGCATAATATTAAAAATATCATTACTGCCGTACCACAGTTTTATCTCGGGGATTATGCAGCCACAATGTGGCCGAATGTGGGTGACGCAATGATGGGATCGACAACGCCCGCAGCCATCTCGCTATTAAATAAGCTTTTGCCGAACGCTATTCGACGCGATCGCCAAACGGACAAGAATATTTACCTATTTACTGCTCTCGCTGATTATCAGCGTGAACAGGAGATTCTGCCTCACCTGGAGTTGCTTGAAAAATATCAAAACTTCAATTTGATTGAATCAGCATCGCCTTGCATCACTCATCATAATGAAGTCACGCGATATAATCTTAATCTCATCCTTGCTCTGATTTATCAGTTAGAACAGGAGATTATCCCACGCTGGGCGCACATCCGTAATGGTAGTCGCTGGGACACTGTACAGAAATGATCCCAGCAAATATTGCTCGTTACAGCGTTCAATGCTTTAGCGAGTAATTAAAAATATCGCCACTAAGAAGAAGGCTAATAAACCCGCGAAAGTCATTGTTCCAATACGCGGCGTTTTTGCCCGCCCAACGACCACACCAATAAAGATACAAAGCAGAGTTAACGTGCCAATCATTACCCAAAGAAGATATTGTGTGTTTGCCATGAAGGATCCTTATTAACCGGCAATAAAACAGATGCGCCAACTTTATACCATTTTTCATGCATGCTGGCTGCAGCTATTTGACCGCACAATTGTCGGGGTAGATGCTCAGAAGGCTAATTATTAAGTTGCACCGTGCGCGCAACGCACTGATTGCAGTTTCTGCAACTGCTCCAGGCGCGCCTTCACTTTGCTGTTAGCGCTGGCCTTTGCAAGGCCGTTACCGATACCAAAATCCCCGACGAATCCAAATACCGTTAGCGCATCAAACTCGCCGGTTTTATCAATCTGCTGCTTAACGCTTTGGCTTTTAGCGATCTCCTGATTCAGTGCTGCACAGTCATAGGTTTGCGCTTCGGCATCGCTCACTTTGGCGGACTGCGGATACTGTTTCAATGCGCAACCACTCAGCAGCAAGGCGATCAGGATAACGGGCTTGTGCATCTCGCAAGATTCTCTCTATGACGGTAATTTATTTCGGAATGAGAGAAAAAGTAGCATGTGGGTAAGATGTTCAACGTGGGAATAAGTGAAGATATGCGGGGGTATTTAAAATAAAAAAGCACTGCCTGAGCAGTGCTAATGATTCTGATATCAGGCAATTGCCTGATAAGCCCTGATAATTATCTGGGCAGAATATCCGCTATTAAGCAGTTTTCAACACAATCATTGATGATTTGCAGAAAATACATTTAGCGCCATGTGGGTTCATTTTCGTAATATCGAACGCGGAGGTACGATATTGTGAACTCTGGCAATGCGGACATCTTAAACGATTATAAATGCGAATAATTACAGACCTAATACATTTGTTGCAGACGGACCTTTTGGACCATCTTCAACTGAAAACTCAACACGCTGACCTTCATCAAGTGAGCGATAATCAGTGCCCTGAATGGCTGAGAAGTGGACGAAAACGTCCTTGCTGCCATTTTCAGGAGAAATAAAGCCGAAGCCTTTTTCTGAGTTGAACCATTTTACCGTTCCAAGAATTTTATTAGACATAATTTTTACCTTTTAAATGAGCCTATTGGCGTAAGGGCCGAGTTGCAGATACGAATCAGAACTTAGGATAAGACTCAAAGAGAAAGGGCTTGAAGCGGCACTAACCGGGATGAGAAATACAATGGGAACTAACCTTCTAACTGTCTGCTATTCAGACCGACGACGCATTAACGCATTTATCTTACCAGGTAGCAAGGTAAAACTTTTTTATTTCATATAAAAAAGAAAAGCAGAAAATAAAAAAACCCACCGAAGTGGGTTTAATCATCAATCTGGCTGCTTGTCGCCCGACTCCGGTGCCAGACTCTCATCATCTTTTTCATGCTCATCCGGCTTCACCTTAGTCTCTTCTTCAAGCTCATCCGCTTCGATCGGTCTATCAGACATAAATCCTCCTGAGTTGCTTAGAGAATTAAGTGTAGATGCCAGCATAAAGGTAAGCCTAACGCGTGCAGACAATTCATTATTATGCAGATAAAAAAAGACCCAATACGATTCCTGTATCGGGTCCAGGGAAATGGCTCTTTGGGAGCCGTGCGCTAAAAGTTGGCATTTTTGCAGGCGAGGACGCCTTGCCATTTAAAGGTAGACCAGGATTGCTGGTTTTCCAGCCAATCTTGCGGTTTGGTCGCGAAAGGTGACAACTCTGTGATCGTGGTGACAGAACGAGGAAGCAAGCGTAGCGGCAGAATTGTGCGCTACGCCTGAGAATATAGGGATTACTTACCGCACAGTTGCTGCGCGCGGTCAATGATCGGTTGCAGACTCATTTTCTGGCCTGGATGGGCTTTATCAACGGCGACAATGGTGTCGATCGATTGCAGTGTGCCCTGCCCGGCCGTTTTGCGCGCAAAGGCTTTATCGTTGAGCGGATACTGCAACAAAGTGCCTGGATTAATCGCGAACAGCGCGCCGTCTTTCTCGCAGGTCAACATCACCTCTTCGCGGGTGAAGGGCCATTTGTCTTTTCCAATCTCAAAACGGCTGACGGTAATAATCTGTGCCGCCATCGCCTGGCTGCACAGCGCCATCAATACGCAAGCTGGAATCAGTTTCTTCAGCAAAATATCGACCTCATTTCATCTTCTTGAATGTCACATTCAGGCCGGTGACAGCGTGGCAAACACGCTCACCAACCCAATTACAATAATGGCCAGCAGCAGCTCAAGCTGCGTCAGGCGAATAAACAGATGCGCTGCGTTACTGGCCGCCAGGCGAAAGCGCGGCACCAGCAAATAGCGATTGGTCAGCGCAATAGCGATCATCAGCATGACCAGCAGCACTTTCACCACCAGCAGTTCGCTCCACAGCGTGGCTTGCCAATGCAACGGCGAACCGGCAATCAGCACGCTATTAATGATGCCCGTCAGCAGCGCGAGCGCCACCGCCAGGTGACCGTAACGCGAGAAGCGCATCATGCAGCGAATCGCATCGGTGCGATAAGCGATCTGCCGCGCTTCACGCATCAGTAATAACAGCGGCAGTAATCCGCCCGCCCAGAATGCAGCCGCAATTAAATGCAGCGCGTGATTGCCTTGTTGCAGCAATCCGGGCCAGCCATCGCGCATCGCGGCATGCCCAACACCGGCTAACGCCACCAACTGTAACAGGCCGCTGCATAGCAGCAGATTTTGCCGCAGTGTGCCACGCAGCAGCGCTAACGTGCTCAGCAGTGCAAAAGCGATTTCCCAACGCCAAACCCGGCCGAAGCGCGTGCTGAGCACCGCCTGCCAGGTTGCGCTGTCACTGACATTGCGCCAGTCGCCGCTCATCAAGCCGGTTTGCGTTGCCAGCATCAACAGGGCGCTAAACAAACTCAGCAGCGCGCTGGTACGGAGAAGTAAAGCTAAACGCTGTGATAGCAGCGGACGATAGCGGCGCGGCGCCAGTAGCGCGGTATAAAAGGCGCTACCGGCGAGCAGCAGCACCGACAAAAAATGCAGCGCTCGCAGGCCAATCCACAGCGTACTCAAACTCATCAATCACTTCACGCTGAAGGTGTAGCTGCCTTTGGTTTTATGTCCATCAACGGACAGCACATGCCAGTTCACATGATAGTTGCCCGACGGCAGCGGCTGGCTGATCGGTACAATCAGCTGCTCGTGTTGTTTATCGTTGAGTTTGGCTTTTCCAACCGCCACCGGTTGATGTTGTGCATTGAGCACATCCACGCCACTGAATGCCGCTTCAACATCCTCGGTAAAGGTCAACGTTAAATTCTGCGGGGAGGTTTCCACCACCGCTTTGTCGGCTGGTACCGGGGTTTTCAGGTGAGCGTGTGCCATAGCAACCTGGCTGAAGGCCAGCGTTGATGACGCCAGAAGTAGCGCGACGACAGCGTTGAACGCAGTTTTCTTCATGACTTCTTCCCTATTAAATGCGGCAAACCACCGCAAACGTGGCAGCAGGATACGCCGCCGATCCGCAGGTGTCGAGACTTGCGGTGCGATCCAATCCGCTTGATCCCAGGGTCCGAAACCATTACTTTTGCCCCTGTTTATCAGGAGAAAAGCATGAGCCAAAACCTTGCCCTGCTCTCGCAGGAAGAGAAAGACAAAGTCAATGTCGATCTGGCCGCCGCGGGCGTTGCATTCAAAGAGCGCTACAATATGCCGGTGATTGCCGAAATTGTGGAGCGCGAGCAGCCCGAAGCGCTGCGTGACTGGTTTCGTCAGCGCTTAATGAACTATCGCCAGGCTTCGCTTAGCCTGTCGCGCCTGCCCTACGAACCGAAGCAGAAGTAATTTATGTTACGTGTAATTGATACCGAAACCTGCGGCCTGCAGGGTGGCGTGGTGGAAGTGGCGTCGGTGGATGTCATTGACGGTCAGATCGTCAATCCGATGAGCGACTTAATCTGCCCGGATCGCCCCATCAGTCGTCAGGCGATGGCGGTACATCGCATTACGGAAGCGATGGTGATGGGCAAACCCACGATTGAAGAAGCGATTGGTCGCTATCACGGCAGTCCGCATTATGTGGCGCACAACGCCAGTTTTGATCGCCGCATGTTGCCCATTATGCCGGGCGAATGGATCTGCACCATGACGCTGGCGCGGCAGCTGTGGCCAGGCATCAAATATGGCAATCAGGCGCTGCGCCACAGCCTGAAGCTGGATGTCACGCCACCGGCCGAACTGCATGCGCACCGCGCGTTGTATGACTGCTACGTCACCGCTGCGCTACTGATCCGCATTATGGAAACCTCCGGCTGGAACGCCGAGCAGATGGCGAATTTGTGCCAGCCCGCGCCCGTAAGCGGCGATGTGTTCCCGTTCGGCAAATATCGCGGTCAGAGTATTGGCAGTATCGCGCGTAAAGATCCCGGCTATCTGCGTTGGGTGCTGGAAAATGTGCGTGATTTGCGCCCACCGTTACGGCAGGCGCTGCGCAAGTATGTGAAGAGCGATCAGTAATCGACGCGGTCTGGCAAGCTGCCCTGCGCCAGGCCAATCAGGAAAGTGAACTCCTGCGCCACCCCTTCATACGCTTTGAAGCGGCCCGATTTACCGCCGTGGCCAGAATCCATCTCGGTGCAAAGTAACAGCAGCGAATCGTTGGTTTTCAGCTCACGCAGTTTCGCCACCCACTTAGCCGGTTCCCAATACTGCACCTGTGAATCGTGCAAACCGGTGGTGACCAGCAAATGCGGATAGGCTTTGGCCTCGATGTTGTCATACGGACTGTATTGGCGAATGGTGTGATAGAACTCCGCCTGTTCGGGATTGCCCCACTCATCGTATTCGCCGGTGGTCAGCGGAATCGTCGGATCGAGCATCGTCGTTACCACATCGACAAATGGCACCTGCGCCACCACGCCGTGGAACAGCTCCGGCGCCATGTTCACCACGCCGCCCATCAGTAATCCGCCGGCGCTGCCGCCCATCGCGTAGAGCTGCTGGCGACGACCATAACCCTTCGCTACCAGCGCTTCGGTGACATCAATAAAGTCGGTGAAGCTGTTGATTTTATTCTTCAGGCGGCCACCGTCGTACCATTGCTGGCCGAGCTCGCCGCCGCCGCGCACGTGAATGATGGCGTAGACGAAGCCGCGCTCCAGCAAGCTGATGCGGCTGGTGCCAAAGCTGGCATCCATGCTGCTGCCGTAAGCACCGTAACCGTACACCAGCAACGGATTGTTGCCGCGCTGGAAATGCTTGCGATGATAGACCAGCGAAACCGGAACCTCTGTGCCATCACGCACCGTGATCCACAAATGCTCACTTTTGTAATCCTCCGATTTGAAGCCCGGCACCGGCGTGCGCTTCAGTACGCGACGATCGCCGGTTTCCATGTTCAGTTCAAACAAGGTGGTCGGCGTGGTCATGGAAGAGTAGCCGTAGCGCAAGGTGTCGCTTTCTGGCGAAGGATTGTAGGCAAGCCAGGTGACATAGGCGGGATCGTCGAAGGCGATACCAAAGCTTTCGCCGCTCTCCCAGTTTATCTGCCGCAAGGTGTTTACGCCGTGCTGGCGTTCTTCGACTACCAGCCAATGACGAAACAGCTGGAAATCTTCCAGCACCACGTTGTCACGCGCCGGGATCAGCGATTGCCAGCGTGCTTCCGCTAGCCACGCGCTGCGATAAAGCCCGAAATTTTTGCCATCGCGATTTGAGCGGATATAGAACTGATGATTGTAGTGATCGATGCTGTATTCGTGGTCGCGCCGACGTGGACAAAAGGCTTGCGGCTGCGCATCCGGATATTCGGCGTCGATCAGCAGAATCTCGCTGGTGTTGGTGCTGTACAACGCAATCAGAATGAAGTGCTCGGAGGTGGTTTTATGCACGCTGAGGTGGAAAGAGTCATCCTTCTCTTCATACACCAGCTGATCGTCAGATTGCGGATGGCCCAGCTCATGGCGCCACACCTGATACGCCAGCAGCGTTTTCGGATGCTTACGCACGTAATAGAGCGTGCGGGAATCGTTGGCCCAGGCCACGCTGGATGACGCATTGGTCAGCACTTCCGGATACCAGCTACCGCCCTGCAAATTACGGAAGCGAATGCCGTATTGGCGGCGCGACAGGAAGTCTTCCGCTAAGGCCATCACCTGATTGTCCGGTGTGATCGCCAGCGCGCCCATGGTGTAAAAATCACTGTGCGCAGCCCGCTGGTTTCCATCCAGCAACAGCTGCCAGGGCTCATCAGCTGGCGCGTCAACGGGCTGCCGGAAATAAGCCGGATACTCGTTGCCCACTTCATAGCGGCTTTGATAGCGATAACCGTTTTTCACATAGGGCACCGAGTGATCCTGCGGTGGAATACGGTCAACGATCTCTTTCAGCACCCGTTCCTGCAGCGGATTCTGCGACGCCATCATCGCACGGCCGTAATCATTTTCGGCGTGCAGATGGGCCAGCACCTCTGGATTCTCGCGGTCGTCATCACGTAACCAGTGATAATTATCGATGCGCGTTTCACCGTGCAGCTTCATGACATGGGGAATTTTTTTCGCGTGTGGCTGATTCATTAGGCTCTTCTCCCTGAAGGACAACATTCAGCAAGCGTGGCACTAATCACGCACGATGCCAAGCTACACGCAGCATCACTTTATGCAGGGTAAGCCAAAGATGAAAAGCGAAGGCTGCGGATGCAACCTTCGCACGGAATTAAGCAGCTTTTTCCGCGTCGATATCGCGCTGGATACCGTCGCGCACATCCTGGGGAATTTTCAGCGCATCGCCGAGCGCGGAGAGATAGCTACGCTCCATAAAGTGGTCGACATCAATGGCTGCACAGCTGAGGAAATAGAGTTCCAGCGCCTCTTCTTCATTTTTTACGTCAGCGGCCAGCCAGTTGGGATCGAGCGGGCGATTCATCGCCTGCTGAATCAGCGCTTCGGCTTGTGCGCCGTAGCCGGCCTGCTGGATATTTTGCTCAATTGCGGCACGCTCTTGGTCGTCAATGTGACCATCACTTTTCGCCGCGAACACCAGCGCCGTGACCAGACGCTCTGCGCGTTGATCCATCGGCGTTTGCAGCTGGCCGAAGCCCGCATCGTCCTGATGGGTTTCACGTATGCGCTGTTTGTATTTGTTCCATAACAGCGCGCCCGCCGCCGCGCCACCGCCCAACAGCAAGGCTTTGCCGCCATATTTGGTCAGCAGCTTACGCGTGGATTTGCTGCCTACCAGCAATCCCGCCAGCCCGCCCAATGCGCCGGGGGCCAGCATGTCACTTAAACCGCCCGATTTTCCGTCTCCACCCTTTTTCGCTAGCACCGATTGAATTTGCTGCAGCCAATTGCTCATCGTTTAACTCCTGTTTACTTTTCCGTTCTCCATGCTGCCGCAGGCTGTGTCAGTTAACGTCAGAGCGGGAAAAGTATGGCAAACCTGATCGCGGCGAAAGCGTGAGTACGCAAACGTTTTCGTTTATACTGCGCGCGCATTTTGACTGCTAAGGTGAAATTATGACGACTCTCGGAACCGCGCTGCGCCCTGCCGCTACGCGTGTCATGCTGTTAGGTTCAGGCGAATTAGGCAAAGAAGTGGCACTTGAGTGCCAGCGTCTGGGTGTGGAAGTGATCGCGGTGGATCGTTACGCCGATGCTCCGGCGATGCACGTGGCGCATCGCAGCTATGTGATCAACATGCTGGACGGCGACGCGCTGGCCGCGCTGATTGCCGAGGAAAAGCCGCACTTCGTGGTACCAGAAATTGAAGCCATCGCCACCGAAAAACTGCTGAAGCTGGAAGCGCAAGGTCAGAAAGTGGTGCCGACCGCACGCGCCGCACGTCTGACCATGAACCGCGAAGGCATTCGCCGTCTGGCGGCGGAAGAGTTGTCCTTACCGACTTCGACTTACCAGTTTGCTGACAGCAAAGAGAATTTTGTGGCCGCGGCTGAGGCGATTGGATTCCCGTGCATCGTTAAGCCGGTGATGAGCTCATCCGGTAAAGGCCAGAGCTTTATTCGCGAAGCCAGCCAGCTGGATAAAGCCTGGGATTATGCGCAGCAAGGCGGACGTGCCGGTGCGGGCCGCGTGATCGTTGAAGGCGTGGTGAAGTTTGATTTCGAAATCACCCTGCTGACCATCAGCGCAGTAGATGGCATTCACTTCTGCGCGCCGATTGGTCATCGTCAGGAAGATGGCGATTATCGTGAATCATGGCAGCCGCAGCAGATGAGTGAACTGGCGTTGCAACGCGCGCAGGATATCGCCGCTAACGTGGTAAAAGCGCTCGGTGGATACGGCCTGTTTGGCGTGGAGCTGTTCGTGTGCGGTGATGAAGTGGTGTTCAGCGAAGTGTCACCGCGTCCGCATGATACCGGCATGGTCACGCTGATTTCGCAGGATCTGTCCGAGTTTGCGCTGCATGTGCGCGCTTTCCTCGGCCTGCCGATTGGCGGCATTCGTCAATACGGTCCCGCTGCGTCGGCAGTGATTTTGCCTGAGCTGAACAGCCAGAACGTCGTGTTCGGAAATATCGAAGCCGCGCTGGGTGCCGGATTGCAGCTGCGCCTGTTTGGTAAGCCGGAAATCGCCGGTCAGCGCCGATTAGGCGTGGCTTTGGCAACCGGTGAAAACACCGATGACGCTATCGCGCGCGCCGTGGCGAGTGCGGCAGCGGTAAAAGTGGTAGGTTAAGTAAGACTAAGTGGTCGCCATCAATGGCGACCGATTCATGAACTTATGCGCGAGCGCCTTCAACCGCTTCACGCGCCAGACGCGTAATACGATCCCAGTCACCGCTTTCCAACGCATCATTCGGTACCAGCCACGAACCGCCAATGCACAGCACGCTTTTCAGCGCCAGATAATCCCGATAGTTGGCTGGCGAGATGCCGCCGGTTGGGCAGAAACGCACCTGCGGGAACGGACCGCAAATCGCGGATAATGCTTTCACGCCACCATTGGCTTCCGCCGGGAAGAATTTGAACTCCCGCAAGCCGTAATCCATGCCGGTCATCAGTTCTGAAACCGTGCTGATACCTGGAATCAATGGCACCGGACCTTCAACCGCGGCTTTCAGCAGCGATTCCGTCAATCCTGGGCTGATGACAAACTGCGCACCGGCGTCAGTGACTTCTTTCAGTTGCTGGGTGTTGATCACCGTGCCCGCACCGACAATCGCTTCCGGTACTTCTTTAATCATTGCACGCAGCGCGTCCATCGCCACCGGGGTACGCAGCGTCACTTCCAGCACTCGCACACCGCCAGCCACCAGCGCTTTCGCCATCGGCACCGCGTGTTCCAGCTTGTTCACCACAATGACCGGCACGACCGGGCCAGTTTTCAGGATCTGTTCAGCACTTGTTTTCCAGTTCTTCATCACGTTTCCTTAGTTGCATCAGCCCGGCGTTTAGCCACGCTGTCAATAATTGGGCTCTACCATACAAGATCGTCTGGAGCGGCGTCCATCGGATATCAGAATTTTTTGAAACTCTGGTTCACTTTTCAGAAAAATGAATTCTGGACGTAAAAAAGCCCGCACATTTGGCGGGCTCAACACGAGGTTTCTATTCGAACTCGTTCCAGGAACGGCCATCGCGAGTTATCATCGCGACAGAGGCAACCGGTCCCCATGTTCCCGCCTGATACGGCTTCGGCGCTTCGGCATCGGCGCTCCAGGCATCAATGATCGAATCCACCCAGCCCCACGCTGCTTCAACTTCATCACGACGCACAAACAGCGCCTGAATACCGCGCATGGTTTCCAGCAGCAGACGCTCGTAAGCATCGGCCAGATGCGACTGGTTGAAGGTTTCGGAATAGCTCAGATCCAGCTTGGTGGTCTGCAGTTTATGCTTGTGGTCGAGTCCGGGCACTTTGTTCAGGATTTCGATATCCACGCCTTCGTCCGGCTGCAGACGAATGGTCAGCTTGTTCTGCGGCAGTTCAGCGTACGAATCCTTAAACAGGTTCATCTCAGGATTCTTGAAGTACACCACCACTTCAGAGCATTTGGTTGGCAAGCGCTTGCCGGTACGCAGATAGAACGGCACACCAGCCCAACGCCAGTTATCGATATCCACGCGAATAGCAACAAAGCTTTCCGTGGCGCTCTGCTTGTTAGCGCCCTCTTCTTCCAGATAACCAGGCACTTTCTTGCCCTGCACAAAGCCGGCGGTGTACTGACCGCGTACGGTTTTCTCGCGCACGTTGGTTTGATCGATACGACGCAGTGAGCGCAGCACTTTCACTTTTTCATCACGAATCGCATCCGCGCTCAGATCGGATGGCGGCGACATGGCAATCATGGTGAGGATCTGCAACAGGTGGTTCTGAATCATGTCACGCATCTGGCCGGCTTTGTCGAAGTAACCCCAACGGCCTTCGATGCCCACCTCTTCTGCCACGGTGATCTGCACGTGATCGATGGTGCGATTGTCCCAGTTGTTGACGAAGATGGAGTTGGCAAAACGCAGCGCCAGCAGGTTGAGCACCGTCTCTTTACCGAGATAGTGGTCAATACGGAAAACCTGGCCTTCTTCGAAGTATTTGCCGACGCTGTCATTGATCTCTTGTGAGGTTTCCAATGAGGTGCCGAGCGGCTTTTCCATTACTACGCGTGCCGGTTTGGCGTTCAGCTTGGCGGCGCCCAGACCGTCGCAAATCGCGCCAAAGGTGCTTGGCGGCATGGCGAAGTAGTTAATGGTGACGCGGTTTTTCTGGTCAAGCATTTTGCCCAGTTTGGTGAAATGCGAGGTGTCATTTACGTCGAGGTTACAGAAGTCGAGACGGCTGCTGAGGGTATCCCACAGCGCTTCATCGATCTTCTCTTTCATGAAGGTTTCCAGCGCTTCACGTACCACTTTGGTATACGCGGCTTTATCCCAATCCGCGCGACCCACGCCAATTATGCGAGTGGTTTCATGAATCTGACCGGCTTTTTCCAGCTGATACAGTGATGGCAACAGTTTACGGCGCGCGAGATCGCCTTTGGCACCGAAAATCACCAGATCGCATGCCTGGGCTGTTTGTGTAACCGCCATTTTCCTCTCCTCGTTGCAGGATATACCCGGCTTGAGCGTTCTCATCACGCCAGGTCCTTATTGTAATTTTCTTACAGCACAATGTACGTTTTTAGCGGGTTTAGGACAACCCGAACGCAGTGTTTTGCTGGCGTTAACTGTGAACGTAATAAAGGTGTTAAGTGTGTTGTAGCGTGCCATTTGAGCACATTTTCTGTTTCGATATTTGTCGTGGCAAAACACGTCAGCGATCAAAGTATCGCAAAAAAATCGCGTTTACATTTGTCCTCCGCTGCGTGCGAGAGGCTATTACACGGTATATTCTTGTGAATTGGCAGCGATTTCATTGATTGATGAACGCGAAAAAGTGATTGACGCTCATTAGGTTAAACCATGCTGGAACAGATTCAGGCGCAACTCGAAGCGTTAAGCAAATCAGAACGTAAAGTCGCAGAGCAGATTCTTGCCGCGCCGCAACAGGCGATGCACTCCAGCATCGCCACGCTGGCACGCGCCGCTGACGTCAGCGAACCGACGGTGAATCGCTTCTGCCATCGTATGGGCACGCGCGGCTTCCCTGACTTCAAATTGCAGCTCGCGCAGAGCCTGGTCAAAAGCCCGAACTGGGTGAGTCGCGATGTGGAAGAAAATGACAGTGTGGAAAGCTACAGCCACAAAATCTTTGATTCCGCGTTAGCCGGCCTCAGCCGCGTCCGCCAGCAGCTCGATTCTCAGGTGATTCGTCAGGCGGTTCAGGCGCTGTCAAAGGCGCATAAAATTGCCTTTTTTGGCCTTGGTGCCTCCGCCGTGGTGGCACATGACGCCACCAATAAATTTTTGCGATTTAATCTGCCGGTCATCTGGTCAGAGGATATTGTGATCCAGCGCATGAGTTGCATAAATAGTGGTCCAAACGATGTGTTTGTTCTCATCTCACATACTGGTCGCACCAAAAATATGGTAGAACTGGCTCGCCTGGCGCGTGTAAACGCTTCCACTGTGCTGGCTATCACTTCTCCGGGTTCCCCGCTGGCGGCGGAAGCCACGCTGGCTTTGACGCTCGACGTACCCGAAGATACCGATATCTACCTGCCAATGGTTTCCCGCCTTGCACAATTAACCGTGATTGATGTTCTGGCGACAGGGTTTACCCTTGAGCGCGGCGCTGCTTTCCGTGAAAATTTGAAACGGGTGAAAGAAGCGCTGAAAGATTCACGCCTGGAGAAACAGGCGCAGGAAAATAATTAACATCACATTCACAATGTGAGTCGAATCACAGCCCATCGATCATATAGAATAGATGAACACTACGTGTCACTTGAGAGCGACACGATACTTTGCTAACGGAGTCCTTCATGTCCAGACGTCTCAGAAGAACCAAGATCGTTACAACCCTCGGTCCAGCCACCGATCGCGACAACAACCTCGAAAAAATCATCGCGGCGGGTGCTAACGTTGTACGACTCAACTTCTCCCACGGCACACCGGAAGATCATCAGCAGCGCGCCAATAAAGTCCGTGAAATCGCGGCGAAACTGGGTCGTCACGTAGCGATCCTGGGCGACCTGCAAGGCCCAAAAATTCGCGTATCGACCTTCAAAGAAGGCAAAGTGTTCCTCAACGTCGGCGATCGTTTCCTGCTGGATGCTGATTTAACCAAAGGCGAAGGCGATAAAGAAAAAGTCGGTATCGACTATAAAGGCCTGCCAGAAGATGTAGTGCCCGGCGATATCCTGCTGCTGGACGACGGTCGCGTGCAGCTGAAAGTGTTGGAAGTTCAGGGGGTAAAAGTGTTCACCGAAGTCACCGTCGGCGGCCCGCTCTCTAACAATAAAGGCATCAACAAACTCGGCGGCGGTCTCTCTGCCGATGCGCTGACCGAAAAAGACAAAGTTGATATCGTTACCGCCGCGAAAATCGGGGTGGATTATCTGGCGGTCTCCTTCCCGCGTAACGGCGAAGATATGAATTATGCCCGCCGTCTGGCGCGCGACGCCGGCTGCGACGCCAAACTGGTGGCGAAAGTAGAACGTGCTGAAGCCGTTGCCTCACAGGAAGCGATGGATGACATTATCCTCGCCTCTGACGTGGTGATGGTTGCGCGTGGCGATTTGGGTGTGGAGATTGGCGATCCTGAACTGGTGGGTATTCAGAAAGCGTTGATCCGTCGCGCTCGCCAGCTGAACCGTACCATCATCACCGCCACGCAGATGATGGAGTCGATGATTACCAATCCAATGCCAACGCGTGCCGAAGTCATGGACGTGGCGAACGCCGTGCTGGATGGTACCGATGCGGTGATGCTGTCGGCGGAAACCGCTGCTGGCCAGTATCCGGCTGAAACCGTCTCAGCGATGGCGAAAGTGTGCCTCGGCGCAGAGAAAATCCCGAGCGTTAACGTTTCTAAGCACCGCCTGGAAGTACAGTTCGATAACGTCGAAGAAGCGATTGCCATGTCGGCGATGTATGCTGCCAACCATCTGCAAGGGGTTTCAGCGATCATCACCATGACCGAATCGGGCCGTACCGCGCTGATGACCTCACGTATCACGTCCGGTTTGCCGATCTTCGCCATGTCACGTCACGAACGTACGCTGAACCTGACGGCGCTGTACCGTGGTGTTACGCCAGTGTTCTTCGACAGCAACAACGATGGTGTTGCTGCCGCGCACGATGCAGTGAATTTGCTGCGCGAAAAAGGTTTCCTGGTTTCAGGCGACCTGGTGATTGTCACCCAGGGCGACGTGATGTCGACCACCGGCACCACCAATACCAGCCGTGTACTGCGCGTAGATTAATACGCACCACCGACAGCGGCTGTAACAACATGGACAAACGCGACTGCCTGGCAGTCGCGTTTTTATTTTTTTGACAAGGAGGCCAGATGGCCCGCTATCAACCTATTACTCAACTCACCGGGCGCGTGCTGCTGTTCCCGCTCGCGCTGGTACTGTTTGAGTTCGCCACCTATATCGCGCATGACATGATTCAGCCCGGCATGCTGCTGGTGACGTCTGAATTCAGCGTCGGCCCGGAATGGGTTTCGACCTCGCTGACCGCGTATCTGATGGGCGGCGTAGTGCTGCAATGGCTGCTCGGTCCGCTCTCTGACAAATATGGCCGCCGGCCGGTGCTGCTGTTTGGCATCCTGTTCTTTGCCGCCGCCTGTATTCTGACCACGTGGGTGAGCAGCATTGAGGAGTTTGTCGCGCTGCGCTTTGTGCAAGGTATTAGCCTGTGCTTTATTGGCGCCGTCAGCTACGCAGCGGTGCAGGAAGCCTTTGACGAAGCGCTGGCAGTACGCATGATGGCGCTGATGGCCAACGTCGCGCTGCTGGCACCGCTCGCTGGTCCGCTGGCCGGAGCCGCGTGGCTCACCGTTGGCGAGTGGCGCAGCATGTTCTGGCTGTTTGCCATCTGCAGCGTGATTGCGTTTGCCCTGCTGTGGCGCGTCATGCCGGAAACCGCTGGCGATCGCAGTCACTCTATCGCCCTGCCAACGCTGGCGCGCGGCTATGCGCGTTTGGCGCGCGATCGTCAGGTGATGTACGGATCTTTTGCCATTGGTTTGGTGTTTATTCCGATCCTGACGTGGGTAGCGCTGTCGCCAGTGATTCTGATGCACGATGAAGGATTGTCACGCATGCAGTATGCGCTGCTGCAGTTGCCGGTGTTTCTGGCGATGATTGCCGGCAACATCACGCTCGGCAAACTGGCTGGACGCGTGCCGATTGAGCAGCCGGTGAAATTTGCCGCCTGGCCGATTCTGATTGGTTTGAGTATTTCGCTGCTGGCTAATTTGCTCGATAGTCACACCTATCTGCTGCTGACCGCCGGGTTAAGCTTGTACGCTTTCGGCGCAGGCATGGTGAATGCCGGTCTGTACCGTTTGACGCTTTACTCCAGCAACGAAGGAAAAGGCAGCGTGGCGGCGATGCTCGGTATGATCAGTATTCTGACCTTAGCGGTAGGCATTGAGCTGGCGAAAGGTGGCTACTTCAGCGGCGGCACACCGTGGTTTAGCGGAATTAACTTCGCCGCTGGCGTGCTGTGGTTTGGTCTGGTGACACTGTTCCTGCGCGAACGTAAACGTCGCAGTCATGTGGCGGCAATAGAATGATAAAGGGGCCAGACGGCCCCATGTTTATTTCCTACGAGGATAAAGATCTTTGCGCGCATAAGGTTCGATATCCCCTTCCTTACGCGTTTTCAGCAGCTTCAGAATCCAGGTGTACTGTTCTGGATGCGGGCGCACGAACACTTCAACTTCTTCATTCATGCGACGCGCAAGCGTATTGTCATCGGCATCCAGCAGGTCATCCATTGGCGGACGCACATAGATTTCCAGACGATGGGTTTCACTGTTGTACACCGGGAACAGCGGCACAACGCGTGCGCGGCATACTTTCATCAGGCGGCCCACTGCGGGCAATGTGGCTTTGTAAGTAGCAAAGAAATCCACAAATTCGCTGTGTTCCGGGCCGTGATCCTGGTCCGGCAGATAATAGCCGTAATAACCCTGACGCACCGACGCGATAAACGGCTTAATGCCGTCATTTCGCGCATGCATACGGCCACCAAAACGGCGTCGCACGGTATTCCACAGATAATCCATTAACGGATCGCTTTGATTGTGGAACATCGCCGCCATCATCTGGCCTTCAGACGCCAGCAGCATCGCTGGAATATCCACGCCCCAGCCATGCGGCACCAGGAAAATGACGTTTTCTTTATTGGCCTGCAGTTGCTCAATGATTTCCCGGCCGTGCCAGTCAACACGCTTGCGCACATGCTCAGGATTACGCATGCCTAATTCGGCCATCATCGCCATCGCCTGCGGTGCGGTGGCAAACATACGATCAGCAATCTCTTCGCGCTGCGCTTCACTCAATTCCGGCAGGCAATAATAGAGATTGATCAGCGCACGGCGGCGCGCACTTTTCGCCAGCTTACCGGCGAACTTGCCCAATCCGCCCAGAATCGGATCGCGCACTTTAGCGGGAAGCAATGCCATGCCGGCCAGCGCGCCAACCGCCAACCAACTTCCCCAGTATTTCGGCTTTAAAAAAGAACGTTGAAAAACGGGAATAAACTCGCTGTTATTTTTCTTTCGGGTTTCCATGCACTCGCCTCTGACAATGACCGGTCAATAATAGTGACGGTGGTTAATTTTGCAATCTTCATGCGCCAGATAGCAAAAAACCGACGAAGAATCCGTCGGTTTTAAAGTGTTAAGCGCAATTATGCGCTATTTCAGCGTCAACTGCGGCAACCAGGTTTTGACTTGCGCCATGTAAGTGCTGCGATCTTTACCCGTCAGACCCTCCATGCGCGGCAGTTTTGCCGTCAATGGATTCACCGCCTGATTGTTGATCCATACTTCATAATGCAGATGCGGACCGGTCGAACGTCCGGTGTTACCCGATAACGCAATACGATCGCCGCGTTTCACTTTTTGCCCCGGTTTCACCAACGCTTTACTCAGGTGCATATAACGCGTCATGTACTGACGACCGTGACGAATTGCTACGTAATTCCCGGCAGCACCGCCGTTTTTCGCCATCACCACTTCACCATCGCCCACGGCTAACACAGGCGTACCAATAGGCAGCGCGAAATCGACACCTTTATGCGGTGCAATGCGGCCGGTTACCGGATTAAGGCGACGCGGATTGAAGTTGGAAGAGACACGATACTGCTTAACCGTAGGGAAACGCATAAAGCCACGCGCTAAACCAGACGCGTTGCGATCGTAGAACTTGCCGTCTTCCGCACGGAACGCGTAATAGTCTTTACCGCCGGTGCGTAAACGCACGCCAAGCAATTGGCTTTGGGCACTTTTGCCATCGAGCATTTCACGAGACATCAGCACACTGAAGTCATCACCGGCGCGTAGTTTGCGGAAATCCATCTGCCACTGCATCGCTTTGATGACGTTGCTGGTTTCTGCGCTGGTTAAACCCGCACGCTGGGCACTGGCAGCAAAACTGCCGCGCACTTCACCTTTCAGTACGTTGTTTTGCCACTCACCCTTTTGCAGCTCCTGCTGCATCTTAAAGCTGCCGTTGTCGGCGCGCTGATAAGTACGGGTTTCACGACGATCAATTTCCCAGCTGAAGGTTTGCAGTTGTCCATCAGCATCCAGCGTCCAGCTCAGTTGCTGACCAACGCGCATGTTGCGCAGATCTTTATCGCTACTGACTAATGCGTTGATATCGCCCATCTCAATACCGTACTGATTTAACGCGCTGCTCAGCGTATCACCTGAAGAGACGGTGTACTCATGTACGTTGGGATTGTCCGGAACGTCATTATCAATGTCGTCAGCAGGAATATCGTCGGACGGTTCTTCCGTTGTCTGGTCAATCGGCTCGCTGGCTTCGGGCAACAGCGTGCGCAGTTCGTCTTTATCCAACGTAATGGTTTTCACGATGGGGGCAACATCACGCGGATGGTAAACGTAAGGCCGCCATACTGCGACGGCCAACGTGACAACGGTTAATGAACCCAGCATAACGCGGTGGGGGCGCGGCAAATTGTTAAATGCGAGGGCGACAGAGCGGGCTATCTGCTGCACTTTTACCTATTCCTCATGCTCCATTCAGGCAGCTCGCATACTGGCTCGACAGCTGTGAAAGAAATTTCACGTAGCTGTCTTTGGATAAGCTGATGTCCATACCCAACGGATCTAACGTGCCTTTACGTACGGAAGTTCCACGGGACACGGCATCGATGACGGCCGGTCTGAATTGTGGTTCAGCGAAAACGCAAACGGCTTTCTGCTCAACCAACTGTGTTCGTATTTGATGTAAACGCTGGGCGCCCGGCTGGATTTCAGGATTGACGGTAAAATGACCTAAAGGTGACAAACCGTAATGTTTTTCAAAGTAGCTGTAAGCATCGTGAAAAACGAAATAACCCTTGTTCCGCACAGGCGCGAGTTGCGCGCCGATGTGTTTGTCTGCATCGGCTAATTCTGCCTTGAATTCCTGCAGATTAGCGTCAAGTTTGGCTTTGCTTTGCGGCATAAGTTCCAATAATTTTCCATGGATTGCAACCGCAGATTGTAAGGCCATGTCAGGGGACATCCACAGGTGCATATTAAACTGTCCGTGGTGGTGGTGCGCATGAGACCCGTCCTGGTCTTCGGAATTTTCTGAGTCGTGATCGTGATCGTGACCATGCTCATGTTCCTCATCTTCATCATCGCCGCTAATCAATAGCGGTTTTATGCCCGGCAATGCGGCAATTTCGAGGTTTTTATTGGCGGGTAATTCGGCCGCTGACTTAGTAAGAAAGGCTTCCATCTCTGGGCCTGTCCACACAACTAAGTCTGCGTTTTTAATACGTTTTACATCAGAGGGACGCAAGGCATAATCATGCTCTGAGGCGCCATCGGGCAGCAATACTTCAACCGGCGTAATACCCTCTGCGATAGCCGCTGCGATAAATCCGATAGGTTTGATTGAAGCGACAACTGCGGAGTGCGCGGGTAATGCGCTTGCCGCGCCAATTGCCGCAGCAGTAAGGGTGAAAATCAGGCGCTTTTTATTGTGTAACATAATACGTCATTCCATCGTGACCCGTTGATGGAATGTGATATTATAACATTCGAAATTCAATGCAACCCGTAAATAACATGTCGCCACTTGTTACCCTTGAAAACATTTCTGTTAAGTTCTCCCAGCGTCCGGTGCTTGCAGGTATAAGCCTCGCACTTGAGCCGGGGAAAATTCTCACCCTGCTCGGCCCGAACGGCGCCGGTAAATCCACGCTGGTTCGCGCGGTGTTGGGGCTACTGAAACCCACCAGCGGCAGCGTCAAGCGCGCCGCTGATTTGCGTATCGGCTACGTGCCGCAAAAACTGCACATCGACCCAACGTTGCCGATCACTGTGGAACGCTTTATGCGCCTGTCGCGCGGCACCAAACGCGATGCCATTTTGCCGGCGCTCAAGCGCGTACAGGCCGGGCATCTGCTGCATGCAACGCTGCAAAAACTTTCCGGCGGTGAGACACAACGTGTTTTGCTGGCGCGTGCATTACTCAATGAACCGCAGCTTTTGGTATTGGATGAGCCGACACAAGGCGTTGATGTCAATGGCCAGGTCGCGCTGTACGATTTGATCGATCAGCTGCGCCGCGAACTGAACTGCGGTGTGCTGATGGTTTCACACGACCTGCATCTGGTGATGGCGAAAACCGACGAAGTGCTGTGTCTCAACCATCACATCTGCTGTTCCGGCACGCCGGAAGCGGTGTCACAACATCCCGAGTTTATTGCGATGTTTGGCCCACGCGGCGCGCAGCAGCTGGCGATTTATCGTCATCATCATAATCACCGTCACGATTTACAGGGACGCATTGTTCTGCGCAAAGGAAATGGCCCGTCATGATTGAACTGTTATTACCTGGCTGGCTGGGCGGCGTGTTGCTGGCGCTGGCGGCCGGTCCACTTGGCTCGTTTGTGGTTTGGCGCCGCATGTCTTACTTCGGCGATACGCTTGCGCATGCGTCCTTACTGGGCGTGGCGTTTGGTTTGCTGCTCAACGTGAATCCTTACTATGCGGTGATTTTGGTGACCGTGTGTCTGGCGCTGGGATTGGTGTGGCTGGAGCGACGCCCGCATCTGGCTATTGATACGCTGCTCGGCATTATGGCGCACAGTGCGTTGTCGCTGGGTTTAGTGGTCGTCAGTCTGATGCAAGGCGTGCGTGTCGATCTGATGGCTTACCTGTTTGGCGATCTGCTGGCGGTGACGCCCGATGATTTGTGGATGATGGGCGGCGGCGTGGCGATTGTACTGGCGGTGATGGCGTGGCAGTGGAATTCGCTGTTGTCGATGACCATCAGCCCGGAGCTGGCGCAGGTGGATGGCGTTAACATTCAGCGCACGCGTTTGATGTTGATGCTGGTCACCGCATTAACCATCGGCGTAGCGATGAAGTTTGTCGGTGCTTTGATTATTACGTCGTTGCTGATTATCCCGGCAGCGACGGCACGTCGCTTCTCGCGCTCGCCGGAACAGATGGCCGGTTTTGCGGTAATTGCCGGTATTATCGCAGTGACCGGTGGACTGACCTTTTCCGCCAGCTACGATACGCCAGCCGGCCCTTCAGTGGTGTTATGCGCGGCAGTATTGTTCATCATTAGCATGGCAAAAAAACCGGCGGCATAATGCCGGTTTACTCTTCGCGACTGATACCAAAGTGTTTGTAAGCATGCTGCGTGGCCATCCGGCCACGCGGCGTGCGCTGAATGAATCCTTGCTGGATCAGGAAGGGTTCAATCACATCCTCAATAGTTTCCCGCTCTTCGCCAATCGCCGCTGCCAGGTTATCTAAGCCTACCGGACCACCCGAGAACTTATCGATAATCGCCAGCAGCAGTTTGCGGTCCATATAATCAAAACCCTGACTGTCGACGTTAAGCATATCCAGCGCGCTGGCTGATACTTCGCCGCTCAGATTGCCGTTGGCGCGCACTTCCGCAAAGTCACGCACGCGGCGCAGCAGGCGGTTAGCGATACGCGGCGTTCCGCGTGCACGACGCGCTATCTCCAGCGCGCCCTCTTCGCTCAGCGCCAGGCCAAGACAGGCCGCGCTACGACCCACGATATGCTGCAGATCGGGCACGTTATAGAACTCAAGGCGCTGCACGATGCCGAAACGGTCGCGCAGCGGCGAAGTTAAAGAACCGGCGCGCGTCGTGGCACCAATCAGGGTAAACGGCGGCAGATCGAGCTTAATCGAACGCGCTGCCGGACCTTCACCAATCATGATATCCAGCTGATAATCTTCCATCGCTGGATACAGCACTTCTTCCACCACCGGCGACAGTCGATGGATCTCATCAATAAACAGCACGTCATGCGGTTCGAGGTTAGTGAGCATCGCCGCCAGATCGCCGGCTTTTTCCAGCACCGGGCCGGACGTGGTGCGCAGGTTGACGCCCATTTCGTTAGCGACGATGTTAGCCAGCGTGGTTTTACCCAATCCCGGCGGGCCGAAAATCAGCAGATGATCGAGTGCATCGCCACGCAGTTTCGCAGCCTGGATGAAAATCTCCATTTGCTCGCGCACCTGCGGCTGGCCAACATATTCCGTGAGCAGCTTAGGACGAATGGCACGGTCGAGCGTTTCTTCTTCATTAAAGGAACTGCCCGAGACCAGACGATCGGCTTCAATCATGCTTTACCTCAAATAGCTGCGCGCAGGGCTTCACGAATCAGGGTTTCGCAATCCGCATCCGGTTTCCCGACTTTACTGATCATACGGCTGGCTTCCTGCGGTTTATAGCCCAGAGCCACCAGCGCTGAAACCGCTTCGGCTTCAGCATCGTTATTGTCTTGTGCAGCAGATGGCGTGGTCAACGTAAAGGTTGAATCACCACCAAACAGATCGCCGTGCATGCCGATAAAGCGGTCTTTCATCTCCACAATCAAACGCTCGGCGGTTTTTTTACCCACGCCCGGCAGTTTGATCAGTGAGGCAATCTCTTGTCGCTCAACGGCGGTCACGAACTGCTGGGCCGACATGCCAGACAGAATTGCCAGCGCCAGTTTTGGCCCAACGCCATTCACCTTCACCAGCTCGCGGAACAGCGTGCGTTCCTGCTTGTTATTGAAACCGAACAGCAGTTGCGCATCTTCGCGTACCACAAACTGCGTAAAGATAATCGCTTCCTGATTGATCTCCGGCAGCTCGTAAAAGCAGGTCATTGGCATGTGCACTTCATAACCGACACCGTGCGCCTCAATCAACACCAGCGGCGGCTGTTTTTCCAGAATGTTGCCTCGTAAACGACCAATCACCTGAGCAATTCCTTAATCTGATAAGTAAGCCTGTTTATATACCATAAAAAAGGCTGGATGAATATCCAGCCTCATACCGCGTTTCGTTTCCGCTAACCGGATCGCATACGCCCGCGCGTCATCACCAGTTTCGTATCGCTGATACGCGCCGCGTTTTGGCTCATATGGCAATGCGTAATGGCGATGGCCAGCGCATCGGCGGCATCCGCCTGCGGATTGGCTGGCAGTTTTAGCAAGGTTCGTACCATATGCTGCACCTGACTTTTCTCAGCGCCGCCGGTGCCGGTAACGGTTTGCTTCACCTGGCGCGCCGCGTATTCAAACACCGGCAAATCATGATTTACCGCCGCGACAATCGCCGCACCGCGCGCCTGGCCCAGCTTCAGCGCTGAGTCCGCATTCTTGGCCATAAATACCTGCTCGATAGCGAAATAGTCGGGTGAGAACTGGGTGATAATTTCGCTGACGCCCGCGTAGATCAGTTTGAGGCGCGTCGGCAGATCGGTGACGCTGGTGCGGATACAGCCGCTGCCCAAATAGGTAAGCTGGCGGCCGGTTTGGCGAATAACACCGTAACCGGTGACGCGCGAGCCGGGATCGATCCCGAGAATTATCGCCACGGCGCGTCTCCGGTGAGTGGGGTTTTAAGCAACGCCATTACAGCGTTTCTGCGATCTCATCAGAGATTTCACCGTTATGGTAAACTTCCTGCACGTCGTCACAGTCTTCCAGCATGTCGATCAGGCGCAGCAGTTTCGGCGCGGTTTCGGCATCCATTTCGGCTTTAGTGGAAGGGATCATCGAGACTTCAGCCGAGTCGGCTTTCAGACCGCCCGCTTCCAGCGCATCACGCACCGCACCCATCTCTTCCCACGCGGTAAAGACATCAATCGCGCCGTCGTCATAGGCCACAACGTCTTCTGCACCTGCTTCCAGCGCCGCTTCCATCACCGCATCTTCGTCCTGACCTGGCGCGAAGGAGATTACGCCCTTCTTGCTGAACAGGTAAGAAACCGAACCGTCGGTACCGAGGTTGCCGCCGGTTTTGGTGAAGGCATGACGCACTTCGCCCACGGTACGGTTGCGGTTGTCGCTCAGGCACTCAATCATCACTGCTGAGCCGCCCGGACCGTAACCTTCATAAATGATGGTTTCCATGTTGGAATCATCTTCACCGCCCACGCCGCGTGCGATGGCACGGTTCATGGTGTCGCGCGTCATGTTGTTAGACAGCGCTTTGTCCATCGCTGCGCGCAGACGTGGGTTGGAACCCGCATCGCCACCGCCCAGTTTCGCGGCGGTGACCAGCTCACGAATGATTTTGGTGAAGATTTTACCGCGCTTAGCGTCCTGAGCAGCTTTACGATGCTTAGTATTCGCCCATTTACTGTGTCCAGCCATCTTACATATTCTCCGATCTTTTACTGGGTGCAGGCTATCTTACTTGCGATCTTGTCCCCCGGCAGTGCTCGCAATCCTCACGTACATAAGTACGCTCCGGTTGCTGTGCGCTGGCGGTGAACAACCTCGCGGCGCCGATTACGCCTGACTGTTCGATATTGTTCGGTGCGTTCATTGAAAACTCACCAGATTAATTAAACTTAATGCATTCGCCACCGGAAAAACGCGCGGCGGCGAGCATTCAGATAAATTCTTCAATCGCCTGGCGGTTACTCCAGGACTTGGTGAGGGCTGCGGCAGCGGCGGGTTCGAGCCAGCGCGCGGCAAGATGCTCGGTGAGCAGCAGGTCGCGTTCTGCGGGTATGGCCAACCTGAACCAGTGTTCGCGATTGTGCGTGGTGCCCGGTGCGTAACGATGACGATAGTGCGGGAAGATCTCAAATTCGATTTGCTTGTGGCAATCGTCCAGCACTAGCTTTTCGTGCGCAATATCGATGGCGAGTTCTTCTAACACTTCGCGCTGAGCTGCCTGGCGCGGGGTTTCGCCCGCTTCCAGGCTGCCAGTGACCGATTGCCAGAAGCTGTCGTCATCACGTCGCTGCAGCATTAACACCCGGCCGGTATCGCGGGCAAAAATCACCACCAGCACCGAAACCGGATGTTTAAAGCCCATTATTTGTTCTCTGTTTTTTCTTTTTTCGGCGCCACCAGAATGCCGAGGTCCAGCAACGCAGCGGGATTCGCTTCGCTTGGGGCTTCGGTCATCATGCACGCGGCGGCGGTCGTTTTCGGGAACGCGATCACATCACGGATGTTATCGGTGCCGGTCAACAGCATGGTCAGACGATCCAGGCCGAACGCCAGGCCCGCGTGTGGCGGCGTACCGTATTTCAGTGCGTCGAGCAGAAAGCCAAACTTCTCACGCTGCTCTTCTTCGGTAATGCCGAGGATGCTGAATACCGTCTGCTGCATTTTACCATTATGAATACGTACGGAACCGCCACCCACTTCGTAGCCGTTAATCACCATATCGTAGGCACTCGCTACCGCTAGTACCGGATCGGTTGCCAGCTGTTCCGCGCTCAAGTCTTTCGGCGACGTGAACGGATGGTGCATCGCTGCCAGGCCGCCCTCTTCATCTTCCTCAAACATTGGGAAGTCGATCACCCACAGCGGCGCCCAGGCTTTGTCATCAGTAATCTGCAGATCGCGACCCACTTTCAGACGCAGCGCACCCAGCGCATCCGCCACCACTTTGGCGCGGTCCGCACCGAAGAAGATCAGGTCGCCATCTTGGGCGCCAGTACGGTTGAGAATGTCTTCAACGATTTCTGCGCTGAGGAACTTGGCAACCGGGCTTTGTACACCTTCGAAGCCTTTCGCACGTTCGTTGATTTTCATCCACGCCAAACCTTTGGCGCCATAGATTTTGACAAATTCACCGTACTCATCGATTTGCTTACGCGTCAGCGCTGCACCGCCCGGTACGCGCAGGGCAGCCACGCGGCCTTTGGCATCATTGGCTGGGCCAGCAAACACCTGGAATTCTACGTTTTTCAGCAGATCGGCAACGTCGACCAGCTCCATTGGGTTACGCAGGTCTGGCTTATCTGAGCCGTAACGGTTCATCGCTTCCGCAAAAGTCATCTGCGGGAAGTCACCGAGATCCACGCCTTTGATATCGATCCACAATTCACGAATCAGACGTTCCATCTTTTCACGCACCTGCTCTGCGGTCATGAAAGAGGTCTCCACGTCGATCTGGGTGAATTCTGGCTGACGATCGGCACGCAGATCTTCGTCACGGAAACACTTAACGATCTGATAGTAGCGGTCAAAACCCGACATCATCAGTAGCTGTTTGAACAGCTGAGGCGACTGCGGCAGCGCGTAGAACTTGCCTTTATGCACGCGGCTTGGCACCAGATAGTCACGCGCGCCTTCAGGCGTGGCTTTGGTCAGCATCGGCGTTTCGATATCGAGGAAACCCTGGTCGTCCATAAAGCGACGCACGAAGCTGGTAATTTTAGCGCGGGTTTTCAAACGCTGCGCCATTTCCGGACGACGCAGGTCCAGGTAACGATAGGTCAGGCGCGCTTCTTCGCTGTTGACTTGGTTAGAGTCCAGCGGCAGCGGTTCAGCGCGGTTGATGATATTCAGCTCGTGGGCAAACACTTCCACTTCGCCGGTCGCCATATCGCTGTTTTTGTTCTTTTCGTCACGTGCACGCACGGTGCCGGTGATCTGGATACAGAATTCGTTACGCAGCTCAGATGCCAGCTGGAAAGCGTCCTGACGATCGGCATCAAAGAACACCTGCGCGATACCTTCACGGTCACGCATATCGATAAAAATCAGGCTACCCAGATCGCGACGGCGATTTACCCAGCCGCAGAGAGTGACTTGCTGACCCACGTGAGACAGATTGAGCTGTCCGCAATATTCTGTACGCATAACGTATCCTTTTAACTTCGCCGCTGCTGCCAGACAGCATCAGGCCGCGTAACCTTCTGAGATGCTGTCGCAAAAAAGGCGGCTATTATAATGGAAAAACCCAGGCAGGATAAGTGGAGCCCGATCAAAGCGGACAAAACATTATGCTTTATCGCGCTGTTTTTCCTGCCGACATCAAAACAGGTTACATTAAGCCGCCCTTTCCCGCCCTAAAGGATTCAGGAGTTCGCGTTGACACTTCGTCTTGGATTACCGCAATGGCAGCACCCGCAATGGAAACAGTTCGGTATTGAGACCTTAGCCGACTACGCGCAGCTGTTTGGTTGTGTGGAAGGCAATACCACATTGTATGCGCTGCCAAAGCCGGAAGTGGTGCTGCGCTGGCGCGACATGACGCACGACGATTTCCGTTTCTGCTTCAAGTTTCCCGAGAGCATCAGCCATAAAGCGGCGCTGCGCGGCTGTGATGAGTTGCTGAATGAGTTTTTCCGCCTGCTCGATCCGCTCAGCACGCGCATTGGTCAATACTGGCTGCAGCTGCCGGCGGCGTTTTCACCGGCTCAGCTCGGCGATTTGTGGTCTTTTCTCGATAGTTTGCCGCGCAATTTCCACTATGGCGTCGAGGTGCGGCATCAGGCATTTTTCGCCAAAGGTGATGCTGAACGCGCGCTGAATCGCGGTTTGCTGGAGCGTCAAATTAATCGGGTGATGCTGGATAGTCGTCCGGTGCATGCCTCCACCTCACAGTCGGCCGCAGCGGTGCACGCCCGATCGCAAAAGCCGCGTGTGCCGCTGCATGTGGTGCGTACCGGTGCGCAACCGATGGTGCGTTTCATTGGCAGTGATAGCGTGGCGGAGAGCGTGCCGCTGTTTCAGCCATGGCACAGCAAGCTGCAAGCGTGGCAGCGGGATAGCGATCCGCTGCTATTTATCCATACGCCGGATATGGGCGAGGTGTTTCCGCTGCTTCAGGCGTTGTGGCCACAGTTACAGCAGCTGGAACCAACCTTACGCGATCTGCCCGACTGGCCGCAGCAATCGAGCCTGTTCTAGACGCAACGCAAAGGGTGCAGCCTGCCCGCGTTTCTGCCAAAATAGCGCCCTTTCCGTTTTCTCTCCGGACCTTTTCATTATGTCTGATCGCGATACGCTATTTTCCGCGCCCATCGATAAGCTGGGCGACTGGACCTTTGACGAGCGCGTAGCTGAAGTTTTTCCCGATATGATTCAGCGCTCGGTGCCGGGTTATTCCAACATCATTTCGATGATTGGCATGCTGGCGGAACGCTTCGTTCAGCCGAATAGCCAGGTTTACGATCTCGGCTGTTCACTGGGTGCCGCCACGCTTTCGGTGCGCCGCAATATTCATGTGCCGGGCTGCCAGATTATTGCCGTGGATAATTCACCGGCGATGGTGGAGCGCTGCCGTCGCCATATCGACGCCTTCCGCGCGGATACGCCGGTGCAGGTGATCGAAGCAGATATTCAGGACATCCATATTGAGAACGCCTCATTGGTGGTGCTGAACTTTACCCTGCAATTCCTTGAGCCACCGGCACGCCTCGAGCTGCTGAAGAAGATTGTTGACGGATTAAATCCGGGCGGCGCGCTGGTGTTGTCGGAGAAGTTCAGTTTTGAAGATGCTGATGTCGGCGAGTTGCTGTTTAACATGCATCACGATTTCAAACGCGCTAACGGTTACAGCGAGCTGGAGATCAGCCAGAAACGCAGCATGCTGGAGAACGTGATGCTGACCGATAGCGTTGAAGCGCACAAAGCGCGCCTGAAAACCGCCGGGTTCCAACATGCGGAGTTGTGGTTCCAGTGCTTTAACTTTGGTTCGTTGGTGGCGTTGAAATGATTGAGTTTGGCCGTTTTTATCAGCAGATTGCCACCGGCCCGCTCGCCAGTTGGCTGGAAGTGTTACCGGCGCAAGTCGCCGCATGGCAGCGTGAAAATTTGCACGGTAAGTTCCGCGACTGGGAGAAGTCAGTTGATTATTTGCCGCTGCTGACGCCGCAAAAGCTGGATTTGTTGCATAGCGTGAGCGCCGATGTTGAGGATCTGACCGATCGTCAGCGTCTGGGCATTGAGAATCTGTTACGCAATTTGATGCCGTGGCGCAAAGGTCCTTATTCGCTGTACGGTACCGAGATCGATACCGAATGGCGTTCCGACTGGAAATGGGATCGCGTGTTGCCGCACATTTCGCCGTTGCAGCATCGTACGGTGTTGGATGTTGGCTGCGGTAGCGGCTATCACATGTGGCGCATGATAGGCGCGGGCGCCAAACTGGTGGTCGGCATCGATCCAATGCAGCTGTTTTTGTGTCAGTTCGAAGCGGTGCGTAAGCTGTTGGGTGACGATCGTCGGGCGCATTTGCTGCCGCTGGGCATTGAGCAACTGCCGGCGTTACAAGCGTTTGATACCGTGTTTTCCATGGGCGTGCTTTATCACCGCCGTTCGCCGCTCGACCACTTGATGCAGCTGAAAAATCAGTTAGTCAGTGACGGCGAGCTGGTGCTGGAGACGCTGGTGATTGAAGGTGATGAAAACGCGGTGTTGGTGCCGGGTGAGCGTTATGCGCAGATGCGTAACGTCTACTTTATCCCTTCTGCGGCGGCGCTGAAGAGCTGGCTGGAGAAGTGCGGATTTGTCGATGTGCGCATCGCGGATTACGCGGTGACGTCCGTGGAAGAGCAGCGTCGCACCAGCTGGATGACCAGCGAGTCGCTGGCTGAGTTTCTTGATCCTAACGACAGCACCAAAACCGTGGAAGGTTATCCCGCCCCGCTGCGCGCCGTGCTAGTCGCGCGCAAGCCGTAATGTTTAACGCCGCGATAGCGCCAGCTTCGCGGCGAAGCCAATAAACACGCAGCCCGTCAGGCGATCCATCACTTTCAGCACCGCTGGGCGACGCAGATGCGCCGCAAAGTATTGGCTGCTGCCAATTAGCACCGCATTCCACACCAAACCAATCACCATGTGCGTGAGCGCCATCAGCGTACACCACAGCGGCACCGACGCGCCCGCCGGAATAAACTGCGGCAGAAAGGTAACGTAGAATACGCCGACTTTAGGATTTAACAGGTTACCAAAGAGTCCGCGCGTGAAGCAGGCAACATAACTTTGCTCTTTACTCTGCGCGTGCTGCCCTTCTTCCGCTTGGGTGCGTGGGTTGATGAGTAATTTGACACCGAGATAGAGCAGATAGGCCGCACCGATCCATTTCAGCAGGTTATACGCCATTTCCGAGGCCAGCAGCAGCGCGCCCAAGCCTAAACCCACCGCAACGCCCCACACCAGACAACCCAGCGTAACGCCAAATGCCGTAGCCCAGGCACGTTTCCAGCCTTGCGCGGCGGCGGAACGCAACACTAATGCAGTATCAAAACCGGGCGTGAGTGTGAGGATGGTGATGGCGAAGAGGAAAGATAAAATTAGTGTCATGCGATGTTCTCAATTGCTCCGGTGCGTTTCAGGCTGAAAACAAGGGCCGCTGCGTAAAGGCGTCGTGGACACTTCCCTGTGGACTCTGCCGCCGCATCCATGCGGCGGAAGCTTTACTTCGCGGCCCTTGTTTCCAGCCTTTATGTGGGTTTTGTGGGTTTTGTTCGTTTTGCTTTAATCTTGTGCGGCGGTTTCGTTGGGTGCGTTCCAGTATTGGTATTTATAAGCGGAGCTGAGATGGCGTTCAATGGTGCCTTTGGCGAACACTTCGGTTTCATGCAGATAACTGAGCGTGCAGTTGCCCACTTCATCCCACAGCTGACACTCATCCACCGAGCGCAGCGTGCTGACTGGCGTGGTCGCGGTGCTGTTCAAACGCAGTTCCCGCCACTGGTTATCATAGCTATAAGTATCTTTGCTGCGCGCGCTGGTGGATAAGGTTACCAATCCTTGTGGATTCCAGCGCCAGCTGCTTTCGCCGTTGGTCATATTATCGCTGCCGCGCGCCACGCTTTTTTCCACTCTGAACTGTTTGTCATAGCGATAAGTGGTATCGGTAAAGCCATCTTTGCCCATGCTGGTGAATTTATCGGATGAGCTGATGATGTTGCCATGCTGGCCGATTTGCCAGCTGATGGTGCCCTGGCGGTTGTCGACCACTTCCTCTTGCCCAGCTTTGATCACTTTAACCATGTAGGCATATTCCGCCACCCAGCCGCGTTGAACGCGGGCGATATGCTGTTCCATCGTCAATAGAACATTGCCTTCATTTTTGTCGTAGGAGATATCGGCCACCATCAAATCGCCGCACTGATCAAACTGGCCGAGTACGCGCTTTTGCGAGTTCACATCTTTGCCAAATTCGCCTGCCACCACCTGACGCACCGCGCCTTTGGCATCGCCACCCAGCATGATCCAGTTGTTGCTGCTGGTGATGTTTTTGCTCATCGGCGGACACGCGGTGCTGACCGCCAGCGCGACGCCGCAGTACGGGAGTAGCAGCATTAAAACGGTATAAGGGATGGATTTCATGAAGGTTATCCGTACGAAGCCATAGAGTAATCAAAGCATCATTTACGCGATCACGCTATCTCCGCGGAAACTGCAGATAAAAAGAACCCCAGTTAGAAGAACTGGGGTTGGTACTTGCAAACATCACGTCATTTGAGCTGGCGTGCTGCGCGGCAAAATCGGGGGGAATTCAGGCTACCCGGACGGCGCTCAACTGCGTCATGCTTTTCATGGCTTCAACCACATCACCATCAACGCAATAGCGACTGAATTCATCGGTTTCGGCTTCGGAGCACATGGAAACACCGGCTTTACGGTAGCGCATCGGCGAAGCGACTAAACGGCTGGCGGAGCTGTGGACTTCCTGCAATCCACTGTCGATGAATTTCTGGATGTTGCTCAAACGTACGCCCGCACCGGCCATAATAATTGGACCTGTGCTGTGTTCATTTAGTTCCCTTAATAATGCAATTCCTGCTTCGGCACTCTGCTGCTGACCAGACGTCAGGATCCGCGCGATGCCTAAATCAGCCAGCACCTCAAGTGAGCGTTTCGGGCTGTGGCATAAATCAAAGGCGCGATGGAAGGTGACGTCCATGCCGTCACACAGCTTCATAATCTGCTGCATACGAGCAATATCGACATGCGCATCTTCATCCAGCATGCCAATCACTAAGCCGGGAAAACCGAGTTCACGCATTAGCGCAACGTCCGATTTCATCGACTCAAACTCAAAGTGGGTGTAGCAAAAATCGCCGCCGCGCGGACGGACGATAGGATGTACCGGGATCGAAATTTCACGTCGTGCCGCTTCCAGCACGCCGGCTGAAGGCGTCAACCCACCTTCGCGCGGTGCACTGCACAGCTCCACGCGATCGGCACCGGACAGCTGCGCAGTCATTGCGCAGTCGATGCCGTAGCAACAAATTTCCAGTTTCGTCATACCATGCTCCTTCTCATGACTTCTGGCTCGGGATGAATGCTTCAGTTAGTCTACTTAATTGGACAGTTTACGTGGAACTCGCACTATGGCATTCGATTTTAATCAATGGATAGACCGTCGTCACAGCGATAGTTTGAAATGGCACAAATATGGTGATCGCGATGTGCTGCCGCTCTGGGTCGCAGACAGCGATTTTCGTTCGCCGCCGAGTGTGATTGAGGCCATTAAACAGCGCGCTGAGCACGGTGTATTTGGCTATGGCGCAACGCCAACCGGATTGATTGATATCACCCTTTCGCGTTTAGCGCAGCGCTACAACTGGCAGATTGAACCGGACTGGATTGTGTTATTGCCCGGCGTGGTGTGCGGTTTGAATCTTTCGGTCCGCGCATTCACGGAGTTTGGCGAATCCACCGTTTCCCCGACGCCGATCTATCCGCCGTTTCGCGGTGCAGCAAAGCTGGCCAACCGCGCACAGGTAAATTTACCGCTGCGTTTACAAGACGATCGCTGGGTGATGAATCTGGATAATAGCGCGATGCAGGGCAATGAACGCCTGCTGATGCTGTGTAATCCGCAGAATCCGGGCGGCACGGTTTATCGTCGTGACGAGCTGGAAGCGCAGCTGGCGTTTGCGCAGCAGCATGATTTGATCGTCTGCTCCGATGAAATCCACTGCGATTTATTGCTGTCACCCGGCGCACAGCATATTCCCTTTGCTACGTTAAGTGAAGATGCCGCACAGCGCAGCATCACGCTGCTGTCGCCATCGAAAACCTTCAATATTGCCGGATTGGGCGCGTCGCTGGCGATCATTCCCAATCCGGAGTTGCGTGCGCGGTTCAAACGCGTACGTGAAGGCATCGTGCCTGGCGTGGATATTCTGGCGTTGGTAGCTGCCGAAGCGGCGTGGCGCGATGGCGATGCATGGCTGGCAGCGCAGCTGGATTATCTACGCGCCAATCGCGACTGGCTGGTGGCGCAGGTGAATGCACTGCCAGAATTGCAGATGGCCGCGCCGGAAGCGACCTATTTGGGATGGATCGACGCCAGCAAACTGGATGTCGCCAATCCGATGGCGTATTTCGAGCAGCACGGCCTCGGTTTTTCGCCGGGCCACGATTTTGGCGATGATAATTTCGTGCGCTTCAACTTTGGCTGTACGCGCGCCACGCTGGAACAGGCGGTCACGCGTTTGCAAAAAGCGGTCGCGGCGCGGCGTTAAGCCTGCTCACTGGCGACAATCTCTTCCAGTCGCCATGGATGAAACTTAATGGTGGTTTGCCCGTCCGTCACCGCCAGCGTCGGATTGGGCAACCGCTCGTTCTCGCCTTTGGGCGCGCTGGTTTTAAACGAGATGCCCGGCTGTGTCAGCGCATCATCAGAAAGCAGCGCCATCGCCCGCATGCCCAGCGTTTCCGGTTCTCCACGCAGTACAATCTCTACATGTTCCCACCCTTCGTGGCGATACAGCTTTTCGCCTGGCCACGGCAATTCAATCACATCAATTTGCCAGCCCGCCAGGTTCAGTGGCTGATGCAGTTTGAACAGACAAATCGGGCGACCATTGATCATTGCCTCGGAAAACTGTGTGCCCATCTGCAATAAGCCAGATTTCCAGCGTTCTGCTGTTGCAAACTGGTGGCAGCGCACCGCGACGTGATCGGCTTCATGTTCAGCCAGGTTAATGCCTAAACGCTCAGAAAAATTCATCAGCGACTGCTCAAAACGCGCCATGTCTTGTTGTAAATCATCCAATTCCACAGGAAAGTGGGTCTGCATCATGCCTTACCTCTAATTCAGTTCAGGTTTACTAATCAATATGAAATTTGCTAACCGTTGATTCCGCTTGACAAAATTGTCGGATTCATCCGATTTAGGCGCCAAAAAGGCTAAAAACCGCATAAATAGACCATTCATTTCAGATTTATCACCTAATCAGGTCCAGCAGTTACTTTATGAAAGTAGGCTAAATATATGTTTTTAATCATAATAGTTAATACAATGAGATAAATCTTATTTAAATTGCAAACAATTGCAGCTTGAAACCCTTTCTTATAAATTTGGGTTTCACAACTACAAGGAACGGCCTTATGTCTATGCTCATTGTTGTCGCAGTCCTGATTGCATTAATGGGATTTGCAATTTCCCGCCATTGGAAGGTGCGTGAAGACAAAAGCGTTAAAAATCCTCGTCGTCACCCGCGGCGCCGTTAATCGGCGCTGGGGGCCCGATGTTGCCTGTCATCAGATACCGAATAGCTGACTCACTTTAACATTTCACGTATACTTCCCCTCTTATTTTTCCGTCCCGCCGCGCAGTTGCGGGATGACGACATCGGCTCGCCGCCTACAGGCGGGCCTTTTCAGCATATGAAGGTAACGCGGTGAATATTCAGGCTCTTCTTTCCGACAAAGTCAGTCAGGCAATGATTGCGGCGGGTGCGCCTGCCGATTGCGAACCTCAGGTTCGCCAGTCTGCGAAGGTACAGTTCGGTGATTACCAGGCAAACGGCATGATGGCCGTAGCGAAAAAGCTCGGTCAGGCACCGCGACAACTGGCTGAGCAGGTGATTCAGCATCTGGATCTTAACGGCATCGCCAGCAAAGTCGAAATCGCCGGTCCCGGCTTTATCAATATCTTCCTCGATCGTGCATGGCTGGCGGCGCAAACCGCGCAGGCGCTGCAGCTGCCGCGTCTTGGCGTGAGTGCGGTTGCGCCACAAACTGTCGTGGTGGATTACTCCGCGCCTAACGTAGCGAAGCAGATGCACGTCGGTCACGTCCGCTCCACCATCATTGGTGATGCCGCAGTGCGTACGCTGGAGTTCCTTGGCCATAACGTGATCCGCGCCAACCACGTCGGCGACTGGGGCACGCAGTTCGGTATGCTGATTGCCTATCTGGAAAAGCAGCAGAACGAACATCACGAAGAGATCGCACTGGCTGACCTGGAAGCTTTCTACCGCGAAGCCAAAGTGACCTACGATGCCGACGAAGCCTTCGCCGAGCGCGCGCGTAATTACGTGGTGAAACTGCAGGGTGGCGACGAATATTGCCGCAGCATGTGGAAGAAGCTGGTAGATATTACCATGAGCCAGAATCAGCAGGTGTATGACCGCCTGAACGTGACGCTGACGCGCAAAGATGTGATGGGTGAAAGCCTGTACAACGACATGCTGCCAGGCATCGTTGCCGATCTGCGCGAAAAAGGCCTGGCGGTGACCAGCGAAGGCGCCACGGTGGTTTTCCTTGATGAGTTCAAAAACAAGGAAGGCGAACCGATGGGCGTGATCATTCAGAAGAAAGATGGCGGCTATCTCTACACCACCACCGACATCGCCTGCGCCAAATACCGTTTCGAAACCCTGCATGCCGATCGCGTGCTCTATTACATCGATTCCCGTCAGCATCAGCATCTGCAGCAGGCGTGGACCATCGTGCGTAAAGCCGGTTACGTGCCGGAATCGGTACCGCTTGAGCATCACGCCTTCGGCATGATGCTGGGTAAAGATGGTCGTCCATTTAAAACCCGCAGCGGCGGCACTATTCGTCTCGCCGATTTGCTGGATGAAGCGGTTGAACGCGCGCATGCGTTGGTCAGCGAAAAGAATCCAGAGATGTCCGCGCAAGAGCTGAAGGATCTGTCGGAAGTGGTCGGCATCGGCGCAGTGAAATACGCTGACCTGTCAAAAAGCCGCACCACCGATTACATCTTCGACTGGGACAACATGCTGGCCTTCGAAGGCAACACGGCGCCTTACATGCAATACGCCTACACGCGCGTGCTGTCGGTGTTCCGCAAAGCCGGCATTGATGCCGATAGCCTGAGCGGTGACATCGTGCTGACTGAAGAGCGTGAAGCGCAGTTGGCTACGCGTCTGCTGCAGTTCGAAGAAGTGATAACGCAGGTCGCGCGCGACGGTACACCACATGTGATGTGTGCTTATCTGTACGATCTGGCCGGCCAGTTCTCTGGCTTCTACGAACACTGCCCTATTCTCTCCGCCGAGGACGAGAACATCCGTCAGAGCCGCCTGCAGCTGGCCGCGTTAACCGCGAAAACGCTGAAGCAAGGTCTGGATACGCTGGGCATTAAAACCGTCGAACGCATGTAATACCTCTGGCGGAGAGCGCCACAAATGGCTCTCCGCTTGCTTTCCCCCTTTTTTCCCCTCTGACAAAATTTTGCTCTTCAGCCCGCTCTGAATAGCGCTGCTGCCGTGCCCAATACCCGCCATTCCTCAGCCTCGATACGCTTTCTCATTTTTCCGACACAGCTCACCAAATAAACAAAACTCATACCTTCATAACCATTTTATGGCAGACAAACTCGCACGCCATCCCTAATTTGGTTATGGAAGCAAGAACATAAAAACATGCAACAAGCTGTTTTAACAGCTAAAAACTATAAAACTCACCCCCTGCAATCGGGTTAAAGTGATGCCCCCGGCTAATGTCAGGGCAGAAAAAAATCTCAACCCGATAACGTTATTAATAAAAAAATCAGAGCGTATCCTATGAGCAATCACGACATTATCGACGTAAAAGGCTGGATCGACGCCCGCCCGATCACCGGATACCAGTGGCTGACCCTCAGCCTGTGCTTCATCATCATCATGTTTGATGGCTACGACGCGGCAGCGATGGGTTTCATTGCGCCCGCGCTGATTGAAGACTGGGGCATCAGCCATGCGGAAATGGGGCCGATTCTCGGTGCCGCGATGTTTGGCGTGGCGATTGGCGCGCTAATTGCCGGTCCGTGGTCCGACAAATTTGGCCGCAAACGCGTGCTGCTGCTGTCGATTGCCGTCTTCGCCTGCTTCAGCCTGATGAGCGCCTTCGCGCGCACGCCGCTGGAAATGGGTGTGTTACGTTTTCTCACCGGTCTCGGTCTCGGTGCGGTGATGCCCAACTGCGTCACGCTGGTGTCGGAATATATGCCGGAACGCCGTCGCAGCCTGATGATCACCGTGATGTACAGCGGATTTAATATCGGTTCCGGATTGGGCGGATTCATTGCCGCCGGCATGCTGCCACACTTTGGCTGGCAAGCGGTGCTGGGTTTAGGGGGCTTGCTGCCGCTACTGATGTTGCCGCTGCTGCTGTGGCTGCTGCCGGAATCAGCGATGTATATGGTGGTGCGCAAAGTCAGTCGCGACAAGATTGCCGCCGTGCTCAAACGTTTGGGCGGCGAATTCTCCGCTGGCACCGCCTTTGTGCTCAATGCTCCAATCATCCCGAAAAAAGCGCAGGTGCTGCAGCTGTTCAGCCGCGGCTATGCAGGCGGCACGGTGGTGTTATGGCTCACCTATTTCATGGGGCTATTCGTCATCTACCTGCTTAACGGCTGGCTGCCAACCATCCTGCGTTCTGGCGGCGTAACGCTGGAGCGCGCGGCGATTGTGGCGGGCTTATTCCAGCTGGGCGGCACCTTTGGCGGCCTGATGGTTGGTGGGCTGATGGACCGTTTCAAAGCGAAATATGTGATCGCCCTGTTCTATCTGCTGGGCAGCTTCTGCCTGGTGTCGCAGGGCATCTGGAGCTTTGGCCCGAATGTGCTGGCGCTGCTGGTGTTCTTCGCTGGCGTCTGCATCAACGGTGCGCAAACCGGATTGCAGGCCTTCTCCCCGGCCTTTTATCCCACCGAAATGCGCGCCACCGGCGTGTGCTGGATGCACGGCATTGGTCGTAGCGGCGCCATTATCAGCTCGTCGCTGGGCGGCGTGCTGCTCGGCGTGTTCCCTGGGCAAACAGCCATTTTTATCGTTTTGTCGCTCCCGGCAGTTTTGGCGGCACTTTCCATCACCCGACATCACCCTGCACAGGTGGCCCGTCAGGTTAAAGGCATCGACCTTAACGACCTGCCGTCCCTGTCGCGTACCCTCAATAATCGATGAAGTAGAGGTCAACAAATTATGGCTAAAATCATAGGCGGTTTAGCGGTTTCCCATACTCCCACCATTGGCTTTGCGGTTGATCACAACAAGCAGCAGGAAGGCGCATGGGCCCCGATTTTCGATGGCTTTGCCCCAATGCAGCGCTGGCTGGAGGAGAAAAAACCGGATGTGCTGCTGTATGTGTTTAACGATCACGTCACCTCCTTCTTTTTTGATCACTACTCGGCGTTTGTGCTGGGCATTGATGACGAATATGCCGTTGCGGATGAAGGCGGCGGCCCGCGCGATCTGCCGCCGGTAAAAGGCCATGCGGCGCTGTCACAGCATATTGGTGCCAGCCTGATGGCGGATGAGTTCGATATGTCATTCTTCCAGGACAAAGCGCTGGATCACGGCCTGTTTTCGCCGCTGTCGGCGCTGGCACCGTGGCAAGGCGGCTGGCCGATGCAGGTGGTTCCGCTGGCGGTCGGCGTGTTGCAGTTCCCGATCCCGACGGCGCGTCGCTGCTATAAACTCGGCCAGGCGCTGAAGCGCGCGGTAGAAAGTTTCCCGGAGGATCTAAAAGTCGCGGTGGTCGCGACCGGCGGCGTTTCACATCAGGTACACGGCGAGCGCTGCGGCTTCAACAATCCCGAATGGGATGCGCAGTTTATCGATCTATTGATTAACGATCCCGAACGTCTGACCGAAATAACGCTGGCTGAATACGCCACGCTCGGCGGCCTGGAAGGTGCGGAAGTGATTATGTGGCTGATCATGCGCGGTGCGCTGTCGGCCAACGTCGAGAAACTGCATCAGGATTACTATCTGCCTTCGATGACCGGGATCGCCACGCTGATCCTCGAAAATCAGTCACGCGAAGCGCCGGTCGATGTGCACCAGCGCCAGCGCGATAAGATCAATCTGCAACTCAGCGGCGTGGAAAAACTGCCCGGCACCTATCCGTTCACCCAGGCGCGCAGCCTGAAAGCGCTGCGCATCAACCGCTTCCTGCACCGCATGATTCAGCCAGAATGGCGTAAGCGATTCCGCGAAGCTCCACAGGCGTTGTATCAGGAAGCCGGACTGAGCGCTGAAGAGCAAACGCTGATGACCCAGCTCGACTGGCGCGGCATGATCCATTACGGCGTCAGCTTCTTCCTGCTGGAAAAACTGGGTGCGGTGGTGGGCGTCTCTAACCTGCATATCTACTCAGCGATGCGGGGTGAAACGCTGGAACAGTTCCAGCAGACGCGCAATCAGCAGGTGCTCTATTCGGTGGCGGGGAAAGCAGACTGATGTTTACGCAACCGATCATCGACTGCCATCACCACGTTTTTGATCCAGTAAACTTTCCCTGGGCGCCCGAGAGCGCCTATAACCCGGACGGACACGAGCTGGCGACGCCGGATTACTATCGTGCCGTGATGCAGGCGTATAACATCCGCCACTCGCTGATTGTCGGCCCGACGTCGGGATATAACACCGATAACCGCTGCCTGCTGGATACCATCAAGCGCGGTGCAGGACGTTTTAAAGGGATTGCCGTCACGCCGCGTGACGTGGAGAGCGACACGCTCGCCAGCCTGAAAGATCAAGGCATCGTCGGCATTGCGCTTAACGTGGCGATGCTGGGCACCGAGCCGTTTCTCCAGCTTGATGCCCTGATGGGCAGGCTGGCGGAGTTGGATCTCTTTGCCCAGATTCAGGTGCAAAACGATCAGCTACTGGCGCTGATGCCGCTGCTGTCACGCACCCGCACGCGTTTGCTGATCGATCACTCCGGTCGGCCTGACGTCAGCGCGGGCGTAGCACAACCAGCCTTTCATGCGCTGCTGTCGCTGGCCGGCCAGCAGCGCACCAGCGTCAAGCTCTCCGGGCTGGCGAAATTCTCCCGGCAGCCCTATCCCTTCAGCGATGGTCATCCTTACCTGCTGGCATTGCTGGACGCTTTCGGCGCGGAAAACTGCATGTGGGGATCGGACTGGCCTTTCCTGCGCGCCAGTGAACGCATGGATATGGGCACGCAACTGCTGCTGATCGAACAGCTGATCCCCGATGAAAAGAGCCGCCGTCAGGTGCTTTGGCACACGCCACAGCGGCTGTTTGGTTTTACTGAATTACAGGAGTCACGATGAGAACCATCTATGTACTGAACGGCCCGAACCTCAATCTACTGGGCACCCGCGAGCCAGAAACCTACGGTTCCGACACGCTGCAAAGCGTCGAAGCGCTGTGCCGCGCAACGGCGGAAGAGCTGGGCGTGACGATTGAGTTTCGCCAGACCAACCACGAAGGGGAAATGATTGAGTGGATTCAGCAGGCTCGTCTCGAAGCGCAGGCGCTGGTGATCAACCCGGCAGCGTGGACGCACACCTCGGTGGCGATCCGCGATGCGGTCACCGGCGTGGGGTTGCCGCTGTGGGAAGTGCACATCACCAACGTGCACAAGCGTGAGCCTTTCCGTCATCACTCCTATCTTTCCGACGTCGCACAAGGCGTGATCTGCGGCTACGGCATTCGCGGTTACCGCTATGCGTTGATGGAAGCGGCGCGCGCAGGTTGATTATTGGTCCTGCCCGCACACTTCACGCAGGCAGCGGATCAACGCATCCGCTGCCGGTGAGTGCAGACAGCCCGCCCGCACCGTCAGCCCGATAGCGCGATCGGTATCCGGCAAAGGCACCGGCAACGCCACCAGCGCGCCGGACGCCAGTTCCACTTCCAGCTGGTGCGCGGAGACCGCCGCCAGCATATCCGACTGCATCAGCAAGCCGCGCACCAACGCCAGATCGCCGGTCTCCACCACCGGATCGGGTGCCGGAATGCCCATCGCCTGAAAACTGTTATTCAGCAGATAACGTGCCGGCGTGGCCGAACGCGGCAGCACCCAACGCGCCGCGCGCAGATCTTCGGTAGAGAGCTCACGTCCCACCAGCGGATGATCGTGACGCGCCAGCAGCACCATGCGTTCGGAGAACAGCGTCTCGCGCGTGACGTCCAGCGCATCTTCATCGCGGCGCAGCGCGCCAAAAATAAAATCGATATCGCCCGAGCGCATCTCCGAGGCCAGCACGCCAAAGGCGCTTTCACTGGTGACCACGCGCACGCCCGGATAGCGCGCCGTCAGCATCACGATCGCCTGCGGCAGGATACGCGTGCGTCCCAGCGGCAATGCGCCCACGCGCACCGTTCCCTCAAGTATTCCGCTGCGGGCAGCAATATCGGCCGGAATATGGCGCAATTCATTCAGCGCACGCCGCACGTTGGCTTCGATTTCACGTCCGGCCAGCGAAGGCATCATGCCGTGCGGCGTGCGCTCCAGCAGCGCGATGCCCGCGCCGTTTTCCAGCACGCGCAGCGCGGCGCTCACCGCCGGCTGGCTCAGTCCGAGACGTGCCGCTACCGTCTGCATATGCCGCGTCTGGCACAGCGTGATAAAAATTTGCAGCCGACGCACGTTAAACAGCCACAGCGGTTCCGCATCGCTACGCTGCGCACCGCGTCCCTGCAATTTAGCCAGCCGCTGCGGCACCTGATGCAGTTCCTCAATCGCCCGCAGCGCACGCGGCAGCACACATTTACCGAAGTCAGTCAGCATCATGCCGCCGGCGTGACGTTCAAATAGCGTGACGCCTAAGGTGAGTTCCAGGTCGCGAATGGCGCGGGTAATGGCCGACTGGGTGCGAAATAATTCATCCGCTGCCCGTGAGACACTGCCTTGTGCTACCACCTGACTAAATGCCCTGATTTGCATCAGATTTGTCAGCTCCTGCGTGCCCTTTTCCGCCATCTTTCCCTGCCTGTTTTCACCACCGTTCGATGTCGCAATATAAATAAAACGCATACCCGCTGCAATGAAATGAATTATCGCCGCCAGGTGGGCAGTGACAGCATGGAAAAAAACAGCGGAGGAGTATGCCATGACTAACAACACCCCAAAAAAAACCGCGCTGGTGGTCAGCGCTCACTCAGCGGATTTTGTCTGGCGCGCCGGCGGTGCCATCGCGCTGCACCATGCGCAGGGCTATGACGTTCACGTTGTCTGCCTCTCATTTGGTGAGCGCGGCGAATCGGCCAAGCTGTGGCGCAAGGGGGAGATGAGCGAGGCGAAAGTCAAAGCCGCCCGCCGCAGCGAGGCGCAGGCCGCCGCCGAGATCCTCGGTGCTAGCATTGAATTTTTTGATCTCGGTGATTATCCGCTGCGTGCCGATAAAGAAACCCTGTTCCGCCTCGCGGACGTCTATCGCCGGGTGCAACCGCACTTTGTTCTGACCCATTCCTTGCAGGATCCCTACAACTACGATCACCCGATGGCCACGCATCTGGCGCAGGAGGCGCGCATTATCGCCCAGGCCGAAGGCTACCGTCCGGGCGAAAAAATTGTCGGTGCACCACCGGTGTACTGCTTCGAGCCGCACCAGCCTGAGCAGTGCAACTGGAAGCCGGATGTGCTGCTGGATATCACCTCGGTGTGGGACAAAAAATATCAGGCGATTCAGTGCATGGCCGGGCAGGAACATCTGTGGGAATACTACACGCGCGTAGCGCAGCAGCGCGGTGTGCAGGCCAAGCGTAACGTCGGCATTACCACCCGCCGCGACATCATTTATGGCGAAGGTTATCAGAGCATCTTCCCGCGCGTAACGGAGGATCTGGCATGAGCATCATCGCGAAAAAAGGCGTCGCGGTGCGCCACATCCCGCGCGCGGTAGCCGCGGATATCGACGCACTGGCGCGCTTTGGCGTCGCCACCGTGCATGAAGCGCAGGGGCGTAAAGGTTTGCTCGATCCTGCCCTTCGTCCGATTCAGCAGGATTGTGCTATTGCGGGCAGCGCGGTCACCGTGCTGGTCGCACCCGGCGATAACTGGATGTTTCACGTCGCGGTGGAGCTCTGCCAGCCGGGCGATGTGCTGGTGGTCGCGCCGACCTCGCCGTGCAGCGACGGCTTCTTCGGCGATCTGCTGGCGACCTCGCTGCAGGCGCGCGGCGTGCGCGGGCTGGTGGCGGATGTCGGTGTGCGCGATAGCCGCACGTTGCGTGAGATGGGCTTTGCCGTCTGGTCGCGTGCGGTATATGCGCAGGGCACGGTGAAAGAGACGCTCGGCTCGGTGAATGTGCCGCTGGTGTGTGCCGGGCAGCTGATCTGGCCGGGTGACGTTATCGTCGCCGATGACGACGGCGTGGTGGTGGTGGCACGCGATGAAGCCGCCAGCGTGGCGGCCAAAGCGCGTCAGCGTGAAGAGCTGGAAGAGAGCAAACGCCTGCGTTTAGCGGCCGGTGAGCTGGGACTGGATATCTATCAGATGCGCCCGCGCCTGGCGGAAAAAGGACTGCGCTATCTCGACACGCTCGATCAACTGGAGGAATAAACCATGCGCCAGCGTCGCATTCCCTGCTTGCTGATGCGCGGCGGCACCTCCAAAGCCGCCTGCTTTCTGGCACAGGATCTGCCAGCCGAACCGGCGGCCCTCGATCGGGTACTGCTGGCGGTGATGGGTTCGCCCGATATCCGTCAAATTGACGGCCTCGGCGGGGCCGATCCGCTCACCAGCAAAGTGGCGATCGTCAGCGCTTCGCGGCGGGACGATACCGATGTCGATTACCTGTTTGCCCAGGTCAACGTCGATCAAGCCCGCGTCGATTATGGGCAAAACTGCGGCAATATCCTCGCCGCCGTCGGGCCTTTCGCCGTCGAACGCGGGTTGGTTAAGGCTGGCAGCGAACGCACCCGTGTGCGCATTTTCATGCAGAACACCGGGCAGATTGCCGAGGCGGCGTTCGCCACGCCCGACGGTGAAGTCGACTATGACGGCGACTTACGCATTGATGGCGTACCGGGCAGCGCAGGCGAGATCGCCCTCACCTTCAAAGACATTGCCGGATCGAGCTGTGGCGCGCTTTTGCCAACCGGTCAGCCGCGCGATCGTTTTGATGGCATTGACGTCACCTGCATCGACAACGGCATGCCGGTGATCCTGGTGCGTGCAGCGGATGTCAATCGCAGCGGCTATGAAAGCCGCGACGCGTTAGATAACGACAGCGAGCTCAAGCAGCGGCTGGAGTCGATCCGCCTGCAGGCCGGGCCGCGGATGAATTTAGGAGATGTCAGCCAGCGTACGGTGCCCAAAGTCACGCTGCTGGCCGAAGCGCGTCACGGCGGCGCCATCAGTTCACGCACCTTTATTCCACACCGCTGCCACGCCTCGATTGGTGTGCTTGGCGCGGTCAGCGTTGCCAGCGCCTGCCTGATCCCCGGCAGCGTCGCCGACGGACTGGCACGCACCAGCCAGCAACCTCAACAGCGCCTGAGCGTGGAACATCCCAGCGGTGAATTTAGCGTGCTGCTGCAGCGCGAAGGCGATAACCCGCTGGCGGGCTGCGGTCTGTTGCGCACCGCGCGTGCCATTTTCGCCGGTGAAGTCATGATTCCGGCGGCAGTCTGGCCCTTCAGCAAGGAGTAATTGATGAACATCACCTTTATCGGTTTTGGCGAAGCGGGCGGCATTCTCGCCCATGATTTACAGGCACAGGGCAATGCGGTGACGGTATGGGATCGCAAAGCCCTCGCGGCAGAAACCCTGCCCGCGCTGCAGCAAAAAGCGCAGCAGAGCGGCGTGCGGCTGGCCGCTTCGCTGGCGGATGCATTGCAGGATGCCGCGCTGGTGTTCTCCACCGTTACCGCGTCGCAGGCCCTCAACGTGGCGCAGCAGGCGGCAGCGCGGTTACAGGCCGGGCAGCACTTTCTCGATCTCAACTCGGTGGCACCGCACACCAAACGCGCCGCGGCTGAAGTGATTCACGCTGCGGGTGCCAGCTATATCGACGTAGCGGTGATGGCGCCGGTGCCGCCTAAGCGGCTGGCGACGCCGCTGCTGATTGGTGGCGCTCAGGCTACACAGGTGCAGCCGCTGCTGCAACAGCTGGGCCTCAACAGCCGCCTGCTGGGTGGCGAAGTGGGTGAAGCTTCAGCGATTAAGATGTGCCGCAGCGTGATGATCAAAGGCCTCGAGGCGCTGACCACCGAATGCCTGAGCGCGGCGCGCCAGTATGGCGTAGAGCAAGCGGTGCTCGACTCGCTGCACGCCAGTTTCCCGTCGCTGGGCTGGAACGATCAGCTGCCGCACTACCTGATTAGCCGCGTGGCGGAGCACGGCCAGCGACGCGCCGAAGAGATGCAGGAAGTGGTGAAAACGCTGCAGGACGTCAAGGTACCGGCCGCCATGAGTGCAGCGATTGTTGCCACGCAGCAAGGGCTGATTGATGCGTTAAACGCCCGCTCCCTGCGCTATCAACAACTGACGCCGTTCGTCTGGCAACAGACGCTGGATAAGATCTATCCACCTCAATGAGTTATACGCATAGAGGTATGCGTTTTGTTTATCGGCAATTGTTTACATTTTTGTAACAGCGTAGCGTAAGCGAGACGAGAAGCAGGTTTTAAAACAATAACTATCGGAAGCAAAACATGAAGATTAGAGCATCTGTCGCCCTTTCTCTGCTGCTGGCAGCGGGTATTAACCAGGCCAGCGCCGCCGCGCTGGACGCCAGCCACACCAACCAGGTGATGACCAGTGTCAAAAACAGCATCAGCGCGCAGCACAGCACCGGCTGTGTAGCGGTGGTTGATGCCAGCGGTACGCTGCTGGCCTTCCAGCGCCTTGACGGCGCATCGCCGGGCTGCGTCGATGCCGCCATTGGTAAAGCGCGCACCTCGGCGCTGTATCACGCCCCTTCCCTGAAATTTATGCAGCGTCTGCAGAGCGGCGAAACCACGGTTCTCGCCATCCCGCACGCGGTGGCGCTCGGCGGCGGTTTCCCGCTCACGCTGCAGAATGAAGTGGTCGGCGCGGTTGGCGTCAGCACCCCCAAACAGGATCTGGATAATCAGGCTTCAGAGGCTGCCGCTCAGGCATTGAAATAACTTTCGGGGATTTCCATGATGACTCTTTCACGCCGCCGGTTGCTGACCGGCACGGCGGGCCTGTTGGTGGCTGGCGTCCTGACGCAGGCGCTCACCGGCAGCCTGGCTTTCGCCTCGCCACCGCTGGCCGCCGCAGTGGCTCCGTCCGCCAGTTTCACGGCGATTTCCGCCCGATTAACCGGACTGGACCAGCCGGATGCCCTGCTGGCGCAGCGCCTCTACAGCTGGCTGCACGCACATTTCCCGCAGCTGGATAGCCAGCTCGATACGCTCAGCGCGCTGCTGCAGCAGCAACCCACCGCCAACGGCAGCAGCCTGCTGGCGCTGCTGAGTACCCAACCCAAAGCCCTCGACGATCTTTATCAGGCGCTGGTTTCCGGCTGGTATCTCGGCGTTGTCGGCCCGCTGCCGCGCCCGCAATGTATCGCTTTTGAGAATATCGTCAGCTATCAGCTGGTGCGTGATTCCCTGTTACCACCGAGCTACGCGCCGGGGCAACCTAACTTCTGGACGCAGCCGCCTGCAAGGAGAGCACATGTCTGATTCATTAAGCGCCGATGTGGTGGTGATTGGCGCCGGCATTGCCGGTTCACTGGCGGCGCTGAAGATGGCCAAAGCAGGCGCTTCGGTATTGATGCTGGAGTCCGGCCCGGAGATTAAGCGCGATCAGGCGGTGGAGTATTTTCGCAATTCGCCGTTTAAGGGCGACTTCACCGAACCGTATCCGCCGCAGCCATGGGCACCGCAGCCAAAATTCATTCCCAGCGATAACAATTACCTGATTCAAAAAGGCCCGGATCCCTATCGCGCCCAATATCTGCGCGGCACCGGCGGCACCACATGGCACTGGGCTGGACAAGCGTTCCGCCTGTTGCCGAACGATATGCGCATTCAGTCGCTGTACGGCATTGGCCGCGACTGGCCGATCAGCTATGACGAGCTGGAACCCTATTACTGCGACGCCGAATACCAGATGGGCGTGTCCGGTGACAGCGATCTGGCTTCGCCGCGTTCGCGCCCTTATCCGCTGCCGGGCATTCCGCTGCCGTATGGCTTTGATCGTCTGAAGCAGCGACTCGGTCCGTTGGGTTATGAGGTGGGCATTGGTCCGCAGGCGCGTAACAGCATCGCCTATGACGGGCGTCCGGCCTGCTGCGGCAACAACAACTGCATGCCGGTTTGCCCGATCGATGCGCAGTACCACGGCGGCATCGCCGCGCGTAAGGCGCTGGATGCCGGTGTCAAAATCGTCACTAATGCGGTGGTGTTCCGCATTGAGGCTGACGACAAAGGCACCATTCAGGCGGTGCACTATCTCGATCAGAACAAAGCGCGCCATCGCGTCACTGGCAAACAGTTTGTCCTGACCGCCAACGGCATCGAAAGCCCGAAAATCCTGCTGCTCTCCACCAGCGATCGCTACCCGAACGGCATCGCCAACAGTTCCGGCATGGTGGGCCGCAATCTGATGGATCATCCAGGATCGTCGGTAGAGTTCTACGCCGATGAGCCGGTGTGGTTTGGCCGTGGGCCGATGCGTCCCGGCAGCATCAACAACATGCGCGACGGCGATTTCCGTGGTGAGCGCTCGGCGCTGCGTATCGACCTCGCCAACACCTCGCCGGTGCGTTATCTCACCGAACGTCTGGTGCGTCAGGGCTATTACGGCAAGGCGCTTAACGACAAACTGGCCTTCCAGGCTGAGCGTTTTGTTCAGCTCAAGTGCCTGCTGGAGATGCTGCCGGAGCCGCAGAACCGCGTCACGCTGAGCAAAACCGAGAAGGATGCCTGGGGCATTCCCCGCCTCGAGGTTTACTACCGCTTCCCGGACTACGTGCATCGCGGCTACGACCAGTCGATGATCGACTTCCAGCGCATGGTGAAAGAGATGGGCGGCACCGAGGCGGTCTACAGCAAACGCGGCGTCTACGACAACAACCAACACATCACCGGTACCATGATCATGGGCAGCAATCCGCAGGATTCGGTGGTGGATGGTCACTGCCGCACCCACGATCACCCGAACCTGTTTATCGCCGGCACCGGCATTATGCCGTCGGCCTCGACGGTCAACTCAACGCTGACCGGAACCGCGCTGGCGCTGCGTATGGCCGATAGCGTTCTGGCAAGCTTGTAAGGAGCACCCGATGAAACCTGTATTGATTCAGGCCGCTATCGCGGTGGTCCTGATGCAGTGCGCCGTGGCGCAGGCGGCAGACAATGCCGCTCAGATTAAGCGCGGTGAATATCTGGCGCGCGCCGGTGACTGCACCGCCTGTCATACCGCCACCAACGGCCCGCTGTTTGGCGGCGGCTTTGCGGTCAGTACGCCTTTCGGCCAGATCTGGGGCAGCAATATCTCCTCTGATAAGCAGTACGGTATCGGTAGCTGGAGTGACGATCAGTTCGTTGCTGCGGTGCGCGACGGCATTGGCAAAAACGGCGAGCAGCTCTATCCGGCGATGCCGTATGACTCCTTTACCAAAATGAAGCGCGACGATGTGCTGGCAATCAAAGCCTATCTCATGTCGATGCCGCCGGTGCATCAGGCTTCACCGCAAACCGACCTGCCGTTCCCATTCAACCAACGCTGGGGCATGCGCTTCTGGAAGTGGTTTAACTTCGATAAAGGCGAATTGCAGAACGATACGCAGCAGAGCGCGCAGTGGAATAACGGCCGCTATCTGGTTGAAGCGCTGGCGCACTGCGGCACCTGCCATACGCCGCGTAATCTGACCATGGGCATGGACAACGATAAAGCATTGGCCGGCGGCGATCTCGGTGGCTGGATGGCGTACAACATCACACCCGATAAGCAGGCAGGCATTGGTGACTGGAGCCAGCAGCAGCTGGTGACCTACCTGAAAACCGGCTTTGTCGCCAACAAAGCCAGCGCCTCCGGGCCGATGGCCGAAGCGATTGAACACAGCCTGCAATATCTGCCCGAGAGTGATCTGCAGGACATCGCCACCTATCTGCGCAGCGTTAAGCCGCAGCCGGACGCGCAACAAGCCCGCGCGCGTGACAGTTGGGGACAACCTTCCACCGCGCTGATTGCACTGCGCGGCGCCGATGAGGCGACCCGCCATGCTCAGCCCGGCGCGGTGGTATTTGCCGGTAACTGTGCCAGTTGTCACGGCGCCGAAGGTGCGGGATCGGGCAGCGGTTTCCATGCCTATCCGTCACTGTTCCATCACACCAGCACCGGCGCGGCAGATGCGCTGAACGTGGTATCGGTGGTCCTCAACGGTGTACATCGCCATATGCGCGAGGGCGAAGTCTTTATGCCGCCTTTTGCGCCTGAGCTGAGTGACCAGCAGGTGGCGGATGTCAGTAACTTTGTTACCCAGCAGTTTGGTAATCCGGCGGCGGCCAAAGTGGATGCGAAGCAGGTAAAAGGGTTAAGAGAGGATGCAAAACTGGCTTCACCCCCGATTTACGGTCAGGGAGATAAGCCTTAATTACTTCACTCGGCGGCGCGGGGCGCGTCGCCGAGGTAGCACGCGTTACTGATAATTCACCGTCACTTCACTGCTTACCACGCGTAAGCCGGGCGGTAAGGCGCCCTTCCCCTGAAAGCCAAATGCCAGATGCAGCGTCTCTTCCGCCGCCACGTTGGCTAAGCCGCGCGTACTGCCGCTGGCGCCTTCAATCTCGACACAACGATCGCCCGCACACAAGCGCACCACCAAACCCGAGGGCGCAGGACGGCTCAGCTGATAACGCCAGTACACCAGCGAAATGTTGCCCGGCGCGCTGGAAGGCGCACGCAGCGCAGGCGTCATCAGCCAGTTACCGCGCACGCCAAGGCTTGGGCCGCTGGCGTTGGCTGTCCAGGCACCGCTGGACGCATTAACAGCCAGCGGCAGCGCCATCAACGGCATCAGCATTACTGCCCAGCACCAGCGACGCATTACTTGCCTCCAATGGTGGCGGTCATGCGGATTTGACGGTTGTCGGTCAGCTCCATATTCGACAGCACAATCAGCTGCGGCAGATTGCGCCGCAGGAAGCGTGCCAGCAACGCACGCAGCGGATGATTGACCAGCAGCACCGGCGGCGCGCCTGCCATCTCTTGCTGCTGCAGTGCGCCTTGCGCCTGCACCAGTAAGCGATCTGCCAGACCTGGCTCGAGTCCACCGCCACCTTGCAGCGCCTGCAGCAGCAGGCGTTCCAGCGTGGCATCGAGGCCGATCACCTGCACTTCGCCGTTGCCCGGGAACCACTGTTGGGTAATCGCCCGTCCCAGCGCCACACGCACCACGCTGGTGAGCTCTTGTGGATCGTTCTGCACCGGCGCATGTTCCGCCAATGTTTCAATAATGGTGCGCATATCGCGAATCGAGACGCGCTCGGTCAGCAGGTTTTGCAGCACTTTGTGCAGCGTCGTCAGCGTGATGACGCCCGGCACCAGATCTTCGGTCAGCTTCGGCATCTCTTGCGTGACGCGATCCAACAGCTGCTGCGCTTCCTGACGGCCAAACAGCTCGCTGGCGTATTGGCCAATCAGGTGATTGAGGTGCGTCGCCACCACGGTGCTGGCTTCCACCACGGTAAAGCCCTGAATCTGCGCCTGCTCTTTCAGGGCGCTGTCGATCCAGATCGCCGCCAGACCAAAGGCCGGATCGACGGTTGGCTCGCCCGGCAGCGAACCAGCGGCGGTGCCGGGGTTGATCGCCATCCAGCGGCCCGGATAAGCATCGCCGCTGCCAATTTCTACGCCTTTCATCAGGATGCGGTAACGCGCGGGTGGCAGTTCCATGTTGTCACGGATATGCACCACCGGCGGCAGGAAGCCCACCTCTTGTGCCACCTTCTTACGAATACTGCGGATACGCCCCAAAAGTTCGCCGTTTTGCAGGTGATCGACCATCGGAATCAGGCGATAACCCACTTCCATACCGAGCGAATCTTCCAGCTGCACATCGGTCCACGATGCTTCCACCGTGGCCGGCGTTTCCTGGGTTTTCACCAGACTGGAAGCTTCCGCTGGTTTCTTCGGCTGCATTTCGCGACCGCGTAACCACCATGCAAGCCCTAATAGCGCAGCGGTAAACAGCAGGAACACCAGGTTTGGCATGCCCGGCACCAGGCCGAGCAAACCAATCACGCCGCCGCTCAGCATCAGCACGCGCGGGTTCTTGAATAGCTGCGTTACCATCTGCTCGCCGACGTCCTGATCGGTGCCCACGCGCGTTACGATGACACCTGCGGCGGTGGAGATCACCAGCGCCGGAATCTGTGCTACCAGGCCGTCACCGATGGTCAACAGCGTGTAAGTTTCACCGGCGTGACCGAGATCCATGCCGTGCTGCACCACGCCGACCAACAGGCCGCCGATGATGTTGATCACCATGATCAGGATGCCGGCGATGGCGTCACCACGAACGAACTTACTCGCACCGTCCATTGAGCCGTAGAAATCGGCTTCCTGCGTCACTTCGGTACGGCGTTGCTTGGCTTCCTGTTCGCCAATCAAGCCGGCGTTGAGGTCAGCATCAATCGCCATCTGCTTACCGGGCATCCCATCCAGCACAAAACGCGCGCCGACTTCGGCGATACGTCCCGCACCCTTGGTGATAACCATGAAGTTGATGATAACGAGGATGATGAACACCACGATACCGATGGCGAAGTTACCGCCAACGAGGAAGTGACCGAAGGCTTCCACCACGCGTCCGGCCGCATCGGCGCCAGTGTGGCCCTCCAGCAGAATGATACGGGTTGACGCAACGTTCAGCGCCAGACGCAGCAGCGTCGAGAACAGCAGAATGGTCGGGAAGGCGGCGAACTCCAGCGTGCGCTGGGTGAACATTGCCACCAGCAGCACCATGATCGACAGCGCAATGTTAAAGGTGAACAGCAGGTCAAGAATGAATGCGGGTAACGGCAGCACCATCATCGACAAGATCAACATGATCAGTACCGGGCCCGCCAGCACTTGCCATTGCGTGTCTTTAAAGTTGCCCGGTAAACGCAGCTTCTCGGCTAAATTAGCCATCGTTAGTGTTCTCTCCTGCAAAGTCCATGTCTGCCGGAACCGGCAGGTTTTTTGGTTTGTTTGGAATCAGGCCGCCTTCGCGCTTCCAGCGTCGCAGCTGCCAAACCCAGGCCAGCACTTCCGCTACCGCGCCATACAGCGCGCCGGGGATGAACTGACCAATTTCAGTGTGTCGATACAACGCACGCGCCAGCGGCGGTGCTTCGAGAATCGGGATGCGGTGCTCTTTGGCGAGCTCACGAATCTTCAGGGCGATATCGCCAGCACCTTTGGCCACCACTTTGGGCGCGCTCATCTTGCCTTCCTGATACTTCAGCGCCACCGAGTAGTGCGTCGGGTTAGTGACGATAACGTCGGCTTTCGGTACATCAGCCATCATGCGACGGCGTGCCGCCGCGCGCATCGCCTGGCGAATACGCCCTTTAACGTGCGGGTCGCCTTCGTTCTGTTTGTGTTCGTCGCGGATCTCCTGGCGCGTCATCTTCAGCTTTTTGAAGTAGCTGTAGAGCTGCCAGAACACATCAAAACCCACCATCGGGAACAGGCCCAGCATGATCAGCCCACAGCAGGCGGCGATCATCGACAAACCATGATGTAGCGCGTTGATCGGCGATTCGCTCATCAAACGCAGCATCTCTTCCCAATGGCTCCAGATGTACCAGCCAGCCACCAGCCCAACCAGCACCGCTTTCATGATCGATTTAACCAGCTCTGCAGCGGTTTGGCCGGAGAACATGCGGCCAATACCGGTGAGCGGGTTGAGCTTTTTGAGATCGAACTTAATGGATTTGCCGCTGAAGTTAAGGCCGCCCAGCGCCATCGGCCCGGCAATCGCCACCACCACTAAGCCGCCCATCAGCGGCAGCAGCGCGATCACCGCCTGCTTAATCAGGCTGCCGATATGACCAATGATCACTTTGTCATCGTTCACCATGCCGTGATCAAAACGAAATCCGGTGGCGACCATGCTGGCCAGACGCTCCGCCATGCTGTTGCCGCCGACCCACAGGATCAGCAATCCAATCAACAGCATCATCACTGAAGTCAGCTCGCGCGAACGCGGAATCTGCCCCTCCTCACGCGCTTTTTCAAGTCGGTGGGGCGTGGGCGATTCTGTTTTGTCCTCGTTACTCTCTTCAGCCACGACTTACCTCAGCTGGCAGGAATTCTGAGCATAGAATGCCAAAACCCTGACAGGCTAAAGCGCGGATTAAAGGGGGGAAATGTGAGCTTATTTAGCCATAAGTGAAATTGCGGGCTGATTGGTCGCCATAAATGGCGCCGCTACATTGCTCGAATGTGCATTAATCCTGACCGGTTGGCGATAAAAGTGCACCACGTCACCCACCAACAATAACGCCGGCGATTGGGCTTGTTGCACCTCAACAGTGTGTGCCAGCTCAGCCAGCGTAGTGATCATCACCCGCTGATCGGCACGCGTGCCATTCTCAATGATTGCCACCGGCGTCTGCGCGTTGCGGCCCTGCGCCTGCAGCTGTGCGCTGATGCTGGCGCTCCACTTCAGCCCCATATAAAACACCAGCGTCTGGTTATTGGCGGCGAGGCTGGCATCATCCAGCTGCGGTTCACCGCTTTTGCCGTGACCGGTAATTAACCGCAGCGACTGTGCGCAATCACGGTGCGTTAGCGGAATGCCGCTGGCTGCCGCGCATCCGGCGGCGGCGGTAATACCCGGCACGATCTGGCAGGCTATTCCCGCCTGTTGCAGATAGAGCATCTCTTCACCGCCGCGCCCGAAAATAAAGGGATCGCCGCCTTTGAGCCGCACCACTTGCCGCCCGCTGCGGGCTAAATCCACCAGCAGCTGATTAGTTTGCGCCTGCTTTAACCCGTGGCTGCCGGGCTTCTTGCCGACATCAATCGCCAGCGTCTCCGGCGGCACTTCCGCCATGATCGCCTCGCTCACCAACCGGTCATACACCACAACGTCGGCGCTGTTGATCAGCCTCCATGCTTTTAAGGTGAGCAGTTCTACGTCTCCCGGCCCAGCCCCAACCAGCCAGACGCCACCTTGCGCGTGTTCGCCGTCACGCGGATTAAACAGCTTGTCGAGGGATTCACTGGCTTGCGTCATGATGTTTTCCGTTACTGCGCCACGCGCAGAGATGAGAGCAGTTGTTTGAGCTCCGGGATACAGGAGCCACAGTTGGTGCCGCATTTCAACACCGCGCCGAGCGCTGCCGGGGAATCACAGCCCTCAGCGATGGCCCGGCGAATCGCCACTTCACCGACGCCAAAGCAGCTGCAAAGGGTACGTCCGTGGCTGCCGCCCTGCGCCGGTCGCCCGCCCAACAGCGCATGTCGCTGCTGCGGCAAATCGGGCGGCTGGCTGAAGGCCCGCGCGATAAATGGGTGATCGATGTCTGGTAGCCAGGGCGCGGCATAAAAGGCGCATGCCAACTTGCCCTCGCGCCAACCAAGCCAGTGCAATTGCTGTCCCGCCTGCGCCTGCTGCCATTGCAATGCGGACATGCCCGGCAGTTGCATCAGCCATTCGCCAGCATGAGCGCTGCCCGCCAGCACATAGCGCTGCACGCCGGGCTGTGGGGCTCGCGACCAGTAGAGTAGTGCAGGCGGCGTGATGATGTCCGGCAGCCACAGCCAGCCTTGCCACGCTGGACGCAGTAGTTGCAAGCGCACCGCCGTTTGTTTTAACGCTGGCTGAGCGGAATCGGGACAACAGCTGGCCGCGACTAATCCATCGACGTTGGCCTGCCCGCTGAACTGTCTTGTCCAGTGCATCGGCACAAAGATTTGCCCACGCTGCAGGCCGCTGTCGAGGGTGACGCGTCCGCTGCACCAGCCCAGCGCCGACTGCACGCGCGTCACATCGCCGTGGCTCAAGCCGTACGCCGCCGCATCCAGCGGATTTAGCGCGACAAAGGGTTCATCGTAATGCTGCATCAGTCGCGGCACGTTGCCGGTGCGCGTCATGGTGTGCCACTGATCTCGGATGCGGCCGGTATTCATCAGCAGCGGATAATCAGTGGTCATGAGGGTTTTAACCGGTATCGCGGGCGGCAGCAGACGCGCTTTTCCATCGGCATGGTAAAAGCGGCGATCGGCAAACAGCCGCGCGGTGCCGTTGGGTGACGCGGCAGTGATCGGCCACTGCACCGGGGCTAACTGGTCATATTGCTCACGCGTGATGGTTGCCAGCGCGCTGATATCAAAGGCGCGCGTGCCGCGATTCTCAAAACCAGACAGCGCGGCATGCTCGGCGAAAATCTCGCCTGGATGCTGCCAGGCAAAGGCCGCGCCAAAACCGAGTCGCTGCGCCACCTGCGCCAGCAGCCACCAATCCGCTTTGGCCTCACCGGCTGGCGCAATAAAACTGCGCTGGCGTGAGATACGCCGCTCCGAATTGGTCACGGTGCCGTTTTTCTCGCCCCATGCCTGCGCCGGCAGTAGCACATCAGCAAATTGTGCCGTGTCGCTGTGGGCGCTGACTTCCGACACCACCACCAGCTCGCATTTCGCCAGCGCGTGTGCCACGCGGTTACCTTCCGGCATCGAAACGGCAGGATTGGTACCCATGATCCACACTGCCTTGACGTCGCCGCGTTCGATGGCATTGAACAGATAAACTGCCGTCAGTCCCGGCTGCTGCGCAACACGATCGCTCCGCCAAAAGCGCGCAACACGATCAACCTCTGCTGCGCTAAAGCCCATGTGCGCCGCCAGCTGATTGGCTAAGCCGCCCACTTCACGGCCGCCCATGGCGTTGGGCTGTCCGGTCAGCGAAAACGGTCCGCAGCCCGCACGGCCGATTTTGCCGCTGAGCAGATGCGCATTGAGGATGGCGTTGTTGTTATCGCTGCCGGTTTGTGACTGATTGATGCCCATGCACCACAGCGTCAGCACGCGCGGCTGCGCTGCGAACAGCTGCCAAAATGCCACAATGTCATGCTCACTCAGCTGGCAGGCAGCGGCGACCGTCGCCACATCCCACGCCTCACAGGCGGCTAAGGTCGCTTCCACATTGGCCAGATGCGGCAACATACTGGCATCGATACCCGCATGGTGCGCCAGCCAGTTCAGCAGCCCGGCAAACAGCGCGCTATCAGATCCCGGTTGCAGCGCCAGATGAACATCAGCAAGGTCACAGCTGGCAGTACGACGCGGATCGATCACCACCAGCTGCATCTCAGGGCGTTCGGCTTTGGCCTGCACCAGCCGCTGCCACGCCACTGGATGCGCCCATGCCGCGTTGGAGCCGACTAACACCACAACATCGGCTTGTTCAAGATCGTCATAGCAGCACGGCACCGCATCGGCACCGAAAGCGCGTTTGTAACCCACCACCGCCGAAGCCATACACAGCCGTGAATTGGTATCGATGTTGGCAGAGCCAATAAAGCCCTTCATCAGCTTATTGGCGGTGTAATAATCCTCCGTTAGCAGTTGACCGGAGCCGTAAAAGGCCACCGCCTGCGGGCCATGTTGATCGATGATGCGCCGGAAACCCGCCGCCACATGGTCCAGTGCGGCATCGATACTGACGCGCTGACCATCAATCTGCGGCCAGAGCAAACGACCGTCATGCATCAGGGTCTCGCCCAGCGCTGAACCTTTGACGCACAGCCGACCGAAATTAGCCGGATGCTGGCGGTCGCCGCTCACCGGCGCATCGAGGGCTTTCACCTCCACGCCACAGCCCACGCCGCAGTACGGACAGGTGGTTTTCATGAGGCCGCCGCCAGCGCAATAATCGGCTGATGCCCGAGCCACACTTTGCCGCCCTCCACGCGCACCGGCCAGCAGCGCAGCTGATGCTCGGCGTTATCGAGACTTTGTCCGTCGCGCAGCCGCACGCGCTGCTTGTAGAGCGGTGATATCACCACCGGCTCGCCCGCTACGTCGCCGAGAATGCCACGCGACAGCACGCTGGCTTGCGTGCCGGGCTCAATATCTTCCAGCGCATAAATCGCCTCGCCCAAGCGGAACAAGGCCACACGCTGACCGCCTAACCGCGCACCCATGCCCGCAGACGGCGGGATAGCGTCGACAAGGCAAATGGCACTCCAGGGTTCTGCCGGCAACGTGGTAACGGGAATGCTGTCCGCCGTCGCGGGCTGACGCTGACCGCGCACCTGCACATAGTTGAGCGTCTCGTCAGGCTGCTCGCTGTTGACGGTGGCGGTAAACAAGGCGCGACGCGAAGGATCCTGCAGCGTGCTGTGCCATTCGCACTGATAGCGCTCCACCACGCGCTGCATCTCCTGCTCCAGTTGCACGGCTATACCGAGTGAATCTTCGATCACCACCTGACGCAGGTAGTCGAGTCCGCCTTCCATGTTATCCATCCACACGCTGGTGCGCTGCAGACGATCGGCGGTGCGCACATAGAACATCAAGATGCGGTCAACGTAGCGCAGCAGCGTTTCATCATCGAGATCGCTGGCGAACAAATCGGCATGACGCGGTTTCATCCCGCCGTTGCCGCAGACATACAGGTTCCAGCCTTTTTCCGTGGCGATTACGCCAATGTCCTTGCTCTGCGCTTCAGCGCATTCACGCGTGCAGCCGGAAACCGCCATTTTAATTTTGTGCGGGGCGCGCAGCCCTTTGTAGCGATTCTCTAATGCGATGGCGAAGGCGGTAGAATCCTGCACGCCGTAACGGCACCAGGTTGACCCCACGCAGGATTTTACCGTGCGCAGCGATTTGCCATAAGCGTGACCGGTTTCAAAACCCGCCGCGATTAAGTGTTCCCAGATATCCGGTAACTGATCGAGCCGCGCACCGAACAGATCGATGCGCTGACCGCCGGTGATTTTGGTGTAGAGATCGTAACGAGCGGCTACTTCACCAATCGCAATTAGCCCTTGCGGCGTAATTTCACCGGCTGGCACACGCGGTACCACCGAATAGGTGCCATCTTTCTGGATGTTGGCGAAGTAGCGATCGTTGGTATCCTGCAGCGGCAGATGTTCGGGCTTCAGTAAGTAGTCATTCCAGCATGATGCCAGCAATGATCCCACCAGCGGCTTGCACACTTCACAGCCCTGTCCGCGCCCGTTGAGCTGTAATAGCTGCTCGAAGGTGCTGATGTTGCCGACGCTGATCAGGTGATAAAGCTCCTGACGCGAGTAGGCAAAGTGTTCGCAGATATCCTTCTTCACTTCCACGCCCTGACTGGCGAGCTGGAACTCCATCACCTGTTTGACTAATGCGCTACACCCACCGCAGCCGGTTGCCGCTTTGGTGCAGCTTTTGATCGCCGCCATGTCACCGCAGCCGCCCTGCACTGCCCCGCAAATGTCCGCCTTGCTGACGTTATGGCACGAGCAGATTTGCGCGCTGTCTGGCAACGCCGCGACACCCAGCGCTTTAGCCGGCGCACCCGCTAACTGGGGCAAAATCAGGCTTTCCGGCTCTTCTGGTAACGGTAACTGATTCAGCATCATCTGCAGCAGGCTGGCGTAATCTGCGCTGTCGCCCACCAGCACGCCGCCAAGCAGCGTTTTGCGATCTTTGCACACCACCAGTTTTTTGTAGATGCCCTTTGGATTATCGATCCACTGATAACTTTGGCTGTCAGCGGTGCGCCCGTGCGCATCGCCAAATGACGCCACTTCCACGCCGAGCAGTTTCAGTTTCGTGCTCATGTCGGCACCGCTGAACGCCAGTTCTTCCTGCGCCAGCTGCGCCGCCAGTACGCGCGCCATTTGATATCCCGGCGCAACCAAACCGAAAATTTGCCCTTGCCACAGCGCGCATTCACCAATCGCATAGACATCTGCGGCGCTGGTGGCGCAAGCGTCGTTGATCAGAATGCCGCCGCGTTCACCCAGTTGCAGACCGGCGGCGCGCGCCAGTGCATCACGCGGACGAATACCCGCTGAAAATACCAGCAGGTCCGTTGCCAGCAGGCTGCCATCGGCAAAACGCAGCTGCAGGCTGCCATCCGGCAGACTCTCAATCGCTTCAGTTTGCTTGCTGGTATGAACTTGAACGCCCAGCGCGCTGATTTTGCCGCGCAGCATCTGCGCGCCGCCGTCATCCAATTGCACCGCCATCAGACGCGGCGCGAACTCCACCACATGGGTTTCCAGACCGAGCTGTTTCAATGCGTTGGCGGCTTCCAGTCCGAGCAGCCCGCCTCCAATCACCACCCCGCGCGTCGCATTACGGGCACAGTCAGCAATCGCATCCAGATCGGCCAGTGTGCGGTATACAAAACAACGCGCGTGATCGTGGCCGGGAACCGGCGGTACAAACGGCACCGAGCCGGTCGCCAGCACCAGTTTATCCCAGGTCAATTCCGCGCCGCTGGCATCACGCAGGCTGCGTTTTGCACTGTCAATTGCCACCACTTCACAACCGCTGCGCAGTTCGATGCCGTGTTGCTGAAAGAAGTTATCGCAGACCAGTGACAAATCGTCCGCGCTTTTACCGTTGAAGTATTCGGTAAGATGCACGCGATCGTAGGCCATCTGCGGCTCATCGCCGTATACCACGATGTGATAGTGCTGATGCAGTTCACGACTCACCAGCTGTTCGAGAAAATGGTGGCTGACCATGCCATGTCCAACCACGGCGAGAAGAGGTTTGCTCATCATCTGGCTTCCTGCAGCGCTTGGCTGCGTTGTGTTGTCGTCAAGACCGAACAGTGCGTTAATGCCCACCTGCGCGGCCTGTTGAAGTTGTGGTAGCAGCGTGCCTGCCGCCTGGCTGTCGCCAAACAGCAGCACGCCGCGCAGTGCGCCATTGCGCAAAAACAGTCGGCGATAGTGCTGGTGCAGCGGGTCAAAGCTGCTGATGGCGTCGCCTTCGCTGATATCGCCCGCACTGAACATCTCAATGCCGCTGACTTTCAGCCGCGTACCGTTTTCCTGATAGTGAAAGTCGGCCACGGGTTCACCCGCCAGTTGTGCTGCCAGCACGGCGGCCTGCGTCAGACAAGGCGCAATCAAGCCAAAGGTTTCGCCGCTGATTTCGCAGCACTCACCCAGCGCATACACATGCGGAAGCGCGGTTTGCAGTTGACGGTTAACCAGAATGCCGCGCTGGCAAGGCACGCCCGCCGCCTGCGCCAGCGCGATCTCCGGCAGCACGCCGATGGCGATCACCACCTGTTCCGCTGCGATAACCGCCCCATCGCCGAGCGTGACGCTTTCGGCGTCAATGGCCTGCAAAGTGACGCCGAGCCGACAGCGAATACCGCGCTGTGCCAGATGCTGCTGCAACAGCGCACCCGCTTTGGCATCCAGCTGGCGATCAAGCAGCCACGGACGATGATGCAGCAGCGTGACGTCACGTCCACGCTGACGCAGCGCCGCTGCGGCTTCCACGCCAATCAATCCGCCGCCCAGCACCACCACCGGACCTTGCTGCGCGAGCATGGCCTCCACGTCTCGCACCGTGCGGAAACCCTGCACCTGTGGGCGATGGATGCCGGGCAGATCCGGCATGCGCGGCCTCGAACCGCAGGCGAACACCAGCTTGTCCCAGTGCAGGGTGCGCTGGTCGGTTAGTACTGTGCGCGTAGGGATATCCACCTGCAGCGCCTCTTCCCCCATCAGCAACTGCACCTGATGTGCCGCATACCATGCGGGTTCGTGGATCACCGTGTCAGCGAAGGCTTTTTCGCCCGCCAGCACCGGCGACAGCAGCACCCGGTTGTAATTGCCGTGCGGCTCACGGCCAATCACCGTGATGGCGTAGCGACCCGGCGCACGTTGCAGCAAGGTTTCCACCATGCGCATCGCCGCCATGCCGTTTCCGATCACTACCAGTCGCTGCACCATGGTTGTCCCCTTACGCCACAGCCGTTTGCTTTTCATACAGGAAATGCAGAATCCGCTGACGCAGCTGGTGATAGCGCGGCTCGTCGGCTAACGCTACCCGTGAACGTGGACGCGGCAGGTCGATGTTGAGAATGTCACCGACCTGCGCGGCGGGGCCGTTGGTCATCATCAACACGCGATCTGACAGCAACACCGCCTCATCGACATCGTGCGTAATCAGCACAATGGTGGTATTGAGCTCCTGCTGGATGCGCATCACGCTGTCTTGCAGATGAGCGCGCGTTAGCGCATCCAGCGCACCGAACGGTTCATCCAGCAGCAGCACACGCGGCTGCATGGCTAGCGCACGCGCAATCCCGACACGCTGCTTCATGCCGCCGGAGATCTCCGACGGACGCTTATGCAGCGCGTGACTCATCTGCACGCGATTGAGGTTGTGTTCGATCCACTCGCTCATCTCTCTTTTGCTCATTTTTCCTTTGAACACTTGCTGCACCGCCAGCTCCACGTTTTGGTAGGCGGTCAGCCACGGCAGCAACGAATGGTTCTGGAACACCACCGCACGCTCCGGACCGGGACCGCTGATTTCGCGGTTGTCACACAGCAACACGCCGCTACTCGGCTGCGTCAGCCCGGCTATCAAATTGAGAAGCGTGGACTTTCCGCAGCCGGAGTGACCAATCAGGCTGAGGGTTTCACCTTCGTGGATATCAAAACTGACGTTATCGAGGGCGAGGAACTCGCCGCCTGCGGTATTGAAGCGCTGGCTGACCTGCTGTACGCGAATAATTGGATTCATCATCGGCTCCTTATTTTTCCCAGCTAAAGCGGCGTGCCAGTAACATCAGCGCCTGTTCGAGCAGTAACCCGACCACGCCAATCACCACGATGGCAATCAGGATGTTTTCCACATTGAGGTTGTTCCACTCGTTCCAAATCCAGAAACCGATACCGAGCCCACCGGTTAGCATTTCCGCAGCGACAATCACCAGCCATGCGATGCCCATCGATAAACGCATACCGGTTAACACTGCAGGCAGCACCGCCGGGAACAGAATGCGGCGCATCACTGTCCACTCATTGAGCCGCAGCACGCGCGCCACATTGAGATAATCCTGCGGAATTCGCTGTACGCCTTCGGCGGTGTTGATCACCATCGGCCAGATGGAGCAGATGAAAATGGTCCAGCTTGATGCCGGTTCAGCGCGCTGGAACAGCAGCAGGCCAATCGGCAACCAGGCAAGTGGACTGACCGGACGCAGCAACGCGATGATCGGGTTGAGCATGTGCGCGATAAAGGTAAAACGGCCAATCAGGAATCCGGCGGGAACGCCCACCAGCGCCGCCAGACCAAAGCCGATTGCCACCCGCTGCAGCGAGGCGACCACGTTCCAGCCGATGCCCTGATCGTTGGGCCCGTTGTTGTAAAACGGATCGGCAAACAGCGTGACGGCGGCTTGCCAGGTGGCATATGGCGTGGGGAAGCCTTTACTGGACATTGAAGCCAGTTGCCAGACAAACAGCAGCAGAATCAGGCCGCAACTGGCGGGGATTAGCCGCTGCAGCAGGGGACGGAGCCAGCGTTGACCCCGACGCGGTGCGGGCGTTACCTTGAGTGCAATCACCTGCGCCGGTGGCGCGGCGATCGGCGCGGTATTGAGCGAGCGTGCTTCAGATTTCATCATGACCTCACTTAACGGCGTTTAAGGGCAAAACTGTCGGCATAAGCGGCGGGATTGCTGCCGTCCCATACTTTGCCGTCGAACAGTGTGCTGCTGCGCATCTCGCCGGCTGGGACGCTAATGCCGCCCACCGCGCTGGCGGCCTGTTTGTAGATATCAATACGGTTGATCTGACGCGCCACTGCTGCATAATCAGGCGCGGTTTGCACCATGCCCCAGCGCTTCATCTGCGTCAGGAACCACATGCCGTCGGAAATCCACGGGAAGCTCACTTCACCGTCGCGGAAGAAGCGCATACCGTGCGCGTCCTGCCAGCGCTGACCGAGGCCATTTTCGTACTGACCGAGCATGCGCCCTTCCAGCGTTTCCACTTTGGTGTTGATCCACGCGCGTCCGGCCAGCACCTGCGCGGTCTCTTTGCGGTTAGCGTCGGAGGCATCGATCCAGCGCGCGGCTTCCAGCACTGCGGCGGTCAGCGCACGGGCGGTATTGGGGTTCTCTTGCACCCAGGCGGCGCGCGTGGCGAGAATTTTTTCCGGATGATCCGGCCAAATTTGCTGTGTGGTGGTGGCGGTAAAACCGATGTTGTCGCTGATAGCACGCTGGTTCCACGGCTCGCCAACGCAGAAGCCACTCATGTTGCCCATCTTCATGTTCATCACCATTTGCGGTGGCGGGACCACCACGGTGCGCACATCCTCAAACGGGTCGATACCGGCGTTGGCCAGCCAGTAATAGAGCCACATGGCGTGTGTACTGGTTGGGAAGGTATGCGCGAAGGTAAAGCTGCCTTTGGCTTGGCTGGCGATTAATTTTTGCAGGCTGGCCGCATCAGTAACTTTCTGATCTTTAAGCTGATTCGCCAGGGTGATGGCCTGCCCGTTGTTGTTGAGCGTCATCAGGTTAGCCATCTCATGCTGAGGCCCGGCAATGCCCAACTGCAGACCATAAATCATGCCGTACAACGCGTGCGCGGCATCCAATTCGCCAGCGGTGAGCTTGTCGCGCACCGCCGCCCAGCTGGCTTCTTTACTCGGTTGCAGCGTCAGACCGTATTTTTTATCGAAGCCTTTTACTGACGCCATCACCACCGGCGCGCAGTCGGTGAGCGGAATAAAGCCGACGCGAATGTTGCTCTTTTCGGGCGCATCGGAACCGGCAGCCCATACCGCATTGCGTAATCCCGGCAGTAGATAGCTGCCACCGACCGCCGCGCTACCCAGGAGAAATTGACGTCGTGACAATGTGAACCGCGTTTTGCTCATCATGCGCATCCTGAAAAAAAGAATAAAAAAAGGCGTCCTCCCGCATGTCGCAAAAACATGGGGCCGGACGCCTTTATCCAAAGCACTCGCTTCACCGCCGTTGGCGAAACAAATGCGCAATGTCTGTAAGGTATTGCAAAACCTGTGCCAAAAATATCAGGCCGTTTTATCAAGGCTGGCGCTATAAATGCGCTGATGATGCGTCGTTTTTGCACTGCGCTGACGCACTCTACGCACAGGGTTTGTGCAGCTACCTCCTTCGAGTTATGCCTTGAGCGTGGCGGCAACCGCCAGCACCGCCAGGGCTATTTCCAGCACCCGTTTGTTCTGGTTCATGGCGCTCTTACGCAGCGCCTGCCACGCATCCTGCTCGCTGAAACCGTGCTGCTGCATCAACCAGCTTTTCGCCTGATCGATAATTTTGCGTTCATCCAGTGACGCGCGCATCGAGGCGAGTTCATCGGCCTGCGTCTGCAGACGCTGCGACTGCTCACGGATCAACGCCAGCACCGAACGCCCGAGCTGGGGCGCGAGGCCATTGCTGTCCAGCGTGGTTTCAACGCCTGACAGCCAGCTGGCACCCGCGATATAAAGCGAGAAACTGGCCTCTTCTCCGATGGCTATCGGCGGAGATTCACTGTGCTGGGCAGCCGCAATCGCACACTGACAGCGATTCATCAGCGTGGCGCACAGCGTATCTTCAATCTGTTTCATCTGATCGAGACGCGAACTGAGCAGACTAAACCACTGCAACACGCCATTTTCACCGCACTGTGCGCCGGTGCAGGCGATGCGTCTTAGCCGCTCAATTTGGCTGCCGGCATCGGCTATCGCCTGCCAGCGTTGTAGATTTTCCGCATCAGAAAATTGGCTGAAAGTCGCAAAGCTTTGCTCCTGCGCAGCGATCAACACCTGAATGCGCTGCCGTTGCGTCTCGGTAAATTCACCGGCAGCGAATCCCGCCGAACCGGTGGCGCGCTCCTGTCCGGCCAGCTCTTTGCCTTGCATAAAGCTAAATAGCGCGATTAACGCACGCGAGATGTCCGGCTCACTGGCGGTATCCGCCGCTTCAAATACCAGATTGAGTAAGGTGCAGATGATGTGATTAAACGCATCCATCGCCTGCGCCTGCGTCACGGTGCGGCTGTGTACTTGCTGACGCAGCGCCGGCAGACTGTCCAGCGCCTGAAGCGCAGTCGCGATCAGCATGCAAAATCGGCTATAGCCGGGCTGCGCCTCTGCTTCCGGCAGCACCGCCATTGCACGCTGTTCGCGCAGTTCTACCTCCGCAGCGCGCTGTGCTAGCTCTTCACCAAACAGTCGACCAGCCGAGCACAGCCAGATATTGCTGGCTCCACGTTCACGCTGCAGCACATGGATCAATTCACTGATGGCGGTAATCTGTTCGCCGGTCCGCAGCAACCGTTGCAGGCTCGCAATCTCGCTGGCGCGGCTAGCACGTAGATAGTTCAAAGCCCGATTCATTGCTTTCTCCAGCGGTTTAGCGGTGTAAACAGAGGGTCAAGCAAAAGCCATGCCGTGCTGCGTTTAAACGTGGCAGAATTGGGCCCGGAAATTCCGAAATTGAGAAAATTGTTTCGCAAGGCAATCTTTTTTGCTTCATACAAATAGATTAATCTTATTTACCATTTTCGTTTGGTACTAACAGCGACCAAATGCCGTTGCGCTGCCTCGCATCGTTAACTGCAGCGAATAAATTAACTAAGCTTATCTATCACCGTGACTATGTGTTTTATATCATCGGCCTGCGCTGCTTTTTCGCCCGCTAGCACGGGATTTCTCATGGTGCAATGGTTTGAATTCTCAAAAGTCTTAGGTAGACTTAGTTCAGCACTATCTTTCTGTAATCTGTCTGTTTTTTTGATGGCTTTCTCGCTGCTTAATCTGCCTGCCTTAACGGCCCGTGCCGCAGATTACTCTGCAGCTAATCTGATGAAATTTGAGGATCATGGTGAATAAGAGTCTCGTGCTTGTGTTGCTGGCGGTATTAAGTCTGGCTGCTTGCAAAGCGCCACCGCCACCCGTTACAGATGACACGCTGGTAACCAGTGAAGTGAATGGCGTCCAACTGGTCCATCGTCATGCGGTGGCAGCACCTGGCGAATTCACGCCGGTCAATGAGAGTTATCGCGCGCTGTATGCGGCCTCGGTAATGACCACGCCTGATTATGGTGGCAAGGTAGTGCGCTATCTTGATAACGCCAAACCGTTTGAAGTGCTCGGCCGTGTTGAACACAGCTGGCTGGCAGTGGCTGATGAGCCTAACGGCCAGTTAATTGGCTATATTCCGCCGAAAGCGGGCGTGGAGAGCAGCCGTTACGACGCGACCATTCGAAGCGATCGTCCGCGCCCCCGCCGCAACAGCAAACAGGTTTGTGTGGCCGTTGGCGGCGCCAGCAAGGCTTGTCGCACTAACGATACCGCGACCTGGATTTTAGACTGATAATGCAATCCGGCGCACAATGCCCGCAGAAGCGTTTGCTCTGCGGGCTGTGATTTTCGCCCTTGCCTGGATAACCAAGATTTAATGACTCAGGATTCCCTTGCTCGCGATGGCATTGTCGCGGGCAATGATAACCTTTTGCTTAATGCCGCAGCACCCATCCTGAATGCCGTGGTACGTATACGGCAGGCCGCGACACATGACGATCCTGCCGGATTGCGCCAGTTACTGATCGAAGAGATCCGCCAATTCGAACAACGCTGTAAACAAGCGGGCTTACCTTTTGAGATGATTATCGGCGCGCGCTACTGCCTGTGCAGCGTGCTGGATGAAGCCGCAGCGCAAACGCCGTGGGGCACGCGCGGCGTGTGGTCCGGCAACGGCATGCTGGTCACCTTTCACAATGAAAGCTGGGGCGGAGAGAAAGTTTTCCAGCTGTTGTCGCGCGTATCGCAAAGCCCGCAGCAGCATCTGTGGCTGCTGGAACTGATCCACTATTGCCTGCTGCTTGGTTATGAAGGCCGTTATCGCGGCAGTGACAGCGGCCGCGCGCAGTGTGAAGCCATCCGCAAACGCCTGGCACAACTCATTACGGAACATCGCCCGGCGAGCGCCAATCCGGCGGTGCCGCTGGTGGAAGTGCATCCGCTGGTCAGCACCCTGACGCGTCCGATGGTGCCGCTTTGGGCCTGCGTTACCTTGGCCACGCTGGTGGCGAGCCTGATTTACAGCGGACTGAACTGGCGACTCGGCAATGCCGCCGAACCGCTGCTGCGCACCATCTATCAAACCCCGCTGCCACAAATCACGCCAGGACGTCGCCCTACTTCCCCTCAAGCGCTGCTTGATCTGCATCAACGTCTGAATGATGTGATTGCCGCTGGACAGCTGGAAGTGAGCGACGGCGCGTTCGGCAGCAAAGTGATCATCCCCGCTGACAAACTGTTCTCCAGCGACGGCACGGTGGTGAATCAGGTGGGACGGGCGCTGCTGGCGCATGTCGCCAGTGCAATGAAAACCGTTAAAGGCACGGTTTTGGTGTCGGTGTATACCGATAACAGCCCGGTCGATGGCCGTTTCGCCTCCAGCTACGAATTCTCCTCTGCGCGCGCACGCGCCATCATGCAGCTGCTTAATCCGCAGCTCGCGGAAGGTCACAGCGTGAAAGCGGAAGGTCGCGGCGACAGCAATCCGCTGCTGCCGAACGACAGTAATGAAAATCGCGCCCGCAATCGTCGGGTGGAAATCACCCTGTTTGTGACACCGGAAACCCTCGGCAATCATCAGGGAGGCCAATGATGCGCGCATCACTGCAACATCTGTTAACCCATCGCCTGCTGTGGAGCCTGATTGGCGTCACGGCATTGAGCTGCGTGCTGTGGATGCTCGGACCGCTGTGGAGCTGGGGCGATACGCGCCCGCTCGAGCCAGTATTGCCGCGCCAGTTAGCGGTGGGTCTGCTGTATCTGCTCTGGCTGCTGTTCCAGTTTATCCCTGCACTGTGGCGCGGCTGGTTTAACAGCAAGTTGCTCAACCGGCTGCAGCAGATGAGCCAGGAAGAGTTATCCGATCGTCAGGCCACCGAAACCCTGCTGGCGCAGCGCTTCAGTGAAGCAGCGCTGCGTTTAAAGCGCACCCAGTTTGGTCGTCGTCATCAGCAGAGCTGGCTGGCACGTTTTCAAAGTCACTACCTTTATCAGCTGCCGTGGTACGTGATGATTGGCGCGCCGGGCGCCGGTAAAACTACCGCGCTACTTAACGCTGGCCTGCAATTCCCGCTCACCGACAGCCTCGGCAAAGCGGCAATTCGCGGCGTGGGCGGCACGCGCCACTGCGATTGGTGGTTCACCGACAGTGCAGTGCTGATCGATACCGCCGGACGTTACGCGCTGCAGGAGAGCCAACGCGCGCGCGATGGCGCGGAGTGGCACAGTTTTATCAATCTGCTAAAGCGCTATCGCACCCGTCAGCCGATCAACGGCGTGATCATGACCATCAGCGTCTCCGATCTGCTGACCGATTCAGCCGAAGCGCGCCATGCGCAGGCCAGCGCGCTACGTGAACGCATGGCGGAGCTGCATCAGCACACCGGCATTCACTTCCCGGTGTATGTGATGGTGACCAAAACCGACCTGCTGAAAGGGTTTATGAGTTTTTACGGCACGCTCAGCAAGCCGCAGCGCGATGCGATTTGGGGCTTCACTTTCCCGTGGGAACCGGGCAAACCGCATAAAGACAACTGGCACCGCAGCTTCAGCCAGCAATATCAGCACTTAGAGCAGCGTTTACAGCAGCAGTTGGCCGACGTCATGGCCGGCGAGCGCGATCTCACCCAGCGCGCCGACAGCTTCCTGTTCCCGCAAGAGTTCAGTTCGCTGCGTCCGCTGCTGAATGAGTATCTCGATGTGGTGTTTTCCAGCCATCAGGAGCCGATCGCCTGGTCGGCGCGCGGCCTGTTCTTCACCAGCGGCACGCAGGAAGGTTTACCGTTTGACCGCATCATGGGCGAGCTGAACCGCAAGCTGCAGCTGCCGCATACCGGCGAAAGCAGCCTCGCGGCGTGGAATAGCGTCGATCGCAGCAGTCCGATCCCCGGCAACAAAGGACAGAGTTTCTTTATCCGCGATTTACTGAGCAATTTAGTGTTCCGCGAAAGCGGCCTGGCGGGCAGCAATCGCCATTGGGAATACCGCAACCGCCTGTTCCACTGGATCGGTTATGGCGTGCTGACCGGCGCGCTGCTGCTGCTCTCCTGTTTGTGGCTCACCAGCTATATTCAGAATCAGCGTTATCTGGACCAGGTTGCCGAACGCCTCGCGCCGATCACCACCCAGAGTCAGCAGGTGATCCATCAGCCCGCCGATAATATTTTTGATCTGCTACCCTTCTTAAATAACCTGGTGAAACTGCCGCTCTCCGAGCGTTTTTCCCTCGACAATCCACCGCTTACCATGCGCGTTGGGCTGTATCGCGGCAACCAGGTCAGCGATGCGGCGTGGGCGCTTTATCAAAATGCGCTTAAGTCTTTACTGCTGCCGCGCGTGGCGCAGCAGATCACCAATTTGCTGCGTGACGATCCTGGCACCGATAACGAGTACAGTCGCAATGCGTTGCGGGCCTATCAGATGCTCTATCAGCCGCGCAATTATGACGGCGAGTTCCTGCGTGGCTGGCTGATGCAAAACCTGCAGCGCACGCTGCCGGATGATGTCAGCGCGCGCGATTTGCAGCAGCTCGACTGGCATCTGAGCCAGCTGCTGGATCAGCAAATTCAGTCTTCGCCGTATGCACGTGACAATGCGTTGATGATGCGTAAGCTTGCGGAGAATCTGAAAAATGCCGGTGACAGCAGCAACACGCTGGCGATTGCGCCGCACGTTGTTTCGCAGCGATTGACCAGACACAGTGAGTAATGGTGAGGTAATCATGCCGACACACACTGCGCCGGGCTGGTACGGCAAGTTACCGGCCACCGGCGATTTTTTGCGCCAGCGTCTGAGCGAAAATACCGTGACGCCGTGGAGCCACTGGTTTCAGCAAGGATTACTGCACTGGCATCAGCAAGCCGATGCCAGCACCGCACAGTTTTTACGTGCGCCGGTGTGGAATTTTGTGTTACCGCTTTCGCCGCTGCGTCAGCAGGTGCAGATGGGCTGCCTGCTGCCGTCATGCGATCGCGTGGGCCGCAGCTGGCCGCTCCTGGCGCTGCGCAGCTTCCCGCTGAGCCACTGGCACAGCGCGCAGCTGGCGATGTCCGGCGACTGGTTTCAGGAACTGGGCGCGCTGCTGCTGCACGCGGTGCGCGATCGGCTCAATCCCGATGCGCTGGAGCAGCAGATGCAGCGCCTGTCACCGCTGCTGGTGCCGGATACGCAGCGCAGCGACATCATGGATGTGATTGGTTTTGATGATTTACCCTGCACGCTGAGCTGGCGTGAAGTGGCTGACAGATTCGATCCGCAGCAGCACATGAGCTACTGGTGGAGTAATCGCAGTGACGGTTTTAGCCATGCCACCCATAAACACAGTGGCCCGCTGACTGCGCAACTTTTTTCATTATTGTTTAACCCGGCGTCTGGTGCACAGCCGGGCCGCAACGGCCTCTATCCACCGATGTTTGAATAGGCCGTGGCGTTTGCCTTGTTAACGGGATGACTCATGCAATTTACCATTGTGCAGTGCAATACGGATGTGCCCGCCAAGACGGTAGCCTTTAAACCGCCCGGCGGCACCATCGGCCGCAGTCAGGATAACGATCTGGTGCTGCCTGACGAATCGCGCGCCATATCGCGTCTGCAAGCGCTGGTGCATCTTTCGCCGGAGGGCGAGTGCCGCCTGACCAATCAGGGCAGCGTCACGTCGGTGGTATTGAACGGCGTCGCGTTGCAACGCGGCTCGCAAGTGGCGTTGCAGGATGGCGACACGCTGCAAATCGGTGAGTATGGGCTCGAAGTCCGCGATCCTAACAACCTGAAAGCCCGTCAGGACGATCCGCTGGCGTTCTTTGCCGACAGCAGCGACGACCCGCTCGGTATGATGCAGGAGTCGGAGGTGATTCCCGAGCCGGTTGCGCGTCAGGAGCGCCGCAACGATCCGCGTCTCGCCATCGATCCGCAAAGCGATGCGACGACGCTGCCCGCCACGTTGCCGGGCGTCTCTCAGGACAAACTGATTGCCGCGCTGCTGGAAGGGATGGGGCTCAACAATGGCCATCAAACCAACATCACCGAAGAGCAGATGCGTGTAACCGGTCGCATGCTGAGCCTGTTTTCGCAAGGCACCGTCGCCCTGCTCTCCTCGCGCTCGATCCTCAAGCGCGGCGTGAAAGCCGACATGACGATGATTCTCAATGAGGCGAATAACCCGTTCAAAATTCTGCCGTCCGGTAAAACCGTATTGATGCAGATGTATCAAAGCCAGATGCCGGGCTTTATGCCGCCGGAACCGGCGGTGCGCGATGCGCTGGTGGATTTGCAGGCGCATCAGCTCGGCATGATTGCCGGTATCCGCGCCATTATTGCCGCCATGCTGCAGTCGTTTAACCCGCAGCGCTTAGAAGAAGAAGCACGCAAAGATGGCGTGCTGCCCAAAATGGCGTTCAGCACCGGACGCAAAGCGGCGCTGTGGGATTACTTCTCACGCCACTATCAACGTACCGCTGGGGAAATTGAGGATGACTTCCATACGCTGTTCGGCGAAGCCTTCCTGCATGCCTATGATATGGAAGTGAATCAATACAAAGATTCTCAAACGCGGACCGAAGACGCATGAAGATGATGTTTGCCAGCCGCTGCCAGCAAGGCATGCGCGACGAAAATCAGGATCGTACCGGCGCCGAGCTGGACGATCACAAAGCCTGTTTTCTGGTGTGTGACGGCGTCGCCGGTTTGCCTGGCGGTGATATCGCCGCGCAGCTGGTGCGCGATACGCTGCTAACGCAGCTGCAGCACAGTGCGACGTTCACCCCTGAAAGCACGCGCGCCGCCATCGAACACTGCCAGCAGGTGCTGATTGAGGCACAGGGAAACAATCCGAATTTTTCACGTATGAGCACCACGCTCGCCGCGCTGTTTATCGACCGCGAAAAACAGCGCGCATGGTGGGCGCACGCTGGTGACAGCCGGGTTTATCACTTCCGTCATGGGGTGCTAAATCAGGTGACGCGTGACCACAGTCTGGCCCAGCAGTTACGCGAGGCGGGCTATGAAAATACCGGAATTAACAGTAATTTACTCTATAATGCGCTCGGTGTTGAGCCTGCCCGTCCGGCCACTTTTAGCGAGGTGATTACGCTGGCCGATGGCGATGCGTTTCTGGTTTGCAGCGATGGATTCTGGCTCAATCTCACCACCCACGAAATGGAACTGGCCCTGCGCATGGTGAATGCCTGCGAAGAGTGGCTGACTTTGATGGAACAAGCCGTTAACCGCAGTGTTAAAAGCGACAATCTCAGCGCTCTGGCCGTCTGGATTGGCGAACCGCAGGAAGCGACGCTGCTTTATTCCCAGGCTGATGCGGCACGTTTTCTGCCGTCACGTTATTGATCCAAGGATGCTTATGAAAGTGTGGTTGACGGGCTTCGCAACCCTGTTGCTGGCCGTAAATGCGCAGGCAGAAGATTACCGCGTGGTGTATTCCCCGAGCCTGTCATTAGAAGTCTACATTGATGACGTGGCGAGCAAAGCGCCCAACGACTGGTGCAAAGAGACGCTGCCGCTGCGCATCGTTTCGGGCAAAAGCACCGACTCCAGCATCCTGACCAGCTTCCTGCCGCGCGTCGGTACGCTGCTGGCGAATCAGTGCGGCCTGCTGGATGAACTGCCGTGGCAGATGACCAATAAAGAGGGCAGCGTGCTGGCTAACGGCAGCGCAGCCAAATTACAGAACTGGCGCCCGATCGTGCTGAACGATGCCACCGCCAGCGCCACCACCAGCAACGCCGCGCCGCTCGATTTGTCACGCCCGGCGGATAGCACGCCGCTGCAGCACTTTGCCTTGCCGGGCGGCTGCCATTTCCGTACCTGGTGGGATGAGAAAGGCGAATCGCTGTTTATCCCGGATAACCCGAATCAGCACTGCTCCACCGAAGGCTGGCTGGAAGGCCCGAGCGAAATGACGCTGATGAGCGCTGGCAAAACCCATAATCTGGCGCTGAACTTCTATCAGGGCTACCCGATTGCAGATTTGAAAATGAGCGGTCCGCCGCTGGAAGTGGTCTCGGTGAATAACCAGCGCATGATTGTTACGCGTCCGGATGCCGATGATAGCTGGTTAGTGCTGCCGTTTGATGCACAACAGCATGTGTGGCGTTTTAGCGGCACACTACTGGTGAAGATGGACAAAACCGCCGATCAGGGCAGCGATGTGCTGAAAAAGCGGGTTGAGACGTTACGCGGCGTTTGGTCGCCGCAATTTATGCCACAGCAAAAAGTGACTGTGTTACTGATTGACACCCTGCATGCGGATCTCGCCGATCCGGCGATTGGTGCCTGGCGTAACATTAATTAATTAGCGGTCGTTGCCTGCCGTCATCGTGATGACGGGGCGCTACAGGACGTGTTCAGAGAGTTCACTATGTCGGCAAACGAAAACCATACACCTAACGCCCTCCCTGCGGGCTACCGGTTTAATGAATTTGAAATCAAGGAAGTGATTGGCGGCGGCGGCTTCGGCATTGTTTATCGTGCCTGGGACCATCAGCTGGAACGCACCATCGCGATCAAAGAGTACATGCCCGTCTCGTTGGCGGTGCGTGCGGCGGATATGTCGCTGGAACTGCGCGGAGAGCGTTTCCATAAGCTGTTTACCGCCGGTCGTAATAGCTTTATTCAGGAGGCGCGCCTGCTGGCACGCTTCAATCATCCCGGCTTGCTGCACGTGCTGCGCTTCTGGGAAGAGAACGGCACCGCCTACATGGGCACGCTCTATTACAGCGGCATGACGCTGAAAGAGTGGCAGATCACCAGTCCGGACAGCATTGACGAGAGCTGGATCCGTCGTCTGCTACCGCCGCTGTTTGGCGCCATTGATACTATCCACGCCGCCGGTTATCTGCATCGCGATATCTCGCTGGATAACATCCAGATTCAGGAAAACCAGCTGCCGGTGCTGCTTGATTTTGGCTCGGCGCGCAAAGAGATCGGCAACCTCTCGGATGAAACCGAGATCATGCTGAAGCCCGGCTTTGCGCCGATTGAGCAGTACAGCGAAGAAGGCGAAATAGAGCAAGGTCCGTGGACCGATATCTATGCGCTGGGCGCGGTGCTGCACAACCTGATCACCGGCCATGCACCGCCGGTGAGCGTGGTGCGCTGCATTGAGGATAACTATCAACCGCTGGTGGAGCGCAAGCCGGAAGGCTATTCGCTGCCGCTGCTGCACGCTATTGACTGCGCGTTAGCCATGAAGCCAGCAGATCGTCCGCAAAGCATTGATGCCTTTGCCAGCTTGATCGATCTGCCGGTCAGCGATGTCGAAGCACTCTCCACCACTATTCCGCTCGTGGCTGAGCCGGTTGTGCCGGTGGAGCCGAGTGTTGCAACGCCGGAACCGCAAGTGTTGGCCGTCAATCATGCCGCTGCCACCGTTGAACCTTTGACGCCGCGCAACGTGCGTCGTTTGTCGCCAGGTTTAGTGGTGGCCGCTGCGATTGCGGTGCTGGCGGTTGTGGTGGTGGTTTGGAAAGCGAATCATCACAGCGAAGCACCACCGGTCGCCGCCAGCACCGCGCCCGCTGCGCCTGCCGCAGCAGGCAACAGTCTAGCGAGCAGCGCACCGACGGTGGCGACGGTTTATCTGCGTTTGCAGGCGGGTGAGAATGTGATGCTGAATGGCGAAGCCCGCGATGTGAAGCCCTCCTCCAGCGGATTCGCTTCACTGAATCTGGCGGCGGGGAACTATCGCATTGAGGTGCGTAACGGCAACCAGGTGCATAGCCAATCGCTGACCATCGATAAGCCGGGAACCTGGCTGATTAATCCGGCGCAGTAATCCGTATCAGCGCGCTGCCGAATGACTCTGCAGCGCTCTGACATCTGCTGCCAGGCGCGTCAATGCCGCTTCCTGCATGCCACGTTTGCCTAGCTCCTGCTCCAGCGCGTAGAGGTATTGTGCGTTGGTGCCGAGCGGACCGCTGGCCTGGGCAATCAACGGCGCAATGGTGCTGCGGCAGGAATCGGTTTCATACAGCGGATGACGCGGATCCATGATGAACACCAGCGCGGTGACGTTGCGTCCATCCTCCAGCTCCAGTTCACACCAGGTTGGCAGATAGCAGCCAGTAATCATTTCACGCTTCCACAGCAGCTCCAGCTCATCATGCAAACGCGATTCCGGTAAGCGGAACGCCAGTCCGCTGGTGGAACCGCCCTCTTTCAGCGCCAGCATACGGCCAGGCGCGGTTACGGTGCCGCGACCGGCAATCAGACGCAGGCAAAACGCACGGTGCCAGCCCTCTAAACGACCCGGCGCCACTTCGGCCGCTTCAAAAATGGGATTCCACATCAGCGAGCCGTAGCCAAAAATCCACACCGGGCTTTGGTCAGGACGACAGGCCAGCGTCGCGGACAGCGATGCCGCACGCTTTTCACAGCTCCAGAACAGCGCTTCATCAATATCGCCAAACGATGTTTTACAATCTGCTTTTAACAAAAATTCCCGCGTTAACACTGTGGTCTCCTCTACTACGCTGACATCTTGCCGGTGTGGTTCCTCAAAACTGATGTCTACAGGCGACGCTCATTGCATCGTCTTAAGAGAAGACATTAATTCATTTTTAACAAAACATTCAAGATTGACCCCGATCACAAAAGGGAAATTCTGTGTAAATAGCATCGGCTGCCTGGTGAGGAACTTGAATGGCGAAGGGAAAAGTGCGAGGCGGGCCGCACCGGCCCGCAAAACAAACTAGTTTTTAGGGTGCCACTTGTCATCGTCACCTTTTGAGTACTCGTGCTTGACTGCTGCCCAGGCGACTTTGTGGGCCACCTCTTCGCGCGACTCATCACCACGCCGGTCGTCGGGAGCTTTATATTGGTCCCAGGCGCTGTTAAAGGCCTTTTGATAGATGGTTTGCGCGTGAGCCGGCAGGACATGACGCACGCTGTCTGGCAGCTCTTTGTTTGATGAATAAGGCATATTTCCTCCGGTTTCATACCCAGAGTTTAAGTCTGGATCATCTGGGTCAAAACGCAAACTGGTACTTTCACTGGCAGATGGCGTAAAACAGGTTTAAACCTCTATAAACTTCACCCTATACGACGATTAACCAGACCAATCTCATCTTTAATTGGGTGAGTGACTCATGCAACATAATGAATACAGGCGTTAATCCAGCGATAACACACTCTTTTGCCGTGTTATGCATAATAAACGCTTTTGGTAAAATCGCGTAAAGTCACAGCAGCACAGCTGATGAAAAGTTACACTGCGTTACGTCAGAAAACTCATTATATTTATCAGGCAATGATTGCCTGCTTTGTACTTTTTCCGGAGAGGATGGTAAATGCCTGGACATGAGAAAACCCGCCATACCGAGTACTCACTGATTTTCCCCGTTGCTGCGCTGGCGGTGCTGAGCTTCTTCGGCAACCAGACAGCGCTTCTGCCGGTTATCGGCATCAACCTGTTGGCATTAGTTGCCATTCTGTTTAGCGCCTTCAGCGTGGTGCGTCACGCCGACGTGCTGGCACACCGTTTAGGCGAACCTTATGGCTCGCTGATTCTCAGTCTTTCCGTCGTCATACTTGAAGTGAGTCTGATCTCCGCGCTGATGGCCACCGGCGATGCCGCGCCCGCGCTAATGCGCGACACGCTCTACTCGATCATCATGATTGTGACCGCCGGTTTAGTCGGCTTTGCCCTGCTGCTGGGCGGACGCAAGTTTGCCACGCAGTACGTTAATCTGGCGGGCGTAAAACAGTACATGATCGCCATTTTCCCGCTGGCGATTCTGGTGCTGGTGTTCCCCAATGCGTTACCTGGCGGTAACTTTACGACCACGCAGGCGCTGATCATCGCGGCGATTTCTGCGGCCATGTACGGCGTGTTCCTGCTGATTCAAACCAAAACCCACCAAAGCCTGTTCGTTTATGAGCATGAAGATGATGGCGACGATCCGCACCACGGTAAGCCTTCTGCGCACAGCTCGTTGTGGCACACCGCATGGCTGATCGTGCATCTGATTGCGGTGATTACCGTGACCAAGATGAACGCCAATCCGCTGGAAAGTCTGCTGACAGAACTGAACGCCCCGGCGCAGTTCACCGGCTTCCTGGTGGCGCTGTTGATCCTGTCGCCGGAAGGTTTAGGTGCAATCAAAGCGGTACTGATGAATCAAGTCCAGCGTGCTATGAATCTGTTCTTCGGTTCGGTGCTGGCGACCATTTCACTGACGGTGCCTGCAGTGACCATCATCGCTACCCTGACCGACCAGCAATTGGTGTTCGGCCTTGAGCCACCGCAGATGGTGATCATGAGCGCCGTGCTGATCCTGTGCCACATCTCGTTCTCAACGGGCCGCACCAACGTGTTGAACGGTGCCGCGCATCTGGCGCTGTTTGCCGGGTATTTGTTGACGATTATGCTGTGAGACTAGCGGTCGGCATAAATGCCAACTTTACGGAAATCGTGCATGTTGCAGGATCGCCATTTATGGCGACCAGCCAATAAAAAAGGCGCCATCGGCGCCTTTTTCACATTTCAAAACAATCAGTTGCTGGTATCCAGCTCTGGGAAGCTCTTCACCAGATCGTCGATTGCTTTCATCTGCACCAGGAAGGGTTCCAGCTTATCCAGCGGCAGCGCGGATGGACCGTCGCATTTGGCGCTGTTTGGCTCTGGGTGCGCTTCGATGAACAGGCCAGCAATGCCAACCGCCATGCCGGCACGCGCCAACTCGGCGACCTGCGCACGACGACCGCCTGACGCAGCGCCGAACGGATCGCGCGTTTGCAGCGCGTGGGTAACGTCGAAGATCACTGGGCTATTTTGGGTGACGTTCTTCATCACGTTGAAGCCGAGCATATCGACAACCAGGTTGTCATAGCCGAAGTTGCTGCCGCGATCGCACAGGATAACCTGATCGTTGCCGCCTTCGACGAATTTGTCGTAGATGTTACCCATCTGGCCTGGGCTAACAAACTGGGGCTTCTTGACGTTGATTACCGCGCCGGTTTTCGCCATCGCTTCCACCAAATCGGTCTGACGCGCGAGGAAGGCCGGCAGCTGAATCACATCAACCACGTCAGCCACCGGCTGCGCCTGCGATGCTTCATGCACATCGGTGATGATTTTCACGCCGAAAGCCTGCTTCAGCTCCTGGAAAATCTTCATGCCCTCTTCCAGGCCAGGACCACGATAAGATTTGATTGAAGAGCGGTTCGCTTTATCAAAAGAGGCTTTGAATACGTAAGGGATCCCGAGTTTGTCGGTGACCTCAACGTAGTGTTCGCAGATGCGCATGGCGAGATCGCGCGATTCCAGCACGTTCATGCCGCCGAAGAGAACGAATGGCAGATCGTTTGCGACCTTGATATCGCCGATATTCACTACTTTCTGTGTCATGCCCTTTCCTTTCCTTTTATCGGGTAACGCTTAGTGCAGCGTTACCTGTTTCTGTTCAATTGCGTGAATCTGCACTTTAATCATCTCGCTGACCGGATCTTCAGGACACTGTTCAACGAAATAGGTCAAATCATTCAGCGCGATGTGTTCACACTCTAATTGCGCGTAAATCAAACCACGGTCGCGAATCTCGTAAGGATCGTCAGGATCGATCTGCAGCAGCACTTTGCTGACGTTCAGCGCCAGCTCCATCTGCTTCTCTTCCATCAGCGCGGATTTCAAGGTGTCGAGCATCTTGCGCATCACGTTGATGGTCTTGGCTTCGTCGAGATCGTCGTTATACAGCTTAGCGGTTGGGCTGATGTTGCCTTTCAGCCACACTTCCAGCGTATGCGTATCCAGCGTTTCGCCGTTGAACGGGTTGATCAGCCACATTTCGCCATCTAACCAGTCGGCACGCAGAATCAGCTGTGTCGGGAAAATCACCGGCATCAGCGGCAATTCCAGCTCATCGGCGATGTGCAGCAGGATCACGCCCAGCGACACCGCCGTGCCCTGACGGCTCTTCAGGACTTTGTCGATCCACAGCGCGTCGGAGAGATTGTAGACGCCGCTGGCGCCGCCAAATCCCCACTGACGATAGAACAGCTCCAGCAGCTTACCCAGCTGCAAATCGGCGTCCTGCTCGCTGCTGACAAACTCACGGGCTTCATCTACCAGCGCCGCCAACTGTTGTTGCACAGAAGGCGCGGAAAAATCATTGCGTATGGCGCATGTGGCGCCAATCACCGCTTCACTCAACGGTGTTTTACTGTAATCGAGTTGCTCTGGCGAGGTCATACAATCCCCAATAACGGCATTTTGGTCATCGCCAGCTTAATCACAAACAGCAACGCTACGATTGCAATCAGGAAGGCGATCCAACGTGTCCCCATTTTACGTGGGCGACGGCTCAATGCCACGGAACCTAAGGCGATGTAGATAATAACCGCTAACAGCTTCTCCGTCAGCCAGCTTCCTTGCGGTGTGAACGGATAAAAATGCGTAATCATCACCAGCAGCGCACCGCTTAACAGCAAAAAGGTGTCGTTAACGTGCGGCGCAATGCGCACCCAGCGGCGTTGCAGCATAGCTGAGCCGGTGGTTTGCCAGTAGAAGCGCAGCAAAAACAGACAAATCGTCAGCGCAACGGTCAGCAAGTGAAAATGTTTAATCAGGGGATACCAGCTCGCCATCGTTATTCCTTATTAAAAAATTGTCCTAGTGTGACGCGCGGATTACCGCCGTAATCGTCAACGGTGCTCACCGCCTGATAACCGTGCTGCGTCATGATGGCGCGCACGGCATCACCTTGCTGCCAGCCATGTTCCAGCAGCAGCCAGCCGCCAGCGTGCAGCCAGTGCGGTGCGGTGTGAATGATAAAACGTAAATCGGCCAAACCCTGATCGTCCGCCACTAACGCGCTGCGCGGTTCAAAGCGCACGTCGCCCTGCTGCAGATGTTCATCGGCGGCATCAATATAGGGCGGATTGCTGACAATCAGATCAAAACGTTGGGCGGGAAGATCGTTAAACCAGTTGCTGAGGATGAAGCGGGCGTTATCAATGTGCAGACGCTGCGCATTGTCCTGCGCCAGTTTCACCGCCGCCGCGATGCGATCGCAGCCGATAACCTGGCAGCCTGGCCGTTCGCTGGCCAGCGCCAGCGCAATCGCGCCGGTGCCGGTGCCTAAATCCAACAAAGACGTCGCGGCGGCCGGCAGATGTGCCAGCGCTTGCTCCACCAGCACTTCGGTGTCCGGACGCGGGATCAGCGTGGCATCACTGACGCGCAACGGCAGCGACCAGAATTCACGCTCGCCGACCAGATGCGCAATCGGCTCGCCGTTGACGCGGCGCGCCAGCAGCGCATTCAGTTGTTCCAGCTGCTGCGCGTCCAGTTCCGCATCGTCAAAGGCAATCAGCCAACTGCGCGCTTTGCCCGTCACAAAACCCAGCAATATTTCCGCATCGCGCTTCGGGCTGTCGCCGCCACAGAGCGCTACCACAGCCTCCTGTAGCCAGCGACGGATGATCATTAGTCCTGTCCAGCCAGCGCGGCCAGCTGATCGGCTTGATACTCCTGCACAATCGGCTCAATCAGCGCATCCAGCTTGCCTTCCATCACCTCATCGAGACGGTAAACCGTGAGGTTGATGCGGTGATCGGTTACGCGGCCCTGCGGGAAGTTGTAGGTGCGGTTACGATCCGAACGGTCGCCGCTGCCGAGCAGGTTACGACGCGTCGAAGCTTCAGCGGCATTACGCTTCGCCATTTCCGCCGCGTGAATACGCGCGCCCAACACCGCCAAGGCTTTGGCTTTGTTTTTGTGCTGTGAACGTTCGTCCTGACACTCCACCACAATGCCAGTTGGCAAGTGGGTGATACGAATCGCGGAATCGGTGGTGTTAACGTGCTGACCACCGGCACCGGAAGAACGGAAGGTGTCGATTTTCAAATCGCCGGCGTTGATTTCCGGCATTTCCGCTTCGGGCAGTTCCGGCATGACCGCAACGGTACAAGCCGAGGTGTGAATACGGCCCTGCGATTCGGTTTCTGGCACGCGCTGTACGCGATGGCCGCCCGATTCAAACTTAAAGCGGCCATACGCGCCATCGCCGATGATGCGGGCGATCACTTCTTTATAGCCGCCGTGCTCACCTTCGTTGGCGCTGATGATCTCAACCTGCCAGCGACGCGCTTCGGCGTAACGGCTGTACATACGGAACAGATCGCCGGCAAAAATCGCCGCTTCATCACCGCCGGTTCCGGCGCGCACTTCGACAAAGCACGAACGTTCATCGTCGGGATCTTTCGGCAGCAGCAGCACTTGCAGCTGTTGTTCCAGCACTTCACGCTTCTCGCGTGACAGCTTTAATTCTTCCTGCGCCATCTCGCGCATTTCCGGGTCTTCCAGCATCATTTCGGCAGTTTCAACGTCTTCCTGCACCTGCTGCCATTCGCGGAAACAACGGGTGACGTCGCTAAGCTGGGCATATTCGCGTGATAACGCACGGAAACGATCCTGATCGGCAATCACGCCGGCATCGCCCAGCAACGCTTCCACTTCCTCGTGGCGTTCCTGGAGCGCTTCCAGCTTGGCAACAATAGAGCTCTTCATGTAATAGCGGGTATCCCAGTGATAGGTCGTGACTGACCAGATTACTCTAAACCGAGGCTGTCACGTAAGATCTGCAGGCGTTCGCTGTCGCCGTCGCGCGCGGCCTGCTGCAGTGATTTGGTTGGTGCATGAATTAAACGGTTGGTCAGCTTGTGTGCCAGTTCCTGTAGCACTTTTTCGGCGTCAGCGCCCTGCTGCAGCGCGGCCAGCGCGCGTTCCTGTAACTCGGCGCGCACCTGATCGGCCTGCGAACGGTATTCACGGATGGTCTCAACCGCGCTTTGCGCGCGCAGCCAGGCCATAAATTCGCCGCTCTCCTGCACCACAATGCTTTCAGCCTGCACGGCGGCGGCTTTGCGCTGCGCCATGTTCTGCTCGATGATCGCTTGCAGATCATCAACGCTGTAGAGATAGGCGTTCGCCAGCTTGCCCACTTCCGGCTCGACATCGCGCGGTACGGCGATATCCACCAGCAGCATCGGCTGATTGCGACGTGCTTTCAGCGCGCGCTCCACCATCCCTTTACCGATAATCGGCAGCGGGCTGGCGGTGGAAGAGATAATGATGTCGGCATCGGCCAGACGGGTTTCGATATCGCCGAGGCCAATCACTTCTGCCCCCACTTCATCGGCCAGCAGCTGTGCGCGTTCGCGGGTGCGGTTGGCGATCATCAGCTTCTTGACGGAGTGTTCGCGCAGATGACGCGCCACTAACTCGATGGTTTCACCAGCGCCGACCAGCAGCACGTTAACGGTGCTGAGCGATTCAAAAATTTGACGCGCCAGTGAACAGGCAGCGAAGGCGACCGATACGGCGCTGGCGCCAATCTCGGTTTCGGTGCGCACACGCTTGGCCACCGAGAAGGTTTTCTGGAACATGCGCTCCAGTTCACTGCTCAGCGCGTGGTCGCGTGACGAATCAACAAAAGCTTTTTTAACCTGACCTAAAATCTGTGGTTCACCCAACACCAGTGAATCCAGCCCGCTGGCCACGCGCATCAGATGGCTAACCGCCGCGTTATCCTGATGCCAGTAGAGGCTGTTGCGCACATCCTCTTCACGCAGATCGTGATAGTCACACAGCCAACGCACCAGCTTCTCCTGCAGGTCGGCTTGCTGCTCTACACTGAGGTAGAGTTCTGTACGGTTGCAGGTCGAAAGGACCACACCGCTCTGCACCATCGGCTGGGACAGCAGGCTATTCAGCGCCAGTTCCAGCGTGTCTGGTGTAAACGCAACGCGTTCGCGTAGCGCAACAGGTGCAGTTTTGTGGTTGATTCCGAGTGCAAGCAGCGTCATGTGATTCGGGTTGGGATATCCCAAGTGTTGTCAGGGTTTTGTGCAGCGCATTCTACAAGATGCCACAGGTCAAGAAAAGCCATACAAAGCCTATGACAGTAATAAGATTAAACTGATCGTGCGCAATTATTGCCATAACAGCATTGACGGCTTACATGCGGATGGTTAGCGTTACCGGTTACGAAGTAAAAACGTGTCTGAGGAGATGACCACGTGATGCATTTGCCCCCGCGCAAGTTACTGCGCCTTTTACCCCTTGCCAGCGTGTTACTGGCTGCATGTACCATTAACAAACCACAAGGTCCGGGCCCAAGCACCACGTCACCGCAATGGCAGCAGCATCAGCAAGCCGTGGCGAAAATCAGCCAGTATCAGACGCGCGGTGCGTTCGCTTACCTGTCGGATAAGCAAAAAGTGTATGCACGCTTTAACTGGCAGCAAACCGCTGCGGATCGCTATCGCCTGCTGCTGACCAATCCGCTGGGCAGCACCGAATTGCAGTTGGATGCACAAGGTTCCGTGGTGCAGATCGTGGATAACAAAGGCAAGCGCTACGTGAGTAACGATGCCGAGAAGATGATTTCACAGCTTACCGGCATGGATATCCCGCTCGCCAATCTGCGTCAGTGGATGATGGGCTTGCCGGGCGATGCCAGCGATTATCAGCTGAATAACAACTACCAGCTGCAAAGCCTGAACTACAGCCGCAACGGTCAGCAGTGGAAAGTGAACATTTCTGATTACGACAGCAAAGTGAATCCGCCGCTGCCAGCGAATCTGGAGCTGTCTGAAGGCGGTCAGCGCATCAAATTACGCATGGATAGCTGGACCACTCAATGATCACCACGTGGCCCGCGCCAGCAAAACTGAATCTGTTCCTGTATATCACTGGCCGTCGTGCTGACGGCTACCACAATCTGCAAACGCTGTTTCAGTTCCTCGATTACGGTGACACGCTGGAAATCACACCGGACAGCAGCGGCAAGATAACGCTGCTGACGCCGCTGACTGACGTGTCGGATGACGAGAACCTGATTGTGCGTGCTGCGCAGGCGTTAAAAACCGTTGCCGCTGCGCGTGGCACCTTGCCCGCGCAGGCCGGTGCCAGCATCGCGCTGGAGAAGGTTTTGCCGATGGGCGGCGGGCTTGGCGGCGGCTCTTCAGATGCGGCAACGGTGTTAATGGCGCTGAATCATCTGTGGCAAACCGGATTAAGTGTTGCTGAGCTGGCGACGATTGGTATCAAACTGGGCGCGGATGTGCCAGTGTTTATTGGAGGTCATGCGGCCTTTGCAGAAGGCGTGGGCGAACTGTTGCAGCCGGCTGAACCGGCAGAAAAATGGTATCTGGTGGCGCATCCAGGCGTGAGCATCGCGACGCCAGATCTGTTCTGCGATCCCGAACTGACGCGCGATTCACCAATCCGCACATTAGATGAACTGTTACAGCGTCCTTTTCACAATGATTGTGAGGCTGTGGCAAGAAAACGTTTTCGTAAGGTTGATGAGCTGCTTTCCTGGCTGCTAGAATACGCGCCGTCGCGCCTGACTGGGACCGGAGCTTGTGTGTTTGCTGAATTTGACACCGAATCCGACGCACGTCAGGTGCTGGAGCTTGCCCCGAAATGGATTTGCGGATTTGTGGCGCGCGGGCTTAACCTCTCGCCGTTACAGCGCACACTTTCTGGGCTAAAAGCGTCTACGTGACAGTGTCACCCGTTCCAGACACTGCATGTTGCGCATTAACACACCCGTATGAACATGCTCTTTGGTATTCGCCGGTTACTCTAGAGCCGTTCATTCTCTGGACGCCAAGCCTGAGGTTCTTCTCGTGCCTGATATGAAGCTATTTGCTGGTAACGCCACCCCGGAACTAGCACAACGTATTGCCAACCGCCTTTACACTAGCCTCGGAGACGCCGCTGTTGGCCGTTTCAGTGATGGTGAAGTAAGTGTACAGATTAACGAAAATGTACGCGGTGGTGATATTTTCATCATCCAGTCCACCTGTGCCCCCACCAACGATAATCTGATGGAGCTGGTTGTGATGGTCGACGCCTTGCGTCGGGCTTCTGCTGGTCGTATTACTGCTGTCATTCCTTACTTTGGCTATGCGCGTCAGGACCGCCGTGTGCGTTCTGCTCGTGTACCGATCACCGCCAAAGTGGTTGCCGATTTCCTTTCTAGCGTGGGCGTTGACCGTGTTCTCACCGTTGACCTGCATGCTGAACAGATTCAGGGCTTCTTTGATGTCCCGGTGGATAACGTCTTCGGCAGCCCAATCCTGCTGGAAGATATGCTGCAAATTGGCCTGGAAAATCCCATTGTAGTTTCCCCAGACATCGGTGGCGTAGTGCGTGCCCGCGCCATCGCCAAACTGCTCAACGATACCGATATGGCTATCATCGACAAACGCCGCCCGCGCGCGAACGTTTCTCAGGTGATGCACATTATTGGTGACGTTGCGGGTCGTGACTGTGTACTGGTCGACGATATGATCGACACCGGCGGTACGCTGTGCAAAGCGGCTGAAGCGTTGAAAGAGCGCGGCGCGAAACGTGTTTTCGCTTACGCTACTCACCCGATCTTCTCCGGCAACGCGGTGGAAAACCTGCGTAAGTCGGTGATTGACCAGGTGATTGTCTGCGATACCATTCCGCTGTCTGAAGAGATGAAATCTCTGCCAAACGTGCGTACTTTGACGCTGTCTGGCATGTTGGCCGAAGCGATTCGTCGTATCAGCAACGAAGAATCAATCTCCGCGATGTTTGAGCATTAATTCATCGCGTGAAACCGGGCCTCGTGCCCGGTTTTTCTTTGCACCCGGCCCTCAATCTGACTCACCGATTAAGCCACTTTCCCCATTGATATTTGCGCGATAAATTTCGTTAAATCTCGCTATTCTCGCTGCCATCCACTCTTTTCCATCAACTCGCATTGCCGCCCTTTAGCGCTCCAATAATTAATGGTATTTTCTTCCCCACTTTTTTAAGAGCTCCGACCACTATGACTCTCGACCTCTACACACTGTTTGTTTGCGAGCTCTTTGTGCTGGGGTTTTTGAGTATCATTTTGATTTTTGCCTGGGTCGGTGCGCAGTACGATCGCGTATTGGGCTGCACCACGCTGGCGCTGGTTTTAACCCTGGCGGCGGTGTTCCTTAGCAGCTTACGCAGTGCGGGATTCCATTTTTTACCGGTCGCGGTCGGCAACGTCATGCTGTTGCTGGCTTATGGCAATCTGCTCAATGCCTTCCGCATCTTCTGCGGAAAAGCGATTGGCCTCAGCTGGTTAGGCGGCGGTTTGTTGTGGGCGATTCTGTGCCTGTTCCCCGCGTTTTATCACAGCCAGCCGAAGCGCGTGCTGGTGGTTTGCCTGCTGTGCATCATCTATACCGGCGCGCTAATCCGCTTGCTGTGGCGCGTGCGCGCGTCGTTGACCGTCACCTTCTGGCCGGCACAAATCCTGCTATGGATCCATTTGCTGTTTCACGTGGCGCGTATCTTTCTGGACGATGCGGTGGCGACGCCGGTGCGCGGTGCGATTGGCGGTTCCAGCTTCTCGGTGTATGTGATTCTTGAATCGATCCTGTTTGTTATTGGCCTGAGTTTCACCATTCTGGCGATGGTCAACGAACGCACGCAAATCGCCCATAAACTGGCATCAATGCACGATCCGCTCACCAGCGTGTGGAACCGCCGCGCGCTATTCGAGCAGGCCGATAAAATGTTATTGCGCAGCGCGCGACAGTCACAACACTTTGTCTATAGCGCGGTGCTGTTCGATCTGGACCATTTTAAAAGCATCAATGACCGTTTCGGCCATCAACAAGGCGATCAAGTATTAATCGATTTTTGTCAGGTGGTGCAGGCGTTGATGCCAGAGAGTGGCCATTTTGCCCGTTTGGGTGGCGAGGAGTTTGCTGCGATCATTCCCGGCGATGCCGAGCAGGCGCAGCGGGTATGTGAACGTATCCGTTTGGCGACACAGCTGTCGCAACCCAACGACGTGCGTTATACCGTCAGCATCGGTTATGCCACCGCGCTGCAGCCTGGCGAACCCTTCCCGCTGTTGCTGGCGCTGGCCGATGAAGCATTGTACCGCGCAAAAGCCAGCGGCCGTAACCGCATCGAACGTTATCTCGCGCAGTTACAGCCGCTGCAGCAAACCGTACTCACTTAATGTGATGAGTGATTGCGACGGCAACGCTTATCGCCGTAATGACGTAACCAGTAATAACGATCTTCCACGCGCTCACGTCCGCTGACGCGCGCGCCCACCAGCCACAGTAAAGCGCCAACGAAGATGCTGAACATCGCACCGTGCGCGAGGAATTGCGGCAGGTTGAGTGAAGGAAGCTGGTTGATAATGGAATAGCCGACGCCTAATACCATCGTCAGTAAACCCAAACACATCAAACCGTTACCTACAAAGCGGCAATTTTGACGTTTCATGATCCACCTCCATCCTTTTAAAAGCAAAACAGCACGTATGGTTAACTAGCCATAAGCTTAGGCAATACCTGCCGCTTAAGTTGCGTACAGGATCACATATCCTTCACAACCTTTGACAAATCTTTACCGCCAGCGCTTTGATTTCGATAGAAAATGATTAGTCACGTAGAGACATTATCTGTGGCGCATGGCCTTTGTCATCCGTGCCGCCAGGCAGTAAACTATCGCCCTTTCCGCAGCAAGACAGGATAAACATCGTGAGCAGCATTAAACTGATTGTGGGGCTGGCCAATCCCGGCGCTGAATACGCCGCAACCCGCCATAACGCTGGCGCCTGGTATGTCGATTTACTGGCGAGCCGCAACAATCAGTCGTTAAAAGACGAGCCAAAATTTTATGGCTACACCGCGCGCCTGTCGCTGGCGGGAGAAGATGTGCGCCTGCTGGTGCCCACCACTTTTATGAATCTCAGCGGCAAAGCGGTGGCGGCGATGGCGACCTTTTATCGCATTGCGCCAGAAGAGATTTTGGTAGCGCACGATGAGCTGGATTTACCGCCGGGCGTGGCGAAATTCAAGCAAGGTGGTGGCCACGGCGGCCATAACGGCCTGAAAGACATCATCAGCAAGCTGGGCAACAACAATAATTTTCACCGTTTACGCGTGGGTATTGGTCATCCTGGCGACCGCAATAAAGTGACCGGTTTCGTGCTGGGTAAGCCGCCAGCCAGCGAACAAAAGCTGATTGATGATGCCGTAGACGAAGCGGTGCGCTGCACCGAACTGTGGCTGAAAGAAGACAAGATTAAGGCGATGAACCGCCTGCACGCGTTCAAGGCGGGCTAAGGCCAATTCCCGCGCCGCAGAAGGCAATTCTGTGTATAATGCGCGAAATTTTTTGAATCTGTCGGCGCTATTGAACAGCGCTGCGCACTCAGTGAGAAAGGTAATCAGACCATGGGATTTAAATGCGGTATTGTGGGCCTGCCGAACGTCGGTAAATCCACCCTGTTCAACGCGCTGACTAAAGCGGGTATCGAAGCAGCCAACTTTCCGTTCTGCACCATCGAGCCAAACACCGGTGTGGTGCCAATGCCCGATCTGCGCCTCGATCAGCTGAGCGAGATTGTTAAGCCACAGCGCGTCGTGCCCACCACCATGGAATTCGTCGATATCGCCGGTCTGGTGAAAGGCGCGTCCAAAGGTGAAGGCCTGGGCAACCAGTTCCTGACTAACATCCGTGAAACCGAAGCCATCGGTCACGTGGTGCGCTGCTTTGAAAACGACAACATCATCCACGTTGCCGGTAAAGTTAACCCGGCGGAAGATATTGACGTCATCAACACCGAGCTGGCGCTGTCGGATCTCGACACCTGCGAACGTGCGATTCAGCGTTGCCAGAAGAAAGCCAAAGGCGGCGACAAAGATGCGAAAGCCGAGCTGGCTGCGCTGGAGAAGTGCCTGCCACATCTGTCAGAAGCGGGCATGCTGCGCGCACTGAATCTGGATGCTGACGAGAAAGCGGCCATCCGCTACCTCAGCTTCCTGACGCTGAAGCCAACCATGTACATCGCTAACGTCAACGAAGACGGTTTCGAAAACAATCCGTACCTCGATCAGGTGCGTGCGATTGCCGAAGCCGAAGGTTCGGTGGTGGTGCCAGTGTGTGCTGCCGTTGAGTCTGATATCGCTGAGCTGGAAGATGACGAACGCGACGAGTTCATGGCTGAACTGGGTCTGGAAGAGCCGGGCCTGAACCGCGTGATCCGCGCCGGTTATGCGCTGCTCAACCTGCAAACCTACTTCACCGCAGGCGTGAAAGAAGTGCGTGCATGGACCATTCCTGTTGGCGCCACCGCGCCACAGGCGGCGGGTAAAATCCACACTGACTTCGAGAAAGGCTTTATCCGCGCTCAGACCATCGCGTTTGAAGATTTCGTTGCCTTCAAAGGCGAACAAGGTGCGAAAGAAGCCGGTAAAATGCGCTCAGAAGGTAAAGAGTACATTGTAAAAGATGGCGATGTGATGAACTTCTTGTTCAACGTCTAATCTCTTAATCGCAATAAAAAGCCCAGTTAATTAACTGGGCTTTTTTTTATAACGAAAATCTCACGTCTTTCAGGCCGCTTTGTCCGTCATCGCCACTCGCGCATCCAGCTCTTCAGGCGTTTTCAGGAATGGCGTCAATACACCGCTCAGAACATAAAGCCCGGCATAAATTCCCAGCACCCCGCCCGCACCCAGCGATGAGTAGAACAGCGCGGTGATGGCAGGTGCGATAAATGCGCCCAAACCTGCGCCCAGATTCAGCACCGACATGGCCGCGCCCTTGCTGTCCGGGGCCAGCAACGGGAACAGCGCCGACAGCGGCACATAACCGGCCATGGTAATACCGCACAGGCACAGCACCAATGCCATCACATAGAAGTTATGGCCCAGCAGCTGCGGCACGGCCCAGACCAAAATCAGCACCGCGGCATAGCCAAAGCCACCGACCCACATGATGGTGGTACGCCAGCCAAACTTATCGCCAAAGAAACCAAAGAACAAGTTGGCGAAAATCGCCACCAGGAACACCGCCGACCACATATGCAGCCATTCGGTTTTACTGTAGCCGAAACTGATCAGATAGAGCGGCAGGAAGGTCGCCAGGCCATATTGGGCGATGCCGTTGACCGATTTCACCACCAATCCCATCGCAATCACCGGATGCTGCAGAATGGTGATGCCTTTAATTAACTCCGCCGCGCTGAAAGGATGAATTTCAGATGCCGGTACCACGTCGCGGTTCACCCAAATGCCTAACACGGAGCCGACGACCACAAATACCATGCCGACCCACAGCACATGAATTTCGCCCATCACCGGCAATGCCAGCGAGGAGAAGAACGGACCGATGACGCTCAAACCCAGCGAGAAGGTAAACCAGAACCAACCCACTGCGGTAGAACGGCGCTCCACCGGCGTGCTGTAGTTAATCCAGATGAGAAACGAGTAGGCAAACAGTGGATAACCGATGCCGCGAATGGCATAAAACGGCAGCATCCAGGCCATGTGCATGGTCTTGAGGCCAACGCCGATAAACCCGATACTGCCGATAACAAAGGTGATCAACCCATACAGCATCACTTTGCGCGGGCCGAGGGTTTGCACCAGTACGCCGGTCACCCAGGCCGCCAGCGTCACGGTGACACCGTATGCGGTGATCAGATAAGAGGCTTGCGCGACAGACAGCCCTTTATCCACCAGCCAGATGGCAATCCACGCTTGTTCTACACCATCGCCGATCATGAATATCGCGAGGCCGATATAGCCCCAAAGCAAGTTTTTAGGCAAACCTATTTTGTCGAACATAGTTTCCCCCGTGTCAGACACTGACTGGTGGTAGTTAATAGAGGTAAGTTTTGATTTTGTTTTTATTCAGCGATGATTTTCATCAGCATGCCCTGCACTTTCAGCGCATCCTGGCTTTTAATCAGCTGATCGATTTCATCAATGCTCATACGATCAATAAAGCTGGAGAGCGCTTTATACATGCGAATGTTTTGCGCGCATTCGGCAACCGGATCTTCACGGCTTGGGAAGGTATCGAAATAGATCAGGCCGCTGAAGTTAACGCGTTTTGCGTAATAGATGTATTCCAGCGTCTGCATCAGGTGCACGGAACCCAGCATCAATCCATCATCAAAATGGCCATAACCATCATTCAGGTGGAAGCCCACCAGACGGTTTTTGCGTGCCGACTGGAACAGTGAGAAAGCGGGATTCTCTTTCTTCATGATCATGTGACAGAAATCGAGGGTAATACCAAGATTGTCGGAGCCTACATCATCAATCAGCATCAGCGTTGAAGAGACATCACCAATAAAGGAGAAGGTGCGTGGTTCATACGGCTTATATTCAAAGCTGAATTGCATATCCGCGTGTGCCTGGGTCACGGTCTGCAGTGCGCTGACCAGCCACTCATAGGCGCGGAAATAATCCTGCTGAAATGGATAATCGTAACCATCATAGCCAAACCACAGCGTGACGGTATTGCCGCCGAGGTATTTGCACATCTCTGCGGCTTCGAGGGTAATTTCGATCGCTTTTTTACGCAGTGCGGCATCAGGATTGGTGAATTCACCCTCGATGAACTCTTTGTTATAACGCAGAGCGATGCCGCCCACCTGCAAATTGTTATCAGCGATGGTCTGTTTAATCAGCGCTTTATCCTGACCAATAAAGTGTTCCGGATAATTCAGCTCGATATGCGTTAAGCCCGCAACGCTACCCATACGCGTAATAAGATCGCAAGTATCCATATTGTTCTTTGCCGCAAACAGATCGGCTCTGGAGCGAAATGAATTTATACGTGATGAGAATTTCATTTTTTAAATTACCTTTAATGGGATTTCCATGTTCTTATAAATGAGAATATTCATCAGGTAAATGCGATCAGCTAAATACTACCGCTAATAAAATAAACGGTAGATTTATAATAGTAAAAATTTTACTGCGAGTAAAATCATTGTAATACAATAGCTTAAATAGCTATTTTACTGTTAATGAAATTACAATCGCAATAAGGATAGTTTTGTTTTACTGCCAGTAAAATGCATCAGTAAAACGTTTTACAACGTGTGATCCAGTTAACACTTTTCCCCTAACTGCCATGCTAGCTTAGCGACAACATTTTTAATGAGCGCGCAAAATGCATAATCGACTTAAAGGCAATGAGATATTCCTGCTGGCTCGCACCCTTGCGCCTGAGCTGGGAAAAAAGGAACGTTCAATTGCACGTTTTATTGACGACAATCCACAGTCATTATCTAAAATGTGCATCACTGATATTGCGAATTATCTGAATGTTAGCGTATCGAGCATTACTAAAGTATCGAAGAAACTCGGCTTTACCGGTTTTCACGATCTGAAAATCAATATTTCCCGGCAAGTCAGCACGCAGGAAGATATCATCGATATTCCGGTAATCCCCGATTCAGAAAAATATGTCGAGCAGGTGATTGAAAGCACCTTTTTAAATTCGGTGCTGGCACTGCAGGATTCCCTGAGCGTGATTAACAGTGCCGTGATAAAAGCAGTGGCGTATCTGTTTATTAATAAACCAGAAAGCGCACGCATAGTTATTGCCGGGTGCGGTGGCTCAGGTTCTATCTGTGATGACTTCAATCATAAGCTGCTGAAGATCGGCATCTTCTCGTCGGTGTTTAGTGACAGCCACAAGCAGCTGATGACCGCCTCATTGATGCAACCCGGCGATATCCTGCTGGCGATTTCTCACTCCGGCCAAACCACGGACATTATTCAGATGGTAAAAGCGGCGAATGAGAACGGCGCAGAAACCATCTGCCTGACCAATTATCCCAACAGCCCACTGAGTTTAATTGCCCGGCACTCGATTATCTCGTCGGTTAAAAACAATCCGATTACCGGAGAGAACGCCACCACGCGCATTGTGCATCTGAATATTCTGGATGCCATCTTTACCCTTATCGCCAGCAAGACCAGCGAAAAAAGTCAGACCAGTTTACACAACACCAGAAATGCGGTTGCGTCCAAGCGCACCGCCAATTAAGGGCCGAAATGATGAAACATAATATTGTTGTTATTGGCAGTCTTAACTACGACATTCTTGTCCAGCAGGATCGCCTGCCGGAAATTGGGGAGACGTTTACCGGCAACGAATTAATGTTGATGCCGGGCGGTAAAGGTGCAAACCAGGCGGTTCAGTGCGCTAAGCTGGGACTGAACGTCAACATGGTGGGCTGTGTGGGCAATGATATTTATGGCAGCGAACTCATAAAATCACTGAATGAAAACGGCGTATCGGTAGATAACATTAGCCAGCGCGGAAAAACCTCCGGCATTGGCATCGTGCAGATTCTGGAATCCGGCGATTATTGCAGCACCATTATTAAGGGCGCAAACTACCTGATTAGCGAACCCGATATTCACGATGGATTATTTAGCGATCGGCCTCTATTAATCCTGCAGTCGGAAATTCCCGATCGTGTGGTTGAACGAGCCATCAGCGTGGCACGCCGTCATGATTGCCAGATTTTGCTCAACAACGCGCCGGCGCGCGAAATCTCTCCGCAGACGCTGAGTCAGGTCGATTTACTGGTGGTGAATGAGACCGAAGCCAGCTTTATGAGTAAAACCGCTGTCACGTCGGTTAAAGAGGCGATGGCCTGTGCGGCAGCGCTACAGCAGAAGGTGAATGGCCGGGTGATTATCACGCTGGGCGAGAAAGGCGCGGTGTTATCCGGTGATGCAGCTGCCAGACATTATCCCGCCGTGTTCTGCCCGGATGTGGTGGATACCACCGGCGCAGGGGATTCCTTTATTGGCGGCATCGCCTATTGCCTGGTGAACAACATCGCTTTGGAAGAAGCGATTCCTTTCGCGGCTGAAATCAGTTCCTGCTCAATCCAGAAATATGGCGGTCAGAGTTCTTTCCCGATGCTGCCTGATGTGGCGCACGCGCTGACGCAAAACCGCCAGCGCCTGTTTGGTTGAAAAATACGGACCTGAAGCTCTAAGCGTCACCTTAACATCATCAAACCATCAACTTCGCAGCGTTCGTAAACGCCGATTAAGTACTGGCGCGCACCACAAAGTGCCAGTCCATCATAATGCGTTGAGCCGGCGAATCAGGTTGATCGATCTTATTCAGCAGCAAGGTAAACGCCTTGCGTCCCATAGCGCGCGACGGCTGCGCCAGCGTGCTCAGCGGCGGCGTGACCATTTCGGCGAGGTCGGATCCATCAAACCCCGTCACCGCTATATCCTGCGGCACGCGCAGCCCGGCGGCATGAATGGCTGACAGCGCGCCCGCCGCTAAGGTATCCGACACGGCAAACACGGCATCTGGACGCTCGGGCGCTCTCAGCAAGGCTTCCATCGCCTTTTTACCTGCATTAAAACTCAGCTCGGTGGCGTACGTGATGGCCTGCCAGCTGCGTGCTTCATGGATAAGTTGCTGCTGATAACCCGCCTGCCGCAGCTGCGCATATTTATAGCTGAGATCGTGGTTGATTAAGGCAATACGCTGTCGTCCCCTGCCCGCCAGAAACGCCACGACGTGCTTTGATGCCTGCACATCATCAATGCCCACGCAGGAAACATCACCGGCATCGGCGTATTCCGCGCATTGCACCCACGGCGTTTCGCCAATCAGCTGCGCCAGTTCTGGCAACTTACTGAACGCATCCATGGTGATAATGCCATCCACCATTTTCCCGGCCAGCAATTGCAAACTGGAGCGGGAGCGCTCGATGTCTGAGCCAGAATTGCACAACAGAATGCGATAACTGTTTTTCTCCGCCTGCTCCTCAATGCCTTTTACCAACTCGGCACAAAAGGGATTGGAGATATCCGACACCATCACGAGAATCATTGAGCTACGTGCAGTTCGCAACTGACGCGCTAATAAATTTGGCTGGTAATTACTCGCTTTAATAGCGTGCAGGACTTTCTCACGATTCAGCGCTTTTACCGTATCGCTGTTATTCAGTACCCGTGAAACTGTTGCCACAGAAACGCCCGCTAAGCGGGCGATTTTTTGGATGGACATGCTTGCAACTCTTGCTCAGTCAGATACTACGGAGGCTAGCATAATTTCGCGCCCGCCTTAATCATGCGACTTTGCCGCATTTAACCCTAACTGGGCGCGGATGCTGGCCGCCTGCTGCGGTTGTGCGGCAAAGTCATCGAATGCCCGTTCGGCCACCGGAATGATGTGGCGACGAATGAAGTCGGCGCCCTCGCGCGCGCCGGTTTCCGCCTCTTTCAGGCAACACTCCCACTCCAGCACCGCCCAACCGGCATAATCGTATTGCGCCAGCTTGCTGAAAATGGCCGGGAAATCGATCTGTCCGTCACCGGGTGAGCGGAAGCGACCAGCACGATCTATCCAGCGCTGATAACCGCCATACACGCCGCTGCGTCCGTTCGGCAGATATTCGGCATCTTTAACGTGAAAGGCCTTAATGCGCTGATGGTAGATATCGATGAACTGCAGATAATCGATATGCTGCAAGTGCAAGTGGCTGGGATCGAACAAGATGTTGCAGCGCGCATGATTGTTCACTAACGCCAGGAAGCGTTCAAACGTCACGCCATCATGCAAATCCTCACCGGGATGGATCTCGTAGCAGACATCAATGCCGTAGCGCTCAAACTCGTCCAGCACCGGCAGCCAGCGCCGCGCTAGCTCTGAGAAAGCTTCACTCAATAGCTGAGGATTGTGTGGCGGCCACGGATAGAGATACGGCCAGGCCAGCGAACCGGAGAACGTCGCGTGGGCCTGCAATCCCAGGTTGGCTGACGCGGCCGCTGCCAGCTTCACCGTCTGAATCGCCCACGCGGTGCGCTTTTCTTTGTCGCCACGCAAAGCGGCGGGTGCAAAGCCGTCGAAGGCGCGATCGTGCGCCGGATGGACGGCAATCAGCTGGCCTTCCAGGTGCGTCGATAATTCACTGATCTGCAAGCCGTAGTTGGCCAGCAAACCTGTCACTTCATCGCAATAGGTTTGACTGGTTGCGGCGCGCGGCAGATCAAAAATTATCGGATGATTACAGGGCATCTGCAGCGCCTTGTAACCGAGCGCAGAGGCCCATTGCGCCAGCCCTGCCAGCGAATTAAACGGTGGCTGCTGCCCAATAAACTGCGCGAGAAAAATTCCCGGTCCTTTTAACGTTTTCACCTACACCTCCCGTCAATCAAACCGCTTCATCCCGGTATTTAAAGGTGAAGAGGAAAAGAACGGCGATCGCCGCTGCGGCAATTGCGGGGATCCACCAAAATGTTGCCCAGTTTTGCGCCGTGCCCTGTCCGGCAATCAGGCGGTTATACAGCGCGCCCGAGATCTGCGAGCCCAGCAGCATGCCAATACCGTAGGTGAACATCACCACCATGCTCTGCGCCTGCCCTTTCACTTTCTCGCCGGCGATGCGGTCGGTGTAAATAAAGCCCACCACAAAAAAGAAGTCGTAACAGACACCGTGCAGCAGAATGCCCATGTAGATCAGTGCGCGGCTTTCATCGTTCATGCCCAAGGCAAACAGCGCATAGCGCACAAACCACGCCACCATGCCGACCAGCAACATGTATTTGACGCCAAGGCGGCGGAACAGCAGCGGGATCACCAGCATAAAGAAGATTTCCGACATCTGGCCAAATGACATCGCGGTACTGACGTTACTCACGCCCGCATCCGCCAGCCAGGACGCGGTGTAGGCGTAATAGGTGCCGAGCGGGATGGAGATCAAGGTGGCGCAGAGAGCAAAGACGAAGAAGTGACGGATTTTCAGCAGCGCAAAGGCATCCGCACAGAACAGATCGCGCACTTTTAGTGGCATGCCTTTCGCCGGTGCAGGCGTATGCGGCAGCGTCAGACTGTAAATCGCCAATGCCACCGAGCAGATTGCGGCCAGGGTGAAAATCGCGGTACTGGAGGCGATGCCGGTAACACCAATAAAGATGCCCGCCACAATCCAGCCAATGGTGCCGAACACCCGCACCACCGGAAAACTTTTGTCACTGCTGGCCAGGCTGTGAAAGGCAATGTTGTTAGAGAGCGCCAGCGTCGGCATAAAACACAACGTATAGCCAAACAGCAAGCCAATCAGCAGCGCGCCGTTTTCGGCCACCAGCGCGCCCGGGACAAACCATAAAATCACCGCGCCCGCCAGGTTCATCACCGCCATGACTTTCTGTGAAGGGAAGAAGCGGTCAACCAACATGCCCAGCACAAAAGGCGACAGAATTGAGGCGATCGGCCCTGCTGAGAAAGCATCACCAATCAGCAATGACATGTTGTGCTGCGTCATCACCAGCCCGAGCGTTACGGACCAGCTTCCCCAAATGAAAAACTGCATGAACATCATCAATGACAAGCGGGGAATCAGCAGACGCTGCTGTCTCACCGCAATCTCAGAACCTGTAGTTGTCGAAACCATGCTGACCTCGCGCCAAAAAGAAATCGATTACATTCCACAGAGAGAAACAAAGTAATCGATTACTTTGAGCAGTTCCTGGTGACCGATCACAATTCTTTTACAAGTGACCCGAGCATCACCGAGCGGCTTAGGCTGACAGTGATTGCACGCGCAGCCTTGCTGATTTGCACTATCCTGTGCGGGAGAGATTGTTAATGACGATTCAGGGGAATGGGATGAGCGCCGATAACGAACATGAAAACAGTGCAGAAACGCTACTGCAAAGCGGGCAAGCCTGGAATGGCCAGCATATTGAACACTATCCAGCCGGTAAGCCCGAGATCACGGTGATGAAGATGACCATTCCTGCCCATTCCGAGCTGCCGTGGCATACGCATCCGATGCCGAATACCGCGTATATTTTATCGGGATCGCTGACTATCGAAGACAAAGCCAGCGGCGAGACTAAAACGTTTAACGCTGGCGAAGCCTTTAATGAATCCATCGACATTGCCCATCGTGGTTTCACCACGGATCAGCGTGCCGAGCTGATTATTTTCTACGCCGGGGTTGAGGGCATGGAACTCTCTATTCCGCTGCCGGGTGAAGAAGCCGAATATTAATTATTCAGCAGCGCCTGTTTAAACGAATAGATATGCACCCGCGCCGCCTCTTCCGCTAGCTCGGCATTTCCCTGCTCCAGCGCCGCAATGATCGCTTCGTGTTCGGCGATGACTTCGTTCATGTGCGCAGCGCTGGAAAGCGTGGTGGCCCAGAAGCGCTGCGCCTGCGCGTGGATAATGCTGAGAATATCGGCCAGCCGACCGTTGGCGGCGATGTCCGCCAGAACCTGATGAAATTCGCGATCCAGCAGCATCATCTGTTCGCGATCGCGTGAGGCGCTGGCATTGGCAATGCGCTGATTCATCTCCCGCAGATAGACGATCTGCGCCGCATTGACCCGCTGCGAAGCCAGCCGCAAGCACAGCGCCTCATTCACCAGACGCACCTCAATTAACTCCAGCGCATCATCAATTGACAGCGGCGACACCATCACGCCCTTGCGCGGGATAATCTGCAACAGCCCTTCCGTCTCCAGTCGATGCACCGCCTGATTCACCGGCGTTCTGCCCATCTCAAGATCATCCATCACCTGCGCGATATTGAGATAGTCGCCCGGTTTGTAGCGCAGCGTGATCAGCCGGTGCTTGAACGCCAGATAGGCGCGCTCGTTAAGCGAAATGCTCTTCGGGGTCGTCGGCGAGCTCACATTTTCAGCCATCACATTACTCATCACGCAAATCCTTATTAGGTAACTGAGACATATTACACAAAAACCTGGCATGAAAATGGCTAGATTGAAATCACAGTGAAATTTCACACGCATTTCTCACCTGGAGATCGATCCCATGCAATTACGGTTTACAACAGATTACGCCGATGCGGCAGTGCTGGATGTTGAGATTAATCAACTTGTTATCGCGGGCTGGGTAGGACGCGATCAGGAAGCGGTGCTGCACCATATCAGGGAGCTGGAAGCGCTGGGCGTGCCCGCTCCTGGTGCAGTGCCGCTGTTTTATCGCGTCGCAACCAATCAATTAACTCAGGAAACGCAGCTGGAGGTGGTCGGCGATCAGACGTCCGGTGAAGCTGAACCCTTTGTGTTTTTCCATCGCGGCGAATATTGGGTTTCGCTGATTTCTGATCATACCGATCGTCATCTGGAAACGTTCAGCGTAGCGCTATCGAAACAGGCGTGCATCAAACCGGTGGCCGGTCACGCGTGGCGCATGGCGGACGTCAAAGCGCACTGGGATCAGCTGGAGCTGCGCGCCTGGATCAACGTCAACGGTGATTGGGTGACTTATCAGCAAGGCGCCCTCTCCTCGCTGCTGACGCCACTTGATCTGCTAAGCCGCTATTTTGCCGCGGGCCAGGTTGAGGAAGGTTTCGCCATGTCGTGCGGCACGCTCAGCGCCATCGGCGGGATTCGCCCTGCCAGTAAATTCCGTATGGCGCTGCACGATCCGGTGCTGAACCGCACGCTGGAACACACCTACATCACTGGCTCGCTGCCGGTTATCGCCTGAGGTTCTCTATGACAACGTTATGGCAAGCGAGCCAGCAGCTGCTCGCCGGGCAAATCAGCCCTGAAACCTCGACCCAGGATGCACTGAGTGCCATTGCAGCGGAAAGCGGAGAAGGCAAACGCGTCTACACCAAGGTATATACCGCTGCTGCGCAGCAGCAGGCCGCACAAGCCGGCGCGCGCTGGCAGCAGCAACAGCCACGCAGCGCGATTGATGGTCTGCCCATCAGCATCAAAGATCTGTTTGATGTCGCCGGAGAAGTCACTACCGCAGGTTCCCGCTTGCTCAGCAACACCAGCCCAGCCACGGCGAACGCCAGCATGGTGGATCGGCTGCAGCAGGCCGGTGCCGCCATCGTTGGCAAAACCAATATGAGCGAGTTCGCCTTCACCGGCCTCGGCGTCAATCCGCATTACGGCACACCCGCCAATCCGTGGCAGCGCGCGCAGCAGCGCATTCCGGGCGGTTCCTCTTCCGGTGCAGCGGTGGCGGTGAGCGACGGCATGTGTCTGGCGGCGGTTGGCACCGATACCGGCGGTTCGGTGCGCATTCCGGCGGCGCTGTGCGGCTTAACCGGTTTTAAACCGAGCGCCAGCCGCATCGATCAACGCGGAACGCTGCCGCTGGCGGCATCGCTCGACAGCATCGGTGTGATCGCTCACGACGTGCGCAGCTGCTGGTTGCTCGATAGCGTGATTGCCGATCGGCCGCTCACGCTGGATGAACGCACTCTATCGGACGCGCATTTCGTTATCCCGCAGACGCGCGTGCTGGCTAGCCTTGACGAACACGTCAGCGCCGCCTGGCTGCATGCGCTTGATGTGCTGCGCGCGCAGGGCGTGAAAATCACCGAGGTGCCGCTGCAAGAGCTGGCAGAACTGGACTCCATTAACGCGCGTGGCGGCATTACCGCGTGGGAAGCCTGGCAATGGCATCAGCATTACGCCCAATCCCAGCCAGAAGCCTACGATCCGCAGGTTCTGACGCGCATTAATCGCGGCAGCTTACTGAACAAAGAGGATGCCGCCGAACTTTACCAACTGCGCGCCGACTGGAAACAGCGCGTCGAGCAGGCGGTTGCGCCTTTCGACGGCATCCTGATGCCGACGGTGCCGTTGATCGCGCCGACGCTGACTGAGCTCGACGATCCCGCGCGTTATATGCAGGTCAATCTGCTGATGCTGCGCAATACCAGCGTGATCAACATGCTGGATGGCTGTTCGATTTCTCTGCCTTGTCATCAGCCCGGCGCTGCGCCGGTTGGCCTGATGCTCTCTTCCACCCATGGCAACGATGCTGCGTTACTCAGCTGGGCTGCCGCGATTGAAACCACCCTGAAACGGAGTAGCTGATCATGACTCAACCCCACGGCATGCTGTTTGTCGCCACCCATATCGATGCTGCAGATGAAGCGGATTTCAACCAATGGTACGACCACGAACACGTTGAAGAGCGCGTGGCCATCAGCGGCTTTCTTAGCGGCACGCGTTACCAGGCGGTGGATGCCGAACGCAAATACCTCGGCCTGTATGAAACCGCATCGCTGGAAGCCTTTACCAGCGCGGATTATCACGCCGCCTTCACGCGCCAGACCGAATGGTCGGTGAAGAACCTCAACAAAATGGTCAATCCGATGCGCCGCGTCTGCGCCATATCGCATCAGCATGGACAAGGCACCGGTAGCCATCTGGCGGTGCTGACCTTAAAAGCGGGTACAGATGTTGCATCGCTAGGCAGCTGGCAAAGCAGCGTGCAGCAAACGCCCGGCTATATCGCCTCACGTTTGCTGACGCCTGACACCACGCTGAGCTCGCCGCTGCCACGGGAAACCAGCGCAACGCGACCAATGCATCCGATGCTGCTGCTGACCTGCCGCGATGCCCAAGTGTGTAAAACCCTCGCCGCCGATGCCGCGCAGGCACTCAACGCGGACGTACAGCTCTACTCCCTCAGCTGGCAGTTAACCCAACAGGAGATGGCTCATGGCTAATACCGATTCAACGTTGCCGCACGCGTCAGGCGCGCGCGCCAGCCACAGCAAAACCGGTCGCCTCGCGGCGGCCAGCTCCATCGGTACCGCGCTGGAGTGGTATGACTTCACGGTCTACAACATCATGGCGGCGCTGGTGTTTAACCACGTCTTTTTCCCCAGCTTTGATCCGCTGGTCGGTACCATTCTGGCGTTCTCCACCTATGCAGTCGGCTACATTTCCCGTCCGGTGGGCGGCTTTATCTTTGGTCATCTCGGCGATGTCGCCGGGCGTAAAGCAGTATTGATCACCACCCTGGTGATTATGGGCGTCACCACCGCGCTAATGGGCCTGCTGCCTGGCTATGCGGTGTGGGGCATCTGGAGTCCGGTGCTGTTGGTGGCCTTACGCTTTATTCAGGGTATTGCATTAGGCGGCGAATGGGCCGGTGCAGTGTTGCTGTCGATGGAGCATGGCGATGCCAACAAGCGTGGCCGTAACGCCTCGTTTGCGCAGGTAGGTCCCTCGTGCGGTACCTTGATTGGCACCGGATTTATCACGCTGGTTACGGTTGCGTTGAGCGGCGAGCAGTTTCAGGAGTGGGGATGGCGCATTCCGTTCCTGCTGAGTCTGCTGCTGGTGATGTTTGGCTTATGGCTGCGTCGCGGCGTAGAAGAGACGCCAACCTTTGTCGCGATGCAGCAGGCGGAGAAAACCACGCATACGCCACTGAAAGAGGTGTTTGTTCGCTATCCGCGTGAGCTACTGATCGCTGGCGGTTCACGTATCGGCTCCGACGTGTTGTACGCGTTGGTGGTGGTGTTTACCCTCACCTACGTCACCACCGTGCTGCAACTGCCGCGTCCGCTGGCGTTAATGGCCACTATGCTCGGCGCAATTGGCAATGCGATTACGGTGCCGATGTTTGGTGCGCTCTCCGACAAGCTCGGCCGTCGTCCGGTCTACATTGCCGGTGCGCTGCTGGCGATGGTCTGGTCGTTTGTGTTCTTTGTGCTGCTGGATAGCTCACAGCCGGTGCTGATTGTGCTGGCGGTCATTGGCGGCTTGCTGATTCATGCGGTGATGTACGGACCGCAGGCGGCGTTTGTCACCGAGCAGTTCCCCAGCCACGTGCGCTACGCCGGATCGTCACTGGCTTACACGCTGGCAGGAATCATTGGCGGTGGCTTTGCGCCCCTGATCATCACGACCTTGTATAAAGAGATGGGCAGCACGCTGTGGGTATCGCTGTATGTCAGCCTGGCGTTGCTGATCACACTGTTTGCGCTGTGGAAGGCGAAAGAGACCGCGCATCGCCCGCTTTAATCAGAGAGGTGTTTGGCGAGGGATTGCCAGACTTCAGCAGAGGAGAACAACAAGGCGCGGCACGCGCGACCCTATTAGTGCAGTTTTTTCGCCAGGATACGAATGGCTTTCTCGCAGGCGACTTTGGTTTTGCTGTCGGTGGAGCGCAAACTTAGGCGATACAACGCGCCTATGAGTTCCTGAACGGTAAGCGCTTCATCAGGACGCAGGATACGTGTCACTACCCTGCCCACCAATGCGCGAATCTCTTCCGTAATATCTGAATCTTCGTCTTTCACTTGCCCTCCGTCTTTACGCTTCGCTTATTTAGGAAGTATCCGACTCCTAATTAGACAAATTTTAGTCCAGCAGCTTCATAACTAACTTGATGGTTTCTGGTTCATCTTTTACATCGGTGATCTTGCCCACAACGCGCATGCCAAAGGCGATGCAGAGGATCAATCCCGCAGCGGTGTCCACATCCAGATTGGGCGTGACCGAGCCATCTTCCTGGCCCAGTTTGAGCAGCGAGGCAAGGAAGTTTTTATTACGAATGACCGCTTCACTCACCAGTTGCGAAAGATCGTCATCCAGCACCTGCAGCTCTACCGCGCTGCCCACCACTAAACAGCCGGTGCGACCTTCCACCGCCCGCGCGGAATCAAGGTAAAACTGCAGCAGCTCGCCGAGCTTCTCACGGCCGCTGGTGAACTGTGCCAGACGCTGGCGCAGATCGGCATTGCGCACCGAAAGATAGCGTTCAAACACCAGCAGAAACAAGCTGCGCTTATCTTTAAAAGCCTTGTAGATGCTGCCCGCAGTTAACCCCATCGCTTCGCCCAGATCGTTGAGTGAAGCCGCATGAAACCCTTTCTGACGAAAAACAATCATGGCTTTGTCCAGAGCCTGTTCGATATCGAACTCTCTTGGGCGGCCACGTTCTCTGCTTTTCATGTCGGCGGGTTGCGTTTTACTCATACGGATGGCATCAGGGAATGCGGGTTTCCAAAAGTTGACGGAAATGTCTTACCGGCGGTTACTATATCGCAACCCGGCATTGTCTGTATAGCCGGGCAAACATAATGCCTTATATAGCAAAGAGTTAGAGAATCACTTTTTGCTATTAACGGCTTTTTTCTCCACGCTGGCTCACACATTCGCAAATTTATGAGTCAGCTCACAGCTCAGGCAAGCAAAGCGCAAATCCTGTGCCAGGATTAATTCACCCGCTGGCATCAGGCCAGCGAAGGGCAGCACACAGTCACCACGAAATAGGGAGATCAACATGAACGAAGATCGTATTAGCGGCAACTGGAAGCAGTTCAAAGGGAAAGTGAAGGAAAAATGGGGCGACCTGACCGATGATGACATGACCGTGGTTGAAGGAAAACGCGATCAGCTGGTCGGCAAAATCCAGGAACGCTACGGTTATGAAAAAGACCGTGCGGAGAAAGAAGTTAAAGAGTGGGAAGATTCGAATAAGTACCGCTGGTAACGCCGCGCCGTTATGCCGGACAACCTTTGTCCGGCATACAGCGATCAGTGCTGCGTTGAGTCATCCGCCGAAACGTTTTTCGCCCTAAAGCTCATCACGTTCTCTTCCGATTGCTCAACCTTGTCGGCTGTGCTGCTGTTCGTCACCAGCTCTAAAGCCAGTCTGGCGATCCGTACCTCTTCCGCCGTCACACCCGCATGTATCATCTTCTCTAATTGCGCGAGCAGCGTGGTACGCGAAACCGGCGCATCCTGGTTAAATAATTCCATCACCGCATCACCAATCGCGATGTCGCATAACTGTTTGTCATTACTGTTTTTCATGGGCTCTCTGTAATCGTCTCAACCAACCCTGGCCGGGGGATCCTGACGTGGCTGAGCATACCCACTGAGAAAAAAACGTCAAATACAAAAAAATGTCGATGCAATCGAAAATGCTTCGACATTGCAGGCTATGCGTTAAACGTCGAGTTTGCGGCCTGTCAGCCACTCCGGGATCGCGGTGTTAGCGGAAGGAATTGTGAAGATAATGGCCTGAAGAGTATTGGGTCTATGAGAATTCATTAATATTTATTGCGCGATAAATCGCGCCGCTACCAATACGTGCACTGATTCCGTAGCGACGCAATTTATTGCGCGACCGCATTAACTCAGCGTCAACTTCCGTTGCGGATGCGTCGCCGGCAGCTTGCTCTCCTTGCGGAAAATCTTCTCGCGCAGCGTGCCTGGCTTGTACGCCGTTTGCGCCAGGCCGCGTTTTTGCAGCACCGGCACCACGTGTTCAACCCACTCATCCCACCAGCCGAGCGTGGTGACCGGCACCACGTTAAAACCATCAACGCCAGCATCAGCAAACTGCTGCACCCGGTCGGCGATCTGTTCTGGCGTACCGGCGAAACGGCCCGGTAGCAGCGCATGTTGAATCAGGTATTCGCGCCAGGTCAGCACGCGGCCTTGCCCATAATCGGCATCGACCGCGATACGGAATTTCGAGCGCATGTGCTGGCTGAACTCCTCGCGGCGGCTCAATTCGGTCAGCGGCGTATCGGTATCGATATTCGCCAGATCGATGCCCGAACCGCCGCTGTAGAAGCCCTGCAATGCATTGATATCAATATTGTCGAATAGATATTGCTGCTTACGCTTCGCCTCTTCCTCGGTCGATCCAATCACGGTGGAAAGCATCACCAGCTTCTTCAAATCCTCCGGCTGGCGACCGTAATCGACCACATCCTGATTGAGGATAGCGATATCTTTGCGCGCGGTGTCTGGCGTTTGCGATGGCAGGAACGTCACTTCGGCGTTGCGCGCGGCAAAGCGGCGTCCGGCGTCGGAATTGCCGGCCTGGAAGAACACCGGGCTGCGCTGCGGCGACGGCTCAACAATGTGCGGCCCTTCCACCCGATAGCGCTTACCGACGTGGTTGATTTTGTGGATCTTGTCGGCATCGAAAAAGCGGTTAGTCGCGGGATCGTGCAGCACTGCGCCCTCTTCCCACGACAGCTCCCACAGCTTATATGCCACATCGAGATACTCCTGCGCCCATTCGTAGCGCTCATCGTGCGGCACAATGTCCTGATAACCGTAGTTGCGGAAGCCGTTGGAGAGATACGAAGTCACGATATTCCAGCCGATGCGACCGCGGGTAAATTCATCCAGCGAGGAGATTTGGCGCGCAAACGAGAACGGATGAGTCTGAATCACGTTGCTGGTCACCACCAGACCGAGATTTTCAGTCGCTAAACCCAGCGCCGAAAGAATGGTGATCGGATCGGGCTCGGGGAACTGGGTGCCGGCGCGCATGGTGGTTTTGCCGTCGCCATATTCGATGTCATACACGCCCACTACATCGGCGATGAACAAGGTATCAAACAGCCCTTTTTCCAGGGTTTTCACCGTCTGCACATAGGCATCAAGCTGGTTGTAGTTGTACTGCACCTGACCTTCCGGCGTGCGCCAGTAACCGTGGCTGTGATGATTCGGCGTGAGATGCAAAAATCCGTTATAAATCAGTTCGCGTGACATGTTCGCTCCAGTAGCAAAGTTAAGCGGTTTCCAGCGCGGCCAGGCGTGGCAGCGAGGCAAGTAATGTCTGGGTGTAAGGATGGCGCGGGCGGTAGAACACCTCATCGGCGGCGCCCTGCTCGACCGCCTGGCCGTTCTGCATCACCAGCACGCGATCGCTCATGTGATGGATCACGCCAAGATCGTGCGAGATAAACAGATAGCTGACGCCGAGCTGCGCCTGCAGATCGCTGAGCAGATCGAGAATCTGCGCCTGAATGGTGACGTCCAGCGCCGAGACCGCTTCGTCGAGCACAATCACTTTGGGATGGGTCGCAATCGCGCGGGCAATCGCCACACGCTGCCGCTGGCCGCCCGACATGCGCGCCGGCCATTGGTTGAGATGCTCCGCGCCGAGCCCAACCGCTTGCAGCAGGCTAATAGCCCGCTCGCGCGGCGTCTGCGTCGGCGCCTGCCGATCGAGCGCAATCGCATCCAGCAGGATGTCGGCCACGCGCCAGCGCGGATCGAACGAAGAGAGCGGATCCTGGTACACCACGGCAATCTGGCGACGAATGGCGCGCTGATCGGCGGCGGACGCATGGCTCCACGGCTGACCGGCAAACAGCACCTCGCCGCTGTCCGGGGATTCCAGCGCCAGCGCGATGCGCGACAAGGTGGTTTTGCCCGAACCCGACTCGCCGACAATTCCCAGCGTCTCGCCGCGCTTCAGGGTAAAGGAAACGTCATCGACGGCGCGGTGCCCGCGAAAACGCTTCATGATATGCCGCGCTTCCAGCAGCACTTCATCCGAGGGCAATACGGATGGGATTGGCACGCTGGGCGCGCTGCCGGAAAGGCGTTGTCCTTTGGTGTGTTCGCTGGGAATCGCGTTTATCAAACCTTGGGTATACGCATGCTGCGGCTGTTGCAGCACCTGCTGCGCCGAGCCCGCCTCCACAATCGATCCGCCCTGCATCACCAGAATTTGATCGGCGATTTTTGCCACCACCGCCAGATCGTGGCTAATCAAAATCACGCTGGTGCCGCGATCCAGCATCTGGCGCAGCACTTCCAGCACCTGCGCCTGTACCGTGACATCCAGCGCGGTGGTGGGCTCATCGGCGATCAGCACATCCGGATGCAGCGCAATCGCCGAGGCGATCAATGCGCGCTGGCGCAAACCGCCCGACAGCTCTCCCGGCCGCTGGCTGGCGCGATAAGCCGCCTGCGGCACGCCAACCTCTTCCAGCAAGGCCTGCACTTTCTGCTGGCGGCTGGCGGCGTTGCCCCAACCATGCAGCGCCAGCGCTTCGGCGATCTCTTTGCCCACCGGGCGCAGCGGATCCAGCGACACCAGCGCGTCCTGCAAAATGAAACCCACTTTGCTGCCGCGCATCTTGCGCCACCAACTGTCGCTCCGCTGCTGCAGCGTCTCACCGTGCAGGCTCAGCGTGTCAGCCCGTACGTGTAATCCGTCACCGGCTAATCCCACCAGCGAACGGGCGGTGACGCTTTTCCCCGACCCCGATTCACCCACCAGCGCCAGACATTGCCCGCGTTGCAGCGCGAAGCTGACGTTCTTCACAATATGGCGCGGTTGCCCGCTTTCGCTGCTGGCCCAGATATTCAGGCCGCGCACATCAATCACATTGTTGCTCATTAGCGCGTCTCTCCTTCCGCTCGCTGCTGGATGTAGCGGCCAATCTGCGTAAACGACAGCGCCACCAGCACAATGGCAATGCCCGGCAAGACTTCCAGCCACCAGGCGACGGTGACGTTAATTTTTCCGGCTTCAAGCAGCGCGCCCCACTCCGGCGACGGCGGCACCACGCCTAATCCAAGAAACGACAGACCGGATGCCCACACCACCGATTGCCCGATGCCTAACGCCACCAGCGAGAACAGCGGCCGGAACACGTTTGGCGCGATGTGTTGGGTAAACAGCCGTGGCCACGGATGTCCGAGCGCACGCGCCGCTTCGACATAACCGGATTGTTTGACCTGCAATGCCTGGGCACGCACCAATCGCGCATAGCCGGGCGCGGTGCCAATGCCGACCGAGATCAGCAAACTGCTGGCGGAGGGACCCAAAAGCGCGACAAACAGCAGCGCCAGCAGCAAGGTGGGAAACGCCAGCAGGATTTCCAGCAGACGATTAACCGGCTCCGCCAGCCAGCGCGGTCCCAGCGCGGCGCTAAAGCCGAGCACCACCGCACCCAACAGCGCAATCACCATCGCGCCGATGCCAATCAGCAGCGACTGACGCGTGCCCCATATAATGCGGCTGTAGAGATCGCGGCCGATGTCATCGGTGCCGAGCCAGTTGTCCCACGAAGGCGCTTGCAGCGCGCGATAGAGATTGGTGCTGAAGGGATCGTGCGTCGCCAGCACGCCAGGCGCGATGGCCGCGACAATAAAGAACAGCGCGACAATGGCGGAAAGCAGCACTGAGAGCGGCAATTGCCAGCTGAAGCGCGTAATGCGCGGTCCGGCGTAATCCGTGAGATGAGTTGTCATGGGCGACCTCGCAGGCGGGGATCGACGATCAGGTAAATCAGGTCAACCACCAGGTTAATGACGATGTAGAGGAAACTGATGAGAATCACGATGCCGGAGACCAGCGCAAAATCCTTGTTGCTCACCGCATTGACCAGCACGTTGCCGAGGCCCGGCCGGGCAAACACCGCTTCCACCAGCACCGCGCCAGAGAGCAAATTGCCAATTGCCCAGCCGCTGAGCGTGATGGCCGGAATCAGGGCGTGGCGTAATACATGGCGCAGCCGCACGCCCGCCAGACTCATGCCGCGCGCCCGCGCCGACAGCACAAACGGCTGCTGCATGCTGCGTTCAAATTCGCCGCGAATGGCGTGACCAATAAAGCCCGCCAGCGGAATCGCCAGCGTGATGGCGGGCAGCACGGTGCCGAGCAGTCTGGTGCCGCCGACCACTGGGAACCAGCGCAGACCGATGGCGAAAACAATCAGCAGCAGAATGCCAATCCAGTACTGCGGCAATCCGGCCATGATGGTTTCCACTGCCGAACCGAATGCCGCCAGCCGACGATGGCGTCCGGCGGTGAGCAGCGTCCATGGAATGGCGATGATCCACGCCAGCAGCAGCGCGGCAATCGCCAGGGTAAAGGTCGGCAGCAGCTGCTCGGCGATGATGTGCACCACCGGCCGCTGCAACTCGAAGGAGAAACCAAAATCGGCGTGCAGCAGCCGCCAGAAATAGTGCAGATACTGCTCGACAATCGGCTTATCGAAACCGTATTGCGCATTGATCGGTGCCAGCTCCGCCAGCGTGCGTTCAATCACCTGCCCGGAAGTGATATTCAGCAGGATGGTGGCGCGATCGCCCGGCAGCACCGACAGCACCAAAAACGTCACGGTGATGGTGCCCCACAGCACGAACAGCGCGGAGGCGATGCGCAGTGAAATCCGCCGCAGCAGCGACGCCGTACGGCTGCGTGGCGCGGCAACGCTGGCCACATCGGCGGTGCTGTTTTGCGGCGACGATGACGTTAATTCACTCATGGCTGCTCCTGCACGAAGTAAGCATCGTTAAAGTTCAGCAATCCGTTGCCCTGATCCTGCCAAAGCCCGCGAATGTTGTTGGCAATGGCAACGTTGTAGGTGAAGTTGTAGCCGCCGATGGCAATCGCCTGATCGTCAAACCACTTTTGCAGCAGGTCGAACTTTTGCTGGCGCCGTTGCGCATTCGGCTCACGCTGCGCATCAAGGATTTGCGCTTCCACTTCGGGATTATTGAAAAAGCTGGTGTTGTTGCCGTTGAACGCGCCGTTAAGCGCATGGTTGTAGACGATGTCGAGGATGTTGGGCGACGGCCAAACCCAGTAACCAAAGCTGATTTCTTTATCTGCCGGACGCGAACGTGCGCCGGCAAAGCCTTCGGTTTGCGTTAGCGGGATCAGATCCAGCTTGATGCCAACGCGTTTGACCTGATCCTGCACCGCCTGCAGCATCAGCGCGCCCTCCTGGTCGATAATCGCCTGAATAAACGGCAAGCGCGCATCCAGCGTTTTGCCGTCTTTGGTGCGATAGCCGGCGGCATCGCGCCCGGTCCAGCCGGCAGCGTCCAGCAGCTGATTGGCTTTGGCGATATTGAGTGAATAGCGATCGTCGACATTGAGATAGAGCGGCGTGCTTTTACTCAGCGAGCCGTTGCCCTCATACGGTACCGCACCTTTGAACACGGTTTTGACGATCTGCTTGCGGTCCAGCGCGTAAGCAAACGCCTGGCGCACCCGCTGATCGGTAAACGGACCGCGCTGCACATTAAAGGAGAACGCCTGCGGCCTTCCGGTGGCGACGTAGGAGAGCGTTTGATAATGATGCTGCAGCGCCTGCCACTGCGCGGATGGCGGCTGATAAATGACATCCGCGCCGCCGCTCACCAGTGCGCCCCAGCGCGTGGTGGCATCCGGCACGAACTTCCACTCCAGATGCTTGAGATATGCCGGGCCGTTGTGGTGCGCGTTTGGCGGTGCCCAGCGATAGTCGTCATTGCGCACAAAACTGATGCCATCGCCGCGCACCCAGCGCGCCACTTTCCACGGTCCGGTGCCGACCGGTCGTAAGCACTTCTGCTCGCTGCTGTTATGCGCCAGTGAATCGGGTGATTGAAATCCATAATGACCATTTGCCAGCACGTTATAGATTTCAGGATTCGGCTCAGATAAATGTAGCGCCACGGTATAATCATCGACCTTGGTAAATCCGGTCATATAAGTAAAACCGTGCCAGCCTATGCCTTTTTGCCACGCCGGATAATTCGCAATAACCGCATCGGCATTAAACAGATCGCCATCGGTAAATTTAACGTCGTGGCGTAGATGAAAAGTAATGGTTTTACGATCGGCGGATTCACTCCAGCTGGCAGCCAGCCACGGACGAATTTTTCCGTTGTCATAACTCACCAGATAATCAAAAACCTGACGCGATAAATAAGCTTGCTGCACCCAGCCGCCCCACAAGCATGGCGGCTCCTGCTCGTGCAGATAAAACAGCGTGCCGTCACTATAATGGGGCGGCACGGTCTGCGCGCTGACGCTAAAGGGCAACGCACCACTTATCGTCGCCCATATCGGTATGAATAAGCGCTGAAGAACCTGATATTTCATTTCTCACTATTTCCCGGTCAAACGCTAATAACAGATTTCGCGTGGATCTATTCCGCTTGAAATTATATTTTCTGGAAATTAATGGGTAATTTTCGGAGTCGCATTTGAATAGAACACAGATATAAAGCGCGGCAAATAACAATAGTGGCAGTCAATATGCAGAAATGAATCATCTGTTCCATATAGTGAAATAAGCTGAGTTTAGTTATTTGGCGAAATAGCTTGCGCAGAAAAAGCATTAAATCGCGCCCGATGGCGATGACATAGTAATGAAAATTTCTATGCTGGAGAGAAGCGTCATGTCGCACATCGAATCAGGTTGGGGAGCTGGCCCGTCATCCCGTTATGAACAGCTGGCGGAGCGTTTCCGTCCTGTGTTCAGGAACATACGCGCGGGCGCGATTGAGCGAGAGCTGCAGCGTCAACTGCCGCTGGAGCAAATTGCGTGGCTGAAACAGAGCGGCTTTACCGCACTGCGCGTGCCGGAGAGCTATGGCGGACTCGGCGCGACGCTACCTGAGCTGTTCGCGCTGCTGATTGAGCTCGGCGAGGCGGATTCTAATCTGGTGCAATCGATTCGCGGTCATCTCGGCTTTGTGGAGAACGTGCTGAACAGCGGCAGCAGCCCGTTTCGGGATAAGTGGCTAACGCGCCTCGGACGCGGTGAAATCGTTGGGCCGGCGTGGAGCGAAACCGGCGATGCGCGCCAGTCTGAATTCTCCACGCGCATTGCACGCAGCGGCGAATCCTGGCGGCTCAATGGCCGCAAGTTTTACACCACCGGCTCGCTCTATTCTGACTGGATTGATATCGGCATCACCGATGAAAACGGCAAAGGCGTATCGGTGACGGTTTCCCGCACCGCCGAGGGCGTGACGGTGCTCGACGACTGGAACGGCTTTGGCCAAACCCTGACCGCCAGCGGCACGGCGATTTTTGCCAACGTGGCGATCGCCGCCGATGACATCAACGAAGAGATTCATTTCAGGTATTCACCGGCGTTTTATCAGCTGATTCATCTGGCGACGCTGGCTGGCATTGGCCGCGCGCAGAGCGGTGAAGTGGCGCAGCAGGTGGCATCGCGCACCCGCACTTACAGCAACGGCAATGCGCCGCGTGCCGCGCAGGATGCGCAGATTTTGCAAGTGGTTGGACGCCTGCGCGGCGCAGCCTACAGCAGCGGCGCGATTGTGCTGCACGCCGCCAGCGCGGTGCAGCGAGCGTATGACGCCCACTTTAGTGGCGATCAGGAGGTGGAGAACCATGCGGTGGCGATCGCCGAGCTGGAAGTATCGCAGTCGCTGAATGTGGTGAGCGATCTGCTGCTCAATGCCAGCTCGACGCTGTTTGATGCGCTGGGCGCGTCAGCCACGCTGAAACCGCTGGGGCTGGACCGCTTCTGGCGCAACGTGCGCACCCTTTCCTCGCACAATCCACGCATTTACAAGGATCGCATCGTCGGTGATTTCGCGGTGAACGGCACGTTGCCACCCGAGCAGTGGCGCATCGGTATAGCGGATAAATCATCCGTTTAATCGATGGATGATTGCACCCTCACGAAGCGGCGCAATTTATTGCGCAATAAATTGCGCCGCTACGGATTGTGCATAATATTGCCGCCATGAGACACTCTGGCTTATTCCGTCAAAATATCTATTTCACGCCATGAAAACCTTTCTGATTATTGTGCCCGACGGCGGCATGCTGTTTGAAGCGGCAGGTATCGCCGATATCCTGATGCGCGCCAATCAGCATCTGCCGGCTGGCGTCGATCAGCAGCGCTATCGCGTCAGCCTCGCCACCACCCAATCGCATCAGGTGATCCACGGCCAATCCGGCCTCAATCTATTAGCCGACCTCAAACTGGCCGATCTCGATCCGCGCACTGCGTGGGACACCATCATGATCACCGGGCGCGGCGACAGCGCGGAAGAAGGCAATATGGTGGTCGATTTCATCAAGCTGGCGGCTCCGCAGGCGCGCCGCGTGGTGTCGGTATGTGGCGGCGCGATGCTGCTGGCGGAATCCGGCTTGCTGGCAGGTCGCCGCGCCACCACACACTGGCGCTTGCTCGATACCTTGCAATCGCGCTATCCAGAGATTCAGGTGGAAGGCGGTCCGCTGTTTATTCAGGACGGACCGATCTGGACCTCCGGCGGCGTCAGCTCGGGCTTTGACCTGACATTAGCGCTGGTGGAAGAGGATTTCGGCTTTAGCGTGGCGCGTGATATTGCGCAGGATATGGTGATGTATCTGCGCCGTCCCGGCGGACAGATGCAGTTCAGCCGTTTTCATCTGCAAACGCCGAGCGGCATTGGCCCGATCGGTGAACTGCAGCGCTGGATCCGCGCCAACCTCGCCGAAGATCTCTCAGTCGAGAAACTGGCGGAGCGCGTCGCCATGAGCCCGCGCAACTTTACCCGCGTGTTCACCCGTGAAACCGGCGCGCCGCCCGCGCGCTATGTGGCCGAAGCGCGCCTCGCCGCCGCGCGTGAACAACTGGAACAAAGCAACGACACGCTGGATCGCATCGCGCAACAGACCGGTTTTGGCAGCAGCATCAATTTACGCCGCAGCTTTGAGCGTCAGCTGCATCTCATGCCGGGCGAATATCGCCAGCGCTTCCACTGTCGGAAATTGGCGTAAAGTGATCCTATTTTGGCGTTTACGCCATCACACCATCGGCTTAGAGTGACTCCAGCATCTTCGGAAAAGGAGTCAATCATGACTAAGATCGGCATTAACGGCTTTGGCCGTATCGGACGTAACGTTTTTCGTGCAGCGCTGGGCAGCGATGATATTGAAATCGTCGCCATTAACGACCTCACCGACAGTAAAACCCTCGCGCATCTGTTGAAACACGACTCCCTGCTCGGCAGGCTACCGGCGGAAGTGGAAGCCGGTGAAGGCGAATTACGCATTGATGGCAAAGCGGTGCGCGTGTTTAGCGAGCGCGATCCGGCGAATATTCGCTGGCGCGATGTCGGCGTGGATATCGTGATTGAAGCCACCGGCTTCTTCACCGAACGCGACAAAGCCGCAGTGCACATCACCAGCGGTGGCGCGAAACGCGTGATTATCTCCGCGCCGGGCAAGAACGATGACCTGACAATTGTGCTGGGCGTGAACGATCAACGTTACGATCCGCAGCAGCACTTTGTGGTGAGTAACGGCAGCTGCACCACCAACGGCTTAGCGCCAGCGGCGGCAGTGCTGCACCAGGCGTTTGGTATCGAGCACGGTTTAATGAACACCACGCATGCTTATACCAACAGCCAGGTGCTGCACGATCAGCCGGAGAAAGATCTGCGCGGTGCGCGGGCGGCGGCGTTGTCGATTGTGCCTTACTCAAGCGGGGCGGCGAAGGCGCTCGGTCGGGTGATTCCGGAGCTGGAGGGTCGATTAACCGGCTATTCCCTGCGCGTGCCGGTGCCGGTGGTGTCGATTGTGGATTTGACCGTGACGCTGAAACGCGACGTGACCGCAGAAGAGGTGAATGACGCGTTTAAAGCCGCGGCGGCGGAAGGTCCGCTGCAGGGGATTCTTGGATACAGCGACGAGCCGCTGGTATCAAGCGATTATCAGGGCGATGCTCGTTCATCGATTATTGATGGTCTCTCTACGCTGGTGATTGGCGGCAATCTGGTGAAGATTCTTGCCTGGTACGATAACGAGTGGGGCTTCTCCAATCGTCTGGTGGATTTAGCGCGGTTGATGGCAAAACGCGGATTGTAAGGTATAACGGTCGCCGTTAATGGAGTGACCCCGTTCCCGTAGACATTCACTGTCCTCACGACGAGGCTTTTTCGAAGGCCTCTGGACTGACACCTCCCAGGTGGCTGTGGCGTCGGGTCCGGTTGTAGAACACTTCGATATAATCAAAGATATCAGCCCGGGCCATGTCCCGGGTTTTATAGATCCGCTTTCTGATGCGCTCTTTTTTTAGCGAACTGAAGAAGGATTCTGCCACTGCATTATCCCAGCAGTTGCCGCGCCGGCTCATGCTGGGTGACAGGTTATTAGCCTGGCAGAACCGTCGCCAGTCATCGCTGCCATACTGGCTGCCCTGGTCGCTGTGTACGATAACGGTTTCCTCAGGCCTTCGTCGCCAGACGGCCATCAGGAGAGCATCCAGCGCCAGTTCGCGCGACAGTGAGGGTTTCATTGACCAGCCCACCACATTGCGGGCAAACAGGTCTATCACCACGGCCAGATACAGCCAGCCCTGCCAGGTCCGTATGTAGGTAATATCCGTTACACAGACCTGGTTCGGTTTAACGACTGTGAACTCCCGCTATACCCGGTGAGGAGCAATGACTGACGGACGTCCCCGTGCTCCTCGCGGGATTTTACAGCCATATACGGCCTTGATTCTGTTCTGCCGCATCATTTTCGCTACCCTGTTTTTACTGCATACCTCTCCGATTTCTCGCAGGTCACTGTGGACACGCCGGTACTCATAGACGCCGCCACTCAGGGTATAAGAGTCGCGGATAAGCGTCAGCAGCCGCTGATTATCCTGCTCTCCAGCTGATAACGGGCAGTGGAGCCAGACGTAAAAACCGGAACGGGCAACCTTCAGAACCCGACACATCAGTGCGACCGACCAGACCTGACGGTGATCGTTAATGAAGCGGTACTTTAGTCGGGCTCCCTTGCAAAGTACCGCACCGCCTTTTTCAGGATATCCCGCTCCTCCTCAGTTCGCTTGAGCTGCGCTTTCAACCGGAGGATCTCCGTCCGGGCATCCAGCAGATCCTGCGCCTGGTCCCCGGTGTCATCAGGTTTTATGGAGCGGACCCATTTATAAAGGCTGTGCTGCGAGACGCCCAGGCGTTCAGAAACGTCGGCGATGGAATAGCCCCGCTCGGTGATCTGGCGGACAGCTTCTTCTTTAAACTCAGGGGTAAATCGTGGTGTGCCCATAGACTCCTCCTATGCTCAAAATATAGGGCAGATTTGTCTATGGTCCCGGGGTCACTCCAGGCGAAGCCGAATGCGTTCCGCGTCCTGCGCCTGGACGCCGCTGCTATCATCTTCCTCAAACAACTTTGTAATCCCTTATGCTTCCAGCTTTTAATCACGTCACGCCTCCGCGTTTCCTGCTGAGAACAGCATATAATATGTTTCTCAACAGGAAACAGGTCTGGCTTTTTATTTTCGCAGCGCGTCACAGACTCAAGCCCTGAGCGGATCTGCCGGTAGCGAAGTAAGCGCTTCACGCTTGAATTACACGCATGCGAATGCGATATTCAGCCCCTGATACGGTCACAGCTTAATAACATCCGGAGAACCTATGTCGAATGAAGAACGCGTAAACGAGCTGGAAGCAACGGTAAACCAGCTGCAGATTGAAGTCGCTGCCTTGCGCGAGTTAATGATTAAGCAGGTGGCGGTAAATAACATCACCTTCAAAGGGAAATATGATGAGGTGATTATTCAACTGGCGAAAGAATATGAAGAGCGCGGCTTAGAGGACGAAAGGAATAGCCAGATGCACGAGGCGCTGCGTCAATATATCAAATACCAGCTGCCCGCCGTGGAATAAGCCAATTACGCTTGCGATTCATCTATATTAATCCCTTTCACATCATCACGCCCTTCACGCTTTGCCCGGTACAAGGCGTGATCGGCGTACTCCAGCAGTTTTACCGCACTGAGGGTGGCAGACGTCGCAGTGGTGGCGCAGCCGGCACTGATCGTCACCTGCCCTATGGGCGAAGAAATATGCGCAAGCTGCCTGATACGCACCGCCTCAACCACCCGATGCGCAATCGTCATGCCCTCATCGAATGGGGTATCAGGCAGGATCAGCGCAAACTCCTCGCCGCCATAGCGCGCGGCGATATCGGAGCGCCGCGCAACCACGGCAGCTAATACTTCACCGATCGCTTTCAGGCACTTATCCCCGGCAATATGGCCGTAAGTGTCGTTGTAATGCTTGAAGAAATCGATATCCATCATGATCAGCGTGAGCGGTTTACCGCTGGCGGCGGCGTGGGCCAGCGCTTGATGCAGGAAACGATCAAACTCCCTTCGATTCGCCAGACCGGTTAAACCATCAACGTGCGCGAGTTGATTCAGGGCGAGGTTGGCGCTGTGCAGTTCGTCGCGCAGCTGAGTCAATTCCTGCTGATAGCGCAACACGCTACGCGCCTGACGCAGCTGGAAAATACCGAGCAGCAAGATGGTCAGCAGCAGGATAATGCTGAGCAGAATATCCTGCGCCCGACGGTTAACCCACACATGGAACAGATCGTCACTGTTGTAACCGGCGGCGACGATAATCGGATAGCGATCGGAACGCGCAAAACCAAAGATCCGCGCCTGGCCATCCAGCACCGATTTCCACTGCCCGCTGCCGCGATCCATTTTCGCCAGCATCTCCTGAAACAGCGGGCTGGCTGAGAGATTTTTGCCGATGTAACTGTCAGGCATCGGACGCGCATACAGCACCGTGCTGTCAGCCAGCATCAACACCAGTACATCGCGCGCACCGAGCTCGTAATAGCTGTAGAAGCGACGGAAAAAATCGACCTTGATGGTGGCCAGCAGCACGCCCTTAAAGCCACCGCTGGCATCACTGACGCGCAGGGAAACGGGGATGACCAAATCACCGGTGCTGCGGCTGTTGATCACCGGGCCGATATGCACGCTGTTGCGCCGGTTATGGCGCTGAAAAGTGAAGTATTCACGATCGGAATTATTGATATTGTTGGGTGCGCGTTGGGCGGAGGTGGCGATCCACTTGCCATCTTGATCGTAGTAGAACAAGCCGTGTAACTGCGGTAAGCGGCGCTGTAATTCGCGCATGGTATTACTCAGGTCAGCGCCCTGAATGCGCGTTGCCAGCTGTAGCTGCAGATCACGCTGTACCTGACGCAGCGACAGCTCGGTCTGCAGGAAGGTGTCTTCCGCCTGACGCGATTGTGATAACGCCAGATTCATCGCGGATTCCTGGGTCTGACGCACGGTCGCCAGCCAGTCTTCACGCAAGGTCCAGATACTCATACTGGCTACGGTGATCAACAGCAGCAGTCCAGAGAGCACAATGCTTTTCAGTAAACCGCCGTCAGAAGAAACCGGCTTATCCATTTTTCTTTTAAACTGCATGTTGTCCTCTGTCTTCCCCACCAACAGAGTTAAGCAGGTAAACCACGCATCAGTGGACGAATACGGTTATTTTTCGGTCCATCGATAACTCCTATGACCAGTTGCGAAATATTACTGTAGTCTGGTTCCACCACATTGAGTGGCAGCAACACACAGTACGCGTTTACACGATCACTTCGGTATCCATCTCGACCAGCCCGCTACGAGCGGGCTTTTTTTTGCCTAAGATGCAGGGAAAACGGGGCGGAGCAATCAACTCCGCCCCGCGCATTAGGCTGCGACGGTCAGCGCTTTTTTGCTGCGCGACCAGACGCGATGGGATGCCATGACAGAAAGGAAGTCCGCCATAAAGGTGCCCTCGGCTTTCACATCTTCCACCAGCCCTTCTTCGACCTCATTGTCCTGCACGTTGAACTGCGCCTTAAACCGGCGTGCATCACCGCTCAGACCGATGGCTTTGAGATGCTTGTAGGCTTCCAGCAGGAAGTAGCGCGCATCACCGCTCAGCAGCAACGCATCGATATTGCCATCCGGCACAATCACCGCATCAAAGGTCAGCGAAGGAAGACCGGTAAAGGTGGCATCAACCGGCAGCACCGAGCCATCATCCGCCAGCACTTGTCCCATGTGCGCTGCCAGAATTTTGGCATGCACGCCCTGCGCTTTCAGCGCCTGCAGAATCGCCAGCACGTCGGCGGCTTTCACACCGTCGCTCAGCAGTAACGCCACCTGACGGCCTTTAATGTCGCCGCTCGGTTGCGCATACAGACTCAGGCTGTCATCTTTTTTCACGCCGTTGACATCTTTCGGCGGAACGGTGTTGAGCTGCTCATCACTCAGCTTCAGCCCCAGATTGGTGGCCACAGCCTGCGCCAGCGTGACGTCAATCTGCAGCAGATGATCGACCACGCGTTCGCGGATGTAAGGACGCGCTACCTTGCTGAGCTCAAACGAATAAGCGCCGATGATATGCTGCTGCTCTTCCGCGGTCTGGCTCAGCCAAAACAGCCGTGGCTGCGAGTAATATTCGCCAAACGATGGGCTACGCTCGCGCACCTTGCTGCCTTCCACCCGCTCCTGATAGCTCTCGAATCCGCCCTCTTTTGCCGCTGGCGGCACTTCACGTGGCCAGTTGTTGTTGATGGAGTTCGGTTCGTAGTTGGCCGGATTGGTATCGATTTCCGTGCGATGCATGCCCTGACGCTGGAAATTGTGGTACGGGCAAACAGGACGGTTGATCGGGATCTCATGGAAGTTCGGCCCACCCAAACGGCTGATTTGCGTATCGGTGTAGGAGAACAAACGGCCCTGCAACAGCGGATCGTTGGTGAAGTCCAGCCCCGGCACAATGTGGCCCGGATGGAACGCCACCTGTTCGGTCTCGGCAAAGAAGTTGTCCGGATTACGGTTGAGCACCATTTTGCCGACCAGTTCGACCGGCACCAGCTCTTCAGGGATCAGTTTGGTGGCATCGAGAATGTCGAAATCGAATTTGAACTCGTCCTCTTCCGGGATCAGCTGCAGGCCGAGCTCATATTCCGGGAAGTCCCCGGCTTCAATCGCTTCCCACAGATCGCGACGATGGAAATCGGGATCGCGGCCGGTCAGCTTCTGTGCTTCATCCCACAGCAGCGAGGCTTTGCCCGCCACCGGTTTCCAGTGGAAACGCACAAAGGTGGCTTTACCCTCAGCGTTAATCAGGCGGAAAGTATGGATGCCAAAGCCTTCCATGGTGCGGTAGCTGCGCGGAATACCGCGATCCGACATCGCCCAGATGACGTTATGCAGCGTTTCAGGTTGCAGCGACACATAATCCCAGAAGGTGTCGTGCGCGCTCTGCCCCTGCGGGATTTCGTTGTGCGGCTCGGGTTTCACCGCATGCACGAAGTCCGGGAATTTGTGCGCATCCTGAATGAAAAACACTGGCGTGTTGTTGCCGACTAAATCAAAAACGCCCTCATCGGTATAGAACTTGGTGGCGAATCCACGAATATCGCGCACGGTGTCAGCCGATCCTGCGCCACCCTGCACGGTGGAGAAACGCACGAAGACGGGTGTGATTTTTTCAGCATCGCTGAGGAAACCTGCTTTGGTCAGTTTTTCCAGCGAGCGGTAGGGCTGGAAATAGCCGTGCGCCGCCGAACCGCGCGCATGAACGATACGCTCAGGAATGCGTTCGTGGTCAAAATGCGTGATTTTTTCACGCATGATGAAGTCTTCAAGCAACGTGGGCCCGCGCGAACCGGCACGCAGCGAGTTCTGATCGTTGGCGATGCGGGTGCCCTGATTAGTGGTCAGGTCGGCGTTTTCGCCATTTTTGCGGTACTCATCGAGCTGCTCAAGTTTGCTGTTTTGCGTGGCGGGCGCTTTCAGGCTGCCGGGCGCGGTAGGCTGCTTGCCCGGCGGCGTCGGTTCAGCGGCAGGTTTATGTCCACCGCCTTGCGGTGCTAAATCACCTAATCCTGGCTCAGAGGTTTCTGGCCCTTTATGCGGCGCGGTATGGGTTAAATTCTGTTCTTTTTTATCTTTCGACATGTGACATGCTCCTCCAGTTAAGACCCTATTAACTGTAGAGCATAAAAACGTTTATATTTCGCCTGATTTAGAAATGATGTTTAAAGAGATTAATGAGGAGAATGTAAAGCGAGGGTATTTTAACCGAATGGTAGCTTTAACGTTTTATTAATAAGATTAATCCTGATAAATACCGTTGCGCTTTATTTCAATTATTTTCGCACCCTCCACAGGGTCGCCATTAATGGCGACCAAAAATATCATGCGGCATAACAGGCGCTATGAATGCGTTAAGGTTTCAAAATCACCTTGGTCCAGCCCGCATCACGATCGTCGAAATGGCGGTACGCTTCGGGGCCTTCGGCCAGCGACAGTCGATGAGAAATAATGCTCGCCGGATGCGCTTTGTCGGTGGCAATCAATCGCGCTAGCTGGCGGTTATAGGCTTTGACGTTGGCCTGGCCGGTACGGATCGACTGCCCTTTAAACCAGAAGCTGCCGAAATCGAACGGCATTTTACCCACTTTGGCTAACTCGCTGGCCGCGCCGGGATCCTGCGGGATAAACACGCCCACCACGCCAATGCCGCCGGTGGCTTTGGTGGAGGCGACCAGGCTGTTCATGGTGGCGCTGTTATCTTCGTGTCCATGCTGATTACAACATTGATAACCCACGCATTCACAACCGCAATCCGTGCCGCGTCCATCCGTCAGATCAAGGATTTGCTGCACCGCTGCGTCGCCCACGGCATTGATGCCCGTTGCGCCCATCTGCTCCGCCAGCGCCAGGCGATCGGGGTGCGTATCCACCACAAACACCTGCGACGCGCCTTTGATGATCGCCGAATGCGCGGCCATCAAGCCTACCGGGCCCGCACCGTAGATGGCGACGCTATCGCCCGGTCGCAGGCCTGCCAACTCGGTTGCATGCCAGCCGGTGGGGAAAATGTCTGACAGCATCACATAATCTTCCTCTTTCTCCACCGCATCCGGTGGCAGCAGCAAACAGTTAAAATCGGCAAACGGCACGCGCAGCAGCTCGGCCTGGCCACCTTCCCACTCACCCATTTCAGCAAAACCGTAGGCCGCACCTGCGGTGCCGGGATTGGCTGTCAGACAGAAACCGGTTAACCCTCTCTCACAATTTTCACAGAAACCACAGCCGACGTTGAACGGCATACAAACGTAATCGCCAACCTTAAGTCGCTCGACGCCACTCCCCACTTCCACCACTTCGCCAAGGTTTTCATGACCAAAGATGCGTCCCTGTTCAAAGCTGGTGCGCCCCTCGTACATATGTAAATCGGAACCGCAAATATTGGTGGTGGTAATACGAATAAGCGCATCGGTAGGACGCACAATTTTTGCATCAGGAACATTTTTAACCGAGACATCAAAAGGCCCGTTATAGACGATAGCTTTCATGATTTATTTTCCTGAGTGGCTAGCACTCTTAATTCGAATGAGCAGATAAGCACGGCGCTAATTTAACGTCGCGCTTAGCCAAAGAAATAAAAACCGCGTCTACATACCCTGGCATAAATAAGTCAGTTGTGCTTTTTTCAATTACCGCTGCGTTTGTCGTGCAGTCGCGCATATTTGTGCCAGACTTAACACCGTGTCAGCAGGAAAATCTATGGAGAGCGTATGAAACAGGTTGTTTTAGCTTCAGTAATCATGATGTTCAGCGTTGGCGTGAGCGCAGCGGAAGGCGGATACCAATCAGGTGAAACAGCACCGCCGCAGAAGAATCAGGATGCCGGTTATAAAGGATCGGAAGACACCGCACAAACCCCGATTTCACGTATTCGTGATTTCCGTCAGGGCGGCTATGTCACGCTCGAAGGCCATATTATTGAAAAGCTGAAAGGTGATAGCTACAAATTCCGCGATGATACCGGCACGATTATCATTAATGCTGAGAAGCCGGCCTTCAAAGAGAAAACCTATTCAGCCAGTGATAAAGTTCGCGTCAGTGGAAAAGTGTATGGGCGTGGCGAACAAACCACCTTGAGGGTATCGCGAATTGAAGAACCTTAAGGTTACGCATTTATTACCTTAAGAATAGCGGGTGAGTGCATGGCTTTACATCCTCACCCTTTTTAGGCCTGACAGCGCAGCAGATAATCACATTCACATATACGTTTTTCGCCATTCCTACAGCACTATTTTGCGGGTATATTAGCGCGCATGTAGTGAATAGAACTCGTAAGAGTCTGAATGAGTTTTTATGGATAGAACGATTTATATTGTTGACGATGACCCCGCTGTCATCAACGCGCTGCAAAATCTTCTGAGCTCAGAAGGCTACCTGATTTCGACCTTTACCTCCCCCGCTGAATTTTTACATCAGCCGCATTACCGCACCCCGAGCTGTTTAATTGTCGATATGAATATGCCGGGCCTCGACGGCTTTGATGTCTCGCAGGATATCACCGCACGCGGATACACCATTCCCACCATTTTCCTCACCGGCTTTGGCACCATTCCTCTGACGGTTCGCGCGATGAAGGCTGGCGCCTTTGAGTTTCTCACCAAGCCCGTGATGCCGGATGACCTGATACAAGTGGTATCCGCTGCCATGGCGCTGGCCGAAAAAAGCGCAGCACTTGCACAGGAAAGAGTTGTACTCACCGGGCGTTATCACTCTTTAACGCCACGGGAAATGGAATTGATGCTGCTTGTCATTCGCGGTTTATTAAATAAGCAGATTGCCGCCGAAATGGGCATCAGTGAAATTACGGCAAAAGTGCATAAACGCCGCGTAATGGAAAAAATGGCGGTGCGTTCAGTATCAGAATTAGTCAGAGCCGCTGAGAAACTTCATTTACTGCAAGATGAATAACGCGCGCGTTATAGTGATAACGGTCCGATTTTCCTGCCGCGAAATAGCGCGGGAGGATCAGATAAACTATTTCCCCAGATTTAATGGTAGGGTAAAGCTAAATATGCTGCCGCCCTGCGGGCGGTTTTCCGCACTCAGCACACCACCATGACGTTTGATGATTTCATTACTGATGGTCAGGCCCATTCCCATTCCTTCCGCTTTGGTGGTGTAGAAAGAGTCGAATATCTTGCCGATAACCTCTGCCGATAATCCGCTGCCGTTATCGGCCACCGCTATACGAATATGATTCGCGTCAGGATTGGAGGATGAGAGCCGCAGAATACGCGCTCCGCCATTATCCGCCATCGCCTCAATGGCATTAATCACCAGATTCAGCAGCACCTGCTGAATCTGTACGCGCTCGCAAAACACCTCATCCCATGGCGCTTGAATATCCAGTTCGAGTGCCACCGAGCGGCGCTCAAGTTCCAGACGCGACAAGGTTAGAATATCGCGCGCCAGCAGATGTAGCCTGGCCGATGCATACTCCGCGACATTATTGCGCGTCAGTGACTGCAGGCCGCGAATAATTTCGCCAGCGCGCCGCCCTTCGTTAATGATCTCCTCAATGCTTTCACTGGCTTTCTCCAGCTGAGCCGGATCGCGTTTCAACCAGCGCAGGCTGGCGCCAGCATTGGCCACAATCGACATCAGCGGCTGATTGATTTCATGGGCGATCGATGAGGTCAGCTGTCCTACCGTGGTGGCGCGCGCCACGCGAGCCAGCTCGGCCTGGGCAATTCTGGCGGCATCTTCGGACTGACGCTGCGCGGTGATATCCGTCAGCGTGCCGAAATATTCGGCGACATCCGGCCAGTTCTCCACCGGCTCACCTATGCCTTTGATATAACGGCATTCGCCGTCATCACGGATGATACGAAATTCAGCCTGCATGCTCACGCCATGCGCCACGCTGGATTCAATCAGCGCTTTCAGGCACTGAAGATCGTCTGGATGCACCCGCCGCTGAAACTCGGCCATCGAGGTGCTCACCTGCCCGGCGGGCAGCCCCATGATGCGTTTATATTCGTCCGATATCAGCTGGATATCCGGCTCAAGATGCCAGTGCCAGGTACCGGTATTACTGATTTTTTCACCCAGCATCAGGGATGTCTGGCTGGCACGCAGCTGTTTTTCAATTTTCCGCCGCTGGATGTTCTCCTCCACCAGCTCGGCATACAGCCGCGCCGTTTCCAGAGAAACCGCAGCCTGCGCACCTAACATCGAGACAATGCGCGAGTGCTCCGCGGTGAAAACATCCGGCATCAGCCGGTTTTCCAGATAGAGCACGCCCACCATTTGCGCCTGGCGAAACATCGGCACACACATCACTGCCGCGCCAGAGGCAACCAGATAGTTATCCTGACTAAACGGGCTAAACACTTCCGGCCGACCGGTACGGATTTCCTGTCCGGTGCGGATCACCGCCGAGAGAATCGACAGCGGCAGATCGGTCGCCACCGGCAGTTCATTAACGATTTTGACTCTGACGCCTTCCACCGTGGAGGAGGCGCGCGCCTGAATTTCCGGCACATTGCCGTCGATGAGGCGGATCAAAATACAGTGCTGCGCACCGGCGCGCTCCACCAACATCATCATCAAAATATGGATCAGCCGATCAAGATTGATCTCTTCGGTCAATGCGCGCATCGCCGTGACCAGGCTTTGCAGGTCGCTGATCACCGCGCTCTGCTCAAAGGTCACGGTGTTTAACGCGCTCTGCGGCGGGTGCGCCACCAGATGCGGATAGTGTATTTCAAGCTGACGCACCTTGGCGCCCGCGCCCCAGCGATCCCAGGCGGCAAGCGCGCCTTTGATGTAGCCCTCGGCGGCGAACGCCATGCCGCGCGCACTGGCGCAGCGCGCAGCCAGTTCGCATGCCAGAGCGTTGATCGGATGAAACTGCCCTTTGCGCGACAGCTCAATGGCTTTTTCAAACTGCTCCAGCGCCGCGCCGCTGTTATCCTCCAGCCTGAGCAGTTCGGCGCGCAGCAGCGCCTCTTTGTCGGCGAAGGTGCCGGGGTTCTCCGTTGCCCAGGTGATGATTCTTTCAAGATGGCGCTGCAGTTGCTGCCGCTGCGTGGCATCAAGCTCATTCGGTTGCAGCGGTATGCTGAGTGAAAGCGCACTGTAGAGATGGAAATCCAGCATATGCACATGGCCGGGAATCACGTCTGTGAGCGGTGCGGCGTCGCTGAACTGGCGCTGGGCGGCGGCATACTCACCGGCAAAGAAGTGCGCCATGCCTTTATACAGCCGCGTCCAGAACTGCATCAAAAACAGCGGTTCAATGGCGTATTCGGGTTGCACCACATTTAGCGCGGGCGTATGGAAATCATCGCCGGACAAGGTCTCACCGGCTGGCTTACGCAGGAACATCACGTAATCCAGCTGCATGCCGAGTATCACTTCCACATCGCGATACTGCGCTTTGCGCACATAGACCATGCCGCGCATGATCGAAGTATGCACGCCATCAAGATGGTCACCGCGCGCCAGGCAATTCATGGTGAGATGACGCAGCGCCAGACACGCCGACGTGCGATCGCCAATATCAACCGCCACATCAAAAGTCGCTTTAGCGCACTCAATGGCGTAACTGAGCGGCATGGTCCAGACGCTCACCTGGTCCAGCGGCATCAGCGTGCGCGCTTTGTAGCTAACGAAGTCGTGCTTATACACCAGCTCGCGGGCCAGCAGCGCGCTGGCAAATCCTCGGCTGTATTCGTTGAACTGATCACCACACACCACGCCGTACCAGGCAAGCGCCAGCGTGGAGGCACCGCTGATGCCCTTCTCCATCGTCAGATGCAGAAGTTTGCACAGGATGATGAACTGCAGCCGTGGGCTGATAAATGCGGCGAAGGTGCTGGCGCTGGCCATCAAATTCATCACCGCTTCGGTTTTATGGCAGGTCACTCGCGGCAGGGAACGGAAGCGCGTGTAGGGATTTTTGCCAACCTCTTTTTTCAACCGTTGCCTGGCGACATCGCACTCGGCTTTATCCGGATAGCGCTGCAGATGAATGTCAAACACCGCCAGCCAGGCCAGCGCGGTTTCCAGCGCCAGCTGGCTGTCGGACTGACGCATATGAATTTCAGCAATTAGCGACGCCGCTTCGGCTTTATCGGTGACCGCACCGGGCGTGGCGAGAATCTCAGAGCTCAACGCCAGCGCGCCCGATAAGTTGCCGTTTAAAAACTCACACTCCGCTTGCTCAAACAAAAACGGGCCGCTCTCCTCCGCGCCTGACGCTGCGTTGAGCGCTCGGGCAGCGTGTAAGAAACGCAGCGCGGAAGCGTAATCGCCCATAATTTTCGCGCGTCGGGTGGCGTTTAATAACAGCAGACTAAACGCAGCGGCATCAGGCGCTAAAAGTGCGCGGTTTTGCAGCGTGATGGTGTGATGCGCGGCACTGAACAGCAGCGCATGCGCATTATCCTGGCGCGCGGCCTGCATGTAATAGCGCGCAGCGGCAAAGTGAAAATCATCTTTTGCCGCCGACGAAAGCAACTTCAGCGCGGCCTCATGCATGCTGTCATGCATAAAGGTGTAGCTGTCATCGGTCAGCGAGATCAGCCGGGCCTCAGCCGCAGGGCGCAGCGTGGCGCGAAGGGCGCTAAGCGCCGTATCGAGGATGCCGGCCAACACCGGCAGATCGCCGCTACTGCCGATGCAGGCCAATCGGCCCAGCAGTTGGCGCAGCGGCAGCGCGAGCAACTGCAGCTGTTGCAGCACGCTGGCGGCAACGTTCGCGGTGTAATGGCAGTTTCTCAACGCGTGCGGATTGTAGGTCCATTTATGGGATGCAGCGTGTGTGATGTGGTGATCGCGCACCGCCTGGCGGTAAAACTCACGCGTGGCGAGCGGATTCCCGGCGGTTTTTTCATGGATGATCTGCGCCAGCTCGGTGGTCTCCGCGCTGCGCGTGTGAAAAATGCCGGCCAGCCAGCTGGCGATATTTTTCACCGACAGCGGCTCGGGCGTGATATCCACAATGCGCGTGGCCGCCGCACGAATGCGCTCCAGGCTGGCGACCACCGTCGGACAGGGCAACGAGGCGCGATCGCGATGAGAAATCACCAGCAATAAGGGAATATCGTCGCTGGAGCGCAGCAAATTCTGTAGCAGCTGCAAGGTCGCCTGATCGGCCCAGTGCACGTCATCAATCAGCAGGATCAGCGGCCGCCCCGGCACCGTAAAGGCTTTCACCAGGCTGCAGGCCACCAGATTCAGGCGATTGCGTGCATCTAACGAGCGTGCATCCGCCTGCACGCTGGCTTTGTGGTTGAGCAAGATGCCCAGTTCGGGCACCAGATTAACGGCCAGCCCAACATAATTCCCCAGTTGGCGCGCAATGTGTGTTTTCCAGCGCGCCAGCTCTTCGGCGGGCAACCCGAGCAGATGCAGCGTCAGCGATCGAAACGCCGAGGTAAATACCACGTAGGGCAAAATGGGCGAGTGCTGGTCGGCTTTGGTCACCGTCAGCAGCGCGTTTTTTTCCCGCAGGATTTTAAGCGCCGAGGCCATCAGCGCCGATTTTCCGGCACCGGGCGCGCCGCCAATCGCCACCATGCAGTGTTTCCCGCTGCTGCACACCTCATCAAACGCCGCCAGCAGCTCGCTGGCCTGAGCATGGTCGCTGTACAGCACATCGGATAACAACGTTGTGGTTGGCACATCCTGTAAGCCCAGCGCGAAGGATTCAACTACGCCGTCAGGCATCAGGTTGGATTCACAGCGGCGCAGATCGGCCAGCACCCCTTCGACGGTTTGATAACGCTGCTCCGGCGATTTGGTTAGCAGGCGTAAAATGAGGGATGAGAGTACCAGCGGCACATCTTTGCGCAGCCGGTGCGGCGGCAGCGCTTCGGAGGCAATGTGATGGTGCACCCATTCAGCCGCGCCCCCTTCCGCGCTGCCATAGGGAAGCTTGCCGGTGAGTAATTCGTAAAGCACGATGCCCAGACTGTAGAGATCGCTGACCCGGCTGACCGCGTGCGCGGTGCGCGAGGTATGCTCGGGCGACATGTAGGCCAGCGTGCCGCCGGTCACAGAGGCGCGCAGCGGCTGCTGTGAGTCCGCTTCGATAAACGCCAGGCCAAAGCCGCCCAGCACCACGTCGCCTTGATCGGTAAAGAAGAAATTGGCCGGTTTGATGTCGCCGTGCACCAAACCTTGCTGATGCAGCTTGCTGAGCGCATTACACAGCAGCACGGCGCAGCTGATGAACTTCTGAATTTTACCCGCTGGCAGGCGCAGATAATCCGCCAGGGTTTGGTAGCGAAACGCGGGATAAATCAGGGCGTAGCGCCCCTGATATAAGGTGTGACGCAGCGGTTTTAGCGCCCAGCTTTCTGCTAATAAGGCGCGCAGCGCATACTCATTTTTCAGCAGTTGCGTTACCGGAAACTCCGCCTCTTCGGCCGCAGCCGTGGCCAGCACGAAGCGTTCATCGGAGATCGGGTGACGGCATTCGATCCACTCAACCTGCCCTTCCTGCGCCAGCGGGGTGAAAACGATGTCATCCGCCAGCACCAGCGCCGCGTCATCCGCGATATTTAACGACAGGAAAAGCGTGCTCATTGGCGCGCTGCCTGGGAGGAAAACGCCAGACGGATATGTTCAAACAGCAGGTCGATATCAATGGGCTTTCGCATAAAGGTGATCGCGCCTAGATGGATGGCATACCAGAGCATATTCTCATCGCCATTGCCGGAGATGATAATTCCGGGTGGGTTCGCGCGACGCTGTACCAGCGCACGGAACAACTCAAAGCCCGACATGCCTTTGAGCTCAACATCAATAATAAACAGCGCAGCGTCATTTAGCGCCGTCTCGTCCGCTAATAGCGCTTCAGCCGACTCAAATGCCTGCGTTGCGTAACCTTCCGACTGAAGCAGATTGCTCAAACCACTGCGAACCGATCGTTCATCATCAACAACGACAATGCGCTGCGACAGCTGCATGCTGTGTTCCTTCATTATTATTCACTGCCTGCGGCGCGTCCTCAGGAGTTTTTGTCACTCGATGGCGGCGTGCCGCTGATTTTAGGCACACACTCTTGACGAAACCAGGCCAGCGTGACCGGTTGACGGTTTATCAGGCGCTTACACAGCGGGATAATCTGTTCGCCGACCAGCATACCAAACAGACCAAGCAGCGCAATCACGGGCGGCGCTGGGGAATTGACGTCGATAACGGCATAAATGATGCCGACTAAAATACCGACCGAGAGCGATATCGCATAGGTTTTCAGCATGTTCAACCCGCCTGTTTTGCGGTGAGCGTGGCGGGAGGTAGCGGCCTGTCAGCGGCCATCGCGCGTGAGGTTTTATCGACGGGCGCTACGGGATGCGTCAATTTTCCACCCAGCGAACTGCCCACAATCATGCCCAGCAAGCCCACCAGCGCCACGGCGGGCGGCGCCGGCGATCGCACATTGAGCAAGGCGTAAATCAGGCCGATAAACACACCCGCCGCCAGAGAAATCAGTAAAGGACTCACCGGTCCTCCTTGAAAAAGAAAGGCGAGCCCGTAAGCGCTCGCCTGGGTGACGATTTAGCGAACGGGCGCAGCAACCGGTGCCAGCGTGCGATGCTCGCTCTTCTGACGCGATGGCGCTTTGTGCACCATGGTGTAAGCGTAATCAACGCCGATGCCGTAAGCACCGGAGTGCTCTTTCGCGATATCCATCACCGCGTTGTAGGTCTCTTTGTGCGCCCAGTCGCGCTGCCACTCCAGCATCACCTGCTGCCAGGTCACCGGGATCACGCCCGCCTGAATCATGCGCTGCATGGCATAGTCGTGCGCTTCTTTGGTGGTGCCGCCGGAGGCGTCAGCCACCATGTAGATCTCATAGTCGCCTTCCAGCATGGCGCACAGCGCGAAGGTGTTGTTACACACTTCGGTCCACAGACCGGAAACCACAATTTTCTTCTTACCGTTGGCCGCCAGCGCATCACGCACTTTCTGGTCATCCCACGAGTTCATCGAGGTACGCTCAAGAATGTCCTGGCCGGGGAACACATCCAGCAGCTCCGGGAAGGTGTTACCTGAGAAGCTCTCGGTCTCCACCGTGGTCAGTACGGTAGGAATGTTGAACACCTTCGCCGCTTTTGCCAACGCGACCACGTTATTTTTCAATACCTGACGGTCGATGGACTGCACGCCAAATGCCATTTGCGGCTGCTGGTCAATGAAGATGATCTGGCAGTTGTGCGGCGTCAGTACTTCTAATTTACTGGTTGTCATTTTTGTATGCCCATTGAGGTGAATGTCTGGGCGCAGTGTAAGAACCTTTGGGCACACGAACCATTATCTATAGGTATAACTATACGAAGGTATACCTATCCTTTTGTATAACTAGACGCTTTCCGCACCGCCTGAACATAATCCCACCCAGTATTTCACCTGCGAAATTGGCAGGACCTCTTATTCAGGAGCTTTTATGGTTACGTTAGGCAAAGCAGACATCATTTTGACCAATGGGCGATTTCATACTGTCGATCGCGGCAACCCAATTGCCGAGGCCGTGGCGATGCGCGATGGCAAATTTCTCGAAGTGGGTAGCCTGGCCGACGTGATGCAGCATCACTGCGAAGGCACCAAAGTGATTGACCTCAAAGGCCATACCGCCATTCCCGGCATGAATGATTCTCACCTGCACCTGATCCGCGGGGGCCTGAATTACAACCTCGAACTGCGCTGGGAAGGCGTGCCCTCGATCGCCGATGCGTTGCGGATGCTGAGAGAACAGGCGCTGCGCACGCCGTCACCCCAGTGGGTGCGCGTGGTAGGCGGCTGGACCGAGTTTCAGTTTGCCGAGCGTCGCATGCCGACGCTGGATGAGATCAACGAAGCCGCGCCCGATACGCCGGTGTTTATCCTGCATCTGTACGATCGCGCCCTGCTCAACCGCGCCGCGTTGAAGGTCGTCGGCTACACCAAAGACACGCCCAATCCGCCGGGCGGCGAGATCCAGCGTGACAGCAATGGCAACCCGACCGGCATGCTGATTGCGCGCCCGAACGCCATGATCCTTTACGCCACGCTGGCGAAAGGGCCAAAACTGCCGCTGGAGCAGCAGGTCAATTCCACCCGCCAGTTTATGCGCGAGTTGAACCGTCTGGGCCTGACCAGCGCGATTGATGCAGGCGGCGGTTTCCAGAACTATCCCGAAGATTACGAAGTCATTGCCGAGCTGCATGAGAAAAAGCAGATGACGCTGCGAATCGCCTACAACCTGTTTACCCAACGTCCGGGCCACGAGCTGGAAGATTTCGAGAAGTGGACCGACATGCTGACGCCGGGCCAGGGCAGCGACTATTTCCGTCACAACGGTGCCGGTGAAATGCTGGTGTTTTCCGCCGCCGATTTTGAAGATTTCCTCGAACCGCGTCCGGATCTGGCGCCCGGCATGGAAGATGAGCTGGAGCGTGTGGTGCGTCATCTGGTGGAGCATCGCTGGCCGTTCCGCCTGCACGCCACTTACGATGAATCGATCAGCCGCATGCTGGATGTGTTTGAAAAAGTGAACCGCGACATTCCGTTCAACGGCCTGCACTGGTTCTTCGATCACGCCGAAACCGTGACGCAGCGTAACCTTGACCGCATCAAAGAGCTGGGCGGCGGCATTGCCGTACAGCATCGCATGGCGTTCCAGGGCGAGTACTTTGCCGAGCGTTACGGCATTGAGGCCACTCGCCATACACCGCCGGTGGCGCGCATGCTGGAGACCGGCGTGCCGGTGGGTTTAGGAACCGATGCGACGCGCGTGGCCAGTTATAACCCGTGGACCGCGCTTTACTGGCTGGTATCGGGACGCACTGTGGGCGGCATGCAGATGTACGACGTCAACGCGCGCCTCGATCGTGATACGGCGCTGATGTTGTGGACGCAGGGCAGCGCCTGGTTCTCCAGCGAGCAAGGTAAAAAAGGCCAGATTAAAAGCGGTCAGCTGGCCGATATGGTGGTGCTGAGCAAAGACTACTTCAGCGTGCCTGAAGAGGAGATCAAAGGCATTGAGTCGGTGCTGACGGTGGTGGACGGAAATATCGTTTATGCCGCCGGCGCTTTCAGCTCTGAAGCGCCGCCCCTCATTCCGGTGCTGCCGGAGTGGTCGCCGGTGGTCAAGGTTCCCGGCCACTATCGCAGTGCGCCACCGACCGCCACCACACGCGTGGGCATGATGCAGCAAGCGCATCACTGCAGCGGCCCGTGCGGCGTGCATACGCATTCTCACGAGATTGCGCGCGGCGCCAACCTGCCGGTTTCGGAAGAGAACGCCTTCTGGGGCGCGCTCGGCTGCAGCTGCTTCGCCTTCTAAACCATGAAACATTCACTCTCACAGCCGCCTCGCATTGATGCGGGGCTGTTCTTCCTGCGCCTTACCGGCTGCCTGCTGTTGTTGCACGTGCACGGCTTGCCGAAGGTGTTCCATTTCAGTGAAGAACTGACGCGTATCGAGGATCCCTTTGGCCTGGGTGCCTACTTCAGCCTGCTGGCGGCGATCGTTGCTGAAGTGGTCTGCCCGCTGTTTATCCTGCTCGGCGTGTTTACCCGCCTCGCCTGCCTGCCGGTTATCGGCGTGCTGCTGGTGGCGATGCTGTTCGTCCATCCCAACTGGAGCATAGCAGAAGGACAGTTTGGCTGGCTGCTGCTGATCATTTTCACCACGCTGGCGCTGACCGGCCCCGGTCGCTGGCGCGTGTTTGGCGGCGTTTCGGAGGTTGTTCATGGCGCAGGTTAATGACATTCATGACATCCCCGAGGCGGATCTGCCGCCCGTTTCGCAGTCGGTTTCACCATGGCAGCCGCTGCGCCAGCGCGTGTTCCGCATGCTGTGGATCGCTACCGTGGTATCCAATGTCGGTTCATGGATGAACGACGTAGGCGTTAACTGGACCATGCTGACACTGAGCGCCGATCCGCTCTCGGTGGCGCTGGTGCAGGCCGCCAGCAGCTTACCGATGTTTCTGTTTGCACTGCCGTCTGGCGTGATGGCGGATATCGTTGACCGGCGTAAATACCTGCTGTTCTCGCAAATCTGGGTGTTTATTGCCGCCGCGAGCCTGACATTCCTTTCCTGGGCAGACCTGGTCACACCGATGGTGCTGCTGATTGCGGCGTTCCTGCTGAGTACCGGCGCGGCCATGAGTTCTCCGCCCTTCCAGGCCATCGTGCCGGATTTGGTCAGTAAGGAGGAGCTCGGCCCGGCGATTGCGCTTAACTCGCTCGGCATTAACATCAGTCGCGCTATCGGCCCGGCGCTCGGCGGCCTGATTCTGTCGTTTGCCGGTCCGTGGATGGTGTTTCTGCTGAATGCGCTTTCGGTACTCGGCGTGTTTCTGGTGCTGTATGTGTGGCAAGCACAGCCCAGCGTGCAGCGTTTGCCGCCGGAGCACTTCTTCCCGGCGGTGCGTGCCGGCGTGCGCTATGTGCATGCTGCGCCGGTACTGCGCAATGTGCTGGTGCGCACCATCGCTTTCTTTGTGTTTGGCAGTGCCGGTTGGGCGCTGTTACCGCTGGTGGCTCGACGCGAACTGGGCCTCGGGCCCGGCGGCTACGGCATTATGCTGGGTTGCATCGGCATCGGCGCGATTTGCGGCGCGCTGCTGTTGCCGCGTATGCGCAAACGCTTTAATCCCGATCAGCTGATGGTGCTGGCGAGCCTGATGTTTGCCATCACTCTGCTGGCGCTGGCGTTTATTCGTCACCTCTGGTTGCTGAATGCGTTCGAGTTCTTTACCGGCTTTGCGTGGATTGCCGTGCTTTCCACCCTCAATCTTGGCGCGCAGCGCAGTGCCGCCAAATGGGTGAAAGCCCGGGCGCTGGCGGTCTATCTGACGGTGTTTTTTGGCTCGATGACGTTAGGCAGCGCCATTTGGGGACAGCTGGCATCGACATTCAGCATTCCATTGTCACTGACTGTCGCCACTGTCGGCATGCTGCTGGCGAGCCTGACGGTGCTGCGCTGGCGGCTGGATCAGGATCCGGATCTGAACCTCGACCTCAGCACGGTCAGCGATCCCTTGCCCGAGCTGGAGATTCGTCACGATCGCGGGCCGGTGATGGTCAGCTATCATTATCAGATCAACCGCAGTGATGCGCATGCCTTTGCGGTGTGCATGCAGGATATGCGTCGCGTCAGACGGCGTGGCGGCGCGCTGAACTGGTCTCTGTATGAGGACATGCTGCAACCCGACATGTTTGTCGAGACCTTTGTGGTTGGCTCATGGATGGAGCATCTGCGTCAGCGCGAGCGCTACACCATGAACGATCAAAAGATTCAGAACCGCGTGTTGGGATTTCATCAAGGCACTGCAGCTCCGGAAGTTCGTTATCTCGTGGCGCCTGAATAAGGCGCTTTCATTCATCGACATTAATAAGGCCGAAACATGAGCACATTTAAGACGCAGGATGGTACGCAGATCTATTTCAAAGATTGGGGTACCGGCAAGCCGGTGCTATTCAGTCACGGCTGGCCGCTCGACGGGGATATGTGGGACAGCCAGTTGAATTTTTTGGCGGAGAAAGGCTACCGCGTTATCGCTTTTGATCGCCGCGGCTTTGGCCGTTCCGATCAACCGTGGGAAGGCTACAACTACGATACTTTTGCATCGGATATTAACGACCTGATTAGCCATCTGGATCTGCAAAACGTGACGCTGGTGGGCTTCTCAATGGGTGGCGGCGATGTGGCGCGCTACATCAACAATTACGGCACAGCGCGCGTGGATAGCTTAGTGCTGTTGGGCGCGGTGACACCGATCTTCGGCAAGGCCGATGATTATCCAGCAGGCGTCGATTTGTCGGTGTTTGAAGGCATTCGTCAGGGCTTACGTAAAGATCGCGCGCAGTTCATCAGTGATTTTGCGACACCGTTTTACGGCACCAACGCCGGTCAAACGGTTTCAGAAGGCGCGCTGACGCAGACGTTGAATATTGCGCTGCTGGCGTCACTGAAAGGGACGATTGATTGTGTTACCGCGTTCTCGGAAACCGACTTCCGTCCTGATATGGCAAAAATCGACGTGCCGACGCTGGTGATTCACGGCAGCAACGACCAGGTCGTGCCGTTCGAAACCACCGGGAAAGTCGCCGCCGAAATGATCGCCGGCGCGCAGCTGAAAGTGTATGACAACGCACCGCACGGCTTTGCGGTGACGCATACCGATCAGCTCAACGCCGATCTGCTGACGTTCCTGCAATCGCTTTAACGGGAATAACATTAATCGGCCGGTTTGGCCTAATACTTGTCAGTTATGAAAGAATTTGGCTTTAAGGCTGCATTAATCGTGCGGGCTCTGACACATCTGCTGCGTCACGCACTGAAGCGTCGAAGCGGGCCGGGGGCAATTTTGGGCCGGCAATTCGCAGCGCTGAACGAAGCGAGGAAGCCAGGAGAGCCCGCAGGACGCGGGCGAAAGGCGAAGCCGGGACAGGGAAGTCCCGTCTTCGCCGGTCCGTTAGGCTGACGAGCGAAGTGAAGGAACCGCGTTAGCGGCGCGAGGACAGCCGGCCCAAAAGTGCCACCGGCCTGCACACTCGTCGTTGGCCTGGCTGACATGAGCATTAGGCCATTTTGGCGGGCCTTTTGTGGCAGAGAACTATTGCGGCGTGGCGGCAGCAAATTTCTCTAATGCCGCCCCGTCGAGCCGATAACGCACCCACTCATTTAACGGCAACGCATCAATACTGAGATAGAACTCTCTGGCCGACTGATCCCAATCTAACGCACTCCACTCAATACGGTTGCACTGGTGATTGACCGCGTGCTGAGCGACATACTGCAGCAGCGCTTTGCCTGCGCCGAGGCCGCGAAAATTGGGCGAGAAGTACAAATCTTCCATATAGAGTCCGCGACGCCCCAGCCACGCCGAGTAGCTGCGGGTAATCACCGCATACCCGGCGGTTATGCCATCAATCTCGCACATCAACGCTTCGCTATGGCTTTCGGGATTGAATAGCGTCGATCTGATCTCTTCAACGGTAGTTGATGACGGCTGTAATCCATGTTCATAAACCGACAACTCAGCAATCATGTCGTAAATGGCGTCCGCGTCATCAGGATTGGCTGGCCGAATAGTCATCTTCATGCATTATTTTCTTATTTAATCAGATTGATGCTGCCCAGCATAATGGGTAATGTTCGATGAAATAAGTGCAATAAAATCAATGATAGGTGAATTTCATGCATCATGTGCTGCGTCGACTGGACTTGAATCTCCTCCCCGTTTTCGACGCAGTTTTCAGACATCGTTCGGTCAGGCTGGCGGCGATTGAGCTCAGTTTGAGTACTTCCGCGTTAAGCCATGCGCTGTCCCGATTACGTGAGTTTTTTAAAGATCCGCTGTTCTACCGCGAAGGCCACAAAATGTGTCCCAGCGTTTATGCCTGCCAGCTGGCGCCCTATATTGCCGAAACGTTATCCGGGTTAAATCGGCATCTCAGTCCGCTGCAGCCTTTCGATCCGCTGACCAGTGATGACTGTTTTAGAATTGCGGTAACGGATTACACCGCTTTTTGTGTCTTTCCGCGGCTGATGCATGCGCTGACTGATACGGCACCCAACCTGAGTTTTGAACTCTGCCATTTGCCGCATAATCCGGCGCTGATTGAATTACTGGCGGGTGAAATCGATATGGCGCTGAGTTTTAGCGAGCCGGATGGCATGCATCATCCCGATCTCGAAGAGACCGATTTATTCAGTGATGAATTTATGGTGATTGCCAATGCGCGACGCAGCAGTCTGAATCTTGACGACTATCTTGCCGCCGGGCATCTGGTGGTTACGCCGTGGAATGAAAAACAGGGATTGCTGGATTCCCATCTTGCGCGCATTGGCCTTAAACGCCGCATCGCCATCAGAACGCCGTCAATGCTGAGTGCGCCCTTTATTATCGCGGAAAGTGAATTGCTGATGGCGATCCCGTCTTTCGTTGCCAGTAAAATTAAACAGGCCGCCGATGTGACCTCATTCAGGTTGCCGTTTCCCGCGCCAAAGTTCACCGTGAAAATCTATTCACACAAACGCAGCGGTAAACGGGAACCTACGGAATGGATTAAATCGATGATGGCTAAAACCATTACGCAGCAAGCGTACCGTTTCGAGGATTAACGGACGATTTTTACTGGTCTAGAAATCGTCCGTGATAATCGGATTTAATGGGGTAATGCTCGTTGTAGCGACCAAAAAGCCGATAGCGATTTAGCGCAATGCGGTCGTAACAATAATTGCTGATAACGTCAGGCATAAACCTCACGACAGACAAAACGCGCCACGGCCACGGCATATAGTGCATGATGCGGAAAATTGCCTGCGCACGGAGCCAATGATTTTGCCCATCAATCAGGACGATGGTGCGAATATCTTCATCTGGCAGACCGACAAAACGTAATAGCGCTTTCCCCTGCTCACTCTGAACCGCCGCAAAACGTACATGGCGTGGAATGCGGTGACGCAGGAGAAACATCACCCACGCGTTGCACAGTTTGCATACGCCGTCGTATAAAACGACCTGTTCTCCGGGATTTATCCCAGCTGGGTTTGTCATCATCGTCTCCTCAACCATAGAGATAGTCGCAGCAGAAAAGCTGCGTTACGCCGCCTGCCACTCCGCCACCAGCGTGTTAATTAATTCTGCCGCCGGCATTTCCCGCGCCAGCGCGGCGCCCTGCCCGGCCCACTGCGCGCCAAAGCCGTGCGCGCCTTTAGCGGCGGCGGCGGCAGCGAGCGCTTTGCCCAGCGCGTAGGTGAGTGGATAAGGGGGAATGGCATCCTGCGCGAACTCGCGCGCCAGCTGGCAAAAATCGTTGGTGAGACATCTTGCCGATCGGCCAGAAATGGCGGCAATCATTTCGGTGCTGTTGGCCTGCGCGCTTTTCAGCGCCTGACGGTATGCCGCATTGGCGGCGGATTCCGGGCACAGAATAAACGCGGTACCCAGCTGTACACCCGCCGCGCCCAGCTTGAGCATGGCAGCCATGCCCGCGCCATCCATCACGCCGCCGGCGGCAATCACCGGTAGCCGCGAGGCCCGACGAATCGCCCGCACCAGCGTAAAGGTGCTGAGCTGCTGATCGTCATTTTCTGGATGGAATATCCCGCGATGCCCGCCCGCCTCAATACCCTGCGCCACAATAAAATCGATGTCAGCGGCTTCGATGGCACCTGCTTCAGCAACGCTGGTGGCGCTCGCCAGTGTGATAATGCCGCGACGTTTCAAGCGCTGCACAACAGCGGCGGACGGCAAGCCAAAGTGGAAACTTACTGCGGCGGGCGCGGTGTCCAGCAGGACCTCCAGCATCGCGTGGTTATCCACAAACGTTTGATAAATTTCTGACAGCGCATCGGGCGGTGTCGCTTCATAGCGAGCAAACACCGGCTTGAAACGTGCGATCCACGCCTGTTCTTGCTGAGGATTGCGCTGCACCGGCGCGTGGCAGAAGACGTTGACGTTGATGGGCGCGGCTGTCAGGGCGAGCGTTTTGCGGATCATGCTATCCGCCTGTTGCGGCGTTGAAGCGCCCACGCTGATCGAACCCAGCGCCCCGCTGGTGCTCACCGCCGCCGCCAGTTCCGGCGTCGAGACGCCCGCCATCGGCGCCTGAACGATCGGATAGCGAAGGTTAAGGGTCTGACACAGGATGTTGTTCATATTATTGGCCTGTTGGTAAGAGGTAGCCGATAACATGCCGCGATTTTTCGGCTCGGTAAAGGCTGGCATCTACACTTAATGTGTCTGTACCTACAACAGGAGAATCCCGATGCATAAAATCGACTTTCCGGTAAGCAAAGCGCGGAAGTATCTGGAGCCGGGTCCGGTGGTGCTGCTGAGTTCCCAGTTTGAGGATCATCGCGACATCATCACGCTCGGCTGGCACACCATTCTGGAGTTCTCGCCGTCGCTGGTTGGCTGCATGATTGCCGGCGGCAATTACAGCCATGAACTGATTCGCCAGAGCGGCCAGTGCGTGATTAACGTGCCGTCGGCCAATCTGGTGGACAGCGTGGTGGCGATCGGTAACAGCCACGGCGATCGTCTCGATAAGTTTGATGCCTTCAATCTGACACCCGAACCGGCCAGCGTGGTCAATGCGCCGTTAATCGGCGATTGCTTTGCCAGCTTTGAGTGCCAGCTGTATGACGATTCCATGGTAGATAACTACAACTTCTTTATCTTTGAGATCGTTAAAGCGCATGTAGCCGAAACGCCGGAGTTTCCGCCGACGCTGCACTACACCGGCGAAGGACGCTTCAGCGTGATGAGCAATTTGCGGCTCGACAAGCGCGGCGACTTTAAGCCTGAAATGTTAATTTAACTGCTTGAATTGATATGGGCTTGCCCCCACTTTGATTCTTTCGCCCTGACAGGAGTAGATATAATGGCAACCGAATATGCGGTGATCGCAGGTGGCTGTTTCTGGTGTACTGAAGCAGTGTTTAAAGATGTGATTGGCGTGGAGTCAGTCGAGAGTGGATATACCGGCGGCGCACGCCCGAATCCAACCTACGAGCAGGTGTGCAGCGGTGCGACCGGCCACGCAGAAGCGATTCGCATCGGTTTCGATCCAGAGCAGGTGAAGTACGGCGATCTGCTGGATATCAGCTTTGCCACCCACGATCCCACTACGCTGAACCGCCAGGGCAACGATGTTGGCACCCAATATCGCTCTGCGATTTTCCCGGCGAATGCTGAGCAGGAAGCCGAAGCGATTGCCGCGATTGCGCGCGCGCAGGAGAATCTGAGCGATCCGGTAGTGACCACCATCGAGCCGCTGAAAGAGTGGTATGCGGCAGAAGGTTATCATCAGGATTATTGGCAAGGCGCGGGTCAGCGCAACGGCTACTGCATGGCGGTAATCCCACCGAAACTGCAAAAGCTGCGTAAGAGCTTTGCGAATCGCGTTAAATCGAGTTAATTCAGTACCGCCAATGTCGAGGCCGCCACGAATGGCGGCCTTACATGGTGCGCGACCTTCTTCTGTTTATCCGTCATAATATGTGCCCTCTTCTCCTCCGAGAGCGATCATGTCTTCTTCACAGCAAGGAATCGCGGCGCGCAAGCAGCCGATGAAGCTCAATACGCTGGTCACCCTGATGCTCAGCGCAGTGATTGTGCTGGTGCTGCTCAGCGTGCATATGTTCTATTTCTTCCAGATTGGCGCAGCGACGCGCGCGCAGTTGGAGGATAAAGCCATGGCGGTGGCGCGCACGCTGGCCAAATTTCCTGAGATTCAGCACGCGCTGATATTGCCGCCAAATGCCACCAGCATCCAACCCATTGCTAAAGCCGTGCAGGAGAGCAATAACCTGCTGTTTGTGGTGGTGACCAATATGGATACCATCCGCTATTCGCACCTGAATCCTGAACTCATCGGCCAGCACTTTATTGGCACTGATATTGAGCCCGCGATACGCGGTCATGAAAACGTCTCCGTCAATCAAGGTGTTCTGGGCCGGGCAATGCGCGTCTATACGCCGGTATATAATGCGCAGCATAAGCAGATTGGTGTCGTGGTAGTGGGCATTTCACTCAGCGCCGTTACCGATCAGATTAACCAAAGCCGCTGGAGCATCTTGTGGACTATCCTGATTGGCACCTTTGCGGGCGCCATCGGCACCCTGGTGCTGGTGCGTGTGTTGAAGCGCATCCTGTTTGGCCTCGAACCCTACGAAATTTCTACCCTGTTTGAACAGCGTCAGGCGATTCTCAACTCGCTAAAAGAAGGCGTGGTGGCGATGGATGATCAGGCACAGGTGACGCTGGTGAATCAGGCGGCGCGATCGCTGCTGAACGATTCGATGGGCACCATCAGCGGCGACCGCATCTACGATGCCTCAGTGATTGACGATCATCTGCGGGATGTGCTGCACAGTGGGCGGGCGCGGCGTGATGAAGAGTTGAATGTGAATGGCCGCGTGTTGCTAAGCAACACCGTACCGGTGCGCACGCAGGGACGGATTATCGGCGCGGTCTGCACTTTCAGGGACAAGACGGAAATCAGTCAACTGATGCAGCGTCTGACGGGCATGGTAAACTACGTCGATGCGCTGCGTGAGCGCTCGCACGAGTTTATGAACAAGCTGCATGTGATCCTCGGCCTGCTGCATATGAAAAACTACACGCAGGTGGAGAGCTACATTCTCAAAACCGCCAATAATTACCAGACGGAGATCGGTTTCCTGCTCGATAAGATTAAGTCGCCGGTGATTGCTGGTTTCTTGCTGAGCAAAATCAACCGCGCGTCGGATTGCGGCCATCGCCTGACCATCAGCGATGCCAGCTTCCTGCCCGACAGCGGCAATGAGCAGCAGATGGCGGCGCTGATTACGGTGATCGGCAATCTGATTGAGAACGCGCTGGATGCGATGAGCGAGCAGGTAGAAGGCGAGATTCACGTGATGCTGCACTACCAAAACGGTTGGCTGACCTGTGAAGTGAGTGATGATGGTCCAGGCATTGAAGCCGATCATCTCAGCACCATTTTCGAAAAAGGCTTCTCCACCAAAGGTGAAAACCGCGGTGTCGGGCTGTTTCTGCTGCAGCAGCAAACCGAAAATATCGGTGGCAGCGTGAGTGTGGAGTCAGAACCCGGCGTGTTTACCCAATTTTTAGTCCAACTTCCCTGGGATGGAGGAAACCAATCCGCATGATCAATGTGTTAGTGGTCGATGATGACGCCATGGTCGCCGAGCTTAATCGCGCGTATATCGGCCAAATTCAGGGCTTTCACTGTTGTGGCACCGCCTCAACCTTGAAGCAGGCGAAAGAGATCCTGTTCAATAGCGATACTGCGGTCGATCTGGTGCTGCTGGATATCTATATGCAGCAGGAGAATGGCCTCGATCTGTTGCCGGAACTGCGCACGGCGCAGAGCGCGGTGGAAGTGATCATCATTTCGTCGGCGGCCGATGCGGAGAATATCAAAACCTCGCTGCACTACGGCGTGGTGGATTACCTGATCAAACCGTTCCAGTTCCCACGTTTTGAAGAGGCGCTGACCGGCTGGCGGCAGAAGAAATCGCTGATGGACAATCAGCATTATTATCAGCAAGCGGATGTGGATCTGCTGATTCACGGCAGCCCGGCGACGCAGCACGACAATAAGCGCCTGCCAAAAGGCTTAACGCCGCAAACGCTGCGCACGCTGTGTCAGTGGATTGATGCGCATCCGGGGCATGAATTTTCGACTGACGAACTGGCAGCTGAAGTGAACATCTCGCGCGTGTCGTGTCGTAAATACCTGATTTGGCTGGCGCAGATTAATATTCTGTTCACCAGCATTCACTATGGCGCGACCGGCCGTCCGGTGTACCGCTATCGCCTGCAGCCGGAATACCATTCGCTGCTGCAGCAATATTGTCAGTAACGTAGCTGCCAGTCGACATCGAGCTGCTGGAAGTGAAAGTGCTGCGGCGAGGAGCAGATGATCTGCCGATCGCGCGTGACAAACACCGCGTCGATGTCGGGCTGGTCAGCGAGATAAGCCAGCCCTTGCTCCACGCCCATGCCAAAGAGCAGCGTGGTGTAGATATCGCCATCAATCGAGCGATCGGAAATCACCGTCACGCTCAGCAGTTCGTTATCAAGCGGATAGCCGGTTTGCGGATCAAAAATATGATGCCAGCAGCGGCCGTCCAGTTCGAAGTAGCGCTCATAAATCCCCGACGTCACCACCGATTTGCCCTGCACCTGCAGCACGCCTAACAGCTCATCATCACGACCAAACGGCTTTTTCAGGCCAATGCCCCAACCCTGCGGCTCGTGCGGCGGCGAACCCAGCGTTTGCACATTGCCGCCCAGATTGATCAGCGCCTGCTGCACGCCCTGCTGGCGTAAAAACGCCTGCACGCGATCGGCGATGTAGCCTTTGGCGATGGCGCCGAGATCGATCTCCATGCCTGGCTGTTGCAAAAACACTGAGCGATCATGTGGGTTGAGCACGACCTGATGCGGATCGGTCAGCTTTAGCAGGGATGCGATTTCTGGCGCAGGCGGCACCGCACGTCCCTGAAAACCAATTTTCCAGCGCTTCACAATCGGCCCAATGGTGAAATTGAAGGCGCTGTCCGGCAGTAAACTCACGGCGTGTGCCACGCTAATTAACGCAAACACCGCTTCGCTGACGATCACCGGATGGTGGCCTGCGGCGTGGTTGACCGACATCACTTCGGATTCAGCGCGGTTAACGGTGAACAGGTTTTCCTGCTGTTTAATCAGTTGAAATACGTGGCGGGCAAGCGTGGGATTGTCATCAAACAATTTGAGCAGAATGGGCGAACCCATCAGAACGGCAGAGTAAGAAAAGACACCAGCGGTCATTGCATGCCTCTAAAGAAAACGATGCCCGCACAAGGCGGGCATCTTTACAGCTTAGTGTCCTAACGCCAGTTTAGCCGCGTTGTGACCGGCTTTGATACCGAAGATGATGATATCGGCCACCGCATTGCCGCCGATGCGGTTGGCGCCGTGGATGCCGCCGACCACTTCACCGGCCGCCCATGCGCCTGGAATCACCTCTTTCTGCGCATCCAGCACCGCGGTATCGGTGTTGATGGTCACGCCGCCCATGGTGTGATGCACGCCCGGTGCGATACGAATCGCAAAGTACGGACCTTTATTCAGCGGGTGACGCAGCGCGGTTTTACGACCAAAGTCTTCGTCATCCTGCTTCGCCACGAACTCGTTGTAACGACCGAGCGTGGTTTGCAGCGCTTCCTGATCCATGTTGAGTTTCACCGCCAGCTCGTGTGGCGTTGGCGCGCTGATGACAAAGCCTTTAGCGATGTATTCGTCAGCCGCTTTGTTATTGGCGCGTACCTGCTCGTCAAACACAATCCACGCACTCTTCTCAGGCAGCGCGATGATCTCAGCGGACACTTTGTCACGGGTTTCCATTTCATTGTAGAAACGCTTGCCTGCCTGGCTCACCAGAATCGCCCCGCCGCCGCGCATTGCTTCGGAAATCAGGTACGACGTGGTTTGCTCAACCGTTGGGTGAATCTGGATTTCACCCATATCCACGGTATCCGCACCGATGTGTTGCAGCATGGCGATGCCGCTGCCGGTGGCGCCTTTATGGTTGGTGGTGACGAAACCGTCCAGCTCAGGGCGATATTTCACCACCATTTCGCGGTTGGCACTGAAGCCGCCGGTCGCCACAATCACGCTTTTGGCGTTAATAATGCGGCTGTCGTTATACTCATCCACCACTTTCACGCCGGTGACCGCACCGTTTTCCACTAAAATTTCGGCCACTGAGGTTTCCAGCAACACTTCGATATTGCGCAGATTAACGTTTTTCACCAGCCCGCTGATCAGGAAGCCGCCGACTGCCGAACGATCTTCCGGACGGTGAGTACGATCGATGCTCATGCCGCCGGTGATGGTGATGTCGCACAGCTCGATGTCTTTGGCGGCCAGCCACTCAATCGCTTCGGGCGCCTGCTCAACAAATTCGCGCAGCAGCACCGGATTGTTTTTGAATTTGCCGCCTTTCAGCGTCTCTTCATAGAACAGCTCTTTGCTGTCTTCAATGCCTTTCAACTTCTGATAACGGGTTTCCGCCGCGTTCATCCCGACCGAGGCTTTGATGGTGTTACCGCCGATGGTGGGCATCTTCTCGATGATCACCACGCGTGCGCCATCGTCATGCGCCTGAATCGCCGCCGCCAGACCGGCACCGCCGGTGCCCACTACCACCACATCGTAATTCACCGGTGCGTTCGGGTTACCGCCCTCTTCAATGACATACTCTTTGCTTGAGGTGGTCATGGCACGCGATACCGCTTTTTTCAGCGCTTCACTCTGCGTGGTGGCGCCAGTGATGGCGTCAACGTGCGGGCTGTTCGCCACCAGAATGCGTTCACGCAGACTTTCGAAGGTGCTGGTGAAGTCGACGTCGAGGCTCGGATCCGGCACCAGCGAGATGTCGGTAATACGGTCGGTGTCGAGGGTAACGTTGATTTTTAGCTTCAGCGCTTCGGCTTCGACTTTCGCCTGATAAACGCCCGCTTTGTATTTACGGCCGGTATCGCTGACGTCGCGGATCATCGCATCCACAAGTGAGAAGCGCCACAGCGGTTCCGGGATAGTCAACTCTTCGCGCTTGGTGCTGTCGATATACAGCTCCATGTGCTGATTCTTGATGACGCGATCGGTCCAGTCCGGATAGGCGATACAGGCTTTGCCCACCGCCACCAAGTCGAAACCGTGCTCCAGCGCATTCTCGGCATCTTCTTTATTGACGACGCCGCCGACGCCGATTACCGGCACTTTCGCCAGGTTAGGCGAGCGCTGTGCCAGATATTTGGTGATCAGTGGCGTTGGGTCCTGAGTATCAACAATCGACGGACGCAGCAACTGACCAACCGAGAAGTGCACGTAATCGAGACCGCGTTCTGCCAGTTTCTCCAGCAGATAGAGCGTATCGTCCCAGCGGATGCCCGGCACTTCCAGCTCTTCCGGTGAGAAGCGATAGCCGATGATGAAGTCTGCCGCAGCGAAGCGGTCAGCCATTTTGTGGGTGATTTCCAGCACTTCCAGTGGGAAACGCGCGCGATTATCGCGACTGCCGCCCCATTTGTCGTCGCGCTGGTTGGAGTTTGGCGAGTAGAACTGCTGGATAAGATAGGTGTTGGCGCCGTGAATCTCCACGCCGTCGAAGCCGGCTTTGATCGCGCGGTTCACCGCATCACCAAACTTGGTGATCATCACCTCCACTTCTTCTGCAGTCAGCGCCTGAGGTTGAGTGGCACCGTCGCGCGGTGCGGCGATGGCGCTCGGTGCGACCGGGGTTTTACCGCCGATCAGCGCCGGTTCAACCATACGGCCGCCGTGATAAATCTGCAAAATCGCTTTGGAGCCTTGCGACTTGATGGCGTGGGCGATTTTCGCCAGACCGGGGATTTTGTTGTCGCTGTCGATACCGAGCGCGCCTGGAAACGCAGGGCCACGGTTATCAATAAAGCAGCACTCGACAATCACGGTACCGATGCTGCCGGCGCGCACGCGATAATATTCGACAAGGTCACTGGTAACACCGCCATCGTAATAACCGGTACAGGTGGTCATCGGTGCCATAACCAGTCGGTTTTTAAGCACCGCACCTTTCGGTAACGTAAGGGGATTAAGAATCGGGGTGAGCGTATTCATGATGAGCAACTCCAGAATTAAGAAACTTGGTATTCAATTCTTTGGCGGTTCGGAGAATTTTATAATTATTTGAGTGGTCCGATTTCATGGCGTAAATATAGCATTTTATTTACTTACATAACCTTATTCGTTAGTTATATAAGTTTTACGCATGAAAATAATATTTGAGGCTTATTGCTAAAAGCTGCGCTCCGCTAAGTTTTAACCAAGACTTGACAAAAATCAACTTTTTCCTTACATTTAAAACAAATCTAGTCTTATCATAAAGATAAATCGTCTCCTTTCTCTGTTTTTTGCTTGATTTGTGCCGTTTTATTCATCTCACACAGTTAATTTTCACCTAATGGTTCGTTAATTAAGGCGCACAGGTTTAAAGCAAAAAAATCACCAATAAATTTTATTGATCTAGATCAAAATAGATATTTTAATTAATCGCATCATAAGCGCATCCATTAGATAATTCGCGCATCGAATTTTGTAAATGGCGATTTATTAAGACTCAGTTTTAAATGTCACGACTAATCTGTTAAAAGGGTTTTGTAACTAAAAAAACCAGCTTGGTTCGGGGCGTATATCCGCATTCTCCATAACTTGCAGACAAAACTATGAACACACAAACAACCCAGAGTGAATCCCTCACCGCGCCTCCCGCGGCACCAGGGAAAAAAAAGAACCGCCTGATAATGTTGTGCCTGCCAATTATTGTGGCTGTGCTGTTGCTGCTGGTGCCGACTCCTGCGGGATTGGAACCTTACGCCTGGCACTTCTTCGCCATTTTTGTCGGGGTTATTGTGGGACTGATTTTCGAGCCGCTGCCGGGTGCCGTTATCGGGTTAACCGGCGTGGTGGTGATTGCGCTGTTCAGCCAGTGGGTGCTGTTTAGCCCGGCAGAACTGGCGGATCCCAAGTTCAAAACCGCGGCGCAGTCGTTCAAATGGGCGGTGAGTGGCTTCGGCAACTCCACGGTCTGGCTGATCTTCGGTGCCTTCATGTTCGCCGCAGGCTACGATAAAACCCAGTTCGGTCGCCGCCTGGCGCTGATTCTGGTGAAATATCTGGGCCGTCGTAGCCTGACGCTGGGTTACGCCATTACCTTCGCTGACCTGTTGCTGGCGCCGTTTACGCCATCCAACACCGCGCGCAGCGGCGGTACCATCTATCCCATTATTGCTAACCTGCCGCCGCTCTATGGTTCAAAACCGAACGATCCTAGCGCACGTAAGATTGGTTCATACCTGATGTGGGTGGCCATCACCGCCGCCTGTATCACCAGTTCGATGTTCCTTTCTGCTCTGGCACCAAACCTGCTGGCGCTGGCGCTGGTAAAAAGCGTGGTGGGCTTTGATATCTCATGGGGCATGTGGTTCCTTGCCTTCCTGCCGCTGGGCGTGCTGCTGATTCTCACCATGCCGCTGCTGGCTTACTGGCTCTATCCGCCAGAAGTGAAAGTGAACGATGAAGTACCGCGCTGGGCCACCGCTGAGCTGGCCAAACTCGGTAAACTGAAACGTAACGAAATCCTGCTGCTGGGCTTCGTGGTTGCGGCGCTGATGATGTGGATCTTCGCCACCGCCTGGATTGAGCCCGCAATGGCCGCACTGTTAGTCATCGTGCTGATGCTGTGGACCGGCGTACTCAACTGGAATGACATCACCAGCAATAAAGCCGCCTGGAACACCTTCGCCTGGTTCGCCACGCTGGTCGCGCTGGCGGATGGTTTAGCGCGCGTTGGCTTCATCGCGTGGCTGGGTAAAGAAGGCGCAATGCTGTTGCAAGGCTATGACCCGCAGGTTTCTGCCGTCGTCCTTCTGGTCGCCTTCTACCTGCTGCATTACCTGTTCGCCAGTACCACCGCGCACACCACCGCGCTGCTGCCCGCGATGCTGACCATCGCCGCATCCATTCCGGGCATCAACATGCCGGTGTTCTGCCTGATGATGTGTGTTTCTCTGGGTGTGATGGGCATTATCACCCCGTACGGCACCGGCCCAAGCCCGATTTATTACGGTAGCGGCTATCTGCCAACTAAAGATTACTGGCGCCTGGGCACCATCTTCGGCGCGCTGTTCCTGGTTCTTCTGATGGTTGTCGCCTATCCATGGATGGTGATGATGTTCTGATGATGTTGCTTCGATGTTAAAAACGGAGCCGCGCATTACCGTGAAAATGTTATGATACTCGCCAGTCAGCCCCTGCGGAGGGCTGGCGAGAGAAAATCGAATAACAAACTGCCTAATTTGTCGCCCGTCATGCTGGCGGGCCACACGAAGCTAAGTGAGCCAACATGTCGAACAAACCCTTCTATTATCAGGATCCCTTTCCTCTCGCCAAAGATGATACCGAATACTATCTGCTGAGCCGCGATTACGTCTCGGTGGCCAACTTCGATGGCGTAGAAGTCCTGAAAGTCGATCCCAAAGCGCTGACGCTGCTGGCGAAGCAGGCATTCCACGATGCTTCCTTCATGCTGCGCGCCTCGCATCAGGCGCAGGTCGCGTCCATTCTTGCCGACGATGAAGCCAGCAAGAACGACAAATACGTCGCCCTGCAGTTCCTGCGCAACTCCGAAATTGCCGCCAAAGGCGTGCTGCCAACCTGTCAGGATACTGGCACTGCCATCATCATGGGCAAAAAAGGCCAGCGTGTCTGGACCGGTGGCGGCGATGAAGCCGCGCTGTCGCAAGGCGTTTACAACACCTTTATTGAAGATAACCTGCGCTATTCACAGAATGCCGCGCTGGATATGTATAAAGAGGTGAATACCGGCACCAACCTGCCGGCGCAGATCGACCTCTACAGCGTTGATGGCGACGAATACAAATTCCTGTGCATCGCTAAAGGTGGCGGTTCCGCCAACAAAACCTATCTGTATCAGGAAACCAAAGCGCTGATTACGCCCGCCAAATTGAAGAACTACCTGATCGATAAAATGATGTCGCTGGGTACCGCGGCCTGTCCGCCGTACCATATCGCGTTTGTGATTGGTGGGACTTCAGCCGAAGCCACGCTGAAAACCGTCAAGCTGGCCTCAACCCACTATTACGATTCGCTGCCGACTGAAGGCAACGAGCATGGTCAGGCGTTCCGCGACATTCAGCTGGAAGAAGAACTGCTGAAAGCCTCGCAGGAGCTGGGCCTCGGGGCGCAGTTCGGCGGTAAATATTTTGCGCATGATATCCGCGTGGTGCGTCTGCCGCGTCACGGCGCATCCTGCCCGGTGGGTATGGGCGTGTCATGTTCCGCAGACCGAAATATCAAGGCCAAGATCAACCGTGAAGGCATCTGGATTGAGAAGTTGGAAGACAATCCAGGCCGCTATATTCCGGAAGCGCTGCGTCAGCAGGGTGAAGGCGAAGTGGTGCATGTCGATCTCAACCAGCCGATGAGCGAAATTCTGGCGCTGCTGTCGGCTTATCCGGTATCAACCCGCTTGTCGCTTAACGGCACCATTATCGTGGCGCGCGACATTGCGCACGCCAAGCTGAAAGAGCGCATCGATAACGGCGAAGGCCTGCCGCAGTATATCAAGGACCATCCGGTCTATTACGCGGGTCCAGCGAAGACGCCAGAAGGTTATGCCTCCGGTTCACTCGGCCCAACCACTGCAGGTCGTATGGATTCCTACGTTGATCTGCTGCAGGCCAATGGCGGCAGCATGGTGATGCTGGCGAAGGGCAACCGTAGCAAACAGGTTACCGATGCGTGTCAAAAACACGGCGGCTTCTATCTGGGCAGCATCGGCGGCCCGGCTGCGGTGCTGGCACAGCAGAGTATTAAGAGTCTGGAATGCGTGGAGTATGCCGAACTCGGCATGGAAGCGATCTGGAAGATTGAAGTGGAAAACTTCCCGGCATTCATTTTGGTGGATGACAAAGGAAACGACTTCTTCCAGCAGATTCACAATAACTGTGCCGCCTGCGTGAAGTAATCCACGCATCGCACCACAAAAAAGCCGTTATCTTGTGATAGCGGCTTTTTTATTGCGATATTTCTGACGAATGGATCATCGAATGAGGCAAAACAGAAAGGTTAAAAACGGAATTGGCTTTCCAGTTGACGCAATGTTTCCATGCGTTGTGCCGTGGTGATTTCGCGCGCTTTTACTTCCAGCAGCAGGTCAGCATCGTTCTGACCAATCACATACACCGCCTGACGCCCAGGCAGGTTAACAGTAATAATATTTTGCTCCACACCGTCCAGCATCTCATCATGCTGTTCCAGGTAGTTATACAACGTGTTCATGAAATCTCCTTGAAAATAGGTGGGCTATTCTGCCCAATCGCCTCCTTTAAACACACAAGACCTGGCTTAAAGATGCCACCTTGATCAGAAAATTCTGGCGAAGTGAATATCCTGCAGCGGCAAGATGACGAAGAGATGAAAAGGCAGCGAGATTGCCCCGCCGCCATATTCAATCAGAAGAAACCCAGCGGTTGCGTGCTGTAGCTCACCAGCAGGTTTTTCGTTTGCTGATAATGATCGAGCATCATTTTGTGGGTTTCGCGACCAATACCCGATTTCTTATAGCCGCCAAACGCCGCGTGCGCCGGATAGAGGTGATAACAGTTAGTCCACACGCGACCGGCTTTGATGGCGCGGCCCATGCGATAGGCGCGATTGATGTCGCGCGTCCAGACGCCCGCGCCAAGTCCGTAAATCGAATCATTGGCGATTGCCAGCGCTTCCGCTTCATCTTTGAAGGTCAGCACACCAACCACCGGGCCAAATATCTCCTCCTGGAACACGCGCATGCTGTTATTCCCTTTGAGCAGTGTCGGCTGGATGTAGTAGCCGCTGGCAAACTCTTCGCCCACTTTCTCTACGCCGCCGCCGTGCAGCACCTGCGCGCCCTCTTGCTGCGCAATTTCCAGATAAGAGAGGATTTTGTCGAACTGCTGCTGCGACGCCTGCGCGCCAATCATGGTTTCGGTATCCAGCGGATCGCCACGTTTAATGGTTTTGATGCGCTTCATCACCGCCGCCATAAACGGCTCAAAGATCGATTCCTGTACCAGCGCGCGCGACGGACAGGTACAAACTTCACCCTGATTAAGGAAGCCCAGTACCACGCCTTCTGCCGCTTTCTCAATGAAACTCTCTTCGGCATCCATGATGTCTTCAAAGAAGATGTTCGGTGACTTGCCGCCCAATTCAACGGTGGACGGGATCAGGCTTTTCGCCGCCAGCTCCAGAATATGGCCGCCGGTGGCAGTGGATCCGGTGAAGGCGATTTTGGCGATTCCCGGATGGGATGCCAGCGCTTCGCCTGCCTCTTTGCCGTAGCCATGTACCACGTTGATAACACCCGGCGGCAGCAGATCTTTGATCACGTCCATAAACAGCGTAATCGACAGCGGTGTTTGCTCGGCCGGTTTCAACACCACGCAGTTACCTGCGCCAAGCGCCGGCGCCAGTTTCCATGCCGCCATCAGCAGCGGGAAGTTCCACGGAATGATTTGCCCGACCACGCCCAGCGGTTCGTGGAAGTGATAGGCGGCGGTGAACTCATCGATTTCAGCGGCGGTGCCTTCCTGCGCACGCACGCAGCCAGCGAAATAGCGGAAGTGATCGACCGCCAGCGGCAGATCCGCCGCCAGCGTTTCACGCACCGGCTTACCGTTATCCCAGGTTTCGTTGACCGCGATATATTCCAGATTCTCTTCCAGCCGATCGGCAATTTTCAGCAGCACCAGCGAGCGTGCCTGCGGCGAGGTTTTGCCCCACGCATCGGCAGCGGCCTGGGCGGCAGCCACGGCGTTATCGATATCGGCGCGGTCCGAACGGGGAAATTCGCCAATGGTAGAAGCATTGATCGGTGAAGTGTTGACGAAGTAGTTACCGTTCACCGGCGCAACAAATTCGCCGTTGATAAAGTTGCCATAACGCGATTGCAGAGTAATGAGAGAACCTTGTTCTCCCGGAGCAGCGTAACGCATGGTGTTTCTCCTTGCGGGACAGAGTGGCGATTAACAACTATGAAACCTGTTATTAACATTGGGCGATCCACGCCAGCCTGTCAGATCGTAAAAGGGGAAACTGTGACCGCACCGAGGGAAATGTGGCGTGCGTAGGCCGCTACAGATAATTCCGAGTTTTCCCGCTTATGCCGCAAAAAGCGGAACATGGGCGAAATATGTGGTCAATATGAAGCAGGATACTAACCAGGAGAAACAGATGTTGGCTTCAGCCCTGACGTTAATGCGTGCCAAAGCGAACTTTGTTCAGCAATTTATCCGCAACCCGCGCAAAATGGGCAGCATCACGCCCTCTTCCGCCGCGCTCTGCCGCACCATGTGCGATGCGGTGAACTGGGATAACAGCCTGCGTATCGCCGAACTGGGCGCCGGTGATGGCGTGCTCACGCGCCACGTGCTGGCGCGCATGTCACCGCAAGCACAGCTTGACGTGTTCGAAATCAGCCCTGAACTGGTGAAAAGCCTGCGTGGATTGCCTGATGCGCGCATGCAGGTACGCGCCTGTTCGGCGGAATATCTCGCCGGAGAATATGATGTGATTTTTTCTGGCCTGCCGCTGCTGTCATTACCGCCCGCCACGCGCGATAACATCCTCAGTGCGGTGCATGATGCGCTGGGTCCACGCGGCGTATTCGTGCAGTTTCAATACACCTCGTTCACCCAGCCAAATTTGTCACGCTACTTCACCTGGGAACGCCAGCGGGTGCTGAAAAATATGCCACCCGCGTGGGTTTATCGCTGCACGCGCAACTACGCGCCCTGAGCCTGCGCGCGCGGCTGCGGCCGCGTTTGTAGCCAGAAGCTGCGCAACAGTTCGCGCGACCAATCTTCGCCTGAAAGAACCGTGTCATCGTCACTGACGCCCGCCGGTAAACAGGCGGTCATAATCTCGCGGGTAAATTCCGGATGGAACTGCACCGACAGCGCCTGCGGCGAATAACGCAAAATCTGACAACCATCCTGCGCCGAGCTCGCCAGCACCTGCGCATGCTGCGGCGGCGTTAACACCGATTGCCGATGTGACAACCACGCCTGAAACTCGCCCGGTAGATCGGCCAGCCAGGGATCGTTGTGCGCCTGCGCATTGCGCGTCAGCGGTTTCAGTCCACGCTCCCAGCCGTGCGGGTTATCACCCACTTTGCCACCCAGCGCATACGCCATCAGTTGATGCCCGTAACAGACGCCCAGCAGCGGCAGCTCCGCCTCCAGCGCGCCACGAATCCAGGCGGCGGTGCGTTCGCTCCAGTCAGCGTGATCGGTGACCATCGCCCAGGAACCGCTGAGGATCGCGCCACTGACGCGGTCAAAGGCCGGTAAATCATCGCCCAGATGCGGACGCACAATCACATAGTCATCGGGCTGCAGTTGCAGCGCGTCGATAAACCAGCGGGGTTGTTCACCAATTTGCGCCACAACCTGCGGCGGCGGGACTTCGAGTTGAATCAGAGCAAGAGGTAAAGCGCGGGTGTGTGTCATGCCGAATACGGTCCTCGTTATGGTCGCCTTTCGGACATCCACTTTGACAGTAAATCAGCGACATGTCTTATTTTTTTCCTGCATAAGCTAATGCTTAAGCGAAAAAAATTTCGCCAGACATGCCCGAAGTGCGCACCTTCATGCCATCATTAGCCGGTGATCATCTTTGTACAGCGTGAAGGAAGACCTCGTGGCAGTGCGGCATTTTTTAATGGTTCTGATGGTGGTTTCCATTTGGGCTTTCAACAACGTGGCGGTGAAGTGGGGATTACTGGAACTTCCGCCGCTGTTTCTCACCTGGATGCGCTTTGTGGTGGTAGCGATTGTGCTGGTGCCATTCTGCCGCATTACGCGCGCGCAACTGCCGTGGCTGCTGACGCTGGCGTTCACCTTCGGTTTTATGCACTTCTCGCTGCTGTTTGTCGGCATGCGCTACACCGATGCCGGCACCGGCGCTATCGTGGTTCAGCTCGGTACGCCGATTGCCATGCTGCTGGCGATGGTGATTCTCAAGGAGAAATTGCGGCTGGTGCAGCTGTTTGGTATCGCCATTTCGCTGAGCGGCGTGGCGGTGCTGTCGGGCAGCCCGACCATTCCGGCCTGGTGGGTGCTCTGTATTCTGTTGTGCAGCGCGTTTGGCTGGGCGATCAGCAATATGATTGTGAAAAAATCGCCGCCGATACAACCGCTGACGCTCACCGGCTGGATCTCCTTCCTTGCGGTGCCGATTGTCGGTGCCGCTTCGTGGCTGACCGAATCCCATCAGTTTTACGCGCTGAGCCACGCGGGCTGGCGCGGCTGGTTTGGCATTCTGTATAGCGCACTCGCCTCGTCGATTGTCGCCTATACGCTGTGGTACGCGCTGCTGAAGAAATACAACGTCAACCTGATCATGCCCTATTCGCTGCTGACGCCGGTGCTGGCGGTATTGATGGGCGTTTTCGTCTTGGGTGACAGCATGAACAGCTTTAAGATCCTCGGTGCGTCACTGGTGGTGCTGGGCACCGCGATTGCGGTGATCAACCTGCGTAACCTGCGGATGCATGCGCGTTTTCCGCGCTTACGCCGCCGTTAATCCGCTCTGCTATGCTTGAGTCTCGCGCGTTTTCCGGAGACTCAACATGGATTCTCAACGTGCTGCCGCACTGTGGCAGCAAATGTGGCAGGGATTGCGAGGCGCAGACCCGCTTCCCTCGCCGACTTTTCTCCAGCCCGACACTTTTTCCTCTGCCTTTGCCGTCAGCGAATTGGCGGCCACCAGCATCGGCCTCGCCAGCCAGGCGCTAAGCGATCTGCTCGGCCAATCCGCGCCGGTCAGCGTTAATGTCCGTCTCGCCTCGCGCTGGTTTCAGCACAGCCTGATCCCGCTCAATCGACCGCCTGCTGCGCTGTGGGATGAATTCGCCGGTGATTACGCCAGCGCCGACGGCTGGATCCGCCTGCACACCAACGCGGCTCATCATCGTGCGGCGATGGAGCGCGTGCTCGGCCAGCATGCCGATCGTGCCGCGCTGGCCGATGCGGTGGCCCGCTGGCCCGCCGCCACGCTGGAACAGGCGGTGATTGATGCCGGCGGCTGCGCCGCGCAGATGCGCAGCGAAGCGCAATGGCTGCAGCATCCGCAAGGCAGCGCCGTGCAGCAGGAAGCGCTGATTGCCCAACAGGCCACCGACGCCGCCCCGCCGCCCGCCTGGTTACTGTCGCCCGCGCGGCCGCTGCTCGGCGTGCGCGTACTGGATCTCACGCGCATCATTGCCGGACCGGTGGCGACACGTTTTCTCGCCAGCCTCGGCGCACAGGTGCTGCGCATCGATCCGCCCGACTGGCACGAACCCACGCTGGAAGAGGAGATCACCTGCGGCAAACGCTGTGCGCGGCTTGATATCAAATCCCGCGCCGGGCGCGAGCAGCTGCGCCAGCTGTTGCAGCACAGCGATGTGCTGGTACACGGTTATCGTGCTGATGCGCTGGAAAAACTCGGGCTGGATGCCGATACGCGCCGCCAACTCGCGCCGGGCCTGGTGGATGTCAGCCTCAATGCGTGGGGCTGGAGCGGGCCGTGGCGCAACCGGCGCGGCTTCGACAGTCTGGTACAGATGGGATGCGGCATCGCCGAACAAGGCATGCGCTGGAGCGGCAATAATCAACCAACGCCGCTGCCGGTGCAGGCGCTCGACCACGCCACCGGTTATCTGATGGCCGCCGCGGTGCTGGAAGGTTTGCGTCAGCGCTTGACCAACGGCATTGGCTGGCAGGCGCGCTTATCGCTGGCACGCACCGCGCGGCTGTTGCAGCAGTTCGGTGCCGCGCCGCAGAATGCGCAAAACGGTATACACGCGCAGCACGATGACGCGCTGAGCGCGATAGAGATCAATCAGTGGGGAATTGCAGAGAGATTGCGCGCCGCAGCGTATTTGCCCGGCACGCCAATGATCTGCGCAACGCCAGGCGTGAAGCTCGGCAGCAGCGCAGCAAGCTGGTAACGATTACGCCTCGTCGCCCTGCTCTTCGTTCAGTTCGTCGTACATCGCCTGCATCGCCTCACGGCTCAGCACCGCCAGCGTGCGGTAAAATGCCGTGGTGGCATGCGCTTCCACTTTGCCGAGGAACGCGCCGCACCACGGCAGCAGATACTCATCAAACAGCGCCAGCTGCGCGGCAGATTCATCCTCTGCCGACTGATCTTCCAGCCAGGATGCCGCCAGCAGCAGCACGCCAAAGTGATCGGCAGGCGCTTCGCTCAGCGGCATGCCGCGCGCGCTGAGAAACGCACGCACGTCTGCTTCAGCAACACCGTTTGGCCACTGTGATGCGTACGGCGGCACGCTGCACTCGCTGCCGACAAACAGCGCATTGTAGTCAGCGGCCAGCGCCTGCGGATCGCTATTCTGCTGCAGGCGCGTCAACAGTTCGTCCTGCTCCAGCGGCCACTGCTGTTGCAGTTTACCTTCACGCAGCAGAGTGAACAGCGGCACCAGCAGCGGATCCTGCGGCTGGCGATTAAACAGCGAGCCGATGACGCGGCAGAGTATGGAAAACTCATTCATGCAACAGAATTCCTTGAGGTAAAAAAGTTAAAAATCAGCAAATTCGGGAATCGTTTTGCCGGTGCGCAACGCGAGAAAGTCGAGCAGGCGACGCGGCGTGACATTTAACACGCGATCTTCGGGAAAATCCACTTCGCTGGTGATGCGCAGGCAGTGTTCGAAATTGCCCAGCGTAAACGCGGTATGCGAATCGGAGCCAAACGCCAGACGTCCACCAGCATCACGCACCGCTTCGGCAATGGCGCGACAGTTCGGTTCGCTGCCCGGACGCGAATGGGTAAAGGAGGAGTTGTTGATCTCCAGCGCCACATCGTAATGCGCGGCGGCTTCGGCAATTGCGCGAATATCCACCGGGAACTTCGGGTTGCCCGGATGCGAAATGATATGCACCAAACCGCCCGCCATCGCCGCAATCATCGCTTCAGTGTGATGTGCTTTATCACGCGGCGCATAAACCGGTTCGTGGAAGCCCGCGACAATCAGATCCAGCGCATCCAGCATCGGGCCGCTGCAATCGATCTCACCCTGCTGATTTTTGATGTTGGCTTCGATACCGCGCAGCACGCCAACGCCATCAATCACGCGCGGCCAAATGCGCATGTTGACGAAATGCCAATAGTGCGGCGCATCGGCCATATCCGGGCCGTGATCGGTAATCGCGAACAGCTTCAGGCCGTTCTGTTTCGCCTGTGCCACATAATCATGCAGCGTGCTGTAAGCGTGCGTGCTGGCAACGGTGTGCATATGTAAATCAACGGGATACATCTTCATCTCCTGACCCAATGGGAATTAATAACCGCGCTGGCGATCGACTAAACCACCCGGCTGTTGACCTTGCTCCAGAGCAAGTATGGCATCCGCAATGTAATCCATCGCCTCGCCTGGCAAGGTAATCGCCGCAGTATGTGGCGTGATTGTGACATGCGGATGAGACCACAACGGATGATCCTGCGGCAGCGGCTCGCGCTGGAACACATCCAGCGCGGCGGCGGCCAGCTGACCGCTGTTGAGCGCCGCCAGCAGATCGGCTTCTACCACATGCGCACCGCGCGCCAGGTTAAGGAAGCAGGCGCCGTGCGGCAATGCGTTAAGCAGCTGGCTATCGATCAAGTTGGTGGTTTCCGGCGTGGTCGGCAGCAGATCGATTAGCACCTGCGTGCCCGCCAGGAAAGCATTGAGCTGTTCGCGGCCATGGAAGCTTTGCACACCGTCGATCTGCTTCGGCGAACGGCTCCAGCTGCGTAACGGAAAGCCCCACTGACGCAAACTCTCCAGCACGCTACGGCCTAATACGCCCGCGCCGAGCACGCCAATGGTGAAGTTTTCGCGATCGAAACCGTCCAGCTCCTGCCAGCAAGCCTGCTGCTGCAGTTGACGATAGTCGGCAAAACGGCGGAACCAGCCCAGCACGCACCAGTTGGCGTACTCCTGCATCTGGCGCGCCATGCCGGTATCTTCCAGGCGGAATAACGGCACGGTGTTGGCCAGCATCTGTGGATTGTCACGCAGCTGTTTGAGGATCTCGTCGACGCCCGCGCCCATGGCAAACACGCCTTTCAGCTGACGCCCCGCCAGCATCTCGACCGGCGGAGAACGCACTACCGCATAATCGGCCGGCGCGTTGTCGCCCGGCTGCCAGTCACGCACGCGCGCCTCCGGCAAACGCTGACGCAAACCCTCCAGCCAACCTTGCGGCGCCAGCGACGGGTGATACCAGATTATCTCCATACGACTCTCCTTTTTTTGCTTCAGCCTCAGGCAAATAGCCGTACAGGGCAAGCAAAAACCTTAGCCTTGAGGCAATTTCTCACGTGATTAATTCCGGGCGCTTCACATTTCCACCGCTGTGCGAGGCTAAGCGGCGCCATTACGACTAAAGTTGTTTGGGTGGTCAATGCGTTAGCACACCATCTTTTCGGACAAGGAGAAAAACCGATGATAAAAAATGCCGTATTCACGCCCGCGCGTCTGACCTTTTTACTTAGCGCCGCGTTGCTGGCCGGTGCCAGCGCCGCACACGCCGACGATCAAAACCGCATGCTCAGCAACCAACCGCAGCCACCGGATGTGCGCCTGGGACCGTTGTTCAATGCGGTACAGCAGGCTAAATTTTATCCGGATCAGAAAACCTTCGCCGATGCGGTGCCGAAATCCAATCCCTCGTCGATTCTGGCCGACTGGCAGATGCAAAAAAACCAGCGCAACTTCGATCTCAAGCATTTTGTCGACAGCAACTTCACGCTGCCAAAAGAGGGTGACAAATATGTGCCGCCCGCCGGGCAAAGCCTGCGTGAGCACATCAACGGTTTATGGCCGGTGCTGACGCGTACCGCGCAAAGTGCCAGTCAGTACGATTCGCTGCTGCCGCTGCCCAAACCTTATGTGGTGCCTGGCGGACGCTTCCGCGAAGTGTATTACTGGGACAGCTACTTCACCATGCTCGGCCTGGCGGAGAGCGGACACTGGGATCGCGTGCAGGATATGGTGGATAACTTCGCCACCGAACTGGATAAATATGGTCATATTCCCAACGGCAACCGCAGCTACTATCTCAGCCGCTCGCAGCCGCCGTTCTTCAGCTTGATGGTTGACCTGCTGGCAACGCACAAAGGCGACGACGTCTATCGCCAATACCTGCCGCAGCTGCAGAAAGAGTACGATTACTGGATGGCAGACAGCGACAAAGTGGCGGCTGGCCAGGCCAGCAAACGTGTGATCAAACTCAGCGACGGCACGCTGCTTAACCGTTACTGGGACGATCGCGATGCGCCGCGTACCGAATCCTGGCTGGATGACGTCAACACCGCGAATAAAGCGCCGGAACGCAATAAACAGCAGGTTTATCGCGACTTACGTGCGGGCGCGGCTTCGGGCTGGGATTTCAGTTCGCGCTGGTTCACCGATGCGCACAATCTGGCGTCCATCCGTACCACGCAGCTGGCACCGGTTGATCTTAACAGCCTGATTTTCCACCTCGAACAGACACTGTTCAAAGCCGCCAAACTGGATAAGCAGGATGACAAAGCCAAACAGTTCGCGGCGGATGCTGAGAAACGTCAGGCGGCGATCAATCGCTACCTTTGGGATGACAAAAAAGGCTGGTACGCCGATTACGATTTCCAGAAGAAGCAGGTGCATTCACAGCTGACCGCTGCGACGCTGTTCCCGCTCTATATGCAGCTCGCGAGCGATAAGCAAGCTGAACGCACCGCTTCCGCAGTTGAAAAACAGCTGCTGAAACCCGGCGGACTGGTGACCACCACGGTGAATAACGGCCAGCAATGGGATGCGCCAAACGGCTGGGCGCCGCTGCAATGGGTGGCGGTAGAAGGTCTGGAGCATTACAAGCAGCCGAAACTGGCGCAGCAGATTGGTCAGCGCTTCCTGCAGAACGTGCAGGCGACCTACGACAAGGAACATAAGCTGGTCGAGAAATACGTGGTTGAAGGCGCGCAGCTGGGCGGCGGTGGCGGCGGTGAATATCCGCTGCAGGATGGCTTCGGCTGGACCAATGGCGTGACGCTGAAGCTGCTGGATAAGTACTGCCCGAAAGACAAAACCTGTAATAACGCTGGCGATATCCCGAATATGCCGGTTTTAAGTCGCGCGAAGTAATTACCTCTATTCTGCCGGGCGAAGTAGCCCGGCAACTGCACATTCCCGTCGCGGCGCGATTTATTGCGCGACCCGAACCTGGGTAAGGTTTCGCCAGTGCAATGCGCGATAAATCGCGCCGCTACGGCTCGTGCCTGTCATCTGTGCATTTTCCTCACATTCCTCTAGCAACAAACTCACATCTTGAAACATCCGCGACAAAAGATAATAATTCTCAATCTGATATCGATAGCTATTCCCATTAAAATAACAGGAACCTCTCATGACCTCGTTGTTTACCCTTAAACGTGGCCGCGTACTGTGCGCGCTTGCGCTGGCTTTACCCGCGGCAAGCTTCGCTGAAGAGTCGATTGTCGTGACAGCGCAACCGCAAGAGAGCGCCACCTCACCGACGCAGGGCTATCTCGCCACGCGCAGCAGCGGTGCCAGCAAAAGCGATCAGCCGCTGATCACTACCCCGCAGTCGATCTCGGTAGTGACGCGTCAGCAGATGGAAGATCAGGGCGCGCAGGATCTCAATCAGGCGCTAGGTTACACGCCGGGCGTCTTCACCAACTTTGGCGGCGCGGCCACGCGTTATGACACTATCGCGCTGCGTGGTTTCCACGGCGGCGATGTCGATAACACCTTCCTCGATGGCCTGCGCGTGATGAGTGACGGCGGCAGCTTCAACATCCTGCAGGTGGATAACTGGTTCCTCGACCGCATCGATGTGATTAAAGGTCCCTCCTCCGCGCTCTACGGCCAAACGGTGCCGGGCGGATTGGTGAATATGGTGAGCAAGCGCCCGCAGTTTGCTGAAGAGGGCCACTTCCGCCTGGCGACCGGCACCAACGCCACCAATAACGCCGCCTTTGATTACACCAACGCCATCAACGATCAGTGGGCATTTCGCGTAACCGGCATTACGCGCAACAGCGATACCCAATACGATCACACCCGCGAAGAGAAATATGCGATTTCGCCACAGCTGATGTGGCAGCCAAGTGAAGATACCAACTTAGTGCTGCGCGCCTACCTGCAGAAAGATCCGTCCGGCGGCTATCACGGCTCGGTACCGGCGGAAGGCACGCTCTACAGCCATAATGGCCGCAAATTGAGTGACAGTTTCTATGAAGGTGACACTGCGCTCGATCAGTTCAAACGTCGCGAACAGATTTACAGCTATGACTTCTCGCATCGCTTCAACGATGTGTGGTCGGTGTACTCCATCGGCAGCTACAGCCACTCCAATACCGAGCTCGATCAGGTTTATCAGATTGGCTGGAACGCAACGAATCCAGACCTGCTGAACCGCTACTACTCGGGTGAGCGTTCATCGCTGAGCGCGTGGGCCAACGACAACCGCTTGCAGGCTGATTTCGCTACCGGCGCGGTTCAGCATCGCGTGACGCTGGGCGCGGAATACCATCGCTATAAAAACGACATCACCAAAGCCAGCGGTGCCGCCAGCGCGCTGAATGCGTGGAACGGCGAAGAAGTGGGCATCATGCCAGACTTCGACTGGACATCGCAGACGCGCCGCTACTATCAAACCGGTTTGTATCTGCAGGATGAGTTGCAGCTTGATCGCTGGCATCTGGATTTGTCGGGACGCTACGATCGCATCGTGTCGGAAAACGGCACCAGCCGTCGTCAGGACGATCACATCAGCGGCCGCGCTGCGCTGCTATATGCCTTCGAGAACGGCATCTCGCCTTATGTCAGCTGGAGCCAGGCAATAACGCCGGCTTCCTTGACCGATCCTTTCGGCAATCAGCTAAAACCGACTACGTCTGAGCAGTATGAAGCGGGCGTGAAATATCAGCCGCTGGGCACGCGCGATATGTACTCAATCGCAGTCTACGATTTGACCCAGGACGATGTCGCCAACCGTAACGTGCTGGACGGCACTTACATGCCGTCGGGCAAAGTGCATTCACAGGGCATTGAACTTGAGGCGCGTAATCAGCTGACGTCGCGTTTTAGCACTATCGCCGGCTACACGCTAAATCATCTGCGCTTCAAAGATTCGGTGGACGGTAACGATGGCCATACGCCGTATGTGACGCCGAACAGCATGGCATCGTTGTGGGGACATTATCAGTTTGACTACGGCTTGAGCGCCGGTGCGGGTGTGCGCTATATCGGTAAACAGTGGGCGGATAACGAGAACACCACGCGTCTGCCATCGGTAACGCTGTTTGATGCGTCGGTTCGCGCCGATCTTGGCGCATGGAACTCACAGCTGAAAGGCGCCTGGCTGCAGGTGAATGCCAACAACCTGACCGATAAGACGTATCTGGCCGCCTGTTACGGCACCGGTTACTGCTATCGCGGTGCCGAGCGCACGGTCATGGCCACGGTGGGCTACGACTTTTAATCAGGCATAAAAAAATCCGCCACCCTTTGCGGGATGGCGGATTTCATCAAATCCTGGCGCGATTAACTTCGCACTTTACGGTAGATCCACAGCACCACAATGGCACCAATCACTGCCACCACGAAGCTGCCAAAGTTGAAACCGTCAACTTTACCGAAACCAAACAGGGTACTGATCCAGCCACCAACAACCGCACCCACCACACCCAGAACCACGGTGATGATAAAGCCGCCGCCATCTTTACCCGGCATAATCCACTTAGCGATAATCCCGGCAATCAGACCAAAAATAATCCATGAAAGAATACCCATGTACTGCTCCTTACGTTATTAATCAATGTGTTCACCGCCTCTAGTATAGACGGGATTTTATGATCTGCATCCCAACTTGCCGCAGTAAATAGCCGTTAGCTGACTAAAGGTTAGCGCAGCGACGCCGATAACTGACGAACAGCATTGTCAGTCGTGAAAATAACAATCGGATAAGTGGAGCAGGACGTGGGAGAAGCCGATAAAGAACAATACCTCAAGCGAGGCACGTTAGCGGTTTTGGGCGTGATGAAGGACCTGTTGCGTTTTCAAACCCCGTTGATGGTGAATTTTTCGCGCGGTCAGTTTATCAGCCGCTTGCTGTCAGCCGATGAAGATCAGGTGATCTTTGACCTCGGCAGCAACGCGCTGGATAACGATTTAGCGCTGCAAGGTGGCGAAGTGAATATTGCCGCCGAAACGCACGGTGCCAAAGTTGAATTTGGCTTAACCGGTTTACAGCGGGTTGAATTCGAAGGCTTACCCGCTTTTGCTGCGTCGCTGCCGGAACTGGTGTGGCAGATTCAACGTCGTGAATTCTTTCGCGTCAATGCGCCGCTGGAACCGGTTTTTTATTGCCACAGCCAGTGGCCTGATGGGCGTACCGCGCGTTTCCGCCTGCAGGATCTGTCACTGGGTGGCGTCGGCGTGCTGCTGGACGAAGCGCTACCGGAAGGGCTCAATCGCGGCGATACCTTTAAAAACCTGCGCGTGGATTTAGCTGAGTATGGTCACTTTGAGGTGACAGCACAGCTGCTGCACATTGGTGAACGCACCGTAGTGACCAGCAAGAATGAAACCCGCGCCACACCGCGCCTCAGCTTCCGCTTTACCGCCATCGAACCGATTCAGGAACGCCAGCTACAGCAGGTGATTTTTGCGCTGGAACGTCTGGCGCGTGATAAAGCCAACCGTTTTCAGTAGCGCTGCACGTTTATCACCGTACAACATCGTAGCGGCGCAATTTATTGCGCTATGTGGCATGAGATAAATGTCTAAAAAGCGCGATAAATCGCGCCGCTACGAAGCGTGCGCGATTTAAATAACGGTAATCAATGCGGCTGATAACGGCAACGCGCCACCGCATCCAGCCAGCCGTGATAATTCTCTTGCATGCTTTTCGCCTGATCCTCACGCGGCGTGATCACGCTACCGCCCTGTAACGCCTGCATCTCACTGCCCTGCTGCCACCAGCCTAAGGTGCGGCCCGCTAATAGCGCGGCGCCCAGCGCAGACACTTCTGCCGTCGGTACGCGTTTCAGTGGCCGCTGCAATACATCGGCCTGCATCTGCATCAACCAGCTATTTTCCGTGGCGCTGCCATCCACGCATAGCGCAGGAAGTTGCACGCCACTGGCCTGCTCCATGGCAAAAAACACATCGGCGATCTGGAAGGTGATCGACTCCAGCGCCACGCGCGCCAGCACCTCCGGCGTAGCCGCATCGGTCAAGCCACATACCATGCCGCGCGCTTTCAAATCCCACCAGGGCGCGCCAAGACCGGAAAGCGCCGGCACAAAATAGATGCCCTGATTGTGTTCGCTTTGCTGCGCCAGCGCAGTGAGTTCTCGCGGATCATGAATGCCCAGCATGCGGCCCAGCCACGCCGCGCCGGAACCGGTGTGGGTAATGTTGCCTTCAAAGGCATAGCGCAGCGTGCCGTCGTGCCACGCCACAGTGGTGCTGAGGCCATTTTCCGTCAGCAACGGCGTCGCCATCGACATCATCAGTGATGAACCGGTGCCGTAAGTGGCTTTCACCACCTCTTCGCTGCCGTTGCGCTGCGCTTGCAGCGCAGCGTGCGAATCGCCGATGCGTGACAAAATCGGCGTGCCGGGCGCTAAACCGGGAATATCGTTGCGTGTCACCACGCCTTGCGCGCTGGCCGAGGGCACAATCTGCGGCAGCGCCGCGCGGGGAATATGGAACAGCGCCAGCAATTCATCATCCCAGTCGCCGCTGTGCAGGTTGTAGAGTTGGGTGCGTGCCGCATTGGCATGATCGGTGACGAAGCTTTCGCCGCCGCTCAGCTGCCAGCTCAGCCAGCTATCCACGGTGCCGATACAGAGTTCACCGGCCTGCGCGCGCGCAAATCCATTCGGCAACGCAGCCAGCATGCCGGTAAGTTTACCGGCCGGGAACATCGGATCCACCGCCAACCCGGTGAGTCCGGTGATGCGCGGTGCTTTACCCGCCACGCGCAGATCGCGGCAAAACGCCTCCGAGCGGCGATCCTGCCAGCTGACCAACGGCGTCAGCGGCTGACCGTTATGTCGCTGCCAGATTAGCACCGATTCGCGCTGGTTACTGATCGCCACCGCCGCAACCTGCGCCCCCGCACACTGCGCCAGACAAGCGCTCACCGCCTGCTTCACCGCCTGCCAAATCGCCAGCGGATCCTGCTCCGCCAGACCCGGCTGCGGATGTTCCAGCGTCAGCGGCTGACTGCCGCGTGCCACCACATTGCCGGCACGATCGACCGCAATCGCTTTCGCGTTGGTGGTGCCTTCATCAATTGCCAGTATCAACGAACCTGCCATCTTTACGCTCCTGCACAGATGCGCGCTGCACTCTTCACCACGCTGGCGGCATCAATGCCATGTCGGGCACGGGTGGAGGCGCGATCGCCAGCAATCGCGTATTCGCCGTCGGGGATGCCCAAACGCAGCAGCGGGATGCCACAGCCGCCTTCCGCCAGCACTTCCGCCACCAGGCTGCCGACGCCGCCGTTGACGTTGTGTTCTTCCACGGTAATGACCGCTGGATAGTGATTTAACAGCTCGCGCAGCTGTTGGGTATCACAAGGTCGAATCGATGGAATGCTGATCACACCTGCTGTAATGCCTTGCTCATGCAGTTGCTCGGCGGCGTGAACCACCTCGTGAACCGTCGAGCCCATCGCCACCAGCACAATGTCATGACCTTCACGTAACACGTCGATTTGGCCAGGACGGAATTGATAGTTTTCATCGTGCAGCTGCGGCAGATCCTTACCGTCCAGACGGATATACACCGGCCCGACATGCGCCAGCGCATACTCAATAATCTGGCGGCACTCCAGCGGGCAGGATGGCGCATAGATTTCGATGTTGCCGAAGCCGCGCATCACCGCAATGTCGTCGATGCTGTGATGGGTGCTGGCCAGCGGGCCGTAGCTGGCACCGGCATTCAGGCCAAACAGTTTAACGTTGGTGTTGTTGTAGCAGACGTCGACTTTAACCTGCTCATTGGCGCGGGAAACCAGGAACGGCGCGGCGTTGCAGGTCACGGCCACTTTGCCGCCAATTGCCAGACCGGCGGCGGTGCCCACCAGCGTTTGCTCCGCGATACCCACGTTGATCAGGCGATCGGGGAATGCTTTGATAAAGGGCGCAATTTTCGCGGTTGAGGTGGAATCGGCCACCACCGGCACTAAATCGACACCGCGATTAACCGCATCAATAAATGCCTCAACCATTACCGTCGCCAAATGTTTTGCATTACTCATCTTTTAATTCCTCCAGTGCCAACGCAATCTCTTCCCCTTTCGGCACACGGTGATGCCACTCCGGTTTGCCCTGAATAAAGGAGATGCCGAAGCCTTTTTCGGTATGCGCCACAATCACCTGTGGCTTGCCGCTGTTGCGCGGCAGGTTTTCGATGGCGTCCACCACCGCCGCCATGTCATTGCCGTTGCACTCGCTCACATCCAGACCAAAGGCGCGCCATTTTTCCGGCAGCGGATCGGTATTCATGATGTCGCGCGTATGCCCCGCCAGCTGCAGCTTGTTCTTGTCATTGATGATCACCAGGTTATCGAGGCCGTAATGCGCCGCCACCAGCGCCGCTTCCCAGTTGCTGCCTTCAGCCAGCTCACCGTCACCGGTGACGACAAAAATGCGTCGGTCGCTGTTATCTTTCTTCGCCGCCAGCGCAATGCCGACCGCCACCGGTAAACCGTGACCCAGCGCGCCGGTGTTCAGCTCAACGCCCGGCGTTTTTTGACGCACCGGATGGCCCGGCAGATGCGAATCGGAATGCTGATAAGTCGGCAGCCATTCGGTGGGGAAATAACCGGCTTCTGCCAGCACGCAGTAATAACCGCCCACCGCATGGCCTTTCGACTGGATATAGATGTCGCGCTGCGGATCGTTGGTGCGATCTGGCGCGCAGTTCAGGATGCGGAAATAGAGCGCGGTAAGGATCTCAACCTGTGAGAGATCGGCACCGGTGTGACCGCCCGCCGGGCTGCCCGCATTAAGCTGGATGATGCGGCGGCGCACAGCGCGCGCTTTCGCTGCCAGATCCGCTACCGAGTATTTGAAAGGATTCATAGACACCTCTGAATTTTAAAGCATGGATGAATATTTATTCGTGATGAAGAAAAAAAGGTGCAGACAATCAGCGCCTGCACCCAACCGATTAACTTTTTGCCGGGCTACCGCCCTCCTCAATCAGCGCTTTCTGCGCCACCACCGCCGCTTTCTGCTGCATGCGGCTCTGCATTTGGTCGATGATCACCGCCACGATAATCACGATGCCTTTGATCACCATTTGCCAGAACTCGCTCACACCCATCATGATCAAACCGTCGGCGAGGAAGCCGATCACAAAGGCACCAATCAGCGTGCCAAGAATGGTGCCGCGTCCACCCGCCAGCGAGGTACCGCCCAGCACCACTGCGGCAATCGCGTTCATTTCAAAGGAGGTTCCGTTCGCCGGATGGCTGGCCACCAGCTGCGACGAGACCACGATGCCAGCAATTGCCGCGCAAAAACCGGAGATGGCATAGACCCAGATTTTCACCGACTTCACTTTCACGCCCGAGAGTTCAGCGGCGCGTTCGTTATCGCCAATCGCGTAAACCTGACGGCCAAACGGCAGGCGGCGCGCCACGTAGGCAATCACCAGCGCCAGCAGCACCATCATCCAGATGGCCCACGGCAAACCAAGGAAATAGCCAGCGCCAATCTTGTCGAATCCGGTATTCCCCAGCATTTCATTGCCCTGCAAACCGGGGAAGGTTTCGCCGCCCGAGGTGAGCATCGCCGTGCCGCGCAGGATGTACATGGTGCCGAGCGTGCAGATGAACGGAGCCACGTTATAGCGGGTAATGATCCAGCCATTGACCGCGCCAATCAGCCCGCCAATCAGCAATACAATCGGCACGATTAGCCATACGCTGGGGAAGATAGCGATGCCAAACATCGGCAACACAATGCCTTTGGTAATCAGCCAGCCGGCGATCATGCCGCACAGGCCGAGCGTGGCGCCGATAGAGAGATCGATGCCCGCCGTGATAATGACAAAAGTGATGCCGAGCGCGAGGAAGGCGTTAATGGCGATGTGTTTCACCATGATCACCATGCTGCCCACCGCGAGGAAATCGGGCACCGTGATAGCGAAGAAGCCGACAATCAGAAACAGCGCAATAAAGGTGCGCAGTTTGAGCAGCAGCAAAATCAGGCTTTCGCGAGAGTTGAATGCTTTGACAGGCGATGCGAGCGCGAGCGCGCCATTGTTTTTCATATCAGAACCCTTGTGCGCTTGCTTTAACCAGCGCCGCCTCTTCCGCTTCAGCGCGCGGCAGGTCAGCAGTCAATTTGCCGCCGGACATCACAATGATGCGATCGGCTACGGCCATGATCTCTTTCAAATCCGAGGTGGAGAACACCACCGCAATGCCCTGCTCCGACAGCTTCACCATCATGCGGAACACTTCGCCTTTGGCACCGACGTCGATACCACGGCTCGGTTCATCCAGCAGCAGTAAGCGCGGATTGGTCAGCAGCGATCGGCCAATCACCACCTTTTGCTGATTGCCGCCGCTCAGTGCGCTAATGGCGACATCCGGCGAGGAGATTTTGATTGCCAGATTGCCGACGGTGCTGGTCACCACTTCGCGTTCCGCCTGCTTTGAAATCACGGTGCGATGCGACAGACGCCGCCACAGGCTGGCGATGGTGAGATTACTCGCCACCGATGAGATGGGAAAAATGCCCGAGCGTTTGCGATCCTCCGGCACCAGACTCATGCCCATACGAATGCGTTCAGCGGTCGGCAGACGCGTCGGCAGCGGTTTGCTGTCGAGCCACAGCTTGCCGAGATAGTTACGCTGCGTGCCAAGCAAACACTCAAACAGTTCGGTGCGCCCCGCGCCCATCAACCCGTAAATGCCGACGATCTCTCCGGAACGCACCTGAAAACTGACATCATCCACCAGCGTGTTGCCGTTCGGGCTGACGCAGGTGATGTGTTCGGCTTCCAGCACCGGCGCACCGAACTGGCGATCCGGCGGCAGGAAAGTGCCGACCGGTTCACTGCCCAGCATTTCGCGCACGATCCACGGCACGTCGATATCGCTGACCTGCGCTTCGGCCTGAAAACGCCCGTCGCGCAGAATGGTGATCACATCACCAATCGCCATCAGCTCCTCGAGCCGATGCGAGATATAGATGATGGAGACGCCCTGACGCGTCAGTTCGCGGATCACCCGAAACAGGATCTCCACTTCAGTTTTGCTCAGCGCCGAGGTCGGTTCGTCGAGGATCAGAATGTCAGCGTCCTCCGCCAGCGCTTTAGCGATCTCCACCAGTTGCTGCTGGCCAACCTTCAGGCTGCCGACCTTCTCATCCGGTGAAATTGGCTGATCGAGGCGCTGCATCAGCGCGGCGGTGCGGCGTTTCTGCTCGGCTTCATTGATGGGCCGAATGCCGCTTTGGATTTCCCGGCCAAGGAAAATGTTCTCCGCTACGCTGAGGTTCTCAAACAGGTTGAGCTCCTGATGCACCATGCCGATACCGTGGCGCGCGGCGTCTCGCGTGCTGTGAAACGCCACTTTGTTACCGTTCAGGAACATCTCACCGCTGGTCGGTTGCTGCACGCCGGCGAGAATCTTCATCAGCGTCGATTTTCCCGCGCCGTTTTCGCCGATGATGACGTTGACTTTGCCGCGCCACACGCGGTAATCCACGCGATCCAGCGCTAAGGTGCCAGGGAATAGCATCGACATCTGATTAGCTTGCAGAATGATCTCGTCGCTCATTATGGATTCCCCTGCTGCAGCTGCACCGCAACCACCTCATCCACTGTGCCCGCGCCCATGCTGACGGCCAGCAGCGCCTGCGCCGGTTTGCCCACCCAGCTGGCATCCACTGCGGGCAGCTGTTTCACCGCGTGGCGATTGAGTGCTTTGGTGAGCTGCGCGTACTGCACCTGATTAGTAAACTCTTCAAAGCGGAAACCGGCTGCATCGCGAATCGCGTTGCCGCGCAGCACCGGACCAATCAACACTTTCACCGGCTTGCCGTTGATGGTCATGGTGAGACTGCGTTCCCGCTCGTTGCTGTTATCAAACGCCGTTACCATGCCCGCAGCGCGCACAAACACGCTTTCGCTGCCGCCCGCTTTGACGGTGTGGCTTTTGGTTTCCATATCCGCCCAGCTCAGCGCCTGCTTCTCAGCTGGCTGCTGCACGCGGCTGGCCCAGCTTGACTCCGCAATCTGCTGCGGCTTTTGATCGCTGTAGCCCGGTTTAGCGTTAGGATCTTTCGGCATGATGGGTTTGCCGTTGGCATCGAGATCCACCACGGTGCAGGCGGCTAACATCAGCGTCAGCAGCGCCACCAGCGTGCCGCTCAGCGCTTTCCCCTTCATGCCGACCTCCATCTTATTGCGCCAGCTTGAAGGTTTTCAGCTTCGCGGCATTGCTGTCGTCAATCAGCACGCAATCCATCAGCTGTTTCTCTTCTTTCTGCGCTTTGCCGTTTTTCAGGTAGTAATCCACCTGCTCGACGGCCATCTGCGCCTGATCCCAGCCCGGCTGCAGCACCGTCGCTTTGATGTTGCCTTTATTGAGGATGGAGTCGCGGGTGTAATCGCTGCCGTCGAAGCCGACCACGATCACATTGGTTTTGCCCGCCGCTTTCAGCGCCGCTTCCGCGCCGAGCGCCATGGTGTCGTTACCGGAGATCACGCCAACGATATTCGGGTTCTTCTGCAGGATGGTTTCCATGCGGCTGAAGGCTTCAGTCTGGCTCCAGTTGGCACTCTGCTGCGCCACCATCTTCAGATCGGGATAATCATCCAGCACATCGTGATATCCCTGCGAACGTACACCCGCATTGGTATCTGACTCTTTGCCCAGCAGCTCGACATAATCCCCTTTGCCGTTCAGCAGTTTGGCGAACTTCTCGGCGCCGAGCTGTGCGCCCTGATAGTTGTTGGAGACGATTTGCGCCACGGCGATGCCGGTTTTATTGATTTCGCGGTCAATCAGGAAGGTAGGAATGCCGGCATCTTTGGCTTTTTGCACCGGGCCAACGGTGGCATCCGCACCGGCGTTATCTAGGATGATGGCTTTGGCTTTGCGCGCGATGGCGGTTTCAATCAGCTGATTTTGCTTATTCACGTCATCATCGTGTGAGGCCACCAGCGTGGTGTAACCGAGGGCTTTGGCTTTCTCCTGCGCGCCGTCGGCTTCGGCCTTAAAGAACGGGTTGTCATGTGATGGCGTAATAATAGCCAGCAACCCCTTATCCGCCGCCAGCGACGCCGCCGAGATCATCATGATTGAAGCAAGTAGAGAGACTTTGAGGACAGAGGCTTTCATTTGTTATCTCCGATTGAATATATATTCAATTGCGATTTTATATGCATAATGACTATGCGCTGGCTTCTTGAGCACGTCCATTGCCCGATCCTCAAAAAGCGAAAACGATCACAAAATGTTCTGCGTTGTTATTTATGACAGGCTGATTAACAATACCAGGCAGGTTAAGAGAGAGAAAAAACCATGGCAAAACAGGATGAACAGCGGCTGATGGTGAAAATCGCCACGCTTTATTATGTGGAAGGCAGGAAGCAGTCCGACATTGCGCAGCTGTTGAAGCTGTCGCAATCTTTTGTGTCGCGCATCCTTAATCGCAGCGTGAAAGAAGGTGTGGTGAAGATCAGCGTGGTGCCGCCGGCCAATGTGTTCCCTGAGCTGGAAAAAGCCATTGAGCAGCTGTATCAACTGCCGCAGGTGATTGTGGTGGATGTGCCGGATCAGGCTTCTGCATTGCAGATCAAACAGGCGATCGGTTCCGCCGCCGCGCACTATCTGGAAACGCGGGTGCGTGCCGATGAGCTGATTGGCATTTCCTCCTGGAGCGGCACCATTCGCGCCATGGTCGATGCGCTGCATCCGCTCAGCGCGCCGTGCCAAGGCGTCATTCAGCTGCTGGGCGGCGTGGGCGCTAACGGCAATGTGCAGGCCACGATTCTGACGCAGAATCTCGCGGCGCTGCTGGGTTGTCCGGCGTGGCTGCTGCCGTCGCAATCAATCGAACACTCAGTAAAGGATCGCCAGCGTTTGTCGGTTAATCCCGATGTCGCGGTGGTACTGGAAAAGTTTGATCAGGTGGACCTGGCGATTGTCGGCATCGGCGATCTCGAGCCGTCCGCCCTGCTGCGCAATTCCGGCAACTATTACGACGGTGAGATGCTGCAAACGCTGGCTGAACGCGGCGCGGTGGGCGATATCTGCCTGCACTATTTCGATGCCGACGGTCAACCGGTGCTGAGCGCAGAGGAAGATCCGGTAATTGGCATGGAGTTGGCACAGGTAAAACGCTGTCCGCAAGTGGTGGCGTTAGCGGGCGGCAAAGAGAAAGCGCAGGCGATTCGCGGGGCGTTGCGCGGCGGTTATGTGCAGGTGTTGATTGTGGATTATCCGACGGCGCGATTGTTGGTGTAGCGGCGCAATTCATTGCGTCATAAATCGCGCCGCAACAGATAGGTGTACAGCATCAACCGATGGTGCGGTAGGCGGTGGTGACTTTCCATAAATAACGCGGGGCCTGCGCCGCCGGATGCTTATTCTGTACGTGCTGGTAAAACTCGTCCGGCGTCATGGAATTGATCATCGCAATAGCACGCTCGCGGTCACGCGAGAAAGTACGCAGCAAGGCACCGGCACCGTTGGCGTAGGAGACAATGGTGGCGTAACGCAGCGTCAGCGGATCGCGAATTCCGGCTAAGGCGGAATCCTGCAGAATTTTCAGGTAAGCCGCGCCAATATCGATGTTCTTCGCCGGATCGCGCAGCTCGGACGAGGATGGCTGACCATGACGGCCCTGGGTGCGATAGACTTCGCGGCCCGCGGTCGAGGCCTTAATTTGCATCAGACCAACCGCATTGGAACGGCTCACCACGGTGGGATTGCCTCCGGATTCGACACTAATAATGGCGCTGATTAACTTCTCATCAACGCCATAATGACTGGCGGCATCTTCGGTAAACATTGACCATGCATCATTCACTTTCGACGGCGGAGCCTGAGTTAACGGCGTATTCTTCTCGGGCAGTGCCGGTTTTTCCGGCTCGCTGGAACAGCCAGCAAGCAGCAGTGCAGAAAGCATAAGTAGGCGAATTTTCACTGATTTTTGGTTCCGCAATAGGGTTGGCGCAAGCTATCATACCTGGCGCAGCGCGATGCAAAATTACCGTTTATCCTAAATCGGTAAAAAACCTTATGCTACCGTGACTTCGATAACGCATTTCGTCATCATCAGCAGGCCACTCTACAGCAGGATGGAAGTTATGGTTACTCCCCGCACGCTACGTCTCATCGCCCCTTCCGGTTATTGCCACAATCAGGACGCCGCCCAGCGCGCGGTGAGTCGTTTACAGGCTGCTGGCCATCATCTTGACAATCTATCGGCGATCACCCGCCGCTTTCAACGCTTTGCCGGCGATGATGCGCAGCGGCTGAATGATATCAATGCGCTGGCCACGCTGGAGGCGCTGCCCGATATCGTGTTGGCGGTGCGTGGCGGCTACGGCGCTTCACGTTTGCTGGATAAGATCGATTACGTTGGCCTGCAACGTCGATTGCTCAATCAAACGGTGGCGCTGTGCGGCCATAGCGATTTCACCGCGCTACAACTGGCGTTACTGGCACAAATCGGGCTGATTACCTTTAGCGGGCCGATGTTGGCCGGTAACTTCGGCGCCGAGGCATTATCTGATTTTACCGAATCGCACTTTTGGCAAACGCTGACATCACCTACAGTCAATCTAAGCTGGCGCAGCACCAGCCCGGATCACGGCCGCTGGCAAGGCACTTTATGGGGCGGCAATTTAGCGATGATTTGCTCGCTGATTGGTACGCCGTGGATGCCGCAAATTGAAGGCGGCATTCTGGTGATCGAAGATGTGAACGAACATCCGTTCCGTATCGAGCGCATGCTGATTCAGCTGCAGCAGAGTGGCATTTTGTCGCGCCAGCAAGCGATTATTACCGGCAGCTTTACCAGCACATCGCTGTCGGCGTATGACAACGGTTTTGATTTTGCCACCGTGTGGCAGCGCATTCGTGACGAGTTTCAGATTCCCGTGATTAGCGATCTGGCTTTTGGACACGATGCCGATACCGTGACGCTGCCGCTGGGCGCTAGCGCCACGTTGCAGATTGAGAATGGAGAAGCACAGTTCGCCTTCACCGGCCACCCGACATTGCGCTAACGTGTTGCCGCAGGAGACCGACAATGAAGCCACTGTACGACGATTTGTGGATCTCCACGCCAGAATTCCCCGCCGAAGAGACGGCGAGTGACTTAATGATGCATGGCTTTATGCTGTGCCACCCACGCGGCAATTTATTGATTGGCCGCGTGGAGCATCCGCTCGATCATGAGTTCCTTAACGATGCCGGCGGCGTCATTCGCCACTATTTGACTCACTGGCACGAAGCCGCGCCGGGGGCGATCGCCATTCAGCAGCGCTTTAATAGCGCGCTCTATTGCCACAGTCGTTCGCTCGGGCCGGTCAGTTTGGTGATTGAGCCCGACGAAACCTTTACACAGCAAGAGACGCACTTCGGCGATTTTCACCTGCTGCCGACGCCCGGACACACGCCCGGCAGCAGCAGCTATCTCTACCACTCGCCGCTCGGCCACACTTATCTGTTTGTCGGCGATACGCTGACCCGCGATTACAACCGCTGGATCAGCGTGCTGATGCCTGAAAGCAATCCCACCGAACTGCAGCAGTCGCTGGAGTTGTATCGCTCGTTACGCCCGGATGTCGTGCTGATGAGCACCACGCGCGGACATCTTTCGTGGGCTAAGGTGAATTTGCAGAGCTGGCTGGCAGCCATTGATGAGGCGGAACAGTCGCCGCTGGATTTGCGCCAGCGGCAACTCATCAAACCGGGTTATTAACTCACGAGTTTGGACGCGCGCTGTCGTCGTAGCGTTCCAGCGACAGAATCTGCGCATCGCGCTTATCGGTGCGGCTGCAGGGCAACAACTTGTTGCTGTTGGCGTAGACGAAGAAAGTTTCATCGTTCTTTTTGTTCACGATTAACTGATCGCCATTACGAAAACGGGTGATGGCAACTTTGTCACCCTCTTTCAGGCTGGTGCGCTGCTGCCCGGCAGCAATCTGGAAGTGGCGCGTTGGCCACATTAACGTACTCAAACCATACTCGGCACGCGATACCGTCATAGTCGGACGGCCGGGACAGGTGATTTGGTATTCGGTTTCGCTCCAGGCGGGCGCTATCTGACATGCCAGCACGCCAACGGCCATGACTAGTGCCTTCATTGGGTTCTCCGCTGAGGTTAAATGATGATTTCGTGGCGTGATTGGCCTTGCTGCTGCATTCCATAAACTTCATCCAACAACAGCAAAGCCTGGTACATCAAGCGCAATGAGATTCTGCGGGAGCAGGCACTATTCAGCGGCCACTTGCGCCGCGACCAACATCAATGCCAGTCCGGCTTCTTCGGCTTCAAAACGCTGCATCACTTCCTGAATGGCCGCTACGCAGTTCATTACCTGCTTCTTTTTGTCGGCTTCTAATTTGTCGATCGCGTGCTGAAGAATCATTAAACTCGCTTCTTCTTCTTTCATTAATTTACCCTTGTTTTGCTTACCTGGTGCGCAACGCTGGCAAGAATACCGTTTCTCTGCTAGTAAAGTCACCCCTTTACATTCCTTCCGCTTAACGATTATACAAATGACAAATGGGAAGCAGCGTCAGACCTGCTATGATCCACTTATCAGTACGCATAGGCGTGCCATGGCAAACCAGGGAATGAAGCAGGTGCTCATGTGGCGAATCACGGTTGTACTCACCCTTTTAATGTTAGCTGGCTGCAGTTCCGCACCGAAAGGTGTCGACTGTCCGGGCGAAGTGTCGACGATTTATGGACAATCGATGGGCAACACGCAGGCGCGGATCTTTGATTTGGTGAGCGCCTTCGCCGTATCGCGCGATGGCGTGAAGGTGCAAAGCGGTACGCTGCACTCCACCGATCGCTTTCAGTACGTGCCATCGGCCATCACCGCGGAGGGCTTTTACGCGCAACGCCTGTCTGATAAACAGTTCCGCCTGATCAATCCTTATCAGAACACCATGATTACCTGGACGTGCCCATAAGCCGTGCGTCGCAGCGTGAGATGGTTTATTGTCTGCCCATCGCACGCGGCGGACCTGCATGATGGAAGAGAGTCTGGATAACAACGGCTATATCGATTTCCCCTTTCCGGCCAGCACCAACGCGGATGGCTCGGTGAACCCCTGTGGATTTGACCTCACGCTGGAAACCGATCGTATTGATGAGATCACCGCCGGTAAACACTCCGAAAATATGCGGCGCCTGCTGGAAGAAGTGAATCTGCAGGATGGCTTATTTATGACGCTGGCCTGCGACTGGCAGCAACGTGACGATGGCGTGTGCGGATTTATCGATGTGGCATTTCGTCCGACGGTGGCAGGCTTCAATACGGAAGAGACGCAAAGCCTCGATCAGGCGTTTGAAATCTACCTCAGCCGTCAGGAGAAGCAGCACAACATGCAGAGTGGCACGCTAATCAACTACGCGCGTGCCGTGCTTGATTGGAGCTGGTCTCCGCTGCAGCAGCGCCACATGCGCTACGAAAAAGTGACCTTACGCTATTACTGCCAGCAGGCCGACGATGCCGAATGGTGTTTTGACCACCTGCGTCACTTTCTGGTGAGCTGGTATCCGGCTTATCGCGGTCAGCGCTAACTTCAGGTTTTCGCTTTCCCACTCCGCTGGCATGCGCAGAATTTTTGCGTACTGCAAACTGCTGTTACAACCTTTACCGCTGCGTCATTTGCTGCATGCAGTTTCTCTGACTACGCTTTACAGGACATTCACCACGATCAGGGAGTCATTATGAGCGACAAAGCGGAAGCAAAATTGAATGAAGCGGCGGGTGCCGTCCAGGAAAAATTTGGTCAATTCACCGGTTCACGCCGTCATGAAGCCAAAGGCGCGGCGCGCCGTTATCCGGCTCAGGCCAGCTATGCGGTTCAGGATGCAGCGGATTGTGTGGTGAAATCGGTACGCGATAACCCCGCGACCGGCCTGGCAGTTGCAGCCAGCATTGGTGTGATTGTCGGTTTTCTGCTCGGACGTAAGTAATCCGTTAAAACGGGGCCTCAAGGCCCCGATTTTAATGGCGCTGACCCACTTCATATATTCCTTCTTTGATATGTTCATCCGGCGTTTCAGCCACATCTGCGGTGCTGTTTTCAATCTTCAAATGACGATCGTGCTGCAGGGTTAACGTTATTAAGCTTGAAGGCTGTGCGCAAGCGACCACAGACAGCAGCAGAAAAAACCACGCAGCGACAACTTTCTTTCCCATCGTTCTGTTTCCAGCAAGCTGAGATATGTCGGCTCAGATTGCCCGAGTAAATGAAAATGAGCGTCAATTTGCCGCAAAGCTCTGTAGTCAGTTGTGTACAACTACACCTGTGCGCGCCGTGCTTTGTATCGCGCAACCATGGTCATCAGCGCCTGGTAAATTAATCCCGCATACAAGCTCATCACGATCACCATGCCGATCTCTTTGCCCTGCGCCTGCCACGAAACAAACCACATAAAGATGCCCCACAACAGCGAAAACAGCAGCCAGCCCTTAACGAACTTGATTACACCTTGCATACCACCTCCTGAATCGTAAGCGCTGAAGATAACGGTTTAGTCTTTAATGCACACTGCCATCAGCACGTAAATGTTAACTGTTTCAAAGTTCTGCGAAAGGGAATGTAAACCCACGATGGTGTAGACTAATGCGCACGCGTCGCATATCGCCATCGGCGCGATTATGTTTGAATTCTCGCCAACACTGTCCGGCATGTGGTTGAAATGAATTATTTAAGCAAGATACAAAGTTTTATTGAGGGTAACACGGTGCTGTCGGCCGCTTTCAGCCTGGTATTATTGATGTTTGCCGGCATGATCGCCCATCTGATCTGTAAATTCTTTATCGTTAAGGTGGTCAGAAAGGTGTTCTTCAGCACGCACAAAAATCAGGTGCCGCTGGATAAGGACGTCAGGCTGTCGGAGAAGCTCTCTAACTTTATCCCGGTGATCACGGTCTATTATCTGCTGCAGTTTATGCCAGATTTACCCGAGCATCTGTTGATCGCAATTAAGACCATCTGCGGCATTCTGTTCTTCGTCTATTTATCGCTGTTCTTTACCGAAGTGCTGGAGATCGTTAATAACTCCTATTCGAAAAAAGCCAAGCGCAAAAATCACTCGATCAAGGGTTATATCCAGGTCGGCAAGATTCTGGTGCACATTATTTCGGCGATTATGATTCTGGCGATTATGTCGAATAAATCGCCGGTGATTATTATCTCCAGTTTGGGTGCCGTAGCGGCGGTATTGATGTTGGTGTTCCAGCATACGCTGATGTCGCTGGTGGCCAATATTCAGGTGTCATCGAACGATGTGCTGCAACTCGGCGACTGGATTGAGATGCCGGATAACGGCATCAGCGGCGAAGTGATCGATATCGCGCTGCATACCATCACCATTCGCAACTGGGACAATACGCTGTCGCGTATCCCCACCAAAAACTTCCTCACCGAAACCTACACCAACTGGCAGGCGATGTTCTCCTCCGGCGCGCGCCGCATTATGCGCAGTTTCCATCTTGATCAGATGTCGATACGCTTTCTCGATCACGAGATGGTGCAGCAGATGAGCCAAATCCGCGGCGTCAGTGAGCAACTTTCAGCACTGATGGATGGCCGCGATAGCAATGCGGTGGGCGAACGCTGGTTTGCAGAAAACGGCATAACCAATCTGACGGTGTTTCGTAAATACCTGACGGCGTGGCTGTCGCAGCGCGACGATATCAAAAAGGATATGTATATCGTGGTACGCGCCATGAAGCCTTCGCCCGAGGGCTTGCCGGTGGAAGTTTATTGCTTCACCTCGTCAGTGTTGTGGGTAGATTACGAGGATTCTCAGTCGGCCATTTTTGAGTATATCTATGCAATTGTCGGTCACTTCTCGCTGCGGATGTATCAGCAACCGGGCGGCAGCGATTTCTGGCGGCTGTCGCAGGAACGTGCCCAAATCGCCAAAACCAATGAGCAGCAAGTCGATTAATGCATTAAAAAACGGAAGCGATTAGCTTCCGTTTTTTTCTGATGATGAGCGAATAGCCTGCGCTTATGACATACCGGTGAAGACGCTGATTTTTCAACTTTATTTATCGTACCCCTCCATGTAAAATTCTCATCTATTTTGCAAATAATGATGTCGCCATGGCTAATATTTCACTATGTTGAAATTATTCTCACGTTTTTTATCAGTTGGCATCATTAACACCCTGATTCATTGGATGGTGTTTGCAGCCCTGTATTGTCTTAATACCCGCCAATGGCTGGCTAATCTGTTGGCTTTCATTGTCGCGGTAACATTTTCATTTTTTGCCAATGCACGCTGGACGTTTAAAGCCGAAGCGACAACTTTTCGCTATGTCATCTTCGTTGCCTTTATGGGCATAATGGCCGCAGGCATCGGCAGTTTCGCCGATCATACGCATATTAATCCGATTATTACGCTTATATCATTTTCTATAATAAGCCTGGTATTCGGCTTCATCTATTCAAACTTTATTGTTTTTAAGGTGAAAAAGTGAAAATTTCTCTGGTCGTTCCCGTCTTCAATGAAGAAGACGCAATACCGATATTCTATCGTACCGTCAAAGAAAAACTCTCTTCTTACCCTCTCGAAATTGTCTTCATTAATGATGGCAGTACTGATAAAACCGAGCAGATTATTAAGTCGCTGCGGGATGATGACGAATCTGTAATAGTCATTAACTTTATTCGTAACTTTGGTAAAGAAACCGCGCTGCTTGCCGGACTTGAACATGCTACCGGTGATGCAGTCATTCCGGTTGACGTTGATCTTCAGGATCCCATCGAAGTGATTCCCTTGCTCATAAGCAAATGGCAAGAGGGATGGCCGATTGTGCTGGCAAAACGCAATGACCGCAGTAGCGATAGTCATTTTAAGCGTAAAACTGCTGCATGGTTTTATAAACTGCATAATAAGATCAGCTCACCAAAGCTAGAAGAAAATGTTGGGGACTTTCGTTTACTTTCGCGCGCGACTGTCGAAAACATAAAGCAATTGCAGGAACGCAATCTATTTATGAAAGGCATCCTGAGTTGGGTGGAGGGTGATGCTGCCATCGTGGAATACAGCCGTTCAGCGCGCGTTGCGGGAGAGGCAAAGTTTAACGGATGGCGACTTTGGAATTTAGCGCTTGAAGGGCTGACCAGTTTCTCAACCTTTCCGCTCAGAGTGTGGACCTATATTGGTTTTTTTGTCGCATTCCTGTCGTTCGTTTATGGCGCGTGGATGATCATTGATAAAATAATATGGGGTAACCCGGTAGCAGGTTATCCATCACTACTGGTATCAATACTGTTTTTGGGTGGGATTCAATTAATTGGAATAGGTGTGCTAGGTGAATATATTGGCAGGATATATATTGAAACCAAGCATAGACCTCGATATATTAAAAAGGAAGCAGATGACAAACATAGCTTGTAATAACTTTAAAGTTTATCTTTTTTTAGCTGCGGCATTATTGGTTTGCTATAGCCCTGTCTTTCTTTCAAGCTATGCCTTTTCGGATGATTGGTACTATCTGTTCAGCGCCCAAACTGATCCTGCCAGCATTTTCAAGTGGGACGTCCTTTCTGGAAGGCCGGCCTATGGTGCTTTGCGCTATGGTTTCTCTTTCCTGATATCCAGCCTGGACTCATTGATACTGATAAGAGTGCTATCCGTTGCCTCTCTCATATTACTAAGCTGTTACTTTTACAAATTTATCTCTGAGAGAGATATCCTTAAAAATCCACTGCAGAGAGTTATATTCTCTTTAGTGACCTGCTTACTGCCCTCTTTCCAGGTATTCAACGCCTGGTCAGTATGTTTTCCTTTTGTAACGTCTATTCTTCTTGCTGGATGGAGTTACTCAGCATTAACCCGATTGCGTGGTATTAAGGGAATAACGGTGTCAGCCTTGCTGATTACGCTCTCTTTCGCTATTTACCAGCCCACGGCCATGTGTTTTCTTTTTTTTGCGTTTATGGACACTTGCCTGACTCCACGTAAAGTCGCTAAAAAAGAACTCATTCGTACATTGTTAATGATTTTCTTTGGCATGCTGATGGCATTAATATTAGCCAAAGTCATTCCGCTCCTGTTATTCGGCGAGACACTTTCAAGAAGTAACATTACCATTGATCTCTTGGGAAAAATAAAATGGTTCTTTGTAGAGCCATTAAAAAATGCCATCTGTAATTTTGACACTGGTAGAAAAGCACTATCAGTTATCATCTCTCTGTTATTCATCTTTATTGGGCTGAAAAAAATTAGCGGGAACGGCAAGGAGAAAGTGATTTTATCTTTACTGTTCGCTGTTGCAGCAGTGACACCAAACTTATTGGTGACAGAGAGTTGGGCGGCTTACCGAACAATCAGTGCGCTCTCGCTGATTACCACGTCTTGCTTCCTTATCGGGCTATTCGTGGTGATCGATAAGACAAAATACTCACGATTCCTTTATCTATTGCTACCTCTCGCTGCCGGATGGCTTGCAGCCAGCAATATTAAAGAGGGTTTTTCTTCACCTCAGCAAAAAGAGTATGCACTTTTAAAAGCCGAAATAACTAAAATGGTCGCAAAAGATTTCGATGGCGCCCTTTACTACCGCTTAAATAGTGAGAATTTGCCAAAAATTGCAAAATCATCGAAATATGATGAGTTTGGTTCTTTATCTTTAGGCATGTCGTGGACGTTTGCCGGTATGGCATTCACCGTAAAAAAAGAAGCGGGTATGAATTACACTCTAACCAAATCGCCAGTGATCACCGGCAATGAGAGCTGCACAGGAAAATGCATGATTATCGATGCTCAGTCGGTGCTGGCAAGGCAATAAACCGAGATTATCCGCGAACTTTAGACAAAAAAAGGGAGCCATTGGCTCCCGTTATGCTTTCTGCCTGAGTGGCAAATTACATGTTGCTGATGATCGCGTCACCAAACTCTGAACATTTCAGCAGTTTAGCGCCTTCCATCAGACGTTCGAAGTCGTAGGTCACGGTTTTGTTAGCGATTGCGCCTTCAACACCTTTAACGATTAAGTCAGCCGCTTCGAACCACTCCAGATGACGCAGCATCATTTCAGCTGACAGGATCACTGAACCTGGGTTCACTTTATCCTGACCTGCATACTTCGGTGCTGTACCGTGTGTCGCTTCGAACAGGGCACATTCGTCACCGATGTTGGCGCCTGGTGCAATACCGATACCGCCAACCTGTGCCGCCAGGGCATCAGAGATGTAGTCACCGTTCAGGTTCATACAGGCGATCACGTCGTATTCCGCCGGACGCAGCAGGATCTGCTGCAGGAAGGCGTCGGCGATCACGTCTTTAACGATGATCTCTTTACCGGTGTTCGGGTTCTTGAACTTCATCCACGGGCCGCCATCGATCAGCTCGCCGCCGAACTCTTCTTTCACTAACTGGTAACCCCAGTCTTTGAAAGAACCTTCGGTGAACTTCATGATGTTGCCTTTGTGAACCAGGGTCAGAGAATCACGGTCGTTGGTGATGGTGTATTCAACCGCTGCGCGCACCAGACGTTTAGTGCCCTCTTCCGAGCATGGCTTAACGCCGATACCACACTGCTCAGGGAAGCGAATTTTCTTCACGCCCATCTCTTCGCGCAGGAACTTGATCACTTTATCCGCTTCTGGCGTGCCCGCTTTCCACTCGATACCGGCATAGATATCTTCTGAGTTTTCACGGAAGATCACCATGTCGGTCTCTTCTGGACGCTTAACCGGGCTTGGCGTGCCTTTGTAGTAGCGAACCGGACGCAGACAAACGTACAGATCCAGCTCCTGACGCAGCGCAACGTTCAGAGAACGAATACCGCCACCAACTGGAGTAGTCAGCGGGCCTTTGATGGCAACGCGATATTCTTTGATTAAATCGAGGGTTTCCTGCGGCAGCCAGACGTCCTGGCCGTAGAGTTCTACTGATTTTTCGCCGGTATAAATTTCCATCCAGGAAATTTTTCGCTCGCCGTTGTAGGCTTTCTTCACAGCGGCATCAACCACTTTCAACATTACCGGGGAAACATCAACGCCGATACCGTCACCTTCAATGTAAGGAATAATCGGGTTATTCGGAACATTCAGTTTTCCCTGATCCAGGGTGATTTTTTGACCTTCCGCCGGAACAACTACTTTGCTTTCCATCAACCTCTCCTTCGAGCGATTTTTTGTTAATGATTTGTAAGATGCGGGTCAATACTACTTGATTATTTCCGCTACGCCAATCACCGTAGTTTCGCGCTATAATGCGCCGAATGTTTCCGACTGCAAAGCCCATGCGAAAAACTTCTCAACGAATTCACCAGGATATGCGCGCAAGCGCCCCGGCACGTAAGCCCGTGCGCCGCGATACCCGTCCGAAAGGTCCAAGACGCGTCATACTCTTTAACAAACCATTCGATGTTTTGCCGCAATTCAGTGACGAAGCCGGACGCCGCACGCTGAAGGATTTTGTGCCGGTGAGCGACGTCTACGCCGCTGGCAGACTCGATCGCGACAGCGAAGGATTGATGATTTTGACCAACGATGGCGCGCTGCAGGCCGCGCTGACGCAGCCCGGCAAGCGCACCGGAAAGGTCTATTTTGTGCAGGTGGAAGGTGCGCCGCAGGAATCAGATTTATCCCTGTTACGCAGCGGCGTGACGCTGAACGATGGCCCCACTTTGCCGGCAGGGATTGAGTTAGTGAGCGAGCCAGAGTGGCTATGGCCGCGCCAGCCGCCGATTCGTGAACGCAAAGCGATTCCCACCAGCTGGCTGAAAATCACCTTGTTTGAGGGACGAAATCGCCAGGTGCGCCGCATGACGGCACACATAGGCTTTCCGACATTGCGCCTGATTCGCTTTGCGATGGGCGAACATCAGTTAGGCGATTTGCCCCCGGGTGAATGGCGCGATATCAGTGCAGCCATTTAATAACTTTTAGTTAACAATTTCGGAGGAAGGATGTTTAAACCTCATGTAACGGTGGCCTGTATTGTGCAGGCACAGGGACATTTGCTGGTGGTTGAAGAGCGCGTGCACGGTCGTATTACCTGGAACCAGCCCGCCGGGCATCTTGAGGCCAATGAAACTCTTCTCGAAGCCGCCCAGCGTGAACTGTTTGAAGAGACCGGCATTGAAGCCAAACCTGAATATTTCCTCGGCGTGCAGCAGTGGATTGCGCCGGACGATACACCTTTTGTGCGTTTCCTGTTTGGCCTCGATCTGGCCGAAAAAGTCGATACCTCGCCGCACGATCGCGACATCGACTGCTGCTGGTGGCTGCCGCCAGAGCAGATTCTGACGGCCAATCGCCTGCGTTCGCCGTTAGTGGCAGAGAGCGTGCGACTGTGGCAACAAGGCGAGCGTTATCCGCTGCATCTGGTCGCGCCGTTCCAGTGGCCGTTTCATGAGGGTGCGCGCCCCGCTTCTGCATGATAGAATGCGCCGCCTGTTTTTATCGTAATTTAAGAGTGCGTCATGTCTGACAACAGCCAGAAAAAAGTGATCGTCGGAATGTCCGGCGGCGTCGATTCTTCCGTTTCCGCCTGGTTACTGCAGCAGCAGGGCTACCAGGTTGAAGGCCTGTTCATGAAGAACTGGGAGGAAGACGATGGCGAGGAGTATTGCACCGCCGCCGATGATCTGGCTGACGCACAAGCCGTGTGTGACAAACTCGGCATCAAACTGCACAAAATCAACTTCGCCGCTGAGTACTGGGATAACGTGTTCGAGCACTTCCTGGAAGAGTACAAAGCCGGCCGCACGCCGAATCCTGACATCCTGTGCAACAAAGAGATCAAGTTCAAAGCCTTCCTCGAATTCGCGGCGGATGATCTCGGCGCAGACTTCATCGCCACCGGCCACTACGTGCGCCGTCAGGATGTAGATGGTCAAAGCCGCTTGCTGCGCGGCCTCGATGGCAACAAAGATCAGAGCTATTTCCTCTACACGCTCAGCCACCAGCAGATCGCGCAAAGCCTGTTCCCGGTTGGCGAACTGGATAAGCCGGAAGTGCGCCGCATCGCTGAGCAGCTGGATCTGATCACCGCGAAGAAGAAAGATTCCACCGGCATTTGCTTTATCGGTGAGCGCAAGTTCCGCGACTTCCTTGGTCGTTATCTGCCTGCGCAGCCGGGCGAAATCGAAACCGTTGACGGCGAAATCGTCGGTGAACATCAGGGCTTGATGTACCACACGCTCGGCCAGCGTAAAGGTCTGGGCATCGGCGGCCGTAAAGAGAGCAACGACGATCCCTGGTATGTGGTCGACAAAGATGTGGCGCGCAATCGCCTGATCGTGGCGCAAGGCGGCGAGCATCCGCGCCTGATGTCCGTGGGGTTGATTGCCCAACAGCTGCACTGGGTTGATCGCCAGCCAATGACCGCGCCGCTGCGCTGCACGGTGAAAACCCGCTATCGCCAGACCGACATTCCGTGTGAAATTATTCCGCACGGCGATGACCGTATTGAAGTCCGTTTTGACGAGCCGGTTGCGGCCGTCACGCCAGGCCAATCCGCCGTGTTCTATCTCGGTGAAGTGTGCCTCGGCGGCGGCATTATCGAACAACGCCTGCCTCTGGCAGAAGCCTAAGGTCGGCGCTGCCCGACGCGATGACAGGAGTTAAGCGTGGCTAAGAACTATTATGAGATTACGCTGGCGCTGGCGGGCGTATGCCAGGCCGCCCATGTGGTGCAACAGCTCGCGCAGCAGGGAAATTGCAATAACGCGGCACTGAATGTGTCGCTGCGCAGCCTGATCGATCTCAATCCCGGTTCGACGCTGGCAGTGTTTGGCAACGACGAAGCCAATTTAAAGGTTGGATTAGAGACCTTGATGGCGGTGCTCAACAGCAGCAATCGTCAGGGTGCCAGCGCTGAACTGACCCGTTATACCTTAAGCATGATGGTGCTGGAGCGTAAGCTGCATGGCAACAAAACCGCGATGAACACGCTGGCACAACGCATCGGCCAGCTTGACCGCCAGCTGGCGCATTACGAGCTGGAATCGGACACCATCATCAGCGCAATGGCCGGCATTTATGTGGATGTGATTAGCCCGCTGGGCCCGCGCATTCAGGTGACCGGTTCACCGCAGGTGCTACAGAATTCACAAGTGCAGAGTAAAGTGCGCGCCGCCCTGCTGGCCGGTATTCGCTCTGCGGTGTTATGGCAGCAGGTTGGCGGTGGCCGTCTGCAGCTGATGTTCTCGCGCCAGCGCTTGCTGAGCGAAGCTAAAACCATTTTATCCCGCCTGGGCCCGGCGTATTAAGCGCCGCCCCGGCATAATTGTTAAACGATTCAGGAGTTGCACTGATGGAATTATCCTCTCTGACCGCCGTTTCACCTGTCGATGGTCGTTACGGCGATAAAGTCAGCCCACTGCGCGCCATTTTCAGCGAGTTCGGTTTGCTGAAATTCCGCGTTGAGGTTGAGGTTCGCTGGTTACAAAAATTGGCCACGACTGTCGAGATCAAGGAAGTTCCTGCATTTGATGCCGACGCAAACGCTTTCCTTGATGCCATTGTCGCCAATTTCAGCGAAGAAGACGCGGCACGCATCAAAACCATCGAGCGCACCACCAACCACGACGTTAAAGCCGTGGAGTATTTCCTGAAAGAGAAAGTGGTCGATGTACCCGCGCTGCATGCGGTGTCTGAATTCATCCACTTCGCCTGTACCTCCGAAGATATCAACAACCTGTCGCATGCGCTGATGCTGGAAACCGCTCGTCGTGATGTGATCGTGCCGTTCTGGAACCAACTGATCAATGCTGTTAAAGGTCTGGCACACGAATACCGTGACATTCCGCTGCTGTCGCGCACCCATGGCCAGCCGGCAACGCCGTCAACCATGGGTAAAGAGATGGCGAACGTGGCATACCGTCTCGAGCGCCAGTTGCGTCAGCTGAGCAAAATTGACGTGCTGGGTAAAATCAACGGTGCGGTCGGTAACTATAACGCCCACATCTCCGCCTACCCGGAAGTGGATTGGCACCAGCTGAGCGAGCAGTTTGTTACCTCCTTAGGTCTCACCTGGAACCCGTATACCACGCAGATTGAGCCGCACGATTACATCGCTGAACTGTTTGATTGCATCGCGCGCTTCAACACCATTCTGATCGACTTTGATCGTGATATCTGGGGCTACGTGGCGCTCAATCACTTCAAGCAGAAAACCATCGCCGGTGAAATCGGTTCGTCCACCATGCCGCACAAAGTGAACCCGATTGACTTCGAAAACTCCGAAGGCAACCTCGGCCTGGCTAACGCCATGATGCAGCATCTGGCCAGCAAACTGCCGGTGTCACGCTGGCAGCGCGACCTGACCGACTCCACCGTGCTGCGTAACCTTGGCGTGGGCATCGGTTATGCGCTGATCGCTTATCAAGCCACGCTGAAAGGCATCTCTAAACTGGAAGTGAACCGCGATCGTCTGCTGGACGAGCTGGATCACAACTGGGAAGTACTGGCTGAGCCGATCCAAACCGTGATGCGTCGTTACGGTATCGAAAAACCGTACGAGAAGCTGAAAGAGCTGACGCGCGGTAAACGCGTTGATGCTGCCGGTATGCAAACCTTTATCGATAGCCTCGAACTGCCGGAAGAGGAAAAAGTGCGTCTGAAGCAGATGACGCCAGCCAACTACCTCGGCCGTGCGATTCAGATGGTTGATGATTTGAAGTAATGCGGTGGCCAGGCGCGTTTCGCGCGCCTGGTTGTTCTCTGGTTTAGCTGGCTTTGCGTATACTCTCCTCATCATCACTACGTTCGAAGCTAAGGAAATACTATGCGTGTTCTGGTTGTAGAAGATAATGCGCTGCTACGCCATCACCTCGCCGTGCAATTGCGTGAAATGGGCCATCAGGTCGACGCCGCAGAAGATGCCAAAGAAGCGGATTATTTCCTGCAAGAACATGTCCCCGACATCGCGCTGGTCGATCTCGGTTTGCCCGATGAAGATGGCATGTCGCTGATTCGCCGCTGGCGCACCGATGCGGTACGTCAACCGATTCTGGTCTTAACCGCGCGCGAAGGCTGGCAGGCCAAGGTGGAAGCGCTGGAAGCGGGTGCCGACGACTATGTCACCAAGCCGTTCCACATTGAAGAAGTGGCTGCACGCTTGCAGGCGTTGATGCGTCGCAACAGCGGACACGCGTCGCAAATTATCTCTATGCCGCCGTTCCAGGTCGATCTCTCTCGCCGCGAACTGACGGTGCAAGATGAACCGGTAAAATTGACCGCTTTCGAATACACCATCGTCGAAACCCTGATTCGCAACGCGGGTAAAGTGGTGAGCAAAGATTCGCTGATGCTGCAGCTCTATCCGGATGCCGAACTGCGTGAAAGCCACACCATCGACGTGTTGATGGGCCGTCTGCGTAAAAAAATTCTCTCACTCTATCCAACCGAAGTGATCAACACCGTACGCGGCCAGGGCTATCGCTTTGATCTCTGATTTATGACGTGGTTCCGGCGTTTACGCCCCTTCTCTCTCCGCGCTCGTTTTCTGCTGGCGACCGCGGCGATCGTGTTGTTTTTGTCACTCTCCTACGGCATGGTCGCGGTGGTTGGCTATGTCGTCAGTTTCGATAAAAATACCTATCGCGTGATGCGCGGCGAGAGCAATCTGTTCTTCACGCTGGCGCAGTGGCACGACAATCAGCTCACCATCGGCCAGCCGGAGCGCATGACGCTCAATTTCCCCACGCTGGTCTTTATCTACGATGAACGCGGCAAACTGCTGTGGCAGCAGCGCGATGTGCCCGAAATCCGCAAAAAGATTCATCGTGAATGGCTGCTCAAGCCCGATTTCTACGAAATCGATACCAGCAACCGCACCAGCATGGCGGCGATGGGCAACAACCCGCAGGCGAAAGAGCGGCTGCACGCGCTGGATAGCGACAGCAGTGACACCTTCACCCACTCGGTCGCGGTCAATCGCTACGATGCCACCACCAACTTACCGGCGCTGACCATTGTGGTGGTCGACTCAATTCCGCAAGAGTTGCAGCATTCCGATGTGGTGTGGTCGTGGTTTAGCTATGTGCTGGCGGCCAATCTGCTGCTGGTGATCCCGCTGCTGTGGCTGGCGGCGCACTGGAGTTTGCGGCCGATTGGCGATCTCACTTCGCAGGTGCGCGAGCTGGAAACCGGTCAGCGCGAGAATCTTGATGACAATCCGCCGCAAGAGTTACGCAGTCTGGTGCGCAATCTTAACCTGCTGCTGACCAACGAACGTCAACGCTACACGCGCTATCGCACCACCTTGTCGGATGTCACCCATAGCCTGAAAACCCCGCTGGCAGTGCTGCAAAGTACGCTGCGATCGTTACGCAATGGTAAAGAGTTAACCATTGAACAGGCCGAACCGGTGATGCTGGAGCAGATCAGCCGCATCTCGCAGCAGATTGGTTATTACCTGCATCGCGCCAGCATGCAGGCCGATCACAATCCTCTGCAGCGCGATTTGCATTCGGTTTCGGCGCTGCTCGATAGCCTGTGCTCGGCACTGAATAAAGTCTATCAACGCAAGGGCGTAGCGATCACGTTGGATATCTCGCCGGAGCTGACCTTTATCGGCGATAAGAATGACTTTATGGAAGTGCTTGGCAACGTGCTGGATAACGCCTGCAAATATTGCCTCGAATTTATTGAAGTCACCGCACGACAAACCGACAACACTTTGCATCTGTTTATTGATGATGACGGCCCCGGCATCCCGGAGAGCAAACGCGATCTGATCTTCGTGCGCGGTCAACGTGCCGACACTTTGCGTCCCGGCCAGGGATTAGGTTTAGCCGTGGTGCGCGACATCCTCGAACAGTACGCCGGTCAGGTGATCGCCACCACCAGCCCGCTCGGCGGCGCGCGCATGGAAGTGATTTTCCAGCGCCAGGAAGTCGAGCATCACCGCGAGTAGAAAGGGACGCGGGCTGTTATACTTGCCATCATTCTTTGCAGCAAACGGACTCCTCATATGGACTATCAGCTCGATATCAACTGGCCCGACTTTATTCAGCGCTACTGGCAGAAACGCCCGGTGGTGCTTAAACGTGGATTTAAAAACTTCGTCGATCCTATTTCTCCTGACGAGCTGGCCGGTCTGGCGATGGAAAATGAGGTCGATAGCCGCCTTGTCAGCCATAACGAGGGCAAATGGCAAGTCAGCCACGGCCCGTTTGAAAGCTACGATCATCTCGGTGAGAGCAACTGGTCGCTGCTGGTGCAGGCGGTCAACCATTGGCATGAACCTTCTGCTGCGCTGATGCGCCCGTTCCGTTTTCTGCCCGACTGGCGTGTTGACGACCTGATGATCTCGTTTGCCGTGCCGGGCGGCGGCGTCGGTCCGCATTTCGATCAGTACGATGTGTTTATCATTCAGGGCACTGGCCGCCGTCGCTGGCGCGTGGGTGAAAAAGTGCCGTTGAAACAGCACTGCCCGCATCCGGACCTGCTGCAGGTTGAGCCTTTCGACGCCATCATCGATGAAGAGATGGAGCCCGGCGATATTCTCTATATTCCGCCAGGATTCCCGCACGAAGGCTATTCGCTGGAAAACGCCATCAACTATTCGGTCGGCTTCCGCGCACCGAACGGTCGCGAGCTGATCAGCGGTTTTGCCGATCACATGCTGGCCAACGAATTGGGCAGCTACCGCTACAGCGATCCCGATGTGCCATCGCGTGAATGCCCATCGCAAATTCTGCCGTCAGAACTGGAAGGCATCCGCAAAGTCATGATGGATGTGATTAACCAGCCGGAGCAGTTTAATCAGTGGTTTGGCGAGTTTATTTCTCAGTCGCGTCATGAGCTGGACGTCGCACCGCCAGAGCCGCCGTATCAACCGGACGAAATCTACGATGCATTGCAGCAAGGCGATGCGCTGACGCGGCTCGGCGGCCTGCGCGTATTGACCATTGGCGATGTGGTGTTTGTGAACGGTGAATCGATCACCAGCAGCCATCCGCATGTGCTGGCAGCATTGGCGCACAATCACGTGCTGACGCTGGAAGATTTCGGCGATGCGCTGGATGACCCTTCACTGCTGGCGCAGCTGGCGGCGTTGGTGAATAGCGGGTATTGGTTCTTCGGCGAGTAAGTTTCAGTCTGTCTCGGGGTTTCTAAAACTCGGTGGGTGCTCGGTAGGTGCTCGCTGTCCCCCTCCTCGGTGGGTGCTCGGTGGGTGCTGGCTGTCCCCCTCCTCGGTCCTCCCCCATAAATGGGGGAGGAAGATGCTGCAATATGTGAGTAGGGAGTTGCATGTGGCAGCGTCTCCTTCCCCCATTTATGGGGGAAGGCCGGGATGGGGGACAACCCGCACTATGCAATCACCATCACCCCTTCTTCTGCCCCGCCAGCTCAGCCAAACGCACAATCACATCCACCGACTGCGCCATCACATTGAGTGAGGCGAACTCGTGCTTGCCGTGATAGTTGTAGCCGCCGGTGAACAGGTTCGGGCATGGCAATCCTTTCCACGACAGCGCAGAGCCGTCGGTGCCGCCGCGAATCGGTTTGACGTTCGGTTCGATGCCGCAATCGCGCATCGCCTGCAGCGCCAGCTCAATAATGTGCGGATGCGGTTCGACTTTCTCGCGCATGTTGCGATAGCTGTCGCTGATCTCCACTTTCACCGAACATTCGCTTTGCAGCCCTTTGCTGACGCGCTGACCAATCTCTTCCAGCAGCTGTTTACGCTGTTCATAGCTGTCGGCATCAAAATCGCGGATCAGATACATCAGCTCGGCGTGCTCAACCGTGCCTTTGATGGTGTGCAGATGGAAGAAGCCTTCATAGCCGTCGGTATACTGCGGCTTCTCTTTGGCTGGCAGTTCCGCGTGGAAGCGCATCGCCAGATCCAGCGCATTGACCATCACATTTTTAGCGCTGCCCGGATGCACGTTGTTGCCAGTGATTTTAACCATCGCGGTAGCGGCATTGAAGTTCTCGAACTCGAACTCGCCGAGATCGCTGCCATCAACGGTATACGCCCAATCGGCGGCAAAGCCTTCGACGTCGAAGTGCGACGCGCCGCGACCAATCTCTTCATCGGGTGTAAAGGCCACGCGAATCGCACCGTGTGGCGTATCCCCTTTTGCCAGACGCGCCATCGCGGTCATGATCTCGGCGATACCGGCTTTATCATCCGCACCGAGCAGCGTTTTGCCATCGGTGGTGATCAGCGTATGACCGATCAGCTTATGCAGAACCGGGAACATCACCGGTGACAGAATTTCATCACCGTTACCGAGCGCGATATCGCCACCGCGATAGTTTTCAATAATCTGCGGATTGACGTTTTTGGCGGTAAAATCCGGCGAGGTGTCCATATGCGAAATAAAGCCGATCACCGGCGTGGCCCAATCAACGTTAGCCGGTAAGGTGCCCATCACACAGCAGTGATCGCTCAGAGAGACATCAACAAAGCCCAGCGCGATAAGTTCTTCCTGTAATTGACGCGCCAGCGTCCACTGCCCTTCGCTGCTTGGCACCTGTCGTGCCTGAGGTTTTGACTGAGTTTCTACTGCAACATAACTGAGAAAACGCTCAAGTAATTGATCCATCTGTCATCCCTCTAAAGAACCTGCGTCATTATCATGGTGGCCAAATGGCACCATGTTGCGTCAAATCATTATCCTTCAGGTTAGCTCTCTCAACGTGACTTGCGTTGAAAATTCGCTCACTCGCGCCTGTCTGACTTATCCGTTACGCATACTCCGGCATTTTTCAGAGTTTTCAAGGTAAATCCGTGGCAAAACATGGCATTGACACATTTTTGCGGTATCATCGCGCCCTTCATCACAGCAAGCGGCCACCAGCGGCTATGCTGTAACCTGATTCACCATCAGACTGAGTGACTAAAATGACGCAAACACGCGCGCCTGCGCTGGTTACGCTTTCTGGCATCAGTAAAGCTTTTGATGGCAAAACCATCATCTCTGACTTTGACCTGACCATCCGTCACGGCGAGTTCATCACGCTGCTTGGCCCTTCCGGCTGCGGAAAAACCACCATTTTACGCTTGATTGCCGGGCTGGAAGCGGCCGATCGCGGTCATATCATTCTTGATGACAATGACATCACCGATCTGCCCGCCGAGCATCGCCACTTTAACACCGTGTTTCAGAGCTACGCGCTGTTCCCGCACATGTCGGTGTTTGAGAACGTCGCCTTTGGCCTGCGCATGCAGAAAACCCCGGCGGCGGAGATCACCACGCGCGTTAACGATGCGCTGGCGATGGTGCAGCTGGAGAGTTTTGCCGATCGCCGTCCGCATCAGCTTTCGGGCGGTCAGCAGCAGCGCGTGGCGATTGCGCGCGCGGTGGTCAATCGCCCGAAAGTGCTGCTGCTGGACGAGTCGCTGTCGGCGCTGGATTACAAGCTGCGGCGCCAGATGCAAAACGAGCTCAAAGCGCTACAGCGTAAGCTTGGCATCACCTTTGTGTTTGTGACGCACGATCAGGAAGAGGCGCTGACCATGTCCGATCGTATCGTGGTAATGCGCGATGGCCGCATCGAACAGGACGGCACGCCACGCGAGATTTACGAAGAGCCCGCCAACCTGTTTGTGGCGCGTTTTATTGGCGAGATTAACGTGTTCGATGCCGAGGTGCTGAACAGCGATCATGCGCCTACAATCCGCGCGCGTGTGGAAGGCCTTGAATGCACGCTGCAATGTGATTTCCCGGTCAGCGTCGGCGATAAACTGCACGTGCTGCTGCGCCCGGAAGATCTGCGCGTTGAAGAGATCGACCACGACAGCCGCAGCGATAATCTGATCGGCTTCGTGCGCGAGCGCAACTATAAAGGCATGACGCTGGAGTCTACTGTTGAGCTGGAGAACGGCAAGCTGCTGACGGTGAGCGAGTTCTTTAACGAAGACGATCCCGATTTTGATCACTCGCTGAACCAGAAAATGGCCGTCAGCTGGGTCGCCAACTGGGAGGTGGTGTTGCCGTATGAAGTTGATGCGTAACCGCCTGCAGAAAGTCATTGTTGCCCTGATCGTCAGCTGGCTCACGCTGTTTGTGCTGCTGCCTAACCTGATGATTTTCGCCACCAGCTTCCTGACGCGCGATGATGCGCATTTTGTCAGTATGGCCTTCACCCTCAATAACTACACGCGGCTGCTCGATCCGCTCTACGCTGATGTGCTGCTGCACTCGCTGAATATGGCGTTGATCGCCACGCTGTGCTGCCTGCTGCTCGGTTATCCGTTTGCCTGGTGTCTGACGAAACTGCCGGCGCGCCTGCGTCCGCTGATGCTGTTCCTGCTGATTGTGCCGTTCTGGACCAACTCGCTGATCCGTATCTACGGTCTGAAAATCTTCCTCAGCACGCGCGGCTGGCTGAATGAATTTTTGCTGTGGCTTGGGGTGATCGATAAACCGTTTCGCATCATGTACACCTCGGAAGCGGTGGTTCTGGGGCTGATCTACATTCTGCTGCCGTTTATGGTGCTGCCGCTCTACTCCAGCCTGGAAAAGCTGGATAAATCCTGCCTCGAAGCGGCGCGCGATCTTGGCGCGAATAAAGTGAAAACCTTTTTACGCATCATTCTGCCGCTCACCATGCCGGGCATTGTCGCCGGTTGCCTGCTGGTGTTTATCCCGGCGATGGGCTTGTTCTTTGTAGCGGATTTGCTGGGCGGCGCGAAAAACCTGTTAATTGGCAACGTGATCAAGAGCCAGTTCCTGAATATCCGTGACTGGCCGTTCGGTGCTGCCACCAGCATTGTGATGACGCTGCTGATGGGGCTGATGCTGCTGGCTTACTGGCGCGCAGCGCGTATGCTGAACAGCAAGGTGGAACTGCAATGATGGCGCGCTGGTTACGTGGCGGCTTCATGGCCGTGATTTATGCCTGGTTTTATATCCCGATCATCATTCTGATCGTCAACTCCTTCAACCGTTCGCGTTTCGGCATTAACTGGCAGGGCTTCAGCACGCAGTGGTATCGCCTGCTGATGAATAACGACAGCCTGATTCAGGCGGCACAACATTCATTGCTGATGGGCGTGCTCTCTGCCAGCTGCGCCACGATTATCGGCTCGCTGACCGCCGTCGCGCTCTATCGCTATCGCTTCCGTGGTAAACCGTTCGTCAGCGGCATGCTGTTTGTGGTGATGATGTCGCCGGATATCGTGATGGCGATTTCGCTGCTGGTGCTGTTTATGCTGCTGGGCATTTCGCTGGGCTTCTGGTCGCTGCTGTTCTCGCATATCACCTTCTGCCTGCCGTTTGTGGTGATCACCGTCTATTCGCGCCTGAAAGGGTTTGATGTGCGCATGCTGGAAGCCGCCAAAGATCTTGGTGCCAGCGAAGTCACCATTTTGCGCAAAATTCTGCTGCCGCTGGCGCTGCCGGCGGTCGCAGCGGGTTGGCTGCTGAGCTTTACGCTGTCGATGGACGATGTCGTGGTATCGTCGTTCGTCACCGGCCCGAGCTTCGAAATTTTGCCGTTAAAAATCTATTCGATGGTGAAAGTTGGCGTGTCACCGGAAGTGAACGCGCTGGCGACAATTTTGCTGCTGCTGTCGCTGCTGTTGGTGGCGCTCAGTCAGCTGTTGCTCCGTGATAAAACCAAATAGAGGATAATCGATGAAAAAGTGGTCTCACTGGCTGGCGGCTGGGGCGCTGGCATTGGGCATGCAGAGCGCGCAGGCGGATGCCGGTAAAACGCTCTACTTCTATAACTGGACCGAATACGTGCCGCCGGGACTGCTGGAGCAGTTCACCAAAGAGACCGGCATCAAGGTGATTTACTCCACCTACGAATCCAATGAAAGCATGTATGCCAAGCTGAAGACCTGGAAAGATGGCGCCTACGACTTGGTGGTGCCTTCAACCTACTTCGTCGCCAAAATGCGTAATGAAGGCATGCTGCAAAAGATCGATAAAACCCAGCTCAGCAACTTCAAAAACCTCGATCCTAACCTGCTCAACAAGCCGTTCGATCCTAATAATGATTACTCGATCCCCTATATCTGGGGCGCGACCGCCATTGGCATCAACACTGACGAAGTGGATGCCAAAAGCATTACCCGCTGGGCCGATTTGTGGAAGCCTGAGTATAAGCAAAGCCTGCTGCTGACCGACGATGCGCGTGAAGTGTTCCAGATGGCGCTGCGTAAGCTGGGCTATTCGGGTAACACCCGCGATCCCAAGCAGATCGAAGCCGCTTATGAAGAGTTGAAAAAGCTGATGCCGAACGTGCTGGCGTTTAACTCCGATAATCCAGGAAATCCGTTTATGGAAGGCGAAGTGAACGTTGGGATGATCTGGAACGGTTCCGCTTACGTGGCGCGCCAGGCAGGTACGCCGCTGCAGATTATCTGGCCACAGGAAGGCGGGATTTTCTGGATGGATAACCTGGCGATTCCGGCCAATGCGAAAAACCGTGAAGGCGCGCTGAAGCTGATTAACTTCCTGCTGCGTCCGGATGTGGCGGCACAGGTGGCGGAAACCATCGGCTATCCCACGCCAAACCTGGCAGCGAAGAAGTTACTGCCACAGGAAGTGGCCAGCGATCCTTCGCTTTATCCTGCTGAGGATGTGATCAAAAACGGCGAGTGGCAGAACGATGTCGGTGACGCCAGCGTGCAGTATGAGACGTTGTTCCAGAAGCTGAAGGCGGGACGTTAACTCTCTGCGGCTTCCCCTCACCCTGCCCTCTCTCGCAAGCGGGAGAGGGTTCCGTCTAGCCCCTTCTCCCTCTGGGAGAAGGTTGGGATGAGGTAAAGCGCGCACAAATCTACTTATACAACCCACGCAAAAACGTATGCACAAACTCCGGCACCACTTCGCTTGCTAAGCCGTAATGACGCTCGGCAAACTTATTGCCGACCTGGCTCGGTTCCAGATTCAGCTCCACAGTATGCGCGCCCTGCAGTTTCGCTTCGTGGACAAAACCGGCGGCGGGATAGACATGGCCCGACGTGCCAATGGCGATAAACAGATTCGCCTGCTCAATCGCCTGATAAATCTCTTCCATCCCCAGCGGCATTTCGCCGAACCACACGATGTGCGGGCGCAGCATGGCCGGGAACTGGCAGCAGGTGCAGCGATCGTCCGCGGTTAAATCTTCGGTCCAGTCCAGCACTTGTCCACTGCTGACGCAGCGCACTTTCAACAGTTCACCGTGCATATGCAGCACGCGCTGGCTGCCGGCGCGTTCGTGCAGGTTATCGATATTCTGCGTCACCAGCAGGAAGTTATCGCCCAGCACCTGCTCCAGTTCCGCCAGCGCTTTGTGCGCGGCGTTAGGCTGAATTTCTGGCTGCTGCAGCTGTTGACGCCGCGCGTTGTAAAACGCCTGCACCAGCGCCGGATTGCGTTGAAAACCTTCCGGCGTGGCGACATCTTCAACGCGATGCTCTTCCCACAAGCCATCGGCGGCGCGGAAAGTGCGAATACCGGATTCGGCGGAGATCCCCGCGCCAGTCAGCACCACCACGCGCGGTTGCGGATGCGCGGCCAGTTCAGCTTTGCGATCGCGCTCGAAGATGCGCTGGCGAAAGCGCTGATGCACCTTGCGGCGGTTTTTTTTGTCGCGGGCGAGTCGTAGGCGGCGGCGCGGTATGCGCATAAAAGCTCCTTATCTGCGGCGTTTATTGCCGCGCATCGGGGATTTTTCGGGCTACTCTGCCCGATAATAGCAGCCGCACAGCGGCTGCGTTTTATCTTTACTGACCGCTGAGTACGCGGGCCGGATCGATACGGCTGGCGCGTCGTGCCGGATACCAGCTGGCAATCAGGCTCAGAACAATCGCGGTGGCCAGCACCGAAATCACATCAATCCAGTGCAGTTCGGACGGCAGGAAATCGATAAAGTAGATATCGCCTGCCAGCAGCTGATGCCCGGTCAGGTGCTCAAACACGCGCATCACCGGCGTGAGATTGAGCGCTACCAGCACGCCGACCACCACGCCGCTGACGCTGCCGAGCAGGCCCGCCAGCAAGCCGTACCAGATAAAGATGGCGCGGATCAAACCATCTTTGGCCCCCAGCGTGCGCAGTACCGCGATGTCGCTGCTCTTATCTTTCACCGCCATCACCAGCGTCGAAACGATGTTAAAGCAGGCCACGCCAATCACCAGCACCATGGCTAAATACATAATGGCGCGAATCATCTGGATGTCACGGTACATGTAGCCGTAAGTGCCAATCCAGCTCTTGATGTAGACGTAAGAGTGCGTCACTTTACCGGCGTCATGTATCAACTTCTGCGCCTGGAACGGGTCATTCATCTTCAGCGCAATACCGCTGACGCTGTCGCCCATATCCAGATACTTCTGCGCATCCGCCAGCGGCACCAGCGCCAGGCTGTGATCGAGCATGCCGCTCAGTTGCAGCACGCCGCTGACCTGCAGACGAATACGTTTTGGCTGCAGCAGCTTATTCTCGCCATCATTATTGGGGATCATGATGGTGATCCAGTCGCCCTGTTTCACATTGAGCGATTTAGCGATGCCGCCACCCAGAATGATTTGCTGTTTACCAGCCGCGAACTGCGACCATGCATCTCCGGCCACAAAGCTCGGCAAGGCGCTAAGACGCGCTTCCTGCTGCGGATCGACGCCTTTCACCTGCAACGCCTGCAGCTTTGCGCCGCTCTCAATCAGCCCGGTGAAGTTGATATAGGGCGCTGCGGCGGCAATGCCGGCCACCTGCTCAATCGGCGCGATCATCGGTTGCCAGTTACGGAACGGCTGATTCACCGGCTCGATTTCACCGTGCGGTACCACCGCCAGAATGCGGTTATTCAGCTCACGCTCAAAGCCGTTCATGGCGCTCAGGCCGATGATCAGCACCGCCACGCCCAGCGCAATGCCGATGGTGGAGATGATGGAGATCAGCGAGACCATGCCACCACGCCGCCGACCGCGGCTAAAACGCAGCCCGAGCAGCAGGGATAATGACGAAGCCATCAGATCACTCCCAGCGTCAGTTGGTCGCTCAGCTCACCGTCGCGCATCTCCATCTGGCGGCTCAGGCGTTTCGCCAGCTGCAGATCGTGCGTCACTACCAGAAAAGCGGTGCCCTGTTTAACGTTCAGCTCGCCGAGCAGTTCAAAAATCGCGTCGGCGTTGCGCGCATCGAGGTTACCGGTAGGTTCATCGGCCATCACCAGCCGCGGACGATTCACCAGCGCGCGGGCAATCGCCACACGCTGACGTTCACCGCCCGACAGTTCAGAAGGCCGATGCGCAGCACGTTTTTCCAGCCCGACCGCCGCCAGCATTTCACGCGCGCGTGATTCCGCTTCCGCTTTGCCAATTTTGCCAATCAGCAGCGGCATCGCCACGTTCTCCAGCGCGCTAAAATCCGGCAGCAGATGGTGGAACTGATAGATAAAGCCCAGCTCACGGTTGCGCAGCTCGGCTTTCGCGGCCGACGACATCGCATTCAGCGATTTACCATCAAAAATCACATCGCCTGACGTCGGCGCATCCAGGCCGCCGAGCAGATGCAGTAAGGTACTTTTACCCGAACCGGAGCTGCCGACAATTGCCGTCAGTTCACCCGGCTGCAGGCTGAAAGCCACATTGCGCAGCACATCGGTCTGCACGCTGCCTTCCTGATAGCGTTTGCACAGGTCACGACACTGCAACAAAGGAGTATTACTCATAACGTAAAGCCTCAGCGGGTTGGACGGCGGCAGCGCGCCACGACGGATAAAGGGTAGAAAGCAGCGCGACGGCCATTGAGACCAGCGCAATGGTGATCACCTGCAACACATTGATGTCGACCGGCAGCGCCGCGCCATCAAGGAACAGACCAATCACCGGCATCAAGTTATTCAGCTGGCTGGCAAGCAGCACGCCAAGCACGGTGCCCAGCAGCGCGCCAATAATGCCCGCGCTGGCGCCCTGCACCATAAACACCGCGACAATCTGGCGGCGGGTTAAACCCAGCGTTTGCAAAATGGCCACTTCGCCCTGCTTCTCCATGATCAGCAGGCCCAGCGAGGTAATGATATTAAAAGCCGCCACCGCGATGATCAGGCTCAGCAGCAGCCCCATCATGTTTTTTTCCATGCGTACCGCCTGGAACAGATCGCCTTTGCGTTCGCGCCAGTCTTTCCACGTCAGGCCCTCCGGCAGTTTCTGCTGGCTGAGCGCATCAACGCTTAACGGCTTATCCAGCCACAAACGCCAGCCGGTGATGTTGCCGAGCGGATAGCGCATCACGCGTGACGCATCCTGCTGATTGACCAGAATTTGATAGCCATCCACTTCGCTGTTGGCGGCATAGGTGCCAGCCACAGTGAAAATACGCTGGCTCGGCAAACGTCCTACCGGCGTGAACTGGCTGACCGATGGCACCATCAGACGCAGCTGATCGCCGCGCTTCACGCCCAGCTGTGCAGCCAGCTGTTCACCGAGGATGACGTTGTACTGGCCCGGCTGCAGCACGCTTTGTTGGGTGTTGACGAGGAATGGCGTCAGCGGATCCTGTTCGTCGGGATTGATGCCGAGCATCACGCCGACCGAGACGTTACGCGCGCTTTGTAGCACCACATCAGCGGTGGTCAGCGGTGCGATGCGCTTAACCCCTTGCAGTTGGAGATTATCGGCGGGCAACGCCTTGGGACTGATGCTGCCTTTTTCGCTGGTGATCAGCGCCTGCGGCATCAGGCCGAGGATATTGCCTTCCAGCTCGCGCTCAAAGCCATTCATCACCGACAACACGGTGACCAGCGCCAGCACGCCGAGCGTGATGCCGATAGTTGAGAGCCAGGAGACGAAGCGACCAAAGCGGTCTGAGGCACGTCCACGCATGTAGCGTAAACCGATGAATAACGCGACTGGTTGATACATGAGATCCGTCTTGGCAGTTGCCTGAAAATAAGTAGTGGGATGATAAAGGAGGCGTCCCCTTTATGAAACCTCTAACCCTCTGAGTCTGCGGCAAAGTTGTGTCAAAAACCGTCCCAGCCAACGCTTATGCATAAAATTGCGACAAATTAATGATGTTATTTGTACGTTTATTCGTCATTGGCTGGCGTAGACTTAAAGGTGAATTACCGTAGGCGACGAGGAGTACACCATGTTCAAGTTCCCCAAAAGCAGCATTGTTAAGCATAAATCGGGTGAAATTAAAGGCGAGATCGTCAACGTTTTTGAACAGGGAGATGCGCCAACCGGCTATTACGTGAAGTGGGACGACGGCAACCACAGCTACCATCTGGAGAAAGAGCTGTCCTGGGCCAATGTCGACCGCCCACGTATGCACTACACACAGCAATCGAGTAAGTAGCTCAACCGGCAAAAGTGTGAGAAATCGCACCACGACAGATGATCCTCAGGGCGGATTATGGAATGATGACGCCCTGTAATCCAAGGAGAGAATGTCGAGATCCCATGTCGGAACAGAGTCGTTATACCCTGCCAGTCAAAGCCGGCGACCATCGCCAGCTCGGCCAGCTCGTCGGCGCCGCGCAAGCGCTTGAGTGCGCCAGCATCACCGAACGCCACAGCGGTCCGGTGTTGATGATTACCCCGGATATGCAATCTGCCCTGCGTCTGCAGGAGGAGATTCGCCAGTTCACCGATCTGCCGGTCACCCATCTCGCTGACTGGGAAACGCTGCCCTACGACAGCTTCTCGCCGCATCAGGACATCATCTCAGCTCGCCTCTCCACGCTGTATCAACTGCCCAACTTAACGCGCGGTATGCTGATTATGCCGGTCAACACGCTGATGCAGCGCGTATGTCCGCACAGCTTCCTGCACGGCCATGCGCTGGTGATGCAGCAAGGGCAAAAGCTGTCGCGCGATGCGCTGCGCGATCAGCTGGAGCAGGCCGGTTATCGCCACGTCGATCAGGTGATGGAGCACGGTGAATACGCCACGCGCGGTGCGCTGCTCGATCTGTTCCCGATGGGCAGCGACCAACCTTATCGCATCGACTTCTTTGACGATGAGATCGACAGCCTGCGTCTGTTTGACGTCGATACGCAGCGCACGCTGGAGGCGGTCAACGCCATCAACCTGTTGCCGGCGCATGAATTCCCCACGGATAAAGCCGCCATCGAGCTGTTCCGCAGCCGCTGGCGCGAAACCTTTGACGTACGGCGCGAGCCGGAGCATGTCTATCAGCAGGTGAGCAAAGGCACGCTGCCCGCCGGTATCGAATACTGGCAGCCGCTGTTCTTTGAGCAGGCGTTGCCGACGCTGTTCAGCTATCTGCCCGCCAATACGCTGCTGCTCAACAGCGGCGATTTGCTGGCCAGCGCCGAGCGCTTCTGGCTTGACGCCAACGCGCGCTTTGATAATCGCCGTATCGATCCGATGCGCCCGCTGCTGGAGCCGGTCACGCTGTGGCTGCGTCCCGACACGCTGATGAGCGAACTGAAAGCCTGGCCGCGCATGCAGTTAAGCAGCGAGACGCTGCCGGAAAAAGCGGCGAATACCAATCTCGGTTATCAGCCGCTGCCGGAATTGACGGTGCAGGCGCAGGCCAAAGCGCCACTCGATCTGCTGCGTCAGTTCCTTGAACAATTCAGCGGTCAGGTGATTTTCTCGGTTGAGAGTGAAGGCCGGCGTGAAAGCCTGCAAGAGCTGTTGGCGCGCATTAAACTGCGTCCACAGGCTATCGATCACTTTGATCAGGCCGCCAATCAGCCGCTTAGCCTGATGATTGGCGCCAGCGAGCGCGGCTTTATCGATACGCAACGCCAGCTGGCGTTGATTTGCGAAAGCGATCTGCTTGGCGAGCGCGTCAGTCGTCGTCGCCAGGATAATCGCCGCACCATCAATCCTGATGTGCTGATCCGCAACCTCGCCGAGCTGCATCCTGGCCAGCCGGTGGTGCATCTGGAACACGGCGTGGGGCGTTATATCGGCCTGACCACGCTGGAAGCCGGCGGCATCGTCGCTGAATATCTGATGCTCTCCTATGCGGGCGACGCCAAGCTGTACGTGCCGGTTTCATCACTGCATCTGATTAGCCGCTATGCCGGTGGCGCGGATGAAAACGCGCCGCTGCATAAACTTGGCAGCGATGCCTGGTCACGCGCGCGGCAGAAAGCCGCTGAGAAAGTGCGCGACGTGGCGGCGGAGCTGCTGGATATTTACGCTCAGCGCGCAGCCAAAACCGGCTTTGCCTTTAAGCACGATCGCGATCAGTATCAGCTGTTCTGCGAAGGCTTCCCGTTTGAAACCACGCCGGATCAAGGCCAGGCGATCAACGCGGTGCTGAGCGACATGTGTCAGCCGCTGGCGATGGATCGTCTGGTGTGCGGCGACGTCGGCTTTGGTAAAACCGAAGTGGCGATGCGCGCTGCGTTTCTGGCGGTTGAGAACGCCAAACAGGTCGCGGTGCTGGTGCCCACCACGCTGCTGGCGCAACAGCATTACGACAACTTCCGCGATCGTTTCGCTAACTGGCCGGTGCGCATTGAGATGCTGTCGCGCTTCCGCACCGCCAAAGAGCAGAGTCAGGTGCTGGAACAGGCGCGCGAGGGCAAAGTCGATATTCTGATTGGCACCCATAAGCTGCTGTCGAACGACCTGAAGTGGCACGATCTCGGCCTGCTGATTGTCGATGAAGAGCACCGCTTTGGCGTGCGTCATAAAGAGCGGATCAAGGCGATGCGCGCCGATGTCGATATCCTGACGCTCACCGCCACGCCGATTCCGCGCACCCTGAATATGGCGATGAGCGGCATGCGCGATCTGTCGATTATTGCCACGCCACCGGCACGACGCATGGCGGTGAAAACCTTTGTGCGTGAGTACGACAGCTTGGTGGTGCGCGAGGCAATCCTGCGTGAAGTGCTGCGCGGCGGCCAGGTTTACTATCTCTACAATGACGTAGAGAACATCGAGAAAGCGGCGCAGCGATTGGCCGATCTGGTGCCGGAAGCGCGCATTGCCATTGGTCACGGTCAGATGCGCGAACGCGATCTCGAGCGGGTGATGAATGATTTCCACCATCAGCGCTTTAACGTGCTGGTGTGTACCACCATCATCGAAACCGGTATCGACGTACCCAGCGCCAACACCATTATCATCGAACGCGCCGACCACTTTGGTCTGGCGCAGCTGCATCAGCTGCGTGGCCGCGTGGGACGTTCGCACCATCAGGCCTATGCGTGGCTGCTGACGCCGCATCCAAAAGCGATGACCACTGATGCGCAAAAACGTCTGGAAGCTATCGCGTCGCTGGAAGATCTTGGTGCCGGTTTTGCGCTGGCAACCCACGATCTGGAGATTCGCGGCGCGGGTGAGCTGCTCGGCGAAGATCAGAGCGGCCAGATGGAAACCATCGGCTTCACGCTGTATATGGAGCTGCTGGAGAACGCGGTCGATGCGCTGAAGGCGGGCCGCGAGCCGTCGCTGGAAGATCTCACCAGCAATCAAACCGAAATTGAACTGCGTATGCCTGCCCTGCTGCCAGATGATTTTATCCCGGATGTGAATACCCGCTTGTCGCTCTACAAGCGCGTGGCCAGCGCCGCCGATGAGCAGGATTTGGCGGAACTGAAGGTTGAGATGATTGACCGCTTCGGCAAGCTGCCGGATGCAGCGCGTAATCTGCTGGATGTTGCCGGGCTGCGTTTAGTGGCGCGCGAGTTGGGGATTCGTAAGATTGAAGCCAGCGACAAAGGCGGATTCTACGAGTTTGCGCCGCAGAATCAGGTTGATCCGGGCTGGCTGATTGGCCTGCTGCAGAAAGATCCTCAGCAATGGAAGCTGGATGGCCCAACGCGATTGAAGTTCACCCGCGATATGGCGGACCGGAAAATCCGTATGGAGTGGGTGCAGGGATTTGTTAGCGAGCTGGCGAAAAACCGGGTTTAGTGGATATCCGCACGGAATCGTAGCGGCGCGATTCATCGCGCGCCTTTGACTCCGTGCGCCATTGATGATGCGCAACAAATTGCGCCGCTACGAATCCGTGCGCGTTGAGGATCTCACACATAAAAAAAAGCGCCTTGCGGCGCTTTTTTCGTTACTGCTGCTGTGATGCATCTTTGCCCAATTAGGCCTGATTTGAATTCAGGATCAGCTGACCATTACGGTCGAGCGGAATGCGGGTACCAGGGTCGTTTTCCATGCGGATTTTGCCCTGCTGGTCGCCTATTTTATAGGTCACGTCATAACCCAGCATTTTTTCCTGTTTGTCATATACCGTTTTGCAACGCTGCTCGTTGGTGGTGTACGTGTCGCGATCCTGCAGCGCACCCTGCACCTGATTACCACCGTAACCGCCAGCTAACGCGCCCGCTACCGTAGCCACATCGCGTCCGCGTCCACCACCAAACTGATGGCCCAACACGCCGCCGGCTACCGCGCCCAGCACCGAACCGGCAATGCGATTCTCATCCTGGACCGCACGACGATGGGTCAGCGTCACATTGCGACACTCCTGTCGCGGCTGCTTGATGCTCTCTTTAATCGGCGTCGCCGACAGAACTTGTGCAAACTGCGGGCCGCGATCGAAAACATCCATGCTGGCGACTGCGGCAACACCTAACGCTGCTGCCACGCCGATACCGATACCCGCTAACATTGATTTATTCACAGGAATATCCTCCTGAAGGTTGTTACCGCGCATTCCTGCCGCTACCCAATCCTGGGTAACCGAGGCATAACCGGCGTGCGCGCCGCGCCGTGTTTGTTGGTGATAAGTTTTACAGATGGACCGTAATTGCAACATCAGATTAATGGAGGAAACGCAGCGGAAACCCATCAGGGCCAGCTTTTAGGAGAGTTCTGAGAGCGGGTGAAATAGTGCCGTAACCTTAAGCTGAACGTGCAGTTTTCAGCGGGTTACGGCAGCTGGTGTGGCGTAGGGCGGCATTCACCGCCCGAAAATTATTAGTGCAGCTTGAGGCGCGGACGCAGGACGCGGTTAAGACTGCCGACCAGCATCATAAGACCGGTCTTGAAGTATCCGTGGAGCGCAACCTGGTGCATACGATATAGAGAGATGTAGACAAAACGTGCAATGCGCCCTTCCACCATCATCGATCCGCGCATCAGGTTACCCATCAAGCTGCCGACGGTGCTGAAGCGCGACAGCGACACCAGCGAACCGTGATCTTTATAAACATAGGCTTTCAACGGTTTGTCTTTACGCTGTGCAAGGATGTTCTCCAGCGCGCGCGACGCCATTTGATGCGCTGACTGCGCGCGCGGCGGTACAAATCCGCCCCCCGGCAGCGCACAGGAGGCGCAATCACCAATCGCGTAGATGTCGTCATCCAGCGTGGTTTGCAGCGTCTCTTTTACCACCAGCTGATTGATGCGGTTGGTTTCCAGACCGCCAATCTCTTTCAGGAAGTCTGGCGCCTTGATACCGGCCGCCCACACCATCAGATCGGCATCAATGAATTCGCCGCCTTTGGTATTCAAGCCGTTTTCGGTGGCGCTGGTGACCATTGTTTGCGTCAACACGCGTACGCCAAGTTTGGTCAGCTCCTGATGCGCGGCCGCCGAGATACGCGGTGGCAGCGCCGGCAGAATGCGTTCACCGGCTTCCACCAGCGTGACGTTCAGCGAGCTGCTATCCAGACCTTTGTAGCCGTAGCTGTGCAGCTGTTTCACCGCGTTATACAGCTCTGCAGAGAGTTCCACGCCGGTGGCGCCGCCGCCGACAATGGCGATGTTGACTTTTTCCAGGCTGCCTTCGCTGGCCGAGAAACGCAAGAACAGGTTGAGCATTTCGTTGTGGAAACGACGCGCCTGATGCGGGTTGTCGAGGAAGATGCAGTGATCTTTTACGCCCGGCGTGCCGAAGTCGTTTGAGGTGCTGCCAAGCGCGATGACCAGGCGGTCGTAGGCCAGCTCACGCTGCGGCACTAACAGTGCCCCTTCCGCATCGCGGATTTCGGCCAGCTCAAGGGTTTTGTTTTCGCGGTTGATTTGCGTCAGCGATCCCAGCTGGAACTGGAAGCCGTGATTACGCGCGTGCGCCAGATAGCTCAGCGCATCGATCCCTTCGTCCATCGAACCGGTTGCCACTTCATGCAGCAGCGGTTTCCACAGATGACTGTGGTTACGATCGACCAGGATGATCTCGGCTTTCTTCTTGCGTCCCAGCTTGTGACCGAGCTGCGTTGCCAGCTCTAAGCCGCCAGCACCACCGCCGATGATAACGATTTTTTCCATAGATGTAGTCAACAAAGACCCCCTCAAAGTTGTAAACCAATAGTTAATTAATGGTTAATAAAAACCTTAATAAACATAGGGTTGGCGACGTTAAATCGCGAGCTGAGGGCAGAATATCACGGCGTCAGAGACATCACATAAGAAAATTGATGTACATCAATCTTTCAGCTGCATTATCAGAATGTTACACATTTTATGCGCCGCATCACACGGCGCGCGGACGGTCAGGCGAGGAGTTTGAAGGCTTTGATGCGCTGCAAATGCGGCGCGATGTTCTTGAATTTGTGGCTGGCTACGTCATCCCAGATAATTTCATAGAACGGCTGCAGGTACGTCGCGCTGCGCTGATTATCCAGCGCTTCATCTTGTCGAGACAAAATCGCCAGACACTTTTCGCGGTTCTTTTCGCGGAAATCGTTGACGCACTTAGTGGCGATATCGAGATACTCTTCCGGGCGATCGATTTTGCCTTCCATGTTCTCAAACGGGAACAGATTTGGATTGAAGATCACCTGACGCATGCCGCACAGGAAGCCAATGCGTTCGGCCCAATAACCCCCCAGCCCAACCCCGCAAATCAGCGGATGCGCATCGTCGCCCTGTTGCAGCAGCTTGTCGCACTCTTTCAGCAGAAATTGCATGTCGTGTTTGGGGTGGCGGGTGCTGTAGCTGACTAATCTGACGTCCGGGTCAATAAACTGCAGCTGCAGCACCTTTTCATGGTTGCCCGGACTGTTGGAATCAAAACCGTGCAGATAGATGATCATGATTATCCTCAGCGTGGAGTGAAATCCGGGCAGCGATGCTTATCTGCCCGAGGCTTTGTGCGCCAGCCAGCGCTCTTGCAACGCGCTTAACTGACGCTGATTTTGCCGCCAGCGCTCGCTTGCCAGCAGGCTTTGACGGGTAAAACGCCCTTGATGGTATAACTGCGTCACGCGCTCTGCCCCGATCGGCGTCAAGTTATCCAGCACGCTCACCGCGCCCGCGCGTTGATTGCACACCAGGATCATATCGCAACCGGCATTCAGCGACTGCTGCGCGCGTTCGGCGTAGCTGCCCATCACCGCGGCACCTTCCATCGACAGGTCGTCGGAGAAAATCACGCCGTTAAAGCTGAGCTCCTCGCGCAATACGGTTTGCAGCCAATACGGCGAACCGCTGGCAGGCAACGGATCCACCTCAGTATAGATAACGTGCGCTGGCATCACCGCATCAAGCAGCTGCTCGTCGATCAACTGCTTAAAGATCGCCATGTCATGCTGACGCAACGTGGCGGCATCGCGGTTGTCGCGCGGCGTCTCTTTATGCGAATCGGCACTGACCGCACCGTGACCGGGGAAGTGTTTGCCGGTAGTTTTCATGCCGGCTTCATGCATGCCGTTGATAAAACGGCGCGCGACCTGCAGGGCGATGGCCGGATCTTCATGGAATGAACGATCGCCGATCGCCGCGCTGATGTGACCAATATCGAGCACCGGCGCGAAACTGATGTCGATGTCCATGGCGATCATTTCCGACGCCATCTGCCAGCCCGCCTGCTGCGCCAGTTCACCCGCGCTATTCAGATCGTGCAGCGCGGCGAAGGATTGCATCGCCGGCAGCTGCGTGAAGCCGTCGCGGAAACGCTGCACGCGACCGCCTTCCTGATCCACCGCTACCACCAGACGATTGCGCGAAGCGGCGCGAATCTGGCGCACCAGCTCTGCTAACTGCTCGACATCGTGGAAGTTGCGGGCAAACAGAATCAGTCCGCCCACCAGCGGATGCTGCAGAATTTCGCGTTCTTCGGCGTCCAGCTCATAGCTTTCGACGTCAAGCATCAGCGGTCCGGGTGTGTTCATGGTCATGATTAAAATCCTGAGTTAAAGGTCGTGCCAGCTAGCCTGCGCCAGCTGCAGTAAGGTGTCATCCTGGCTCTGCTCGGCACGCAGCTGATACCAGCTGGCCATCAACAGCTGCAGCCACGGTTGCCAGCGCTGCATCTGGCATGCCAGTGCTGGCTCATCCAGTTGCGCGCGCGCGGCGTAATCAGCAATCCACGCGGAACGCGTATCGCCATCAACCGCACACACCGCCGCCAGCTCCAGCGCCACGTCACCGTCGGCGGCATATTCCCAGTCGATCAGGCGTAAACCTTCCGGCGTGGCAATCAGGTTGCCGGCGTGGACATCCATATGCAGCGGCGCCAGGCGCAGCGGCTGCGGTTCGCCCTGCTGTAATAAGCGTTGCAGACGACGCTGCCAGCGCCAGTGACGCTGCCGGCAAAGCTGCCAATAGCGCTGTAGCAGCGGCGCTAATCGTAAACGGTAGCCGGTGAGCGGCTGTTGGTGCAGACGCTGCAGCAGCGCCACAATCGCCTGCCGCTGCGCGTTAAACTGCGCGGAAGTGAGCACCTCGCCCGGCATCCAGCTTTGCAGCAGCCAGGGATGGCGCCACGCCAGCGGCTGCGGCCCCAGCTGTGCATGCCGCAGTTGCTGCAGAATGCGGTATTCGCGCTGGCGATCGACAAACGGGATCGGCTGCGGCGGCGCACGTCGCGCCAGCAATTCGCCCTGCGGCATCTGCACGCGCACGCTTTGCCCGCTCAGTCCCGGCAACGCGAAAAAATGACCGGCAGCTTGCGCCGTCGGCCATTGTTGCTGAAGCAGGTTTTGCAGCTGTGGATCAGGGTTGAGCAACACCGTTTCCTGACCAGATGATTTCACCGGTTTGTACCAGCATCAGCTGCATTTGCAGCGTCGGTGATTTCACATCGCCCTGCGCATTGCTGTAGAGCACATACTGCGCGTTAACGTTGCGCGCCAGGCCAATCGCTTTACTGCGCGAGTTGAGGCTGTCATCCGGCGACAAGCCCAGTGTTTGCTTGGCCTGCGCCAGCTGTTCTGGGGTGATCAGCGTGAACTTGCCGTTGTTGGCCAGCGCATTCTGAATCGCATCGGTGGCTTTGTCGGTTTGCAGCGCGCCATTAGTACTGTTCTTGATGCGATCCACCAGCAGCACGCTGCCCGGATTCACGCCTGAAGATTGCACCATCTTGCCGACCAACGGCTGGACGCTGGCATCCCAGTTAATGGTTTTCAGCTTTGGTGGCTGCGGCACGGTTTGCGGCGGCGGCACTGGCTGCGGCGTGGGTTCAACCGGCTGAGTGGGCGTAGTCGGCTGCGTGGGTTCTACCGGTGCCGGCGTCTGTTGTTGCACCACACAACCGGTGAGCATTAGCGCAAATAACAACGCGCCCGAACGTTTTACACTGCGAATCACAGCTTACTCCTCAAAGATAAAGATAGAGACGCACCTTACTGGCGGTCGGATTGCCCATTTGTGAGGCCACTTCTACGCTGCCGTGCGCCGGAACGATTTGGCTTTGCGCCGGCTCTTCCGGCGTGATTTCCAATCCTTTGTCGTCGTACCAATAGAAACGATAGTGCACTTTCACTGGCGTTTCACGCTGGTTGTACAACACGCTCATGGCACGCTGCTGACCATCTTGTTCGGTCAACTTCGGATCATCGGTAATAATGCCCGCGGATAACACCGCCGATTCCATCACCAGCGACTGCGAGGTATTAATCATCGGCTTATCGCTGCTGCAACCTGCAAGGGTCAGCAACAGCAAGCCACTCAGCCATTGACGCATCACGTTGTCCGCCTGAGTTAGCTGGCCAGCATCGGGCCCAGCGGCTGACCGCCAACCAAATGCATATGGATGTGATAAACCTCCTGACCGCCATGGCTGTTGCAGTTGATGATTAGACGATAGCCATCTTTAGCAATGCCTTCATCACGGGCAATTTTGGCGGCCACGGTGATCATCCGGCCCAGCGCCTGCTCGTGTGCGGGCTGCGCATCATTGGCGGTGGGAATCAATACGTTGGGGATGATCAAGATATGGGTAGGCGCTTTCGGCGCGATATCACGGAAGGCGGTGACCAGTTCGTCCTGATAAACCACGTCGGCGGGAATCTCGCGACGGATGATTTTACTGAAAATGGTTTCTTCAGCCATGGTGCATTTCCTTAAGCCTGAGTTCAGTCAGGCAGTATGCGTGAGGAATTCCATTTCTTTCAACCTCAGGACCACAATTCCTGCATTAAATGGCTGCCTTTAAGCCGTTTTCTCACTTCGCCACGCATTGTGCTGCAGCTCGCATTTCTAACCTCTCATTAACCACAAAAATGAAACGCTGTTTTATAAATTAGAGATATCACGCCTTTTTCTTTGTGATTTTGCCACTCACCTGCAGGTCATTGCGAAATCACGAAGGTTTGCCAGCTTAAGCCGCTCTACTTTCAATCCAATCCGCGCAAATTGTACGGAGTGATGAGGGATGTGTTTACCGACTAATTCAAGGAGAACCTGCCATGCGCTCTCGTAAGATTGGCCTAGGCCATTATCTGGCCTATGGGTCCGGGGATTTCCTCGGTGCAGGCACCACGGCGCTAACCGCCGCCTGGCTGCTCTACTTTTACACCACCTTTTGTGGGCTCTCGCCGATTCAGGCGACCTTCATTTTCGCCGCCGCCCGCGTACTGGATGCGGTGGTGAGCCCGCTGATGGGTTTCCTGACCGATAACTTCGGTTCAACCTGGCTCGGCAAGCGCTTTGGCCGCCGCAAATTTTTTATCCTGCTCGGTATTCCGTGCGTGTTCAGCTACAGCCTGATGTGGGTTGGCGACATGAGTTTTTGGTGGTATCTGCTGACTTATCTGCTGTTCGATATGGTCTACACCATGATTCTGGTGCCTTACGAAACGCTGGTGCCGGAGATGACCGATGATTTCAAACAGAAAACCCGCTTCTCTGGCGCGCGTATTGGCCTGGCCCAGCTGTCGGCCATTCTGGCAGCGTTCCTGCCGGGCATACTGATTGGCTGGTTTGGCAAAGAGAATCCGATCTCCTTCTTCTACGCCAGCCTGGTGTTCTCGGTGATTTGTGCGCTGGTGTTAACGTTGGTGTGGCTGTTTACCTGGGAACGCGATCCCGACGATTTGTCTGCCGAATCGCGCCGCGCAGAGCAGGAAAAATCACAGCTGACCTTGCTACAGAGCCTGAAGCGCCTCTACACCGAGCTGGCCTCAACGCTGCGCATTCGTATTTTCCGCCAGCATCTAGGCATGTATCTCGGCGGCTATATCGCGCAGGACGTGTTTAACGCGGTGTTCACCTGGTATGTGGTATTTGTGCTGATGCAAAGCGCGCAGATCGCCTCCAACCTGATGGGCACCATGGCGGTGATGCAGTTTATTGCAGTGATGGCGATGATTCCGCTGTGTATCCGCCTTGGGCCTGCGCCCGCATACCGTATGGTGGTGGTGCTGTTTGGGCTTAGCGCCCTCTCTTACGCCGGATTGTGGTACACCGGCATGAACGACAACTTCGCTCTGCTGGTACTGATTTCCGGTCTTGCCGGTCTTGGTCGCGGCGGCATCAACTATGTGCCGTGGAATACTTACACCTATATCGCTGACGTCGATGAAGTGATTACCGGCCAACGTCGCGAAGGCATTTTTGCCGGCATCATGACGCTGACGCGCAAAGCCTCGCAAGCAGGTGCGGTGATGTTCGTCGGTATCGTGTTGCAGCTGGCGGGCTTCTCTTCCGGCCAGGCCACGCAGGTGCCGGCTGTCGGCCAAACCATTCTGGCGATCCTCAGCGTGGGCACGCTCTGTGTGCTGGCCTGCGGCTTCATTATTTCACTGCGCTTTAAACTTAATCTGCAAACCCACACCGTGCTGCGCGAAGAGACGTTGAAAATGCGCGAAGCCGGACGCGTGGTGCCAGAGCGTATTTCGCCACAGGCGCGTGAAGTGGTCGAAATGCTGGCGGGCATGCCGTATGAAAATCTGTGGGGCAATAACAACGTCGGGTATCTCAACCGTCACAAGCCTTCCGCACCGCCGCTGCCGACGCAGCCACGATCTTTACCTTCTCTCTCTACCCTGATTAACGATAGGAATGAACCATGACTGTATTTCCTGTAAAGCACAGCGCGTTACTGCGCCAGCCTGAATATCTGTTGCCACGTACTGAGCTGGTGCAGTTGATTCAGCGGCTAACCCATAATCTGGTGAATATTACCGATCACAGCGGCGAGTTTTTGCTGCGCCTCGATGATGGCCGCGTGATCGATACCAAAGGCTGGGCCGGTTGGGAGTGGACGCACGGCATCGGCCTGTACGGCATGCTGCACTATTATCAGCAAACCGGCGATCAAACGACGCTGAAGATTATCGATGACTGGTTCAGCACGCGGCTGGCGGAAGGTACGCCAACCAAGAACGTCAATACCGTCTGCCCGTTCCTGACGCTGGCGTATCGCTATGAAGAGACGCGCAATGCCGCGTGGCGACCGGTGCTGGAGCGCTGGGCTGAATGGGTGATGTATGAGATGCCACGCACCGAGCAAGGCGGCTTGCAGCACATCGTCTACAACAATGAAAACACTCAGCAGCTGTGGGATGACACCTTAATGATGAGCGTGATGGCGCTGGCAAAGATTGGTCAGCTGCTGGATCGTCCGGAGTTTGTCGAAGAAGCCAGTTATCAGTTCCTGATTCATACCCAATATTTGATGGATCGCCAAACCGGTTTGTGGTTCCACGGCTGGACGTTTGAGGGGCGGCACAATTTTGCCAACGCACGTTGGGCGCGGGGCAATAGCTGGTTGACTATCGTCATTCCTGATTTCCTCGAGATGATGAACTGGCCGGAACAGCACGCCACGCGGCGTTTCCTGCAGCAGGTGCTGGAGAGTCAGGTGAAGGCGCTGAGCGCCTGTCAGCACAGCAGCGGTTTGTGGCACACCTTGCTCGACGATCCCAACAGCTACCCGGAAGCCTCCGCCACCGCCGGTTTCGCCTATGGCATTCTTAAAGCGGTGCGCAAACATTATCTTTCGCCCGAATATTTGCCGCTGGCGGAGAAAGCGTTGCGCGGCGTGATCGGCAATATCGATGAGGATGGGGAATTGAAGCAGGTGTCGTTCGGCACAGCGATGGGCAGCGATCTGGCGTACTACCGCCAGATACCGCTCACCTCGATGCCGTATGGTCAGGCCATGGCGCTGCTGTGTTTGACGGAGTATTTGCGGGTTTATCTGTAAATAAAAAAATGCCCTCATTTGAGGGCATTTTTACGCACAGTAAGTAATGTGCGTTGAAGCGGCGGCAGAGGAGTAAAGCGTCCCAAGCCATGGATGGCTTGGGCCGAGCCCCAGGGATGGTTTATGGCGTCTTTACGATCTGACGCCGCTTCATCGCACCGGCTCTGCCCGCCTTTTTCCGTTACATGCTGCGGATATAATCATCCATTTCGGTTTTCAGGTTATCGGACTTGGTGCCGAAAATCGCCTGAACGCCTGAACCTGCTACCACCACACCACGTGCGCCGAGGCTTTTCAGTTCAGCCTGATCAACCTTGCCGACATCCGCCACGCTGACACGCAGACGCGTGATACAGGCATCAAGGTTAGTGATGTTCTCTTTACCACCAAACGCGGTAACCAGTTTACCCGCCATTTCGCTGCTGGTTGCGCTGCTCTGCTCCATCGCGGTCTCCTCACGGCCAGGGGTTTTCAGATTCAGTTTCACAATCAGGAAACGGAATACGGTGTAGTAAATCAGGCCGTAGATAATACCCACAATCGGGAACAACCAGATTTTGCTGCTGTTACCGCTCAGCACGATAAAGTCGATCAAACCGTGTGAGAAGCTGGTGCCATCACGCATCCCCAGCAGAATACAGATTGGGAAGGCCAGACCTGCCAGAATCGCGTGGATCACATACAGAATCGGCGCCACGAACATGAAGGCAAACTCGATTGGCTCGGTGATACCGGTCAGGAACGAGGTCAGCGCGGCGGAGATCATAATACCGCCCACTTTGGCGCGGTTTTCTGGTTTAGCCGTATGCCAAATCGCAATCGCTGCCGCTGGCAAACCGTACATTTTGAACAGGAAGCCGCCAGACAGTTTACCTGCGGTTGGGTCGCCTGCCATGTAACGTGGGATATCACCGTGGAATACCTGACCTGCGGCATTGGTGAACTCACCAATTTGCATCTGGAAAGGGACGTTCCAGATATGGTGCAGACCAAACGGCACCAGCGAACGCTCAATCAGACCGTACAGTCCAAAGGCGACGACCGGGTTTTGATAGGCTGCCCATTGTGAGAATTCCTGAATCGCCGTACCGATTGGCGGCCAAATGAATGACAGCACCACACCGGTGAAAATCGCCGCCAGACCGGAGATGATCGGCACAAAGCGCTTGCCGGCAAAGAAGCCGAGATACTCAGGCAGTTTGATGCGATAGAAGCGGTTAAACATATACGCCGCGATGGAACCGGCGATGATTCCGCCGAGCACACCGGTATCCGCAAGATGCTTAGCCTCAATTTCTCCGGCAGGCATATGCAGCACCAGCGGTGCAACCACCGCCATGGTTTTCACCATGATGCCGTAGGCAACCACGGCCGCCAGCGCGGAAACGCCGTCGTTATTGGTAAAGCCAAGCGCCACACCGATCGCAAAGATCAGCGGCATATTGGCAAATACCGAACCACCCGCTTCGGCCATGACGTGGGAAACCACTTCCGGCAGCCAGCTGAAGTTTGCAGAACCAACACCTAACAAAATACCGGCAATCGGCAGAACCGATACCGGCAACATCAGCGATTTACCTACTTTCTGCAGGTTCGCAAATGCGTTCTTGAACATAGAAACTCCTGAGTATGAGTGCAATTTTTTGCGCAGTGCGCATGGCTTAGGGGGAGGATCCTTCGCCGGGGTGACGCTGAGCGTCTTTTGATTTATTACGAAGAGTAAAATAAATCGCTAATTGTTAAATTGACGGCCATCACATTTCGCTAAGGACGCCCCTTTCCTTTCAGTCATTTCTTACTGACTTGCGCTATTAAACAGCAATAAAACACTGCCTGCGTCCCGTAAAACGCAGTGCAGGAGAGTGATTGGTGATTAATTACAGCGTTTGAAATAAAGCGTTTAGCCGCCGAGGCGACTCATCGGGATGTGGAACAGGCGGGAGAAATTTTCGGTGGTGGCAGCGGCCAGCGTTTCGATATCAACGCCTTTTAACACCGCCATGTAATCCGCCACATCACGCGTAAACGCTGGCTGATTCTCTTTACCACGGTGCGGTACCGGCGCCAGATACGGCGAATCGGTTTCCACCAGCATACGATCAAGCGGCACGTAGCGCGCCGCATCGCGGATCTGTTCGGCGTTGCGGAAAGTCAGAATGCCGGAGAAAGAGATATAAAAACCGAGATCGAGCAATTTGGCGGCGGTCTCTTTATCTTCGGTAAAACAGTGCAGCACGCCGCCGCACTTCTCTACCTGCTCTTCGCGCAGAATCGCCAGCGTGTCTTCACGCGCATCACGCGTGTGCACGATGATCGGTTTATTCAGCGCAATGCCGGTACGAATGTGCTCACGAAACGAAGCTTGTTGCTGCGCTTTGGTTTCCTGCTGATAGAAATAGTCCAGCCCGGTTTCACCCAGCGCGACCACGCGATCCTCTGCGGCCAGACGGCGGAACTCTTCGACGTCGTACGGCGCTTCCTGATTAAGCGGATGGACGCCACAAGCCAGCGCGACGTTTTCACGATCGCCTACCAGCTGCTTGATTTTGTAGTAATCCGGCAAGGTGGTGGCAATCGCCAGCATAAACTTCACATCGCGCGCCGCCGCTTTGGCGATGACATCATCCAGATCGCGATGGTGCTTTTCATAATCGAGGCCATCGAGATGGCAGTGGGAATCGACAATAAACATAGAGTTCTCTTTTGCTTAGCCGACCGTTGCCGGAGTCAGTAAACGTCCCCAGGCGAGTAAACGATCGGTCAACATTAATTCACGGTTGAGTGCGGCGACATGCAACAGCTGTTCGCGACACTGCATCCATTGCTGCGCGCTGCTGTTAAGCGCACTGCTGTTCATTCTTTGCGCCAACTGTGTGACCACATCCGGACGATCGCCGTTGCTCAGCCACTGACTTGCGCCCTGCTGCACTTTCATCGCATCCACCAGCAGTGAAATCAGCCAGCTGAGACGTACGGCCACATCTTCGCTGTTTAGCGCGGGTAACAGCTGCAGCACATCGCCGTTGAGTGCTTTAATCAGCGTTTCACACAACGTTTCACGCGCCTGCCAGCGCTCGGGCTGCAACAGCGTCAAGGCGGCGGCCGGTGCGCCATTACTCAAACGCAAGGCAGCGCGCAGCTTCTCTTCCGGCTGCGGTTGCTGTTTCTGCAGCCATTGCAAACTATGCGCCTCTTCCGGCGGCGACAGATGCCACGTCATACAGCGACTGCGCAACGTAGGCAGCAGGCGTGAAGATTCGCGCACGCTGAGGAAAAACCAGCAATTGGCCGGTGGTTCTTCCAGCGTTTTCAATAATGCGTTGGCGGCGGCTTCCGTCAGCTGCGCGGCATCGGGCAACCAAACGATTTTTGCGCCGCCCTGCTGGGCAAAGTGATACAGCTTTTCAGTGACGTCGCGCACCGCATCAATACCGAGCGAAGATTTCCCCTTTTCGGCTTCCAGGCGATACCAATCGGGATGCGTGTGCGCCTGCATTAACTGGCAGCCGTGGCAATGGCCGCAACTTTTCAATCCTTCCGGCTGTAAACACATCAACCAACGGCTCACGCCCCAAATCAGCGCATCGTCACCCATGCCTGCAATGGCTTGTACCAGCAAGGCGTGATGCGCCTGGCCGCTTTGATGACGGGCGATAATTTGTCGATAAGGCTGATTCAACCACGGATACCAATTCATGCGGATTGGCCTGCCAGCCAGCTACGCAAGGTGCGTTGAAGTGACGATGTCACGTTTGCAATGTTTTGCGTCGCATCAATGGTGAGTATCGAGGGATCCTGAGCAGCTAAGGTCAGATAGCGTTCACGCGTACGCTCGAAGAAGCGCAATGATTCCTGCTCAATGCGATCCAGCTCACCGCGTGCGCGGGCGCGCTGCAATCCAATTTCTGGCGTGACGTCGAGATAGAGTGTGAGATCGGGACGGAAATCGCCCAGCACCGCATCACGCAGCGTGGTCATCAGTTGCGCATCCAGTCCGCGTCCGCCGCCCTGATAGGCTTGGGAAGAGAGATCGTGGCGATCGCCCACCACCCAGGCACCGCGTGCCAGCGCCGGTTTGATGACGTTCTCTACCAGCTGCACGCGTGCCGCGTACAGCATCAGCAGCTCGGCTTTATCGGTCACCTGCTCGCCGTCTATGCCCTGCTTGACCAATATACGCAATTGTTCCGCCAGCGGCGTACCGCCGGGCTCGCGCGTGAAGACGACATCATTAATGCCGTGCTCATGCAGCACGGCAACCAGCGCATCGCGTGCGGTGGTTTTGCCTGCACCTTCCAGACCTTCAATGACGATAAACTTACTTTTCATTTTTTTCCTTCATTGCCAGCCGGTAAACCTGCACCGCTTTGTTGTGGCTGGCCAGATTGGTGGTAAAGGTGTGTCCACCTTTGCCATCCGCGACAAAATAGAGGTAATTGGTTTTTTCCGGATGCGCAGCCGCTTCCAGTGAAGCACGGCCCGGCATCGCGATCGGCCCAGGCGGTAAACCGCTAATGGTGTAAGTGTTATAGTCGGTTGGCGTTTCCAGATTTTTACGCGTTAGCGTGCCGGTGTAGCTGTCGCCCATGCCGTAAATCACCGTGGGATCGGTCTGCAGCTTCATTCCGGTCCGCAGTCGATTGATGAACACCGACGCCACGCGCGCGCGCTCTTCGCTCACGCCGGTCTCTTTCTCGATGATCGACGCCATGGTGACCATGTCCTGCGCTTTCTTATAAGGCAGATTTTCCATACGTCCCTGCCAAATCTCATCGACCAGCTTGTTCATGCGCGCGTGGGCACGCTCCAGCAGCGCCACATCGCTGGTATTGGCGGTATAGAGATAGGTATCCGGATAGAAACCGCCTTCCAGCTGGCTAACATCAAGCTTAAGCGCGGCGGCAACGGTGGCAAATTGATCGTCGCTCAGCGTGTTTTTCAGGTATGGCGCTTTGCGTAGCTCGGCTAACCACTCGGTAAGACGCGAACCTTCAATAAAACGCACCGGGAACTGCGCTTCTTTACCGCTGGCCAACAGTTGCAGTAGCTGGCGCACCGTCATGCCGGTTTCCAGGCGATAGGTACCGGCTTTGAAACGTGCCAGTTCCGGTTCCAGTTTCAGCAGCGGCCCAAACCAGATACTTTGCGGAATGATCTTCTGACTTTCCAGTTGCGCTTCCAGTACCACGCGACCGCTGCCAGCGGGCAAGGTGTAAATGGTTTCTTGCTGCAGTGTTAAGGGCGTATCAGCTAAACGTTCAATCTGCCAATAGCCAAAGGCGGCGGTGAGTCCTGCGACAATTACAACGCCTGCGAGAATTTTTTTCATTCGAGTCATGATACTTCCATCGTCGGGCAACTGGCGCGCAGTTGCTGATACAGCGAGCGTGCGGTAAATGAAACGTCGTCAATTTGTCGCACGGGTAAAACGGGCATCAGGGCGTTACATATCACCACTTCATCGGCGTTCAATACGTCGTCCCTGCTGCCATCAATCAGCTGACAAGTCTGGCCATTTGCGGCCATCTGCGCCATCAGATAACGACGCATAATGCCATCCACACCAGCCTGCTCAAGCTGCGGCGTAAAAACATTGTCGCCCTTACGCCAGAACAAATTGGCCGCACAGCATTCCACCACCGTCCCGCCAGTGTCAAGCACCAGCGCCTCGTCACCGCCCGTCTGGTCAAGATGCTGGCGAATCAGCACTTGCTCAAGGCGATTTAGGTGTTTTACGCTGGCCAGCAACGGATTGCGCGCCAGACGTATTGGGCTGGTGTGGAGCACAGCGCCCTGCTGTTGCAACGTGGCGTAATGCTGCGGCCACGGCGAGAGCGAAAGAATGCGCGTAGGTGAGTGGCAGCCTGCGCGGCTGTAACCGCGTCCGCCTGCGCCCGGCGTCACGATCACCTTCAGCACCGCCTGTGTTTGTCCCCTAGCGGCATTATGCATTTCTGTAGCGAGCTGGACTAAATCCGGCACATCCATCATTAGCCTTGCACAGCCCTCTTTGAGCCGCTGCAGATGCGCATCCAGCATCACAACATGGCCGTTAATCACCGCGGCGGTGGTAAAGCAGCCATCACCAAATTGCACTGCGCGATCGCGTGCTGAAAGCTCGGTTTGCGGTATGCCGTTTATCCACATGCTGGCCGCCTTGATTAGCCCGGTAGAAAATATAAAAAAGGCCCGCATTGCGGGCCTCTGTATGGCTGAGGAGCGATTAAACCTTGCGGAAGATCAGCGAGCCGTTAGTGCCGCCAAATCCGAAGGAGTTACACAAGGTGTACTCCAGTCCGATGACCTGGCGCGCCGTATGCGGCACGAAGTCCAGATCGCAACCTTCGTCAGGATTGTCGAGGTTGATGGTCGGTGGAATCGCCTGGTCGCGCAGCGCCAGAATCGAATAAATCGCTTCTACTGCACCCGCCGCACCCAACAGGTGGCCAGTCATCGACTTGGTAGAGCTGACCATCACACTGTGAGCTGCCGCACCAAACACCGATTTCACCGCCTGCGCTTCCGCTTTGTCACCGGCTGGCGTCGAGGTGCCATGCGCGTTGACATAACCGATCTGCTCAGCGTTCAGCTGCGCGTCACGTAGCGCGTTAACCATCGCCGCGGCTGCACCTGAACCGTCTTCCGGAGGTGACGTCATGTGGTAAGCATCGCTGCTCATGCCGAAACCAATGATCTCAGCATAAATCTTCGCACCACGTTTCTTAGCGTGTTCGTACTCTTCCAGTACGACAATGCCAGCACCGTCACCCAACACGAAACCGTCACGATCTTTATCCCACGGACGGCTTGCCGCCTGAGGATTGTCATTACGCGTGGAGAGCGCACGAGCAGCACCAAAACCACCGACACCAAGTGGCGTACTGGCTTTCTCCGCACCACCGGCCAACATCACATCAGCATCGTTATACGCAATGATACGCGCTGCATGACCAATGTTATGCACACCGGACGTACAGGCAGTTGCGATAGAGATGCTTGGACCTTTCAGGCCGTACATGATGGTGAGATGACCAGCAACCATGTTGACGATGGTTGAAGGCACAAAGAATGGGCTGATTTTGCGCGGTCCACCGTTGACCAGCGAGCTGTGGTTATCTTCGATTAAACCCAGTCCGCCAATACCAGAACCGATTGCCGCACCAATGCGACCAGCATTCTCATCGGTTACGACCAGACCGGAGTCTGCCATAGCCTGAATACCAGCAACGATGCCGTATTGGATGAAGTCATCCATCTTGCGCTGATCTTTGCGCGAGATGAAATCATCGCAATTAAAATCTCTTACTAAGCCCGCAAAACGCGTTGCGTAGGCACTAGTATCAAAATGGTCGATCAGGCTAATGCCGCTCTGACCGGCAAGGAGAGCACTCCAGGTAGACTCTACGGTATTGCCGACAGGAGACAACATGCCAAGACCAGTCACAACTACACGACGCTTAGACACGCACGTCCTCCAGGGAGGGAAAAAATAACGCTATGTGGGGCAAACATAAAACTCAGGCGGTCGAGGTGACCGCCTGAAGATATTCATTAACCTTGATGGCTAGTGATGTAGTCGATCGCTGCCTGAACGGTAGTGATTTTCTCAGCTTCTTCGTCTGGAATTTCAGTATCAAACTCTTCTTCCAGAGCCATTACCAGCTCAACGGTGTCAAGAGAATCTGCACCAAGGTCTTCAACGAAAGAAGCAGTGTTAATCACTTCGTCTTCTTTAACACCCAGCTGCTCAGCTACGATTTTCTTAACGCGTTGTTCGATATCGCTCATACTATTTAATTTCCTATCAAAACTCGCTTTCGCGATGGTTTTCGTAGTGTATAAAATGTTGAAAAAGATGCAACAAAATCCCGGCTGGTCGAACCACGATTTTGCGTTATTCTGCGGTGTTTACCGTAGATAAAGCAAATGTTTTCGTGATTATCAGACCATGTACATGCCGCCATTGACATGAAGCGTTTCACCCGTGATATAGGCTGCTTCGTCAGAGGCTAAGAATGCAACAGCATTGGCAATCTCCTGCGGGTCACCTAAACGACCTGCGGGAACTTCTGCCAAAATACCCGAACGTTGATCTTCGTTCAGTGCACGCGTCATGTCCGTCTCGATAAAGCCCGGAGCCACGACGTTTACAGTAATGCCACGTGACGCAATTTCTCGCGCCAGTGATTTGCTAAAGCCAATCAAACCTGCTTTTGCAGCCGCATAGTTTGCCTGACCCGCGTTACCCATGGTCCCAACTACAGAACCGATGGTAATGATACGGCCCACGCGTTTTTTCATCATGGCACGCATAACCGCCTTAGAAAGACGGAAGACAGATGTCAGGTTGGTATCAAGGATATCCGCCCACTCATCGTCTTTCATGCGCATCAACAGATTGTCACGCGTAATGCCTGCATTATTGACTAAAATGTCCACTTCGCCAAATTCGGCGCGAACTTGTTCGAGGACGCTCTCAATTGAGGCGGCATCAGTAACGTTCAGCAGTAGGCCTTTGCCCTTGTCGCCGAGGTAAGCACTGATTGCTTCCGCACCGCTTGCACTGGTGGCGGTTCCCACCACTTTGGCACCGCGCGCAGCCAGCGTTTCCGCAATGGCGCGACCAATTCCACGGCTTGCACCGGTAACCAGCGCTACTTTACCTTCAAAGCTCATGTTTTTCCTCTTATTCCTGGGTAAGTGCAGCGCTCAGTGAAACAGAATCGTTCACCGCAGCGGCACTCAGGCTATCCACAATACGTTTGGTCAGACCGGTCAGAACTTTACCTGGACCGACTTCCAGCAGCTGCTCAACGCCCTGCGCAGCAATAAATTCGACCGATTCGGTCCAGCGCACGGGGCTATACAGCTGACGGACCAGCGCACTTCGAATCGCAGCACCTTCAGTTTCACACTTCACGTCGACGTTATTCACCACCGGCACCGAAGGCGCACTAAAGGTGATCGCTTCGAGCGCTACTGCCAGCTTATCGGCAGCAGGTTTCATCAACGCACAGTGCGATGGCACGCTGACTGGCAGCGGCAATGCACGTTTGGCACCGGCAGCTTTACAGGCTGTACCCGCACGTTCAACCGCTTCTTTGTTGCCCGCGATAACCACCTGGCCCGGCGAGTTGAAGTTAACCGGTGAAACCACCTGGCCTTGAGCGCTCTCTTCACAGGCTTTACGGATGGATGCATCATCCAGGCCGATAATCGCCTGCATAGCGCCAGTACCTTCCGGTACCGCTTCCTGCATCAGTTTGCCGCGCAGCTCAACCAATTTAATGGCGTCAGCGAAATTCAGCACACCGGCACAAACCAGCGCCGAGTATTCACCAAGGCTGTGACCGGCCATCATGCTTGGCTGCACCGCATTTTTGCTCTGCAATACGCGATAGATGGCAACAGAAGCCGCCAGCAGCGCAGGCTGTGTCTGCCAGGTTTTATTCAATTCTTCAGCTGGTCCCTGCTGGACCAGCTGCCATAAGTCATAACCCAGTGCGTCAGAAGCTTCACGGAAAGTGGCTTCAACCTGCGGGTTTTCAGCGGCCAGCTCGGCTAACATGCCGACGGTCTGCGATCCCTGTCCTGGGAAAACATAAGCAAATTGCGTCATCTTTCGTTCCTGTCAATCAAAAGCGAACCAGCGCAGAACCCCAGGTGAAACCGCCACCAAAGGCTTCCAGCAGAATCAGTTGTCCCGGCTTGATACGGCCATCGCGCACCGCTTCGTCAAGTGCACTTGGCACTGACGCGGCCGAGGTATTACCGTGACGATCCAGCGTGACCACAACTTTCTCCATGCCCATACCGAGCTTTTTGGCGGTTGCGCTAATAATGCGCAGATTCGCCTGATGCGGCACCAGCCAGTCGAGCATTTCACGATCAAGATTGTTGGCTTGCAGAGTTTCATCCACAATGTGCGCCAGTTCAGTCACGGCCACTTTGAAGACTTCATTCCCCGCCATCGTCAGATAAGCAGGCTCATCCTGATGGGCACGATCCTGATACGGCAGCGTCAGCAGTTTGCTGTAACGGCCGTCGGCGTGCAGATGGGTAGAAAGGATGCCTGGCTCTTCGCTTTGACTCAGCACCACCGCGCCCGCGCCATCACCAAACAGAATGATGGTGCCGCGATCGTTAGGATCGAGCGTACGTGCCAGCACGTCTGCACCGATCACCAGCGCATGTTTTACCGCACCATTTTTAATGTATTGATCGGCAACGCTCAGTGCATAGGTGAAGCCCGCACAAGCAGCGGCCAAATCGAAGGCAGCGCAATCGTTAATCTCCAGCATTTGCTGGATCATGCATGCTGAACTTGGGAAGGCATGGCTGGAAGAGGTGGTCGCCACAATGATCAGGCCAATTTCGCTCGCATTCACACCCGCCATTTCCAACGCGCGCTGTGCTGCGGTGAAGCCCATAGTAGCAACGGTTTCTTCCGGAGCGGCAATACGACGCTCACGGATGCCGGTACGGGTGACAATCCACTCGTCCGTCGTCTCGACCATTTTTTCCAGATCCGCATTGGAGCGAATCTGCTCAGGCAAATAGCTGCCCGTACCGATAATTTTGGTAAACATCTACGCTTTGTCACTCCTGGCTAATACAGTGTCAAGGCGCGCCGCAATCCTTTCAGGGACTTGCTTTCGCACCGTCTGCTCTGCCTGCTCTATCGCCACGGCAAATGCACGTTGATTCGCCGCACCGTGGCTTTTGATCACTGTCCCGCGCAATCCTAACAGACAAGCGCCATTGTACTGGTCGGGGTTGAGATGGCCGAAACGCTTCGCCAGACGCTTTTGAATCCAGCGTCCCAGCAATGTTAGCCACCAGGCCCGTTTTTTTCCTTCCTCTGACGATTTAATCAGAGAGAGGAACATTCTTACCACGCCTTCCATGGTCTTCAACGTGACATTACCAACGAAGCCATCACAAACCAGCACATCCGTCTTGCCGGTGAGGAGATCGTTCCCCTCAAGATATCCAATATAGTTGATTTGCGGTGACGCTCGCAGCACCGCAGATGCGGCGCGGATTGTTTCCAATCCTTTGGTCTCTTCCTGACCAATATTCAGCAGCGCAACACGCGGCTGGGCGATCTCCAACACTTCTTCGGCCATCACTGCGCCCATGATCGCAAACTGCACCAGCATGGCGCTGTCGGATTCAACGTTAGCGCCGAGATCCAGCACCACCGTTTTGCCATGCTGCTGATGCGGCAACACCGTCATCAACGCCGGACGCTCAATGCCATCCAGCGGTTTTAATAGCATTTTCGCCAGGCCCATCAGTGCGCCGGTATTTCCCGCACTGACACAGGCTTGTGCTTTCCCCTCTTTGACCAACTCTAACGCCACACGCATGGAGCTGCCGCGGCTGTTACGAATCGCCTGAGAAGGTTTGGCATCACTTGCAATAACCGATTCGGCAGGAATAACCTGCACACGCCTCTGTAACGAGGAATCCGCTTTGGCAAGAAATGACGAGATGATGTCGGGATCGCCGACCAGAAGAAGAACCAGCTCCGAATGAGAGGCCAGTGCCTGCAAGGCTGCAGGCACTGTCACGCAAGGACCGAAGTCCCCGCCCATGGCATCAACTGCCAGGGTCAAACGTGTCAAGGTATCGCCTTGTGTAATCGCGAGGATTACTTGGTGATAACCTTGCGACCGCGGTAGTAACCATCCGCAGTGATATGGTGACGCAGATGAGTTTCGCCAGAAACTTTATCTACTGACAGAGCAGCAGTGGTCAGCGCATCGTGTGAACGACGCATACCACGCTTAGAACGGGTTGGTTTATTCTGTTGTACGGCCATGGACCTTACTCCTATTACTTACGCTTTAAACTGGCTAATACGGCAAAGGGATTTAGTTTTTCTGCCTCTGGAGGCAATTGACCAAATACCATGTCCGCGTCGGACACTTCACAGTGTTCAGAATCATGCACCGGAACCACGGGCAGCGCGAGGATGAGCTCATCTTCGATCACTGCCAGCAAGTCGATCTCACCAAAATCATTGACATCAACTGGCTCGTAGGCTTCCGGTAGTGCCTCGGCCTGTTCATCAGAAGAGACAGGACTGAAGCAATAGCTTACGTGAACATGACGTGGAAACGACTGGTTGCAGCGTTGACATGACAGAGTCACCTGCACTTCGGCTGTTCCTTGCAGAACGGCGAGGCGCTGGTTATCAACCGCAAACGACATATCGCATTCAACTTCACTGTCCACACTCACGACCGTTTCGGCCAAGCGCGCCACCAATTCAGGTGCGTAAACACCATGATAATCAAGGCGTTTTTGCGCGGCGCGGACCGGATCGAGCGTCAGGGGTAATTTTACCTTTTGCATAGGGCGCGCATATTAACTTTGTAACGTCATAGAGTCAAAGAAAAAGGCCGGTTTACGGCATCTTTCACCCGTTAGTCGCATCCAGTGCGGCGCATAGTTTAAAATGACTGTCATCTTTACGCTATCTATTCTGAAAAAAAATGACGACACCTTTGGTTTTAGCTTCTACCTCCCCTTTTCGTCAGGCGCTGCTAAGCAAACTGGGCCTGCCTTTTATTACCGCCGCTCCCGATTGCGACGAATCCCCGCTGCCGCATGAATCAGCCCCCGAGCTGGTGCAGCGGCTGGCATTAGCCAAAGCGCAGGCGCTGGCTGCACGTTACCCGGACCGCTGGATTATCGGTTCCGATCAGGTTTGTGTATTGAATGGCGAGATAACCGGTAAACCGCATACCGTGGAGCAGGCCTGCCAGCAACTCGCGGCCGCCAGCGGTAACGCCATCACCTTTTATACCGGCCTGGCGCTTCTGCAACCGCAGAGCGACACACAATCGGTTATTTGCGAACCCTTTACCGTGCATTTCCGCGAGTTGAGTGCCGAAGAGATTCGCGGCTACGTCGAAAAGGAACAACCGCTACAATGCGCCGGCAGTTTCAAAAGCGAAGGATTGGGGATTTGTTTATTTGACAGGCTAGAAGGTCGCGATCCTAATACCTTGATTGGCTTACCGCTGATCGCGCTAAATGAGATGTTAAGAGCGGTGGGCATCAACGCATTGTGTTGATGCCCCTACAATCAGTCTTTCTTCTGACGCAGCTGTGCAAGACAGTGTTTCAGTGCGCCATCCAGTGGCGCTTCCATGCGCAGCACTTCTCCGGTATTGGGATGGGTAAAGGTCAACGCAGCCGCATGCAGGAACAGACGCGACAAGCCCGTCGAACCCAGCTGTGCATCAAAGTCGCGGTCGCCGTAACGATCGTCAAAAGCGATCGGATGGCCACCGTGCAGCGTATGCACACGAATCTGATGGGTACGGCCCGTCACCGGGCTGGCTTTCACTAAGGTCGCGAAACCAAAACGCTCTTCTACTTTAAAGCGCGTCTCGGAAGGTTTGCCCTCCGCACTCACGCGCACCACGCGTTCGCCGCTCTGCAAAATGTTCTTTAACAGCGGAGCCTGCACCACTTTCAGATGCGACGGCCAGTCACCGCGCACCAGCGCCAGGTAATCCTTCTGCATGCCCTTTTCGCGCAGTTGCTCATGCAGCGAGCGCAAAGCAGAACGCTTCTTCGCCACCAGCAGAATGCCAGAAGTATCACGATCCAGACGATGGACTAACTCAAGGAAACGCGCTTCCGGACGCAGCGCACGCAGCCCTTCAATCACGCCAAAACTTAATCCGCTGCCACCGTGCACCGCAGTGCCCGACGGTTTATTCAGCACCATCAGGTAATCATCTTCATACAGAATGGCATTGGTGAGCGCTGCCACTTTATCCAGTTTCGGTGAAACCGTATTCTCTTCGCGTTCGGCAACCCGCACCGGCGGAATACGCAGCTCGTCGCCATCCTCCAGCTTATATTCCGGTTTCACGCGCTTTTTATTTACCCGTACTTCGCCTTTACGCAAAATGCGATAAATCATGCTTTTCGGCACGCCCTTGAGCTGGGTGCGCAAAAAGTTATCAATTCGTTGTCCGGCATTTTCAGCCGTGATGGCGACATACTGTACGCCGGGATTCTCTGTTTTCATGGCGGCGATTCTAATTAGTGTACCTGGATAGCGCCACCCCTTTTTCTGTGCTTAACTCTCTCTTTGTCGCGTATTGAAACGGTGAAAATGGCGACATTTTCAGCGATGCGATGATTAGCCCTGCAAATGAACAGGTTATGGATGAATAAACTTCTCAGCTTGGCAAAAGTCGCCTTGCTTAATGTGAGTTAGCAATGGAATAATGCAGGGGTTTCTGCCTTGGAAAGATTCAGGCAGGAAAAAGAGCGAAATAAGTCATTTTGCCGGATTTAACGGACACGCAGCAATGGCGTAAGACGTAATGTTAAATCAGGCACTTAGCGGGCTGCGGGTTGCGGCCTGGACGACAGACCAGGATGTGTGGATTTTTGAATACTCTGTAACATTTCCACCTTCAGGCGCTGGATTTCCTTATGAAAAACAGGCCACCGACAAGATTTGCGCCCCTTTAGCCGCCGACAACCGTGAGGTTGACGTCAGTGCATTAAGACACGGGGCCATCGGTTGATTCTCGTCCAGGGTAACGATGCCCGCAGCTAGATCACTCATGTGAGAATAACGAGTAAGTCACGATGAAAAGAATGTTAATTAACGCAACTCAGCAGGAGGAGTTGCGCGTTGCCCTGGTTGATGGACAACGTCTGTACGATCTGGATATTGAAAGTCCTGGACACGAACAGAAAAAAGCCAACATATACAAAGGTAAAATCACCCGCGTTGAACCCAGCCTTGAAGCTGCATTTGTCGATTATGGTGCAGAACGTCACGGTTTCCTCCCTCTGAAAGAAATTTCCCGCGAATACTTCCCCGCCAATTACAACGCACATGGTCGTCCGAATATCAAAGATGTGCTGCGTGAAGGTCAGGAAGTTATCGTTCAAATTGATAAAGAGGAACGCGGTAATAAAGGTGCAGCACTCACCACCTTTATTTCCCTGGCCGGTAGCTATCTGGTATTGATGCCGAACAACCCACGTGCCGGTGGTATTTCACGCCGCATTGAGGGCGACGACCGTACAGAATTAAAAGAAGCACTTTCCGCACTGGAACTTCCAGACGGCATGGGATTGATCGTCCGCACTGCGGGCGTGGGTAAATCTGCCGAATCACTGCAGTGGGATCTCAGCTTCCGTATGAAGCACTGGGAAGCCATTAAGAAAGCCGCAGATAGCCGCCCAGCGCCTTTCCTGATCCATCAGGAAAGCAACGTTATCGTGCGCGCCTTCCGCGACTATCTGCGTCAGGATATCGGTGAAATCCTTATCGATAATCCAAAAGTACTGGAACTGGCCCGTCAGCACATTGCTGCACTGGGTCGTCCGGACTTCAGCAGCAAAATCAAACTCTACACCGGTGAAATCCCGCTGTTCAGCCACTACCAAATCGAATCGCAGATTGAATCCGCCTTTCAGCGTGAAGTGCGTCTGCCATCAGGCGGATCGATTGTTATCGATAGCACCGAAGCCCTGACGGCGATTGATATCAACTCCGCACGCGCTACTCGCGGCGGTGATATCGAAGAAACCGCGTACAACACCAACCTGGAAGCGGCCGATGAGATTGCACGCCAATTGCGTCTGCGCGATCTCGGCGGCCTGATTGTTATCGACTTCATCGACATGACGCCAGTACGCCACCAGCGCGCGGTGGAAAACCGCCTGCGTGAAGCAGTACGTCAGGATCGTGCGCGTATTCAGATCAGCCACATTTCACGCTTCGGCTTGCTGGAGATGTCGCGTCAGCGTCTGAGCCCGTCACTGGGTGAATCCAGCCATCACGTCTGCCCACGCTGCAGCGGAACCGGCACCATCCGTGATAACGAATCGCTGTCGCTGTCTATTCTGCGTCTGATTGAAGAAGAAGCGCTGAAAGACAACACTAAAGAAGTGCATGCCATTGTTCCGGTTCAGGTCGCCTCTTACCTGCTGAACGAAAAGCGTGATGCCGTTAGCGCCATCGAAAAACGCCAGGGCGGTGTGCGTGCCATCATCGTGCCAAACGATCAGATGGAAACGCCACACTACTCGGTACTGCGTGTTCGTACTGGCGAAGAGACGCAAACGCTGAGCTATCACTTACCGAAACTGCACGAAGCGGAAATGGCGCTGCCTTCTGAAGAAGAGCACGCTGAGCGTCGTCGTCCGGAGCAGCCAGCACTGGCCGCCTTCGCGATGCCTGATGCGCCGCCTGCGCCGGTTGAAGTGGTGAAAGAGTCTCAGCCAGCAGCAGAAGTGAAAACCAAACCAGCAGTTGCTGCGCCTGCAGTAACCAACACGGGTTTCGTGGCTCGCCTGCTGAGTGGCTTGAAGAAACTGTTTGCCGGTGATGCGCCTGCTGCGGCGCCTGCTGAAACTAAGCAGGAAACCCCAGCCGTTGTTGCCGCTGAATCTGAAAACACCCAGCAGCGTGGCGAACGTCGTAACAATAACAACCGTCGCAACAACCGTCGCGAACGTACGCCGCGTAATGGCGAGAACGGTCAGGTGCGCGAAAGTCGTGAACCGCGCGAGCCGCGTGAAGCACGTGAGCCACGCGAAGCCCGCGAACCGCGTGATAATCAGGACAACCGTCGTAACAAGCGCCAGAACGAGCCGCGTGAAGCGCGTCCAGTGCTGAGCGATGAAGCGCTTGAACAACGTGATGAGCAGCAGCAACAGCGCCGCGAACAGCGTGCCGATCGCCAGCGTCGTCGTCAGGAAGAAAAACGTGCTCAGCAGCAGGATCAGAAAGCCGCTGAACCGGTTGTTCAGGCGCCTGCGGTTGACGAAAACGTTGAGCACGAAGAAGAACGCGTTCAGGTCATGCCGCGTCGTAAGCAGCGTCAGCTGTCACAGCGCGTGCGTGTTGGCGAAACGCCTGACATCACTGTCGAAGCGCCGGTGGTTCATGATACTGCCGTTGAAACTGCGCCGCGTGCTCAGTACAAAGAGCATCCTGAAGCCAGCAATGACGAGCAAGATGATAGCGATAACCGTGATAGCGCCAATATGCCGCGCCGTTCACGTCGTTCACCGCGTCATCTGCGCGTAAGCGGTCAGCGTCGTCGTCGCTATCGTGACGAGCGTTACCCAACGCAGTCTGCAATGCCGCTGGAATCTGCTGCTGCTTCACCAGAAATGGCGTCAGGCAAAGTGTGGATCTCTTACCCGGTTGCGCAAGCGCAGGAAGAGTACAGCACGCAAGATGCGATGCATGAAGTGTCGGATTACGGTTACCAGCAAACACCGGATGCCGAGACTCAACCCGCTGCCGCTGTTGAACCGGCCGTTGAGCAGGTTGCCGCTGAAGAAGCCGTACATCAGGTTGAACCGCAGGCGCACACCGATGTGCCCGTGGTGAATACGGATGACGTCACGCCGATTGCCGCGCCCGTTAACGAAGAGCCATCAGTGATCTCTGCTGCTGACGAACAGGTTGCACAGGAAACCGCGGCTGAAGCGGAACCGGCTGCCGTGGCTGAAGAAGCGAAGCCTGAAGTAAGCGAAGTGGCTGCAGTTGTTGAACAGGCGCCGATCGATGTATCGCCAGCAGTTGAAGCTCAGGTTGAAGACGTGCTGGCTGCGCCAGTTGCCGCTGAAGCCGAAGTCACGCCAGTCACTGAACCTCATGCGCCGGTTGCGGCACGTGATACCGCAGTAACCACGGTTGAGACGCGCTTCAAGCATCACGCTACCGCACCGATGACCAAAGCACCGGCACCGGCGTGGGAACCTGAACCGGTTCGCAACAGCGACTGGGTCCGTCCAGCCTTTGGCTTCGAGGGCCGCGGCTCAGCCGGTGGTCACAGCGCGACGCATCAGGCAACCGCACCGGCAACCCGTCCGGAAAGCGCGTAACCTCTGGCAAGTCAGTCAACATCAAACCCCGGCCAGTCCGGGGTTTTTTATTGCCTGCAGGCGGCATTTATGGCGACCTGAATAACAGGCAAAAAAAATCCCACAGCCCCGAAAGGCGGTGGGAGAAACTAAGCGCACCCGGTTAAAGTACGCTCAAAGGTTCAGGTCAATTACGAATTAAGCTGGAACAGTGACAGCTTCGACATATCGGTAAAGGTCTTATACGAAGCTTGCAAGGCGGTTTGTTGCATGGTGTAGCTTGAAATGGCTTGGGTGTAATCAACCTGCACCAGATCCGTCATTTGCGATGCCATAATGGTGTCACGGTCATCACCCTGAGCGTCCAGCGTATCGAGTTCAGCCAGCTGTGAGCCCACGGCTGAACGCACTGCCAGCACGTTGTTCAAGGAGTTGCTCAAGCCACGGTTGGTTTTATCCATGGCATCCTGGAAAACCTGCTTGGTTGCATCATCAGCATCATCCTGCGGCGTTTTTAACGCTGCAATTGCACTATCGAGCATGTTAAACAGATTGGTCTCGCTGGGACTGCCGTCCGGCTCGGCTTTCGCGTTGCTGGTTATTGACATAAATACTGACGATCCTGTGCTACTCACCGCCATCGTGCGACCATCATCGACTTTCTGCGTAATGGCATCCGCGCCACCCACATAAGTGACACCGGCCGGCGCACCGGCATCGCTGAAAGGTGCAACATCAGTCTGATAGCCCGCAAAAATGTATCGTCCATTACCATCACGGCTATTGGCCTGATTAAGTAATTGTGAGCGAATGCCTTCTAATTTGGTGGCAATAGAAGCACGGTCATCGTCGCTCAGCGTACCGGTAGAACCATACACAATCATGGTTTGCGCATCCTGGATGCTGCTGGTCACGCTGGAGAGTGCGTTCTCTTCCATCGACAAGCTCTGATCGGCAAAGCTGCGTGCCGTGGCATATTGGGTACTTTTCGCCTGCGATTGCGAAAGCACGACGGCACGTGAGGCGGCGATAGGATCATCCGAAGGATTGCTGACGCGCAGTCCGCTAGAGAGTTGCTCACCCACTTTTAACCAGGAAGCTTGCGAATCGGTGATCCCGCGCACCTGCTGGTTGAAAATCATATTGGTACTAAGACGCATGGTTTTTATCCTCTATGCTTAGCCGCGGATGCCCATCAGCGCATTAAAAATGGTACTCGCTGTTTGCAGCACTTGCGCGTTCGCCATATAGAACTGCTGATACTTAGTCAGATTCGAATACTCTTCATCAAGGTTGACCCCCGATACTGACTGCTGGCGATCGCTGAGCTGTGTCACCACGTTCTCCTGGGTGGTGCTCGCGGTTTTTAATGTACTGGTTTTATTACCGACGGTGCTGACAATGCTGGCGTAAGCCTGGGCGATGGTCGCATTACCATTCACCAGCTTGCTATCCTGCAGATCCAACAATTTCTGCGCGTTACGGTTATCGCTTTCACCGCTGGTTGCGCTGGATGCCGCAGCAATTTGCGACTCATCGGTGATCGCGACCGACATGCCCGCAATGACGTTCTGGACCGGTTTGACCAGGAAACTGTCTTTCGCGTTAGGCGCGGGTGAGGTGCTCACCGTCAGTTTCAGGCCATCAAAGTTGAGGGTGCCGTCGGTCGCATCTGGCGTAACGCTAAACTTCACGTTGTCAGACATGCGGGTCACCGACCAGTTGCTGCCATCATAACTTACGGTGTAGTTAGAGGCTTTCATCGCGCTGGTGTCTGACCATGCCGCCGTAATGGTAGCCGCTGAGGTATTTTTGCTGTTACCCACCACGGTTGGCGAACCGATATTAAAGAAGTTGCCCCCCTGGTCGCCGTTGCTGTCATAACCTTCGCTGTGCACAGTATTGAAGCTGGTGGTGAACGCTGCCGCTAACTGGCCGAGCTGATTCTGCGCGGTATCCAGATCCTGGGTGCGGAACGCCAGCAAACCGCCGAGTGAACCGGTGGTTAGCGTCTTCTCAGGGATTTCAACGTTACCCGCCTGCTTATCGACATAACCGACAGTGGTACGTGTTGAATCGCTGCTGGACGGCATCGCCACTAAGCTGGTGGAGTTTTTACCATTCACCAACGTCACGCTGCCCATCGAGACAATATAGCTGCCGTCCTGCTGGGATACGTTCACGCCCACCACATTGTTCAGGCTATTCACCAGCTGATCGCGCTGATCCAGCAAATTGTTCGGCGCCGCGCCACCGCCGGTGGTCAGCTTGGCGATCTGGCTGTTCAGGTCGGCAATCTGGCTGGTGAAGGTGTTGATCTGATCGACGTTAGAGGCGATATCCGTATTAACGCTATTCTGCATATTGTTGAGATACTGCGCGGTGGTCTGGAATTGGTTCACCAGGCCTTGGGCGTAGCTCAGCATTGACTGACGCGCCGAGGGATCGTTGGCGTTACTCACCACGTTCTGCACGTTGGTGAAGAAGCTTTGGATTGAGGTCGACAAGCTGGTGGTCGACGTCGACAGCAGATCGTCAATGTTGGAAATTTGGTTGTATTGCGTGTTCACCGCGCTGTAGTTGGCGCTGGAGCCACGCAGTTGGGCGGTGATGAACTCGTCATACTCACGCTGTACGCCGGAGAGCGTGACACCGTTGCCGTAATAGCTGTTGCCCTGCAAGGTGCTGTTCGACTGCGACAAAATCGCCGTCTGACGCGAATAGCCCGCTACCGTGTAATTACTGATGTTGTTACTGGTGGTGCTTAATGCAGCCTGTGCGGCGCTCAGCCCACTCATCGCTGAGTTAATTATGCTGGACATCTCGGTTCCTTAATTTCCCGTTAACCGGGCTGGCAGTCATCAGTGCGATTGCGCGGACGAGAACGCCCGCGGCATGTGATTGTTATCGGCGTGCTTAAGTGAAACTTGAGAGCAAAAATCAGAACAAATCGGTGATGTCGTTGCTGTACGCCTTCACCACTTTTTCGCCCATGCTTTTGAATTGCTGGATCATTCCCACCAGTTTCTGCGCATACTTTGGATCGGTGGCGTAACCGGCGGCCTGCAAGGCACGCGCGCCCTGCTCGGCACTCGGTGCGTTGGCAACGGCGGCATAACGAGGATTATTGGACAGCAGTTTGACGTAATCGCTGAGCGCTTCCATATAGGAACCATACACACGGAAACTGGCGCGCACTTTTTTCGCTGCCCCGCCTTCGTATTCGGTGGTCATGATATCGGTGGTTTCGCCCTTCCAGTCGCCGCTCGCCTTGATGCCAAACACGTTGTAACTCGGCTTGCCGTCACGCGTCAGAATCTGTCGCTGGCCCCAGCCGGATTCCAGCGCGGCCTGCGCCAGAATCAGGTGATGCGGAATACCGCTCTGCTGGCTGGCGACCTGCGCCGGCTGCGCCAGCTGTGCGATAAAGTCGTTGCTGTCGCTCGGCAAACTGCTGGGCGAGACCGGCAAACGCGGCACCGCTTTACGCACCATCTGCTCCAGCTGATTCGACGGCAGGTTGCTATAGATGAAGCTGTTATCCAGCTTCATCGGCACCGTACCGGCGGTTTCGTCCGGCTCCTGAGCGGGCTGCATCTGCTTAACAATGATATCGGCCATGCCGAGACCACGTTTGCCGATGTCCTGCGCAATCTGCTGATCGTACATCGAGGTGAAAAGCCGCGTCTGATCGTTGCTCAGCAGGCCATCCTGCGGCAGCGCTGCACGCATGCTTTTCATCATCATCTGCACGAACATCCCTTCCACCTGTTTGGCCACCTGCATCGCCTTCCCTTTCGGGTCGGCGGCGGCTTCGCGTTTCAGGTCGTTCAGCGAGCGGCTGTCGTACGCCGCATTCACCAGCGATTGCGTATCGTTCATCAGATAATTTCCAGTTTGGCGCGCAAGCAGCCTGCGCTTTCCATCGATTGCAAAATCGACATCAGCTCAATCGGTGACGCACCCAGCGCATTCAGCGCACGCACCACGTTATTGAGGTTGGCGCTGGCGTTCACCCGTTGCAGCGCGCCGCCACTCTGACGCAGATCGATCTGGGTATTGTTGGTGGTCACAGTCTGCCCACCCGCCAACGGCGTATCCGGCTGACTGACGTTCTGCTGCTGATTGACGGTAACCGACAGATTGCCCTGCGCCACCGCACAGGTGTTCAGCGTCACTTCGCGGTTCATCACCACCGAACCGGTACGTGAGTTGATAATCACCTTGGCATCTTCGAGCGGCACCGCAACATCAAGGTTCTGAATTTCGGCCAGCAGACGCACCTGAGAACTGTTATTCGGCGAGACGCGAATCTGCACGGTACGGGCATCCAGCGGCTGCGCCGAACCAATCCCACGGCTGTTGATGGCGTCGGCAATGCGCTGCGCCATGCTGAAGTCTTCGTTATTCAGCTGCAGGTTAATGGTGTTCTGGCTACCAAAGTTGCTCTGCAGTTCACGCTCTACCGTGGCACCGCCGGTAATGCGGCCACCGTTCAGCTGGTTAACCTGCACGCTGCTGCCACCGGCAGAAGCGCCGGCACCGCCGACCAGAATGTTACCCTGCGCCAGCGCATAAACCTGGTTATCGACGCCTTTCATCGGCGTCATCAGCAGCGTACCGCCGCGCAAACTCTTGGCGTTACCCAGCGAAGAAACCACCACATCAACGGTTTGCCCCTGACGCGCAAAGGTTGGCAGCTTGGCGGTCACCATCACGGCCGCTACGTTTTTCAGCTGCATATTGGTGCCAGCCGGCACAGTAATGCCGAGCTGGGAGAGCATGTTGCTCACGGTTTGGGTGGTGAACGGCGTTTGGGTGGTCTGGTCACCGGTACCATCAAGGCCCACCACCAAACCGTAACCGATCAGCTGGTTGTCGCGCACGCCCTGCACGGAGGTCAAATCGCGTATGCGGTCAGCATGCGCCAGTAAGCTGAAACCGAGCAGCATGCCAAGGCTCAGGCGGAGCAGAGTCGTCATATTCATTGTTACTACCTCTTACATCGGCGAGACGTTCAGGAAGAAACGCTGGAACCAGCCCATCGTCTGCGCTTCATTGATATAACCATTTCCGACGTACTCAATACGTGCATCGGCCACCTGCGTTGACAGCACCGCGTTGCTGGCGCTGATGGTGCGTGGGTTAACCACGCCCGAGAACCGGATAAATTCGGTGCCCTGGTTAATTTCGATCTGTTTCTCACCCACCACGCGCAGGTTGCCGTTCGACAACACCTGATTGACGGTGACGGTGATGGTGCCCGTAAAGGTGTTGTTGGCCGTCGCGCCACCTTTACCGGCGAAGTCATTTTTGCCATTGGCATCCAGCGTGGCTTTTTCGCCACCAGCACCCACCAGACCGCTCAGGCCGGTTGGCACACCCGTCACACCAAAACTGTTGCTGCCATCGCGGCTGGCATTGGCCGAAGAACTTTTGCTGGCGCTGACGTTTTCCTGCAAGGTGATCGTCAATGTATCGCCAATGTTGCGTGGACGACGATCCTCAAACAGCGGCTGATAGCCGTAGTTCAGCGGTGCGACGCCCTGAAAAATGGAACCGTTCACCACCGGCGGTGCGGATGGCGTCGGCTCTGCCGTAGTCGATCCCTGTACCAGTGGTGTGCGCGGAACCAGCGCACAACCGTTAAGCGTGAGTAGCAGCGTGGCTACCAACCAATGACCAGGCTTGAGAATCACTTGCTTCGCCACTTTTTGACCTTCTTCATGTTGCTTAATCAGGCCAGCGGAGCTGGCCCAACGACACCAGCATTACAGCTGGGTTAACTTCGCCAGCATCTGATCGGAGGTGCTGATCGCTTTACTGTTGATCTCGTAGGCACGCTGCGTCTGAATCATGGTGACCAGCTCTTCCGCCACGTTGACGTTCGAGGTTTCGACATAACCCTGATACAGCAGACCCGCGCCGTTCTGGCCTGGCGTACTCTGCGTCGCCGCACCGGATGCCTGCGTCTCCTGATAGAGGTTTTCACCCTGGCTGTTCAGACCCGCATCGTTCATAAAGGTGCTCAGCGTCAGCTGACCGACCTGCGCCGGATTGGTCTGGCCCTGCTGCGTCACGCTCACCACGCCATCGCGCGAGATCGTGATGCTGGTGGCGTTGGCCGGAATAGTGATGCCTGGCTGTACCGGATAACCGGCGTTAGTCACCAGCTGACCGTTCTGGTCAACCTGGAATGAACCATCACGGGTATACGCCGAGGTGCCGTCCGGCATCTGCACTTCGAAATAACCCTGGCCGTTAATCGCCACGTCTTTCGAGTTGCTGGTCTGCGACAGGTTACCCTGCTGATGCAGACGTTCAGTGGTGACAGGACGCACACCGGTACCTATCTGCAAACCAGACGGCAGCGTGGTTTGCTCTGACGACTGCGTGCCCGGCTGACGCAGGGTTTGGTACATCAAATCTTCGAATACCGCGCGCGAACGTTTAAAGCCGTTGGTGCTTACGTTCGCGAGGTTGTTGGAGATGACGTCCATGTTGGTTTGCTGAGCGTCAAGACCGGTTTTGGCGATCCATAAAGAACGAATCATGGTGTTTTCCTTACGCCTTAGCTGCTCATGTTGAGCAAACTGTTAGCTTTTTGTTCGTTTTCATCGACGTTGGAGATCACTTTCATCTGCATCTCAAAACGTCGGGCGTTGGCGATCATATCGACCATGGTTTCCACCGGCTTGACGTTACTGCCCTCCAGCACGCCGGGCATCACCGTCATGGTGGCATCATTTGCCAGCGCAGCGCCGCGCGTCGCCTGGGTTTGCTGATTAGGACGGAACATGCCGTCATCACCGCGTTGCATCTCTTTACCAGTGGCGCGCACCAGCTTCAGGCGACCAATCTGCACCGTGGCATTGGGTGCATCACCGGCGTTACGCGAGGTGATGGTCCCGTCTGCCGCGATGGTCAATTCAGCGCCTTGCGGGATGGCGATCGGACCCCCATCGCCCATTACGGGATTGCCCTGAATAGTCAAAATACCGGTCGCGCTGATCTGCATGTTGCCGTTGCGGGTATAAGCTTCGGTACCGTCAGCGGCACGCACTGCCAACCAGCCGTCCTGCGCAACGCCCACATCCAGCGTGCGGCCGGTGTTGTCCATCGAGCCCGGTGACATATCGGCGCCCGGCGTGGAAGCGGCAACCAGCGTACGCGTCGGCAGCGACCAGCCGCTGACCGGCACCGCGCGCAACGCGTTGAGCTGAGCACGAAAGCCTGGCGTTGAGGCGTTGGCGAGGTTGCTGGCCGTTACCGACTGCTGATCCAACGTCTGACTGGCCGCGCCCATGGCGGTATATATTGCGTGATCCATAAAGCAATCCCGTTAGCGAATTAACGTAAGTTAACCAGGGTGTTAAGAATCTGGTCCTGAGTTTTGATGGTCTGGCTGTTGGCCTGATAGTTACGCTGCGCAACGATCATGTTCACCAGCTCTTTGCTCATATCGACGTTGGACGCTTCCAGCGCACCTGAAGTCAGGTTGCCGTAAGTACCGGTGCCTGCCAGACCAGTGGCGGCCTGACCTGATGAGCTGGTGGCAGACCAGACGTTGTCACCTTCAGACTTCAGACCTTCCGGGTTAGAGAAACTCGACAAGACAATTTGTCCCAGAAGTTGGGTTTTCTGGTTGGAGTAGGTGCCAGTAATGGTGCCGTCATCATTGATGGTGTAGCTGGTGAGATCGCCAGGCTGATAACCGTCTTGCGTTGGGTTACCAAAAGTGGTCGCACCGGTGTTTTGCTGCAGGCTACCCAACATGCTCAGGCTGATGTTCATGCCATTCGCCCCGTTGGTGCCGTCCACAACCAGGTTTGCCAGGGAAGCGCTGGTGTCAGCAACACCCGCTGCAGTGATTTTCCCCACCTGCGTCAGCTTACCGTTAGCATCAAATTGCATCTGATAACCCAGGTTGTCACCGCCCGCAGTATTGCCGACTTCATTACCGGTGGTGGAGTCAACCATATGCACGGTCCAGGTGTTATCCGCCGTTTTGATGTAGTACATGTCTAACTGGTGATCGTTACCCTGCGTGTCATACACCGTCATGGTGGTTTTCGCGTTGTAGCTATCAACGTTGGACTTATCAAACGGAGTGACCGTCGGGGTGGTGCTGGTGGAGTTCAGGTTGGCAACCTGGGTAGCTGTTGTTGTTGCACGTGCCCCCATCTGCGTGGTTGGAATACTCAGCGCCACTGGGTTGGCACCGGTCTGAATGGTTGGCGGTGTGCCGCTGGCCGGATAGCCGGTGACATTCAGACCCTGGGTGTTCACCAGGTTACGGTTGGCATCCAGCGTGAACTGGCCGTTACGGGAATAGAACACGCCGCCGCTGGCGTCGGTCATGCGGAAGAAACCGTTGCCGCTCAGTGCCACATCCAGTCCACGACTGGTTGACGTTGTACTTCCATCACCAAAGTCCTGAATGACGGCGGCAACTTTGGTACCCAAACCCACGTTAGAGCCGGCAAACATATCGGCAAAAGCAATGGTGCTGGATTTAAAACCGGCTGTGGCGGAGTTGGCGATGTTGTTACCAATCACATCCAGATTGCTGGAGGCAGCATTGAGGCCGCTCACCGCTTGTGAAAAAGACATGTAATCTCTCCTGCTAAAAGGTTAATCAGAGAATCTGACGAATTTCATCGAGGGTTGCGGAGCCCATGGTGCCGAGATCCAGTTTTGTGGTGCCATCAGTGGTGCTGACGCCATTGACGTAGGCATAGTTCAGCGGCTGCGCCACCAGTTGCGTGCTGCCATTGCTGGCGGCCAGCGAAACAGAATATTTGCCATCCGCGGCGGTAGAACCGTCATCCAGCTTGCCGTCCCACGAGAAGGTGTGGACGCCAGAGCTCAGTTTGCCGAGGTCAATGGTGCGGACCGTGGCGCCGTTACTGTCTTTAATCGTGACACTGGTGGCCGTGGACGCTGTCGCCAGCTCAATGCCAAACGGCGTAGTCGTACCGCTGCCCACCAATACCTGCGAACCATTGACCATCACACCGTGACCAATCAGTGTTGAACTCTGCAGCGACTGGCTGGTAGTGATCTGGCCGGAGATGGATCCCAGCGTGGTATTCAGCTTTTCAATACCGCTCAGGGTGTTGATCTGTGCCAACTGCGTGGTGAGCTGGCTGTTATCCATAGGATTAGTGGGATCCTGGTTTTTCAGCTGCGCCACCAGCATGTTCAGGAACTGATTCTGCAGGTCGGCGGAAGAGTTACCGCTCGAAGCGCTACTGGAGGTCAGTACCGTTGGGTCCAGACTGTCTTTAATTCCTACTGCTACGCTCATATTCGTTCTCCGTTACTGACCGATAGTGAGAGTTTTCATCATCATTGACTTCACCGTGTTCAGCACTTCAACGTTGGCCTGGTAGCTGCGCGACGCGGACATGGTGTTAACGGTTTCGGACACCACATCAACGTTTGGCATCTTGACGTAGCCCTTCTGATCCGCCAGCGGATTGCCCGGGTCGTACACCAGTTTTGCCGGGGTAGGATCGTTCACCACGCCAGCGACCTTCACGCCGCCGGTGGCTGCACCTTGTGCGGCGTCGGTCTGGAAAATCACCTGCTTCGCCACGTAAGGCTGGCCATCTGGGCCGGTCACGCTGTCGGCGTTGGCCAGGTTACTGGCGCTGACGTTGAGGCGCTGTGATTGCGCTGTCATCGCAGAACCGGCGATATCAAAGATATTCAGCAATGCCATGCTTATTGCCCCTGCAGAACGCTCATCATGCCTTTGATCTGGCTACTGATGAGGGTGAGATCGGTTTGGTATTTCAGGCTGTTATCAGCAAACTGCGTACGTTCGCGATCCATATCCACGGTGTTGCCATCCGCGGCGGGTTGATCGGGAATGCGGTACAGCAGATCCAGTGACGGCTGAGAGTTGGTTTGCGCTTCAATGTGGCGTGAGGACGTCACATTCAGCGCCAGACTGCTGCCTTCGGCGCGACCGTTTTGCATCACCTTGCTCAGCTGGCTGGCAAAGTCGATATCCCGCGCCTGGTAGCCCGGGGTATCGGCGTTGGCAATGTTTGACGCCAGGATTTCCTGACGCTGAGCACGTAGGTTTAACGCTTCAGTACCAAATCGCAGCGCGGCATCGAGTTTGTCGAGCATGCTTCCTCCGCGAATGAGAATTTCGAGCTGACAGCTTAAGTGGACAAATGCAAGGGTGATCGTCTGAATAGCAGCAAAAATGACGGCTATTTTTGACATTGATTTTTTTGCGCGAGGCGTAGACTCAGTGCCATCTTCTCGTCAGGAGGCGTTATGCGCAGATATTCCACCTTGCTAGCCACACTTTTGCTGGCACTGGCGCTACCCAGCTCTGCTGCGGACCTTACCGCGCAGTTGACCCAATTTTTTAAAGCGCGCGACCCACAACATGCCGCGGGCATGACGGTGGTGGTGCGTACGCCACAGGCGCAGTGGCCAAACTGCGAAACCCCTGAACTGCAGCTGCCGGGCAATAGCCGTCAGTGGGGCAACATCAGCATCGCTGCTAACTGCGATCAAAATCGTCGTTTTCTGCAGGTCCAGGTACAGGTCACCGGGCAATATCTGGTGGCGAGCCGTCAGGTGGCGCGCGGCAGCAATCTCAGCCCGACGGACGTGCGTCTGGCAACCGGACGCCTCGATGAACTGCCAGCACGCGCATTGATGGACAGCAGCGGCGTCATCGATGCGGTCGCGCTGCGCGATATCCCGCCAGGACAGCCGGTCACCGCCACCATGGTACGTCAGCCGTGGCGCGTAAAAGCCGGTCAAAATGTGATGGTAGTCGCCAGTGGAAACGGGTTTAATGCCAGCAGCGAAGGACGTGCGCTGAACAACGCCAGCGCGGCACAAATGGTGCGCGTGAGGATGGGAAATGGTCAGGTTGTCAGTGGTCGCGTCGACGCGGATGGGAATATTCTGATATCGCTATAAAGCGTTAAAGAACCCTGTTGTTCTGCCGATAGAGATATCAACAAAGACATTACCCTATGCTGACTCAGTTGGCTGACCCCCAACTGACCTTACAGGAGCCTTACCATGAGCATCGACAGAACGCAGCCTACGAATCCGGTTAGCACTGTTCAAACACGCGACAATAACGATAACAGCAGCAAAGTGCGTCAGAGCGCGACGCCCGCAGCCAGCACCACCAGCGAAAGCGGTGCGGAAGTGAAGTTGAGTACCGCGCAGGCGCAACTGATGCAGCCTGGCAGCAAAGATATTAATACAGCGCGCGTTGAGCAGCTGAAGACGGCCATTCGTAATGGCGAATTGAAAATGGATACCGGTAAGATCGCCGACGCGCTGATCGCCGATACCAAGGCGTATTTAGAGGGTAACTAATCCCAATGGACCATCTGCTGATCACCTTAGACAAAATGCAGGACGTGCTGACATCCCTTGCGGTGGTAATGGATGAAGAACAACAGCAACTTTCTGCCGGCCAGATCAATGGCAACCTGCTGCAGCGTATTTCTGAAGATAAAAGCGCGCTGCTGACGACGTTGAATTATCTGGACGAGATGCGCCGCACCACCGAGAAAACGCTCGGCACGCAGGCGCCCTATGGTGATCACAGCGATCGCGAAAGCCGCTGGATGCGTATTCAGCAGCACACGCGCCGCTTGCGCGATGCCAATACGCATAACGGGATTTTGTTGCAGCATCAAATCGGCTACACCAATGAAGCATTGGCGGTGTTGCGACCCCACCAAACCCAGGCGTTTTACGGCCCGGATGGTTTGGGTAAAGGTCAGGCGACGCTAAGTCGTAAAGGGTAGAAAAAAGTGGGTTTGAAGAGGCTGCTATCTTTTGGGATGGCGGCCTTTTTGTTGTGCTTTTAAGCACAGCGCACCAGTGATAAGCAGCAGACGGAAGTTTGTTTTGGGCAGGCATCCGCAGCGCTGAACGGAGAAAGGAAGCCAGGATTTGCCCGCAGGACGCGGGCGAAAAGCTCAGCCGGGACAAGGAAGTCCCGTCTGAGCCGGTCCGTCAGGCTGACGTACGCAGTGAAGGTACCGCGAAGCGGCGCGAGGACCGCCGGACCAAAACAAACTTCCGTCTGCGTGGGAGCATAATTTTATACCAGCGTGCGGCGCGCGAAGTCGCGCGGGCGGAAGCCGAGCAGACCAAGCATCACAAAGTATGCGCCGCCGCCAATGGCGCAGACCGCCGCCAGACGAATCAGGCGCCACCACATCTGCCCCTCTTCCCACGCTGGCATCACCTGCAGAATGCCAAATAGCGCTGCGGCCATTACCACTACGGCAATCAGCAAACGGGTCAGGAAACCGAACCAGCCAGGCTGCGGCTGGAAGATATCCTGCTTACGCAGTTGCCAGTACAGCAGCGCAGCATTCAGGCAAGCGGCCAGACCGATCGACAGCGACAAACCGGCATGTTTGAGCGGGCCGATAAACGCCAGGTTCATCAGCTGCGTCACAATCAGTGTCACGATGGCAATTTTCACCGGAGTTTTGATGTCCTGACGAGAATAGAAGCCGGGTGCCAGCACTTTCACCACGATCAGCCCCATCAAACCCACTGAATAGGCAATCAGCGCGCGCTGCGTCATTAGGGCATCAAACGCGGTGAACTTGCCGTACTGGAACAGCGCGACCGTCAGCGGCCCGGACAAAATGCCCAACGCCACTGCGCTCGGCAACGCCAGCAGGAAGCATAGACGCAGGCCCCAATCCATCAACCGTGAATACTCTTCCTGATTACCGCTGGCAAAACTCTTCGCCAGCGAGGGCAGCAAAATGGTGCCCAGCGCCACGCCCAGCACGCCGGAAGGAAACTCCATCAGGCGATCGGCGTAGTACATCCACGAAACCGAACCGGAAACCAAAAAGGAGGCGAAAATGGTGTTGATGATCAGTGAAATCTGGCTCACCGACACGCCGAGGATCGCCGGCCCCATTTGACGCATTACGCGCCACACGCCCGCATCGCGCAGATTCAGACGCGGTAAAACCAGCATGCCAATCTTCTTCAGATGCGGCAACTGATAGAACAGCTGCAACACGCCGCCGACCACCACGGCCCACGCCAGCGCCATCACCGGCGGATTAAAATGCGGCGCAGCGAAGACAGCAAAACCAATCATGCTGATGTTCAGCAGCGTCGGCGCAAACGCCGGCACGGAAAACCGGTTCCAGGTATTGAGGATCGCGCCCGCCAGCGAGGCCAGCGAGATCAGTAGAATATAGGGAAAGGTGACGCGCAGCAGTGCGCTGGTTAAGGCAAATTTATCGGCGGTATCGGCAAAGCCTGGCGCCGTCACCACAATCACCCAGGGCGCAGCGATCATCCCTAACACGGTCACCGCCGCCAGCACCAGCGTCAGTAATCCGGAGACGTAAGCGACAAACACGCGCGTGGCATCTTCACCCTGCTTGCTTTTATATTCCGCGAGGATCGGCACGAACGCCTGAGAAAACGCGCCTTCAGCGAAGATACGGCGCAGCAGGTTCGGCAGTTTGAAGGCAACAAAGAAGGCATCGGTTGCCATTCCGGCGCCGAAAACGCGCGCCACAATGGCATCGCGGGCAAAGCCCAGTACGCGGGAAAACAAGGTCATCGAACTGACCGCAGCCAGCGATTTCAACAAATTCATATTGAGTGGCGCATCCTGAAAAGTGTCGGAGAAATGAGCGACTTAGCGCGGACATCCCGTGATGTCCGGCGATAGTCTACTGCCACGGCGGGAAATGACCAGCATTGAGTGTTACAAGGAATTATTCACGTTCGGCATCGCGCCACAATTTTTCCACCAGACGCTGCGCCGCCAGCGCCTGTTCGCCACTGGTTTCAGGCATCGTCTGATTTTCAACACACTGGATGAAATGGTGCGCTGCGCCGCTGAAACCGCGCTGAGTAAGGTGGCTTTGCCACGCGGGCGGCACATCACGCACCATGCCGCCGCGGTTTTCTTGCTGCCAGTCGCGCATCTCGTTAATTTCGATGTAATCACCGTCGCAGATGGCGCTGACGACTTCGCGTTGGGTCCCGGCGCGACGATGCATGCTGGTGGTGATTTGCAGCGATCCGGCGGAGAAATGGTGTTCGGCGTACAGCATCGCGCCATCGTCATTGGTCTCGATATGCCCTAACTCGCGCGTCAGGCTGCCGCCCGCCAGCCACAGCGCGGTGTCCACCACGTGCAGATAATCGTCCAGCAGGGTAAAACGCAAATCCTGTGGACCCACGCTATCCGCGCGGTGCTTCTCAATACGCAGCGAGGCGGCGCGTGGCATGTCACTTTTCAGCTGCTGATAACGCGGCGCAAAGCGGCGGTTAAATGCCACCATCAGCTTGCGCTTCTGCTTGTCCGCCAGCGCCACCAGCGCTTCGGCCTGTTGCAGCGTTTCGGCTAACGGTTTATCGACGCACACATCTTTGCCCGCCAGCAGCAGCGCTTTAACCACTTCGTAATGGCTGGCGGTGCTGCTGTGAACAAACACCGCATCACTGGCGGCGGCCAGCGCATCCAGTTGACCAAAATAAGGTATGCGATAGCTATCGCAGATCGGTTGCGCCTTTGCCTGATTGGGCGAAAACGCACCCGCTAATTGCCAGCCGCTGGCTTGCGATAACACCGGCAGCCATGCTTTCTGCGCTATACCGCCCAATCCTACAATGCCAATACGCAGCGTCATATTAGTGCTCCTTTTGCAGCAGCTGTTGCAGTTGCGACTGCAACTCAGCAACCGTTTCTTCAAGTTGCGCGACACGCGCGGTTAAATCGCCGTTGTCACTGACGCTTTCTGCGCTGGCCGCGTCTTCCTCTACTTCGCCACCAAAAAGATGCATATAGCGGCTTTCACGTTTGCCCGGTTCGCGCGCCAGTCGCACCACCATTGGGCCATCCTCGCGCGTGCTTAAACCGTTAAGCGTCTGCTCGACTTCATTCATATCGCTGAATTCATGCAGACGACCGCTGCGGGTGCGCAGTTCGCCCGGCGTCTGTGCACCGCGCAGGAACAGCAGCGTCAGCACTGCGACTTCAGCGCTGCTCAGTTGCAGATTGCCGAAAGCGGAATTGCAGAAGCGCTGTTCATACTTGCTGACGCGTTGACCGAAGCCGTTATTGGCGGTCACCAGATGCTTTTTCACCAGCTCATCAAGCTGCGCTTGCACCTCCATCTCGCTGAGATTGAGCACCGGTTCGCGGTTAGATTTCTGATTACAGGCGGTGACAACGCCATTAAGGGAGAGCGGATATTGATCCGGCGTGGCGACCTGCTTCTCCAGCAGGCATCCAATCACGCGCAATGCCTGCGCGGATAAGGCCATTTTCATTGAGGTGATCCTTTATTATTGTCCACGACGATCCGGGGTCCACTCCCGGCAGGTCAACGCGGTGAGTACATGATCCTGCCAGCGCCCATCGATCAACAAGTAATCTTTGGCGTAACCCTCTTTTTCAAATCCGAGGCGCGCCAGCAGATCGCCACTGCGCTGATTGTGCGGCATGTAATTAGCCATAATGCGGTGAATACGTTGCTGGCGTTGCATATAGCGAAGGGTGGTAGTGAGCGCTTCAAACATCAGTCCCTGACCTTGCCACTTCTCGCCCAGTGAATAGCCGAGATAGCAGGCGTGAAACGAGCCGCGCAGCACGTTGCTGTAATTCGCCACACCACGCACTTCGGTCTCTTCCGGGTCCATCAGCACAAAATAGTAGGCTGAGCCCTGTTTATGCATGTCGGCGATCAGTCCGAGGCGCGCTTGCCAGCCCGAAGGATAACAATGGCTCTCGTCGCGCACCGGTTCCCACGGCTTGAGAAACGCACGATTTTCAGCGTAATAATCCGCTAATCGCCAGGCATCGCGTTCGTGTACTAAACGCACCACTAAGCGATCGGTAGTGAGGCGCACGCGTGGGCCAGCAGAACGATAGCCAAACATCATGACTCCTGAAATCCATAACTTAAGAAAGATGTACGCCAGCGGCGATACTTCTCACTATAACCGTCACCCCGCTTGCGGTAAAACCCTTGAACGCGTTCCTCAGGATTCATCCTGATTTAGGATTAATATTTCTGTGGAATCGATGAAAAAATATCATCCTGAGAAAGCTGTTTTTCGCCGCTGAGCAGGCGGAAGATAGACCAATTGGTCTCTTATCTCCTCTCATTTGCTCAGGAATTGGCATGTCTCGGGTTGCGCAGGCACGACGCCTCGGTAAAACATTTCTTTTAGTGGATAACATGCTGGTTGTGATGGGCTTTTTCGTGGTGTTTCCCCTCATTTCCATCCATTTTGTCGAACAGCTGGGCTGGGCCGCGTTGATGGTCGGTATTGCGCTTGGCTTGCGCCAGTTCGTCCAGCAGGGATTCGGCATCTTCGGCGGTGCGATTGCCGACCGTTTTGGTGCGCGTCCGCTGATCGTCACTGGTATGCTGATGCGCGCGGCGGGTTTTGCCTGCATGGCGCTGGCGCATGAACCCTGGCTGCTGTGGTTTGCCTGTTTGCTTTCCGGCCTTGGCGGCACGCTGTTTGATCCGCCACGCAGCGCGCTGGTGATGAAACTGGTACGCGCACGCGATCGCGGCCGCTTCTTCTCCCTGCTGATGATGCAGGACAGCGCCGGTGCGGTGCTGGGTGCGCTGATTGGTAGCTGGCTGCTGGCGTGGGATTTCCGTCTGGTGTGCTGGGTTGGCGCGGCGGTGTTTGTCACTGCTGCGCTGTTTAACGCCGTTTGGTTACCGGCGTGGCGCATCTCAACCGAACGCATTGCGATGCGTGAAGGGATGCAACGCGTCTGGCAGGACAAGCGTTTTCGCCTGTACGTGCTGACTTTGACCGGCTACTACATTCTCGCCGTGCAGGTGATGTTGATGCTGCCGGTGATGGTGAATCAGGTGGCCGGGGCGCCTGCTGCGGTGAAGTGGATGTACGCGATTGAAGCGCTGCTGTCATTAAGCCTGCTCTATCCGCTGGCGCGCTGGAGCGAAAAACGCTTCCGCCTCGAAACGCGTTTGATGGCCGGCTTGTTCCTGATGACGTTCAGCCTGCTGCCGGTTGGCATGACCGATTCGCTGCCGTCGCTATTTATGCTGATCGCCCTCTTTTATCTGGGCTCAATCATCGCGGAACCGGCGCGAGAAACGCTCAGCGCTTCGCTGGCCAGTTCGCGTGCGCGCGGCAGCTATATGGGCTTCAGCCGACTCGGCCTCGCGATTGGCGGTTTGATCGGCTACTCCGGCGGCGGCTGGATGTTCGATATGGGCCAGCAATGGGCGCTGCCGGAACTGCCGTGGATGCTGCTGAGCAGCGTTGGCATGATCACCCTTTTGGCGCTTTGGTGGCAGTTCCAGCCGCGTTCGGTGGCACCAGCGATTTTCAGCAGCTAATTTGCCCCCGCCAAAGATCTCTTCCATACTTCCCGCACGTCCGAAAAAAGGGTGACCTCCGTCACCCTTAGAACCACAGGAGAAACGGGATGAAACTCTACATCTACGATCACTGCCCTTTCTGCGTCAAAGCACGCATGATTTTCGGCTTAAAAAATCTGCCATTAGAACTCATCGTTATGCTAAATGACGACGAGCAAACGCCGAAAAAATTGATCGGCCAGAAAATGGCGCCGATTCTGCAAAAGGCCGACGGCAGCGCTGTACCGGAAAGTATGGATATTGTGCGCCTGGTAGATAAATACGATCACCAACCGCTGCTCAATGGCAAAAGCAATCCTGCGATCAGCGACTGGCTGCGCCACGTGAATGGCTACGTCAATAAGCTGCTGCTGCCGCGCATCGCCGATGCCTCCTTCGCCGAATTCGCTACGCCGGAAGCGCGTAGCTACTTCAGCGAGAAGAAGCAAGCCAGCGTGGGCGATTTCAGCGAGTTGCGTAAACACGCGCCGGGCTTAATCAAAAACATCAGCGACGATCTGCGTCAGCTCGACAAGCTGATCGTCAAACCCAATGCGGTAAATGGCGAACTGTCGGAAGATGATATTCATCTGTTCCCGCTGCTGCGCTCCTTGACGCTGGTCAACGGCATTGAATGGCCAAGCCGCGTTGCCGATTATCGCGACAACATGGCGAAACAAACCCAGGTTAATCTGCTCTCCTCCATCGCCGCATAATCTTCATCCCTGAGAGGCGCTGCGGCGCTTCTCATCTCTCTCCTGGTGACACATGCCGCTGATTCAGGCAGGCTATCGCTGTTTTGCCGTTTCGATCAGGATGAGGACAATATGAAAAAGGCGTTTACCGGGCTTTTCGCTCTGCTTTTTGCCGTGCTACTCAGCGGCTGTAACCAATTGACGCAATACACCATCAGCGAACAGGAAGTGAATCAGGCGCTGCAAAAGCGCAATAACTTCGAAAAAGATATCGGCGTTTCCGGGCTGGTGAATGCGCACATTGTGCTGAGCGATCTCAACAGCCAGATTGGCCGTGAAGAACCCGGCAAAATAACGCTCTCGGGTAAAGCCAACATCAATGTCAGCTCGCTGTTTGGTCCGCAGCAGGCCGAAATGCTGCTGAAGATGAAGGCGCAGCCGGTTTACAACGCACAGGAAGGCGCGATTTATCTGCATGACATGGAGATTGTCGATGCGCAGGTGCAGCCAGAGAAAATGGCGTCGATTATGAAAACCCTCACGCCGTATCTCAATGAGTCGCTGAAGCGCTACTTTAATGAGAGACCTGCTTATGTGCTGAGTGCAGACCGCAGCAAAGGCGAAGCGCTGGCGAAGAAACTTGCTAAAGGAATTGAAGTGAAACCGGGCCAATTGGTGATTCCGTTTACAGATTAATCCGCGCAACCGCACCTTCCGGTGCGGTTTTTGTTTGTCACAATAAAATCCCGTGCAAACGGTTGCCCACATCCTTATGATTACTCCCCGGCCTAAACGTGCCTCTCGTTTTCTTCTCAGCCGGAGTCTTTTTGAATGACAGCCCAACCTCAGCACATTACCATCCGCCGCCCTGACGACTGGCACATCCATCTGCGCGATGGCGCGATGCTTAACGCCGTACTGCCTTATACCAGCGCAGTAAATGGTCGTGCGATTGTCATGCCAAACCTGGTTCCACCGGTTATCAGCGTGGCCGCTGCCGTGGCGTATCGCGAGCGCATCATGGCTGCGTTACCTGCTGAGCACGCTTTTACTCCGCTGATGACCTGCTATCTCACCGATTCACTTGATCCCGATGAGATCGAGCGCGGCTTCCGTGACGGCACTTTTACCGCCGCCAAGCTCTATCCTGCGCACGCCACCACCAACTCCAGCCACGGCGTGACCAACATCGCCGCCATCGCTAAGGTGCTGGATCGCATGCAGCAGATCGGCATGCCAATGCTGGTGCACGGCGAAGTGACCGATTCTCACATCGATATTTTTGATCGCGAAGCGCGCTTTATTGAAACCGTGTTGGAACCGCTGCGTAAACAGTTCCCGGCGCTGAAAGTGGTGATGGAGCACATCACCACGAAAGAAGCGGCGGAGTATCTGGCAGCCGGTAATGATCTGCTGGGCGCCACCATTACGCCACAGCACCTGATGTTCAACCGTAACCACATGCTGGTGGGCGGCGTGCGTCCGCATCTTTACTGCCTGCCGATTCTGAAGCGCAATATCCATCAGGAAGCGCTGCGCAAGCTGGTTGCCAGCGGGAATCGTCGCGTATTCCTCGGTACCGATACCGCGCCACATCTGCGTCACCTCAAGGAAGCCAGCTGTGGCTGCGCCGGCGTGTTTAATGCGCCGACCTCATTGCCGGCGTACGCCACCGTGTTTGAGGAGCTGAATGCGCTGGAACATTTCGAAGCCTTCTGCTCGGAGAACGGCGCGAACTTCTACGGTCTGCCGCTGAATGAAGGCACGCTGACGCTGGTGCGAGAATCCTGGCAGGTTGAAGAGAGCATTGCGCTGGCGGATGACACGCTGGTGCCTTTCCTTGCCGGTGAAACGCTGAACTGGCGCATCAAAGAATAATGATCTGCTGCTTGCCTTCGGGAAATTTATACTGTACAAATAAACAGTATATTATCCCGGAGGCTTCTATGCGTGTTGAAATTACCGTAGCAAAAACTTCGCCCCTTCCTGCGGGTGCACTGGATGCACTCAGCGTCGAACTGGTTCGTCGCATTACTCAGGATTTCCCCGACGACGATCATCACGTCAAAGTGCGTTATGCCGGCGGCAATCAACTCAGCGTGTTTGGTGGCTGTAAAGAGTCACGCGAACGCATCAGCGAACTGTTACAAGAAACCTGGGAAAGCGCTGACGACTGGTTCAATAACGATTAACTGCCACTGTGCCGTTTTTGCCGGGTATCGCTATCCGGCTTTTTTGTTTTTATTTCCCTCTCGCCAGAAAAACTTCCTGCATCTAGACTCATGTTAAACGATCCCCTATTCTTGCCTCGTCATGCTTACAGGAGGTGTTTTACATGACTACTGAAAAACCAGAAGAGGCGATGACCTTCGGAGAATTGCTGGCATTTATTGCTGAGCAACAGCGCCGCTTAACCGTATTAGAAAATGCGTTTGCCACCTTGACCTTCTGTCTCGACGATCGCGCCAATCAGTTGCTGGTCCACAACCTGACGCTGGAAGCGCAAAACCAGAACCATGACGAGCAGTTACAGCAGCATTTTACCCGGCTGGCGGAAGAGATTCAGAAACGTCACGGCCTGCTGCCAGTCGAGCCACACTCATAAACGTGCCCCCTTTTTCGGCCTAAAGTTTTCCCTTATAAAAGCCGATAACTTCGTCAGTGTTGCCAGTAATAATTCCAATAAAATGCCTGACGCTGCGGGCATTTTATTATTCGATTAAACGGCAATGTTAACCGCGTTTATTTTTACTCTGTTTAGGTTCGTCATACCTTTTAACTATTGTACCCGCTATTTCATGTTATAATTGTTTCGCTAGTGCACGATACAGCCGCATTGAACCTCAAGAAGCACTTCGTTTAACGAGTAATACGGAGGTTATAATGGACAGAAATAAAGACGTCATCCAGACTCATCCGTTGGTAGGATGGGACATCAGCACCGTAGACAGTTATGACGCCATGATGATTCGCCTGCACTCGCTCTCCTCGCAGGGGCAGAAAGAAGAAGAAGCTGACGTGGGTCCGACCTACTGGCTGACTACCGACGTAGCCAGACAGTTCATCTCTCTACTCGAAGCTGGCATTGCAAAAATAGAGTCTACCGAGCAGTACCTACGCGACAATCAAAAGCATTAATTTCTACTATCGCGTGAAAGGGCACCCAACAGGGTGCCTTTTTCATGGGCGCTCTCTTTTGATATGCTGTTGAAAAATTTCGCTGTTTTGCTGGAGTGATGTCGTTATGGTTTATGATCTGATTGTGGTGGGAAGCGGTTCGGTCGGCGCAGCAGCAGGGTTTTACGCCACGCAGGCTGGCTTATCGGTGCTGATGATTGATAGCGCCCATCCGCCGCACAGCCAGGGCACACATCATGGGGAAACCCGCCTGATTCGCCATGCGTATGGTGAAGGTGAACGCTACGTGCCGCTGGTGCTACGCGCACAGACACTCTGGGATGAGCTGGAACGCCAGAGCGGCGAGCGCATCATGCATCGCAGCGGCATCCTCAACTTAGCGCCCATCACCTCCTCCTTTATTCAAAATGTTATCGATAGCGCGAAAGCGTGGCAGCTGGATGTGAAAATCCTGCAAGCCGATGAAGTGCGCGCGCGCTGGCCGCAGTTCACAGTGCCGGATGGCTACATCGGCGTGTACGAACCCAACTCCGGCTTCCTCAAATGTGAGCAAGCGGTGCGCAGCTGGGTGCAGCTGGCGGAACAGGCCGGTTGCGCGCAGCTGTTTAACTGTCCGGTGACAGAGATAGGTCGTGACGGCGATCTGCAGCAAGTCACCACCAGCGATGGCATTTTCCGCGCGCGTAAACTGTTGGTCAGCGCCGGTACCTGGGTGAGCCAGTTGGTCGCCGATCTGCCGGTTGCGCCCGTGCGCAAAGTTTTCGCCTGGTATCAGGCAGATGGTCGCTACAGCGAGAACAATAAATTCCCCGGCTTTACCGTGGAGATGAGCGATGGCAGCCACTTTTACGGCTTCCCGGCGGATAACAACGCGCTGAAAGTGGGACGTCACGATGGCGGACAGCTGATGCAAACGCCGGCCGATCGCAAACCTTTTGGCAGCATCGCGGTAGACGGCAACGAATCTTTTAGCTTCCTGCGTAAATTCCTGCCGGGTGTGGGCGTCTGTTTGCATGGCGAAGCCTGCAGCTACGACAATACGCCGGACGAAGATTTCATTATCGATACGCTACCGGGCGAACCTAATCGTCTGATCATCACCGGCTTAAGCGGACACGGTTTCAAATTCGCCAGCGTGCTGGGTGAACTTGCCAGTGAATTTGCGCAGAACAAACCGTTCTCTTTCGATATTGCGCCTTTCTCCCTCGCGCGATTTAACTAAACCATACTTGCCGGTACTAATCCTGTGCCGGCGAAATTGACACAAACTGACAGTTAATTACCTATATTAACATTCAGCGCAGCGCTATGCCGCATTTGGTGTAGTGAATATGCAATACTTCGCAATAAGCCCCGCCTTTTAAGCTGTCCCTTCAATTATTCTGACTGAGTTTTAATTAAATCCTCATTTATTCCGAAGATGATTTTCAACTTTATAGAAAAGTAAGGTTAATTGATCTTTCATTGCAAAATGTAGATGCTCATTACCACTTATTTCATTCCAGGTGATTTTAATGTGGCGTAATTCCACACAGCATTTCGGCGCTGTCTCGATTTTATTGCATTGGCTTATGGCGCTGGTTATTTACGGCATGTTCGCGCTGGGTTTGTGGATGGTCGGATTGGGCTATTACGATGGCTGGTATCACGATGCGCCCGAAATTCATAAAGGCATCGGCATTCTGCTGTTCGCTGCGCTGCTGCTGCGCCTCGGCTGGCGTTTTATTTCACCTCCGCCCAAACCGTTGGCGAGTTATTCGCCCGCCGTACGACGCAGCGCTACCGCCGCGCACTGGCTGTTATACGGCTTACTGTTGGTGCTGCTGTTCACCGGTTATCTCATCTCCACCGCCGATGGCAAACCGATCTCCGTATTTGGCTGGTTCGCGGTTCCCGCCCTGTTCAGCGGCGCCGCGCAACAAGCGGATCTGGCGGGTGACCTTCATCTTTGGCTGGCGTGGGGTTTGGTGCTGATCTCAGCACTGCACGCGCTGGCAGCCCTGAAACACCATTTTATCGACCGTGATGTGACACTGAAAAGGATGTTGGGTTACCGCATCCCGTTAATCTCTGAAAAGGAAAAGTAACATGCTAAAGAAGACATTATTGGCAGTAGCAGCGGCCGGATTATTGAGCGCCAGCCTGACGGCCAGCGCGGCTGATTACAAATTTGATAAGGAAGGCCAGCACGCGTTTGTGCAGTTCCGCATTCAGCACCTGGGCTACAGCTGGTTGTACGGCACCTTTAAAGACTTTGATGGCAGCTTCACTTTTGATGAAGCCAATCCTGCGGCAGATAAAGTCAACGTGACCATCAACACCAACAGCCTCGATACCAACCATGCTGAGCGTGATAAACACCTGCGCAGCGCGGATTTCCTCAACACCGGTAAGTTCCCGCAGGCAACCTTTGCTTCTACCGCCGTGAAGAAAGAGGGTAAAGATTACAAGATCACCGGTGACCTGACGCTGAATGGCGTGACCAAGCCCGTCACGCTGGATGCAAAATTGATCGGTGAAGGCAAAGATCCATGGGGCGGCTACCGTGCAGGATTTGAAGCCAGCGGTGAGATCGTGCTGAAAGAGTTCAACATCAGCAAAGATCTTGGCCCGGCATCGCAGAAAGCTGAACTGATTATTTCGGTGGAAGGCGTGCGTAAGTAAACGAAGTACAGCCTGAAGTCCGCAGACCTCAGGCTGTTTGACGCTTATTTTTTATCTGGCGCCGGAATTGCCATCGTCATGTTCAGCAAACCACGTGATTTGTTGAACACTTTGTTGCCATTTTCACGGCCCGCACGGCGTGCGCGCTGCTCCTCTGGCGACAACGTTGACTCTTCCATGCAGATAGGGCTGCAGCAGTTGTTGTACTTTTCAGCGCAGCTTGGGCACTGAATAAACAGCAAATGACAGCCGTCATTGATGCAGTTGGTGTGGCTATCGCAAGGCGTGCCGCACTGATGACAGCTGGAAAGAATATCGTCGGAAATACGCTCGCCCATGCGCTCGTCAAAGACAAAGTTTTTGCCCTTGAAACGCACCGGTAAGCCCTGTTCGCGCGCCCGACGGGTGTATTCAATAATCCCGCCTTCGATGTGATAAACATCTTTGAAGCCGTTGTGTTTCATCCAGGCGCTGGCCTTTTCACAACGAATGCCACCGGTACAGTACATAACAATCTTTTTGTCTTTCTGATCCTGCAGCATATCAACGGCCATCGGCAGTTGATCGCGGAAGGTATCGGCCGGCACTTCCATGGCGTTATCGAAGCGCCCCACTTCATATTCGTAGTGGTTACGCATATCCACAAACAGCGCATCCGGATCGTCGAGCATTGCATTAACGTCCGCGGCTTTCAGGTAAGCACCCACATCGCTGGCATCAAAGCTATTGTCTTCAATCCCATCCGCTACAATGCGTTCACGCACTTTCAGGCGCAGCACCCAAAAAGATTTACCGTCATCATCCAGCGCAATGTTCATGCGCAAGTTATTTAGCGCCGCATCAAAGGCATACAAAGCGGCCTTCATCTTTTCGTAGCGGCTGGCGGGCACACTGATTTGTGCGTTGATGCCTTCATGCGCAACATAGACGCGACCAAACACCTTGAGTTTGGTTAACTCAACGTAGAGGGCATCACGGAAGGCTTTAGGATCGGCAATCTGGAAGTATTTATAAAAAGAGACTGTGGTACGTGGTTCGGTTTCCGCCAACATACGTTCCTTCAGCTCTTTATTGGAAACAAGGTTATGTAACACTGGCATGGTGTTCGTCCTGTTAGCAATCAGAGAAATTTAGCGCGCGTATGATACCCGAATTCTGCCTGATACAAAAATTTTGGTTTGATAAGCCTGCCAGCTGAAATTACACACGCATTTGTGCGCCACAATTGCGTTTTCGTGCGCATACCTGCTGTCGGAAAGCCGTCCTCGGTCTATGCTTGATTTCAGCCAGAATGAAAAAATGGCATAATGACAAAAAATTACAGAAACCGGACTCTCTGGCATAAGACGCAGGATACTGACATTTCCATGACTCAACTTCCCCAACTCACCCGTGAACTCTTCTATCCACGCTATTGGCTGACCTGGCTCGGCATTGGCTTTCTTTATCTGCTGGTGCTGTTGCCCTATCCGGTACTGCATGCAATTGGCTGCGGATTGGGTCGCGTTGCCATGCGCTTTATGAAGCGGCGCGTTGAAGTGGCGCAGCGTAATCTTGAAGTGTGCTTCCCCACTATGCCGACCAATGAACGTGACGCGATGGTAAAGCACAACTTCGAATCGGTTGGCATGGGGCTGATTGAAACCGGGATGGCGTGGTTCTGGCCGGACTGGCGTATTCGTAAATGGGTCACCACCAGCGGGCTGGAGCACGTGACTAACGCGCTGGCAGAGAAGCGCGGCATATTATTAATTGGTATGCACTTTCTGACTCTGGAGTTGGGAGCGCGGGTATTTGGTATGCACAACCCAGGCATTGGCGTGTATCGTCCCAACGACAACAAGTTGATCGACTGGCTGCAAACCTGGGGCCGGATGCGCTCCAATAAAAGCATGCTGGACCGCAAAGATCTGAAAGGCATGATTCGCGCCATGAAGAACAACGACATTATCTGGTATGCACCGGATCATGATTATGGCCCGCGCAGCAGCGTGTTTGCGCCATTCTTCGCGGTTCAGGATGCGGCGACCACCACCGGCACCCATATGCTGATTCGTCTGGCAAACCCAAGCGTGGTGCCGTTCCTGGCGCGACGTCTGCCGAACGCGCGCGGCTATGAGCTGAAAATGATGCCAGATATCCGCGACAAATTTACGCTGGAATCTGAACTTGATACGGCTGTGGTGATGAATAAAGTGGTGGAAGAGACGGTGCTGCTGGCTCCAGAGCAATACATGTGGCTGCATCGCCGCTTTAAAACGCGTCCGCAAGGCGAACCATCGGTTTATTAATATTGGACGGGGCACCATGTGTGCTCCGCTGTTTATATGCACTAATTTGCCTTTTGGCGCGATCACATGCGGTAATTTATTAGTGAGCCGTGCCAGCCTGAACTTAGGCTGATAGTTGGCTTAGCGCCGCATTTAATCAGACATCACTTTTCTTCAGCACGCAATGTTGACGTAAAATTAACCTTTCCTCGCGCCGCAGCAGCCAAATTCTGCGTTGATGCAGGATTCCCGGAATTGTCACCCATTAATATTTATTCACCAAAGTTTAGCGTTTCGGACCTGATTTCTACAACTTCCAGGGCTATTCCTATTTAATATTGCTAAATCCTTCGGCATCACTTATCAATGAAGTAAAATTAACTTACTAAACAAGGTATTGTCTGATTAAAAAACCTCATATTCCTTTTCGTTAAAATAATCGCTTCGCTTATAACTTTATGGAATTGGTTCGTAAAATCGAATCCAGTTAATTTCGATTACAGCACTTAGCTTCACCCGTTCACTTTTAAAAAATATAAAAAGATTACACACAGCAAATATATCTCAGGACAATATAATATGAATAAAGGTATCTACTACTACGTGACGATCAGTACCGATCAGGAAGGTTATCATCTTCTGCATCGGAAAGAGTGCAAACGCTTACCCGTAAAGGAGGACATGGTATTTATTGGCACTCTATATAATTTAAATCAGGCATTATCAACCGCGCGTATTAATTTTAAAAAGGTTAAGCCCTGTATTAAATGTTGTATTCGTTACTCTGCTCCAATTATTCACGAATCAGTACGCCCGGTATTGCATTTCCCGCAGAAAATAGCCTGACCGGTTGGGCGGTTGAATTTCACGCAACCGCCCAACTGATATTTCCTCTCCGCCCTGCACGTCACGATTTTTCGTCTATCCTTCTGTGAAATCCCTTTTTTACAGACATGGAGTTGATGATGAGCCTGTTTACCACCCTTGAAGAAGCCATTGAAGCCGCTCGTGAAGAGTTTCTCGCCAGCCAACCAGAGATCGCTGAAGAAGATGCCAGTGTAAGCCAGTTCGCCCTGCAGAAGTACGTGATGCAGGATGGCGACATTATGTGGCAGGCCGAATTTTTCGCGGAAGAGGACGGTCAGGGTGAATGCCTGCCAATCTCAAGCGGAGACGCCGCACAAGCCATCTTTGATGGCGATTTTGATGAAGTCGAACTGCGTCAGGAGTGGCAGGCGGAAAATACGCTGCACGAATGGGACGACGGCGAGTTCCAGCTGGAACCACCGCGTGACCTTGAAGAGGGCGAAGCGGCGGCACAAGAGTGGGAAGACGACAACAGCCCTTCTGACAACCTGTAATAACGTTTATTCGTACGGACCGTGACTGGCATCGACGGGCAGTAACAGCGTGTCCATCACCAGCGACAGCGGCAAATCGATAATGGTTAGCACGCGCCACGGTCCGTCACGAACGTCCCACTGCACGCCGGGATAATATTGGTTGCCGTGACCTTGTCCGGGAAAGGTGCGGCTGATGATACTGCCACAACCGGTGAGCAGAAGAATCGCGGCGCTGAGCGCGGTTATTTTCAGGAAATAATTCACAACATTTACTCACAATGAACTGGCGTTAGTTTAACCATCTCGCAGGGACGATGACCACTCCTTAACACGTAAAGATTGCGTCATATTTCTGGCGAAAAAAAAGCGGCATTTCTGCCGCTTTCTACTTTCTCATCCTCAGCGCTGTGGAAGCGCCTCTGGATTGAGCTTCAGCTTCTGATAGCTTTCCACCCACTGATGATATTTGTCCGCGCTTTCCCACAGGCGTGAGTGCACACGAGCCAGCACCACCGGATCGCTAATCAGCTGCAAACGCTGCTCGCGATTCAGTTTCTCTGGCGCATCGCTCAGTGCCTGATCGACACGACGGTCACGCGCATGATCCAGTAAATCGCTCTGCTTGTGACGCGATGTTGCCATTGCCGTCGCCAGCGCGTTAAACGCCGGGTTAAACAGTGCATGCATAAAGCCATTTTTCAGCGCGCGTTGACGATTGATCTGCAGATAGTGATCGGTATCAACCAGCTCTTTAGGCGGCTCATACTCTTCCGGGATCAGGAACAGTTTGGCGTTCTTACTCTTCTGCCCTACCGTTGCACGGCTCGACATCACCGACACAAACGGCGACAGGATCAGTGAGACGACGATCGGCGACAGCCACCACAGGAAGTTCAGATCGAGGAAGCCCATACCGCCCGCCCACACCAGACCCAACAGCATCTGTGAACCATGACGACGGAAAGCTTCGCTCCACGGCGTCGCATCATCATCACGCTGCGGCGAGTTCCACACCACTTCCCAGCCAAGGAACGCGCTGACCACAAACACGGTGTGGAACAGCATGCGCACCGGCGCCAGCAGCACTGAGAACAGCATCTCCAGAATCAGCGAGAAGAACAAGCGGATGGCGCCACCATAAGGTTTCGCTCCCTTGAACCAAATCAGCACCACGCTCAACAGTTTCGGCAGGAACAACAGCACCAACGTAGTTGAGAACAAGGCTATCGCCAGATCGGGACGCCACTGCGGCCACACCGGGAACAGCTGGCGTGGTTGCAGGAAGTAGGTCGGTTCCATCAGCGTGTGCACCACCTGCAAGGCAGTAGAAAGCGCGAGGAACATGAACCACAACGGCGCAGAGAGATAGGACATTACGCCCGTCAGGAACACCGCACGGTGAACCGGATGCATCCCTTTTACCAGGAACAAACGGAAGTTCATCAGGTTACCGTGGCACCAGCGACGGTCACGCTTCAGCTCATCCAGCAGGTTCGGCGGCAGTTCTTCATAGGAGCCTGGCAAATCGTAGGCGATCCACACCCCCCAACCGGCACGACGCATCAGCGCGGCTTCAACGAAGTCATGCGACAGGATCGAACCCGCGAAGGAACCTTCACCCGGCAGCGGTGCCAGCGCACAGTGCTCGATAAACGGTTGCACACGAATGATGGCGTTATGGCCCCAATAGTGTGATTCACCCAACTGCCAGAAGTGCAAACCAGCGGTGAACAGCGGACCGTACACACGGGTAGCAAACTGCTGGCAACGCGCATACAGCGTATCCATGCCTGACGCTTTCGGCGAAGACTGGATAATACCGGCGTTCGGGTTAGCATCCATCATGCGCACTAAACCGGTAAGACACTCACCGCTCATTACGCTGTCGGCGTCCAGCACCACCATGTAGCTGTAGTTGCTGCCCCAGCGACGGCAGAAGTCATCGATGTTGCCGCTTTTACGCTTCACACGACGACGACGACGGCGATAGAAAATCTTGCCGGCGCCACCGACATCACGCACCAGCTCCATCCAGGCTTTCTGCTCGGCGATGGCGATATCGGCATCGTAGCTGTCGCTCAGAATGTAGACGTCGAAGTGTTCGGCATTGCCAGTACGTTTGACCGATTCCCAGGTCGCACGCAGGCCAGCAAACACGCGTTCTACATCTTCATTACAGATCGGCATGATCAGCGCAGTACGGTGTTCCGGATTCAGCGGCTCATCGCCGGTAGTCGAATACGAAATGCTGTATTTATCGCGACCGATCAGCAACTGCAGGAAGCCCATCAGCGCGGTCCAGAAACCAGCAGAAACCCAGCAGAACAGAATAGCGAACAGGAACAGAATCCCGGTCTGCAGGATGTACGGCAGGATCAGCTCAACCGACTGCAGCCAGTTCTGGTTGAACATCTCGATAGGATCGATCAGCGTCCAGCCCTGATACGGCAGAATGGTTTTCATGTACCAGGTTGCCACCACGGTCTGCAGAATCGTCAGAATCAGCAGTACGTAACGACGCATGGAGCCAACGTGGCGCCACTTGTCCTCGTTTTTCTGCTCTTCAACGGTGGCATAGCGTGGAGTGGATTTCTGGCCGCGCAGGGAATCCCAGGCGCGCGCAATCGGGTTGGTACGCCAGATCTCCGGGAACATCAGCGAACGCTTCACTTTCGGCATCGCCTTCAGTGTGGTGCGATCGAGATAATCCTTGCTGAGCTGCTGACCATCCGCCAGTGAGTCCGGCCAGGCCATTTGCACACGGGATGACACCGATTTCAGCGGCGCATCATCCGGGCGCTCGCTGGCGGCGTTATCTTGCCCCAGCGACGTATGAATAGCGTGGAACGCCTGCGCATTTTGCAGCGAATCGCTGAGACGGGCGCGCCCTGCCGCATCAAGCGGCAGAGCCTCCACGTAAGATTGAGGTAGAAATATCGATTTATTCATTGGCAGGTAGCTGATAGCTCCAGGTTTCCGTCAATGTCTTGTCGCCGCTCACCAGCGCCGCACGCATCTCAGTCGGCTGCTTGTTATCTTTCACTCGCAGACGCAACACCAGACGCCAGCCTTTGGTCACCGGGTTGTAGCGCACACTCTGCTCAACCACGTCAGCGTTGTTACCCACGCTCACCTGCGGCGCCACTTGCGTATCTTCCGGCAGCTTGCTCATCGCTTTGCCAACGAAATCCACGGTGAAGGCGATAGAACCATCCGGCTGACGCACCAGATTCGACTGCTTCACATCACCGGCAGAGCGCAGCGTGTCTTTTACCCAGGCGATATCGTCTGAGTGCAGCTGATTCTCGTCACGGGTGAAGTGCAGACGATACTGGAAGTTCATCTCTTTGCCCGGCTCTGGCAGTTTTTCCGGCGTCCAGAACGCAACGATGTTGTCGTTGGTTTCATCGGCGGTTGGAATCTCAACCAGTTCAACGCGGCCTTTACCCCAATCACCCTGCGGCTCAACCCAGCCACTTGGGCGCAGGTCATAGCGATCGTCGAGATCCTGGAAACGGCTGAAATCACGCGTGCGTTGCAGCAGACCAAAACCTTTCGGGTTCTCAACGGTAAAAGTGCTAACCGCCAAATGTTTCGGGTTATTTAGCGGACGCCAAATCCACTCACCGTTACCGGCATGAATCGAAAGACCATTCGAATCGTGCAGCTCAGAACGGAAGTTGGTCACTGGCGAAGGCTGGTTTGCACCAAACAGGAACATACTGGTCAGTGGCGCAACGCCCAGTTTGCCGACGTTATCACGCAGATAAACTTTGGATTGCACATCAACTGTCGATTCTTTGCCCGGTTTAATGATGAAACGATAGGCACCGGACGCGCGTGGCGAATCCAGCAGCGCATAGATCACCAGCTGTTTGTCCTGCGGTTTTGGACGCTCAATCCAGAACTCTTTAAAGCGCGGGAACTCTTCGCCCGACGGCAAGGCGGTATCAATCGCCAGTCCACGTGCCGAAAGACCGTACACCTGGCCCTCGCCAATCACACGGAAATAGCTGGCGCCGAGGAAGCTGGTGATCTCGTCGTCTTTGCCTTTTTTATTTAGAGGATACAACACCTTAAACCCAGCAAAGCCGAGGTTTTTGACTGCATCAGCATCGTGTTTTACGTTGCCGAAATTGAAGTAGTCAGGGTTATATTTAATTTCACGTACTGAAGACGCCGTCACTTCGTTGATTTTCACCGGCGTATCGAAATACATGCCCTGATGATAGAACTCAAGCTTAAACGGCGTGCGCAGTTTGCCCCAATAAGCTTTGTCGTGGTTAAACTGGATCTGCTGATAGTCAGCAAACTTCATTTCACGAAACTGAGAGGGTAAATTGCTTTTTGGCGCTTCGAAACTTTTCCCTGCCAACGCCTTGGCTTGTTTTGCAACATCATCAATGTTAAACGCCCAACTATTGTTGGCATACATAGCCAGCAGAACTGCCGCGCCTACCCAGCGCATCTTTACCAGTCCCACTTTATTATTCACATTATTCAGCACATCCCCCCCTTTCGTGTGCTTAGATCAAACCCGATTATCTTAAAGGATTATTCGGTTTTCCGACAGCGTATGTAATAGATTGTTCCGCTGATTTGTAAGCTGAAAATGTGCTTTTAGGATAATTAAACCCCGCAAAATCACATACAGATTCACCTGATAGTATACCCTGTTTACAGCCGGTAGAATTTTCCTTCGGCATAATCCGGTTTCAGGGCGAAACCGGCAAGTAAACTGACTATTGGAAGATTATGAGTTCAGCTAAACCCGAACGTGAATATTTCCTCGATTCGATTCGCGCGTATTTAATGTTATTGGGCGTGCCTTTTCACGTCTCCCTGATTTACTCCACGCAGAAATGGGCCGTGAACAGCCATGACGCCTCAATGTGGTTGACGGTGCTGAACGACTTTATTCACGCCTTCCGCATGCAGGTATTCTTTGTTATTTCAGGCTATTTTTCCTACATGCTCTACTTACGCTACCAGCCGCAGCGCTGGTTGAAAGTGCGTCTGGAGCGTGTCGGCATCCCGATGTTGACTGCCGTGCCGCTGATTACTTTGCCGCAGTTTTTCATCACCAAAAATCTCACCGATAAAATCGGCGACTGGAACAGTTTCTCGCTGTACGACAAGTACAACACGCTGGCGTGGGAGCTGATATCTCATCTGTGGTTTTTATTGGTACTGGTGATTCTGACGACGTTCGGTATGGTGGCGTTTCGCTGGCTGAATAAGCAGCAGCGCAGCATCGATTATCAGCAAATTGGCTGGGGTAAATTGACGCTTGCACTACTGACTTATGCCTTAATTTGGTGTGCGTTCCGCCGCGTGCTGTTTTATTTCGTTCCGGCCGTGTTTGCCGATGGCCTGTTCAGCATTGCCGTGATGCAAACGCTGATGTTCCTGCCGTTCTTTATGCTGGGTGCGTTGAGCTGGAAGCATCAGGCGCTGAAAGCGTTGTTTGTGCGCTTTAATCCGGTGATGTGCTTTGGCGCTATCGCAGTATTCATCGCCTATAGCCTGAATCAGCGTTACAGCAGCGGTGAAGGTTGGCTGTATGAAATCGATATGATCATTTCGACGCTGATGGGGTTGTGCATGCTAAACGTCTGTTTTAGCTTCGGCCATAAGCTGCTGAACAGCCATTCGCCGCGCATCATGTATCTGGTGAATGCCTCGCTGTTTATCTATCTGGTACACCATCCGCTGACCATTTTGTACGGCATCTACATCACGCCGCACATCGGCAACAACACGCTCGGCTTCTTCGTCGGCTTACTGATGGTATTTGGCGTGGCGTTTACGCTGTATGAAATCCATCTGCGCATTCCGCTGCTGCGCTTCCTGTTCTCCGGTAAGCCGCAACGCAAATGAAAAAAGGGCCCGCTAAGCTGGCCCTTTTTATCTAAAGCAACCACTCAACCGGCAAGCGCCACACCAGTCGCACCAGCAAGCGCTGCAGCAGCGTGCATTGCGGTTCATGTTTGTGCACCACTTCGCCCTGCTCGTTAGCAAACTCGACCCAATTGACGCGTCCCCACTTATCCAGACGTAGCGTCCAGGCGCGATCGCGCATCCCGGCAATAAAGCGCTGATGCGTTTGCTGCGCCAGGGCTTCACTCTCAATCACCAACCCCATTTCGGTGTTCAGCATGGCGGAACGCGGATCGAAATTGAACGAGCCGATAAATACTTTGCGATTGTCCACGGTGAAGGTTTTGGCATGCAAACTGGAACCTGAATTACCGGTGATACCGCGATCGTGTGGCGCGGTTTGCGGATTGTCCTGCGGCTTCAGTTCATACAGCGCGATGCCGTGGCGCAGCAGTTTTTTGCGCCAGCGCGCATAACCGGCGTGCACCACCGTGACGTCATTGGCCGCCAGCGAATTGGTAAGGATGGCAATCTTCACCCCGCGACGCTTCAATGCCAGCAGCTGCGCCACGCCAGATCGCGTCGGGACAAAATAGGCCGAGATAATATCGAACTGCTGCTGCGGCGTGCCGATGACCTCTAGCATGCGCTGCGGCAGTAAACTGCGACGTTTTGCTTTGCCGAGCCCTTTACGCGGATCATCACTCAGCAGCCGCGATTCCGCCCACGTCATCTCCAACTCGCCCTGCTCCATCTGGCTGATAAACGACGAGTGCTCCAACCGTGCCAGATAGCGCTCCACCGCTTCACTCTGCTGCCACTCTTGTGGCAAGCGCACCGCCTGATGCGCATCGCCGCTCACATCAACCACCTTGCGCAGCGGCGATACCGCTTTACTGCGCCAGTAGCGTTCGAAATCCTGCGTCACTTCGTCGACCACCGGACCAATCGCCAGGACATCGAGATCGGTAAACAGCGGTTCATCGCCGGTGCCAAAATATTCGTCGCCGATATTGCGCCCGCCCACCAGCGTCGCCGCGCCATCCACTGTCAGGCTCTTATTGTGCATACGTCGATTGAGGCGGGAAAAATCGGTGAGATAACCGAGCGCGCGCAGCGTGCGGAACGAGAACGGATTAAACAGGCGCACCGCGATATTGGCGTGGCGATCGAGTTCCGCCAGCGTCTCATCCAAACCCGGCGTGTTGTTGTCATCCAGCAGCAATCGCACTTTCACCCCGCGCTCGGCGGCGTCCAGCAGCGCGCTGAACAGCAAGCGGCCGGACATGTCGTTGTGCCAAATGTAGTACTGCACATCAATGGTGTGCTGCGCCATGCTCATCAACTGATAGCGCGCAGCAAAAGCGTCCAATCCATCGTTAAGCGGATGGATGCCGCTCATGCCCGGATGTCGTGCGCAACGCGCCTCAACACTCGGTTTCAGCCGGTTGCCCGAATGTTCCTCAGGCGGCAAAGAGGTTGCTGCTTCACTCATAGTGAATCCCTGAAAGCTGTGGACCTATTATTGTTGGTATCAATGCGCGAAGAAGCAATCGGAGGCTTCCTTTTCTGCCCAATGGCGCACCGTCAATTTAGTCTAGACTTAGCCAGGCGTTCTGCATTCTGCATCCGGCGCTCAATGTGAGGAGAGGATTATGACTCAGCAATCCCTGCGCCATCACCCTCAGCTGTTCCGCAGTTTCTTTCAGGGCAGTTTTCCCTGTTCAACCGCCCGGCGCGCAGGCGGACGTCGGCTCGATATGGTGATCAGCAGCGGCCACGACATGCTGCTGGAGAAAGATTATGCCGCACTGGCGCAGGAAGGTTTGCACACCGCGCGCGATGGCGCTCGCTGGCATCTGATTGAAGCCGTACCCAATGAATATGACTGGCGCACCTTTCTGCCGATGGTGCACGCCGCGGCGCGTCACGATATGCAGATTATCTGGGAGCTGGCGCATTTTGGCTATCCCGATCACCTGGATATCTGGAAAGCCAGCTTTATCGATCACTTTGAACGCTTCGCCCGCGCGATGGCGCAACTGATGCGCGATGAAGGCATCGAAAAGCCCTTTTTTACGCCGATCAATCAGATCTCATTCTGGTCGTGGGCTGGCGCGGATGTTTCCTGGCTCGATCCCTACGCCAGCGATCGCGGTCGTGAGCTGAAGCGCCAATTAGTGCGCGCCTCGCTGGCGGCGATGCACGCCATTCGCGAGGTTTATCCCGATGCCCGCTTTGTGCTGACCGATCCGCTGGTGCAGGTGGCGACCGATCCCGATAACCCTGACAGCAAACCTTATGCCGACGCGCAGCATCAGGCGCAGTTTGAAGCCTGGGATTGGATTGGCGGACGCGATGCGCCGGAACTGGGTGGCCGCGCGGATTTCCTCGATATTCTGGGTCTCAATTACTATCCCGACAATCACTGGTTTTTCTCAGGCGAAACCATTCCGTTGGACCATCCGACGCGCCAACCGCTGCACCGTTTGTTAATGCAGTGCTGGCAACGTTATCAGCGCCCGATGATTCTGGCCGAAACCGGAGCCGAAGGTGATGCGCGAGCGCCCTGGCTGCGGCAGATCAGTGAAGAAGCGCGTCTGGCGCTGGATCACGGCGTGGCGCTGGAAGGGATTTCACTCTATCCGGTGGTGGAGTATCCGGCGTGGGCCGACGATCGGCGTTCACCGGGTGCGCTGTTTGGCCTCGGCGATCCCAATGGCAATCGCACCCTGCATGAGGCGCTGGCGCTGGAGTTGCGCAGTCAACAGATTAAGTGGCAGAACTGGCAGACAAAAAGCTAGGACTGTTGCGTAGTGGCGGGTTTTTGCGGGCAGGTTTGCACATCGAGTGAAGGATCCGCGGGGTGACGCACGTCGGTGAGCCAGGTCATGGTGAAGAGAAACACCACGCCGATTAAACAGGCGGAGAGCAGGCCAATTATGGCGATCAGTTTGTCATCGCTGGATTCCATCGACATCTCCTTGCAGGCTTCCTTTTCCCGGTGCTGACCTTAACTCATCCACAGCGTAATCATCAGGACGAAGATTATAAGCGTAACCGAAGTGACTGCAAGCACCACAATGGCGAAGAGCGCGTCGTCGAGCGGCTGCCGATAAGGTTCGTCGTGGTCGTCTGGTGGTGCAGGTGAACTCATGATGACTCAAAAATAAAGGCGAGTTTTCGCGCAGGATTGCCGCACAGAGTGTAATGCAATGCGCCCTAAGTTACAGGAAAATTTCTGGCGGAGAAATAATGGGGCGCAGGCGCGCCCCATTGGAGAGCAGATTAGAAATCGTAGCTGAGTGAAACCTTCACCGTGCGTGGTTCACCCTGCGACAAATAGGTGCCGCTGTCATCAACATTGGCCCAATATTTCTCATTGGTGACGTTATCCACGCCCACGCGCCACACCATATCGTTCTGGTTAACCTTCATGCGGTAACGCAGACCCAAATCCAGCGTGGTGTAATCATCCAGCTTCATGTTGTTTGCCAGGTCGGCATATTGTGAACCGGTGTAGTTCAGCAATGCTGTGGCGGTCAAACCGTCCACCGGCTTGATGTCATACTCCGCACCCAGCGCCGCAGTGAAGCGCGGTACGCCGATGGCGTTTTTGCCATCCTGATCGCTGTCACCGGTTTTGGTCATATCCGGATCGATCCAGGTGGCGCTGCTGTTAAGACGCAGGCCCAGCACCGGCTCACCGAATACGTTCAACTCCACGCCACGGTTGCGCTGCTCGCCATTCAGCTGGTAGACCGAATTGTTCAGCACGCCAACCGGCTGTTTGATTTCAAACAGCGCCAGCGATCCGCCGACCCGACCAAAGTCCGCTTTGACACCCACTTCGTTCTGCTTAGCATGTACGATGCCGGTCACGCTACCGTAGTTGGTGGCGGTAAACGGCGCGGCGGTGCCTGGCGTCAGCGATTCGGTATGGTTGGCATACAGCGAGATATTTTGTGTGGCTTTATACAGCAAACCGTAGGCCGGCAACCAACGGCTGCTGTCGAAACGTGTCGCGGTATCTTCAACGCCGTCATAACCGTAGTTACGCACCACCACTTTTTGATGACGCGCGCCGACGGTTGCCAGCAAGGTGTCATCAAAGAAGCCCAGCGTATCGCTCAGCAGGTAGCCTTGCGAACGTGAACGGTAAGTGGTCAGCGGATCGCTGAACTTAGCGCCACCGGCGAACACGCTATCCGGTTCAGCCACATCCTGCGGGTGATAAATATTTACGTTGGCATCGTTGCCCGACGACATGCGATAGCTGTTTTTCGCATTCGTGGTCATCGCCGAATAACCGAAATTCACTTTATGCGTCACCGGACCGGTGGTGAAATCACCACGCAGGCCAACCATGCCGCTCATGTTGTCCTGCACGCGATTGGTGCGGAAGCGACCAATGGTGGCGTTGCCGGCGCTGTCGAGGATCTTCGGAATGCCGTAGTTGCCCACTTCATGTGTGTGCTGCGCGCCGAGGCCCGCATAGGCGGTCCACTGATCGGTCAGATCGTATTCGGCTTTCGCCAGACCAAACTCCGACTCGATATCGCTGAACACCCACTTCTGGCTGTAGTTTTTCGCGTTGGACGGCACATCGGGAATGAAATCGATGCCGCTGATGTTGACGCCGTTACGCGCATCGTGGAAGGTCTTTTTCTGGTAGCCAACGTCGAGCGACGTACGCAGACGATCGCCACGATAATCCAGGCCGAGTGACGCAGCGGTGGTGCGTTTTTTCTCGCCATCTACCTCGGTGCCGCCTTCGCGGTTAACCGCATTCAGACGCACGCCAAACTGATTATCGTCGCCAAAACGACGACCAATATCGGCGGTGCCGCCCACCTGGGAACCGGACGTGTAATCCACCCCGATGCGCGTCAGCGGCGTATCATCAGCGTGCTTCGGCTCGAGGTTAATCATGCCGCCGACGCCGCTCTCCGCCGAACCGTTCAGCAAGGCGTTAGCCCCTTTGAAGATCTCCACGCGATCAATCAGCGAGGCATCCATCACCTGACGCGGCACGATACCCGCCAGGCCGCCGTAGGTCATGGCATCGCCGTCCAGCTTGAAGCCACGAATGCGATAGCTCTCGGCAAAGTTGCCGTAGCCTTTCAGATTCTGCACGCCAGCATCGTTGCGCACCACGTCACCGATGGTTTGCGCCTGCTGATCCTGAATCATTTTCGAGGTAAAACCAATGACGTTAAACGGCACGTCCATGGCGTTTTGCTCACCCAGCATGCCAAGGCGGCCGCCGTGTGCAACCTGGCCATCGAGGAAAGCCGGTACCAGATCGTTGCCGCCTGGTTTGAAATCGGTTTGCGGTGTCGCGGTCACGGTCAGCGTCTGCTGCTCGTTTTTCGCGTCAGTTGAGGTTGTGGTGTTGGTGGTAGCAGCCATCACTGGCAAACAACCGGCGCTGACCATTACGGCCAACAGCGTCGGTTTCAGTCCGGGATTGAAAGGCATAGTGCGCATGGGATCCCCTAATGCAAACGAAGTGATAATCATTATTATTGCGGTTTGCGATTATGCGCAGTCGTTGTGCGAAAGCAAGAAAAATCCCACTTTTTGCGTTCATATCATCGAGGAGTGGTGCAATAGGTACCCTGCCCGGTCTTGTAGGGTCGCCATTCATTCATGGCGACCAATGCTTATCACTGAAGAAAGGGTTTTGCTTTGACTAGGTAGCGGGCTCTGACACATCTGCTGCGTCACGGGCCGTCCTCGCGCCGCTAGCGCGGTGCCTTCGGCTTCAACGTCGTGCCAACGGACCGTTCGCGGATCGGCCTTCCCTGGCCGACCCCGAACTGCCTCACGCATCCATGCGTGAGGCTCCTGGCCCAACGTAAAAGCCTCAGCGCTGCGAATAGCCCTTTTGCCGCAGCAGACGCGCCAGCGCCTCTGGCAACTGTGCCCTTTTCAACAACATGTACCGAAGCAGCCGGCATGCGTTCGTCGCGGACTTAACTAACAAGCGCCATTCATGGCGACCTGCTATCAGCCTTCGCGCCAGCGTTTAAACACCAGCGAAGTGTTAATCCCGCCAAAGGCGAAGTTATTGGATTGGATGTAATCTGTCTCAATCTGGCGCGCTTCATCGATGATGTAATCAAGTTCACCGCATTCAGCGGCCGGTTGTGACAAATTCAACGTCGGCGCAAACCAGCCTTCACGCATCATCTCAATGCTCATCCAGGCTTCCAGCGCCCCGCACGCGCCCAGCGTATGGCCAAAGTAGCTTTTCAGCGAAGAGATTGGCGTGCTGTTGCCATAAATCGCTGCGGTGGCCTGACTCTCGGCGATATCGCCGCGATCGGTGGCGGTGCCGTGGGCATTGATATAGCCAATCTGCTCCGCCGTGACACCGGCGGTTTTCAGCGCGCGCTCGATACAAATCTGCATGGTTTCACGCTGCGGCTGGGTGATATGCGCGGCATCGCAGTTGGTGTGGAAACCCACCAGCTCGGCATAAATGGTGGCTCCGCGCGCCTGCGCATGTTCCAGCGATTCGAGGATCAAGGTGCCTGCACCTTCGCCAATCACTAATCCGTCGCGCTGCTGGTCGAACGGCGCGGGCGACGTGTGCGGCGCGTCGTTACGCTGGCTGGTGGCGAACAGCGTGTCAAACACCGCCGCTTCGGATGGACACAGCTCTTCCGCCCCACCCGCCACCATCACGGTTTGGTAACCGTGGCGAATCGCTTCCCACGCATAGCCGATCGCCTGGCTGCCCGACGTACAGGCGCTGGACGTCGGGATTACCCGGCCGCGCAGGCCAAAGAACAGGCCCGCGTTAACGGCGGTGGTGTGCGGCATCATCTGCACATAAGTGGTGCCGGTAATGTTGTTGGTGTGCTTTTCCGTGAGCATAGTGGCAAATTCACTCACCGGTCCGGTGCTGCCGGTGGAGGAGCCATAAGCAATGCCGGTTTCACCGCTGGTCAGCACCGGATGATCGATCAAACCGGCCTGCTCCAGCGCGAGTTCGGTGGCGCGCGTCGCCATCAGTGAGACGCGCCCCATCGAACGAATGCGTTTGCGCGTGTAATGCGCTGGCGGCGTAAAGTCGTCCACCGGCGCGCCGAGCAGCGTGTGCAAGCCGTCGTACACTTGCCATTCCGGCATATGGCGCACCGCATTTTTGCCCTGTTTGATCCGCTCAGCCACCGCGCTCCAGCGCTCACCAAAAGCGCTTACGCCGCCCATGCCGGTTACCACTACGCGCTGAATCACAGCATACCTCCATTGATTGAAATCACCTGACGCGTGACGTAGCCCGCGATGTCCGACATTAAGTAGCTGGCCAGTCCGGCGACTTCATCCGCCGCGCCCATGCGCTTCATCGGGATCAGCTTCATCGCCTCGTCAATCACCAGCGGCTCAAGATCGGTCATACCGGTATCAATCAAGCCGGGTGCGATGCAGTTAACGGTAATTTTGCGTTTCGCCAGCTCAATCGCCAGTGCTTTGGTGGCACCGATAATGCCGGCTTTGGCCGCGCTGTAGTTGACCTGGCCGCGATTGCCCATGATCCCCGATACCGAGGAGAGCGTAATAATACGTCCGCCCTTGCGCAGGCCAATCATCGGCATCACGCACGGATGAATCACGTTGTAAAAGCTGTCGAGATTGGTGTGGATCACGCTGTCCCACTCGTCATCGGTCAGCGCCGGGAACGCCGCATCGCGCGTGATGCCCGCATTGCTCACCACGCCGTAGTAGGCGCCGTGTGCGGCGATATCCTGTTCCAGTGCGCTGCGTGTGGCATCGCGCTGCGCCACGTCAAACTGCAAGGTGCGCCCACATCCGCCCGCCGCCTCAATCTCAGCCAGCGTCTGCGCGGCACCGGCGCTGTCGCGGTGATAATGCACCACTATCTCAAAGCCATCCTGCGCCAGACGCAGTGCGATGGCGCGGCCAATACCTTTACTTGCGCCGGTCACTAAAACGCTGCGTGTCATGGCTGAACTCCTTGTTGCAATTGAATTAACTCGTGTTCATTGGGCTGATAGGTATTCAGCCGCCCGCTGGCAATGATCGCCTCGCCGCAGCGGATCTCCCCTTCAAAGCTGCCCAATCGGTCGTCACGCATCAGCAGACGCATTTCAACGCGCAGCGTGCTGTTGGCGGCGAAAGCGGTGCGGCTGGCACGATAACCGCGTCCGCCAAGCAGCATGCCGGGACGAATCTCATCGCCGCTGCGCTGACGCGCATGAAAGCCCGACCAGACGCCAACGGTCTGCGCCATGATTTCCACGCCGTACCACGCCGGTAAATCGCCCTGTGCGGTGAGAAAAGGGGCCAGCACGCCTGTCGCGTTGATACTGACTTCGCAGATCACGCTGTCGTCGGTGACCTGGATGACGCGATCCAGCAGCAGCATCGGCGCGCGATGCGGCAGATAAGCATCAACCGGCAGAAAATCACTCATAAGGCTTTCCTACAATCAGGCAGGTATTGTTCCCGCCAAAAGCAAACGAATTTGAGGCAATCACCGGGCGCGCCAAAGGCTGCGGCGTGGTGATCAAACCGCACGCCGGCAGCGAGGTATCGCGTGCCGCCAGCGAGAAATCCTGCGGCGGCAGCGGCAGATGCTGCTGCAGAATCAGTGCGGCTAAAGCCGCTTCGGTGGCGCCCGCCGCGCCCAGCGTGTGGCCGGTCAGGTGTTTGGTTGAGCTACACGGCACGCGATCACCAAACAGGCGGTGAATCACCGCAGACTCCACCTGATCGTTCAGCGGCGTGGCGGTACCGTGCAGGTTGATGTAACCAACATCCTGCGGCTGTAAACCCGCCTGTTGCAGCGCCATCAGCATAGCGCGCTCGGCGCCGACGCCTTCAGGATGCGGTGCCGACATGTGCCACGCGTCCGACGATTCACCGCAGCCGAGCAGCGCCAGCGGCTGCTTTTCGCGCGTCAGCAGCAGCAGCGCGGCAGCTTCACCAATCGAAATGCCGTCGCGATCGGCGCTAAACGGCGCGCAGTGACGTTCAGAGAGTGAATCCAGGCTGGCGAAGCCGTTAATCGGCATACGACTTAGCGAATCCGCGCCGCCCACCAGCACCACGTCCGCTAAACCAGCATCAATCAAACGTTGGCCGCTAATTATGGCGCGCGCACTGGATGAGCAGGCAGTCGAAATGGTGTAAGCCGGACCGTCCAGCGCTAAAAAATGCGCCAGGAAGCGTGATGGATCGCCAAGCTCCTGCATGCGGTAATCGTAGCCCGACATGGCGTCATCCACCTGACGATCGCCCTCATCAACGCCGGAGGTGCTGGTGCCAAGTACAATCGCCACGCGATCGCGCCCATATTGCGCGATCGCCGCATCCACTGCCGGGCGTATCTGCGCCAGCGAGGCCAGCAGCAGCTGATTGTTGCGGGTGTTATGCGCCGCCAGCGCGGCAGGAATCAGCGGCAACGCGCCCTGCACTTCGCCCAGCCAGCAGCGTTTGCCGTCTTGCAGCCAGCCGTCACGCGGTTGCATGCCGGGCGCGTGGCCCGCTTGCAGCTGTGTGGCGATGTGCGCCAGGTTGTTGCCCAGCGCATTCACCATGCCAAAGGCGGAGATGTAAATCATGATGAGGCATCCAGATGTTGGATTTGAATCTGATAACCAAACGCACGTTGATCGATGCTGATCGGCTCACGCAACTCGCCACGCTGCAGATAGCGAATCAGCGTTACCACCTTGCCAGCGGGATCGCGCAGCTCGCGGCGATCGTCGATGTCGGTCAGCGTCCAGCCACGCGGCAACTGCGGCTGCCACGCGCTGATCGGCCAGTGGCTCAGCATCACATCCGCCAATACCTGACTGGCGGGCGGCATTTCCGGCAGCGCCATCATCTGCTGCGTGTGAATGCCGTTTTTATCATAGGTGACGCGGAACAGGCGAATGCCAAGCGATGACAAACCGGCGAGGCTCAGCTGCTGTGAATCCGCGCTCAGCAGCACCAGCAGCGACTGGGTTTTGCCTTTGGCGTGGCCGGTCAGCAACTGCTGCTGCTGAAACGCGGGCGAGATGCCCGGCGCCGGCAACGTGACGCGCACGCCCGGTTTCAGCCACGCGGTTGGCCGATTGAGGTCGCTCTGATGCTGCGCGCAGCCGCTTACCAGCAGGCTCAACAGCAGCAAAATGCCCATTTTCATCGTTGCTTCCTTTTCCCCGGAGCCAGCGCCAACGGCGCCAGCAAGAATGCACAAAAAATCCCGCTGCACAGCACGGTGCCAAAACCGCTGATGGCGGCGGTGCTGCTGAACACCAGCATGCCTAGCGTTAACAGCGTGGTCATCATCGCCAGCGTCACCGCCAGCATGGAGGTTAACGGCGTGCCGCGCGGATTGCTGAAGAACAGCGTGTAGTTGATGCCGATGCCCAGCACCAGAATCAGCGCCAGCAAGGCAAACAGATTGAGGCTCGCGCCGATCCAGCCCAGCGTCGCCAGCGCCGCCGCCAGCGACAGCCACGACGGCAGCGCGCTGCGCATCCCGGCTTTAACGCCCAGCCGTAGCATATAGCTGCCGGTAATCAGCAATAATGCCAACGCCAGCAATCCGCTCAGCAGCGTGCGCCAGAAGCGGAACAGTTCATCATAGCTGGCCTTGCGATCAACCCAACTGACGCCCGCCTGCTGGGATGCCAGCTGCTGCAACGCGGCGCTGTTCTTAACGCCGCCGATCGGCACCAGCACGCTGCTGCGTCCGTCCGGCAGCGACAGCCACAGCAGCCGCCAGCCTTCACTCAGCGGGCTCGCCAGCCAGTCGGCGGCGGTCACCGGCATGGCGCTGAGATTGGCATTCGCTACAGTAAGGCCCGCCTGCTTCAATCGATCCAGAATGGTTGGTGCAGCCTGCTGTAGCAGCGCTACATCCTGCTGCTGCTGCGCCAGCGAACTGAGCGGCAGCACGCGATAACTTTTGAACCAGCCTTGCTGCTGCGCCTGCTGCAGCTTGGGTGCCAGCGCGCTCAGCCGTTGCAGCGCTTGCTGTTCATCATCGCCCCACACCACAAACCAGGTTTGATCGGCCTGCTGACCGGTCAGCTGCGCCAGCTGACGATCCTGCGCTAACAGCTGCGCCGGGGCGCTTTGCAGATGGGCAATATCATCATCGACCTTGAGTTGTAGCATGCCGCTCAACGCATAGATCGCCACCAACGCCGGTAAGCCGCGCTTCAGCCCGTTATTGCGTCGCCACGCGGCCAGCCAGCGCGCCAGCCACACCATGGCCGGAATCGGTCGCACCGGTAAACCGCGTACCAGCCACGGATAAAAACAGATCACCGTCAGGCAGGATGCGCTTAATCCGCTGGCGGCAAATACCGCCAGCTGGCGCAAGCCGGGGAACGGTGCCAGCAGCATCAACAGCCAGGCAATCGCCGTGGTGCCGAGCGCCAGCAGCAGCGTGCCGCGCACCTTATGCAAACTTTGCCACGGCGTGGCTTGCTCGCCGTGCACCATGCGTTCCGTCAGATAGTAGAGCGTATAGTCGGCCGAAATACCGACAATGCTGAGGCTCATCACTAAGGTGGTGAGATGCAGCTCACCAAAACAGAGCAACGTCAGCACCGTGCCCGCCATCGCGCCCATCGCCACCGACAATGCACAGAGCGCCAGCGGCCGTAATGAACGGAACACCAGCCACACCAGCAGCAGCAATCCCGCTAACGTTGCGCTGCCGAGGGTTTCGACATCATGCTGCGCGCGCTGGCTGGCATCGTCGCTAAACAGCACTGTGCCACGCGTCAGCAGTTGCGCATCCGGCCAGCGGGTTTTCAGCTGTTGCTCCAGCTGATTAAGCGCGGTCACTAGCTGATGGCTCTCTTTGATACTGAAAGCATTGCTCGCCAGCTCGCCGTGCAGGAAATACCAGCGGCGCTGCTGCGCATCCTTGACCGTCAGCCAGCCGTTATGCAGCAGCATTTTATTGGCGTTCTGCTGCATCGCCAGCTGTGCGCCGCGCACCAGCAGCAGCGGATCGTGGCCGATCTCTTTGCTGCCGACGCCCGCGAAAGCCGAGAACAGCTGCGCCAGAATCCAGTCGGCCTGCGCGTCACCGCCGTTCTGCAAGCGCGCGCGCGTGGCCGGATCGATCAAGCCGTTGCGATGTTGAAACGCATAGGCGCCCCAGCGCTGCATCTGATCGTCATCCAGCGCGCCGCTTACCTGTGTCAGCATCGGCAAGGCTTGCAGCTGCGCTTGCCACCAGGCCGCAACCGCATCGCCGTGGTGATCGTTGGCACTTACCAGCCACACCAGTTGACGATCGAGGCGCTGCATAAAGCCGTGCTGAATCTCCGCTGGTGCCTGGCCGAGGTTTTGCTGCGGCAATAACGCCAGCACGCTGCTGTTCAGCTGGCTGCGCGGCAGCAAAACCGCCAGCGCCAGCGCTAACGTCAGGCACACCGCCAGCCACAGCAGCGCAACGGTTTTTTCACTGCGCTGGGGCAAAACGGGCTCGCTCTTCATCGGTTAACTGTTTCGGTTCGGTGCGGGTAGCGCTAAGGGTGATCTCGGTTTTATCGCCCTGCTTATCATCCAGCGTGATGCGATTAAGAAACGCCTCGCCTTGCAGATCGATACGGTTAAAGATCTTATTCAGCGGCGCGGCTTTCGGCGTCAAACCAAGTTGCCAGCGGTTGTTGCCCAGATCATGGAAATCGAGCGCAAAATTCTCACGCAGCACCTTTTCATCTGCCTGGAATAGCGCGCGTAACAAATGGTTGAACTGGAACATCTGCGGATTGCTGTCGGCGGTGATCACCTGCGGCGGCTGGCCGCTCATGCTCTGCACCATGCGCTTATCATCAAGGATCAACATCAGCGGGAACGGCGTGGCTTGCTGCCACCACAAACCCTGCTGCTGGGCGATCAGCAGCTGACCGCGTGACACCAGCGGCTGCGCCATCCCGGCAATGGTGCGCACCTGAACAAAATTGGCGCGGATCACCGGTTGGCTGGCGAAGCGCTGTTGCAACTGCTCGAGCGTAACCGCGCTGGCGTTGGCGCAGATCACCAGCAGCAGCAGACAAAGGGTTCTGATCACGGTTTCACTCCCAGGCGTTCAAACAGAATATCGGGCGAGACAAAACACATCTCCTGCGTCGCTGCATTAACCGCCACCTGCAGCGTGTGTGCTTTGGTGGTCACCTGCCCCGCCGCGTTGCGGATCACATAATCAATGCGTAAACGGTTTTCGTATTCGCTGATACTGGCGACGACGCGGACCACCTCTTCGCAGCGCAGCGGCTGGCGGTATTTCACATGGGTATCGACCACCGGCCAGACGTAGCCGCTGGCGGCCATTTCGCCGTAGCTGTAATTGACGCTGCGCAGCAAGGCTTCGCGCGCCACTTCAAAAAAGCGGAAATAGTTGCCGTGCCACACCACGCCCATCGGATCGCAGTCGTGAAACGACACGGTAATGTCCACCTCAGCGCGGTAGTTGCTTTCACTCATCGCGGCTTTTCTCCTCGGGCAACGTCCAGAAATCGTAAAAGTTAAACCAATCCAGCGGCGCCATCAGCGCGTGCTGTTGTAACCGTTCGGCGTAGCGATCGACGGTGGCCTGTAACGCCTGCTGGCGCTGGGCGCGCGGCAGCGAGAGCGGATCGGCAAAGGCTTCGCAGTGCACCCGCAATCGCCCCTGTTCGCGCAGGGCGAACATCAGCAGCACTGGACAGCGCAACGCCGCCGCCAGCACAAACGGTCCCTGGGGAAACGGTGCAGGATGGCCCATAAATTCACTCCACACCACGCGACGCTCGCCGCCGCGCTGGCGATGCACGGCAGTACGATCGCCAACAATCGCCACCCATTCACCGGCATCGAGTTTTTGCTGCAGCAGAATGGCGGTGTCCGGACCGATATCGGTGACCGGCAGCAGATTGACGCCCGCCTGCGGTGCAATGCTCTCCAGCACCTCGCGGAAGCGTTGCGCATTGTCTGTAAACACCAGCGCATTAATCACCAATCCGCTGACCTGTTTGGCCATCGCGCGGCAGGCTTCGATATCACCGAGATGCGAGGCCAGGATCAGATGGCCTTTGCCCTCGGCGGCGTGAATGGTGGCTTCCGCACCTGGCGCGAAATCAATGTCGCGTCCCCATTGCAGATCGCCGCGCCAGCTAGCGACTTTATCCAGCATGCTGTAGCCGAAACGCAAAAAGTGACGATAGCTGCTGAGCGGCGCAGGCAGCGCGATGTTCTGCTGCTGCGCCATCGCTCGCACTCGCTTCAGCCACTGCTGCGAGGCGGCGCGCGCGGTGCGTCCGGTTAGCCAGTAAACCGCCACCACCGGCCACAGCAGCAAGATAAAAGGCAAGCGTCCGGCGCGGCGATAGAGCCACAGCATAAAGCGCAAACCGCTCTGCCCGCGTCGTTCCGGCGTTGCAGACCAGTGTTGCGCATCACTACGCTGACGCAGTAACTTCGGGATGCGTGGCAACATGCCGAAGAACAGCCGCGTGTGCATCCATGAGATGCGCAGGTTGTCCCGCAGCGCATCAAAGTGCGATACGCCGCTGGCTGGATAGGTCACGCGCGTGGTGATAAAACGGCTCGGCGTGCCCTGCCAATAGAGGCGCACCATGATTTCGGTGTCGAAATCCATGCGCTGACCAATTGGATGGCGATCGCACAACGCCAGCGATGGCGCGAGCGGATAGACGCGGAAGCCGCACATGCTGTCTTTCAGCGAGAACGACAGCGTTTCCACCCACACCCAGAAATGGGTGATGTAGCGGCCATAGAGGCGCGATTTGGGAATCGAGGCGTCGTAAAGCGGCTGACCGGAGATCAGACAGTGCGGATAACGCTGCGCTTCGGCCAGCATACGCGGCGTGTCTTCCACCTGATGCTGACCATCGGCATCGAGTTGCAGCGCGTGGCTGTAACCCGCCGCCGCCGCCGCGCGCATCCCGGCAATCACCGCCGCGCCTTTGCCCTGATTGTGGGGTAGCGTCAGCACCCGCAACTGCGGTGCCTCCAGCGCCGCAATCAGCTGTTTGGTGGTGGCATCGCTGCCGTCATCCACCAGAATCACTGGCAAGTTGAACGGTGCCAGCCGCGCCAGCACCGACGCCAGCATCGCGCCGTGGTTATAGCAGGGAATCAGCACACAAGGCGTGAAGTGAGAACTCAACACAGGCGGATCTTCCCGCTGCTGGCCACCGTCGCCACGTCACCGTTGATCAGGCTGTAGCTGAAACTGAGCAGCGATTTTTCTGCCTGCCACTGCAGCTGTAACGCCAGCTCGGCATCCGGCAGCACCGGCTGCTGGAACTTGATATTGTCAATCGCGGCGAAAGATTTACCGATGGCTAAACGCGTCAGGCCGTAATGCAGCGCCCAGTCGAGCTGCGCCACGCCGGGCAGGATTGGCAGCGTCGGGAAATGGCCGCGAAACCAAAAGAGATCGGCAACAACGTGCAGGCGCAATGTCAGTGCATCGCCCTGCTGTTCGGCATGCAGTTCAACCGGCAGCATCAAATAACTCCTCAATTTGTGGCCAGGCGCGTTTACTTTGTGCGGTGACAGGAATCGACGTCACCACGCGCCAATAGCGCGGAATCGCCACCGGCTCCAGCCAGGGTTGCAGGGCGCGTTTCCACTCAATTTTTAGCTGATGCAGCGTCGCCGCATCCAGCATCTCAGGCAGCGCCAGCACCACGCCAATCGCGTGACGACCGTGACGCTGAATCGCCAGCGCGGCGGCATCTTCCACGCCGGGCAACGCCAGCAGGCGGCGTTCAATTTCACTCAGCGATACGCGTTTATCTTCGATCTTCACCACGCGATCCTGACGTCCCGCCAGCTGAAACTGGCCGGACGGTTGCTGCACGATACGATCGTCGAGCGCGCAACCGTCATCGGTTTCCAGCAAGGCGGAAAACACCCGCCAGCGTCCGGCGTCCTGCTCACGCAGGGTAATCTGCGGGAAACAGTGCCACAGCGCGTTCTCCTCACGTGCAGAGCGCCAGCCAATCACGCCGGTTTCGGTGCTGCCATAGATTTCATCAACCTTACAGCTCAGCGCCTGTTGCGCATGCTGCGCCGCCGTCCACGGCAACGCGCCACCGGCGGACACGATCAGTTCGCAGCGCGGCCCGGCCAATGCAGGATCGAGACGCCGCAGAAACGCTGGGCTGCTGATAAACGCGTAGCGACGATCGGGTGAATGATCGGCCAGCTGTTCACTGTAGAAAATTTGCTGCGCGGCAAAGGGTAAACCCAACGCCATCGGCAGCACGATGCGAAAACTCAGGCCATACAGATGTTGATGGCTGACGGAGGCAATCACATGGCAATCACGTAAGCATGCGCCCCACAAGCTGGAGAGCCAGCGGGCTTCAAGATCCAGCGCGCGCAGCGATTTCACTACGCGACGCGGCGTGCCGGTCGAACCAGAGGTGAACAACACCAGCGTGGCGTCGGCGGCGATTGGCGGTAACGCACCGCTCGCCAGTGCGTCGTCCCAGCGCAGTTGCGGCAGCGCGACTGCCAGCGGCATATCACTGATCACGCCATCCAGGCTGTCGGCCATCTCTTCCAGCTGGGCCGCGCGACAGTGTCCGGGGATCACCGGCGTTTTACCGGCGTGCCACAGCGCCAGCAGCGCGGCGGTAAACGCATAGCTGTTATCAAAGCACAGCGCCCAATATTGGCCGGGCTGGTTTTGCAGCCGATCGGCCAGCGCCCGTACCTGCTGACGCAAGGTATGCAGCGTATGTTGCTGTTGGCCGTGCCAGGCCACCATGCGATCCGGCGCGCTGAACCAGTCGCGGAGGCTATGTAAGTTCATGCCTGTTTCCTTATGCGCTGACGCAGCAGCCATTCGCCGCCCATCAGCGTGCCCATCAACAGATAGCTGATGCACCCATTCCAGAGTGTCCAGAGCGTGACATCATTGAGCAGGCAGGTGAGCAGCGCCACGCTGCCGTTGAAGATGAAAAAGCCGCACCACACTTGCGTCACGCGGCGGGTATAACGCACCGCGCGCGGTGGTAGATCCGGTTCGCGCAGCCGTGCCAGCCGCTCTACCAGCGGCATGGGGCTCCACAGCGACGCGCCAAACAGCAGCAGCATCGATGCATTGACCACCAGCGGATACCACAGCAGCAGATGTTGCGATCGCAGCAGCAGGCTGGCGAGGCATAACGCGCTGCCCACCAGCGCCAGCAGGAGCATCACACGCGCCATCGGCCCGGCGGCGCGGCGCAGCGTCCAGACGCGCAGCACAAACAGCAGCGCCAGCAGGCCCGTCACGCCGCGCCACTGTGGCTGGGTGAGGGTTAACCACACCAGAAACGGCCACGCCAGCAGCGCCGCTCCGTTTAGCAGCCGCAGCAGCATGCGATCAGGCTTCGTCGCGCATCAGTTGATCGACGGCATCCACCACATCCTGCACGGTACGCACCGCGCGGAAGGTTTCCGGTTTGATCTTACGGCCAGTACGCTTTTGCAGATGCACCACCATATCGACCGCATCGATGCTATCCAGCTCGAGGTCTTCATACAGGCGGGCGTCCGGACGAATATCATCCGGCTCAATTTCAAACAGCGAGGTGAGCAGCGAAGCCACTTCCTGGTAAATTTCGTTTTTGTTCATCATGTTGACTGCTCTCAGGCTTGCTGTTGTTCAACAAACGCGGCCAGTGTAGCCACGGAAAAAAAGTGCGCGCGCAGCGTTTCACTCTCGGCGGAGAGCTGTACGCCGAAGCGATTTTTCACCGCCAGTCCCAGCTCCAGCGCATCGATTGAATCGAGGCCCAGCCCCTCGCCAAACAGCGGTGCGTCGGTTTCGATGTCGTCAGGGCTGATATCTTCCAGATTCAGCGTGTCGATAATCATCTGTTTGATGTCGTTAATCAGTACTTGCATAACTTAGTTGGTCTCTTCAGGCACCAGCGCCTGTTGCAGATGACGCGTCAGACGACGTGCGGCCAGCGGCTGCGAATCCTCTTCGGCCTCACTAAAGGCGTGGCTGGCAATACGCGATTGTACGCGTACAGTAAAAATCGGTTTAACCAGCGGAATCTGATACCAGCGGCTTTGCTTATCGAGCATGCGCTCGGTGCAGCTGATGTGCACCACACGCAAATCGCAGCCCGCGCGCACCGCAATGTTGGCGGCACCGCGCTGCAGCTTCAGCGGCTCGCCATAACGTGTGCGCGTGCCTTCCGGGAAAATCAGAATGGTATCGCCGCGCGCCAGTCGCTGCTGGCTGTCTGGCAGCAGCGTATCGGCTTCGCTGTTAATCAGGTAATCGGCGGCGCGAATCACGCCACGGAAGAAAATGTTGTGCTGCAGCTCGGCTTTCACCAGGCAATCCATCTCCGGCAGCACCGACGCGATCATCACGTAATCGATCAGTGACGGATGGTTGGCGACGATCAGGCAGCCGCGATCCTGACGCAGCTGTTCTGCGCCGATGATTTGGTAATCGTAAACCCCGACAAAGCGGCAGAAACGCAGGAAGCAGCGGAAGCTCCAGGCGATGCTGCTGCGGGCGATATGGCGACGGCGCAGGCCATCACGCTGCACCAGTAACAGCAGATTGAACCAAATCAGCGACAGTAGCAGGCCGCCCACGCTGAACAGCGTAAAGCTGACGGCGGTCATCACCAGCCGCCAGTAATAGTTGAAACCGGGACGCGCCTCGGTCAGCGAATTATCCACCATGCAGACGCTCCCAGTGCCACTGATGGCGCTCGCCGGCCACGCTAAAACGTGGCGTGTTGTGCAGCATCGCCGCCAGAAATTGCAGACTTTGCGGCAGAGGGTTGTGCAGCTCAGCGGGTTTGCCGGCCTGCGCTTCGCAACGCCATGCCTCGCCTGCGCGTAGCAGCAGCGCTACCGCGTACGGCGCATTAAAGCGATCGATTTCCGGTAGCCATGGACGGTAGTAATCCGGCACCACGCCGTCAAAATCCACCAGCAGCACCTGCGCGTAACCCGCCTGATGCAGCGCCGCCACTTCTATCAATCCTTGCTGGAAGCTATCAATACCGGCCGAAACCGAGGATGAAACCAACGGCTGACGCGCGGCGATGGTCAAACTGCCCACCGCTGAGTTGTGAACCGACATGGCGAAATCGGTGGGCGACAGCGCTTGCTGTTCCGCCAGCGCGGTGAGAATGCGCAGATTACGCTCCAGTTCGCCGTGGCGACTGGTGAAGACGATGGCGTCCACGCTGTGCCGCGCCAATAACGCCAGCCCGCATTCAACCGCAGCACGGCTGCCGGCGCTGAGACGACGCGCGGTCATCATCGGCAAAAATTGGGGTTTCGCGATAGGTTGCGTGGCATCTAACGCCGGTGCCTGTTGCGCCCAACGTTGCCACTCTTCTGCGGTGCTGTTGCCCGGCGCGATGGCGTGCCAGTCAACAAGGGAGTAAGCGAGTTTCATACCTGTATTCTTTCTTCAGCCTCAGGGATGGTCCGGTTTTCGCTGCGCGGCATCCCTTCCTTGCTCTCTATACCCGTCATCCCATGCGGATGTCGCCGATTAACAAGGCGGGCACGTGGCCCGCCTGTTTCTATTTCGGCAGCGTTACGGCTAACTTTACAACATTATGTCAGCAATCACGCTTCGCGCTTATTTAGCGGCTTCAACCGCCAGTCGCGTCTGGATGCCCTGGCTCAGGTTCTGAATCCAGCGGTTATAGTTGCGGTGAATCTGACCGCTGCCTGCTTTCAGATTCTGGCTGCTGACATACTGGATTTGATAACTGTTCGCGGTGTAGTTCACGCGAATATCCGCGGTATGTCCGCGCTCGGCCAGGTGACCATTCATCACGCCTGGACCCGCTGGCGTCATCACCCAATGGTTAGCGGCGCCCGCCTGGACGATAGCTTGCTTCATTTGCTCATCCGAGTAGCTCTGACCCACGGTCTGGCTAACATTCTGGATCGGCGCGGTACGCGGCGCACAGCCGGTTAACAGGACCGCAGTAACTAACAACGCAAAACCGATTTTTTTATTCATCATTTCCTTTTCTTCCCCTGTCTTTGCATGCCGCTTAAGTGAGCGACCGCGCTGGTAAACTTACCAACACTGTTCCGTTCAGACTGTGTAAAGCGGGCGGATAATAACATTATTTGTAAAGACAAGTAAAAAGAAGCATGAATGACTTTAGAATCGTTTACTGCCGATTTAAAACCAGACGCAGGCCGTTTTACGGCGGAATTTCTACCGAAAAATGGCCTTGCGACATGATGTTTAACCCTGCCAGCCGCCGCCGAGCGAACGATATAGATCGATTTGCGCTAACAGCAGCGTATTTTTTACTGACACGATATTCAGCTGAGTGCTGAACAGCGTGCGCTGGGCGTCCAGCTCATCCAGATAAGAGGCGTAACCATTTTGGTAACGGTTGTGGGCAATGCGATACGCTTCCGCCACATAACTCTCCTGTTTCTGCAACTCCGCCAGCTGCTCCTCGCTACGGCGAATGGCATCCAGCGCGTTATCCACGTCGGAGAAGGCGTTACGCACCACTTTTTCATAACCGTACAGCGCCTGATTACGCGTCGCCATCGCCACATCCACCTGAGCAGTTAGCGCTTCGCGATTTAACAGCGGAGCCAGAATGCTGCCGCCGATGCTCCACAGGCGGAACGGATTATCCAGCAGCTGATGCAGTTCGCTGCTTTGCAAGGTGCCGCTGGCGGTGAGATTAAGCGACGGCAACAGTTTGGCCTGGGTTGACGCCAGTGACGCGTCGGCGGCCAGCAGCTGGCGCTGCGCCTGAACAATATCGGGACGACGATTCAGCAGTTGTGAAGGTAGCAGCGATGGCAGGGTTTGCGGCTTGATGTGGTCGAACTGGCTGCTGCGCGCAATTTGGCGCGGGTTCATGCCCACCAACACGCTAAGCGCGTTCTCCTGCTGCTCGATCTGATGCTGCAACTGCGGGATCTGCGCTTTGGCGGTTTGATATTCCGAGGCGGCCTGCATCCATTCAAGGCGCGAGGTGTAGCCGGTTTCAAACTGGCGCTGAGCCAGGTTGAGCGAGTTTTTGCGCGTCGCCAGCGTTGCCTGGGTTACGCGCAGCTGTTCATCCAGCGCACACAAGCTGAGATAGCCCGATGCCACCGAACTGGCGACGGTGAGCTCAGCGGCAGAAGCGGCAGCACGCTGCGCATCCAGCGAAGCTTCCGCAGCGCGAATGCTGTTGCTGCGGCTGCCCCATAAATCCACCTCGTAGTTAGCCTGCAGCAATCCCTGAAATACCGCGTTTTCATACGGCTGACCGGTGGCCGCCGACAGCGCACGCTGATGCGTAGCCGCCACGCCCGCCGACAGCGTTGGGAAATTATCGCCCTGCGCGGCACGCAACTCGGCACGGTATTGATCCACGCGCGAACGCGCGGTGAGGACATCGCTGTTGTGCTGCAGCGCCTGCGTGACGAGGCGATTAAGATTGGCATCGCCAAAATTCTGCCACCATTGCGCCTCCGGCAGCGCATGCGGGCCCACCTGCTGACGCCAGCTCTCAGGAATCGGCAACGATGAGGGCGCTTTTTCCACTTGCGTTGCACAGCCGCTCACCATCCATGCCACACAGGTGGCTAACAATAAGCGCCTCATGGCGCATCCTTGTGCGGCTCTGCGGCGGTATCAATGCTCACTTCCACTGACATGCCCGGACGCAGTGCTTGCAGATCGTCATTCAAAATTTTGATGCGCACCGGAATGCGCTGGGCAATTTTCACAAAGTTGCCGGTGGCGTTATCCGGCGAGATAGCACTGAATTCGGAACCGGCGGCAGGCGAAATAAACTCGACGCGGCCATCGTAGTGCTTACCGTCCAGCGCATCGACACGGATATTCACCGGCAAGCCAGGACGCACGCGCGCCAGTTGAGTTTCCTTGAAATTCGCGATGATCCATTTGTTTTCTGGCACCACCGATGTCAAACGCGTGCTGGCGGTCACATAGCTGCCTTTGCGCACCGACAGCTGACCGAGCTGGCCGCTGTCTGGCGCGATGATGCGCGTATTCGCCAGGTCGATATTTGCCAACTCCAGCGCCGCCTGCGCACTGGCAACATCGCCTTGCAGTGACGCGCGATTCACCACCACGGTTTGCAGATTCTGTTGTGAAACGGCCACCTGCGCATCCGCCTGACGCAACTGCGCCTGCGCCTGGGCATTTGCCGCGCGCGCGGCGTCGCGCTCACGTACCGACAGCGAGCCATCAGCCGCCAGATTCTCAACGCGCTTGAGATCGAGGCTGCTTTTCAGCGCCTGCGCTTTGGCATTTTCCAGCGCCGCTTTATTGCTGAGAATATTGGCTTCGGCACTTTTACGTTGCTGCTGGTTGTTGTTCTGCGCGGCGATTTTCATATCCAGCTGCGCCTGCGCCTGATGCACGCGCTGACGATAGATACGATCGTCGATGGTCATCAGCAGCTGGCCTTTGGTCACCGGCTGCAAATCCACCACGTTCACTTCGGTCAGATAGCCATTCACCTGCGGGCTGATAAAGGTTACCTGGCCGCGCACGTAGGCGTTTTCCGTGGACTGAACGGTGCTGGTGAACGGCCACAGCTGCCAGGCATAGAGAATCACCAGCACGCCGACGATAACAATGCCGCTGCCAGCAGCGATGGAAAGAATGCGTCGGCGGTTGGTGCGCTCGCGCTCCGCCGCCTGAATGTCGTCCTGTTGGCTCATGAATTCTCCGTCGGGGTTACTGGTTGTGCCGCATTCATTTTAGTCTGACGCCAGTTGATATAGCGTAAGCGCGTCAGGCGATACAGCACCCAGATTAAGGTGATGAAAGCCAGCGCGGCGGTAAGAAGATAAGTATCGTTATAGGCCAGCACGTTGGCTTGCAGCGTCGCCACCGTTTGCAGCTGGCTGCTGCTTTGCGCGCTGAGCAGCACGCTATCCGGCAACTGGCTGCTAAACAGCGAGCTGTACTGGCTAAGGCGTTCGGTCACGTTGGGATCCAGCTGCGACAGCTGATCGCCCAGCAGGCTGGAGTGGTATTTTTCGCGCCACGTCTGGAACGTGCCGAGAATGGCCGCGCCAATCAGGCCGCCTAAGTTCTGGCTCATGCCGAACAGCACCGAGAAGCTGACCAGGTTTTTCGGTTGCGTCACCACGCCGCCAATCCCCAGCAGCATGGCAGGCCCGAGGAAGAAGGCGCTGCCGAAACCGAGCAGAAACTGGCTAAAGTAGAGATTGTGGGCACGCGTCAGCGGGTTGGATTGCGCATCCATCAGCGAGGCGACGATCATCACCACCAGCGACACGACAATTGGCCAGCTCAGATGCGTAGGTTTGATGGTTAATGCGCTGGCGATCATGCCGCAAATCACCCCGGCAATGATCGCTAACGCCAGACCGCGCATCTGATCGTTGAGTAAGCCGAGTTGCTGCAGGAAACCGACCGCGCCGGTGTTTTGCTCGGCCAGCAGAATACGCATCATGATCATCACAATGCCCAGCCGCACAATCGTGCCGTTGCTGAGCCAGCGGGTATTCAGCAACGGATTCTTACGATTGTGCTCGACGACAATCGCCGCCACGATCAACACCAACGCCAGCGCCAATGCCACACCGAGCCACGGCGTGCTGAACCACCATTCGATGCGGCCCAGCGACAGCACCGCGCACAGCAGCGCCATGCCCGGCGCCATCAACATGAAGGTGAGGAAATCCATCTTTTCAAAGGCTTTGATGCGGTCGCCGGGCGGCAGTTTCACCACCAGCACGCAGCCCAGCGAGATCATCGCCAGACCGAGTTCAAACAGGTATAAACCGCGCCACTCTTGCAGCTGCAGCAGTTCGGTGGAGAACAATCGTGCCAGCGGAATCGCCAGCTGCGATGCGGTGATGCCAATCACCAGGGCTTTAAGCCGATGCTTCGCCGGCCAGGCCTGAATCTGGTAATAGATGCCGAGCGAACTGAGCGCCGCGCCGACCATGCCGTGCGCGGTGCGGACAATGATCGCCGAGCTGAGATCGTTAGCCAGCAGGTGGAAAAATGCCACGATCACATATAGCACCAGAAACGCTTCGGTGAACAGCCGCAGACCAAACTGCTGGCGGAACTTCACCAGCAGCAGGTTGATGGAGATGTTGCCCATCACATATACCGCGGGCAGCCAGGCGATCTCATTGCTGTAAGCGCCGAAGGTGCCTTGCAGATTGGTGAGGTTGGCAGAGACCAGCGCGTTACTCAGCGCGCCGGTAATCGAGATCAATAAGCCTATGATGCCAAATGCGATGCGCTTCGAAGGCGAATGCAGCGGCGTTGAGGGCGAACCCGGCAGCATCGGCTTCTCATGCGGCAGCCATTCGCGCGGAGCATAAGGATTACGTTTTGCCACCGTTAAACGCTTCCCAGACGCGCGAGCAGCTGTTGCAGCACCTGTTCCGTTATCGCCAGCGAGGCAGGATCGATATCCGCCAGCAACTGTGCACGTAGCGCATCGGCCTGCGTTTTCACTTCGGCAAAGGCCACGCTGCCCTGCTCAGTCAGAATCAGCAGGCGTTTGCGGCGATCTTCCGGCGGCTGCACGCGCGCCAATAGCTGCTGCTTCACCAGACGATCCACCAGCGGCACGACGCTGGCCTCTTCCAGACCAAGCAACTGCGCCAGCGCTTTTTGTGTTGGCGGCTCGGCGGCGGTGGCAACGCTGGCAATCGCCATCCAGCTGCTCATGCTCAATCCGCTCTCTTTGAGGCGACGATCAACAGCCAAACGCCACGCGTGCGCGGTGAGATGCAGCAAACGAGAAAAGGGTTGGGGATAGTCGCTCAAAACGTAGTGGCCTAATGGTTAGGTATCTAACTAAACGGGAGCGTTATTATAAGGTAAGCCGCTCGCCAATGAAAATTTTGCTTACACCTGCAAACGTAGTTGGCAGCACAAAAAATCTCCAGCTTTCTTTATCAGTTGTACAACTCACCGAAAATTTGGCGGTTTGGGCTTATTCTTGTATAGCTTTTAGAAAACATTACAAATCATAAGTAACTGTTAAATAAGGACTAGCACAAATTGCTTAAAATCCAGGTTGTACAAGTTGCGCCGGATTGTATAAGTTTACGTCCCGTGAGCCAGGAGATGGCTCCGTAACGAATGATGCACTTTGCGTCGCCTCTGAAGGTGTTGTGGATTTCCACCTTCAGAGGTGTCTTTTTGCGTTGGTTGATGAGTTGGGTGTTGCGCGCCTGTCCGCGTGCAAATTTTTTCATCATGGAGCTGAAGGCACATTGCCATCAGGCCGATCTTAAGGGCTTCACATATGCAAAACGCCGCACACAGTAGCGCTGCCATCGCTGACTATTTCAAACTGGCCGGTAACAGCGACAGCAGTGAAATGGAAGTTTTCGGGCAGATCATCGCCGAAATCCTGCAAGCCGGTATGCCGGTTTCTAATAAAGCGATTATTGCTTCGCTGATTAACCGTCTTGAGATGGAAAGCGATGTGATTCAGCTGGATATTTATCGCCATCTGCTTGAATTGGTTGTGAATAAAACACCTGACGATCTTGCGGTCTAAAGCCGGATTCCAGGGATGGAATCACCCTCACCTGCCCCAACGCGCTAGCGTCTCACCTTATTGCCCGGTAACATCCCTTTTCGGAAAATCCTAACTGGTTACTGCCGTACCGCGACGGTATGCGCACAATAATAAAAGAGCCTGCACAATCTATGAGTCAACCAACTGAGCGCACCACTGCGGTGGAGAGCGATATCACCGTGGGGCGCGTTTTACGTTCGCCTGCCCTGCTAACCCGCGAGTGTCTGGCCGGCATTATTACCGCGCTGGCGCTGATCCCGGAAGTTATCTCCTTCTCCGTGATTGCCGGTGTCGATCCTAAAGTCAGCCTTGTGGCCTCGGTGGTGCTGTGCCTGACGCTGTCGATTCTGGGCGGTCGTCCGGCGATGGTCACCGCAGCGGCCGGTTCGGTGGCGCTGGTGATCGGCCCAATGGTGCATGCGCACGGCGTTGAATACATCCTGCCGGCGGTGATTATGGGCGGCATTATCCAGATTATCTTTGGGCTCGCTGGGTTGTCGCGCATGATGCGCTATATCCCACGTTCGGTGATGATCGGCTTCGTTAACGCCCTCGGCATCCTGATCTTCTTTGCGCAGGTCCCGCACGTTTGGGGACAATCCGCGTTGGTGTGGGTGCTATTCGCCGTTACGCTGGCCATCGTGCTGCTGCTACCGAAAATGCTGAAAAGCGTCCCTTCACCGCTGGTGGCGATTGTGGTGGTGACGGCGGTGGCGTTGCTGCTTGGCTATCGCGTACCGAACGTGGGCGACGAAGGGCCAATGACCGCCGGTCTGCCAGGCTTCACGACGCTGCTGGTCCCAATCAATCTGCACACGCTGCAAATCATCTGGCCCACCGCCTTGAGCATCGCCTTTGTGGGTTTGATGGAATCGTTGCTGACCGCCAAACTGGTGGATGACATTACCGATACGCCTTCCGCTAAACGCCGCGAATCCTGGGCGCTGGGCGTCGGCAATATTCTTGCGGGCTTCTATGGCGGCATCGCCGGTTGCGCGATGATTGGCCAAACCATCGTTAACGTCGAGCTGGGCAAAGCACGTACGCGTGTTTCTACGGTCGCGGCGGGTATCGTGCTGCTGTTATTAGTGACCGGACTGAGCCAGATTATGGCGCAGATCCCGATGGTAGTACTGGCGGGCATTATGATGGTGGTAGCGGTGAAAACCGTGAACTGGCACAGTCTGCAACCGGCAACGCTGAAACGCATGCCGTGGTCGGAAACCTTTGTGATGGTGCTGACGGTTGCTGTCACCGTGTGGACCGGCAACCTGGCGATTGGCGTGCTGGTTGGTGTGATTCTGGCGATGATGCTGTTCGCACGCCGCATCGCTCACGTGATTCACGCTGAACGCCAGCTGAGCGAGGATGGCCAACAGGTCAATTACACCGTGCGCGGCCCGCTGTTCTTTGGTAGCAGCAATGATTTGTTTGAACACTTCAATTACGGCCACGATCCAAAAACTGTCACCATCGATTTGACGCATGCGCAGATTTGGGACGCTTCCAGCGTGGCGGCCCTTGATGCTATCGAATATCGCTATCAGCGCCATGGAGCGAACGTCACCTTTATCGGGCTGGATAACCGCAGCAGCGATTTCCGCGAGCGGCTGAGTGGCAATCTGGGATAGAAATATTAGGATTGAGACGAAAAACGCCGGAAATCCGGCGTTTTTTATGGTTACTGCCGCGCTTCGCTTGCGAAATTTGCTGTCACTGACTTTGCTTAGCTCATGGTCAATCCTTTGATCTCTTTGGGATTGGTTACTCAATCGCTTAATTATAAGGAGCAGCAGATGAACGTTTTAGCAAAAGCAGCATTGGTGACGTTAACCTTGGTATCGCTGGCGGGTTGTATGCACAAGAGTGATGCGGTCGGCAACGATGGGCGCCCACATGCGCCAAGTAACCAACCGGTGCCGGGTGCCAGCGAAGGTGCAGGTCCGGTGGGACAACCGCAATCGTAATGACTTGCCCGGCTTTGCCGGGTTTTTTATTGGCGATGAGGTAAGGACAAAAACAAAAAAACCGCCCTTAGGCGGTTACGACATTACTGCTTATTGCTTTATTTTATTCGTTTTATCGACTGCAAATATGGTGCCCGGGGCGGGACTTGAACCCGCACAGCCATAAGCCGAGGGATTTTAAATCCCTTGTGTCTACCGATTTCACCACCCGGGCAGGGTGTAAATTGGAGGCGCGTCCCGGAGTCGAACCGAGGTAGACGGATTTGCAATCCGTTGCATGGCCACTCTGCCAACGCGCCTTTAATCTGATATGTAATTCGTTGAATACGAACCACTAAATTTGGAGCGGGAAACGAGACTCGAACTCGCGACCCCGACCTTGGCAAGGTCGTGCTCTACCAACTGAGCTATTCCCGCATAACCATCGTATTTGAGTTTGCCACTGCGTTGGCTGCCTTCACTCACCCAGGTCACTTACCAATGTAAGCTCCCAGGGATTCGTTCAGTTGCCGCCTTGTTGCCAACTCAACTACTCGGTTCTGGTATTTCTTCATCGAACTTGCTGATTTTGTTCAGCTTCTTGCAGGCTTGCTGCCGTTCGATGCGATGCATTCTACTTATCTGACGCAGTGAGTCAACAGAATTATCCACACACTGCGTCCGTTTGCTGCTTTTTAAATCGCATCGATCAGCTATCGAGCAAATCGCCGCGCGCTGCGCTTAAATACTGGAACATTGACCAGAACGTCAGCACGGCTGCGATGTACAGTGCGACCACACCCACGCCAACCACCGTGGCTTCTGGACGCCACAGCAGGGCAAACAGCGAGAACATCTGCGCTGTGGTTTTCACCTTGCCGATCCACGACACCGCCACGCTGCTGCGTTTGCCGATCTCCGCCATCCACTCACGCAGCGCAGAGATAATGATTTCACGCGCGATCATCGTTGCCGCAGGCAGCGTAATCCACCACGCGTGGAAATGCTCCGCCACCAGCACCAGCGCAATCGCCACCAGCACTTTATCCGCAACCGGATCGAGGAACGCGCCAAAACGCGTGGTCTGCTTCCAGCGACGCGCTAAAAAACCATCAAACCAGTCAGTAACCGCAGCAATCACAAAGATCAGTGCAGTAGCAAAGGGAGCCCATTGAAATGGCAGGTAAAACGCCAGGACAAAGAAGGGAATAAGTACGACTCGAAACAGGGTAAGACACGTCGGAATGTTAAATTGCATATGCCAGTAACTGTCTGGTGTGAGTAGGGTTTCATGTATGTTGCTACATTGCCCCCCCTCTTTCAACGTTAGTGTTTCAGTGAGTAGTAGATTTTTTCCGCCAGCGCGGTGGAAATTCCCGGCACTTTAGCAATCTCGTCGACGCTGGCATTCATCAGCGGTTGCAGGCCACCCATATACTTGAGCAGCTGCTGGCGCCGTTTGGGCCCCACGCCTTCAATACTTTCCAACGCGCTGGTGTTCTTCACTTTGGCGCGTTTTTTCCGGTGACCTGAAATCGCATGATTGTGAGAGTCATCACGAATATGCTGAATCACATGCAGCGCAGGCGAGTCCGGCGGTAAGGAAACGCCCTCACCTTCCGCTTCAAAGAACAGCGTTTCCAGCCCGGCTTTACGATCGCTACCCTTCGCCACGCCGAGTAAAATCGGACGATCTTTATCCCAGGGTACATTCAACTCGGCGAAAACCTGTTTCGCCTGCGCTAACTGACCTTTACCGCCGTCGATGATGATCACGTCGGGGATTTTGTCCTCTTCCAGCGCTTTGCCGTAACGACGGCGCAGCACCTGATTCATCGCCGCGTAATCATCGCCCGGCGTGATGCCCTCAATGTTGTAGCGACGGTAATCCGAACGCAGCGGACCATCACGGTTGAACACCACGCACGACGCAATGGTCTGCTCGCCCATGGTGTGACTGATGTCAAAGCACTCCATGCGATGAATGGTGTCGAGCTCAAGGAACGTCGCCAGCGCCGCCAGACGCTGCTGAATGGTCGAATGCTGCGACAGCTTGGTAGTCAGTGCCGTTGCCGCATTGGTGCGCGCCAGTTTCAGGTAGCGTGCACGGTCACCACGCGGCTTACTTTGAATGTTCACTTTACGTCCCGCCAGCGCGCTCAGCGATTCCGCCAGCAGCTCACGTTCCGGTAGTGTAAAGTCCAGCAGAATTTCCGCCGGCAAAGTGCGCGCTTCACTGCCTTGCAGATAGAACTGCCCGACAAAGGTTTGTACCACTTCGGTCAGTTCGGTATCGGCAGGTACTTTTGGGAAGTAGCTGCGGCTGCCGAGCACTTTGCCCTGACGGATAAACAGCACGTGCAAGCAAGCCATGCCAGCATCAAAGGCCACGCCCATCACATCCAGGTCTTCACCCTGATTGGAGACAAATTGCCGCTCGGTTACGCGTCTTACCGCTTGAATCTGGTCGCGTAAAATCCCGGCCTCTTCAAAACGCAGTTCCTCACTGGCATTTTCCATGCGCTTGACCAGCTGATTAATCACCTGATCATCTTTCCCCGCGAGGAACAAACGCACGTAATCGGTTTGCTGCGCATACTCCTCTTCGCTAACCAAGCCGGAAACGCAGGGTCCAAGGCAGCGGCCAATTTGATACTGCAAACACGGGCGCGAGCGGTTGCGATACACGCTGTTTTCACACTGGCGAATCGGGAATACCTTTTGCAGCAGCGCGAGGGTTTCACGTACCGCATAGCCGTTCGGAAACGGGCCAAAGTATTCGCCTTTGGCGTGCTTCGCGCCACGGTGCATCGCCAGACGCGGATGGCTATCGCCACTGAGGAAAATGTAAGGATAGGATTTGTCATCGCGCAGCAGCACGTTATAGCGCGGCTGGTAGAGCTTGATGTAGTTATGCTCCAGCAGCAGCGCTTCCGTTTCGGTGTGCGTCACGGTGACGTCGATGTTCTGAATGTTGCTGACCAGCACTTCAGTTTTGCGACTGCCCACCTGCGTACGGAAGTAGCTGGTCAGGCGCTTTTTGAGGTCTTTGGCTTTACCAACATAGATCACCGTGCCGGTCGCATCGTACATACGGTAGACGCCGGGTTGGCTGGTCACGGTGCTGAGAAAGGCTTTGGAATCGAAAACGTCACTCACTACTGATTAATGGCTCCGCATTGAACAAGCCATGTCGAATGGCCAAATGCGTTAACTCGACGTCGCCACTGATATTCAACTTGCTGAACATGCGATAGCGGTAACTGTTAACGGTTTTCGGGCTGAGACTGAGTTGTTCGGAAATTTCCGTCACTTTCTGCCCGCGTGTGATCATCAGCATAATCTGCAATTCCCTTTCCGACAAACAGCTGAAGGGGGATTCGGCTTTTTGCGGTTCGATCTGGCTAAGTGCCATTTGCTGAGCAATATCCGAAGCGATATAGCGTTGCCCTGAATGCACCGAGCGAATCGCACTCACCACTTCCTGCGGCGCGGCGCCTTTACTGAGATAACCCGCTGCGCCCGCCTGCATTACCTTCGCCGGCAGTGGATTTTCGGTATGAATGGTGAGCATGATGATGCGGATATCCGGGTTAAAGCGCACAATTTTGCGTGTCGCTTCCAGGCCGCCAATACCGGGCATGTTCATGTCCATCAGCACTACGTCAACCGGATTGCTGCGGCACCATTTCACGGCGTCTTCACCGCACGCCGCTTCACCCGCAATAACGAGTCCTTTCATATCTTCCAGAATGCGGCGAATACCGGCGCGTACCAGTTCATGGTCATCAACAAGAAGCAGGCTGATCAACGGGACGTACTCCGCAGGTTAAGAAAGGGAAATATATTTCAGAACGGTCATCTTACCGGTTTTCAGGTGGAAAAAACATCTACAGTCACAGATAAATCTCAAATGAACTGATGCAAATCAATAACATTTCTTTGATCCAGCTTTTACTGCACAGGGCAATAAGATGCAAAATTAGATAAGTTAAATTGTTATTAATATCATTAAGTTATAATTTATAGCTCGATTTTATTGTCGCATTCCGATCGCCTGGTAAATAACAGCTAAACGCCAATTCTGGTTGCTGACAAATAGCGCAATGCGCAATTAAAAAGCGGTCTGACTTTTACCGCCTCGCTTCATTAAAATTCATCTGAAAACCCTATGATATACTCTCTTTCTTACGCACAGGAAGAATGTGTCAACATTGAGTAACACCCCCAAGGAGTCAATTATGAGTGATGAAGATTTCGCAACTTCACGAGACACGCAGGCGCTGGCCGACGAAGTCGCCTGTCTGAAAATGATGGTGACGCTGATTCTGAAAGGAATGGGTCAAGCCGATGCCGGTAAGGTGATCATCAACATGGAGCGTTATGTGCAAGCTTCGTTAGGCGATAAGCCGCAGGCGGAAGTGTTTAATAATACAATTCGTCAGATCAAAACCGCTTACCGTCAATAAGCGATATGCCCCGCGCGAAATGCGCGGGGTATCTAGCTGTGTGATTGCCAGTTTACTGAAACACCCAGCGACGGCAGCACCTCTTCCGGGCTAAAGCGTCGTGTACCCCGATATTTCTCCGCCAGCGCCGGTTGATCAACCGGAATGCGAATGGCAAACAGATTGTCTTCAGATTGGATCAAGCCCGGTGAGAGCGGCTCGTAGACTACCTGATGCTGTTCGAACATCTTCTCAAGCATTGGCGTCGCCGAACTGATCAAATACTCCATGCCGCTCAGTTCTGCTAATTGCACCGAGTGCCACAAAATACTCAGCGGTAGCTCCGCGTCCACTTCAAGGCGCGCCGAGAAGCGCGACATTTCCCATACCTTTTCCTGATCGAAAGGCAGAACAAAACCTTCCGGCACCTCAGGTTCATGCCACGGCAACAGACGTGCGCAGCCGCAAATACCCTGACGAGCGTTCCAGGCAATCAACCAGGTGACATCCGAACGATCAAAACGATCGTACTCTTGCCCTGGCGTACTCAATCGCGGTGGAATCGACCACCCTTCGCCGCGCGCAAACACGCTATAGCGATACGTTCCCAGTTCTGCCAACAGTGAGGACGGCATATCCTTAAGCTGTGTTTGAATTACTTTCATCATGCGCCTCTGACATCCCCATGTATGCAATGATTTCTTTGAGCCAGCCTGGCAACGTTGCGCGCAGGGTAGACAACTGACACGGGAGAAGGAACTACTAAAATTAGTAGTTGCTTTTTCGCTATATCAGGCCAACCGCAGCGGCATAACAGGCAATCTGCGTTTTATTGGAAACATTAAAACGCTTTTGCATATTCTTTTGGTGAAAATTCACCGTATGTTCAGATATGGCTAAAATAAGTGAAATTTCCGCCGACGTTTTTCCTTCCGCCGTCCATTTCAGGATTTCTAATTCACGCTGACTAAAATCGTTAGATAAAACGACCATAGAATCGTCATTCAAACGCTCCAACACGCGCAAACTCAGTTCCGCCAGAAGATGCAGTTTCACCTCAAGCTCTATGCGCAAGTGTTGGGTCTTACTGTGAAGTGTCGATGCAATAGATAATATACCAATGGTACGATTTGGTGCCATTGCTGAGCAGGAAAAGCCGCTCATTAATCCCGCAGCGTTGGCTTCTGCCCACAAATTACCCGCACCGGTAAATAAATCGCGCGTCCATTCAACACCCCGTCCCGGCCGCTGACAGAGTAATAGCACCGGATCGACCTTATAATAGTTCTCGCTTTCGTAGCGTTTTACCCAGCCTTCCGGGTATGTACTGAACAAAAACAAACGCGGCCGGGTAAAGGGCACCGGATGCTGAACCAAAAAAGCGAAGTAATCGAAACCCAGCTTTTCAATCTGCTGTTGCAACAGGGATTTCAATTGCGTCACTTGCGTTAGCGCCAGAAATTCATTTTCCATTTCGCCTCGCCAGACGAAATAATTATCGGTCGTCATTATTGCCTTAGCGCTGTTTCACGCTTTTACATTCTGAAATTAGTGCGTGTTAACGCAAAAAATAAATTAGCCAGACAAAAAATATTGATTGAAAAAGGAGCAAATTTGCCAGCAGCTAGCATAACTCTTCTACTGTCAATGCGTTAACGTAATGGAGATGTGTAAGTTCACGTTAATTGTTAACAGGTTCACAACTTTAATTCCTCAGCAGATTAGAATAGGATTTTTCTGAAGTAGTTTCAATCATCCAGTTGATTGAAAATGATCGTTAGATTGATAAATTTTTAGCATCGTCATTAACTAAAATTATTGATGCAAAAAGCAGATTGTTTTGCTGTGAAAGGGGTTTGTACGGTGAATGAGTTTTGACTTAATGTTAATCCCACCTATTTCTGCGGTTAAGATAATACATTAAGTAATGATGTGATTTCTCTCACGCTGATTAACGGCTACGCTTAATGCTAGCGGAGTGAAAAGATGCATTGGAAGACAGTGCTGCAGTAAGGCTCAGGCGCATTGTCGCATTGTCGCATGTTGGTGGGAAACTTAGCGGAACTGACTATGTTGAACCAGTTTGCATTACCTTTCCTTGTTCTGGGCGTCTGCACTGCCCTGATGATTTTAAAAGATCTTTTTCGCCATCCACATCCGGTGGCGGTGATGAATATCATTTGGCCATTAACCGGTTTGTATATGCCTTTTATTGGCTGGATCGTCTGGTGGTACTTAGGCCGTAAACCATCACAACAGCAAAAACTTGCGCTGTTGGTTCCACAAAAAATACGCAGTAACGCCAGCTGGCAAACTATATTTATTTCCACGTCATTATCCGCAGCGGCTTGTATATTTGGCGATATAATGACAATCCCGATAGTCACTTTACTAAAACAATTTGCCATTAATCCGACGATAGGCATGCAGGCGCTTATTTGCGTTATCGCTTCATTGTTTATGGGATTACTTTTTCAATTTCTGGCGATTCGCCAACGTGAAAAACATTCATTTGGCAGCGCATTATATTTGGCGCTGAAAACCGAAATTTTCCCCCTGCTGATTTTTCAGTTAGGTATTTTTATCTTTATGGCGTTGGCCCTAAAGTTTGTGCTGAACGAGCAGGTCAATCCGCTGCTGGCGGCATTCTGGTTTATGCTGCAACTGGCCATAATGATTGGCTTTATTTTCTCATGGCCGGCTAATCATTTCCTGATAAAACGTGGGCTTAATCCAGCGGTATAGCTAACGGCAGTAACCCGAACCGCGCATGCCAAGATGAAAATGGCTGGCATGCGCGGCGTTATAATCGGGCCCCAGCGCATTACCGAACGTCGCACAGCCGTTACGCCACAGCGCATGCAGCCCAGCCGCCGCATCCTCTGGCTGTTGCCAGTTTTTTCCTACCTGCAACCAACGCCCATTTGCCAGCTGAAATCCGGTAATATCCCAGGCATCGGCGCTGGCGTGCTCACTCAAACGCCCTTCCTGACGATGATAAATATTGCGACAGGCGTAGCTGCCAACATGGGCAATGCGTTTCAGCGGACTGTTAAAACCGGCCTGACGTAATGCGCTGTCGCTGTTAATCACAAACATGGTGCTGGCCACCGCCATCGGACAGCTGGCGAGAAAACTGCTGCTCAGCGTGACGTCACCGTAGCCGCTGATACGTAGCGGCTGCTCAATCGGGCAATTCCCTTGCATAGGCGGCACGGCACGAAACTGCACCAACCGCTGTTCACTGGCTTGCCGCATCACCGCCAGGCAGGCAGCCGGATCGCCACTCAGCTTTTTTAGCTTGTAACGCGTCATCCAACCGGGCGGATCGGTAACGTTGAGCGGTGTAAAGGGGTTCCACTGAGGCGGCAGATGCGTTTTCAACCACGGCAAACTAAACCAGCCGCATACAGCCAACAACGCGACGGCGAACAGAGCGCGCACAATGCCTCACTTTTCCTGATGAAATGAACTAACAAGCGTAGAAGTCATGTGCGCGGAAAGTGACGTAAATCGCTTAATTGTTGAAGATTTACGCAAAATGACTGCGCTTTAAACTCTGTAAATAATTACTGACAGAGCAAAGCACGTAAAAGGTCACAAAGGGGGAAAAACCATTACCGAAACGGGTTGGCTTTCCACTATCTTATGCCACTTGCCTGGACAAAGGCTCATAACGAATGCCCTAAATAATGTGAGCCGCAGGAAGGCGGCAAGTGTGTGAATCATTGGGAGCTTAATTTAGTCAGTTCCTGGGGTGAACACGCGTAGCCAACGCATCTGCGGCTTGAAGTATGACGGGCAAAACAGCCAATAGAGCTGACACAACATCTCGACAGGAAAGAAAAATTTATGGTTGATCAATCAAAAGAGGCGCTCGCTACGGCCGAACAGCCGGATAAACTCCAGCGTAACCTGCATAATCGTCACATTCAGTTGATTGCTATCGGTGGCGCCATCGGCACCGGGTTGTTTATGGGTTCGGGTAAAACCATCAGCCTCGCGGGCCCGTCGATCATTTTCGTCTACATGATCATTGGCTTTATGCTGTTCTTCGTCATGCGCGCCATGGGCGAACTACTGTTGTCCAACCTCGAATACAAATCCTTTAGCGATTTCGCTGCCGATTTACTCGGTCCGTGGGCGGGCTATTTTACCGGCTGGACGTACTGGTTCTGTTGGGTGGTGACCGGCATTGCCGACGTGGTGGCCATCAGCGCCTATTTCCAGCTGTGGTTCCCGGACTTCTCCATCTGGATGAGCGCCCTGCTGTGCGTCTTTGTCTTCCTGGCATTGAATATCGCTACGGTGAAGCTGTTTGGTGAGATGGAGTTCTGGTTCGCGATTATCAAAATCGTCGCCATTGTGGCGCTGATCATCACCGGCATTGTGCTGGTGAGCATGCATTATCCGTCGCCGAACGGTGGCACCGCGTCCCTGAGCAACATCTGGGATCACGGCGGCATGTTCCCGAAAGGCTTGAGCGGCTTCTTTGCTGGCTTCCAGATTGCGGTTTTCGCCTTTGTCGGCATTGAGCTGGTCGGCACCGCGGCAGCAGAAACCAAAGATCCGCACAAAGTTTTGCCGCGTGCAATTAACGCCATTCCGCTGCGCATTATTATGTTTTACGTGCTGGCGCTGATGGTGATCATGGCGGTGACGCCGTGGAATCAGGTGCTGGCGAATCGCAGCCCGTTCGTTGAGATGTTTGTGCTGATCGGCTTGCCTGCCGCCGCCAGCATCGTCAACTTCGTGGTGCTGACCTCCGCCGCCTCGTCCGCCAATAGCGGTATCTTCTCCACCAGCCGCATGTTGTTCGGCCTGGCGGAACAAGGCGTAGCGCATAAAGCCTTTGGTCGCCTCTCGGCGCGTGCGGTGCCAACCACCGGCCTGTTCTTCTCTTGTCTGTGTCTGCTGGCGGGCGTGGCGCTGATCTACCTGATTCCGGATGTGATGACGGTGTTCACCATGGTCACTACGGTGTCGGCGATTCTATTTATGTTCGTCTGGACCATCATCCTGTGCAGCTATCTGGCGTATCGTAAGCAGCATCCACAGCGTCATGCTGAATCGAAGTTCAAAATGCCGCTGGGCAAGTTTATGTGCTGGGTATGCATGGCGTTCTTCGCCTTTGTGCTGGTGCTGCTGACGCTGCAGGAAGATACCCGTCAGGCGCTGATGGTCACGCCGCTGTGGTTTGTGATGCTGACCATGGGCTGGTTGTTACGTCGTCGTAAAGCCTGATTTATCACGGCTACGTTAAGGCTGCCTTTTGAAAGAAAGTGCAGCCTTTTTCTTTTTTGACAGAAAGCGCACCTCATCAGCAAACGCGCTTCACCACGAAGTCACAATCTCTCCCGCAGCTTACGCCACGCCTCACCCAATGCAGGACGCACCAAAGGTTCACGCTGCGGTGCTAGCTCCGGCGACTGCGGCGATCCCAGATTGAAGGTAAAGGTGTAATCCGGCTCTTCCCCCATCCGCAAATCGCTGATCAACGTGCGATCGCCCTCCTGCTTCATTGCGTAAAACCCATGACTAAACCACGCTACACGCTCGGCGTGCCATTGCCCTTTGAACGGCGCAAACAGCGCGGGTTGACGATCGTGCCAGCTTATCTGCAGCGAACGCCCCGGTGACAACAGCGACCAATAGGCTTCGCCGTAACGCTCTGGCGTCATGATCACCGTGCGCCACACCAGCGTATTAAACGCGGTTGGCGTCACCAGTAGTTGCTCCGGTTGCACTGATTGCTGCGCCAGCGCTTGCTCAATGTGTTGCGTCGCCATGCTCTGTGCCACCATGCTCCAGCCGAGATAAAGCGTACTCACCAATAATCCCGCCTGATTCCAGCGCAAGCCCACAGCATCGCGTCGCCACAGGGCGACGAGCAGCGCAATCAGCAACGGCAAGGTATACAACGGATCGATGATATACATGCTGCCAATGGCATAAGGGAAATCGGTGAGCGGCAGGCCCAGCTGCGTACCGTAAACGGTGGTAAGATCCAGCAGCGGATGCGTTACCAGCGCCAGCCACGTCGCCAGCGTCCAGCCGCGCCAGTGCGCGCGACTGCGTGTCGCACCGGCCACCAGCCAGCCGAGCAGCGGTGCAATTAAGGTGAGGATTATCAGCGCATGACTTTCGGTGCGATGCAGCGTCATATTGCGAATGGCATCGCCGTGATCGATAAACACGTCGAGATCCGGCAAGGTGCCCGCCACCGCGCCCACCAGCGCCGCTTGCCACAGCGGGACGCGCTTGCCCATCACCGCAACGGTGACCGCCGCGCCTAATGTCAGTTGTGATAACGAATCCATGCACTCTCCTTGAAAACGCGGGATCAGCGCACGCGAATCCCTTCAATTATCATGCGCTGCACGTTTTCCAGCGTCTGTTCAAAAAACGCCGCATCGTTCAACGTCTGGCCGGTAATCGCTTCCACCTGTGAGGCGAAATCCGCATAGTGCTGCGTAGTCGCCCATAGCAGGAAAAACAGGTGCTGCGGCTGCACGCCCGCCAACCGACCTTCGGCGATCCACTGTTCGATAATCGCCGCTTTCTCATCCACCAGCGCTTTTAAATCACCGGCCAGTTCACCTTTCAGCAGCGGCGCGCCCTGCAACATCTCAAGGCAGAACAACCGTGAAGCTTGCGGATGATCGCGCGAGACTTCCAGCTTAAGGCGAATGTATTGACGTATCGCGGTCAGCGGATCGTGATCGTGCTGCAGCGCGCGCAGCGGCGCCAGCCACACATCAAGAATCTCTTTTAAAACCGCCACATACAGCACTTCTTTCGACGGATAGTAATACAGCAAATTGGTTTTGGAGACGTCGGCGCGCTCCGCCACTTTATCCAGGCTGGTGCCGTGAATACCGTATTGCGAGAAGAAGGTTAACGCCGCTTCCAGAATGGCTGCCCGCTTTGCGGCGACCGCTCGCGAACGGCGTCCCGGTTTTTTTTCATCGCTTTTCACACTGTTACCTCTTCCGTCCTGCATCAACGCATCATAACAAAGGCCTTCTTTCCTGCCTAATCGCCCGCCTGCACCTTTTTTGACCACGCAGCGCATGAAAAACGTGCAGAACGTTTTGACCAAACGGTCTGAAATGGACCAATTACTCCAGTTTAGAACAGGCGAAACTTTTAACGCATTGTTATTTATCTCTTTTAAAAATGTGGCACAGCCTTTGCAATTTTGTGATGGAGCGCCGCCCGCAGGATGCGTGCAGGAAGCAGCGCAGCGCGTGAAGCAGTCCCCGTCTAATGCAGAGAGGTTTCACATGAAAATTGGCGTCTTTATCCCGATTGGTAATAACGGCTGGCTGATCTCCACCCATGCGCCGCAGTACAAACCGACTTTTGAACTGAACAAAGAGATCGTGCTGAAAGCAGAGCATTATCATTTCGACTTTGCCCTTTCGATGATCAAACTGCGCGGCTTTGGCGGCAAAACCGAGTTTTGGGATCACAACCTCGAATCCTTCACGCTGATGGCGGGACTCGCGGCGGTGACCTCACGCATCGAAATCTACGCCACCGCCGCCACGCTGACCTTGCCGCCCGCGATTGTGGCGCGTATGGCCTCCACCATTGATTCCATCTCGAATGGCCGCTTTGGCGTCAACCTCGTTACCGGCTGGCAGAAACCCGAGTACGAGCAGATGGGCTTGTGGCCGGGCGATGCTTACTTCTCCAGCCGCTACCAATATCTGACCGAATACGTCACCGTGCTGCGCGATTTGTGGGGCACCGGCCAGAGCGACTTCAAGGGCGAGTTCTTTACCATGAACGATTGCCGCGTCAGCCCGCAGCCGCAGAAACCGATGAAAGTGATTTGCGCCGGTCAGAGCGATGCGGGCATGGCGTTCTCGGCGCAGCACGCCGATTACAACTTCTGCTTTGGCAAAGGCGTCAACACGCCAACTGCCTTCGCGCCAACTGCCGCGCGTATGAAGCAAGCTGCCGATAAAGCGGGGCGCGACGTCGGTTCCTATGTGCTGTTTATGATCATTGCCGCCGAAAGCGACGAAGCCGCACGCGCCAAATGGGAACACTACAAAGCCGGTGCCGATGAAGAGGCGCTCGCCTGGCTCACCACGCAAAGTCAGCAGGACACCAAATCTGGCAGCGACACCAACGTGCGCCAGATGGCCGATCCGACCTCCGCCGTCAACATCAACATGGGCACATTAGTGGGTTCTTACGCCAATGTGGCACGAATGTTGGATGAGGTTGCTTTAGTCGATGGCACGCAAGGCGTGTTGCTCACCTTCGATGACTTCCTGCAAGGCATCGAAGATTTCGGTGAACGTATCCAACCCTTAATGCAGTGTCGCCACGATTTAATCGCATCCCAGCAGGAGGTTGCCTGATGAGTACCGTTGTTTGCGCCCATACCTCAAGTTTACCGAACGTCACCTTGCCGGCGCGCCCGGAAGCCATCGCGCTGCCGCCCGCGCAAAGTGCGCTAATTGTAGTGGATATGCAGAACGCCTACGCCACGCAAGGCGGCTATCTTGATCTGGCGGGCTTTGATGTCTCCGCTACCAAACCGGTGATTGCCAAAATCTATCAGGCGGTCACCGCAGCGCGGGCCGCCGGGATGCAGATCATCTGGTTCCAGAACGGTTGGGACGACCAATACGTTGAAGCCGGTGATGCCGGATCCCCCAACTTCCACAAATCTAATGCGCTGAAAACCATGCGCAAGCGCCCGGAGTTACAGGGCACGCTGCTGTCGAAAGGCGGTTGGGATTATGCGCTGGTCGATGAACTGGTGCCGCAGGCCGGCGATATCGTATTGCCGAAACCGCGCTACAGCGGCTTCTTCAATACCTCGCTCGACAGCATGCTGCGCAGCCGTGGCATCCGCCATCTGGTGTTTACCGGCATCGCCACCAACGTCTGCGTGGAATCGACGCTGCGTGACGGCTTCTTCCTGGAATATTTCGGCGTGGTGCTGGAAGACGCGACCTATCAGGCGGGCCCGGCGTTTGCCCAGCAGGCGGCCATTTTCAATATCGAAACGTTTTTTGGCTGGGTCAGCGATACCGACACGTTCTGCGAAACGCTGAAAAGCTAACGCCTCGATTCACCTGCAAACCGATAAGAAGAGGATTTCGCCATGCCTAAAAGTGTGATTATTCCGCCCGGCACCGGTACGCCCATTGCGCCATTCGTGCCCGGCACCTTAGCTGACGGCGTCGTCTACGTCTCCGGCACCTTGCCGTTCGATGCCAACAACAACGTGGTGCACGTCGGTGATGCCGCCGCGCAAACGCGTCACGTGCTGGAGACCATTAAAAAGGTGATCGAAACCGCCGGCGGCACCATGGACGACGTGACCTTCAACTCGATTTTTCTCACCGACTGGAGCAACTACGCAGCGATTAATCAGATCTACGCCGAATACTTCCCCGGTGATAAACCGGCGCGCTTCTGCATTCAGTGCGGCTTAGTGAAACCGGATGCGCTGATCGAAATCGCCACCGTGGCGCATATCGGCAAACAGGAGGCCTGATGCATCTGGAGATCCAGGGTTTAACCGCTGAAGATGCGCCGACGCTGGTGCTCGCTTCCGGTTTAGGCGGCGTAGCCGGTTTCTGGCAACCGCAGCTGGCGGCGCTGACGCCGCATTATCGCGTGGTGACATACGATCAGCGCGGTACCGGCCGCAGTGCCGATACGCTGCCGGACGGCTACAGCATGACGATGATGGCGGCGGAACTGGCAGAAACGCTGGAACAGCACGGCATTCAACATTACGACATTATCGGCCATGCGCTGGGCGGCTTAATCGGCCTGCAGCTGGCGCTGGACTTCCCGCAGCGCGTGGGCCGCGTGGTGGTGATCAACGGCTGGCTTTCGCTGGATGCGCACACGCAGCGCTGCTTCCAGGTGCGTCAGGATCTGCTGATGAACGTCGGCGTCGAAGCCTTTGTGCGTGCGCAGCCGCTGTTCCTCTATCCCGCGGAATGGCTGGCGCGCAATCAGGAGCGCATTAACGCTGAAGATGCGCACCATGTCGCCCATTTCCAGGGCATGGAAAACCTGCTGCGTCGCTTGCATGCATTGAAAAGCGCGGATTTCCGCGCACATGTGGGGCGCATCTCCCAGCCAGTGTTGGCGATCTGCAGCCAGGACGATCTGCTGGTGCCGTGGAGCTGCTCACCGCAGCTGGCGCAGGCGCTGCCCAACGGCAGCCTGATTGAGATGGCCTGGGGCGGACACGCGATGAGCGTCACCGATGCCGACAACTTTAATGCGCTGCTGCTGCGCTGGCTGGCCGATACGGCTGCGCCTGCCCAGCGAGCGGCCAGCTAATCACAGGAGCCGCCAATGAGCGTGCATGAACTGCCAATTTTACCCGGTGTAGAACGCGATGCGTTTCGTAACGCGATGGCGTGCTTAGGCGCGGCGGTGAATATCATCACCACCGACGGTCCCGCTGGACGCGCCGGATTTACCGCCTCGGCGGTGTGCAGCGTTACTGATACGCCGCCTACGCTGCTGGTTTGTCTTAATCGCTCAGCGTCGGTGTGGCCGATTTTTCGCGACAACGGTTATCTCTGCGTTAACACCCTGGCCGCCGGGCATGAAGATCTCTCGACGCTATTTGGCGGCAAAACGCCGATGGCAGAACGCTTTGCCGCCGCTGACTGGCACACGCTGGCCAGCGGTTCACCGCTGTTAGACGGCGCGCTGGTGTCGTTTGACTGCAAAGTGGCACAAGTGGTCAGCGTGGGCACGCACGACATTCTGTTTTGCGAAGTGCAGGCGCTGGTACGCAATGATGAAACGCACGGTCTGGCATGGTTTGACCGTGGCTATCATCACCTTTTACGGCAGGACGCCCGCTAACGCCGCCTTGTGCGGCCCGCTTTCACTGACACCCTGGAGATGACGATGGCGAGTTCCTGGTTCCCCCGCTGGCAGAAAAAGTCAGCCATGACCGATGATGGGCTGATTGCGCCGGACGAAACGCTGCCGTTTGCGCAGACGGTCGTGCTAGGCCTGCAGCATGCTGTGGCAATGTTTGGCGCAACGGTGCTGATGCCGTTGCTGATGGGACTGGACCCTAATCTGGCGATTATGGTTTCGGGCATCGGTACGCTGCTGTTCTTCCTGGTCACCGGCGGGCGCGTACCCAGTTATCTCGGATCCAGCGCGGCGTTTGTCGGCGTGATCATCGCGGTAACCGGCTTTAACGGTCAGGGACTCAACCCCAACCTGGCGCTGGCGCTGGGCGGCGTGATTGCCTGCGGCGCGCTCTATACGCTGATTGGCCTGATCGTGATGAAGGTCGGCACCGGCTGGATCGAGCGTCTGATGCCGCCGGTGGTCACGGGCGCGGTGGTGATGGCGATTGGTCTGAACCTGGCGCCAATTGCGGTGCACGGTGTATCCGGCTCGATGTTTGACAGCTGGATGGCGGTGATGACGGTGCTGTGCATTGGTCTGGTGGCGGTATTCACGCGCGGGATGATCCAGCGCCTGCTGATTCTGGTCGGCCTGATTGTCGCGTGGGCCATCTATGCACTGCTAACCAACGTGATGGGCTTCGGCAAACCCGTGGATTTCAGCGGCCTTGCCAACGCACCGTGGTTTGGCCTGCCGCACACCACCGCACCCATCTTTGATATGCAGGCCATCGTGATGATCGCGCCTGTGGCGATCATTCTGGTAGCGGAAAACCTCGGGCACATTAAAGCCGTGGCGGGCATGACCGGGCGCAATCTCGATCCCTGGATGGGCCGCGCCTTTGTCGGTGACGGTCTGGCAACCATGCTGTCGGGCTCAATCGGCGGCAGCGGTGTCACCACCTACGCGGAAAATATCGGTGTGATGGCGGTGACCAAAGTCTATTCAACTCTGGCCTTTGTGGCCGCCGCGGCGATCGCTTTGGTGCTTGGCTTCTCACCGAAATTTGGCGCGCTGATCCACACCATTCCCGGTCCGGTGATTGGTGGCGCCTCGATTGTGGTGTTTGGTTTGATCGCGGTGGCGGGCGCACGCATTTGGGTGCAGAACCATGTGGATTTCAATCAGAATGGCAATTTGATCATGGTGGCGACCACGCTGGTGCTGGGCGCCGGTGATTTTGCCCTGAAGATTGGCAGCTTCACTCTTGGCGGCATCGGCACCGCCACCTTTGGTGCCATCATCCTGAACGCGATTTTACAACGTCGCGGCGCCGCGCTGGCGAACCAGGCGGCACGGCAACACCCTTAAGGCTCGAGCGGTGCCTGATCGGGCACCGCTTTCTTGCGGCGTATACGCAGTTCGCTGACGATCACCCCACAAACAATCAATGCCGCGCCCAGTAGCGCAGCAGCAGGTAGACGCTCGCCCGCCAAACGCCCTACCACGCCCGCCCACACCGGTTCACCGGCGTAAATCACCGTGGCACGCGTCGGTGAAACGCTGCGTTGCGCCCAGTTCATCGTCACCTGAATCAAGGCGCTGGCCGCACCCAGACCCAACGCGCTCAGCAGCAACGGCGTTGACATGGCAGGAACCGATTCGCCATTCGGGATCATCAGAACAAAGGCGCAGGCCGATGCCACCATCAGCTGAATCAGCGTGACGCGGCGCACATCGACCTGTCCGGCATAACGGCTGATCAGGATGATCTCCGCCGCGATTGCCAGCGTGCTCACTAAGGTGGCGATTTCACCGGCATTCAGCGTCAAACTGCCATCCTGCGGACCCGCCACCAGCACTAAACCGGTAAACGCCAGCAAAATGCCCAGCCACGCCATCAATCCCGGCGGACGGCGCAGGAATAACCATTGCAGCAGCGGCACCACCGGCACGTAGAGCGCGGTGATAAACGCCGACTGACTGCTGGAAATGGTTTGCATGCCCCAGGTTTGCAGACCGTAGCCGCCGGCAATCGACAGGCCAATCAGCGCGCCGGCTTTGATTTCCAGCCAGGTCACTTGCTTAAGATAACGACGGAAGAAAAAGGCCAGCAGCAGCGATGCCGTAGCAAAACGTAATCCCACAAAGAAGAACGGACCGGAATGGGCCATCGCCCGGTGTACCACCAAAAAAGTGCCCCCCCAAACCATGGTAATAAATATGAGCACCAACTCCTGACGCGAAATACGCAGGCTGAGACGAGAAGAAGAAGCGGACATAACGCACCAGAATAATCAGTTGGCGGTCAGTTTGCTCAGAGAGCGGGAAAATTGCAATGCCTGTCACCGCCGGGCGAACCCGGCGGCCGGGGATTAACGGTCAGTCGCGCTATTTCTTGCCGCGGCTGCGTCCCCCTTTTTCACCGGCTACAGACGCGCGTTGTGGGTCGTTTCTAAAATTACCCCCGCTGTTTTTGCCGCCTTTGCGACCCGCTTCTGCGGCCCTTTCACGGTCCTCTGCGAAATTGCCTGATCCTCCACGATGTTCGGCCATCATTTCCTCCACGGATTGAGCATCCAGATTAGGGGCTTATCACGATGCTGCCGTGAAAAGCCTGGCGGCGGATATTCCGCACACCTGATTAAATAATAGACACCGTAGCGGTGAGATCGGCCTGATATTCACAATTTGAAACAGATAATTCACTCATTTCACTGCGAAAAAGCAAATTTACCGCCGCGTTACAAGCAGTTAGCCGACACTTATTGGCACCTGCTTAACCTCTGTACAGCAGCCTGCGCAGGCTCTTCTATACTTTTGATTACTCACCACCCTCGCAGGATGAAAACCATGGCAAAGATTTTGGTGCTCTATTATTCGATGTACGGACATATTGAAACCATGGCGCAAGCCGTGGCCGAAGGTGCAAAGAGCGTGAGCGGCGCGGAAGTTACGATATTGCGCGTGCCGGAAAGCATGGATGCCGAGCGTTTCGCCCAGGTTGGCGGCAAAGTGGACCAAGCCGCGCCTGAAGCGAAACCGGAAGATTTGCCGCAGTATGATGCCATCATCGTTGGCACGCCCACGCGCTTCGGCAACATGGCGGGGCAGATGCGTAACTTCTGGGATCGCACCGGCGGCCTGTGGGCTTCGGGCGCGCTGTACGGCAAAATCGCCAGCGTCTTTGCTTCCACCGGTACCGGCGGCGGCCAGGAGCAAACCATCACTTCCGTCTGGACCACCCTCGCCCATCACGGCATGGTGATTGTTCCCATCGGTTATGGCACTAAAGAACTCTTCGACATCTCCCACGTACGCGGCGGGACGCCCTACGGCGCCACCACGCTGGCGGGCGGAGATGGATCACGTCAACCTTCGGCGGAAGAACTGGATATTGCCCGTTTTCAGGGCCAACACGTCGCCGGACTGGCGGTAAAGCTACAGGGATAAAATCCACAACAGGAGACCTTCATGACAACAGAACAGTCGAAAGAGCATCACGTAGGCGAATGGGCATCACTGCGCCACACTTCACGCGAAATCGCTGAAGCCATTTTTGAGGTAGCCAACTACGACGAACGTTTAGCCGAGCAGATCTGGAGCCAGCAAGGCAGCGATGAAGTGCTGATTCGCGCCTTCAAAAAGACCGACCAGGATGTTCTGACCTGGGACGATAAAACGGTCGAGCGCAAAAACGTTTGAATTGCAGGCGGGCATTGTCCCGCCTTTGTTACCTTTACATCACCAAGGAGCCTTGTATGTCAGCCTATCAAAGTATCAATCCAGCCAATGACCAACTGCTAAAAGCGTGGAACGAGCACGATGATGCCTATGCACAACAGGCGCTGGAAACCGCAGATGCGCTTTATCATTCCGCGTGGAGTAAAGGCGATATTCAACCGCGTCTGCAGGTGCTGCACCGTTTAGCCGATTTGATTGACCAACGAGCCGAAGAGCTGGCGACCATCGCCAGTAAAGAGATGGGCAAACTGATTGGCCAGAGCCGTGGTGAAGTGAAAATCTGTTCGCAGATCGCGCGCTACTACGCTGAACATGCTGCGACATTTTTACAGCCGCAACCCTACGCCAGCGATGTGGGCGATGCCTGGCTTGAGTACCATCCGATTGGCGTGATCGTCGCGGTCGAGCCGTGGAACTTCCCTTACTATCAGCTGATGCGCGTGCTGGCGCCAAACCTGGCGCTCGGCAATCCGGTGCTGGCGAAACACGCCAATATCGTGCCGCACTGCGCCGATGTGTTTGAAAAGCTGGTAGAAGAAGCCGGTGCGCCAAAAGGCGCATGGACCAACCTGTTTATCTCCACCGATCAAGTCGCGGATTTGATTGCCGATCCGCGCGTGCAAGGCGTGGCGCTGACGGGTTCCGAACGAGCCGGTAGCGCCGTGGCGGAACAGGCCGGTAAACACTTGAAGAAATCGACGCTGGAGCTGGGCGGTAACGATGTTTTTGTGGTGCTGGACGATGCCGATATCGATGAAGCGGTACGTCAGGGTGCGCAAGCTCGCCTCAGTAACTGCGGCCAGGTCTGTACCGCCGCCAAGCGCTTTATTCTGCATGAGAAAATTGCCGATACGTTTATGGCCAAATTTAGCGCGGCTCTGCAATCGGCCACGCCGGGCGATCCGCTTGATGAGAAAACCACGCTTGGCCCGCTCTCTTCAAAAGATGCGCGCGATCGTTTAGTGAAGCAGGTTGAGGAAGCGGTGCAAAACGGCGCGCGCGTGGAGTTTGGTGGACGCGCCATTGATGGCGTCGGCTGCTATTACCAGCCAACGGTGCTCACTGGTCTGACGCCAGACAATCCTGCTTACTATCAGGAGTTCTTTGGCCCGGTAGCACAGGTGTATGTGGTGGCGGACGATCGTGCCGCTGTGGCACTGGCGAATGATTCAAATTACGGCCTGGGCGGTTCAGTCTGGACCAAAGACATTGCGCGCGGCCGTAAGATGGCATCGCAGATTGAAACCGGCATGGTGTTTATCAATTCGCAGAGCGATACCTCCGCAGAGCTGCCGTTTGGTGGCGTGAAACGTTCCGGATACGGACGTGAGTTATCGGATCTGGGGATTAAAGAGTTCGCCAACCAAAAATTAGTGGTCATCGCCGGTTAACAGGCACAAAAAACCCCGCCGCGGCGGGGTTTTCTTTGAGCAGCAAACTCAGTTACTGGTCGCTGCTTTGGCCGGTTCTTCTGATTTGGCCGGCGTTGCATCGGCTTGCGCTTTCTGTGCTGCTGCCGCATCAGCCTTGGCTTTGTCATCCGCTGCTTTCTGGGCAGTGGCTTTCTCCGCTTTGGCTTTTTCGTCTGCCGCTTTCTGCGCGGCCGCTTTATCCGCCTTCACTTTCTCTTCAGCCGCTTTCGCGTCTGCAGCCTTCTGTGCTGCGGCTTTATCCGCTGCTGCTTTGTCTGCGGCTGCTTTGTCTGCGGCTGCTTTATCCGCAGCAGTCTGATCGGCTTTCTGCTTAGCGTCATCTGCGGCTGGTGCTGCGGCCGCAGGTGCTGGCTGTTCTGCCGCAGCAGGCTGCAGTGGCGTACCTTGCAGAGCGCCATTCAATGCGCCGATGAATTGATCCCAACTGCAGTAGCCGTTGGCATCCGTTTCACAGCCCGCCAGTTGCAGCGTGACGCGCTTCGGTGGATTTTTCAGGCTCAGCACATCGGCATCGCGCAGCTGATCGGCCGTTTGATAGACATACTCAACTTTTAGCAGATCTTTGTTGTTCTTCACATCGTGCCAGCGTTCGAATACTACCTGGCCGCCAATCGGCGTTTTCTCATCGTTGCCCGGCAGTTCATAAGGCTTAACCTGCAGTGCGCTGAGTAAGGAGGCGATGTTGGAATCATGACCAACCATCAGCGTCACTTTTGGCGCGTTGGCTTTATCCTGATCGACTAACTGGCTGCGGATGTAATCCACCAGCGGTGCGGCCACTTCGCGCGCCACTTCAGGAGAGGCGAACAGCGCATCCTGATAACCGTTTTTGATCGACGCCAGCTCTTTCCACTGTTCAGGCGTTTTGATCTGGCCCCAGGCAACCTGATCGGCCGGGAAACCTTCGTAATATTGCAGCGTAAACGCATCCACCAGCGAGTTGCCGATTTTCAGCGGACCGCTTACGTTCGGCTCTTTACCGTTATCCGCGCTGAAAGTGTTATCGCCGCTGCTCAAATCACACTGCTTTTTGCCGTTACAGGCCGGGGCAGATTTGTAATCGACGATTTTTTCCAGATGCTGGAAGGCAGGCTTCAGTGCCAGCTTTTCATTGGCGGCGGTCATAGCAGCCAGGGCTTTCTTGTTGAATTCATCGCTGCCGTCGGTGACGACCGGATTGAAGATCGGATCCATGGTGCCCATCGCATCCTGATGCGTGACCGCGATATCACAGCCAGGGAAGGCGCCAGTGATAAAGTACTGCGCGGTCGCCACGGTGCGCTGCAGGCTGTTGGCGTAGACAAAGATGTTGCTGCTGTCCGGGCAAGTCCCGTTCTGGACTAAGCCCTGCTGTGCCAGCCACTGACGGGTATAATTCCCCATGTAGACTTCCAGCACGCCACCTTTGGTGGTGAGCTCACCGCCCGCGACATCCCACTGCGGCCAGCTCTTTTTGGTGGATTGTTCCAGTACGCTGCCGTTGTTGGCGAGCGGCGCACGCAGGTTATGACGGCTTAACATCAGCACCTGCTGGAGTTGCATATCTCCATCCGCAGCATAGGCGGACATGCCCATCGGGAGCGCAGCGATGACTGACAACGCGCAAAGACTCAGTTTCTTGATCATTGTGCCTATTCCATAATTCATCAGTGAAACACTCTGGCTTTCAAACGATTAGCTCGCCAAAGAGCGAATTACCGCACAGTGTAACTCAGCTTGCATCGGAAAATCGCCAGATGTTTGCAAAAAACCGTGCATGGAATATAGCAGTTAACGCGCGTGGCGTCGGGGAACGGCAGCAGATGGAAAAGCAACGCGATGTTTTTCGGAATTTGTGAACGCAGAAAAGCAAAAAGCCCGCATTTCTGCGGGCTTCTTTAATATGGCGGAGGAACAGAGATTCGAACTCTGGGATGGTTACCCATCGACGGTTTTCAAGACCGTTGCCTTAAGCCACTCGGCCATCCCTCCGGGGATTTTTTTGTTGCGTCACTCTGCAAGAGTGAATGGCGGAGGAGGAGAGATTCGAACTCTCGGATGGTTTCCCATCGACGGTTTTCAAGACCGTTGCCTTAAGCCACTCGGCCACCCCTCCGCAATGAGGCGCACTATAAACATCCCCCATAACGATGTAAAGCCTGCAATGAATCGTTCGGCTGAAAAACAGCCAAATTCTATTTTTTCGGCGTCAATTTCGCCATTCTGCTCAGCGAAACAGCAATTTATCGCGTAAAGATGGGTAAAACGCCTTTTCTGTCTTTCAGGCGCTGCGTATCCTCGTGCCATATTTGGTGTTTCTCTCTTTAAGGAGCGCATGATGGAAAGAATTTTTAGCTCGTCGCAGCAATCGTTAGTCAGCACCCACAAGGTGCTGCGCAATACTTATCTGTTACTTGGCTTTACGCTGGCCTTCTCGGCCGTCACCGCCACACTCAGCACCGTGTTTGCCTTACCTTCACCGGGCCTGATTCTGATGCTGGTCGGCTTTTATGGCTTGATGTTCCTGACGCATAAACTGGCTAACAGCCCGGCAGGTATTCTGGCGGCCTTCGCTTTCACCGGCTTCCTCGGTTACTGCCTTGGTCCAATCCTGAGCTCGTTCCTCACTGCAGGCATGGGTGATGTGATCGCTATGGCGCTGGGCGGCACCGCGCTGGTGTTCTTCGGTTGCTCGTCCTACGTATTGACCACGCGCCGCGATATGTCATTCCTGAGTGGCATGATGATGGCCGGCTTTGTCGTGCTGCTGGTGGCGGTGGTTGCTAATATCTTCCTGCAACTGCCTGCGCTGCATCTGGCGATTAGCGCCCTGTTCATCCTTTTCTCTGCCGGTGCCATCCTGTGGGAAACCAGCAACATTATTCACGGTGGTGAAACCAACTACATTCGCGCTACCGTAAGCCTGTATGTTTCGCTGTATAACATTTTTGTTAGCCTGTTGAGCCTGCTGGGCTTCGCTAACCGCGATTAAGCTGCCGCAAGAGTTATCAAACCCCGCTTCGGCGGGGTTTTTGCTTTTTATGGCCGGGCGAATTTACAATGTGTCGATTAACGCCATGAGGAATGACTGTGAATTTTGCTGGTAAAGAGATTGCCACCGATGCGGAAGGCTATCTGAAAAATAGCGCGGACTGGAGCGAGCCGCTGGCTGCTGCCATCGCGGAGCAAGAAGCGATCGTGATGAGTGACGCGCACTGGGAAGTAGTGCACTTTGTGCGCAACTTTTACCAGGAATTTAATACGTCGCCGGCGGTGCGCATGCTGGTGAAAGCCATGGCGCAAAAGTATGGCGAGGAGAAAGGCAACAGCCGCTATCTGTTCCGTCTTTTCCCGGAAGGCCCGGCGAAGCAGGCGACCAAAATTGCCGGATTGCCAAAACCGGCGAAATGCTTGTAATCAGCCGGTGGTGAATCGCGTAGGCATTTCCCTGGGCTGATGCGGCTCCACCAGCACTTTATCCACCCGCGCGCTCCGCGGCCCACCCGCTTTGAGCCAACTGATTAATGCATCGACCTGCTGCGCCTCACCGGACGCCAGCACTTCAACGCTGCCGTCCGCCAGATTGTGCGCATAACCGTTAAGATTCAATTCTCTGGCCTGCGCTTGGGTGTGGTAGCGAAACCCCACGCCCTGCACGATGCCGTGCACCCAAATTTTACAGCATGTGGTAGCCATTACGTTCTCTCATCAGCTTGCGTTGCAATTTGCCGCCATCCGCCGGAAAATGGCGCCTCATTTTTTCAGGTAAGCATAGCAAACTATGACCGTTCGATTGATTCTCACAAAGGGACGTGAAAAATCCCTGCTCCGCCGCCATCCGTGGGTGTTCTCTGGTGCCGTTGCACGTATGGAAGGTAAAGCCCAGTCTGGTGAAACCATTGATATCTGTGACAGCAATGGCAAATGGCTGGCTCGCGCCGCGTATTCTCCGCAATCACAAATTCGCGCACGCGTCTGGAGTTGGCAACAGGATGAGTCAATCGACATCACCTTCTTCGTGCGCCGCTTTGAGCAAGCCCAGCTGTGGCGTGACTGGCTGGCGAAACGTGATGGGCTGGACAGCTATCGCCTGATTGCCGGTGAGTCTGATGGCATGCCGGGCGTAACCATCGATCGCTTCGGCAACTTCCTGGTGATGCAGCTGTTGTCTGCGGGTGCCGAGTATCAGCGTCCGGCCATCGTCTCCGCCTTACAGCAGTGTTTCCCGGATTGCGCTATTTACGATCGCTCAGATGTGGCAGTGCGTAAAAAAGAGGGACTGGAGCTGGCGCAAGGGCCGGTTTCGGGTGAACTGCCGCCACCGCTGCTGCCGATTACTGAACACGGTATGAAGCTGCTGGTGGATATTCAGGGCGGTCATAAAACCGGCTATTACCTTGATCAGCGTGACAGCCGTTTTGCCACGCGTGGCTACTCAGATAATGCACGCGTGCTGAACTGCTTCTCTTACACCGGTGGTTTTGCGGTTTCTGCCTTGATGGGCGGCTGTCGTGAAGTGATTAGCGTTGATACTTCGCAAGACGCACTCGACGTGGCGAAACAGAACGTTGAACTCAATGGTCTGGATGTGTCGCGTGCCCAGTTTGTGCGTGACGATGTGTTCAAACTGCTGCGTCGTTATCGCGACAGCGGCGAAAAGTTCGACCTGATCGTCATGGATCCGCCGAAATTCGTAGAGAACAAGAACCAGTTGATGGGCGCGTGTCGCGGCTATAAAGATATCAATATGCTGGCCATTCAGCTGTTGAATCCCGGTGGCGTATTGCTGACCTTCTCCTGTTCTGGCCTGATGCCAACCGATTTGTTCCAGAAAATCATCGCTGATGCCGCCGTTGATGCCGGTCGTGATGTACAATTTATAGAGCAGTTCCGTCAGGCAGCCGACCATCCAGTGATCGCCAGCTATCCTGAAGGGCTTTATCTGAAAGGTTTTGCCTGCCGCGTGCTGTGACTTGAAAACGCTGTCCCTGCCTCCATATTGGTTACAGGGCAGTCTTTTGGGAGGTCACAATGATTACGACTAAATTTGGAATTGGACAGCAGGTCCGACATCGTCTCTCCGGGGTGCTCGGCGTTATCGTGGATGTCGATCCGGAGTTTTCGCTTGATGAGCCAGAAGTTGATGATGTCGCTGCCAGCGAAACGCTGCGCGCCGCGCCCTGGTATCATGTGGTGATGGAAGATGAAGAAGGCGATCAGGTGCATACCTATGTCGCTGAAGTTCAGCTGGCGGGGGAAACCTCCTTCGAACATCCCGAACAACCTTCAATGGATGAGCTGGCCGCGTCAATTCGGCAACAGCTGCAGGCACCCAGCCTGAGGCATTAATCAAACGGCGACTCAGGTCGCCGTTTCTGTTTTAGTGCCTAATCCCCAGCCGAGGAATTTCAATTTTTGGACAGCGATCCATTATCACGGTCATACCCGCGTCTTGCGCCAACACCGCCGCCTGCTCATTAATCACGCCCAGCTGTAACCACAACGTATCCGCACCAATGGCGATCGCTTCCTGCGCTACGCCCCATGCCGCTTCGGCATTGCGAAACACATCTACCATATCCACTTTTCCAGGTACATCCGCCAGCGTGGCATAGGCGGTTTGACCAAGAAGTTGCTGTCCCGCCAATTTAGGACTCACCGGAATCACCTCGTATCCCTGATCAAGCAAATATTTCATCACGCCATAGCTCGGGCGATCGGTGCGGTCGCTGGCGCCCACTAACGCGATACGTTTGGTTTTAGTCAGCACATCGCGAATCGTTTGATCATTCATCTTTTTTCTCCTGGTTCATTCGCTTAAGTGTAGATGGCATTGCGCATCAGGCTGCAACTGTTGGTCACCAGAACTTTGCGCAGCAGCACGAATAAATATGTAAAAATGTAAATTTACTGCCATAATGTAATACTTTGCTACACATAATCGATTTACCCCCTTCTGCCGGGAGTTGAAATGAAGCTGTCTTTAACTGCTACGGGTTTACTGCTGTTGCTCGTATCAGCCTCATGCCAGGCCATCACTCTCAAGCTCGATCCCGAGATCGAACTGCTGGTGCTGGACGGGCGTAAAATTTCTGGTTCGCTGTTGAAAGGCGCAGGCAGCCTTGAGCTGGATCGTGGGCAGCATCAGTTTCTGTTTCGTGTGGAAAAACCGGGCACTGACGCCGCGCACTTTCAATCCGTGCCGATGATTGTCACTTTCAGCGCCAATGCCCATTCGGTGGCAATTCGCTTGCCTGCGCTCACTAATCGTCGTGAACGTACCACCTTCGACAAAACCCTCAACTTTCAACTGATTGATGAACGCGGCATAGAAATCACCAGCCTGCGCGACCATTTGCCGAAGCCAGGTGATAACGATTTCGAAAAGGCGATGGTGAATTATAATCGTGATGCCCACGCCGCTTCGGTTCCGCGTTTTGCCTTACATTCGCTGAGCGCCAGCGAGGCGCAGTTGAATCTGGATTACGCCTGGCAAGACGTTAGCGATCTTCCCTCTTTGCATGGCTGGTTCAAGCGTTTTGATGCCGCCACACGTCTGCGTTTTATTAGCTGGATGAAAACCTTACGCGCAAGTTGATAGTGATGAAACGCCAGGGGTAAACTCCTGCATTAACACATAATGCATGAGAAGAAACAGGAAGCCCTATGGAGCAGACCGTTCGTACCCTTCAGGTTCAGAAACATATCGCCCTCGTTGCACACGATCACTGTAAAGCCTCGCTGCTGGAGTGGGTGCAAACCAACCAAAGCACGCTGCAACAGCATGTGTTGTACGCTACCGGCACCACCGGCAATCTGATTAATCGTCATACCGGATTGGATGTTAACGCCATGCTAAGCGGCCCGATGGGCGGCGATCAGCAAGTGGGTGCGTTGATTTCGGAAGGTAAAATTGATGTGCTGATTTTCTTCTGGGATCCGCTGAATGCGGTGCCGCACGATCCAGATGTCAAAGCGCTGCTGCGCCTCGCCACGGTGTGGAATATCCCGGTGGCCAATAACCGCACCACCGCAGATTTTATTATCCAGTCACCGAAGTTTGCCCAACAGATTGAGATTCAGATTCCAGACTATCAGCGTTATCTCGCCGAACGCCTGAAACCCTAATCATCAGGCCTTACGGCTTTGTGGCACACCTAATTCGCGCAGGTGCTCGACAAATACCGAAGGCCGATCTTTATCGAACATCAGCCACACCTGCTGGCGCGCACGCGTCATCGCCACATACGCCAGCCGTCGCTCCTCCGCATCCGGGAAATCTTCCGGCTGCGGCAGCAAACCCTCTTCCATGATGGATTCCCGCGCTTGTGCCGGGAAACCGTCGCGTCCCTGATGCAGCCCCAATACAATAACAAAATCCGCCTGTTGTCCTTTGCTGGCATGGATCGTCATGAAATCCAGCTTTAACTTTGGCCAGCGCGTTTTAGCTTTATCGAGGATTGCCGGCCGCAAATGGTGGTAACGCGCTAGCAGCAGTACGCGCTCTTCGGGTTTGGCATAACCGCTCAGTTTATCGAACAGCGCTTCCAGTTGATCCTGCGGCAGCAAAGTCACCGATTTTTTATTACCTTTGCTCAAGCTGTTCAGCGGCTTGCGCAGCTGATGCGGGTTCTGTTGTACAAAGCGATTGGCTATCTCACCAATACGATCGTTAAAGCGATAGGTGGTATCCAGCACGCAGCGATCGCCATCGCCGAAATAGTGATGGAACGCGGTGGTCAAACTCATTTCGGCACCGCTAAAGCGATAGATTGCCTGCCAGTCATCGCCCACCGCGTACAGGCTGGTTCGCTTGTTTTGCTGACGCAGCGCCGTCAGCAGTGCGGCTCGCTGCGGTGAGATGTCCTGAAACTCATCGACCAGAATATGCTTCCACGGGCTGATAAAACGCCCTTTCTCCAGAATGGCAATCGCCTGATGAATCAGCCCGGAGAAATCGACCGCGCCCTCCTCTTTCAGCGCGCTTTTCCATGCCTTTAACAGTGGCGCCATCAGTTTGACACGCTTGCTGAAATTATCGCGCTGCGCTTCTGCCACATCCGCGATCATTGCCGCCTGCGCGCCGCCGTGCATGCGCATCAAGCCCAGCCAGCGCTCCATGCGCGATGCGATGCGCTGCGCCAGTTTGTCATCTTGCCAAAAGGGACCTTCGGGAATCTCCCACTCCAGCTCATCCTGCAACCACTGACGCCAGCCGCTGGCCTGCGCTTTTTTGCTGTTGCACTGCTCGCGCCAGGTCTCTATCAGCAACTGTCGCCGCGCCTTGCTGTCGCTTTCCAGCTTGCTAATCACCGGTTGTTTGTTACTGCCTTCGCGGATGATATGCAGCGCCAACGCATGGAAGGTACGCGCCTGAATCGCGCTTTCACCAAGGCGCGTTTGAATACGGTCATTCATCTCTTCTGCCGCCTGACGACCAAACGCCAGCAACAGAATTTGATCCGCTTGCGCCAGCTTGCGTTTCAGTAGCCAACCGGCGCGCGCCACCAGCACCGAGGTTTTGCCACTGCCCGCCCCCGCCAGCACCAGCAGCGCGTCTTCGCCATTCACTACAGCTTCGCATTGCGATGGATTGAGCGGCGTGGTTTCAACCGTGGAAAAGAATTCGTGATAGTCGCTGAGGATCTTGCTGGTCCATTGACGATTGCGTTGGCGGATCGCCGCTTCACCTTGCTCCAGCCATTGCTGGCAGAATTCCCAGCGCTCACGACAGTTGTCAAACTCGGCAATGCGCGCGAGAGGCAACGGCAAGGCAGAAAACTGGCGCGTAATGCTCTCTTTTAACGCGCTCAGCTCACTGCGTTTCAACCAGCGATCCTGTTGGGTGAAGGCGAGAATTTCCTGCTCCAGCGCGACCAGCACCTCCGCGCTCACCTCGCTCATCTCCTTACTCCACTGCTGCCAGGCGTGCTGCAAGTAGTGGAAAAAGCGCTGCGTTTCCTGCCATTCGGTACCATGCAGGCGCACCACTTTCTCATCTGGCAGCAGAAACTCCAGTTCGCCCCACACCATGCCGCGTTTACAGGCAATGTTGAGCAACTGGTTAAACGGGATCAGATATTCATGGCGATCGCCACTGACTTCCACGCCGGCGGCCAGCAAGCGCACCCGATTATAGGGATGCTGTGCCAGACGTTTACCCATTGATGTTGCTTTCAGTTCCATGTCCGCACCGTCATGTGGAATTCGATATCGCGCAGTTTACCTGTCAGACTCTTGGCGCTCCAGCCTTAAAAAGAGCTAAACTTGGCGCCACATATTGCGGATTGCAAAAGGAAAAACACGTTTATGCGTACCGTACTTAACATTCTTAATTTCATTCTCGGCGGCTTTTTCACCACCCTCAGCTGGCTGTTTGCCACGCTGGTGAGCATCGTGCTGATTTTTACGCTGCCGTTGACGCGTTCCTGCTGGGAAATCACCAAACTGTCTCTGCTGCCCTTTGGCAACGAAGCGGTGCATGTCGATGTGCTGCGTCCCGACAGTAAAAGCCATGTGATGAATACCGGCGGCACCTTCCTTAACATTTTCTGGCTGATACTGTTTGGCTGGTGGTTGTGTCTTGCGCATATCTCGGCCGGTATCGTGCAGTGTCTGACCATCATCGGCATTCCTGTTGGCATCGCCAACTTCAAAATTGCCGCGATTGCGCTGTGGCCGGTTGGCCGTCGCGTGGTCTCCGTTGAAGAAGCGCAGGCTGCGCGTGAAGCCAATGCGCGTCGCCGCTACTGAGGCCGTTCAATGATTCATGACGCCTTGCCAGGCTGGCGACGTTATCTGTTTAACAGCAGCCTGCGCTACTTGCTGCGCATCTTCTTTGCCTTAACCGGATGCGCGGCGGTACCGTGGTGGCTGCACCAAATCGAGTGGACCATTCCGCTGACGCTCGGCGTGGTCGCCGCGGCGCTGGCGGATCTCGACGATCGCTGGATTGGGCGTGTACGCAATCTTTTGATCACCCTGGTGTGTTTCTGTATTGCTTCGGTGTCGGTGGAACTGCTGTTCCCCCATCCGTGGGCGTTTGCTCTGGGTCTGGCGCTTTCCAGCTGGGGCTTTATTTTGCTCGGTGCGCTGGGACAGCGTTATGCCACCATCGCCTTTGGTGCGCTGCTGATTGCGGTTTATACCATGCTGGGCATCAGCTTGTTCCCACAGTGGTGGATGCAGCCAGCGCTGCTGTTGATCGGTGCCCTTTGGTACAACTTGCTGACCTTTGTTGGTCATTTGATGTTTCCGGTGCGTCCGGTGCAGGAACAGCTGGCAGGCAGTTTTTCCCAGCTGGCGCGCTATCTTGAAGCCAAAGCAAACCTGTTTGATCCCGATGGCGGCGATCAGGATGACGCTACGCTGGTTGCCACGGCGATGGTCAACAGCCAGTTGGTGGCCCAGCTCAATCTCACTAAAAGCACCATTCAAAGTCGTTTGCGTGGCGACCGCGGTTCACGCAGCACGCGTCGCAGCCTGCACTACTATTTTGTCGCGCAGGATATCCATGAACGCGCCAGCTCCTCGCATCTGCAATATCATTTGCTGCGTGATAACTGGCGTTACAACGAAGTGCTGTTCCGTTTCCAGCGCCTGATGAACATGCAAGCGCGCGCGTGTCGGCAACTGGCGGAGACCATTTTGCTGCGTCAGCCGTGGCATCACGACAGCCATTTTGAACGCACCTTTGAACGGCTGGAAACCGCGCTGCAACGCCTTCAGCAGAACGAGCCGCAGGATCCACACATTCACGCACTGTTCTGGCTGCTGCGTAATCTGCGTGCCATTGATGCGCAACTGGCATCGATTGAGTCAGAGCAGATGCTGGCCGAACCGTCCCCGCAGAGCGATCACCATCTGTCACGCGAAGGGCTCAGCGGCTGGGCGGATATCCGCTTACGCCTGAGTCGCCATCTCAGCCCACAATCGGCCCTGTTCCGCCATGCAGTGCGTATGTCGCTGGTATTGTGTGTTGGCTACGCCTTTATTCAAATCACCGGCGTCGATCGCGGTTACTGGATCTTGCTGACCAGCCTGTTCGTCTGCCAGCCCAATTACAACGCCACCCGACGCCGCCTCGCCTTGCGTATCGGCGGTACCTTAGCCGGCATCGCCATCGGCCTGCCGGTCTTGTGGCTGGTGCCCTCGATTGAAGGTCAGCTGGTGCTAATTGTGCTGAGCGGCGTGCTGTTCTTCGCATTCCGCCAGATTCAATATGCGCAAGCCACGTTGTTTATCACCTTGCTGGTTCTGCTGTGCTTCAATTTGCTCGGCGAAGGCTTTGAAGTGGCGCTACCGCGCGTGGTGGATACCTTGCTTGGCTGTGGCCTGGCATGGCTAGCGGTGGCTTTTGTCTGGCCTGACTGGCGTTTTCGCAAAATCACCGCCGTTGCCGATCGAACATTGGATGCCAACTGCCGCTATCTGGATGCGATTATGGAGCAATACCATCAAGGCAAGGACAATCGCCTGGCTTATCGCGTGGCACGTCGCGATGCGCATAACGCCGATGCTGAGCTAGCGTCAGTGGTGTCAAACATCAGTGGTGAACTTAAGCTACAACAACCGTTACGTGAGAATGCGTTTCGACTGCTGTGTCTGAACCACTCCTTCCTCAGCTATATCTCGGCGCTGGGAGCGCATCGCGAACAGCTGGCAGATAGTACCTTGCTGACCTTACTGGATGACGCGGTCTGCTTCATAGAAGATGTGCTGCAGATCGATCAGGTTACGGATACGCAAGCCACAGAGATGCAGCAGGCGCTAATGCAGCGCATGAGCGAGATGAAAAACAGCCCGGATACACGCGCACCATTAGTGATTCAGCAATTGGGATTGTTGGTCGCGCTGCTGCCCGAAATTGCCCGTCTACGCCGCACCCTCGTCAACGATTAAGGCTGCTGATGCTCCGCCGCCGCATGCTGGCGGAGCATTTTTAAATACCAGGCATAGAGCTCTTGCCGGATGGCGCTGGGTAACGCCGCCTCATGATGTCCTGATATTGCACCTTCCAGCGCCAGCAGCGTTTTTAACCCAATGTGCTTATTCACCGCGCGTAGTTTCAGCCAGCTTTGTCGCGATCCTGTTTCACACAGCAACCGCACCGAACTGATCCCCACCTTATGCAGCATCAGCTCCAGTCGCAGGCTTAAATTCGGCAGATCTTTCAATCGCAGCGAGACAAGTCTGGTAGCCGCTTCCTCCTGTGCGGCGCGCAATGAGCTAGCCGATAACTGCAATAATTGTTCGGGGTTTTGCCATAACTGTGTATCTACTTTGAAGTAGCTTAAGGTCACCGGCACGCCACGCTTGCGGTAAATCAGCGGTTCGAGTGAACGCTGTGCGTTATAGACGTGAAGCGCCTCGCTGGCTCGGAGATAAAGCGCATCTTCATTGATATAAGCAAAAATCACCTTCTCAATAGTCAGCGCATACCCCCCAAATTGCGTACGCGATTCAATTTTACCTAATGCCGCCAACTGCGCTTTCGATTGCTCAACTACCGGGTTATATCTCTTCATAACGCCCCCTCCAATGGATTCCATGCGCGGGAAATTTCCTATAAAAGCTCGCAGATTCATCTGGTTAGAAGATAAAAAAAACGATTTAGCTGTTCAATGAATAAAAGCAGGAGTGCGGGATCTTGTGCAGAAATTGCGAGGCGTTTTCAGAAATTGAGGTTGATCTTTATCCAGGAAGTCATTACTGTACATCCATACAGTTCATTACTGAGTGATTAAATTATGCGTACTCATTTCTCTGGCCCTGCTGATCGTTCACATCGTTTCGCTTCACCTGGCTTAGCGCAACCTTCGCTGGGTGGAATCACTGAACTGCGCTCCAGCGAACAACCTGAAATGATGCAACTTATGCTGCTTCCGGTACTAAAACAGTTGAGCGAGCAATCGCGCTGGCAGCTGTGGCTCACTCCGGCTCATAAGCTAAATCGTAGCTGGATGCAGCAGTCGGGATTGCCGTTAGAAAAGAGTATGCATATCACCGAATCTGAGCGTTTTAACACCGTTGAAAGTATGGTGAAGGCATTACGTACAGGTAACTACAGCGTCGTGCTTGCCTGGATTCCGTACGAATTGAGTGATGAAGAGCGTTTAGAATTGGAACAAGCAGCGGCGGAAGGTGAAGCACTCGGTCTGATTTTGCGTCCACAGGGACGTCAATATGCTCATTCCAGACAACCTAATGCGTCAAAAATTCCCTCAGATTTGTTTCATTAAGTAAATCCAGGAATTTTCTCAGCATTTTTTTTGCAAAAGTTGCATCTAAGCTACTGATTCTTTTCCCGCCAGCTATGACAATGGCTTAGACGCTTTTTTGTTTTCTAAGACCGAAGATTTAGCCATATGTTTTGTTAAAATGTGTGTATAAATCGCTGTTTTTTTGCTGCCCGGCGTCACATCATACTTGTAAGTTTCCAATCTCGTTGTAGACTTTAGCTCGCCAGGGTGCTCAATAACCTCCGTTTTTTCGGTAGAGTCAAAAGCGAGCGTTTAGACCCGGCGAAGGATTAACACAAAGAGCAACCTTTTTGCTCATTGCCTATTTGGATGATAACGAGGCGCAAAAATGAAAAAGACAGCTATCGCAATTGCAGTGGCACTGGCTGGCTTCGCTACCGTAGCGCAGGCCGCACCTAAAGATAACACCTGGTACACCGGTGCTAAACTGGGCTGGTCTCAGTATCACGATACTGGTTACTACGGTAACGGTTATGAGAACAACAACGGTCCAACTCATGAATCTCAGCTGGGTGCTGGTGCATTCCTGGGTTATCAGGCGAACCCGTACCTGGGCTTCGAGCTGGGCTACGACTGGTTGGGCCGTATGCCTAACAAAGGTACCGTGACCAATGGCGCATTCAAAGCACAAGGCGTTCAGCTGGCTGCTAAACTGAGCTACCCAATTACCGAAGACTTCGATGTCTACACCCGTCTGGGTGGTATGGTATGGCGTGCTGACTCTACTCAGACCAACCCAACTACTGGCCGCATCAGCGACCACGACACCGGCGTTTCTCCGCTGGCTGCTGTTGGTGTTGAATACGCACTGACCAAAAACTGGGCAACTCGCCTGGACTACCAGTGGGTTAACAACATCGGTGACGCAGGTACCGTTGGTGCACGTCCAGACAACAGCATGCTGAGCGTAGGCGTTTCTTACCGTTTCGGTCAGGATGAAGATGCAGCGCCAGTTGTAGCTCCAGCTCCAGCTCCAGCGCCAGTTGTTGAAACCAAGCGTTTCACCCTGAAGTCTGACGTTCTGTTCACCTTCAACAAATCTACTCTGAAGCCAGAAGGTCAGCAGGCTCTTGATCAGCTGTACAGCCAGCTGAGCTCAATGGATCCGAAAGACGGCTCTGTTGTAGTACTGGGCTTCACCGATCGCATCGGTTCAGAGCAGTACAACCAGAAACTGTCTGAGAAGCGCGCGCAATCTGTAGTTGATTACCTGGTATCTAAAGGTATCCCTTCTAACAAGATCTCTGCACGCGGTATGGGCGAATCCAACCCAGTTACTGGCAACACCTGTGACAGCGTGAAAGGCCGCAATGCCCTGATCGACTGCCTGGCGCCAGACCGTCGCGTTGAAATCGACGTGAAAGGTATCAAAGACGTTGTAACTCAGCCACAGGCTTAAGTTATCACGCAGTAAAAAACCCCGCTAAGGCGGGGTTTTTTTATGGCTGAATGTAATGAGAACGAAAAGGATTCTACTCTTTTTCCGAGCCACCATTTCCGAGGATCGCCTGCAGATCTTGCTTCAGCGTAGACATCTGGCTGGCGTACTTCTCTTTGCGTTCAGCATCTTCAATTAACTGAACTATGGTTTCTGACAGCGTATTACTGCGACGCTGCGCCAATCCTGCCAGACGCTGCCACACCAGATATTCCAGATCGATCGATTTCTTACGCGTGTGCTGATGCTCAGCATTAAAGTGACGTTTACGACGTGCACGTATTGTCTGCTTGAGACGATTCTCCAAATCTGGATGAATGTGCTGGGCGATCCACTCGTTAACCTCAACCGGGCTGTTTTCCATCGACAACAACGTATCGACCGCAGCTTGCGCCGCACTAAGCTCAAGATGACGGGTGATCAGTTCACCCTCCCGATGCTTTTTCACCAGGTATTTCCACTTCCATCCACTTTCAAGATTTTCGAGTTGCTGGTATTTCATCGGAATCTCATCGTGATCACGTAACAAACTAAGAATAACAGCTTTTTTCCTGGATGCAGCAAGGAAAAACATGTTGCAGCCGTCACAATCCGGGCCGGAACTCCGCCGTGATTAACCAGGTTGATTCCTGTATAATCGCGCTTTTCCTAAATCAGACTAATGCGAATATTTTGACCAGCACTCAAATTACGTGGCAAGCCCTGCAGCCGGATAGCGACCGCTACCAATCCATTTTCTCGAACGTCTCACTGGAAGATTGCGATAGTCTTGCCGCGGTTCAGCCGCGTCTGCTGAATGCGCTGGCGCATTTGCATCATCAAACCCTGGGTTTTCCGCTGCTGCTGTTACGCAGTCAGGAAAACAGCGATTACCTGGCCTGCATCGCCGATGCGGCGCAACGTTTCCAGCCGGATGAGATTTCTCTTTACGGTGGCGACTATCATGTGATGGGTGATACCGTCAGTCTTCTAGCGCCAACCGATATCAATCGCCCCTTCACCAGTCAGGGCGGCGTGCATTTCGCCGACTGGATTGAAGCTGAACAGTTGTTCGGTTGCGTACGTCAATATAAAGACCGTGTGCAGCCTGAACCGGGCTTACTGCATCGCGCCAATGGCGGTACGTTGATTCTTGCGGTCAACACTTTACTGGCACAGCCGCTGCTGTGGCTGCGTTTGCGTAAGTGTATTGAGCAAGGTCGCTTCGATTGGTATTCACAGGATGAGCGTCAACCATTGCCCGTCGCCATTCCCCCGCTACCGTTGCAACTGCGTCTGGTACTGTGTGGCGACCGTGATGCACTGGCGGCCTTCCAGGAAATGGACGTCGAAGTTCATGAGATGGCGCTGTATAGCGAATTCGAAGAGAGCTTACAAATTCTCGACGAAGATGACATGACGTCATGGTGCCAGTGGACGCTAACGCAAGCCGAACAAGCCGGATTAGCGCAGCCTGAAGCCGATTTCTGGCCATTGTTGATCACCGAAGCAGCACGCATGACCGGTGATCAAGACACGTTGCCGCTTTGCCCGCGCTGGCTGCGTCGCCAGCTGCAAGAAGCGGCGCTGCATGGCGACAGCATCAATGGCGAAGCATTGAAAGAAGCGCTGGAAGCGCGCCAATGGCGTGAAGGCTTCCTCGCCGATCGCATGCGTGATGAAATCCTGCTTAATCAGATCATGATTGAAACCGAAGGCGAAGTGGTTGGGCAAATTAACGGCCTTTCGGTGGTTGAGTTCCCAGGCCATCCGCGTCCATGGGGAGAACCTTCGCGCATTACCTGTGTGGTACATCCGGGCGATGGCGAGTTCACCGATGTGGAGCGCAAAGCCGAATTAGGTGGCAACATCCATGCGAAAGGCATGATGATTATGCAAGCCTACCTGATTGCCGAGCTGGAACTAGAGCAACAGCTGCCCTTCTCCGCTTCACTGGTGTTTGAACAATCCTATTCCGAAGTGGATGGCGACAGCGCCTCGCTGGCCGAACTCTGTGCGTTAATCAGTGCGCTGGCTAATCAGCCGGTTAACCAGCAGATTGCGGTGACCGGCTCAGTTGATCAGTTTGGTAACGTGCAGCCCGTCGGCGGCCTGAACGAAAAAATTGAAGGCTTCTTCCAAATCTGTCATTCACGTGAATTGACCGGCAAGCAAGGTGTCATTTTCCCTGCCAGTAACGCGCGCCATCTCAGTCTGAATCAGGATGTTGTGGAAGCGGTTAAGGCCGGACAATTCCATCTTTGGGCCATTGAGAGCGTAGATGAAGCGTTGCCGCTGCTGACCGGCATTGCCTGGCAGAGTGAAAGCGGCGAATCTCTGCTTAGTACCATTCAGGAACGTATTACCCAGCTGAACCAGCAGGAAGCTCGCCTGCGTCCGTGGCCACTACGTTGGCTCAACTGGTTCAACCACAGCTGATAACATTGCTCAGCGTACAACTGTTCGCTAATATTCGGGCTTCACTAAAAGAAGGCATATTGAGAACATGGTAGATAAACGCGAATCCTATAGTAAAGAAGACCTGATTGCCTCGGGTCGCGGCGAACTGTTTGGCGAAAATGGACCGCCGCTTCCATCCAACAACATGTTGATGATGGACCGCGTGGTCAAAATGACCGAAGACGGCGGTAAATTCGATAAAGGTTTCGTCGAAGCCGAACTGGATATCCGCCCTGACCTGTGGTTCTTTGACTGCCACTTCATTGGCGATCCGGTAATGCCGGGTTGCCTCGGCCTCGATGCGATGTGGCAGCTGGTGGGTTTCTACCTCGGCTGGCTGGGCGCAGAAGGTAAAGGCCGCGCGTTGGGCGTGGGTGAAGTGAAGTTCACTGGACAAGTCCTGCCTACCGCCAAAAAAGTGACCTATAAAATTCACTTCAAACGTGTGATTAACCGTAAACTGGTGATGGGCGTGGCAGATGGCGAAGTCTTCGTTGACGGGAACCTGATTTACTCTGCGACCGATTTGAAAGTGGGTCTGTTCAAAGACACCTCAGCTTTCTAATCCTTCCAAATGAAAACCTCCGCACGCAGCGGAGGTTTCTTCCATAATGTTAGACATCCAGCAGTGCTAGGCCACCGCTGACCTGTCCTCCATGGCTTGACGCCAACCTCCCAACCAGTGAGACCGTGCATCGATCAATTGATAAGGGCATATCTCTTTCGAGCGGCCCGTAATACCGGCTTGGTAGCCTCGTGAATGTGCTCGTTCCAGGCGGTCTCTCTTCTGTCTCTTCATGCCTCGTTTCCCTCATTTCAGGTCTGGTGGAATCTGGGTGGAAAGAAAGAGTGGCGATATAATGTTCAACCACAGTAATGTTCTAACCCGATGCAGAAGAAAGGTCAATGCGCAAAATTCACGCCAATGTCATGTTTTTGACGTTAAAGTGCCATGTAGAATTGTCAGTTGATTGTCTATCTGGCTGATTAGGCAATAAAAAAAGCCCCTGATTTGACTGCGATCACACTACAGTAAATCAAGGACTTAGCATAAGTATCGAACAAATCTTAATTTAGCGAAACGACACTATTTGCGATTTGTTGTGCGGTTTGCTGCCAGCCGAGAGCCAGAGTACGTACCAGCGCATCATAGCCATCTTCGGTTTGCGGCAGCGTCAGATTAAAGCCATGTTTGATTAGGCGTCCTTGATGCTGCAGTAACCATTCGCCACTCACCACCACTTGTCCATCGTAGCGTCCCTGGAAACCGGTAACGTTTACCGACAGCGTATCGTGCGTATCCCCCAGCGGCGCACCGGCAACCAGGCGGCCAGGTAGCGCTTTACTGAGATTACTGATCAACGTTTGCTGCAGCTGTTGATCGAGCGGACTGGCCCACAGGTTATTGGCTGCAATCACGTACTTCACATCGCTGGTCTGATAGACCAGGCCGTTGCCCGCCATGTAATCCGGTACCGTTACTTGCTCAACCCAAATCATCGGTTGGCCAGTGCCCGCGGCACTTTCAACGCGCGCCACATTGCTGCCCGCAGGCAGCTGATAATAGGTATTTTCAATGGTGCTGCTGCAGCCTGCCAGCAGCAACAGCGCCCCGATAATTAGCCCTTTTTTCACTGTTTCGCCCTCTTTGGCTGTGGATCCTGGCCCGGCTTGGCCTCAAACACCAGCGCGTTACTTTTGGTATTCAGCGTTTTCAGCACCGGCTGCAGTTCTCGCAGTACCTGATCAAGCCGCTGCATATCGCCCACCAGCTTGCTGTAAGCCGGTGAACCTGGCTGCAGCCCTTTCATGCTGCGGTTCAGTTCGCGCAGGGTTTGCTGCATGTCTGAAGGCAGGGTTTTCATCGCCGGATTCGCCGTGACCTGATTAAGGTTATCCAGCGTTTTCTGCAGCCGCTGCAGGGTGCGCTGGCTCTCTTTCAAGGTACCTGTGGCTTCATTCAGCACTGGATTAAGTGGCAAGCCGTTGATCTTATCCAGCGCCGCCATCAGTTTCTGCTGAATCTGCGCCAGGCCGCCGCTGACGGTTGGAATCACTTCCAGGCCAGCCACCTGATTCGGGCCTTGATACGCCGGTGCGTTATCGTAGAAATCGAGGTCGATAAATAGCGCGCCAGACAGCAGGTTGCCGGTTTTCAGCGTCGCACGCAGACCGCGTTTTTTGCCATCCTGCAGATGCTGCTCAAGATTGAAATCTCCGCCCAGGCGATTAACAAACCGATCCGGCTCAATGCGAATCAGCACCGGCACACGATAATCCGTATTCAGCGCCTGATTCACGCCCGGAATCATATAAGGCACTTGTGACACCGTACCCAAACGAATGCCGCGGAACTCAACCGGTGCGCCCACCTGCAAGCCGCGAATTGAATCGGTGAAGAACAGCAGGAAATCGGTATGAGCACTGTAGAGCGAATCCTGGATGCTGCGCTGATCGTCGTACAGATGGTATTCCGCCTTGTTCTCCGCCGCCCGGCCCAGCTCAGCGCCGTCCGGCACATCAAAGCTGACGCCGCCGCTGAATAGCGTAGTGAGCGATCCCATCTCTACGCGCATGCCTGATGCAGACATATCGACGGCAATACCGCTGTCTTTCCAGAAACGCACGTTGGTGGTGATCAGGCGATCGTAAGGCGCCGAGATAAACAGCTGATAAGTCATCATGCGTTTATCGGTATCAAAGTTGCTGGTTTCCACTGAACCTACGCGATAACCGCGGAACAGCACCGGATCGCCCGCATTAAGCTGACCGGCTTTTTTACTGTCGAGCGTTATGCGAATGCCTTTGGCATCCGGCGGCGCCAGCGGCGGTGCATCCAGCAGTTGATAACGTTCCGGCTTATCGCCCTTCGCGCCCGGCTGCAGCTCGATATAGGCACCGGAAAGCAGCGTGCCCAATCCGGTAATGCCTTCGCGACCAATTTGCGGTTTCACCACCCAAAATGCGCTGTCGCCCTGTAGCAACTTTTCCATGCCCGAATTAAGACGCGCTTTAATTTCTACATGGTGCAAATCGTCGGTCAGAACCGCGCTTTCCACCACACCGACGTTGACGCTGCGGCTCTTAATGGTGGTTTTACCGGCTTCGATGCCTTCCGCATTTTCGGTAATCAGCGTCACTTCCGGGCCCTGATGACTGAAGTGATAAAAAAGAATCCATCCGCCGATTAACAGCGTGACAATAGGTACAATCCAGACCGGCGACCAGCGTTTAATCTGGTCGACCTTAGCAGTCCCGTGATGGTTGTCCGTCAAGACGCGGCTCCTTACGTTCAGTTTCTCGTTGTCGATCCCACAGCAGGCGCGGATCAAAGGTCATTGCGGCAAACATGGTGAGGATGACCACCATGGCAAACAGCAGCGCGCCCGGCGCAGGATACACGCTCATCAGCCGACCCATCCGCACCAGCGCAGAGAGAACGGCGATTACAAACACATCAATCATTGACCAACGGCCAACGAATTCAACCACCTCATAAACCACGTGCATCTTTTCATCATCGCGCCCACCGCGTCCGCTGCCGTGCCAGCACAGCCAGGCAATCGCCAGCATTTTCAGCGAAGGCACCATGATACTGGCGATGAAGATCACCAGCGCCACCGGCCACGAACCGTCGCTCCATAGCAAAATTACCCCGGCCATAATGTTCGAAGGATATTGCGAACCGAGCGTTTCGGTCACCATGATCGGCATGATATTCGAGGGAATGTAGAGCATCACCGAGGTGATCAGCAGCGCCAGCGTCCATTGCAGACTGTGCTTGCGGCGCGCATGCGCCTTCATACCACAACGCGGGCACGCCAGTTGGTCAGCGGGCAGAATCGCGGTACAACACGGGCAGCTACGCAAACCTTGCTTCAGGCCGCTAACACCGGCCAGCGGCGTTTTCGGCAGCGGCGGTAACGGATTGATGCGGTGCCACACCCAACGGCGATCAACACATTGAAAAGCGCGCAATTGCAACACGCAGAACAGACACCACGGCCAAAAACTGCTGCCGAGGCCAATCTCACCATACGCCATCAGCTTAACGAAACTGACCAGCACGCCAGCCATAAAAATTTCCGCCATGCCCCAGCTACGCAGCTGAAACAGCACGCGCGCCAACCCAAGCCGCAGGTTGTGCGGCATGCGGACGTTATTGACCAGCAGAATAATGGTGATCATGCAGAAGGCAGGAATGCCCTGCACAAACAGCAGAAACAGCGTTGCCAGGCTGCGGTAATCTTCGCGATCCATCACCTGGGGAATTTCGAGCAGCGATATCTGGCTGCTCAATCCCGCGACGTGCATATTGATGAAAGGAAACAGATTGGCCAGCACCAGCATGAACAGCGCCGAAAAGGCGTAGCCGGTCGGACGTCGACGCGGCTCCTGCCAGTTGGCTTGCAGCGTGGTGTGACAACGCGGGCAACGCGCACGGCTGCCAACCGGTACAGCGGGCAGCTTTACTGTTAAATCACACTGTGGACAAAGACTCCACTGATGCGCTTGATCCGCTGCACACATGCTGACTCCTTCCGATTACGCGCCGTTTTTCAGTGCTTCCAGCTCTTCCCAGCGTTCGAACGCCACTTCCAGCTCCTGCTCGGTTTGCGCTAACGCATCCAGAACCGGCTGGGTTTTATCGTGTGGCTGGCTGAAGAAATCTGGATGACTCATTTTAGCCTGCAACTCACCGATGCGGGTTTCCAACTGCTCCAGTTTTTGTGGCAGCTGTTCCAGCTCACGTGCCAGGTTATAGCTTAGCTTGTTGGCCGGACGTTTGGCGGCGTCACTTTTCTCAGCGGTTTTCACCGGTGTAGCCGGTTTAGCCTGCGAGGCTTTGCCCTGCTTATAGGCTGCGCGCTGCTGCTGAGCATCGTGATAGCCACCGACAAAGGTGCCGATTTCGCCGTTGCCTTCAAAGATCCAGCACTCGGTCACGGTGTTGTCGACGAATTGACGGTCGTGGCTCACCAACATCACGGTGCCCTGATAACCATCCACCAGCTCTTCCAGCAATTCCAGCGTTTCGACGTCGAGGTCGTTGGTCGGTTCATCAAGAATCAGCAGGTTGCTTGGCTTGAGGAACAGACGCGCCAGCAGCAGGCGGTTACGCTCACCGCCGGACAAGGCGCGCACCGGCGTCATGGCGCGTTTCGGATGGAACAGGAAGTCCTGCAGATAACCGAGCACGTGGCGCGGTTTGCCGTTAACCATCACTTCCTGTTTACCTTCAGCGAGGTTATCCATCACGGTACGATCCGGATCCAGCTCAGCGCGGTGCTGATCGAAGTAAGCGATTTCCAGCTTGGTACCGCAATGCACGCGGCCGCTGTCGGCTTTCAGCTGATCCAGCATCAAACGCAGCAAGGTGGTTTTACCGCAACCGTTCGGGCCAATCAGGGCGATTTTGTCGCCACGCTGCACCTGAGTAGAGAAGTCTTTCACCAGGGTTTTGCCACCCACGCTGTAATTGACATCTTCCATCTCAAACACGATTTTGCCTGAACGTGCCGCTTCGCCGACTTGCATATTGGCTTTGCCCATCACTTCACGACGTGCAGAGCGCTCGTTACGCAGCGCTTTCAGGGCACGTACACGGCCTTCGTTACGCGTGCGGCGCGCTTTGATGCCCTGACGGATCCACACTTCTTCCTGCGCCAGCTTGCGGTCAAACTCGGCATTCTGCATCTCTTCGACACGCAGCGCTTCTTCTTTGCCGGTCAGGAACAGATCGTAGTTGCCCGGCCAGGAAACCAGCTTGCCGCGATCAAGATCGACAATGCGCGTCGCCATGTTGCGAATAAACGAACGGTCATGCGAAATGAAGATGATGCTGCCGGTGAATGTCTTGAGGAACGTTTCCAGCCAATCAATGGTTTCGATATCAAGGTGGTTGGTCGGTTCGTCGAGCATCAGTACGCGCGGGTTGCTCACCAGCGCGCGGCCCAACGCCGCTTTACGCAGCCAGCCGCCAGACAGCGAAGACAACTCGGTATCCGCATCCAGACCAATCTGCTGCAGCACATCGTTGATGCGGCTATCCAGCTGCCACAGATTCTGATGGTCAAGGATGGTTTGCAAACGGCCCATCTCGTTCAGGTTCTTCTCGCTCGGATCTTCCATCACCAGATGGGAAATCGCGTGATAAGCCTTGAGATGCTCCGCCTGCTCGGCCACGCCTTCGGCAACGAAGTCATAAACAGAACCGGTAATGTTGCGTGGCGGATCCTGTTGCAGACGCGCCACCACCAAATCCTGCTCATAAATGATGCGGCCGTCATCCAGCGGCTGTTCGCCGTTGATGATTTTCATCAGCGTCGATTTACCGGCGCCGTTACGGCCAACCAGACAGACGCGTTCGCCCTCTTCGATATGCAGTTCGGTGTTATCCAACAGCGGCGCATCGCTGAACGAGAGGTAAGCGCCATGGATACTGATCAGTGACATAAAACTTATTCCTTACCGGCGTGGCTAACCAGCCAGCAGTTGTGAATTTGACGGTTGCGCGCGAAATCCTGCGACAGCGTTTTTTGGGTAATTTCCTGCGCCTGCAGACCCAGACGTTCTAAGCCGTCGAGATCCATTTTGAAGCCGCGCTTGTTGTTGGAGAACATAATGGTGCCACCGCGACGCAGCAAACGTTTCAGGTTCTGCATCAGCATCATGTGATCGCGCTGCACGTCGAAATCGTCTTCCATGCGCTTAGAGTTAGAAAACGTTGGTGGATCGATAAAGATCAAATCGAACTGTTCGTCACTCTCACGCAACCAGCTCAGGCAATCGGCGTGCATCAGGCGATGATTACGGCCGGTTAAACCGTTAAGGCGCAGGTTGCGCTCGGCCCACTCCAGATAAGTACGCGACATATCCACGGTGGTGGTGGTTTTCGCGCCACCTAAACCGGCGTGTACGCTGGCGGTACCGGTATACGCAAACAGATTGAGGAAATCTTTGCCTGCGCTCATTTTGCCCAGCATCTGGCGCGCGATACGGTGATCGAGGAACAAACCAGTATCCAGATAATCGGTGAGATTCACCAGCAGGCGCGCATCAAATTCCTGCACTTCGAAGAAATCGCCCTTCTCGCCCAGCTTTTGATACTGGCTTTTGCCCTTCTGGCGCTCGCGGGTCTTCATTACCAGACGATTGGCCGGGATCTCCAGCACGCTCAGCGTAGCGCTGATCACATCGAACAGACGCTGACGCGCTTTGTTGGCGTCCACGGTTTTCGGCGGCGCATACTCCTGAATCACCACCCAATCAGCGTAACGATCGACCGCTACGTTGTACTCAGGCAGATCGGCGTCATACAGACGATAACAATCGATATTCGACTGACGCGCCCATTTATCCAGCTTCTTCAGGTTCTTGCGCAGACGGTTAGCAAAATCTTCCGCGATCTGCGCGCCGCCTTCTGCACTGGTTGCAGCCAGCTGATAGTTTTTCTGCACGCACTCCAGCGGGCCGTTTTTGGCTTTAAACTGACGATCGGCACGCAGTTGCAAGCAGCTCAGCAGCTCTGGCGAGGCGCTGAACAGCGACAGATTCCAGCCGCCGAAGTGCTGCTTCATGATGCGGCCCAGCTGGCTGTGCAGCGCAATCAGCGCCGGTTCGCTTTCCAGACGCTCACCGTACGGCGGATTGCTCAATACCGTGCCGGTAATCTCTTTGCCCGCCAGCGGATTCTTCAGCTTAATCACATCCTGCTGCGCAAAGGTGAACAGCTCGAACACGCCTGCACGACGGGCGTTGGCGCGCGCCGATTCCAGCACGCGGCTGTCATTATCGTAGCCAAAGAAACGGGCGGTCGCAGCGGCGGTACCCACGCGTGCGCGCTCTTTCGCGGCAGCATGAACTTCCTGCCACGCAGCCTGATTGTGTTTCTTCCAGCGATTAAAGCCCCAATGGGTACGCAGCAGGCCAGGCGCGCGATCGCAGGCGATCAACGCCGCTTCCAGCAGCAGCGTACCGGAACCACACATCGGATCGACCAGCGGCGTGCTGCTCTGCCAACCGGAACGCATCACGATGGCTGCCGCTAAGGTTTCTTTTAACGGCGCTGCGCCGGTTTGCTGGCGATAGCCGCGCTGATGCAGTGAATCACCGCTCAGATCCAGCGCGATGCTGACGCGATCTTTGTTGAGCCACGCATTGATGCGGATGCCCGGTTGTTCACGATCTACGTTCGGGCGCTCCAGATTCTGGCGGGTAAAACTATCGACGATGGCATCTTTAATGCGCAGCGCACCGAACTGGCTGTTGCGGATCACCTCGTTGGTGCCGCTAAAATGGATGGCAAAACTGGTGTTGCTGTCGAACATCTCGGTCCACGGGATACTTTGCGCACCCACGTAAAGATCGAGATCGCTCCAGACGCCAAATTCTCCCAGCGGCAGCAAAATGCGTGAAGCCAGACGGCTCCACAGCAGGCTTTGGTACATTACATGGTCGTCGGCCTGAAAGTGGACGCCGCCCTGCACCACCTGCAAATCCTGCGCACCCAGCGCGTCTAGCTCACTTTTCAACAGCTCTTCGAGCCCACGCGCCGTACTGGCAAACAGAGAATTCATATCGTCACTTTTTACTCTTGCTTAAATTGCTGCGCATTATAGCGAATCAGCGTGCTATGTCATAAAGTTAGCTTCTTTAAAACTTATGACCCCTTTTTTGGAGTGGTGATGATTACGCTTTCACGCCTTTACATCCATCCCGTTAAATCTATGCGCGGTCTGCAACTGTCACATGCGCAGGTGCTGGAAAGCGGTCTGGGCTTTGATCGCATCTTTATGGTGACCGAACGGGACGGCACGTTCGTGACCGCCCGCCAGTTTCCGGAAATGGTGCGCTTTACCCCGGCGCTGCTGCCGGACGGGCTGTTTCTGCAGGCACCGGATGGTTCGCAGGCGCTGATCCGCTTCGCTGATTTCACCGCTGAGCAGTCACCCACCGAAGTCTGGGGCAACCATTTCACCGCGCATATTGCACCTGACGCGATCAACAACTGGTTAAGCACCTTCTTCCCGCGTCCGGTGCAGCTGCGCTGGACCGGCGTGCAACCGACGCGCCGCGTGAAGCGTTTTGATCATGTGCCACTGAGTTTCGCCGACGGTTTTCCTTACCTGTTAGTGAATATGGCCTCGTTGCAGGATCTGCAACAGCGCTGTCCGGCCAGCGTGCGCGTTGAGCAGTTCCGTCCCAATCTGGTGGTGAGCGGCGCGGCTGCCTGGGAAGAAGATAGCTGGAAACGCCTGCAAATTGGCGAGATCACCTTTGAGATGCCGAAACCGTGCAGCCGCTGCGTGTTTACCACCGTCGGTACCGAAAGCGGCCGTAAACATCCTGATGGCGAACCGCTCTCGACCTTGCAGAGTTTTCGCAGCGCGCAGGATGGCAGCGGCGATATCGATTTCGGCCTGAATTTGATCGCCCTTAATAGCGGCATTATTCGCGTCGGCGACGCGGTGACCATTATCGAGAAGCAAACCCCACGCGCTTACGGTGCGGGCGTCGTGGTCGAAACGCTGGCGCCAGCCGCCAGCAGCCGCAGCGCGGTGACCATCGATTATCAGGGTTCGAGCTTTAGCGGCGACAATCAGCAAGTGCTGCTGGAACAGCTGGAAATGCAGGGTTTCCGCATTCCCTACTCGTGCCGCGCCGGGATTTGTGGCAGCTGCAAAGTGACGTTGGTGGCGGGTGAAGTGAAAGCACTGAAGAAAAGCGCGGTGCGCGCGGATGGTACCATCTTAAGCTGCAGCTGTATTCCGGCAGGCGATATCGAACTGGCGTAAGCCGATTACACCGCCCGCGCAAAGTGGGCGGTTTGTTCCTGCTGCTGCGGACGCAGACGATCGTTCATGATCTTAATCGCATCACCCAACTGCATACCTTTACCCGCCACGGTTAGCGCGTTTTGCGCTAATAAGCACAGCGCGGCATTTTCACCGCTTTCAACCACAAACAGTTGTGCCTGTTCGCCGCTATCAGCCAGCGTCACCGCCACCATATCGCCCGCAGCGGGCTGCCAGCTGTGCGCATGATTCGTGAAGTGCCAGCTTTTTGGCATCAGGGGTTTGAGAAAACGACTGGCCACCAGCGCGTTTAACACTAATTCCGCACGCTGATCGCCTTTTAATCCACTCTGACGGCAACGTTCTTCAAAGCTAAAATAGAGCGCGGCGTCATCAACGCAAAAACCGCTGACATTAAAGGCATCAGGCGTCAGCATTTTGCGCGAGAAGCGCGAGCGAAATAACATGCCGTCGGCTAAATCCAGCATCATGCGGTCATGATCAGCGTCGAAATACCAACGCCAGTTGTCATCAGGTTTGATTTTCATGATCTGCCCTGTGGTTTATCGCTGCGCTAAACGGCGCTTAATTAAAATAATAAATCTGAGAAAAAGCTGAAAAATGCATCAGCAGGACAAAATATAAACGAGCCGAAGGGATAAATAAACCCCTCGGCACAGTAAAGTGGGAAATGTCTTAGAGGTGGGTCACGATATCTTTAATTAAGCCTGGGCCTTTATAAATAAATCCAGAGTATATCTGCACTAATGTTGCACCCGCGGTAATTTTCTCACGCGCAGAAACCAGCGAATCAATACCACCGACGCCGATAATAGGTAAGCGGCCCTGCAGCTCTTGCGCCAGGCGGCGAATCACTTCGGTGCTGCGTGACTGCACCGGACGACCACTTAATCCGCCCATTTCTTCGGCATATTTAAGGCCGGTCACCAGCGAACGATCAAGCGTGGTATTGGTGGCAATCACACCATCAATATTGTGGCGCACCAAACTGTCGGCAACCTGGATCAATTCTTCTTCAGTCAGATCCGGCGCGATCTTTACCGCCACCGGCACATATTTAAGGTGCCTTTGTTGTAGTTCTTGCTGTTTTAATTTGATGGCAGAAAGAAGATCGTCCAGCGCTTCGCCATATTGCAGCGTGCGTAATCCTGGCGTGTTGGGTGACGAAATATTGATGGCGATATAACCGGCGTGGGCATATACCTTTTCCATGCAGATCAGATAATCGTCTTTGCCTTTCTCGACCGGCGTATCTTTATTTTTGCCAATATTGATGCCGAGAATGCCCTTAAAGCGCGACTTTTTAACGTTGGCAATCAGATGATCAACGCCGAGATTATTAAACCCCATGCGGTTAATAATCCCTTCGGCAGGCACTAAGCGGAACATACGCGGTTTATCATTTCCCGGTTGCGCCAGCGGCGTTACCGTTCCCACTTCGACAAAACCAAAGCCCATCGCGCCGAAGGCATCAATGCACTCGGCATTCTTATCGAGACCGGCCGCTAAGCCGAGCGCGTTCGGGAAGGTTAATCCCATGCAGGTTACCGGACGTGATGGCAGCGACTGGCGAATCAGCCCTTCCAGCGGGGTGCCGCTAATAAAACGCAGTTGTTGAAAGGTGAGTTCGTGCGCACGCTCAGGATCAAGCTTAAACAGCGCTGGCCGGACGATAGGATATAACATGCACTCTCCTCAATGACGGAAACCAGGGAAGTCGGGGTGCACGGGAAAATGTGCGCCAGAATGGTAAGGTGCGCTGGCGCAAAAGTAAATTGTTCTACTGCATCACAATTTGATCGTTATCAGCGTCGTGCAGAATAGCGGCCAAGCTGTTCGCGACACGCCTGCAAACCACTGTAAATCGTCGGGCAATACCACATCAGCTTCAGACGCGCGCTTTGCTGCAATACATTGCGCACCAGCTGATTCACCTGCGGTTGCCAATCCGTTGGGATCACCATGTGATTTTTGCGCATCTGCGCCAGGCAGCTGTGCATCACCGTTTGGTAATAGCTATCCAGCAACGCTGCATCCACCGGCAGATGCCGATCGCGCAGGAACTGTTCGCTGCTTTCACGCGCAATAAAGTAATTTTTCACATAGGAAAAATCGCGCGTGCTTTGCGACAGCGACGTCAGCATAAAGCGTTTGTAGTAGTAGCTTTGGCTGGTGCAATAAATGTTACGCGCCTGCAGATAGAGCGCAAACATGTAAGGCGCATCTTCATGGTTTTGAATCGGCAGAAACTGCAGCGCCAGTTGATCAATCAAGCGACGCGAAATGATGCTGCTCCACACGACGCGATGCGCCGACTGATGCTGCATCAGCGTACGTAAACTGGTGCTGCCGCCGGGCAGCAATCCACTGACATGACGCTGGTGAATGGTTTGATAGTGGCGCTGCGCGGCAGGCACATCAAAAAACATTTTCGCGCCAAAGCAGAACAGATCGATATCTTCATGGCGCGCCTGCACGCGACGGAAGTCGGCGAACAAATCGGTGGAGACAAAATCATCCGCATCCATGAAGTAAACAAAATCACCGGTTGCGACAGAGAGCCCTTTCATACGCGCGGCACTGACGCCGCCGCGCTCACCGCTCAGCAGGATCACCTGCGGATGCTGGGCCGCAAACGCCGTGAGCCAGGCTACGCTGCTGTCGCTGGAACCATCGTCGATAACAATGATCTGTTCCGGCGGCGATGACTGACGCAACAATGAACCCATCGCTTCTGGCAGCCAGGGCGCGCAATTCCAGTTCGGTATGATGACCGAAACCGTAGGGATACTGTGAGATGACATCATGCTCATCCTCTTTCCTCAACGTTAAACAACGGAATTCTGAGACGCTTCAACACCACACTATGCAGCAGACAACAGACGCCGAGATTGAATGCGCCAATCAGGCCAAGCCACAGCAGGTTGAGCCAGCGATTTTGGTTCCACTCGATCGGCAGCAAGGTGCTCAGCCAGGCGACAGCCGCAGAAACCGCCCAAATCAGCATCACGTCGCGGGTTAACCAGGTGAAATGAATGCCCGGCGCAAAGCGGCGATGCACCAGCCACGCCCAGCCCACCAGATAGAAGATGTTTTGGCCCAGCCACAGCCAACCGGTGCCCAGTGCGCCGTAGTGAATGGCACACCAGATGTTGAGCGGCACCAGCAGCACGGCAAAGCAGGTGAAGCCTTTCATGTGCAGCTTGAGGTTGCCGTTGATGTATTGCAGGTGATAGAGCAAACCGCAGATGGCCTGAATGCCGCTGCCTAATGCGTACAGGCTAAGGACAAATGACATCTCATCAACAATCTGACTTTTCTGCGTCCACGCCCACAGCAGCGGGCCGGCGTAACAGGCGATGGTGATACTGAGCGGCGCCATAAAGATCGCCACCGCCTGCGTAGTGTAGCGGTAAAGTTTCAAGGACTCCGCATCGCCCTCTTTGCGGGTTTTCATGCCGGTCATGCGTGGCACGATGGCCTGCATGATCGGGCTACTCAGCAGTAGAATGCCAGTTGCGGCAGTCGCCACCACGGTAAACGAACCGTATTCGCTCAGCGGCAGCGTCTTGGAGAGCACCAGTCGGTCAATTTGCGAAATAAAGGTCCACACCGCACTGGAAAATGCCGCGCTGAGCGCAAAACGAATAAAGGGTTTCAGCACCTCTTTCAGATCGCCGCGCTTCTCTTTGCGCGCCGCTTTGGGGATCAGCTGGCAGGATTTGTAGATACAGCAGGCCGCTTCGGCAATCGACACCAGCAACTGCCAGACAAAGAACGCCAATACCGCATTAGAGAAGAATTGAATCACCAGCACCGCGCCGAAGGTGCGCAAGGTGGTGATAATCAGGTTGACGCCGTTCAGCCACACCTGATGTTCGAAGCCCACAATCACGCTGCGATACGGACTGGTGCGCCAGCGTATCGCCGCAGTGATCACCATAATCGCCACGGCAATCACCACATCGCCCGCCGGAAGATGACGCGCATCCAGCCAGTGCGTGGCAATCCATGGCGTCGCCAACCAACCCAACACCACCAGCACAATCGTGGAGAACAAGAAGAATTTGGTCAGCGTGGCAAACAGCGCCGGGAACCAGACAAATTCCGCCTGATTAGCACGATAGCGCGCCGCTTCCCGCATCAAGGTGGTCGAAACACCGGCATCGAGTAATTGCAGCCAGGTTAATAAGATCGAAAAGAAGCCCACTAAACCGTAGGCTTCCATACCTAAGTGTTGAATATAAAGTGGTACAACCAAAATACCTGACAGCGTCAGATAGATTTGACCAACATAGTTGGCAATCGCGTTACGTTTTATAGACATAGGTGTTTTGGCATCTGGGGATTATCTCAGTGGCCTTAAGCGTGACATAAAAGTATTCACGCGCACACCGGAGTTATTCTTAAAATTAACGTTGGTGCTAAGCGCCCAGATTTTTTCTCATTTTCATCATGGCGAAATAGATGTCAGGTTGTTTCAACATGAGTTTTTCCATTGCACCTTTGGCCGGGAAGTTTTCCGCAAAGTAGGTTAATGCATGGCGGGTATTATCTGAGAATTTATCGGCACCACTCAACTCGTGCTGGACTAATTGTAATAAGCCGCTGCGTAAATAACTTTCCCGATAGCGGTTTCGCTCCGGAATATAGTGTGACAATCGTGTGAGTTTTTCATAATCGGTAATAAATTGCTGATAGGTTAAGCGCGGCGAGGCTTCTACCTGAGTGGTCAGCGACGCTTCACTGGCGTAATCGAGCACCCACGCCGTTTGTGTATGCAGTAATCCGGCCAGCATCACATCCTGAATACGCGTCAGCGGCCCACCCGCGCGGGCCAGTCCAGCACGCAAGATCACCACAAAGCCGCCCTGCTGCCACCAGCGCTGCGCATGCAGTTGCTGAAACAGCTGCAGAGAAGAGTGTAAACCGTTCGCCAGCTCGCGCTTCGCCAGTGAGACCACAAAACAGTTCAGCTCGGGACGCTGGTCACTGAGCTTTGCCACGTCCTGCAGCAGGTTGGCCGGCAAGGCGCTGCGTTCCGCGCTGAACAGCAGGAAATCATCTTGAGCCGGCGTGCTGTGCGGAAAGGTCGGCAGCAATGACGAGGTGAGATGCGATCCCGCAGCATCGGGTTGCAGCCAGTAACATACCAGCTCTTCTGCAGCGTTAGGTGAGGGTGAGATGCGATTGAAGGTGGCAGGCGCGACCCGCTGCTCAGTTAAATCCTGAGCAAATGAAGAACTACCCATATATATCTCCCTAAAAATAAATTGGTTTGCCGCAACGGCAGTTCACGCCACAAAACGCGGGCGTAAATAAATAAGTGAAATATCGTTATCGTGTTCTAGCGGAAATTAGCTCAACCGATTATAAACAGGCCTGGAATTGTAATTCCAACCACGATTAGCATTAACATGTAACTTACGAAATTAATTGTTCAGCGCAGCTGCATGAAGTGTGATGTTGATCGGCGAAAATTTGCATGACTTGTAACAAGCGGGTTGAATAGTGCGTATTTTATTAACCTTTATTCGCGTTTAGACATAAATTTCGTGAAATAAAAACCACGGTAAATTAGGAAATAAACAACTGTTGCTCAGTTTTATCCGATTCATGAGGGAGTGAATAGTGGAGAATTGTTTATCTTTTTCCATAACTTTCAATATCAAGCACTGCATGCAATCGGTAACTGCGCGGTCTGTATAAATATATTTCTCTGGTTACTACTCTGTTTTACCCATGCATCACGCCCTTTAATCATTAACGTCATTCACTGAGGCCGCAGGATTTATATAACTGCACCCTCGCAGCCTCGCTTTTCAGATTATACCTAAGCGCCTGAAACCTGCGTTTTCATCCCCTCTTTATATGCTACTGGCTATCCCATTTTGCGACTTAGGATTACCAGATAAATCATTTAAGCCTCGCTGCCTGCTCTGACAGTATTGAACACATCAGTTCTGAATATCAGATAATCAATAACTTTAAGTTATAAGGAGTGACCATGCGGGTTATTACGCTGGCGGGCAGCCCTCGCTTCCCTTCACGCTCTACTGCGCTGCTGAGCCTGTGCCAGCACGCGCTGGAAGCGCGCGGTGTCGAAGTGATTCCATGGAATATTCACAACTTCCAGCCTGAAGATTTGCTCTATGCACGCTTCGATTCTCCCGCATTGGCCGCGTTGAAAGCCGATTTGGCGCTGGCGGATGGCGTAATTGTCGCCACGCCTATTTATAAGGCTTCGTTTTCCGGCGCACTGAAAACCCTGCTCGATCTGCTGCCCGAGCGCGCGCTGGAACACAAAGTGGTGTTGCCACTGGCCAGCGGCGGCAGCGCTTCACATCTGCTGGCGGTGGATTACGCGCTGAAGCCGGTACTCAACGCACTGAAGGCACAGGAAGTGTTGCACGGCGTGTTCGCCACTGACGGCCAGATTACCGATTACGACCGCCAGCCGCTGCTCGATCCGCTGCTGTCGCAACGCATTGATGAAGCGCTGGATACCTTCTGGCACGCGCTGCATCGTCGCCACCCACCTTACGCACAAGCGGTATAAAGGAAGAGAGATGAAAAGGATATTGACGGGTTTACTCATGCCAGCCGTCGCGGCGCTGCTCACCTTGAGCGTGAGCGCGCAGGCCGCCGACGCACCAGAACAGTTGCGTATCGGTTACCAGAAAGGTTCGGTGAGCATGGTATTGGCGAAAACCCACAAGCTGCTGGAGCAGCGCTTCCCGCGCACCAACATAAAGTGGGTGGAATTCCCGGCGGGCCCGCAGATGCTCGAGGCGCTTAACGTCGATAGCATCGATTTGGGCAGCACCGGCGACATCCCGCCGCTGTTTGCTCAGGCCGCAGGTGCCGATCTGCTGTATGTCGGCTCGGAGCCACCCAAGCCGCAAGCCGAAGTGATTTTAGTGCCGAAAGACAGCCCAATTCACAGCGTGGCCGAACTGAAAGGGCATAAAGTGGCGTTCCAGAAAGGCTCCAGCTCGCACAACCTGCTGCTGCGTGCGCTGGAACAGGCCGGACTGAGCTTTAAAGACATTCAGCCAACCTATCTGACGCCTGCCGATGCGCGCGCCGCGTTCCAGCAAGGTGACGTTGATGCCTGGGCGATTTGGGATCCTTACTACTCTGCCGCGCTGCTGCAAGGCAACGTGCGCGTGCTGGCCGACGGCAGCAAACTCAATCAAACCGGCTCCTTCTATTTAGCCACGCGCAAATACACCGAGGCGAACGGCGCCTTTGTGCAGCAGGTCCTGAATACCTTCAGCGAAGCCGATGCGTTAACGCGCAGCCAGCGCGACCAGAGTATCGATCTGCTGGCGAATGCGATGGGCTTACCGAAACCGGTGATTGCCAGCTATCTCGACCATCGTCCACCGACCACCATTACGCCGGTCAGCGCCCATACCGCGCAGGCCCAACAGCAAACGGCCGATCTGTTTTATGCCAATCATCTGATGCCGGTAAAAGTGAATATTGCTGACCGCATCTGGCATCCACAATCCGCCCAGCCTAAAGGAAATTAATCATGAGCGTATCCGTATTTTGGTTTCTCCCGACGCACGGCGATGGCCACTATCTTGGCACCGCGGAAGGTTCGCGCCCGGTTGATCATGGTTATCTGCAACAGATTGCGCAGGCAGCGGATCGCCTTGGCTTCGGCGGCGTGCTGATCCCTACCGGCCGCTCCTGTGAAGATGCCTGGCTGGTGGCGGCGTCATTGATTCCGGTTACGCAGCGTCTGCGTTTCCTCGTCGCACTGCGTCCGGGCGTGATTTCACCGACGCAGGCGGCGCGTCAGGCCGCCACGCTGGATCGTCTGTCGAATGGTCGCGCGCTGTTTAATCTGGTCACCGGCGGCGATCCGGAAGAGTTAGCCGGCGATGGCGTGTTCCTCGATCACCGTGAACGCTATGAAGAGTCCGCTGAGTTTACCCGCGTCTGGCGGCGGGTAAGCGAAGGCGAAACCGTCGATTACGAAGGCAAGCATGTGAAGGTGCGCGGTGCGCGTCTGATGTTTAAAGCGGTGCAGGAACCGCGTCCGCCGCTGTGGTTTGGCGGATCATCAGATGCCGCACAGGATCTGGCCGCTGAACAGGTCGATGTCTATCTCACCTGGGGCGAACCGCCGGCGTTAGTTAAAGAGAAGATTGAGCAAGTGCGCGCCAAAGCGGCGGCACAAGGCCGCACCGTGCGCTTCGGGATTCGTCTGCACGTGATTGTGCGCGAAACCAATGAAGAAGCGTGGCAAGCGGCGGATCGCCTGATTGCCCATCTCGACGATGCCACCATTGCCAAAGCGCAGGCCGCGTTTGCGCGCACCGATTCGGTAGGCCAGCAGCGCATGGCCGCACTGCACGGTGGACGTCGCGACAAGCTGGAGATCAGCCCGAATCTGTGGGCCGGTGTCGGCCTGGTGCGCGGCGGCGCAGGTACCGCGTTAGTGGGCGATGGCCCAACCGTGGCGGCGCGCATGCAGGAGTATCAGGATCTCGGCATCGAGACCTTTATTCTCTCCGGCTATCCGCATCTGGAAGAGGCTTATCGCGTAGGTGAGTTGCTGTTCCCGCACCTCGATTTGGCGATTCCGGAAGTGCCGAAGCCGCGCGTGGTGCAAGCGCACGGTGAAGCGGTGGCCAACGATTTCACACCGCAAAAAGTGTCGCAGAGCTAAAGGAGCAGATGATGGCGAACGTTAAAAAACAGCTAACGAATGCTGTACTGCCCTGGGTTTTACCGGTGGTGCTGATTGCGCTGTGGCAACTGGCATCGCAAGTGGGTTGGCTGTCGACGCGCATTTTGCCGTCGCCGGAAAACATCCTCATCACCTTCTGGAAGCTGACGGTGAGCGGAGAACTATGGCAAAACCTGGCGATCAGCAGCTGGCGTGCTGCCATCGGTTTCTCTATTGGTGGCTCGATTGGTTTGATTCTGGGTTTGATTACCGGCACCTCGCGCGTCGGCGAACGCTTGCTGGATACCTCGGTGCAGATGCTGCGTAACGTGCCGCATCTGGCGCTGATTCCGCTGGTGATTTTATGGTTCGGCATCGACGAATCCGCCAAGATTTTCCTCGTGGCGCTGGGCACGCTGTTCCCGATTTACCTGAATACTTATCACGGCATTCGTAATATTGATCGGGGTTTAGTCGAGATGGCGCGCAGCTACGGCTTGTCTGGCTGGAGCCTGTTCATTCAGGTGATTCTGCCGGGTGCGCTGCCTTCAATTATGGTTGGCGTACGTTTTGCCCTTGGCCTAATGTGGCTGACGCTGATTGTCGCCGAAACCATTTCCGCTAACTCTGGCATTGGTTATCTGGCGATGAATGCCCGTGAATTCCTGCAAACCGACGTGGTGGTGGTGGCCATCATTCTCTATGCCCTGCTCGGCAAACTCGCCGACGTCGCGGCACAACTGCTGGAGCGCGTCTGGCTGCGCTGGCATCCGGCTTACCAAGTGAAGGAGAACGCATGAGCAACGCAACCCTAAATCCGGCGCGCTTAAATCGCGGTACACCGGTTGGCGTGAATGGCGTCAGCAAGCAATATGGCGATCGTACCATCCTGAATAATATCGACCTGCACATCCCCTCCGGGCAGTTCGTCGCCGTGGTCGGCCGTAGCGGCTGCGGGAAAAGTACCTTGCTGCGTCTGCTGGCGGGTCTGGAATCCACCACGCGCGGGGCGTTGCTGGCGGGCAATGCGCCGTTATCTGAGGCACGCGAAGATACGCGTTTGATGTTCCAGGATTCACGCTTACTGCCGTGGAAAAAGGTGATTGATAACGTTGGGCTGGGACTGAAAGGCCGCGAATGGCGCACCGCCGCGCTGGAAGCACTCGAAGCGGTGGGATTGGCGGATCGCGCCAACGAGTGGCCTGCCGCGTTGTCTGGCGGGCAGAAACAGCGCGTGGCGCTGGCGCGTGCGCTGATTCACCGCCCAGGTTTGCTGCTGCTCGATGAGCCGCTCGGGGCGCTGGATGCGTTGACGCGTATCGAAATGCAGGGATTGATTGAGTCGCTGTGGCAGCAGCATAACTTCACCGTGCTGCTGGTGACGCACGATGTCAGCGAAGCGGTGGCTATTGCCGATCGCGTATTGTTGATTGAGGAAGGCCAGATTGGCCTGGATTTGATCGTCGACTTACCGCGCCCACGCCGTCGCGGATCGGCACGTCTGGCAGAGCTGGAAGCGGAAGTGCTGGATCGGGTGATGAAGCGCGGCTCGTCAGAACAGCCGTTGAAGTTTGCGCAGCAGAGTTAATTAAAGACGCGCGATAAATCGCGCCGCTACGAATGCATACATTTATTCGTAGCGGCGCAATTTATTACGCATGGTTTTCTTACGCGTTTAACGCCTTGGTGATTTTCTCGTACAAATCGCCCGACAGCTTATCCAGCCCTTTCAACGTTTCCAGCGCTTTACGCATCAGCGCCTGACGATCGGCATCGTAGCGTTTCAGGCGAATCAGCGGCTCGATCATGCGTGCAGCCACTTGCGGGTTGCGCGTGTTGAGATCGGTCAACATCTCCACCAGGAACTGATAACCGCTGCCATCTTTAGCGTGGAACGCCGCGGGATTACCAGACGCGAACGCACCAATCAGTGAACGGATGCGGTTCGGGTTGCCCATGGTGAACGAACGGTGATTCAGCAGCTCACGCACGTTGCTCAGCACGTCCGCCGCTGGACTGGTGGCTTGCAGCACAAACCATTTATCCATCACCAGACCATCCTGATGCCAGCGCTCATCGTAGGCCGCCAGCAGCGTATCGCGGCACGGCAGGTTCGCCGCCACCGCTGCAGACAGCGCCGCTAACGCATCGGTCATGTTGTTTGCCTGCTGATATTGCGCCTGCACCAGCTTGTCCGCCTGTGCCGCATCGGCGAAGGCCAGGTAACCGAGGCAGACATTTTTCAGCGTGCGCTTGCCAATCTCCGCGTGCTCAATTTTGTATTCGCTGCTTTGGTTGGCCAGATAGAGCGCAAAGAATTCGTCACTCAGCTCTTTAGCCAGCGTACGCACCAGCGCATCGCGTACCGCTGAGATCGCCAGCGGATCGATGACATCAAACAGTTCGGCGATTTCATTCTCAGACGGCAGCGAGAGAATCAACGCTTTCAGCGCCGGATCGCCCTGCTCATCCAGCAACACAGCGCGGAACGCATCAGCCACATGCAGCGGCAGCGATAGCGGCTGGCCCTGCTGATGACGTGCGACGTTGAGGCGAATGTAGGTTGCCAGCAGGCTTTGCGCCGCATCCCAGCGCGCGAAGTCGTTACGCGCGTGGCGCATCAGGAAGGTGAGTTGCGCATCGCTCCATTTGTAGTCGAGCTTCACGGGCGCAGAGAATTCACGCAGCAGCGATGGCACCGGCTGGAAGTAAACGTTATCGAAAATAAAGGTCTGAAACTCTTCGGTGACGTTCAGCACGTGATGCACCGGATGACCGTTATGCTGCAGCGGGATCACCTTGCCTTCGTTATCGTACAGTTCGATATCCAGCGGAATGTGCAGCGGCAGCTTCTCTTTCTGCTCGGCGGTGGCCAGCGTGCGCTGGGTGACATGCAGCGTGTACTGTTCCAGCTCTGGATTGTAGTCATCGCGCACCGTCAGGATTGGCGTGCCCGCCTGGCTGTACCAGCGGCGGAACTGCGACAGATCGACGTTCGAGGCATCTTCCATCGCCTGCACGAAATCATCGCAGGTGGCGGCGCTGCCATCGTGACGCTCGAAATAGAGTTGCATGCCTTTCTGGAAATTCTCTTCGCCCAGCAAGGTGTGCATCATGCGGATCACTTCTGACCCTTTCTCATACACCGTTAAGGTGTAGAAGTTGTTCATTTCGATCACCTGATCCGGACGGATCGGGTGCGCCATTGGGCTGGCGTCTTCCGCGAACTGCGCACCGCGCATCACACGTACGTTATCGATACGGTTCACCGCGCGCGAACCGAGATCGGAGCTGAACTCCTGATCGCGGAATACTGTCAGCCCCTCTTTCAGGCTGAGCTGGAACCAGTCGCGGCAGGTCACGCGGTTGCCGGTCCAGTTGTGGAAATATTCGTGACCGATCACCGCTTCAATGCCGAGGTAATCTTTGTCAGTGGCAGTTTCGGCTTTCGCCAGCACATATTTGGAGTTGAAGACGTTAAGGCCTTTGTTCTCCATCGCCCCCATATTGAAGAAATCCACCGCGACGATCATAAAGATGTCGAGGTCGTACTCAAGGTTAAAGCGCTCTTCATCCCACTTCATGCTGGCTTTCAGCGAGGTCATCGCCCAATCAGCACGATCAAGGTTGCCGCGATCGACGAAGATCTCCAGCGCCACATCGCGGCCTGAACGCGTAGTAAAACTATCACGTAATACGTCGAAATCACCCGCCACCAGCGCAAACAGGTAGCACGGTTTCGGGAACGGATCTTGCCACTTCACCCAATGGCGGCCATCTTCATGGCGACCGCTCTCCAGCTTGTTACCGTTGGAGAGTAAATAAGGATAACGCGCGGCATCGGCAATAATGGTGGTGGTGAAGCGCGCCAGCACGTCTGGGCGATCGAGATACCACGTAATATGGCGGAAACCTTCGGCTTCACATTGGGTACAGAGCGCATCGCCGGATTGGTATAACCCTTCCAGCGCGGTGTTTTTATCCGGATGAATGTCATTAATGATGGTCAGAGTGAAGTTGTCCGGCAACTGGTTGATGAACAACGCGCCCTCTTCTTCGCGGTAATGCGGCCACGGATTGCCATCCACCGCCAGCGATACCAGCGTGAGGTCTTCACCATCCAGACGCAGTTCTGCATCGGTAGCGCCCAAACGCTTCACCTGACTGACCGCTGTAACACGCGTCGAAGCCGCATCCAGATCAAAAGTCAGGTCGATATCGGTAATGGTGTAGTCCGGCGCACGGTAATCGTGGCGATATTTAATTTGCGGCTGTTGCGTCATGAGTCCTTCTCGCATCGTTAAATCGTTAATATGTTGACCCGTCAAAGTCTAAGCGGGTTGTGCCTCTGTTGCCACGGTCAATGCGTGCGTTCGTTGAAAAGGCTACAATTCATTAACAATGGCACAAATGACCCTCGACCTGCCACCCGCAATTATGGTGTGATCGCGGTCATTACTGTTTTATACTCCTGCGTCTTTATGACTTTGTTGAACACCGGGCTCTGCTCCGCGGAAGAGGATGCTGAAACGCACCATGACTGGACATGCTTCCCCGATTTTGACCACGCTGCTTGATACCGATGCGTATAAGCTTCACATGCAGCAGGCCGTCTATCATCGCTATTATGATGTCCCGGTTACGGCGGAATTTCGCTGCCGTGGCGACGAACTGCTCGGTATTTATGCGGACGAGATCCGCGCACAAATTGAAACCCTGCAAACGCTCGCCCTGAGCGACGATGAGTATCACTACCTCAGCGGGCTGCCTTTCTTCCAACGCGATTACCTTGACTGGCTACGCCAGTTCCGCCTCGATCCCTCACAAGTCAACGTACGTAACAACAACGGCCATCTGACCATTCAGATCAGCGGGCCGTGGCGTGAAGTGATTTTGTGGGAAGTGCCGTTGCTGGCGCTGATCAGTGAAGTGGTGCATCGCCATCGCACGCCGCAGATGGGTGTGGATCAGGCGGTTGCGCACTTGCAGCATAAGCTTACGAATTTCCGTCAGCAGGTCGGCGATTGGGATATGTCGCGCTTCCAGCTAATGGATTTCGGCACGCGGCGCCGCTACTCCAAAGCGGTACAGGAAGCAATTGTCGCTACGCTTAAAGCGGAGTTTCCGTGGCTGGTGGGCACCAGCAACTACGATTTGGCGCGTCGCCTGCAGCTTAATCCGGTGGGTACACAAGCGCATGAATGGTTCCAGGCGCACCAGCAAATCAGCCCGGTATTGGCGAACAGCCAACGTGCGGCGCTGCAATCCTGGCTGGATGAGTATAACGATCAGTTAGGTATTGCTTTAACCGACTGCATTACCATGGATGCTTTCCTGCGTGATTTTGGCCCGGGCTTTGCGCATCGTTATCAAGGCCTGCGCCATGACTCCGGCGATCCGCTGGAATGGGGTGAAAAAGCCATTGCGCACTATCAGCGGCTGGATATCGATCCCAAAAGCAAAACGCTGGTGTTCTCGGATAACCTCAATCTGGACAAAGCGCTGGCGCTCTATCGTCACTTCGGCCAACGTGCCAACGTGGTGTTCGGTATCGGAACACGCTTGTCCTGCGATATTCCGGGCGTTACGCCGCTGAATATCGTGATCAAACTGGTGAGCTGCAATGGCAAACCGGTGGCAAAACTCTCCGACAGCCCCGGCAAAACCATTTGCCAGGATAAAGCCTTCGTGCGCGCCTTGCGCAAAGCCTTCGATCTGCCGCTGGTCAAAAGAGCCAGCTGATTCTTATATCAGGGCGCTTGCGCCCTGCTCTCACGCAACAAATCTCCTGTTTACCCGGCAATTTTGCTTGTTTCCTGTGGGCTCGCAAGTAACATAGCAAAACCCTGAAAAAGGGCTTTTATCCACCTTCTTTTATATATAGAGAGAACTTTATGAGCGTTGTGCCTGTAGCGGATGTACTGCACGGCCGTGTCGCGGTTGACAGTGAAGTCACCGTACGTGGTTGGGTGCGTACCCGAAGAGATTCCAAAGCTGGTCTTTCCTTTATCGCCGTTTACGACGGTTCCTGCTTTAATCCCGTTCAGGCCGTCGTCAATAATTCTCTGAATAATTATCAGGATGAAGTGCTGCGTCTGACCACCGGCTGCTCGGTAATCATTACCGGTAAAGTGGTCGAATCGCCGGGCGAAGGCCAGGCTTTCGAGCTGCAGGCGACTAACGTTGAAGTTACTGGCTGGGTTGACGATCCGGATACCTATCCGATGGCGGCGAAACGTCACAGCATCGAATATTTGCGAGAAGTGGCGCATCTGCGTCCGCGTACCAACCTTGTAGGCGCCGTGGCGCGCGTGCGTCATACGCTGGCGCAGGCGCTGCATCGCTTCTTCCACGAAAACGGCTATTTCTGGGTTTCTACTCCGCTGATCACCGCTTCGGATACCGAAGGTGCCGGCGAGATGTTCCGCGTGTCGACGCTGGACCTGGAAAACCTGCCGCGCGATCCGCAGGGCAAAATCGATTTCGATAAAGACTTCTTCGGTAAAGAAGCCTTCCTGACCGTATCGGGCCAGCTCAACGCCGAGACTTACGCCTGTGCGCTGTCTAAGGTGTATACCTTTGGTCCTACTTTCCGCGCCGAAAACTCCAACACCAGCCGTCACCTGGCGGAATTCTGGATGCTCGAACCGGAAGTGGCGTTCGCGACGCTGGATGATGCGGCCGCATTGGCAGAATCCATGCTGAAATATGTGTTCCAGGCTGTGCTGAACGAGCGCGCCGACGACATGGCGTTCTTTGCTGAGCGTGTAGACAAGGATGCGGTTGCGCGTCTGGAGCGTTTCGTACAGACCGACTTTGCTCAGGTGGATTACACCGATGCGGTTGAAATCCTGCTGAAAAGCGGCCAGAGCTTTGAGAACCCGGTTTCCTGGGGCGTGGATCTCTCATCCGAACACGAGCGTTATCTCGCAGAGCAGCACTTCAAAGCGCCGGTGGTAGTGAAAAACTACCCGAAAGACATTAAAGCCTTCTATATGCGCATGAACGAGGATGGCAAAACCGTAGCGGCGATGGATGTTCTCGCGCCGGGCATCGGCGAAATCATCGGAGGTTCACAGCGTGAAGAGCGTCTGGATGTGCTGGATGCACGTCTGGCAGAAATGGGCCTCAATAAAGAAGATTATTGGTGGTATCGTGACCTGCGCCGTTACGGCACCGTGCCACATGCCGGCTTTGGATTAGGTTTCGAACGATTAATCGCCTATGTCACCGGCGTACAAAATGTAAGGGATGTTATCCCCTTCCCACGTACCCCTCGCAACGCGAATTTCTAAATTTAGCGATTAATTATAAGTAATTCATATATATAAAGAGGTCGGCCTAGCCGGCCTTTTTTTATTTTTGTAAATTTAGAGTTCTCTCACAAAGTTCCCGAATTTTTACAAATTGTCATACAATTTTTCCTTTTGATACTTAATTGCGAGATTTGAATCATCTTCGGGCTAGAATTAGCAACCCTGTGATGGAAAGATGCGTGCAGACACAGGAGACATCAAACTTCTTTCAAGGTTCTGTAAAGATTTCTTGGCAGCAGTGGCAGATGTCCAAATAACTCCAATGAGGGTAATAAAAAATGATGAAGCGCAACATTCTTGCAGTGGTTATCCCTGCTCTGTTAGCTGCCGGCGCAGCAAACGCAGCAGAAATCTATAATAAAGACGGCAACAAGCTGGACCTGTACGGTAAAGTCGATGCACGTCACTCTTTCTCTGATAACGCTGGCGATGATGGCGACAAAACTTATGTTCGCTTCGGTTTCAAAGGTGAAACTCAGATCACTGACCAACTGACCGGTTACGGCCAGTGGGAATATAACATTCAGGCTAACAACACCGAAGGCGGCGACGCTCAGGATGGCAACAAAACCCGTCTGGGCTTTGCAGGTCTGAAATTTGGTGATGCAGGTTCATTCGACTACGGTCGTAACTACGGCGTTATTTATGACGCAATGTCCTACACTGACCAATTGCCAGTATTCGGTGACGATACGCTGTATCAAGACAACGACAACTTCATGATTGGTCGTTCAAGCGGTCTGGCGACTTACCGTAACAGCAACTTCTTCGGTCTGGTCCAAGGTCTGAGCTTCGCAGCACAGTACCAGGGCAAAAACGAAGGTTCTCGTGATCCACTGGCTCAGAACGGTGACGGCTGGGGTACTTCTGTAGCGTATGACACCGGTATGGGTGTTAGCGCAGTAGGTTCTTACTTCTCTTCTGACCGTACTAACGCTCAGATTGCAGATGGTAACGGCGACAAAGCTGACGCATACGGTTTCGGTCTGAAATATGACGCGAACAACGTATACCTGGCAGCATTCTACGGTGAATCACGTAACACCACTGCTTACGGTAGCACCGCTCGTCAGGTTGCTAACAAAACTCAGAACTTCGAAGTGGTTGCACAGTACCAGTTCGACTTCGGTCTGCGTCCATCCATCGCTTACCTGCAGTCTAAAGGCAAGCAGCTGAATGGTAACACCGCTAACGGTGCAACCTTCGCGGGTGGGGATGCTGACCTGGTTAAATACATCGAAGTGGGTACCTACTACTACTTCAACAAAAACATGTCTACCTATGTTGACTACAAAATCAACCTGTTGGATGACAACGATTACACCCGCGCTCAGGGCGTGAGCACCGACGACGTAGTTGGCGTTGGCCTGGTTTACCAGTTCTAATCACCCGATTAGCATTGCGTAATACCTAAAAACGGAGCCCTTGGGCTCCGTTTTGCATTTCAGTGATCGGCTTCGCAATTAGCTTTTCTACTTTATCTCACCGACATATTTCTTTTTTATATCAGCGGTTGGCAAGCGTGCCGACTGACGTTAACCTGATAGCTCATTTCGCTAAAGTTCACCTAAACGGAACTGACTCATGTTTGAATCGATCTCTGCCGCACCCGCCGATCCTATTCTGGGACTGGCTGACCTTTTTCGTGCCGATGACCGGCCGAATAAAATCAATCTTGGCATTGGTGTTTATAAAGATGAAACCGGTAAAACGCCGGTGCTCACCAGTGTTAAAAAAGCTGAGCAGTATTTGCTGGAAAATGAAACCACCAAGAACTACCTGAGCATTGATGGTCTGGCGGATTTCGCACGATGCACGCAGGAGTTGCTGTTCGGCAAAGAGAGCGCGCTGATTTCTGCGGGTCGCGCCTGTACCGCACAAACGCCAGGCGGCACCGGTGCCCTGCGCGTAGCGGCAGATTTTCTGGCAAACCAGACCAGCGTCAAGCGCGTTTGGGTGAGCAACCCAAGCTGGCCGAACCATAACAATGTGTTCAACGCTGCTGGCCTTGAAGTGTGTGATTACGATTATTACGATGCCGCAAGCCACAGCCTGGATTTCGACGCCATGGTGGCATCGCTGCAGGAAGCCAAAGCAGGCGATGTAGTGCTGTTCCACGGCTGCTGCCACAACCCAACCGGCGTTGATCCGTCTGCAGAGCAATGGCAACAGCTGGCGCAACTGTCGCTAGAGAAAGGATGGTTGCCGCTGTTTGATTTCGCCTATCAGGGCTTTGCGCGCGGCCTGGATGAAGATGCGCAAGGGTTACGTATTTTTGCCGCCTCACATCAGGAACTGATTGTTGCCAGCTCTTACTCGAAGAACTTCGGTTTGTATAATGAGCGTGTAGGTGCATTAACGCTGGCTGCAGCGAGCAGCGACGTGGCCAAAACTGCGTTTAGCCAGGTGAAATACACCATTCGCGCCAACTACTCTAACCCGCCGTCACACGGCGCGGCGGTCGTCGCTACCATCCTCAGCAATGACGCGCTGCGCACCATCTGGATTCAGGAGCTGGCCGATATGCGTCAGCGCATCCAGCGCATGCGTCAGCTGTTTGTGAACACATTGGCGGAGAAAGGCGCTAATCAAGACTTTAGCTTCATCATCAAGCAGAACGGCATGTTCTCATTCAGCGGCCTGACCAAAGATCAGGTAGTGCGTCTGCGTGAGGAGTTTGGCGTGTATGCGGTGAACTCGGGTCGCGTTAACGTGGCAGGCATGACGCCAGACAACATGTCGGCGCTGTGTGAGGCGATTGTCGCAGTTTTATAAATCAGGCGGCAAATAACAACAAATGGGCCAAAAGGGCCCATATTTTATTCTTGCAGGAACGGATTGCTGATGCGTTCGCGGCCTAGCGTCGAGATAGGACCGTGCCCAGGCACGAAAGTCACATCATCGCCTAGCGGCAACAGCTTGGTTCTAATCGCATCGATCAGGTCGCTGTGGCTGCCCTGTGGGAAATCGGTGCGTCCAACGCCACCGTTGAAAATCACATCTCCCGAAATCAGAAGACGCCCAGCCCGATCAAAGAACACGATATGTCCCGGCGTATGGCCCGGACAAAGCAGCACTTCCAGCGTGACATTGCCAACCTGCACAGTTTCACCCTCTTCCAGCCAGCGATCGGGCGTGAGCGGCGCACACTCGGGCAAACCGAACATACGGCTTTGTGTGGGCAGATTATCTAGCCAGAAAGCATCGAGCGGATGCGGACCGACAATGGGCACCTGATAATGTGCCGCTAGCTCGGCAGCGGCACCAACGTGATCAAGATGTCCATGCGTGAGCAGGATCTGCGACGGCGTTAGACCACGCTCTGCCAGTACGGCTTTGATGGTTTCCGCATCGCCGCCGGGATCGACCAGTGCGGCTTGTTGAGTTTCGTCATCCCATATAACTGAACAGTTTTGGGAAAAAGCCGTAACCGGAATAATTTGGTAGTTCATAGCGCTCCATGACCGACACACGCAGCGCTGCCGGTATCAGGACCAGTGCCTTGCGGGCCCGGTATCTATGTGTACGAAGTTGCTGCGCGGGTAATATCCTACACCACCGGCGCGCATAGATAACGCCGCTTTGCGAACATTGCTCAACGAAATTCCCTCAATGTGGAAATCCATCGCTTGTCCTTTAGTGTGATAGCTTTTTTTCGCCACGCCCGGGCCCGATTCACGCAGCATGGTGTTGGTGGCTAAGGTGCGGTAACCCGAGATCAACTGCACCGGCTTGCGCGTATCCAGCAATGTTTGCAGGCGGTAAAGCTGGTCAAAAAGATGGGGATCGATGGTCTTCACCTGATTGGCGCGGTAATCACGGAAGAAGTGATTTAAGCGGGCTAACTCATCCTTGTCATAACGCTTACCGTTAAAAAACTCTGTTTTAAGGGTTTCACCGGTGTGAAGGTTACTAAGCGTCAATACTCGTGGGCGGGCGGTGGAAAGCGAAGCCAGAGCGGAGCCAGGAAGCAGTGATAATCCTGCTGCTGCGCCTCCAATCAAGAGTAATCGACGACGTTGAGAATCAATATTAGCCATGAAGCGAGGTTACCTAATCTAAAGCGGATAAAATATGTGCGAAAAGTACACAAGGCCGAACATTAACGTCCGCCTAAGACTCAGTCAACCCAGAATATGTTGCAGAAGACCAAAACCAGCTCAAAATCAAATTTTCGAGACTGGTCTTGGTTAAATTCATGTGAAGAGAAAACAGCCAAATCAATTACTAGAGTAACAACTGACCGGCTTTATGCAGTACCTGACTACCGGAACGGGCGGGATTATCATAATTGTAAATATCTGTACGATATTGCGGCTGGCCGTCATCTGCGACCCATGCGGTTAAATAGTAAAGGTTCACAGGAATACGATGGCGAATCGGCACGTAACGGGTATTTCCCTCTTTCAAGGTGTCTGAGATACGGCCGTCGTTCCAGCCCACATCCTGCAACAGCAGATCGGCCAGTTCTGAGGCTTTATTCACGCGCACACAGCCCGAACTGAGCGCACGAATATCGCGCTGGAACAGGTTATGGTTCGGCGTATCGTGCAGATAAATCGCATCCGAACTCGGCATGTTGAATTTGTAGCGACCCAGTGAGTTGGTTGCGCCCGGCGCCTGTCGAATGCGATACGGGAAGCTCGCGGCCGACACCATACGCCAGTCAATCATCGAAGGATCGATCACTTCCGCATCCGCACTCCAGCCCGACAACAGCGTATAACCGTGCTTGTACAGATAAGTCGGATCCTGTTTCACCTTCGGCACAATATCCTGGCGCACCAGCGTGGTTGGCACGTTCCACGGTGGATTGAGCACCACATTATTCAGCGCGCTACGCATCAGCGGCGTTTTGCGGTCAGGACGACCCACAATCACGCGTGATGACAAAATGGTGGCGCCGTTGTTGTAGTAAGTCAGCGAATAGTTTGGGATGTTCACCATGATGCCGTTATGCATATCATCCGGAAGCAGACGCAGGCGCTGTATGTTGAGCGCCAGCAGCGAAGCACGCATCTGCGGCGGCACATTCAGCCATTCACGGGTACGTGGACCAATCGCGCCGTCATCGGCCAATCCCTGCCAGTGCTGGAAGCGTTTAACGCCCTCCACCAGCGCAGCGTCATAGACGTTGGGTCCGGTTGCCGTCGGATTAGCAGCCACATTATTGGCCACTTCAGGCGTCGCAGCGAGTGCCGGAGCCGCATCAATATCATCAAAGTTTGCCGCAGACGGGCTCACCGCCACCGGCTGATTGCTTTGGCTCACCGGAACCGGCGCAGTTGGCACCGCGTCTTCCGCCGGCGTTGGCGTAGTACTATGGCTGGCGGTCAACATGCCGGTGCGTTGCAGAATCTCACGCAGCGCAGGCACATCATTACTGATCTGCCCTGGGCGTAGCGTAACGGTATCACGCAGCTGTGGCCACGGGCGATCATCGGTGAGTAGCGTTTTCAGCGCATTATGCATTGGCGCATATTGCGGATGCTGCGGTTGCAACGAGACCACAAAAGTCCGGCTGCCGCCGCCGTTCACCGCATTTTGCCACTGATTGATGGCCGCCAGAGATGGCATGGTCAGCTTGTAAGGCACATTGCTGTAGAGCCAGGTTTCGCCCTGTGTCGGCACATTGGCAACAAACTGCAGATAGCCAAGCATCGCATCACTGAGCACGATGTCGCGCGCCAGGCCTTTGATGTTCGGATTGGTCAGACGCTCAACCCAGCGGGTGAATTGCGGCTGCACGCCAGAGAGCGCCACTTCCGCCAATTGCTGCTGAAAAGCCTGTACCGCTTGCGGGTCTTGCCACAGCGGAGCCATATCGCGCGACGCATAAATGCCGGCTAAACCGGGCAGGTAGAAAGGTTGTTCAGTGGCGCTGAACGCCTGCTGAATCTGCTGCTGGCTGGCAGCAACCGACATCGAACTGTGGTGCGTTGAATTGGGTAGCGTGGAGGTGATGGCCGCATGGCTCACAGCCAGCGGCGATAGTACCAGTGACAAACCGAGTGCTACTGCAGCACGACTCATTTTGCTCTTATTGTTTAGCAACATCCCTGCCCCCTTCTCACCAATGACATAGCGCCCTGTGATCGCCATGTACAGCCATACTCATAATGTTGAGTATACGAATAAAAAACGGCATCTGCCTCTCAGTGCAGATGCCGCATACAGATTAAACGTAGTGCTGTTTTTTAACCAGATTAAGCGCTATGAATTCTCATATTCAAGACCGACCTTAGGACTTTGATCCTTGCTCGGTGCAGGATCTGCCGAGAAGCCGCGCAGCCCAACCACATGCACATGTTCGGTGTTATTGAACATTTTACGCACCAGTTTGTAGGTGGTGCCTTTTTCCGGGCTGATGTTCTCTGGCGCCGCGATGATCAGCTGCATCTCCAGACGTTCGCACAGCTCAAACAGTGTGGCGATCGAACGCGCATCAAGACGTGCCGCTTCATCGAGGAACAGCAGACGACACGGCGAAATATCTTTGCCACGCAGACGACGTGATTCCTCTTCCCAGCTCTGTACCACCATCACCAGAATCGACATCCCGGTACCGATCGCTTCACCGGTAGAGAGCGCGCCACTTTCTGCACGCAGCCAGCCGTCAGTACCACGGTTCACTTCCACTTCCATCTCAAGATAGTTGCGGTAGTCGAGCAGCTCTTCGCCGATGGTTTGCGGCGTGCGCTGGCCCATATCGATCTGCGGATTCAGGCGCTGATAAAGTTTCGCCAGCGCTTCCGAGAAGGTTAATCGGTTGCTGGTAAACAGATCCTGATGCTGTTCATGCTCTTCCGACAGCGTATCCAGCAGCGTTGAGTGCGCTTCACGCACGTTCACGTTGAGGCGCACGCTGCGCACCTGACCAAAGCTTACCGCCTGCAACCCCTGGTTCAGCTGGCGAATACGGTTTTGCTCGCGCTGGATGGTTTTACGAATGATGTTCGCCGCACTGCGTGAGCTGATTGCCAGCGTCTGTTCACGCGCCGTCAGCTCTTCGGTCAGACGATTCAGCTCAATCTCCATCTGCTCGATGGCTTCAACCGGATCGTCGGTACGAATGATGTCCTGGCGAATACGTTCGCGCAGATGCTGATACACCGCGATAAAGAACTGAATCTTACGTTCCGGACGTTTCGGATCTTCAGACATACGCAGCACATCGCGCAGATGTTCGTTATCCGCCACCGCCAGACGCAGCGCACCCAGCGCCTTATCCGACATCGAACGCAGCTCATCGCCGCTGAGATAGGCCAGCTCGCGACGATGCAGACGACGCTCAACGCCATTCTCTTTCACCAGACGCAATACCGTGCACCAGCCCGCTTTCGCGCTGACCACCTGCTCCCGAATCTGATGATAATCGCGTTCCAGCTTGCGCAGTTTTTTCTGCAGGCTGTCCATTTCGGCTTCACAGAAGGTGATCTGTTTTTCCAGCTGGTTGCGACGCGCACGGTTGTGGCTTAGCGCGCTATACAGCTCATCACGACGAATGCGCGCCCGCTCTTCTGCACTGGCATCGGCATGCACGCCGATATCCTGCATCTCTTGCTGCAACTCTTTCAGCATGTCGCGTTTGGCATCGTATGAACTTTTTAGCGATGCCAGCACCTGCGAATACTGCGTCAGCTGCGCCTGATGCCCACGCAGACGTTCGCGTGCGCGGCTGCGCTCGCCTTCCGCCTGCTCCAGACGCTGACGCAACTGCTCGTTGAGATCGCTGTTGCCACCCAACATGCCAGCCGAACTTTCATAGCTGAAGTGCGCGCGGCGCTGCACCACTTCGGTCAGCGCAAAGGCTTGCTGACGCGCATCACGCTGCTGCTGCTGTGCCTGCTGATAGTCGCGCTGCAGCTGATCGTGCTGCTGCGGATCGCTTTGCAGAACCGCAATCAGCGGCTCCAGCTTGCTGAGTTTGCTGCCGTGCTGATGCAGGAAGCGCGCGGCTTCCTGTGCTTCTTCAACGCGCTCACGAATCTCCTCACAGCGATCGCCAAGCGTGTCGTCGAGCAGCAGATTTACGCGCGGCAACAGGCGGTTCAGCTGGCTGACGCCCTCTTTTGCCTGTTCAAACTGCGCGCGCTGCTGCTGATTGTCATTTTCATGCTGCGCCAGCGCCCGCTCCAGCTCGCCACGACGGCTGTTAAGCTGACGAATCTGCGCTTCCGGATCTTCATCAAACGCCACCGCTAAATGGCTACCGATGAAGCGGCTGAAGGATTGATGCAGACGCTGGGTTTTCTGTACATCAAACGACAACGTGGCATAACGCTCAGCCAGCTGTTCACGTTCGTTGTTCAGCAACTCAAGCTGGTTTTCACGCGCCGCGCGACCAAACAGCGGCACTTTCGGAAAGCGGGAGTAGCGCCACTGACGCTCAGCCACTTTCACCACCACCGCTTTTTCCAGCTCTTCGACGCTAAATACGCTGTCGTCAAAGGCTTGCGGATCGCCTTCAATCAGATAGAGATCTTCCGGGCACTCGTCTAAACCGTCGAGCAGGTCGCGCACCAGCGACAGATCTGGCACTACGATGGCGTGGCGCGATGGACCGTATAGCGCCGAGAAGTACGGTGCGTCATCCAGCGTAACGTCATCATAAATTTCCGACAGCAGCACGCCGCCAAAACGTTCCGCCAGCTGCGTCAGGCGCGCATCTTCCGCACCGCCAGGTTGGCTCAGACGTTCAATCTGCTGTTCAACTTCGCGCTTACGCGCGGCCAGCTCGTCGCGCTCAACCGTGGTTTCACGCTCGCGCTCCAGCAGTTGCTGCATAAATTCGGTGATTTGCTGGCTGCTGCTCAGCTCCTGACCGGTTTGCTCGCTCAGCTGCGTCAGGATTTCCTGCGCCGCCAGCCAGTGTGGCGCACGCGCGGTCAGCGCAGTGATGCGTTCACGCAGCTGCTCCAGCTCCTGACGCATCAACATGCGGCGTTCACCGGCATCGGCAACGCTGCTATTCAGTTGCTCAATCTGCGCTTCGAGTTCACGCTGCAAGCCGTCCAGCGCATCCGCATCGTATTGCTGGCCCTGACGTTTGCAGAAATCCGCCAGCAAACGCTCAGCATCATGCTGCTCACGCAGACGGGTTTCTAATTCATTGAGGCGCAGACGCAGCGAGGAAAGCTGTTCGGCCTGGTGGCGCTGATTGCCAGCGTCGCGCAGTAATTCGCGCCCCACTTGCCACGCATCCTGACGACTGACGTCACCGGCGATGCTGGTAACTAACGCTAACGCTTGCTCAAACTGGCTGTGTGCCGCTTCGGCGACGCTCAGTTTCTGTTCCAGACGCAGCAGGCGCTCGGTGGCTTCTTCTTCACGCGCCTGGAAGGTTTCCTGCCATTCGGCCGCGTTATCGATAGTTAAATCAGGCAGCTGACACTGCGTACGCGCCTTTTCCAACGCCTGCAAGGCTTGCTGATACTGGATTGCCCGCGTCTGTTGCACGTCGAGAGCCTGCTGGAAATCGGCGAGTTGGCTTTTTAGCTCATCGACTTCCACTTCAGCCGCTTCGGCGCGTGCTTCATTCTCTTCCTGCACTTCGCGCGCTTCGGCAACCACTTCGTTCTGCTCTTCGAGGCGATAGGTCAGCTCTTCCAGATCGGCATCGTAACGCTCGATTTTTTCCTGCTGGCGCATGGCGGTTTGCACCAGATTCAGGTGGTCGCTAGCGCCCTGATAATCGCTTTCCAGATCGCTCTCAGCACCGCTGTGCTCGGACAACTCGCGCGCCATTTCAATGTGGCGATACTGTTCGGAAATCAGCTGGTTGCGGCTGGTAAACAGCTCATTACGCAGCTGCAGCGCACCGTCGAGGTGAATACGACGCTCGTTGGCGTGGCGCATGTAGTCGGCGGAAACGTAGTTGGTGGCTTCCGAGATCAGATGCTTAAACAGGTCGCGATCGGATTGGGTGACGCGAATCGCTTCCAGCGTCATACGGTTTTCCCGCAGTGCAGCTTCCATATCCTGGAAGGCTTTACGCACGCCGCCATTTTCTGGCAGCAGGTAATCGCGCAGTGAACGGGTGATAGCGCTGGAGATACCGCCGTACAGCGAAGCTTCAATCAGGCGATAAAACTTACTGCGATCGCTAGCGTTACGCAGACGACGCGGCACCACTCCGAGCTCGAACAGCACCGCATGGTAATCGGTGACCGAGTTGTACTGTTTGAACTGCACGCCTTCCTGTGCTTCCACGCGCTCCTTTACTTCCGTCAGCGGCAACACGCGCGCCTGGCGGTTATTAAGGATTTCGGTCAGCATATCCGTAGCCTGTGAATCGCTCGGCAAGCCGTGAATACTGAATGGTTTGATATCGACCTTTTTATCGCGTCCCGCCACCTGCTGCAGACGTACACCAACAATCACGCGCTGATGGCGTGAGTTGACCACATCCAGCACCGAATAGCAGACGCCGGCGCGTAGCTTGCCGTGCAAACCTTTATCACGCGAACCGGAAGTTGCACCGGCTTCGGTTGTGTTACGGAAGTGCAGCAAGGTTAAGTCTGGGATCATCGCCGTCACGAAGGCGGCCATGGTGGTGGATTTACCCGCACCGTTACCGCCCGAAAGCGTGGTGACCAGTTCATCAAGATCAAAAGTACGGGCAAAGAAGCCGTTCCAGTTGATCAGCGTTAGCGAACGAAATTTACCGCGTTCAATCATGCTTGTTCATCCTCCGCGTTATCACTCGCGTCGCTCTCAGCGTCAATATCGTTATCTGCTTCATCGTTCTCAGCCGCAGCCGGCGCACTTTCCAGCGTCATCGCTTCACCGTCACGTATCAGGCGCAGCTGCGCTTCACGCGCATCGTCACCGCTGCGCACGTCGGCGCCAAAGCGGAACACTGATTCGGTGATGCGGAATTTGCTGCTGTCGTTGCCCATAAACCACACCATGCCGAGACGGCGCAGGCGGCTCAGCGACGCACGCATTTTTTCCTGCAGCTTGGCGCGATCAAGATCGGAACCGGTAGAACGCTGATTGACCAGCTTGAGCAGCTTGCTCTCATCGGCCAGCGACAGCAGTTCGTCGTACAGCTCTTGCTGGGTAAAAATCCCCTCATTCGCCAGACGTTCCGGGCTGAGATAGAGATAGCAAAGAATTTTGCCCACCATCATATCCAGCTCGGACAACACCGAGCGTGGAATCAAAGTGGTTGAACGCGGACGCAGATAGAAGAAGCCTTCCGGCGCGCGGATCAGCTCAACGTTGTAGCGCGCGTAAAACTCTTCGAGATATTCCTGGTAATCCATCAGGAAGGCGTGATTATCCAGCTCTTCAATGCCAACGTGGCGACCCGCGCGTAACTGGCTATCGAGCGCCGGGAAAATCGGGTTTGCCAGAGCCAATGCCAGTTTGACTGGCATCACTTGTTCAATATTTGTCGATGACATGTGCCTGCACCTTGGCTCCGTAATCATTAATGGCCTGCCATTGCGCAGGCAGACCGGCTAAATCAGCTTCGGCCACGCCGAGTCGCACCGCTTGATCGATGACGATACGCGCCAGATCAAAGTGGCGCGCGCGCGGATACTGCGACAGATAGTCGCGCATCACCGTGGCCAGATGGAGCGGCTTCTGCTCCTGCTTATAAATCTGCAGCGCCTCTTCGATCATCGCGGCCAGCTGCTCGCGAATCTCATTAAACTCTTCGTATTCCATTTCCGGCGGCAGCTCGCCCATCACCTCGTCATTACGCAGCGTCATCTCTTCATCGCGCATATCGTAAAGACGATCGGCATTGGCGTAGGTCAGCGCCCACGGCTGATCGAAATAGTTTTGCACCGACAGGCGTAAACGCTGAGCAAACACGCGGTTCTTATCCATGTCGATGGCGGTACGAATAAACTTGTGTACATGGCGGTCGTAGCCGATCCACAGATCGATAGCCTGCTGGCCCCAGCTGATGATGCGATCGAGCTTGTTTTGCAGGTCAAACACCAGCTTATCGACAAAGCCCAGATCCGGGCTGCTCAGCGTCGCATCCTGGATGCGCAGCAGGTTGGCCTGCAGCTTATCGCCGGCCGCCTCCAGCGTATCCTGCAGTTCACGCAGCGTACCGGACGTTTCCGACAGCAACATTTCACAGCTGGAAATCGCCGCGCGCCAGTCTTTGTTAAGCAGATCGGCAATATCGGTTTTCACCGCTTGCTGCTGCTCATCCATCAGACGCTGCGTCATGTCGATGCTATCGAAGATTTCCGCCACCGAATATTTCAGCGGCGCAAACACGTTACGATGCCAGTGGAATTCATCACCGTCCTCTTCGGCGGCATCTGCGGCACGTTTCAACTCCTGCGCCACAATCGACAGCTGCATCGACAGGCGCAGCGTGGAGAACTCGCGCTGGCGGATGTAATAGTCGGTAATGCCGATGGCGAGTGGCGTCAGGCGATAGATGGCGTGCCCTTCCGTCAGCTCGCTGGTAAAGCGGTTCAGCAAGCGCTGACGCACCATGTCATTGATGGCGTTATTGGCACGGACCTGCACAGTTTCGTGGGTTTGTTCGAATGCTTTGCTAACGTGACGAAACGCGTCAATCAGCTCGCCTTCACTCATCTCGCCGTCCATGCGCTCACCGTTTAAGGTGGCGATGGCCAGCAAAAAGGCCAGACGTTCTACCGGCAGCGCAAGCGAAAAGTCGTTCTTGCGCGCCCATGCCACCAATTCGGGGACCGTCTGGGAAAATTCGCTCATAGTTGATCCTTCTGGCTGGGTTTGCGCGCGGTCACGTGGATATAGCGCCCTAAGCTTAAAAAGGGCTCCTGGCGACAGAAACGCCGTTCCATCTCAATGATTTCCTCAACGCTCTTCCCTGCGCCGGGCTGCGGCTTCATGTAATCACAGAAGACGCGAATACCCGCACGCCGTTCAATTTCAAATCCGCAGTTTGTCAGCCAACGCGTCACATCATCCGGATCGCGCGGGAAATCGGGCGACAGCGTGCGCTTTTTACGTTTGCTCATATTGGCGCGCATATAGCCGAAGTTGCCAAGCGTCAGGGTGCGGAAGGTTAAGCCGTGCGCGTTGTAAAACATCAACGACAGCACGCCACCGGGCTTGAGCGTGTGCCACAGCGCCTGCAGCACCTCTTCCGGATGCGCGACCCATTCCAACACCGCGTGAAACAATATCAGATCAACCTGCGTATCCAAATGTTCGCCCACCTGCTGGACGCTAATTTGTTTGAATTGCATGTTGTGGCTCACACCCGCGGCAAGCGCATGGGCTTCCGCCAGCTTCAGCATCTCAGCAGAGAGATCGCACAGCACAACCTGATGACCGCGCGCCGCCAGGCCGCTTGAGACTTGTCCCACGCCGCCGCCGGCATCCAGCACCTTCAAGGATCCGGCAGGCAATGTCGGTAACAGAGCTTCCAGTTCGTCCCAGACAATCGCCTGGCGCACTTGCCCTTTGCGCGTGCCATAAATGTTCTGTGAGAATTTGTCCGCCAGATCGTCAAAGTTACGATCCTGCATGATGATGGCTCCGCTTTGCTGCATTCAACTTGTGCTATTTTGTCACAGGCTCAACAAGAATGAACCTTTCATGCCGCAGTAACCGTCTGGCAGCTGTTTTTTTGGACAAAAGAGGCCATATTCGATGTTTTTCGCTTTTAAAAAAGTCATTGGCGGGATGTTGCTTCCCTTGCCGCTGCTGTTATTACTGATGGCGGCAGGACTTTTGCTGCTCTGGTTCAGCCGCTGGCAAAAAAGCGGCAAAATCCTCATCTCTTGTAGCTGGCTGCTGCTGCTGATTTTGAGCCTGCAGCCGGTTGCCGATCGCCTGCTGTCACCGCTGGAAAATCATTATCCCACCTGGAACGGTAACGAGCCGGTCGATTATATCGTGGTGCTCGGCGGCGGCTATACCTTCAATCCGAATTGGGCACCGAGTTCCAACTTGATTAATAACAGTCTGCCGCGCGTGGCCGAAGGCGTGCGTCAGTGGCGTCGCTATCCGCAGGCCAAAATGATCTTTACTGGCGCAGCAGCCGGCGAAAACCCACGCAGCAGCGCCAGCGTGGCGGCCGAAGTGGCGGAAAGTCTGGGCGTGCCATCAGCAGCGATTATTCAGTTGGATCAACCAAGGGATACGATTGGTGAAGCACGCGCGGTGAAACAGACGATTGGTGAACACCCGTTCTTACTGGTGACTTCCGCCAACCATCTGCCGCGTGCCATGCATTTCTTTCAAAGTGCCGGCATGAATCCGCTGGCCGCACCGGCAAATCAGTTGGCAGTGACCTCGCCGCTAAACTGGTGGGAACGCGCTATTCCGTCACCGCTGTGGCTGGCACACAGTGAGCGTGCGATCTATGAAACGCTGGGACAAACCTGGCAGAAGCTGCGCGGTGACGATCTCACCTCAACCCAGCCAGGGGAGTAATTGCGCGCGGGCGTGATCGAAGCGCGGACGGTCAAACTGTCCGCTGCTGACCAACGTGTCGACGCAATCCCACAGCTGATACAACCAGCGCCGCCAGAGAAAACCTTCCGCCACGGGCGCGCGCTGCAGATAGTGCTGCAGCAGTGACGCTTCTGCGCCGCTATCCGCCAGGCGCATCAGATCGTATTCGCGCGGTGCCCAGAGAATGTTGCCCGGCTGCATCATGGCAATAAGCTGATCGCTGTGCGCATCTTTTAACATACTGGCTAAGCGCAGGTTGCCGTGCATCAATACGCAGGGATCGTCAAATCCGTTGAACAGACGCGGTAATAGCTGACGGCTGCGAAACAGAATCTGACGATCTTCCAGTGTAAAAAACGGCGGTGACAAATAACCCAGCGTTGACCACAACACATCCACTCGCTGGCGATACCATGCGGGCCAGTTATTCTCCTGCACGCTGTCCACGCTGCCGACTAAGCCATGGCTGTCAATACGATGCCACGCCAGCACGCCTTCGACGATCTGTTCGCACAGCTGTTCCCAGCGCGCTGCGCTGCGGGCCGGAGCTTCCGCAGAAACACCGTTAAAGCGTGCCATCAGCAACATTTCATGTACCGGCTTTTGCTGGCTGAGCACCAGACCAAACACGGCAGGCACGGCGATCAAGCCATCATGGCCGAGCATGGTCAGTTTTTTAGCTTCCAGCGCAGCGCGTCCCTGATGACGAAAATACTTTGCCACCAGCGGCATCGGTTTACCGGCGTTATCGTAAAGCGCATACAGCCGCGTGTGCGCCTGCTCGCTAATGGTTTCGAGACGACTGATGCTTTCACCAAGCACCAACGCGAGTTCTGAACGGAGCTGTTCCATGCAATATCCTCCGACGTCAAAGGGCTGGAATATGCTGGAGGTGATGGCGGCGCAAAGCTTAGCGCCAGATCAAACTTTCAGGCCAGCGAGAGCCGCTGGCCGGTCGGAGATTAACCCTGCATAGCGAGACGAACCCGCTCAAGGTCTTCCGGCGTATCCACCCCAACACTTGGGATAGTTTTTGCCACCGCGACGTGAATCTTTTCACCGTACCACAGCACGCGCAGCTGTTCGAGCAACTCAATGTTCTCCAGCGGGCAAGGTTCCCACGCGATGTAGCGACGAATGAAACCGGCGCGATAGGCGTAGATGCCAATGTGGCGGAGCAGCGTGTCGCCAATCTGCTCGCGCGAACGCGCATAACGCTCGCGATCCCAGGGAATGGTGGCGCGTGAGAAGTAGAGCGCATAACCTTTGGCGTCCATCACCACTTTCACCGCGTTCGGGTTAAAGGCTTCTTCTGCATCGGTGATCGGCACCGCCAGCGTCGCCATCCCGGCTTCAGATTGCGCCAGATTACCTGCCACCTGACGTACAATCTCCGCCGGGATCATTGGCTCGTCGCCCTGCACGTTAACAATGATCGTGTCGTCGGCAAACTGATACTTTTCGATCACTTCGGCCAAACGCTCAGTGCCGGACTGATGATCGACCCGCGTCATGCACACCTCGCCGCCGGCCGCCGTTACCGCCGCTGCCACATCCGGATGATCGGTGGCGACAATCACGCGATCGGCACCCGATTCACGGGCGCGTTCCATAACGTGCAGCACCATCGGTTTACCCTGAATATCCACCAGCGGTTTGCCGGGCAGACGCGTTGAAGCGTAACGCGCAGGAATAATGGCAACAAAACTCATGGATGAATCTCTTCAACAGACAGCGTACGCGCTTCCACTTCCAGCAGCACTGGAATACCGTCACGTACCGGGTAAGCCAGGCCATCCGGTTTACAGATCAGCTCTTGCTGCTCTTTGTTGAAATAGAGTTTTCCGTTGCATACCGGGCAAGCAACGATTTCGAGTAAACGGTGATCCATAATCTTCTCCATTCAGGACCGATTCAGACGGGTAGCATAGCATAATAGCGTGCGCGTGAATGACGCACTCAAGCCGGACAAATGGCAGCTTTATTCACCAATCGACCAGCGAGTTGACCAGGCAGCCAGCAGTTCTGCCGGCGCATTTTCGATGATCACTTGGTTGGCGCCTTGCCACGCGGCGAAGCGATTAATGGCTTTTTGGACGTCATTAAGGAAAGCGTTACTGATGCGTGTGCCCTCTTCCAGCCAGAATGCACGAACCACTAATTGCTGCGCCTGACGCTCCATTTTGGCATCAATGCGCGCTTTCAATAATCCGCGATGCAGGACCGGCAGGACAAAATAACCATATTTGCGCTTTTCCGCAGGCGTATAGCACTCAATGCGGTAATCAAAATTAAACAGCTCCAGCGCGCGACGACGATCCCAAACCACTGGATCAAAGGGTGACAACAGCGCGGTATGTGTGGCAGAGAGTGGCTTTTCCAGCAGCGGCAATAATGCGTGGTGTAACCACATTTCGCCCAGTTGCTCGACCTCAACACGCACAATTTCTCCGCGCGCAGCCGCATCCTCAAGCCATGACTTGAGCGGTGCGCGTTTGAGCCGGTAATAATCGGCTAACCAACTGCCACGGAAAATGCCGAGACTGCATGCGCTGTGACTCAGCATCTGTAACACCGCTTCGTCTTCACTTAACGCATGCTGTTCATCAATCCAGTCCGGCATCACGCGGCTGTGCAGATCGTAAACCCGCTGGAAGTTGCGCCGCTCCACCACCATCAACTGACCCGCACTGAACAAATTCTCCAGATGACGCTTATGCGGCTTCCACGCCCACCAGCCCGGTTTGGTCTGTTTATCATTACTGAAATCGGCTGCTCGCACTGGGCCGTTGACGGAGATGTGTTGCAGTAGGTCAGTGATTTCCTGTTGATGTTCCTCAACCCATCGTTGGTTGTACTTCCAGCCCAGTCGCTGCGGTTCCAGCATGCGGTGGCGCAGCAACGGGTAATCTTCGAAAGGAATAAAACAGGCTTCATGAGCCCAATATTCAAATAATGCGCCCGAGGCCAGCGCCTCTTCCAGCCAGTTGGTCTGATACGCGCCAAGGCGGCTAAACAGCACCAGATAAGGACTGCGTGCCACCACATTGATGGTATCAATTTGCAGCAAAGACATCTGACGCACAGTCGCGTGTATATCAGCAAAGCGCGCACGTCGGCCTAAAGGACGTAACAGTCCCTGAGCAGCCAGATGCAGATGACGAGCAGTTTGCAACGAGAGGGAAGCGACGAGGTTCATAACTCCATTCCCTTTTTGGTGGTTAGCGCGAACGGGCGTCTCGCGCGGTAGTGCAGAGATGGGTGATATCGTCTAACAAGGTTGTCACCGCCGCGCCTTGCAGATGCGCATCAACCGGCAAATACCACCAGTTTGGGCGAGCAAAACTACGGCATTTTACCGCATCTTTTTCCGTCATCAGCAAGCACTGATCTGCCTGAGTCAGACGCCGCAATTCGTCTTCGCTGTAAGCATGGTGATCGGCGAAGGCAATTTCAGCCACTGGCTTGATGCCTTGCTGCTTAAGCGTGTTGAAGAAGCGCGGCGGATGACCTATGCCGGCCATCGCGACAATTTCCGGCAATTGCGCTAACGCCACGCTTGCACCGTTGATCAGGTTGACCGCCAGACCGGGCTGCAATGACATCGCAATTTCGCCCGCCTGCGCATCGCCGCCGTTAACGATCACCGCATTTACGGTGCTAAGTCGTGAGGCGCGTTCACGCATCGGCCCAGCCGGTAACCACCAGCCATTGCCAAAACGACGCATCCCATCCACCACCACGATTTCGCGATCGCGCTGCAGCGCGTAATGCTGCAGGCCATCATCGGTGATAATCACATCCAGATCGTGCGCAGCGAGCAAGCCTTCTACCGCCAGACGCCGCCGTGGCGCAACGGCGACCGGCACTTGCGTGCGTTGAGCGATCAGCACAGGTTCATCGCCGGCCTGCGCCGTGGGCGTTTCAGCGGTAACCAGCAGCGGATAACGTTCAGCTTTTCCGCCGTAACCCCGCGACACCACGCCAGCACGTACTCCACGTTGTTGCAGCGCCTGCACCAACCAAATCACTACAGGCGTTTTACCATTCCCACCTGCGGTGAGGTTCCCCACCACAATCACAGGGCAAGGCGCGCGCCAACTTTTTCGCCAACCGCGCTGGAAGCTGAGGCGAATCAATAGGGTGATCGCCCCATAAAGCAGACTCAGCGGCCATAGCAGCAGCCATAACGGCGAACGCCCGCTCCAGATGCGTTCAATCATTGACCGAACTGCAGTTTGTGAAGCTGCGCATAGGCGCCCTTCTGTTCAAGCAGCACGCTGTGAGTACCGCGTTCGACAATGCGACCATCTTCAACTACGACGATCTCATCGGCTTTCTCAATGGTCGACAGACGGTGCGCAATCACCAGTGAGGTGCGATTTTTCTGCAGCTCATCAAGTGCGGCCTGAATCGCCCGCTCAGATTCGGTATCGAGCGCTGATGTGGCTTCATCGAGAATCAAAATCGGGCAGTCGCGCAGTAACGCACGCGCAATCGCAATACGCTGACGCTGACCACCGGAAAGCAGCACGCCATTCTCACCAATAACGGTATCAAGGCCATTATCCATCTTCTGGATGAAGTCCATTGCATGCGCCATGGTCGCAGCCTGCTCGATTTGCTCGCGCGTGTATTGACCATTACGGGCATAAGAAATGTTGTTGGCGACGGTGTCGTTGAAGAGATGAACGTTCTGGGAAACCAATGCCACTTGATTACGCAGTGAACGCAGGGTGTATTCGCGCAGATCGTGGCCATCCAGCAGAATTTCACCGCTATCAATGTCGTAGAAGCGCGTCAGCAAGCTGGCCATAGTGGATTTACCAGAGCCAGAACGGCCGACCAGTGCAACGGTTTTACCGGCAGGCAGCGACAGGTTGATATCACGCAGCGCAGGAATTTCACGGCCTGGATAGGTAAAGGTCACGTTGCGGAATTCCACATCACCCTTAGCACGATCCATTTCACGCTTGCCGTTATCCACTTCCTGCTCACTGTCAAGAATCGAGAACAGCGTCTGACAAGCCGCCATACCGCGCTGGAACTGTGCATTCACGTTGGTCAGTGACTTGAGCGGACGCATCAGGGCGATCATTGATGAGAAGACCACGGTGATGGTACCGGCTGTCAGCGTTTCCATCACGCTTGGGAAACTGGCGGCATAAAGTACAAATGCCAGTGCCAGCGAGGCAATCAACTGGATTACCGGATCAGAGATTGAAGATGCTGACACCAGTTTCATGCCTTGTTGGCGCATCCTGTTACTGACCTGAGAAAAACGCTTGGCTTCCACTTCCTGGCCACCAAAGATCAGCACTTCTTTATGCCCTTTTAGCATCTGTTCGGCGCTGGTGGTGACCTGTCCCATGGTGTTCTGCATGTTCTTACTGATGCTGCGGAAACGTTTGGAAACAGTACGAATAGCAAAGGAGACGATCGGTGCCAGCACAATGAGAATCAAAGACAGCTGCCAGCTGTAATAGAACATCATGATGAACAGGCCAATGATTGAGGCCCCTTCACGCACCACCGTAACCAGTGCACTGGAAGAGGAAGAGGCCACCTGTTCAGAATCGTAGGTGATGCGTGACAGCAGCGTCCCCGTTGATTGCTGATCAAAGAAGGTTACCGGCATGCCCATCATATGGCCGAACAGGCGGCGACGCATATTCATGACCACGTTGCCGGACACCCATGAGATGCAGTAACTGGAGATATAGCTGGTCACGCCACGTACCAGCATCAGGCCAATTACCACTAGCGGCATCCACAGCATTACGGATCTGTCTGCTTTACCGAAGCCATCATCCAGTAAAGGTTTCAACAGAGAGAGCATCAGGGTATCGCCTGCCGCATTGAGTATCAGCGCCACCGCTGACACATACAGGCCAGCCTTGTGGGGCGCAATCATCGGCCAGAGTCGACGGAATGTCTGCCACGTTGAGAGATCTTTATCTTGATGCATTATTTATTCACGCTGTTTGAAATAGCCGCTCATTCTACCTGGAATCGCGTTTGACGCCAAACCACTGATGGTACCATCGAGGCATTATTTGCTCTCTTAAGCCCTTAATTTGCCAATGACCTTGTCTGATACCCACATGAATCTGACCCGATTGTGCCGTGTCGTACCACATATAGCCTTGCTGACGATAGCGTTGCACCACGGCTGGCGCAGGCATACGCCAGGCGTTATACCGCGCCACCGAAGCAAATGCTGCTTTCCCAGCAACATTACGTAACAGTAATGCGCCTGATGAAGTCCGACTACCATGGTGCGGAACCTGCAAAATTGTCGCGTTCAGAGCCTCTTTTTCCAGCGCGACAATTTTTCTCTCGGCTTCTAACTCAATATCCCCGGTGAGTAACACGCTAAAGAGCCCGTCATCGACTCGCACCACACAGGAATCGTTATTTTGTCCCTGGGTCTGATTCTCCGGCGGCCACAAAGCGGTAAATTGCAATTTGCCCCACTGCCACCGCTGACCACGGAAGCATGGCAGGTGTCCGTCTTCCGCCAGGGCACTACGAATTGCTACCGCTGGATTAACTTTGAGCAATGAGTGTAGCCCACCACGGTGATCAAGATGCTTGTGGCTTAGTATCAAAGAATGGAGGCTTCTACCGTGATACTGCAACCATGGCAGAATGACGCGCGATCCGGCATCATCCTGTTTCCAACCCGGTCCAACGTCATATAACACCACTTCATTGCCCTGTGTAATGGCAATCGCCAGGCCATGCCCCACATCAATCATGTCGATTTGCCAGTCATCACGCTGTGCAGTGCTGCGCCAGAGGATGATTGCGAGTATCAGGCTAAAACACGGCATCACACTGCGATAAATCAGCTTGCTGCGCCAGAGAACTAATCCTACCCACAGCAGCACGACAGCAGGTAACGTATCGCTCCATGCCCACCAGCCAGCGGGTAACCACTGCAGCAGGAGCATGACCTGGCTTATGGAAAGATCCGCCAGAGACCATAATCCCGTTGAAATCAGCGGCACTGGCAATAGCATTGCCAGCAATATTAGTGGCACCGTGACAAAAGACACAACCGGCACCGCGATCAGATTTGCTAATAACGCACTCAGGCTTATTCCCTGAAACAGGAAGATTTGTAGTGGAGCCATGAGGATCATCATTCCTAACTGCAGATGTAGCAATTGCAATAACAGCCATCGACGATTTGCGCGAAAGCGATGTGTTAATGGAAACCATTGATACCAGGTAATCAGCATCGCGACCGCCAGTGCCGACAACCAAAAGCTTTCTGACAGCACAGTTAATGGATCCAGTACCAGCAAAGCGCCGATACATAACGTCCAGACTTGCCAGCCACTGAGCTGCCAACCGGCGCTGCGCATCCCTATCCATAATATGAGCGCGATCATCGCGCGCTGGGCCGGTGCATGACTGCCAGAAACCCACGTGTAAGTCGCTGCGGTCATAACACTAACCAGCAGCGGAAATAAATGACCAATCAAATGACCCGGCAAAATTACCTGGATAGCACGCGCCAACAGCCATCCAACGCTGGCAGCTAATGCAATATGCATTCCCGAGATTGCCATCAAGTGGGCAGTACCTGTTTCCCGCAGCAACTGTCGCTGCTCTTCAGTCATGTTGGTACGTATACCAAACGCTAAAGCCTGCATAATTGCCGGTTGTTTGAGCGTATCGAATGCGGGTAGATGATGATTAATTAAACGCGTCCGCCAGTTGCAAGTTAGCGATTCCACCTGCTGACTGATGATGCGCCCTTGCAGCGGCGTGTGATTAGACAAGGCAAAGCGCTGCAGATCGAACTCGCCTTCATTTAATCTGCCGTGGACGGCACGCAGTCGCAGTTTCATCTGCCAGCTCTGACCGGCACAGTACGGTTGCTCCATCGAAGCATTATTGAGCGTGACAAAGAGAGGTGGAAACTGATAACGCTGACCGACACGCAAGATTTGCACGGTTAATTGCTGCTTCTGTTCACGAACTTCAGTCACCCGTACAGTGGCTTCAATTGTGGCGGCAGTCAGATCCCCAATGACATTGACCATCTGGCGGGCTTCAGTCAATGTCCAGGCCACCATTAAGAGAGCAATCCCTGCAAGCCGTAGCAACGTGATTGGCATCAACCCAAGCGCCACAGCGAATACAACCATGATGACTATTCCGTTGGCTGCGGGTATGTGCGGCAATATGCCCAACGGCAATGCCGAGGCAATCATCAATCTGGCCAGAAAAATCCAGTTCATATGCATCATTACTCTCCCTCATTGGCGGAAGAGTGTGCCGAGAAAAGCAGGGATTTACTTCATTGAAAAGAGAGTGTGTCGCGATGGATTCCGAGACTTTTGCAGAGATTACATTGATGAGACTTCATTTTGGAAAGCAGATCTCAATTCCGCATACTCTAAGCAAAAAAAAACGACACCCTAGAGTGAAGCAAAAAAAAACGACACCCTAGAGTGTCGTTTTTATCGTTCGGTAACGGCTTAGCCGTAGATGTTCGCACGGTCACGCAATTCTTTGCCCGGCTTAAAGTGGGGAACGTATTTACCTTCCAGATCCACTTTGTCGCCCGTTTTCGGGTTACGACCCGTACGCGGTGCACGGTAATGCAAAGAAAAGCTGCCGAATCCCCGGATTTCAATGCGCTCGCCCTGGGCCAACGTAGTGGCCATGTGCTCAAGCATCTCTTTGACCGCATCCTCAACGACTTTCGCCGGAATATGAGTATGCTGGCCAGCAAGTCTCTCAATTAGTTCTGACTTGGTCATGTAACCTCCGGTTAATCCTTATTTGGAAAGGTATGACAGCTTTTACCGAAACCGGACGATTTTCATCGTCCGGTGCCTTAGGTCGATTACTCGCCTTTAGCCGCTTTGAACGCTTCAGCCATCGCGCTAGAGAAGTTGCTGCCTTCATCCTGTTTGGTGTTAACAGTGTTGATAGCTTCTTTCTCATCAGCCTGGTCTTTAGCACGAACAGACAGGCTCACAACGCGGTTCTTACGGTCAACGCCGGTGAATTTAGCTTCAACGTCGTCGCCAACACTCAGAACCAGAGTTGCGTCTTCGATGCGGTCCAGAGAAGCTTCAGAAGCGCGCAGGTAACCCTCTACGCCGTCAGCTAATTCTACTGTAGCACCTTTCGCGTCAACTGCAGTGACTTTACCAGTCACGATAGCGCCTTTCTTGTTCAGGGTGATGTAGTTGTTGAATGGATCTTCAGCCAACTGCTTCACGCCCAGAGAGATGCGCTCGCGCTCTGCATCAACCTGCAGTACAACGGCAGCGATTTCGTCGCCTTTTTTGTACTCACGAACGGCTTCTTCGCCAGTCGCGTTCCAGGAGATGTCAGACAGGTGAACCAGACCGTCGATGCCACCGTCCAGGCCGATGAAGATACCGAAGTCAGTGATTGACTTGATTTTACCTTCAACGCGATCGCCTTTGTTGTGGGTCTCAGCGAACAGCTGCCATGGGTTAGATTTGCACTGCTTCAGACCCAGGGAGATACGACGACGCTCTTCATCGATGTCCAGAACCATTACTTCAACCACATCGCCTACGTTTACAACTTTAGACGGATGGATGTTTTTGTTGGTCCAGTCCATTTCTGAAACGTGTACCAGACCTTCAACGCCTTCTTCGATTTCTACGAAGCAGCCGTAATCAGTCAGGTTGGTTACACGACCAGTCAGGCGAGTGCCTTCTGGATAGCGCTTAGCGATAGCAACCCAAGGATCTTCGCCCAGCTGTTTCAGGCCCAGAGATACACGGGTACGCTCGCGGTCGAACTTCAGCACTTTAACAGTGATTTCGTCGCCCACGTTGACGATTTCGCTCGGATGCTTAACGCGTTTCCAAGCCATATCGGTAATGTGCAGCAGGCCATCAACGCCGCCCAGATCCACGAATGCACCGTAGTCAGTGAGGTTCTTAACGATACCTTTAACTTCCATGCCTTCCTGCAGGTTTTCCAGCAGCTGATCGCGCTCAGCGCTGTTCTCAGATTCGATAACTGCACGGCGTGAAACCACGACGTTGTTACGTTTCTGATCAAGCTTGATTACTTTGAATTCAAGCTCTTTGCCTTCCAGGTGCAGAGTATCGCGAACCGGACGAACGTCTACCAGTGAACCTGGCAGGAACGCACGAATACCGTTCAGCTCAACTGTGAAGCCACCTTTAACTTTGCCGTTGATAACACCGGTAACAGTTTCAGCGTCTTCGTAAGCTTTTTCCAGCGTGATCCAAGCTTCGTGACGTTTAGCTTTCTCACGGGACAGCAGGGTTTCACCGAAGCCGTCTTCTACTGCGTCCAGCGCAACGTCAACTTCGTCGCCTACCTGGATTTCCAGTTCGCCGGCTGCGTTCTTGAACTGCTCTGCAGGAATTGCAGATTCAGATTTCAGACCCGCATCAACCAGAACTACGTCTTTGTCGATAGAGACAACAACGCCACGAACGATGGAACCCGGACGGGTTTCGATTTCTTTCAGGGACTCTTCAAAGAGTTGAGCAAAAGATTCAGTCATATTGATAATCTTAGGATTCTTCAATTTAACGTCCACCTGACTTCATTGTCGGATGGGGTTGTTTCACATGCCCTGCACCGGGTCCTTGGTACAGGGTTACAGCAATTCGGTTGCCGAAAGATTAAATGCCCAACTTACGCTTAGCATAATCAAGCGCCTTTTCAATCACTTGCTCAATCGACATACTGGTTGAATCCAGTACCAGAGCATCTGTGGCAGGCACTAAAGGGGCGATGGCACGATTACGATCGCGGTCGTCGCGTTCCCTTATCTCGGATAAAAGGCGATCAAAGTTAACATTAAAGCCTTTCTCCTGCAACTGTAGCATACGGCGATGCGCACGCTCTTCCGAGCTGGCGTCGAGGAATATTTTCACTGGCGCATCAGGGAAAACCACGGTTCCCATATCGCGTCCATCAGCGATTAAACCGGGCTCTTCGCGGAATGCACGTTGGCGTCGAAGCAATGCCTCACGCACCCGCGGGAAAGCGGCAACGCGCGATGCGGTGTTGCTGACTTCTTGCGTGCGGATTTCACCGGTGACATCTTCACCTTCAAGAACCACCTGCATTTCACCGTCAACCGATAGAAAACGCACATCAAGATGCGCAGCCATCGGTACTAATGCTTCCTCGGACTCAATATCCACCTGATGGTGAAGTGCGGCCAATGCTAAAACGCGATAAATAGCGCCAGAATCCAGTAAGTGCCACTGCAACGACTCCGCCATCGCTTTACATAAAGTCCCTTTACCCGCGCCACTTGGCCCATCGATGGTAATAACCGGGGCGATTGCCGTCATTGTTCTCTCCTGTTGCTGCGTGCTTATTGTCAGCCCTTCCAGGCCGCCTGGATTGCGCGGCATTATACGCTGCCTGCGTCGGGTTAGTTACCCTTTAGCGTAGACAGCGCTAGAAATATAGACAGATTCAGAACAATTTCCGCCTGATAAGGCCAGAAGAGAGCAAAGAAACCCGGCGCAGTGCACCGGGTTAAACGATCAGGAAGTATGACTGATTTTCGCCAACTGCTGGAAATAGCTCGGGAAGGTTTTCGCAGTGCAGCCTGGATCAAGGATGGTTACCGGCGTATCGGACAGAGCCACCAGTGCGAAGCACATTGCCATACGGTGATCGTTGTAAGTACCGATGTCCGCATGTTGCAACTGAGCTGGCGGTGTGACACGAATAAAGTCTTGCCCTTCTTCTACTTCCGCCCCCACTTTGCGTAACTCAGTCGCCATCGCAGCAAGGCGGTCGGTCTCTTTTACGCGCCAGTTATAGATGTTGCGCATCAACGTGGTGCCTTGAGCGAAGAGTGCAGTAGTTGCAATTGTCATTGCCGCATCGGGAATATGGTTCATATCCATATCGATTGCCGTCAGCGATCCGCGTGTGCAAGAGATATAGTCATCTCCCCACTCAATCACTGCGCCCATCTTTTCCAGCACATCAGCAAAACGGATATCGCCCTGCACGCTGTTGCGGCCAATACCGGTTACACGTACGGTACCCCCTTTAATGGCAGCGGCAGCGAGGAAATATGATGCAGAAGACGCATCACCTTCCACCAGATAATCGCCCGGAGACTGGTACTGTTGCTGCCCTTTAACCACAAAACGCTGATAGTCCTGATTATCAATATCCACACCAAAGCAGCGCATCAGGTGCAAGGTGATATCAATGTAAGGCTTAGAAACCAGATCGCCTTTTATGGTGATGATGGTGTCTTGCTGCGCCAGTGGCGCGGTCATTAGCAATGCCGTGAGGAACTGGCTGGATACACTGCCATCGACGCTGACTTCCCCACCAACAAAACCACCATTAAGACGCACTGGCGGGTAATCGGTCTGTTCGAGATAGTCAATCTTTGCTCCGCCCTGACGCAGTGCATCAACCAGATGACCAATCGGACGCTCTTTCATGCGTGGCTCGCCAGTCAGAACGATTGACTGCTCGCCCAAACAGAGCGCGGCAGCCAAAGGTCGCATCGCTGTACCTGCGTTACCGAGAAACAGCTCAAGCGGTTTTTCAGCATGTAAAGGGCCCGCGTTACCTACTACTTCGCATACGGTGCGATCGTCTGAGAGCGTATAGCTGACACCCAGCGCTTTGAGGGCATTCAGCATGTGCTTAACGTCATCGCTATCAAGCAAGTTAGTCAGGCGGGTGGTGCCCTTTGCCAGCGCGGCCAGCAAGAGTGCGCGGTTCGAGACGCTTTTTGAACCCGGTAAGTTTACCGTGCCGTCAACGCGAGCAATCGGTTGTAGAGTCAGGGAGTCCTGCATGTGAAACCAAATCTCCAGAAAATACGAGACCCCATCGAGTGACGGGGTCTGATACCAGACAAGCTGGCATGAAAAAGCAATTAGCCGTGGCGACGTTCGAAGTCGACCATGAACTCAGTGAGCGTTTTAACCCCTTCCAGCGGCATCGCATTGTAGATCGATGCACGCATACCGCCAACCACGCGATGGCCTTTCAACGCGTGCAGCCCAGCCTTGAGAGACTCTTCCAGGAACACTTTGTCCAATGAGGAATCGGCTAACTGGAATGGCACGTTCATACGTGAACGGTTTTCGCTTGCGACATCGTTGCGATAAAACGCACTGTTATCAATCACGCCATACAATAAGTCGGCTTTTGCCTGATTCAGCTTGTCCATCTCAGCCACGCCGCCCTTCTCTTTCAGCCATTTGAATACCAGGCCAGAGAGATACCATGCGAAAGTCGGCGGAGTGTTAAACATCGATTCATTTTCGGCCAGCACCTTGTAATCAAGGATAGAAGGCACATAACGTTGTGCTTTGCCTAGCAGATCTTCGCGCACAACCACTAAGGTTAAGCCCGCCGGGCCGATATTTTTTTGCGCGCCAGCGTAGATCACGCCATAGCGACTTACATCGATTGGACGAGACAGAATAGTAGAAGAGAGATCGGCAACTACGACTTTATCGCCAAAATCCGGCTCTTCATCGATAGCATTGCCATCAATCGTTTCGTTCGGGCAGAAATGGACATAAGCCGCATCATCATTTAACTGCCATTCACGCATTGGTAATAAAGCACGCTTACCATCACGCGTAGTTTTGATATCAATGGTATTTGGCGAGCAGAATTTCTCAGCTTCTTTAATTGCGCTGTGAGCCCAGTAACCGCCGTCAATATAATCCGCGGTTTTTGCATCACCCAGCAAGTTGCCGGGAATGGCCGCGAACTGCGCACGCGCACCGCCATGGCAGAATAAAACTTTGTAGTTGGCTGGGATCTTCAGCAGATCGCGAAAATCTTGTTCTGCCGCTTCTGCAACAGCAATAAACTCTTTACTGCGGTGACTGATCTCCATCACCGAGGTGCCTAATCCGTGCCAGTTTGTCAGTTCTTGCTCTGCGCGACGGAGCACTTCTACCGGCAGCATAGCCGGGCCAGAGCTAAAATTATAAACCTGAGTCATTTCCCCTCACCACTGTCATATCGAACGGTTATGAATACCCAACCGGTTTTATCATTGCCTCCAGATGGCTGCAATCATTAATCCGGCAGCGATCACATTTCCAGAGCCAGCTTCACCGCAGCTTATGTCATAAATGCATTAAGCCATGGAATTTTGTGAGGTTGTTCCAGAAAGAAAAATCGGCAAGCGGAATGGCGTAACAACCTTAACCAGTCTGAGATAAATTTGGCCGACTGAATAGCGAAGCACGCATAAAACCCGTATTATTGCGCGCTTTACGCCCACCCCATTGACTTAAGAGAGCGCCACCATGACGCAAACGTTTATCCCCGGAAAAGACGCCGCACTGGAAGATTCCATTGCTCGCTTTCAGCAGAAACTGCAAGACCTTGGTTTCAACATTGAAGAAGCTTCCTGGCTGAATCCGGTGCCACACGTCTGGTCAGTACACATTCGCGATCGCGACTGCCCGCTGTGCTTTACAAATGGCAAAGGTGCTAGCAAAAAAGCCGCTCTGGCTTCAGCGCTGGGCGAATATTTTGAGCGCCTCTCTACTAACTATTTCTTCGCCGATTTCTGGTTGGGTGAATCCATCGCTAATGGCGATTTTGTTCACTATCCAAATGAAAAATGGTTCCCGCTCACCGAGGACGACAGCCTGCCAGAAGGCATTTTGGATGCGCGCCTGCGCAAGTTCTATGATCCTGATGAGAGCCTGGGTGCTTCTGAGCTGATTGATCTGCAATCCGGCAATGACGAGCGTGGAATTTGTGGCCTGCCATTTACCCGTCAATCTGACCAGCAAACAGTGTATATCCCGATGAACATCATCGGTAATCTGTACGTTTCGAATGGTATGTCTGCCGGTAACACTGCGAACGAAGCGCGTGTGCAGGGTCTTTCTGAAGTGTTTGAGCGTCATATTAAGAATCGCATCATCGCCGAATCCATCAGCCTGCCAGAAATTCCAGCAGAGGTGATGCAGCGTTATCCTGGCGTAATTGAAGCAATTGAACGTCTGGAAGCAGAAGGTTTCCCAATCTTCTCATACGATGCGTCACTCGGCGGCAAATACCCGGTTATCTGCGTTGTGCTGTTCAATCCAGCAAATGGTACCTGCTTCGCTTCGTTTGGCGCACATCCGGACTTTGGCGTCGCACTTGAGCGAACCGTTACTGAACTGCTGCAGGGCCGTGGTCTGAAAGATCTCGACGTGTTCACACCGCCGACGTTCGATGATGAAGAGGTAGCGGAACACGCTAACCTGGAAACGCATTTCATCGATTCAAGCGGTCTGATTTCATGGGATATGTTTAAAGACGATGCCGATTATCCTTTCGTCGACTGGAGCTTTGCGGGTACCACTCACGAAGAGTTTGATACGCTAATGGCGATCTTCCGTGCGGAAGATAAAGAAGTCTATATCGCTGACTATGAACATCTGAGTGTTTACGCTTGCCGCATTATCGTGCCGGGCATGTCTGATATTTATCCAGCAGAAGATCTGCTGCTGGCAAATAACAGCATGGGCGCACCACTGCGCAAAACCCTGCTGGCGCTGCCAGACAGCCAATGGGAACCCGAAGCCTATCTCGAGCTGATTGTGCAACTGGATGAGGAAGGTCATGATGACTTTACTCGCGTGCGCGAGCTGCTGGGTCTGGCATCAGGCAAAGATAATGGCTGGTACACGCTACGTATTGGCGAGCTGAAAGCCATGCTGGCGCTGGCCGGCGGCGACCTGGATCAGGCTCTGATCTGGACTGAATGGACGATGGAGTTTAATCAGTCCATCTTTAGTGAAGAGCGCGCAAACTACTACCGCTGTCTGCAAACCTTGCTGCTGCTGGCAATGGAAGAGGAACGCGATCCGCTACAATATCATCGCGCCTTTATTCGTATGTACGGCCAGGCTGCTGTTGAGGCTGCTTCAGCGGCAATCAGTGGCGAAGCGCCCTTCTATGGATTGCAAGCGGTCGATCTGGATCTGAAAGCTTTCCCTGCGCATCAATCATTACTCGCTGCCTATGAAAAGCTGCAGACAGCTAAACGTCGTTATTGGTCACAAAAATAGCCTTAACGCTTAAATTTCCATTTATAGAAATTAGGGTATTGGTCAATGGCGCTGAAAAAATCAGTGCCATTTTTTATATTGATCATACAAAGAGATTTAAGTGCATTATTAAATAACAATTCAGCTTTAATCGTTAATGATATTTAACAAAATCTAGTCTTGCCCGCAGCCACCTTCAACTTATTTTGCATAAATTAAAAATTATTTATTGCAATAAATTCAATAATTTAAGCAGCACTCAGACGCATTTACGCTTCGCTTATCAGCTACCTTCCGGTCAAATATGATCCACATCAATTTCTGACCTATACTCCTTTGTTAATATCTTTACAGGCAATTTTTGGAGAGCGTTAGTGTGAAAGCTGACAACCCTTTTAATTCATTATTACCGGCGGCAATGGCGAAAGTTGCAGAAGAAGCCGGCATATATAAAGCTACTAAACGTCCTTTAACCACCTTCTTCCTTGCCATCACTGCTGGCGTATTTATCTCAATCGCATTTGTCTTCTATATCACTGCGACCACCGGAAGTGGAACAATGCCCTACGGCATAGCAAAACTGATCGGCGGTATCTGTTTCTCGCTCGGTTTAATGTTAGTCGTGGTGTGCGGTGCTGACCTGTTCACCTCAACTGTTTTGATCGTGGTGGCAAAAGCCAGCGGCCGTATCACCTGGCTGCAACTCGGTCGACACTGGTTGACGGTCTATATCGGTAACCTGTTTGGTGCGCTGTTCTTTGTCGCGCTGATCTGGTTAGCCGGTGAACACATGGTGGCGAATGGTGCCTGGGGTTTGAATGTCCTGCAAACCGCTGACCATAAAATGCATCACACCTTTATTGAAGCAGTGAGTCTCGGCACGCTCGCCAACCTGATGGTTTGCCTGGCGGTGTGGATGAGTTATTCCGGCCGCAGTCTGATGGACAAAATGTTTGCGATGATCCTACCGGTGGCGATGTTTGTTGCCTGCGGTTTTGAACATAGTATTGCCAACATGTTCCTTATCCCGATGGCCATCGTTATCCGTGATTTTTCCAGCCCGGAATTCTGGCAAATGGCTGGTGCAAGCGCAGCACAGTTCCCATCACTAAGCGTTAGTGACTTTATTGTTAACAACCTGATTCCCGTGACCATCGGCAACATTATTGGCGGCGGATTATTAGTCGGTTTGACCTACTGGGTAATCTATCTGCGTGGCGATGAGCCGGTGCATTGATGAATTGGTACGGGCGTGCTGAGTCAGCGCGCCATACGTCAAAGTCTCCCTAAATAAGGCAGGTATATCATGTCCGAACTGAATGAAAAAATGGCGTCAGCCTGGGAAGGATTTAGCGCCGGCGAATGGCAGAACAGCGTCAACGTCCGTGACTTTATCCAGAAAAACTACACACCGTATGAAGGCGACGAATCCTTCCTCGCTGGCGCGACGCCGGCCACAACTAAGCTGTGGGACAGTGTACTTGAAGGCATCAAAATCGAGAACCGCACCCACGCGCCGGTAGATTTTGACACCGATCTGGCTTCAACCATCACCTCTCATGATGCCGGCTACATCAGCAAATCGCTGGAAAAAATCGTTGGCCTGCAAACTGAAGCACCTTTGAAACGTGCCATCATCCCGTTTGGCGGCATCAAAATGGTTGAGGGTTCTTGCAAGGTTTATGGCCGCGAACTTGATCCCGCGCTGAAAAAAGTCTTCACTGATTACCGCAAAACCCATAACCAGGGCGTGTTCGATGTTTACACCCCTGACATCATGCGCTGCCGTAAATCAGGCGTGTTGACGGGTTTACCGGATGCCTATGGCCGCGGTCGTATCATCGGTGACTATCGCCGCGTTGCGCTGTACGGCATCGATTTTCTGATGAAAGACAAAGTTGCGCAGTTCAATTCTCTGCAGAGCGATATGGAGAATGGCGTTGACCTCGAAGCCACCATTCGCCTGCGTGAAGAGATCTCTGAACAGCACCGCGCACTGGGTCAGATCAAAGAGATGGCTGCGAAGTATGGTTCAGATATCTCGCTGCCCGCTACCAATGCTCAAGAAGCCGTTCAGTGGACTTACTATGGCTATCTCGCGGCGGTGAAATCTCAGAACGGTGCGGCAATGTCCTTTGGTCGCGTATCCACCTTCCTTGATGTGTATATCGAGCGCGATATTCAGGCCGGAAAACTGACTGAAGAAGAAGCACAGGAACTGATTGACCATCTGGTGATGAAACTGCGTATGGTGCGCTTCCTGCGTACGCCTGAATACGATGAGCTGTTCTCCGGTGACCCAATCTGGGCAACAGAATCACTGGCGGGTATGGGCGTCGATGGTCGTACTCTGGTGACTAAAAGCACCTTCCGTTTCCTGAATACGCTTTACACCATGGGGCCATCTCCGGAGCCAAATATGACCATCCTGTGGTCAGAAAAACTGCCGGTTAACTTTAAGAAATACGCCGCAAAAGTGTCTATCGATACATCCTCATTGCAGTATGAGAATGATGACCTGATGCGTCCTGACTTCGACAACGATGACTATGCTATCGCCTGCTGCGTTAGCCCAATGATTGTCGGTAAGCAGATGCAGTTCTTCGGTGCGCGTGCCAACCTGGCAAAAACCCTGCTTTACGCAATCAACGGTGGCGTTGATGAAAAACTGAAAATGCAGGTGGGTCCGAAAGAAGCACCAATCACTGACGAGATTCTTGATTACGACATCGTGATGGAGCGCCTGGATCACTTCATGGATTGGCTGGCTAAGCAGTACGTCACCTCCCTGAATATCATTCACTACATGCACGATAAGTACAGCTACGAAGCTTCACTGATGGCGCTGCACGATCGTGACGTTTATCGCACCATGGCCTGTGGTATCGCGGGTCTGTCTGTTGCGGCTGACTCACTTTCTGCCATCAAATACGCCAAAGTGAAAACCATCCGTGATGAAGATGGTCTAGCGATAGACTTTGAAATTGAAGGCGAATATCCGCAATTTGGTAATAACGACTCTCGCGTTGATGACATGGCGTGCGATTTGGTTGAACGTTTCATGAAGAAAATTCAGAAACTGCAAACCTACCGTAACGCGGTGCCAACTCAGTCAGTGCTGACCATCACTTCTAACGTGGTTTACGGTAAGAAAACCGGTAATACGCCAGACGGACGTCGTGCGGGTGCGCCATTCGGTCCGGGTGCTAACCCAATGCACGGCCGTGATCAGAAAGGTGCGGTGGCTTCACTGACCTCCGTCGCGAAACTGCCCTTTGCTTACGCGAAAGACGGCATCTCTTATACTTTCTCCATCGTGCCAAATGCGCTGGGTAAAGATGATAACGTGCGTAAAACCAATCTTGCTGGCCTGATGGATGGATATTTCCACCATGAAGCCAATATTGAGGGCGGTCAGCATCTGAACGTTAACGTGATGAACCGTGAGATGTTGCTGGATGCGATGGAACATCCTGAAAAGTATCCGCAGCTGACCATTCGCGTATCCGGTTATGCTGTGCGCTTCAACTCGCTCACCAAAGAGCAGCAGAAAGATGTAATTACCCGTACGTTCACTCAGTCGCTGTAATCGTAGTTCACTGAGATTGAAAGGCTCCTGCGGGAGCCTTTTCTCCACAAGTCCGTTTTGCCAGTTTGCTGGTGCTGGCGACCTGGCAAAATCGACTTTCACTGTTAGAGCACAACATAGATTGTGCTGCCTGATATTCAGGCCCACCTGGAGAACTCATCGCAATGTCAACCATCGGTCGTATCCACTCCTTTGAATCCTGCGGCACCGTTGACGGCCCAGGCATCCGCTTCATTACCTTTTTTCAGGGCTGCCTCATGCGCTGCTTGTATTGCCATAACCGCGATACATGGGACACGCATGGCGGTAAAGAAGTTACCGTTGAAGAGTTGATGAAGGATGCGCTCTCATATCGTCACTTCATGAATGCATCTGGCGGTGGCGTGACGGCGTCGGGTGGCGAAGCGATCTTACAAGCGGAGTTCGTGCGTGACTGGTTCCGCGCTTGCCAGGCAGAAGGCATTCATACCTGTCTCGACACTAACGGCTTTGTTCGTCGCTACGATCCGGTGATCGATGAATTGCTTGATGCCACTGATTTGGTAATGCTCGATTTAAAACAGATTAACGATGATGTGCATCAGATTCTGGTGGGCGTTTCCAATCATCGTACGCTGGACTTTGCGCGCTATCTGCAGAAGAGAGGCAAACGCACCTGGATCCGCTTTGTAGTGGTGCCTGGCTACTCCGATGATGATGACTCCGTTCATCGCTTGGGTGAGTTTACCAAAGATATGGATAACATAGAGAAGATCGAATTGCTGCCTTACCACGAGTTAGGCAAACACAAATGGATCGCCATGGGCGAAGAGTACAAGCTGGATGGTGTTAAGCCGCCGAGCAAGGAAACCATGGAGCGAGTGAAGAATATCCTCGCCAGCTACGGCCATGAAGTGATGTATTAACCGCAAACAAAAGGGGAACCACCGGCTCCCCTTTTTACTATTTCATGGGAATGCGTTAAGCATGTGCGACCGGAGTAGCCTGATGATCGGCTTTGCGCAGTAACATCACCAGATAAACCAGTGCAACTGCAGCAATCATCACAAACAGCAGGCGGTCAGAGTAATTTTGCATCAGCATTGACGTCATTCCCGGCCCCACCAAACTGCCCACGGTATAGCTAAACAGTAACGCCTGATTCATTGCCACTAACTCATGATGCGCGACGGTTTCGCACGCCCAGGACATCGCCACCGGATAAAGTGTAAAACCCGCAAGACCCAGCACAAACAGCGCTGGCGCCATCGCAGTATCACCTAACATAGCAATCGCACCCAGGATAACCACAAACACTTGCACACGCAGCACCATCAGGCGACCAAAGCGATCGGCTAAACGTCCTACCGGCCACTGACCGACAATGCCGGAGCTGACCAGTAACGCCATCCAGTAACCGACGTTTGCATCACTCATGCCCTGATGTGACAGATACAATGGCATCAAGCCATAAAGTGAGCCGAGAACGATACCGGAAATAATGCAGCCATTGATGCCGAGACGAGAACTACGACGACGCAACATAACCCAAAGGCGCCCCGTTGAAGCTTCTTCTGTCGCAGCGCTGGAATTGACATGCACAAATACTACCGGCAATACCGCACAGATAATCAGTGCAGTCACCCATGGAATCACGTGGAGCAGCTCGGTTGACACGCGGCTCACCAGCAACTGGCCTGCAACAGTGCCGAGGTAATAGATGATCATATAAGCCGCCAGCAACTGACCGCGATTACGCACGGTACCGCTGCATAACAAGGCACTCTCAACCACCACCCAAATCAGTGCACAACCGACACCTGCGGTAAAGCGCAGTAATGTCCAGCTATAGAAACCATCCAGTATCACCATGCCCATGGTCGCTACGGCAAAAAGCACGCTGGCGAGGTAAAAACAGCGATTAAAACCATAACGAGTAATCAACCAGCCCGCGAGCAAGGTGCCCAGCAAGTTTCCGGTGTAATACGATGAGCTAGCCATTCCCACTTGCCAGGTTGGCAATTGATCATGGGTAAGCCAGAGCGGTACCAGCGTATTAAGCACAGCGATAGACACCGTCATAAGCATTAAGCCGCAAAGCAGCAAAACGACGGGGCGCGACCAGGTTGACATAGGGAATAAAACCAAAAGAAATGACGATAATTGCGCGCAGTTTGCCATCGGCTATCTTAAAGTCAATGTGCAAAAATTCGTCGCCGCACGATTTGCTGCGGAACAATTTATTTTTTTTATCTTCAGAGGGTTAGAGGCATGAGGAGGGATACAAGTCTGGCATCTATCTATTTGAATTTACGATTTTTAATGATTAATAGCCATTTATTGTCGATAACGTTTATTTCTTATTAATTCCGACTAAAAAATAATTATTTTGCCGCTTAAGAAACAAAAAACCCGGCATTGCCGGGTTTATATAATTGCGCGTTGATTAGCCAACGAATTCCAGTCCGCCCATATAAGGACGAAGTACTTCTGGCACTTCAATGCGGCCATCTGCTTGCTGATAGTTTTCAAGCACAGCCACCAGAGTACGACCCACCGCCAGACCAGAACCGTTCAGCGTGTGCACCAAACGCGGTTTCTTGTCGGTTTTGCTACGGCAGCGCGCCTGCATACGACGAGCCTGGAAATCACCCATGTTGGAGCAAGAGGAGATTTCACGATAGGTGTCCTGTGCTGGCAGCCAAACTTCCAGGTCGTAGGTCTTGGAAGAGCCAAAGCCCATATCGCCGGTGCAAAGCAGCACTTTACGGTATGGCAGATTGAGCAACTGAAGCACTTTCTCTGCATGGCCCACCAACTCTTCCAGTGCATCCATGGAGGTTTCAGGCGCCACAATCTGCACCATTTCCACTTTATCGAACTGGTGCATACGGATTAAACCACGCGTATCGCGCCCGTACGAACCGGCTTCAGAACGGAAGCATGGCGTGTGCGCAGCAAGTTTGAGCGGCAAAGATTCTTCTTCAACGATCTCATCACGCACCAGATTGGTCAGCGGCACTTCAGCGGTAGGGATCAGCGCATAGTTGCTGCTACCCGCTTCTTCGCCCAGCGGCTTAGTATGGAACAAATCTTCACCAAACTTCGGCAGCTGTCCGGTGCCATACAACGTTTCCTGATTCACCAGATACGGAACATAGGTTTCAAGATAACCGTGCTGCTGCGTATGCAGATCAAGCATAAACTGGCTAAGCGCACGGTGCAGACGCGCAATCTGGCCCTGCATTACAATGAAACGTGAACCCGTCAGTTTCACCGCGGCGGCAAAGTCCAGACCTTTGGCGGCTTCACCCAGCTCAACATGATCTTTCACCGGGAAATCGAACTGGCGCGGCTGGCCCCAGCGGCTGACTTCCTGGTTCTCGCTGTCATCTTTACCCAACGGGACTTCGTCAACCGGGAGGTTTGGCAATGCGAGGGCAAAGTCACGAATTTCGTTCTGCAGGGCATCCAGTTCTGCTTTAGCCGCATCCAGGCGTTCGCCCAGCGCGTTCACTTCCTGACGCAGCGGCTCGATGTCTTCCCCACGTGCTTTGGCCTGACCGATGGATTTGGATCGGGAATTACGCTCAGCCTGCAGATTTTCGGTTTCTACCTGCAAGACTTTACGACGCTCTTCAAGCGAACGTAAGGTTTCCACATCCAGTTTAAATCCTCGGCGTGCCAGTTTTTCTGCGACTGCGTCTGGCTCGTTACGCAGCAGGTTGGGATCGAGCATGCTAATCCTGTGTAATAAAAGGTTGATTGAACGAATGGCGGGACTTGCATCCCTATGGAATGCAATGAAATCCTTGCTCACCTTACCGTAAGGTGTTTATCAGCGGTAGCGTTTTATCGGGCTATTTTGATCCTGCTCAGCCAGCCAGGCGAGTTTTTCGCCAATTTTCCCTTCGAGCCCGCGATTAGTCGGTTGATAGTAGCGCGTCTGCGCCATTTCAGGCGGGAAATAGACTTCGCCAGCGGCATAGGCGTTAGTCTCGTCGTGCGCATAACGATACTCTTTGCCCAGCCCCATCTCTTTCATCAATTTGGTAGGGGCGTTGCGTAAATGTTCCGGCACATCGTAGTCAGGAAATTCGCGCGCATCGCGCATCGCGGCTTTGAAAGCGGTGTAAACGGCATTACTTTTGGGTGCGCTGGCAAGGTAGACAATCGCCTGGGCAATCGCCCTTTCGCCTTCGGCTGGACCGACGCGCGTAAAGCAATCCCAGGCCGCTAGCGCAACCTGCATGCCGCGCGGATCGGCGTTACCCACATCTTCCGAGGCGATAGCCAGCAAACGGCGTGCGACATACAGCGGATCGCCGCCGGCGGTGATGATTCTTGCATACCAGTAAAGTGCCGCATCAGGTGCTGAACCGCGAACAGACTTGTGCAGAGCGGAGATCAGATCGTAGAAACGATCGCCTTTGTTATCAAAACGCGCCGCTCTTTCACCGGAAACTTCGTTGAGTAATTGTGGCGTTAATTCACGCTGGCCTTCGGCATTGCTTTCAGCCATATCCGCCATCATTTCCAGCGTATTCAATGCCCGACGCGCATCACCGTTAACCAGTTCCGCTATCATACGGCGCGTATTATCCGGCAGCACAATATCGCTTTTGCCATAACCGCGTTCGTCATCCTGCATCGCCTGCAGCAGAACCTGTTCAATATCAGCAGTGGTAAGAGACTTGAGTAAATATACGCGGGCACGGGATAGCAGCGCGGAATTGAGTTCAAACGAGGGATTTTCAGTGGTGGCACCAATAAACGTAATGGTGCCATCTTCAATATGCGGCAGGAAAGCATCCTGCTGACTTTTGTTAAAGCGATGGACTTCGTCGACAAACAGGATGGTGCGTCGACCCACCTGACGATTTTGTCGGGCACGCTCGATCGCTTCACGAATCTCTTTCACGCCAGAAGTGACAGCAGAAATGCGCTCAACATCAGCTTTACCGTAATGGGCGATAATCTCGGCTAATGTCGTTTTCCCTGTCCCAGGCGGTCCCCACAAAATCATCGAATGCAGATGCCCGGCCTCAATGGCGCGCGGCAGCGGTTTACCGGGCGCCAGCAAATGCTGTTGCCCAATGTAGTGTTGCAGCGTCGCCGGCCGCATACGAGCGGCCAGCGGCTGAAACTCATTCGATGGAGCGAAATCCAGAGACAGGTTACTCACCGTGACCTCACTGACGTTGATCGTCCACCGTTACCCCTTTTGGCGGCGTAAAGGTGAATTTGTCTGGGCTAATAGCGCCGTTGTTTTGGCTCTTCAGCTGATAATCGCTGTGCTGACCATCTTGCTCAATCGCGCTGAACTTATTGATGGTGCCAGACGATGTCACATTGATGGTGAACTGCTTGAGGTTGCCATCACTGCTCTTCGGCGTTAGCTCAAAATTATCGCCCTGCTGCTTGATGTTGTACTGTTTCCAGTCGCTTGGCTGGTTACGCGCAATCAGCATAAACGGCGTATTACTGGCTGCATTTTGCAACAGGCTAACGCTGGCTTGTTCAACGAAGGGATTGTAGAACCACAGATTTTTGCCATCAGAAATAATTACGCTTTCATCCGGCGCGGTCATGTGCCAGTTAAACAAGCTTGGGCGCTTCACCCACAGCTCGCCTTCACCATCCTGCACGTTGGCGCCGCTGCCATCGGTCACTTTCTGACTGAAGCTGGCATGGAAGCTGTTCACTTTATTAAGACGCTGTTGCAGATCGCTGGACGCATCCGCCAATACTGATGCGGAAACAAAACTGGCCAACAGGCCACAGGCAATAACGCGTAATTTCATCTGATTCGATTCCTTATTCATTGTTTCCCGACACTTACAGCATTAAACGTAGTTGCCATCCTGTCTCTTCGACAGGAGAAAAAGCCGAAAGCTCCCGAAGATATGGGGATCGACCAACAGATAAACAATGGGCCAGTGTTAACTGGCCCATAAGCAGACAACTGCACGCGATAAATTACATCTCGTGTGGCGGCGGCGAAAGCACTTCGCGGTTGCCGTTATGTCCCGGTTCAGAAACGATGCCCTGCGCTTCCATCTGCTCGATGATACGTGCGGCACGGTTATAACCGATACGGAACTGGCGCTGAACCCCAGAAATGGAGGCACGACGTTTTTCCACCACGAAAGAGACCGCCTGGTCAAACAGCGGATCCAGCTCTTCATCGCCCATCATTCCGCCAGCTGCACTCTCGCTCTCTTCACCAGCAGTAATGCTTTCGATGTATTGCGGGCGACCGCGTGCTTTCCAGTCCTGAACCACCGCATGCACTTCCTGATCGCGCACGAATGCACCATGCACACGTACAGGCATTGAGGAGTTTGGCGGCATGTACAGCATGTCACCCATCCCCAGCAGCGATTCTGCACCGCCCTGATCGAGGATGGTACGTGAGTCGATCTTGCTGGAAACGGTGAAGGCGATACGCGTCGGGATGTTGGCTTTGATCAGGCCGGTAATCACATCAACCGACGGACGCTGTGTCGCCAGCACCAGGTGAATACCCGCCGCTCGCGCTTTCTGAGCCAGACGAGCAATCAACTCTTCGACTTTCTTACCGACCGCCATCATCAGATCGGCAAATTCATCGACCAGCACCACGATATAAGGCAGTTTTTCCAGCACCGGCGGTGTGGTGTCCATGCTATCGCCCGGTTTCCAGAACGGATCCGGAATCGGTCGACCCATCGCGGCAGCCTGCTCAATCTTCTCGTTATAGCCGGCAAGATTACGCACGCCCAGCGCAGACATCAGTTTATAGCGACGCTCCATTTCACCAACACTCCAGCGCAGCGCGTTGGCCGCATCTTTCATGTCGGTAACCACTTCGGTCAGCAAATGAGGGATGCCTTCGTAGACTGACAGCTCGAGCATTTTCGGGTCGATCATGATAAAGCGCACTTCTTCCGGCGTGGCTTTATACAGCATGCTGATGATCATGGTGTTAACGCCCACTGATTTACCGGAACCGGTGGTACCGGCAACCAGCAAGTGCGGCATTTTCGCCAAATCAGCCACCACCGGCTGGCCAGCAATGTCTTTACCCAACACCACTGCAAGCGGTGACGGGTTTTCACGAAATTTAGGGCAATCCAGTACTTCGCGCAGATAAACGGTTTGACGATGTTTATTTGGCAGTTCAAGCCCGACGTAAGGCTTACCTGGAATCACTTCCACCACGCGCACTGCAACCGCAGACAGAGAACGCGCCAGGTCACGCGACAAGTTAGAAATACGGGAAGCTTTAACGCCTGGCGCTAAATCGAGCTCGAAGCGGGTAATAACCGGACCAGGTGAAATACCTACAACCTCCGCCTTTACTCGATAATCAGCCAGGCGTGCTTCAACCAGCCGCGCGGTTTGCTCCAGCGCAAACATATCCACCGGCTCTTCTTCTGCCGGTGGTGACGTGAGCAGATCCAGCGTGGGCAGCGGCGTAGAAGGTTTTTCCAGCGGCTGTTCATGGCGAACCAGGAACGGATGGAACAAGCTGTCCTGCACCGGCGCAGCAGGTTTCACTGGTGCAGGCGGCGCAGAATAAGCTTCCTGTTCCGGCGACGACCATGGGCTGGATTCAGCACTCAACGACGGCAATGGCGCTGGCTCCGGCGCAGCAGGTTGTTGCCACGGCGCGGGCTCTTCCGGCTCTGGCGATGCAGAAATAGTGAACAGTGGCTCGCTCGGGCTATCGTCGACCAAATCTTTCATTGGTGAAAAATCAAAGGCAGACGACGTATCCAGATTAAATACCGGTGCTTCCTTCACTTCAGGTTCGGTATAGCGTTGCTGCTGCTGATCGGCGAACTGACGTGCAAGTTGAGCCTGCTGCAATGCATCCCCATCATCAGGCTCAGACGCTTCCTGCCAGCTTTCACCGTAACGATTCTGCTGCTGCGACGCGAAGGCTTCACGCAACTGCGCCTCTTGCAGCTCAACATCCTGTTCCTGTGGAGGAACGCTGTAAGACGCAGTGACTTCTGGCTGTTGCTGCTCAGCATCTTTAGCCTGCTCTTCCGCCATACGCTGCGAAGGCAACTTAATGCCGTACGAAGCTAACTCACGTCGTGTTGGCAACTTAACTTTGTTTGGACGCGGCAACTCTGGACCAATGCCCTGCTTCACCTGCGGGTTGTAATCACGCTCAGGTACGATATCGAAGGCAGGTGAATAAGCAGCAGGTGATGTCGCTGCTTTGACTGCTCCAGCGGCAAGTGAAGCGGCGGCGAGACTGTTTAAAGGTGCAGAAGATGAAGCGGCATCCTGCCAGTTGCCCATGCTCGGGCCCTCATCATCATCAGCCGGCGAAAACGGTGAAGGTGCTGCTTCACCTGGCATCTCGAAACGATAGAGCGGAGCAGAAGGCTGCGCGATTGGTTGTTGCGCTGCAGCAACAGGCTGAGGAGCCGGAGTCGACTGAGCCGTGGCTTCGGCAACGCGTGGCATTGCGTCGGGTTCGGCAGATGCGGCTGGAGCAGGCTGCATAGCAGCTGGAGTTTGCTGTGCAGCTTGCGTAGTAACCGCAATTGCAGCGGCAGTTGCCGCACTCGCCTTCGCCAGCAGCGGATCGTCGCCCAACTCCGCAGCAACCGGTTCGCTCACCTTGCGCGGTTTAGCTAACAAGACATCATCGTCGTCATTAACGGAGTGTGCAGCATGCATTGGAGGCGACACCTCATCAGCAAGCTCTTCGTCGTCGTATTCTTCTTCCTGCCAGGGTTCGTCATGTCGTGAACGGTTGCTGGCAAAGGTCAGAACACCCATCACCACGCCGCCGATCTTCTCGGCAATCGTCAGCCATGACCATCCGGTGTAAAGCGTGATGCCGGCAGCCCAGACGCACAGCAGCGTCAAGGTGCCGCCAGCCGAACTGAACCACGGCGCCATCGCATTGCTGACCAGGCTGCCGATTACGCCGCCGGAAGCAAAATACCAGATGTCATCTACGTTGAGCGCCGCCAGACCACAGGTCGTTACCACCAAGGCCAGCACGCCAATCAGGCGTAAACCAACGGCAAAGTAGTCGATGTAATCCTGACGATCGCGTTGGCGGAAGGTGATCCAACATAGACCAATAATGACGGGAGGAATGGCGTAGGCCATCACGCCAAAGATGAACAATAGCGTATCGGCCAGCCATGCGCCGACGCTACCACCCAGATTATGGATAGGTTCGTGCCATGCGGTTTGTGACCAGCTTGGATCTGACGGGTTAAAACTAACCAGCGACACCATCAAATAGATGGCGAACAAGGCCACAAGAATGAGCAACGCTTCCAGCAGACGACGTCCACTGCTCAGCGGTTGTAACGAAACATCTTTATCTTCTGTATATTCCTGGCTCAAGAGAACTCTCCAGGTGCCTGTAAATTAAGAAGGCAACAACGTCGGGCATGCCCGACGCTGGTCCTGTATGAATTCACAGGAGTGTACCGAAATCCTGCAAGCTTTGCACCTGCCCTGCACTACCGGGTTTTGATCACCAGACGATTGCTCTGTTTGACCTCTTCCATCACCACGTAAGTACGGGTGTCGTTTACGCCCGGCAGACGCAGCAAGGTCTCACCCAGCAGTTTACGATAGGCGGACATATCCGGTACGCGGGTTTTCAGCAGGTAGTCAAAATCACCAGAAACGAGGTGACATTCTTGAGTTTCCTCAAGTTTTTGCACGGCGGCGTTAAATTGTTCAAACACATCTGGCGCACCACGATTCAGAGTAATCTCAACGAAAACCAGCAGTGAAGCATCCAGATAATGCGGGTTGAGCTGCGCGGTGTAGCCCAGAATGAAGCCTTGACGCTCGAGGCGGCGCACGCGCTCAAGACATGGAGTTGGCGATAATCCAACACGTTTGGAAAGCTCGACATTAGAAATTCGACCGTCTTTCTGCAGTTCATTCAGAATATTTCTGTCGATACGATCTAAATCTTTTCCGGGGCGTTTCTTATTGTCTACCATTATTATTGTCTCTCTTAATTCCTTCCCTTTACCTGCCACACCCTGAAAACGCTCATTGTTCAGGGCCTTACTGAAGTGAAGACCATAAGCCTGTGCAGTAACGCGTCCATCCGTATGACGCATGTTGTCTGTCCACATCATGCGTCACTACCAATGTCAGGCTGAGTTTATTCGGCTAAACAGCCCAAAACAGAAATGAAATTCTGTTTTGAATCGCTAAATATTCTCTGCTTCTCCCAATGTTTTCGCAAAAGCGCAGGCGATTGTCAAAGTAAAACATCCAAATTCAGTACAAGATGCCAGATAGAGTTCTGGGTTGCTGTTTTTAAATGAGAATTTTTATGCTGCTGCACCACTAATTGCCGAGCATTGCCCCCTTTTGGCGCAACGCGCGTGCAAAAGTTGCACTCATCGTCTACGCCGCTCGCAGTGATTGTTAACAAAATTGCTGGAGCCTTTTTTTGCGGCGTTAATTTCCCTACAATCAAAAACTATGTTGTCAGAAAAAAAATTGAGGAACGCATGAGTACGGCCAAACACAGTAAGCTGCTCATTCTGGGCTCCGGCCCTGCCGGTTATACTGCTGCAGTATATGCAGCGCGCGCTAACCTGAATCCGGTGTTAATTACCGGACTGGAGAAAGGAGGTCAGCTCACCACCACCACCGAAGTGGAGAACTGGCCAGGCGATGCAAACGATCTGACCGGTCCAGCGTTGATGGAGCGCATGCAGGAGCATGCAGAGAAATTCAACACCGAGATCATTTTTGACCACATTCATACCGTCGATTTGCAGAACCGTCCGTTCCGTCTGGTCGGCGACAGCGGTGAATACACTGCTGATGCGTTGATCATCGCCACTGGCGCATCGGCACGTTATCTCGGCTTGCCATCAGAAGAAGCGTTCAAAGGCAAAGGCGTCTCTGCTTGTGCGACCTGCGACGGCTTCTTCTACCGCAATCAGAAAGTTGCCGTCATTGGTGGCGGTAACACTGCCGTTGAAGAAGCGCTTTATCTGGCTAACATTGCTGCAGAAGTGCATCTGATTCACCGTCGCGACAGCTTCCGCGCTGAGAAAATCCTTATTGACCGTCTGATGGAAAAAGTGCGCAATGGCAACATCGTGCTGCACACCGACCGCACGCTGGATGAAGTGGTTGGCGATCAAATGGGCGTGACGGGCTTGAAACTGCTGTCTACCAAAGGTGAAGCGGCTGAATCACTGGACGTCGCTGGTTTGTTTGTCGCCATCGGCCACAGTCCAAATACCGCAATTTTTGATGGTCAGCTGGATTTGGAGAATGGCTACATCAAAGTGCAGTCTGGTTTGCACGGCAACGCCACGCAAACCAGCATCCCAGGCGTGTTCGCTGCCGGCGATGTGATGGATCATATTTATCGTCAGGCCATTACCTCTGCCGGTACCGGCTGTATGGCGGCGTTGGATGCGGAACGCTTCCTCGATGGACTGGTTAAAAACGATAAGTAAGTTGTTAATAACCTGATCATAATCGCTAAAAGGCGGCCAGTTTTGGTCGCCTTTTTTGTTACCTGCGTGCTACAGTTCACGCGCCCGATATTGCTGGGTTTTCATCCGGGATTCACATCTCTTTTGAGTTACCAAACGGCATCGCATGAACAAATCACGGCAACAAGAACTTCTCCGCTGGCTCCGTCAGCAACGTAATCACGGTGCGCGCAACTTACGTGCGGCTTCGCTGCTGGGTTTTGCTGGCGCATTGGTCATTATCGCCCAAGCCTGGTTACTGGCTTCGCTGCTGCAAAATCTGCTTGTCGCGCAGCAACCGCGCGCATCACTGCTCACCGATTTTCTGTTGCTGCTGCTATGCTTTGTTTTGCGCGCCGGATTGCATTACGCCCGCGAAATGGCAGGACATCGCGCCGGCGTTGCCATTCGCCGTGCGCTGCGTCAGCAGGTTCTGGATCGACTCAATGTGCTCGGTCCCGCCTGGATTCAAGGTAAGCCAGCAGGCAGTTGGGCTACGCTGCTGCTCGAACAAATTGAAGAGATGCAGGAATACTACGCGCGTTATCTGCCTCAGATGTCGCTGGCACTCTTTATTCCGTTAGCCATATTGATCGCCATTTTTCCAATTAACTGGGCGGCGGGATTGATTCTGCTGGTCACCGCGCCACTGATTCCCCTATTTATGGCGATGGTTGGCATGGGCGCTGCAGATGCCAATCGCCGCAACTTTGTTGCTCTCGCCCGGCTAAGTGGTGATTTTTACGATCGTCTGCGTGGACGTGAAACGCTGCGCCTGTTCTATCGCGCTGCGGCAGAGCAAGAAGCGATTGCCGCCAGCACCACCGATTTTCGGCAACGCACTATGGAAGTATTGCGCCTGGCGTTTCTCTCATCTGCCGTGCTGGAATTTTTTGCCTCACTGGCGATTGCTGTCGTCGCGGTCTATTTCGGTTTCTCTTATCTCGGCGAACTGAATTTTGGTCATTACAGCACCGGCGTAACGCTGTTTGCTGGTTTCCTGGCACTTATTCTGGCGCCTGAATTTTTCCAGCCGTTGCGCGACTTAGGCACCTTTTATCACGCCAAAGCGCAAGCGATTGGCGGAGCTGATGCGCTGGACCAGTTTCTACGCGAAAGTCCCGATCCACACGAAGAGCACGCTTCTCGCGAGCTTTCTCTTACTGCACCGCTGCATATTCAGGCTCAGAATTTGGTGGTCATGACTGCTGGCGGTGAAGCGCTCTCTCAATCGCTCAATTTCACTCTCGATACTGGTAGTCGTGTGGCGCTGGTAGGACAAAGCGGTGCAGGCAAAACCGCGCTGATGAACGTCTTGCTGGGTTTCCTGCCTTATCAAGGTTCACTGCAGGTTAATGGGCAGGAGCTGCGTGATATCAACCGCGATAGCTGGCAACAATATATTGCCTGGGTTGGCCAAAATCCGCATTTACCCGCGCAAACGCTACGCGAAAACCTGCTGCTTAATAGCCTCATTGATGACGCGACGCTCATGTCGGTTCTGCAGCGCGCGGGCGTTGACGAGTTTTTAGGTCGTCTGCCAAACGGATTAGATACTCTTTTAGGCGATGGCGGCGTGGGGCTTTCCGTCGGTCAGGCGCAGCGTATTGCCGTGGCGCGTGCGCTGCTTAAACCGGCACAACTGCTATTGCTTGATGAGCCCGGTTCTGGGCTGGATAGCCAAAGTGAGCAACATGTTATCCGCGCACTGCAGCAGGCGGCCACCCAGCAGACCACGCTGATGATCACGCATCAACTCAACGAGCTCCCTAGCTGGGATGAAGTGTGGGTGATGCAGGCCGGGCAACTGGTGCAACAAGGTCCCTGGCAGCAGCTGATTGAACAAGATGGACCTTTGCGTGAAATGGCGCAGCATCGTCAGAAGGAGATCGCATAATGAATAATTTGTTGCCTTTCCTGCGTCTGTTTAGCCGTCATCCATGGCGTTTGGGACTTGGCATTATTCTCGCCATTATCACTTTGCTTGCCAGTATCGGATTGCTGACTTTATCCGGCTGGTTCCTTGCCGCCTCTTCGCTGGCGGGCGTAGCGGGACTTTATACGTTCAATTACATGTTGCCCGCTGCCGGCGTGCGCGGCGCGGCGATCACGCGCACGGCTGCACGTTATTTTGAGCGCCTGGTGAGCCACGATGCCACCTTCCGCGTGCTGCAACATTTGCGCGTATTCACCTTCAGCAAAGTCATCGCCCTATCGCCGGAACAGCTGGCTCGTTTTCGTCATGGCGAATTGCTCAACCGTTTTGTCAGCGACGTGGATACACTCGATCATCTTTACCTGCGTGTGATCTCGCCGTTAATCGGTGCAGCGGTGGTGATTGTGGTGGTCACCTGCGGTTTGGCGCTGCTGGATGTACCGTTAGCTTTGCTGCTCGGCGGTATGATGCTTTTGACGCTGTTGCTCATGCCGCCGCTGTTCTGGCGGCTTGGCACCTCAGCCGGACACAAAATCGCCCAGCATCAGGCCAACTGGCGCATGCAGTTGACGCACTGGATTACTGGCCTGTCTGAGCTGAAAATTTATGGTGCAGCACAACAGTGGCGCGACCAACTTGATAGCGATGAACAGAAGTGGCAACAGGCGCAACGCAGACAACATTGCCTGCAGGCGCTGGCGCAAAGTGTGTTGCTGGTCATCAGCGGCGCGACGGTTACGCTGTTGCTATGGATTTCCGCGAATGGCGTGGGTGGAAACAGTTCGCCGGGCGCATTGATCGCGCTGTTTGTGTTCTGCGGACTGGCGGCGTTTGAAGCGCTGGCCCCGGTTGCCGGAGCATTTCTGCCGCTGTCGCAGGTGACCAGCGCCGCTAAGCGGGTACAGGAAATCATTGAACAGCCCGCCGCGATCCGTTTTCCCAGCGCAAAAATCAGTAGCCCATCAGGTATCAGCCTGAAAATGGAAAACATCCGCTTCAGCTATCCGCAGCGCCCCGAACCGGTGTTGCAGAATTTTTCCCTATCGTTAAATGCAGGTGAGCATTTGGCGCTGCTCGGTCCAACCGGCTGCGGCAAATCCAGTCTGCTGGCGCTGATTACCCGCGGTTGGGAAGCGCAGCAAGGTTCAATTAGCCTCAACGATAGCGATCTCACCACCTGGGATGAAGCTTCATTGCGTCGCCGCATTAGCGTGGTAACACAGCGCGTGCATCTGTTCAGCCAAACGCTGCGCGACAATCTCCTGCTGGCAAAACCCGATGCCAGCGATGAGCAACTGGTTGATGCGTTGAACAAGGTAGGTCTGGCCCATCTCGCCGAACACAGCGAAGGATTGAATGCGTGGATGGGCGACGGCGGTCGACCGTTGTCCGGCGGCGAACTGCGTCGTCTGGCGATAGCACGAGCCCTGCTGCATGATGGCGATTTGTGGCTGCTGGATGAACCTACCGAAGGTTTGGATGCCAGCACCGAGCAGCAAATTCTGGCGTTATTGCAACACGTCACCCGCGGCAAGACGCTGATTATGGTGACGCATCGCTTAAGTGGTTTAGACGCCATGGACCGCATTTGCGTTATGGATCAGGGACAAATTATCGAATCCGGTTCGCACGCCGAATTAATCTCAAAAGCAGGCCGCTACTGGCGTTTCCATCAGCGCTTTACGCTATAGTCTTAGCCAACAGCCCTGAGTGTGATTGATGCAATGAGACTGATACAGCTTTCACGAGATTCATTAAATTTCCCACCACCGGAAATGGCGCTGCGCGAGCCCAATGGATTATTGGCGATGGGCGGCGATCTCTCCCCTGCCCGCCTGATGAATGCTTATCAGCAAGGCATTTTTCCGTGGTTTTCTCCTGGCGATCCGATTCTCTGGTGGTCGCCGAATCCCCGCGCGGTCATGCTGCCAGAATCTTTCCATCTCAGCCGCAGTATGGCGCGCTTCCATAAGCGCTCACCGTATCGCGTCACCATGAATCATGCGTTTCCGCAGGTGCTGGAAGGCTGCGCCAGCGGCCGTCAGGAAGGGACATGGATCACTTTCGAAGTGAAACGTGCGTGGTTGCGGTTGTACGAACTGGGCCATGCACATTCGATTGAAGTCTGGTGCGAACAGCAACTGGTCGGCGGGATGTATGGCCTGGCGCTGGGGCAAATTTTTTGCGGTGAATCGATGTTCAGTCGTCAGGAAAATGCCTCGAAAACAGCGCTCTGGGTGTTCGCACAACATTTTCAGGCGCATCAGGGCCGGCTGATTGATTGTCAGGTGCTGAATCCGCATACCGCGTCCCTCGGTGCGGTGGAAATTCCTCGCGTTGATTATCTGCAGTACGTGCAAACGCTGGCGTGGCAACCGGTTTCCGAGAGTTGCTGGCACACACAAACCCTTTTTTGACATCGGTCACCGATGTTTTGCACACAATTCCCGACAAAAGTGATACAATAAGCGAGTTTGGTATGTCGTCCGCGCTTCGCTGTGGCGAGCCGGAATTGCCAGGTTGGGAATCTCACACATTTCCCGAAGCTGTTTTGATTGTGCAACTGATGCCGATTGCTACAGATTCTTAGCCCGCTAATCCCCCGCAGACGTCAAAAAACACCCTAATTTATCCGTACTGCACGCGCAACGGCGCGACGCACGGCGAAGCGTTGGCAAAATCATCAACGGTTCTTTACATAAATCATGGAATTCGGCATTATCTTGCCGGTTCAACAGTTTGGTAGTACACCCAGAGGATTCGATGGCCAAAGAAGACAATATTGAAATGCAAGGTACCGTACTGGATACGTTACCGAACACCATGTTCCGCGTAGAGCTTGAAAACGGGCACGTGGTTACCGCTCATATCTCCGGTAAAATGCGCAAAAACTATATCCGCATCCTGACGGGCGACAAAGTGACTGTCGAGTTGACCCCGTACGACCTGAGCAAAGGCCGCATTGTCTTCCGTAGTCGCTAAGTAGATATTTCTATCTCGCGCTGATGGCACATACTTAGCGCAAAAAAAGGCCGGATTCGCATCCGGCCTTTTTCATATCTGCATAACGCTTAGTGTACAGTACCTTCGGTTTTACGTTTTTCCGCACTCAGGAAGTGGTAAGTAAGCTGGTTTTTATCTTTATCCAGCGCTACTGATACCGATCCACCATCAACCAGCGAACCAAAAAGCAGTTCATTCGCCAACGGTTTCTTCAGATTTTCCTGTACGGCACGTGCCATCGGACGCGCACCCATCGCTTTATCGTAGCCTTTATCAGCCAGCCAATCGCGCGCATCATCGCTAACTTCCAGCGATACGCCCTTCGCATCCAGCTGAGCCTGCAACTCGACGATAAACTTATCCACTACCTGATGAATCACTTCCTGAGACAGGTGACGGAACCAGATAATGTTGTCGAGACGGTTACGGAACTCTGGGGTGAAGATCTTTTTGATCTCTTCCATTGCGTCTGTGCTGTTGTCCTGATGAATCAGGCCAATCGACTTACGTTCAGTCTCACGCACACCGGCGTTGGTGGTCATCACCAGAACCACATTGCGGAAATCTGCTTTACGGCCGTTGTTATCGGTCAGCATACCGTTGTCCATTACCTGCAGCAGCAGGTTGAAGACATCCGGGTGCGCTTTCTCGATCTCATCCAACAGCACCACAGCGTGCGGATGTTTAATTACCGCATCAGTCAGCAAACCGCCCTGATCGAAGCCGACGTAGCCCGGAGGCGCACCAATCAAACGGCTAACGGTGTGACGCTCCATATATTCGGACATATCAAAACGCAGCAGCTCGATACCCAGCGCTTTTGCCAGTTGGACGGTAACCTCTGTTTTACCGACACCGGTTGGGCCCGCAAACAGGAAGGAACCGACCGGTTTACGATCCTGGCCCAAACCTGCACGGCTCATTTTGATCGCTTCAGTCAGTGCTTCAATCGCATTATCCTGACCAAATACCAGCATCTTCAGACGATCGCCGAGATTTTTCAGCGTATCACGATCGGTTTGTGACACGCTCTGCTCAGGAATACGCGCAATACGTGCCACCACCGTTTCAATATCCGAAACGTTAACGGTTTTCTTACGCTTGCTGACGGGCACCAGACGCGCACGCGCACCGGCTTCATCAATCACGTCAATCGCTTTATCCGGCAGATGACGATCGTTGATGTACTTCACCGCCAGCTCCACCGCCGCGCGCACCGCTTTGGCGGTATAACGCACGTCATGGTGCGCTTCGTACTTCGGTTTCAAGCCGTTAAGAATTTGCACGGTCTCTTCCACAGAAGGCTCGGTGATATCGATCTTCTGGAAACGACGCGCCAGCGCACGATCTTTCTCAAAAATGTTGCTGAATTCCTGATAGGTCGTTGAACCCATCACGCGAATTTTGCCGCTGGAGAGCAACGGTTTAATCAGGTTCGCCGCATCCACCTGACCACCCGATGCCGCACCGGCACCGATGATGGTATGAATTTCATCAATAAACAGGATGCTGTTACTGTCCTGCTCCAGCTGTTTCAACAGCGCTTTGAAGCGTTTTTCAAAATCACCACGGTATTTGGTACCCGCCAGCAGCGAACCGATGTCGAGTGAATAGATGGTGCACTCTTTCATCACTTCCGGTACGTCGCCCTGCACAATGCGCCAGGCAAGCCCTTCGGCAATCGCGGTTTTACCCACGCCCGATTCCCCCACCAGCAGCGGGTTATTCTTACGACGACGGCATAACACCTGAACAGTACGTTCCAGCTCTTTATCGCGGCCGATCAGCGGATCGATTCCGCCGACACGAGCAAGCTGATTAAGATTGGTGGTGAAGTTTTCCATACGATCCTCCCCGCCTGCTTGCTCTTCGTTAACCGGATTCTCCGCATTGTTCTGCGGCTGGCCGGGTTCGTCTTTACGCGTACCATGGGAGATGAAGTTCACCACATCGAGACGGCTCACTTCGTGTTTGCGCAGCAGATAAGCCGCTTGCGACTCCTGCTCGCTGAAAATCGCGACCAGCACGTTCGCGCCTGCGACTTCACTGCGACCGGAGGACTGGACGTGGAATACCGCGCGCTGCAGCACACGCTGGAAGCTGAGCGTAGGTTGGGTATCGCGCTCCTCTTCACTGGCAGGCAGCACCGGCGTGGTTTGTTCGATGAAGGCTTCGAGTTCCTGACGCAGAGCCACGATATCCACCGAACAGGCTTCCAGTGCCTCTCTGGCCGACGGGTTACTGAGCAATGCCAGCAACAGATGCTCGACGGTCATAAACTCATGACGGTGCTCGCGCGCTCTGGCGAAAGCCATGTTTAAACTGAGTTCCAGTTCTTGATTGAGCATTTGGCACCTCCCCCAATTATCGCTCTGACAACCTATCTCCTATATGGAGATGGCTTCAGGCTTTTTCTAGCGTACACAGCAACGGATGTTCATTATCTCGTGCGTAATTGTTCACCTGGGCTACTTTGGTCTCCGCCACTTCTGCAGTGAATACACCACAGATTGCTTTTCCATGGTAGTGAACTTTCAACATCAGCTGCGTTGCACGTTCAATATCATAAGAAAAGAACTTTTGCAGAACGTCAATAACAAATTCCATAGGTGTATAATCGTCATTATTCAGAATGACTTTATACATTGAAGGCGGCTTTAACCCTTCGCGTACTTTATCTTCGGCTAGATGTTCAAAATTAAGCCAGTCGTTTGTGTTTGCCATAATGTTCCGTCGAAATTCTGCGTTACGGTTGTGCACATCTCTGCGCCCATTCCTAAAGTTTAACATGCCTGTCAAGCCGGTTTTCAGTTGATAAAAACTGGCCCTAAAAGCACATGCGCGACCTGTATCACAAAATTTGCAATAGCGTTAACTGCCTCAAATTTTGATGAATTTATCCCCGTCCGCCAGGGCCGTTTGCTTGACGGTAAGGTCCGTTTCTCTACATTCTACTAACACAAGCTGATTGAGTTTTAAACAAACTCGACTCACAGCTTCGATGACCTCACCTACTTATCAAAATGTCTTGCGAGGGAAGTAAAAGCATGGAGACGGGTACAGTAAAATGGTTCAATAACGCCAAAGGCTTCGGATTTATCTGTCCGATTAGCGGCGGCGACGATATCTTCGCACACTACTCCACGATTCAGATGGAGGGATACAGAACGCTGAAAGCTGGCCAGCAGGTTCAGTTTGATGTCCATGAAGGACCAAAAGGCAATCATGCCAGCCTGATCGTGCCCTGTGAAGCCACGCAAGCCGCGGTCGCTTAACGCGCATGCTGTTTCACGTATTCTGACCACTCCCGAAAAAAAATGCCAGCCGCAGACGCTGGCATTTTTATTTGGCGCATCTCACCCTTTCCTCAATCCGCCCGGCCGCGAGCCAACCACATCACGCGCGCAAACAGCTGATCCAGCAACGGCGGAATCGCCTGTGGCCCGCGTTCAGCCGCAGCCATCGCAACGGCAATCGCCAGCTCAGGTTTCGAGCTGTGCTGAATGGCTTTACTAATAATACGCCGCGTGTTCATCGGCGCGTTTAACGGCAGGTGCGCCGTCTGGTAATAAACATCGCTGAAACCCTGCTTATAGAGAAAATGTTCGATATCCGGTGCCGGAAACTGCGTGAGATGATCGCTTTCCCGTGCCGCCGACGGCAGCTGGCTGCGGGCAGTCGCCGCATATTTGCTGCCCGCCTGGTCGCCGTCGGTCAGCACATGCCAGGCGATGCCCATGCGTTGGGCGAACTTCAGCAGCGGTTTCAAGCCCGATTGCGCAAACTCAATGACTTTCACTCCTTCCGCCGCGAAGTGATAGCCACGCTGCCGCGCCAGTTCATTGATAATCCACACTTCGGTCTCGCCTTCCACCAGCAGCCAGCAGCGGGCAAACAGCGCCGACGGACGATTCACGCGGATGTGGAAACCGATACGGCGACTCTCTTCAGCACTTAAACCTTCAGGCCCAATGCGCCATGCCGCCACCCGCGTGGATTCACGCACCAGCCGACACATATTTTCCAGTGGCACCTGCGATAGCAGTTCACCCGAGTTGGTGGTGGCGATTTTTTGTAGCGGCATCAGTTCCAGTAAATTCCACGCCACCGACAGCATAATGGGATGCAGCCGCGTCTCCGGATCTTCCACCAGCAGCAGCGGATGCGCGCCCGCCGGCAGCTGTTCATTGCCGTGCGCCTGAATCAACAGCGAGAACATGTGCAGCAGAATCACCTGACGACTGCGTGATTCGGTGCCGGCAATCAGGTGATTAAGTTTATCCAGCGATCGCCAGCCTTCGCTGCCATCGCGAACTTCCGGTGCCACGCGCGGCGCGCTGCTGCCTGACTGCTGCACCAGAAAATAGTGTTCCAGCAGCTGCTGCATAGTATGCAATCCCTGACGCAGCAGATCGTCACTCAGCGTTTGCGGACGCACCACCAAATCGCGCGTCAGCTTTTCCACTTCCTGCGCCAATGCCGTCAGCGTCGTCGCGCGCCGCTCCGCATCGTTGTCAGCATGGCGGTTACGACGGCCAAAACGCGCATCGCGTAAACGCAATACCGGATAATAAGCGCGCAGATGTGCCAACGCTGCGTCGGTGCCTGCCGCTGGCAACACATCGTTATGCTGATCGATGAAACGCCAGCTGGTTTTTACACCCTGATCCTGACGTTTAGCACGCGTGCTGAAACGGATATAGCGGCCATGCTCATCGTGCTGCCAGAAGGGCTGAAACAACGCACTCTCATCATCGCTCTGGGCACGAAAACGAAATACCAGCTGCAACTGGCGCATGCGGGCATCAATATCGCCGGGCGGGAAGTGAAAGTCGTGTTCGGTAAACTGATAAGGCTCGGCGGCGGGCGCCAGCAACAGCGTCAATGCATCGAGCAGGCTCGATTTACCCCAGGCATTTTCCCCAATCAATACATTGGTGTTGGTCAACGGCAATGACAGCCGATTAATACCGCGAAAACCGTGAATATCGATATGTTCCAGAATCATCATACATTCCATCTGCTACTTTGCCTGAGCATGGTCCGCCACGCTGCGTTGGTCAAGTCAGCGCCAGGGGAAAAGGTTTACACTTCAACCGTTTTTCGCTAGCGTGGCAGCCCGCAAATCATGGATAGAAACCTCACATGTACGGATTGATTATCATCCTTTTGCCGCTGATTTTCGGCTATCTGCTGCCGCTGCGCCACACCACGCTTTTACAGGCGGTTGCCCGCACGCTGAGCGCGCTGGTCTACATCATTCTGTTCTTTATGGGCACCAGCCTGGCATTTCTCGATAACCTGAGCAGCAATTTGCTGGCCATTTTCCACATCGCGCTGGTGAGCATGCTGAGCATTCTTGCCTGCTCGCTACTGGCGCTGTGGCTGCTGGAGCGACGCTGGCCTTGGCGTCATCAGCACAAGCCACAAGCGCTGCCGTCGCGTCTGCATATGGCGCTGGAGTCGCTCAAGCTGTGCGGTTCGGTGCTGGCGGGCTTTCTGCTCGGTTTGAGTCAATGGGCGCCGCTGCGTAACGCCTCGACCATCAGTGAATACGCCTTGATACTGATGCTATTGCTGGTCGGTATTCAGCTGCGCAGCAGCGGCATGACGCTGCGTCAAATCACCATCAACCGTCGCGGCATGCTGGTGGCGCTGGTATCGCTGTGCAGTGCGCTGGTGGGCGGCGTAATGGCCGCGCTGCTGCTGGATCTGCCGATCAAAACCGGCCTGGCGTTAGCCAGCGGTTTCGGCTGGTATTCGCTCTCCGGCATTCTGATGAGCGAATCGTTCGGCCCGGTGATAGGCAGCGCCGCCTTCTTCAACGACCTGCTGCGTGAGCTGATCACCATTATGCTGATCCCGCTGCTGATAACCCGTCAACGCAGCATGACGCTGGGCTTGAGCGGCGCAACCTCGATGGATTTCACGCTGCCAATCCTGCAACGCACCGGCGGCCTGGAGATCGTGCCCGCTGCGATTGTGCACGGTTTTATTATGAGTTTGCTGGCGCCAATCCTTATCGCCCTGTTCTCGGCATAACGCATTTTTTCACGCCTGCACACCAGCTTCATCGTCTACGCTTTCTGACTGACACGTTTTCGCCATCGGCATGGATGGCTCAACACCAGAAAGGAGCATAACGATGAAGCAAACTGTGGCGGCAATGCTGGCAAAAACTTTGGAAAACGCCGGCGTGAAACGCATTTGGGGCGTCACCGGTGACTCTCTCAACGGGCTGAGCGACAGCCTGAATCGCATGGGCACCATCGAATGGATGCCGACGCGCCATGAAGAAGTGGCAGCCTTCGCGGCCGGCGCTGAAGCACAAATCAGCGGCGAATTGGCGGTATGCGCCGGTTCCTGTGGACCGGGCAACCTGCATCTCATCAACGGCTTGTTTGATTGCCACCGCAATCACGTTCCGGTTTTGGCCATCGCCGCCCACATTCCTTCCAGCGAAATTGGCAGCGGCTATTTTCAGGAAACCCACCCACAAGAATTATTCCGCGAATGCAGCCACTATTGCGAGCTGGTTTCCAATCCGGAGCAGCTGCCGCAGGTGCTGGGCATTGCGATGCGTAAAGCGATTCTCAATCGTGGCGTATCAGTGATTGTGATCCCCGGGGACGTGGCGTTGCAGCCGGCCCCGGAAAGCGCACGCAGCGAATGGTATCCGCCGCAGTTGCCGCACGTGGTGCCAACCGCCCGCGAAGTGGCCGCGTTAGCTGAAACGCTGAATGCAGCGAAAAATATCACCCTGCTGTGCGGTAGCGGTTGCGCTGGCGCGCATGACGAAGTGGTGAAGCTGGCAGAAACGCTGAAAGCGCCGATTGTGCACGCGATGCGCGGTAAAGAGCACATCGAATATGATAACCCTTACGATGTCGGCATGACCGGATTGATTGGCTTCTCTTCTGGTTTCCACGCCATGATGAATGCCGATACCTTAGTGCTGTTGGGGACGCAATTCCCCTATCGCGCCTTCTATCCGGCCGATGCCAAAATCATTCAGATCGACATCAATCCGGGCAGCCTTGGCTCACACAGCCATGTGGATATGGCGCTGGTGGGTGACATCAAAACCACCTTGCATGCTCTGCAGCCGCAGCTCACCAGCAAAACCGATCGTCAGCATTTGGACAAAGCGCTGGAGCATTATGTCGATGCGCGCAAAGGGCTGGACGAACTGGCCACCGCTAACGATAAGCTGGCGATTCACCCGCAATATCTGGCCCAGCAAATCAGCGAATACGCCGATGACGACGCCATCTTTACCTGCGACGTCGGCACGCCAACCGTGTGGGCAGCGCGCTATCTGAAGATGAACGGCAAACGTCGTTTGATCGGCTCGTTCAATCACGGTTCGATGGCCAACGCCATGCCGCAGGCGTTGGGCGCGCAGTCGCTGGACAAGCAGCGTCAGGTGGTGGCGCTGTGTGGCGACGGCGGTTTTAGCATGTTGATGGGCGATTTCATTTCGGTGGCGCAGCTCAAGCTGCCGGTGAAACTGGTGATCTTCAATAACAGCGTGCTGGGCTTTGTGGCGATGGAGATGAAAGCCGGTGGCTATCTGACCGACGGCACCGACCTCGAAAACCCGGATTTCGCCGCCATCGCCGCCGCCTGCGGCATCAAAGGCATTCGCGTCGAGAAAGCCTCCGATCTTAACGGCGCGCTGCAGGAAGCCTTTGCGCACGATGGCCCGGTGTTGCTTGACGTGATTACCGCCAAAGAAGAGTTGTCGATGCCGCCGCAGATTAAAGCCGAGCAGGCCAAAGGTTTCAGCCTCTACATGATGCGTGCCATTCTGAATGGACGCGGTGATGAGATCGTGGAGCTGGCGAAAACCAACTGGCTGAGGTAAAACAATTCAGGCCAGACATGATGATAACGCGGGCACTTCGCCCGCTTTTTTATTTCAGGAGAGCGACGTGATCGATCTACGCAGTGATACCGTAACCCGCCCAAGTGCTGCCATGCTCGATGCCATGATGGCAGCCGAAACCGGCGATGATGTCTACCGCGATGACCCCACCGTATACGCACTGGAAGTCGAAGCCGCACGCTTGAGCGGCAAAGCCGCCGCCCTGTTCTTCCCCACCGGCACGCAAGCTAATCTGGTTGCGCTGCTGTGTCACTGCCAGCGCGGCGATGAATATATCGTGGGTCAGCAGGCGCACAACTACAAATATGAAGCCGGCGGCGCAGCGGTGCTTGGCAGCATTCAGCCACAGCCAATTCTGCATGCGGAAGATGGTTCCCTGCCGCTGGCGGAGGTGGCCGCCGCCATCAAACCCGACGATTTCCACTTCGCCCGCACCCGTCTTCTGAGCCTGGAAAACACCCATCACGGTAAAGTGCTGCCGCTCAGCTATCTGGAGCAAGCGTGGACTCTCACCCGCGAGCATAAGCTGGCGCTGCACATTGATGGCGCACGTATTTTTAACGCCGTGGTGGCACAGAATGTGGAGCTGGAAGCGATTGCGCGTTACTGCGACACCTTAACCATCTGCCTGTCAAAAGGCCTTGGCACGCCGATTGGTTCGCTGCTGTGTGGCGATGAGGCCTACATTGAGCAAGCGCGTCGCTGGCGCAAAATGACCGGCGGCGGCATGCGCCAGTCGGGCATTCTGGCCGCGGCGGGGTTGTATGCGTTGAAGCACAATGTCGCGCGTCTCAAAGAGGATCATGATAATGCGGCATGGTTAGGCGAGCAGCTCAGCGCCATCGGTGTTGAAGTGCTCAATCAGCACACCAACATGCTGTTTGTGAAGGTGCCAACAGAGAAAGTTGACGCGCTGAAAAGCTGGATGCAGTCGGGCGATGTGCTAATCAGCGTTGGGCCCGTAACGCGTATTGTCACGCATCTGGATGTCAGCCGTCAGGATCTGCAACGGCTGGTGGCGCACTGGCAGGCATTCCTGCAGCAGTAAACAAAGGGCCGCCATTTATGGCGACCAATGCCGCGTATCACTGCGCCGCACCGTACTTCGCTAATAACGCGCGGGCGATCGCCAGGGTTTCTGCATCGGCGATGCCGCGATAATCACGCGGGCGGAAATGCATTTGAAACGCCGCAATCAGCTTGCGCTGCATTTGCGGCGTGGTCGCCGCCGCCACGTCGTAGCCATAGCGCTGCAGCACATCCAGCAGTTCTGCCTGATCCACGCCTTCATCCGCCGCGCGTCCGTTAAGATAGCGCTGCACCGTTGCCTGCTCGGGCCAAGCGCCTAAACCGTGCTCTGCCAGCTGCTGCCAGGGAAACAGCGGACCGGGATCCTGCTTACGCTGCGGCGCGATATCGCTGTGCCCGACCACATTTTCCGCCGCGATGCCGTAGCGCTGAGTGATATCTTTGACCAGCGCCATCAGCGCGCTGATCTGCTGCGGCGTAAAGGGCTGCCACTGCAAACCCGTTAAGGTTCGACGATAACCACTGTTGACGATTTCAATACCAACCGAAGTGTCATTAATACGCGTTGCGCCGCGCCAGAAACTCGGGCCTGCGTGCCACGCGAGTTGGCTTTCCGGCACCAATTGCCACACCACGCCCTTGCCGTTTTTATGCGGCGGATTCTGCGGAATCAGGTAGTGCGCGCTAACTTCCCGATCGGTCAGCGTCGCCAGCGAATTGGAGAAATCCTCAGCGGTGTAATGAATCACCACCACCTTAATACGCGGCCGCGCGCCCTGCGCCGGATGCGCGGTATCCACCCAGTAACCGTGGCGCGCTTCAATCGATGACTGACAAGCGCTGAGTAACAGCGCCATCGCCAGCAGGACAACCACGCGCATTAGCGAATAATCACGGCGGTGCCGGTGACGCTCACCATCAACATGCTGCCCTCTTTGCCGACAGTTTCGTAGTCGATATCGATGCCCACCACCGCGTTGGCGCCGAGCGCTTTCGCCTGCTCTTCCAGCTCTTTAAAGGCGATCTGGCGCGCTTTGCGTAACTCTTTTTCGTAGGCGCCAGAGCGGCCACCGACGATATCGCGGATACCGGCGAAGAAATCGCGGAAAATATTGGCGCCGAGAATCGCTTCACCGGCGACCACGCCGCAATATTCACTGATGCTGTGTCCTTCCAGCGTGGGCGTTGTAGAAAATTTCATGGTGTTCTCCTTTTCTGAATCAGCTCGTAGCGCTTAAAAGCAAGGCTATACTCTATGCTAAAAATGGCGCTTTGCCAGTGAACAATAAGGAAATCGAGATGAGAAACAATGCCTTTGCGCTGCTTATTCCTGCAGCGTTGCTGCTAAGTGCTTGTACCACCGTTGAGCCAGTGATTAAGGATAATGGCCCGCGCACCGCTGCCTGCGTTGACGGGGGTCCGGACAGCGTGGCGCAACAGTTCTACGATTTACGCGTCAGCCAGCCGACGCAAGGTTTGCCAGACAGCAACACGCTGGCGAAATATCGCCCTTACCTGAGCGATCGCCTGTATCAAAAGCTGCTGAGTGCCAGCAGCCAGAATCCGAAACCAGCGGCGTGGACCCGCGGCGATCTCTTTTCCAGCCTGGCGCAAGGCCCAACTTCAGCGGACGTGGCCAGCGCATCCACCATTCCTAACCGCGACGCGCGCAATATTCCGCTGCGGGTTGAGCTGAGCCGCGACAGCAAAACCTGGCAAGATGAAGTGCTGATGATCCACGAAGGCACCTGCTGGGTGGTTGATGATGTGCGTTATGTCGGCCAGGTGCCCCACGCTGGCGGCGGTTCGCTGACGCAGCTGCTGGAAGCGAAAAAGTAACCGTTCACTTTTCCCGCCGTTAATACCATTGTTTAGCGCGCCGCATCCTTGCGGCGCTTTTTGTTGATATTTTGTGAACAAAATAGGGCTCGCCAGCCCTCATCCACCTTGAGTTGCGCGATTTTGTGCTACGCTTTGGAGGTTTCACTGCTCTTTAATAAATATTAACCCACCACAATTGCATAACTATTCTGGTGACGTTAAAATCCGCGACACTAATTACTATTCATTTTTTGCGCATGAGTATTCAACTAAACGCCATAAACTGTTTTTACGGTACCCATCAGGCCCTGTTCGATATCAACCTGGCTTGTCCGCAGGGTGAAACGCTGGTGTTGCTCGGCCCGAGTGGCGCGGGTAAAAGTTCGCTCCTGCGCGTCCTCAACTTGCTGGAGCAACCGCGCTCCGGCAGCCTGCAGATTGCCGGCAACCAGTTTGATTTCACCAAAGCCCCTTCCGACAGCGCGATTCGCGAGCTGCGGCAGAACGTGGGCATGGTATTCCAGCAATATAATCTGTGGCCGCACCTGAGCGTGCTGCAAAACCTGATTGAAGCGCCGTGCCGCGTGCTCGGCCTCAGCAAGAACGCCGCGCGTGCGCGTGCTGAAAAGCTGCTGGACCGTCTGCGCCTGACGCCTTACGCCGATCGCTTCCCGCTGCATCTTTCCGGCGGCCAGCAGCAGCGCGTAGCGATTGCCCGTGCGCTGATGATGGAGCCGCAGGTGCTGCTGTTTGATGAACCGACCGCTGCGCTCGATCCCGAAATCACCGCCCAGATCGTCAGCATTATTCGTGAGCTGGCACAAACCAACATCACACAAGTGATCGTGACGCATGAAGTGGAAGTGGCGCGTAAAACCGCCAGCCGCGTGGTGTATATGGAAAACGGTCACATTGTTGAGCAAGGCGATGCCAGCCACTTTACACAGCCGCAAACCGACGCGTTTGCTAATTATCTTTCGCATTAAGTCAGGATGCTTCTAATGAAAAAAGTTGTAATTGCTGCCCTCCTTGCTGGCCTGAGCCTGAGCGCTTCAGCGGCACAGACATTGCGTTTTGCTACCGAGGCTTCTTATCCTCCGTTTGAATTCGTCGACTCTGACAACAAAATTCAGGGCTTTGATGTCGATCTGGCTAACGCGCTGTGTAAAGAGATGGATGCGACCTGCACCTTCACTAATCAGGCGTTCGACAGCCTGATCCCCAGCCTGAAGTTCCGTCGTTTTGACGCGGTAATGGCAGGCATGGACATCACGCCAGATCGTGAGAAGCAAGTGCTGTTCTCCAAGCCGTACTACGACAACTCTGCCATCTTCATCGCGCAGAAAGGCAAAATGGCTGACGTGGCCGCGCTGAAAGGTAAACGTGTAGGCGTGCAGAACGGCACCACGCACCAGAAATACCTCTCTGACAAACACAGCGACATCACCGTTGTGCCTTACGACAGCTACCAGAACGCGGTGCTGGATCTGAAAAATGGTCGTATCGATGCGGTATTCGGTGACACCGCCGTGGTCAACGAGTGGCTGAAGCAGAACGCCAACCTCGCGCCGCTGGGTGAGAAAGTGACGGACAAAGATTACTTCGGTACCGGTTTAGGTATTGCCGTGCGTCAGGGCAACAGCGAGCTGCAGGGCAAGTTCAATGCGGCGCTGGAGAAGATCAAAGCTGACGGCACCTACAAAACCATCTACAGCAAATGGTTCCAGCAGTAATTTCTGATGAATGAAATGATTCCACTCGCAAGCGCCGCCGGTATGACCGTCGGCCTTGCCGTTTGTGCACTGATCGCCGGCCTTGTGCTGGCGATGATTTTTACTGGCTGGGAATCGCTGCGCTGGAAACCACTGGCGTGGCTCGGTACCGCGCTGGTCACACTGATTCGCGGCCTGCCGGAAATTCTGGTGGTGCTGTTTATCTATTTCGGCGCCTCACAGCTGCTGCTAACGCTCTCCGATGGCTTCCACATCAATCTCGGCCTGTTCGCTATTCCGGTGCAGGTGCAAATTGAAAACTTCGACGTCAGTCCCTTCCTGTGTGGTGTGATTGCGCTGGCGATGCTCTATTCCGCTTATGCGTCACAAACCCTGCGCGGCGCGCTGAAAGCGGTGCCGGTGGGTCAATGGGAATCGGGCCAGGCGCTGGGCATGAAGAAGTCGGCGATTTTCCTGCGCCTGATCATGCCGCAGATGTGGCGTCACGCGCTGCCCGGTTTGGGTAACCAATGGCTGGTGCTGCTGAAGGATACTGCGCTGGTATCGCTGATCAGCGTGAATGACCTGATGCTGCAAACCAAAAGTATCGCTACGCGCACGCAAGAGCCGTTTACCTGGTATCTGGTGGCGGCGGCGATCTATCTGATTATCACGCTGTTCAGTCAGTTCGTGCTGCGCCGCATTGAATTGCGCACCACGCGTTTCGAGCGGGGGGCTTAAGCATGCTGGATTACTTACCCGAGCTGCTGAAAGGGCTACACACCAGCCTGACGCTGACCGTGGCATCGCTGATTGCGGCATTGGTGCTCTCTGTACTTTGCACCATCGTGCTGGCGCTCAAAGTGCCGGTGCTGAATTGGCTAGTGAAAGGCTATATCACGCTGTTCACCGGCACGCCGCTGCTGGTGCAGATCTTCCTGATTTATTACGGTCCCGGCCAGTTCCCCAGCATCCAGAACATTCCCTGGTTGTGGCATCTGCTGTCGCAGCCGTGGCTATGTGCGCTGCTGGCGCTGTCGCTCAACAGTGCGGCTTATACCACGCAGCTGTTTTACGGTGCGGTGCGCGCCATTCCGTCCGGTCAATGGCAATCCTGCGCGGCGCTCGGCATGAACCGCAAAGATACGCTGCACATTCTGCTGCCGTACGCCTTCAAGCGCGCCTTGTCGTCCTACTCCAACGAAGTGGTGCTGGTATTCAAAAGTACCTCGCTGGCCTACACCATTACGTTGATGGAAGTGATGGGCCACGGACAACTGCTGTATGGCCGCACTTACGATATCTCGGTATACGCTGCCGCTGGCCTGATCTATCTGGTGGTTAACGGCTTGCTGACGCTGATGATGCGTCTGGTCGAGAAGCGTGCGCTGGCATTTGAGCGTCGTAACTGATTTATTCCCTGCGGGCGCACTAAAAAAGCGCCCGCTGTTCGTTTAAATTAATAAGCAAAAATATTGCATATAAATTCATTAACTGGCATCGTGTAACCCGTTCCGTCTCTGGCATGGTTTACAGGAGTTACATAATGAAAAAATGGATCGTTGCTGCTGCGCTGGCAACTCTGGCAATGAATGCTTATGCGGCGGAAAAAATCCGCTTCGCCTCTTCCGCCACTTATCCCCCGTTCGAATCCCTTGATCACGACAACCAAATCGTGGGCTTCGATATCGATTTGGCAAAAGCACTGTGTCAGCAGATGAAAGCGGATTGCACCTTCACCAACAACGCCTTCGATAGCCTGATTCCGTCGCTGAAATTCCGTCGCTATGACGCAGTGATTTCCGGCATGGATATCACCGCCGATCGCAGCAAGCAGGTCGATTTCACCCAACCTTACTACGCTAACTCGGCGATTGTGATTGCGCATAAAGGCCAGTTCACCGACTTCAGCCAGCTGAAAGGCAAACGTATTGGCGTTGAGAACGGCACCACACATCAGAAATACCTGCTGGAGAAACATCCGGAGGTGATTGCGGTGGCGTATGACAGCTATCAGAACGCGATTCTCGACTTGAAAAACGGTCGCCTGAACGGCGTGTTTGGTGATACGGCGGTGGTGAATCAGTGGCTCAAGGCCAATGACGATCTTAGCGCGGTAGGCGAGCACATCACCGATACCGACTTCTTTGGCACCGGTTTAGGTATCGCGGTACGCAAAGGCAATGCGCCGCTGCTGAACGAGCTGAACAGCGCGTTAGTGGCATTGAAAGCCAACGGCACCTGGCAGCAAATCAATCAGAAGTGGTTCCCGGAATAAGCATTATGGGATGGCGGAGCGTGCTGCCTGCCAGGTTCTGCACGTCCTCCGTGCAGGTGAACGTTACGCCGTCCCACCCTTCTTGCTCAGCAAGCACAGCACTTCAAAATGCGCGGTATGCGGGAACATGTCGAACAGCTGCACGCGGCTCACGTCATAATCAGCCAGACGCGCGATATCCTGCGCCATGCTGCTGGGATTGCAGCTGGAATAGAGAAGGTAATCCGGCGCCATCTCACTGAGATAAGCACACAACTCTGCGCCAATACCGCGACGTGGCGGATTCACTAATACCAGCTGCGGCACCGCTTCCCGTGAAGTGGCGAACTGCGTGGAATCCAGCGCGGCAAAACTCACTTTTTCTAATCCCAGCTGCTGCGCCGACTGCTGCGCACAGGTGATGGCTTCAGCATTGATTTCGATGCCGGTCAGCTGCATTTCGGGCGTTGCGCAGTGCAGGCCAAATCCCCCAACGCCACAAAACAGATCCCACATGCTGCTCACTGGCAACTGCGCGACCCAATCGCGTGCGGTGGAATAGAGATCGGCCGCAACCTGTGGATTGGTCTGGAAGAAGCTTTGCGGGCGAATATAGAGCGGCACCTGATTAAAGCGCTCCGCCAGCGCCTGATCCGGCGTCAGCGCAATCTCTTCGTCGCCTTCAAGAATCGCCATATGCACCGGCTGAATATTAGCGGAAATCACCTTCAGCTGCGGCAGCTGCTGTTGCAGCCACGGCAAGGCGTCGCGCAGCTGCTGCAGCTTGCTGGTGGAACGCAGCACAAAACGCAGCATCATGCCGCCCTGCGTACTCTCCGTCAGCAGCAGAAATTTCAGCTCACCGCGTTTACGCGCCACGTTGTAGGGCGTTAAACCGGCGCGGGCGATAAAAGGTTTGAGCTGCGCGAACACCGTACTGAAGCTGTCAGGATAGAGCGGACAAGCGCAGAGATCGACCGGTTCACCGTCGCGCGCCACCATGCCCAAAATCGGCCGCTCCACGCTCCCGCTGACTACCATTTTGGCCTTATTGCGAAACCCTTGCTGCGCGGATTGCACCGGCGGCAGCCATTCGTCCACCGGCTTCTCAGCCAGCAGTTGTTCCAGCAGCGACTGCTTGTCGTTGAGCTGTTGCGGATAGGGTTTTTCCAGCCACTGGCACGAACGACAGCGACCGGCATCATAAAGCGCGCAATGCATGCAAATGCCTGTAGTCAGAATCGGGAGAAAAAATGGGGGGCGATTGTATCACCGGCGCCGGAAAAAAGCGCGACTGCTGGCCGGCACAAACAGCAGCCCTAATACCAACACATCCGGGAGCTTTTGCAGCAGCGTGTGATGAATGATCTGCGCATTACTTTCACCGGGAATGCTAAAAATTTCCGGGTAGATCCAGCCCACCGATGCCATCAACATGTAGATCAGCACAATGATTTGCGTCGCGACATAGCCCCAGCGCCCACGATTGTTGCCGCGCATCAGAATAAAGGCGCAGCGCAGTTCAAACAGGAAAATCAGCTGGCTAGCGATAAAGATCAGGGTGGAATCCCAGGCTTGCGCGCTGCGATGCACGAAGTTGGCGAGTTCGTCGTAACCCAGTTCGTTGGCCAGCATCAACACGCTGAGGCAACGCGTAATAATGATAGCGCTGCCCGCCACCATCACGGGCACCGGTGTAGCGTCAATCATTGAACCGTGTTTCAGGGTTTCCGACATGGTGTCGCTCCGTAACCATAATAAAACGGGCCGATAAAATCAGCCCGTTCTTATAGTGACAAATGTTACGGCTTTCAGCCACGTTTTGCTTTCTGAATATCGCGTAAACGCTGCTTTTCTTCGTGCGCCATAAAGCGCCAGGCGATAAAACCAACTAAACCGACGACAAACAGAATCAGCGAGGCTAAAGCGTTGATCTCCGGATTGACGCCACGACGCACGGTGGCGAAAATCGCCATCGGCAAGGTGGTCGCGCCTGGGCCGGTCACGAAGCTGGCAATCACTAAATCGTCCAGCGACAAGGTAAACGCCAGCAGCCAGCCGGTAACGATCGCGGGCGCGATCATCGGTACGGTGATCACGAAGAACACTTTCACCGGCGTTGCGCCGAGATCCATCGCCGCCTCTTCAATTGAGCGATCCAGTTCACGCAAACGCGAATTGATCACCACCGCCACGTAAGCAGTACAGAAGGTCACGTGCGCCAGCCAGATGGTCAGCATGCCGCGATCGCTCGGCCAGCCAAGGGTGTTGCCCATCGCCACAAATAGCAGCAGCAAGGACAAACCGGTGATCACATCAGGCATCACCAGCGGCGCCGTCAGCATAAAGGCGAAGCCGTTGTGTCCACGGAAGCGGCCAAAGCGCACAATCACCACCGCCGCCATGGTGCCGAGCACCACCGCCATGGTGGCTGAGAGCGCGGCGATGGTCAGGCTGAGTCCCACCGCATCCAGCATCGCCTGATCCTGGAACAATACGTTGTACCAGTGGAACGAGAAGCTCTCCCATACCGTGACCAGCGGCGAACTATTGAAGGAATAAACCACCAGTAGCAGCATCGGCGCATAGAGGAACATAAAGCACAGCAGCAGAATCACAGTGCGCCACGGAGAGCGAATAGTCGGTAACTGGCTCATTCTTTCTCTCCCACTTCACGATTCTGATGCTTGTGGAACCAGATAATCGGCAATATCAGAATCAACAGGATGATCACCGCCAGCGCGGACGCTACCGGCCAGTCACGGTTGTTAAAGAACTCCTGCCACAAAATACGCCCAATCATGATGCTGTCCGGACCGCCGAGCAGTTCCGGGATCACGTACTCGCCGACCGCCGGAATAAACACCAGCATTGAGCCGGCAATAATCCCGCCTTTGGTCAGCGGCACAATCACGCTGAAAAAGGTCTTCAGCGGACGTGCACCGAGATCCAGCGAGGCTTCCACCAGCGAATAATCTATACGCGTCAGCGCGGTATAAATTGGCAGCACCATAAACGGCAGATAGCAGTAAACGATCCCGATATACACCGCCGTGTTGGTGTAGAGGATCACCAGCGGATGATCGATCACGCCGAGCCACATCAGGAAGCGGTTGAGAATGCCGTTGTTGTTGAGCAGGCCCATCCACGCGTAAACGCGCACCAGGAACGAGGTCCACGATGGCAGGATCACCAGCAGCAGCAAAATAGTGCGCATTGACGGCTTGCTGTGCGCCACCGCCCACGCCAGCGGATATCCGATCATCAGGCAGATAATGGTGGAGATGCCCGCCACTTTCAGCGACGTCAGGTACGCATCGGCATACAGCGGATCGTCGGTCAGCGTGAAGTAATTACCGAGATTGAGTACCAGATTGAGCTGACCATCGGCCCAGGTGACCAAATCGGTGTACGGCGGAATAGCGCGCGCAATATCGGCAAAGCTGATCTTCAGCACGATCAGGAACGGCAGCAGGAACAGCAGGATCAGCCACAGATACGGCATGGCAATCACCAGCTTGCGGCCATGCTGCATCTTGATGCGCGTCGCCCAGCGCTGCAGCGGCGTGCCCACCACTTCGGGCTCGCTGCGTTGAGAAATCTGGCTCATATCGCCCCCTTAAACCGTCAGAACCACACAGCTGTCGGCGTCCCAGCAGAGACGCACTTCATCGCCCCACGTTGGCGCGCCTTTGCGGTAGCGGTGGGCGTTTTGCAACTGTGCGCTGATCATCTGGCCGCTGCGCAGGCGCACGTGATAAATCGACAGGTCGCCGAGATAGGCGATATGCACCACTTCACCTACGGCAAAGTTACAGCCATCGGCAGGCACCTCTTCGCACAGCATCACTTTTTCCGGACGCAGCGCCACATGGACCGGCACGTTATCGACGACAGAAACATCGGTCTGCACTTTCAGCGGATGCACCAGGCCCGGCGCATCGATGATCAGCGCGTCTTCACCGCGTTCGCGCAGTAAGCCTTCGAACACGTTTACCGAACCGATGAACTCGGCGCTGTAGCGGCTGGTGGGATGCTCGTAGATCTCTTCCGGCTCACCAATCTGCACAAATTTACCGCGGTTCATGATGGCGATGCGGCCCGCCATGGTCATCGCTTCTTCCTGATCGTGCGTCACCATTACGCAGGTAGCGCCGACGCGCTCGAGAATATCGACCACTTCGTGCTGCATGCGGTCACGCAGCTTTTTATCCAGTGCGCCCATCGGCTCGTCGAGCAGCAGCAGTTTTGGCCGCTTCGCCAGGCTACGCGCCAGCGCCACACGCTGACGCTGACCGCCAGAGAGCTGATGCGGCTTACGCTTCGCGAACTCCTGCATATGCACCAGCGACAGCATCTCTTCAACGCGGCTGCTGATTTCGCCTTTCGGCAGTTTGTCCTGCTTCAGGCCAAAGGCGATGTTCTGCTCCACCGTCATGTGCGGGAACAGTGCGTAGGACTGGAACATCATGTTGATCGGGCGCTGATACGGCGGAACATGGGAGAGATCCTGGCCATCCAGCACAATCTGGCCGCTGGTGGGCGGTTCGAATCCCGCCAGCATGCGCAGCAAGGTCGATTTACCACAGCCGGATGCGCCCAGCAGCGCAAAAATCTCACCTTTGTAAATGGTCAGACTGACATCATCCACGGCGTGCTGGCCGTCAAAAGATTTAGTCAGGTTGCGAATTTCCAGCAGCGGCGTCATCGCCTTAGCCGTTTTATTTGGGGGGCGGGGAATCGCGTCGTTCACTAACATTTCTCCGGCGCTAAAATCGCGCGGCACAGCCAGCCGCTAAAAATGGCACAACAGAGGCCATTACTGCGCCTCTGCTGTCGTCTTCAGGCAATAATCGTTCAGAACGAATTACTTACCACTTTTTACTTTAGTCCATGCACGGGTGCGCACACGATCCAGTTTCGGATCCTGGACCTTGAGCACAAACAGTTTGGCCATGGCATCCGGCGTTGGGAAAATGCCCGGATTGTTGCGCACGTCCGCATTGATCAGCGGCAGCGAGGCTTTGTTACCGTTGGCATAGTTCATGTTGTTGGAAACATTAGCGATGACTTTGGGATCCATCATGTAATTAAGGAATTGGTAGGCGCCTTCCACATTTTTCGCGTCTTTGGGAATCGCGAACATGTCAAAGAATGCCAGAGCGCCCTGCTTTGGCACGATATAGCCGACATGCACGCCGTTGTTGGCTTTATCCGCACGATCTTTCGCCTGCAGGATATCGCCCGACCAGCCAATCGCCACGCAGATGTTGCCGTTCGCCAGGTCGTTGATGTACTGCGACGAGTGGAAGTAACGGATGTTCGGACGCAATTTCAGCAGCAAATCAGTGGCTGCGCCAGAGTAATCTTTCACGTCAGAGCTGTTGGGATCTTTGCCAAGGTAGTTCAGCACAGTAGCGAAAATCTCTTCCGGCGCATCAAGGAAGGAAACCCCACAGCCTTTCAGTTTTTCCAGGTTTTCCGGTTTCAGCACCAGATCCCAGCTATCCAGCGGCACATCTTTGCCCAGTGCGGCTTTCACTTTATCGACGTTATAGCCGATGCCGGTGGTGCCCCACAGATAAGGAATCGCAAATTTGTTACCCGGATCGTGCTGCTCCAGTTTCTTCATCAGATCGGGATCAAGGTTTTTGTAGTTCGGCAGCTTGCTCTTATCCAGCTCCTGGAATACGCCGGATTGCAGCTGACGCGCGAGGAAGCTGGACGACGGCACCACCACGTCATAACCGGTGCTACCGGCCATCAGTTTACCTTCCAACACTTCGTTGGAATCAAAGACGTCATACACCACTTTATCGCCGGTCTGCTTTTCGAAGTTCGGCACGGTATCCGCCGCGATATAATCGGACCAGTTATACACATGTACCGTACTGCCTTCGGCCTGCACACCGCCGGCCGCAGCCATCAATGCACCAGCAACCACACCTGACAACCATTTTTGACGTTGGTTGAACATGTTTTACTTCCTCCTGAGCGGGTCATCACAACGCTGCATACACGGCGATCCGGACGTTGCGTTTTCTGTTAAATCACAGGCACACAATGAATCAATATTCAGCGGGAGTTTAATAGCAAAAACCTATACCTGCGCTGAGGTTGCACGTCTCAAGCAGCCCCGCAAGAATAGCCCCCCCGCACCACCTTCACCAGATCCCAGCTTAAAAAACGCCTTTTTGCGATGAGTTATGCATGTTTCTGCTATGGGGTTTGGCACTAGTGGCATAAAGCACGACTAATATCTGGCAATAAAGGGCAAAGTGCAGAATAAAAAGTGGTGGGGCAAACATGAAAACTGCCGCAAAAAGCGGCAGTTAGCGAGGCGGGGAACTCAGTGCAGCATCGCGTGGCTGCTGGAGCTCGGCTGTCGCTCCTCTTCTTCTTCAACCACCAGCAGGTGATTAGCAAAGGCTTCCATGATCACCATGGAAACGCCCTCTTCACTCTGCTTCATAAAGTGGGAGAACTGCCCGAAGGTTAATCCGGCGCTGGTACTGATCGACTGGCAGACAATCAGCTTCGGCAGATTGTCGTCCTGAATATCAACAAAGGCTTTAATCGTTAGCGAACTGGCATTGATCTGCGAGAGATCGCCCACCAGCGGAATCAGCGCCGTAGGTTTTACTTCTGCCAGCGCGGAGAAGAGGATAACGTTATCCACCAGGTCAATTTTTGCATCAAACACCCCGTCAAAATTCTGCATGTGCGGCAGGTGCAGTGCCTGACAGGCATCGCATTCGAACCAGGTGATATTTTGTTGATCCAGCCAGCGACGCAGCACGTCAATGTCCGGAACGACCAGTGAATCCATCGTAATATCCTGTGGGGTGAAGAAATAAGCGCCTTAGCTTACGGAAAAACCGATCTGGATGCCACGAAAACCGCTGAAAAGCGCCGGTTAGCCGCCGGTTTTAGGACGATAGCCGGGGCAAGCGTGCTGCTCAATCCACGTGATCATCATGGTGGCGATATCTAAACCGGTAATGCCCTCAATCCCTTCCAGTCCCGGTGAGGCGTTTACCTCCATAACCAGCGGACCACGCTGGGCGCGCAGGATATCCACACCGGCCACTTCCAGCCCCAGCGTGCAGGCGGCTTTCACCGCGATTTTGCGCTCCTGTTCAGTGATCTCCACCGCACGCGCTTTGCCGCCGCGATGCAGATTGGAACGAAAATCGCCCTCTTTCGCCTCGCGCTCAATCGCCGCCACCACTTCATTGCCAATCACCAGGCAGCGAATATCGCGCCCTTGCGCTTCCTTGATGAACTCCTGCACCAGAATATGGGCATTGAGGCCACGAAAGGCGTCAATCACGCTCTCCGCTGCCTGCCGCGTTTCCGCCAGCACCACACCGATGCCCTGTGTGCCCTCCACCAGCTTCACCACCAGCGGCGCACCGCCCACCATCGCGATCAAATCATCAGTATCATCCGGCGAAGAAGCAAAACCGGTGATCGGCATATCAATGCCCTCACGCGCCAGCAGCTGCAGCGAACGCAGTTTGTCGCGCGCGCGGGTAATGGCCACCGATTCATTGAGTGGATAGCTGCCGCGCACTTCGAACTGACGCAGCACCGCGGTGCCATAAAAAGTGGTAGCGGTGCCGATGCGCGGGATCACCGCATCAAAATGCCCCAGCGCCTCGCCGCGATAGTGCACCGCAGGCGAATCGGAATTGATGTTCATGTAGCAGGAGAGCGGATCGATCATCTGCACTTGATGGCCACGCTCCTCCGCGGCGTCGCGCAGACGCTTACACGAATAGATCGATCCATCGCGAGTGAGAATGGCCATTTTCATTGCAGAGTTCCTTGTGCTTAGCGCGTCGCCCAGCCCTGCTGATGCAGGTAATCCAGTATGAAGGGACGCGTTTCTTTGATAATCAGACGCTGAATCAGCTGACTCCAGGTTTCGGAACGCTGGTTGCTATCACGCTGCTGATAATAGGCGGTAATTTGCTCATCGTATTGCGCCAACAGATTTTTATCGACTGCATGATAGCGGTTTTCATGTACCAGCATCGCGTGCGGCATGCGGGGTTTAACATCGGGTGTATCAGCCGGATGACCGATGCAGAAGCCGAACAGCGGCAGCACAAACTTCGGCAGTTCAAGCAGCTCGGTCACTTCAGCGATGCTGTTGCGAATCCCGCCAATAAATACGCCGCCAAGGCCCAGCGATTCCGCCGCCACCATGGCATTTTGCGCCATTAGCGCGGTATCAACGCAACCGAGCAGCAGCTGTTCAGCACGCCCCAGTTGCGCATCCGGGCAGATCTGTTGATGACGATTGAAATCCGCGCAGAACACCCAAAACTCCGCCGCTGCGCTGACCCAAGGCTGGCCGCCGGTCAGCTGGACCAGCTGCTCGCGCTTAGCGGGATCGGTGATACGAATAATTGAGGAGCACTGTAAAAAGCTGGAGGTCGAAGCCGCTTGTGCCGCTGCAATGATGGCGCTGCGTTGCGCCTCGTCAATGCCCTGTTCGGTAAAAGCGCGAATGGAACGGTGGCTGCACAGTAAATCGATAGTCGGCGTCATAAATTCTCTCCGGTGGTTACTTCTTTTTGTTGGAATGATTGAACAATTGCGGGGCCATCGCCTTCGCCGTGCGCCACATCATCATCCATGCCGCAGGCAGCATCAGCGCGATGCCAAGAAAAAACAGCAGCGTCGCCAGCGGCTTTTTGGCGATAAAATCAGGTGCGCTCACCCAATCGTTGGTAAGCAACAAGGCGCCAATGACGGCAAGCACGCCGAGCACTTCGAGTAGCAACACGGGTTTGGGTAATGTGGCGAGATTACGCATGCGATGGTTCCTTGATTGTTCTTTCAGCGTTAGCCGCATTTTACCCAATGTATAGGCGGTAAATATTAGAGTAACAGGTATATTCTTCTTCCTTTAAGCAGGATGGGCGGGCATGATGTGACGCATTATTCACGCTGTGATGTGATTCTAGTCACAAAACAGCAGCGGAAGGAGAGAAGCAATGATTGCAGTGATTTTTGGCCGTTCTAGCTGCCCTTACTGCGTACGTGCGAAAGAGTTGGCGGCTAAGCTGACCAGCGAGCGCGACGATTTTAACTATCAGTACGTGGATATTCAGGCCACCGGCATTACTAAAGCCGATCTGGAAGCCCGTGCCGGCAAGGCGGTGACAACCGTGCCGCAGATTTTCCTCGACGATCAGCACATCGGTGGTTACACCGAATTCGCTGCCTGGACCAAAGAAAACCTGGGTATCGAAGCCTAAGAGAACGGGCCTGCGGGCCCGTTTTTGCAGGTACTATTCGGCTCGCATCGCCAGCATAATCCGCAGCAAGCGCACCAGCAGCGCACCACAGCCCGCCCAAAACAGCGCACTCAAACTCCAGGCCACAATCAACAAGCCGCTGTGCGTCATTGGCACCGCCAGCATCAACCACATAATACCCAGCAGCGTACCGCCTAGCGCGACCCACAAGGTGCTGATAAGCGGACTTTCCGGCTGCAGTAGCGCCATCAAACATCCCGGCAGTAAAAACAGCAGTAATTCTGGCTGTCCGCGAACGGCTTGTTCACTGGCGGCGGACCAGAAATGATGTGCATAAATAAACACCAGCGTATAAAGCATCACGCCCAGAATGGATGCTGGCCAGCGATTATTGCGCTGCAACATAATTATCCTCAACTTTGACGTTAACAATTATGAAACTTTTACTGCCCTGATGCGCACGACTGGAAATAAAAAGAAACAGCTGGAGGCGAAAGGAATGAAAACTGCCGATAGCTGAGGGTGTTAATTATGATTAGAATGACGCCGCTTTAGATTTCGGCTTGAACGCTTTTGTTGCAAGAACCTTAACGTTCGGCACAAGATAGCGAAAAAAGTCCCTCTCATCAACTGGTTACAGGTTAAGAAGAAGTTAAACCGTGAACATTAACGTCGCAGAATTGTTAAGCGGAAATGACGTTCTGTTATTATTTGTCGTTTTAGCCCTCGGACTCTGCTTAGGTAAATTACGCCTCGGTTCGGTCCAACTCGGTAATTCCATTGGAGTCCTGGTTGTTTCGTTGATTTTAGGTCAACAGCATTTCGCCATTAATACTGACGCATTAAGTCTTGGCTTTATGTTGTTTATTTTTTGTGTTGGCGTGGAAGCCGGGCCTAACTTTTTCTCGATATTTTTCCGCGACGGTAAAAACTACTTCTTTCTGGCGATTGTCATGGTTGTCAGCGCGCTGTTAATCGCCCTGACGCTCGGCAAAGTATTCGGCTGGGATATTGGTTTAACCGCGGGCATGTTGGCCGGTTCAATGACCTCAACGCCGGTGCTGGTGGGTGCTGGCGATACGTTGCGGCAAAGCATCAGCGACAGCCATCAGCTCACCTTGATGCAGGACAACCTCAGCCTCGGATATGCCCTCACCTATCTGGTGGGTTTAGTCAGCCTGATTTTTGGCGCCCGCTATCTGCCGCGCCTGCAGCATCAGGATCTGCCGACTTGCGCGCAGCAAATCGCGCGCGAGCGCGGCCTCGACGCTGATAGCCAGCGCAAAGTGTTTCTACCGGTGATCCGCGCGTATCGCGTGGGTCCGGAACTGGTGGAGTGGAGCGGCGGTAAAAACCTGCGCGAGCTGGGCATTCATCGCCAGACCGGCTGCTACATCGAGCGTTTGCGCCGTAACGGTATTCTCGCCAGCCCAGACGGTGACGCGATGCTGCAGCTGGGCGACGATATCTCGCTGGTGGGCTATCCCGATGCGCACGCGCGTCTTGATCCCAGCTTCCGTAACGGCAAAGAGGTGTTCGACCGTGACCTGCTGGATATGCGCATCGTCACCGAAGAGATTGTGGTGAAAAATCACAACGCGGTGAACAAGCGCCTGAGTCATCTCAAACTGACCGATCACGGCTGCTTCCTCAACCGGGTGATTCGCAGCCAAATCGAAATGCCGATCGATGACAGCATTATGCTAAACAAAGGCGATGTGCTGCAGGTAAGCGGCGAAGCGCGTCGCGTGAAAAGGCTGGCCGATCGCATTGGCTTTATCGCCATCCACAGCCAAATCACCGATCTGCTGGCCTTCTGCGCCTTCTTTATCGTCGGCTTGATGGTCGGGATGATCACCTTCCAGTTCAGCAATTTCAGCTTCGGCATCGGTAACGCCGCTGGATTGTTGTTCGCAGGCATCATGCTGGGCTTTATGCGCGCTAACCATCCTACATTTGGCTACATCCCGCAGGGTGCGCTAACGATGGTGAAAGAGTTTGGCCTGATGGTGTTTATGGCGGGCGTTGGTCTGAGCGCGGGCAGCGGCTTGCAGCACGGTTTCGGCAGCGCCGGCGCGTTGATGCTGCTAAGTGGCTTGCTGGTGAGTTTGCTGCCGGTGGTGATTTGCTATCTGTTCGGCGCTTACGTGCTGCGTATGAACCGCGCGCTGCTGTTTGGTGCCATCATGGGCGCGCGCACCTGTGCGCCAGCGATGGAGATCATCAGCGATACCGCGCGCAGCAGCATCCCAGCCTTGGGCTATGCAGGAACATATGCGATCGCGAATGTTTTGCTGACGCTGGCCGGTACCCTGATCGTGATAATCTGGCCGCTTTTGCCTTTATAAAAATATTTTTGCGCTGTCCAGAACTTTCTTCTGGGGTCGCAGTCTGAATAAGTGCCACTGCTTTTCTTTGAAATCCCCAAATTGTGGAGCCCGCCGGTCACTGACTTGCGGGTTTTTTTATGGCTGCGATTTGGCGGGTTAACTACTTATCGGCGCTGCCGCTGCAACGAATCTCGCAGGTGCGAGAGGTCATTATCAGTTTTCAGACCCAACTTGCGCATCCCTGCCTGTTTCTGACCGCTGATGGTCTTGATGCTGCGGGAAAATTTCTCAGCAATTTCAGTTACGGTCATTCCTTCCAGCAAGCAGTGCATCACGTCCTGTACTTTTGGCGACAAAACGGAAAGCTGAGACGATGCAGGCAACGATTGTAATTTTTGGCTTGGTGCCCTATCCGCCTTCACTACGCGTTCATGAATTTGTGCCAGCTGCATTGCCATAAGCGGCTCAAGATAGATGTTACCGCTGCCAGCAACCTGCACCGCATTCAGCAACTCGCCCTCTGAAGCCGTTTTACTGATAAATCCACTGGCACCGTAACGCAAAGCCTGCGCCACCGTCGCACTGTTGTAAAAGTTTGACGCCACCAGTATGCGCATATTTGGATTACGCCTATGCACTTCTCTGATGAGTATTAGGCCGTTAGTATCTTGCGGCGCAAGAGCATGGTCCATAATCAACATATCTGCTTCCTTCGTGGCAAACGACGCCCACAAATCCCGACTGTGACTAAAAATGCCCATTACTTTTAGTGTGGGTTCCTGCGTTAACACCGCATTAAGTCCACGCAAAAAAATGGCATGATCGTCCAGCAGATAAATACGCAGTGGTTGTGTGCGGCTGAAAGTCATTTCTCTTTTCCTATTAACTCTGGTCATTTGGGCGGCAAGCAAGATCGCCCACCATCAACGTGCTGTTTTCACGTTTCGCGTTCGCCGTATCCAGCATGACTTTGCATTGCTTGCCTTCACGCGAATGAATCGTCAATTCAGGCGTATGTTCATGCATATCGGTGACGAAGAATCCGTCACTTTCCGCAATGCCATGCCCCGCATGGTTAACCAGTTTTGCCCCAGACATCGGCTCGCCTTTATGGTCGATAACGCGGCCGATCACCGTAACGGTTTTCATCACGCGCACTTTGCCAGACGCCACGCCGCCTTTATTTAAGTGATAAGGCAGCTCTGCAGGCCAGATTTTCAGCGCAGGACCATCATTGCCGACAAAATCAATTTGCAGTTGCCCAGACTTCCACGCATTCACCGGCACAAAATTGCGTCCCGCGCGCAGCGTGCTGCTGGTGCCATTGCTATCCCAGGCTTTTAATCTGACGTTAGGATCGTCACTTTCGACATCAATGATCATACCGGTATGACTAGCCCAGCTTTCGGGACTGTGGCTGGCCGACACTTTTCCACCGCCAATCGCCAGCGTGTTGTTCATATTGATGCCGCCACTCAACGATTGTGATGCACTGGATTGCTGGGCATACACCGAACCGCTGGCATAACGGTGCTTGAAGTCGCTATACAGATTGCCGCCGAGACCATATTGATCGCCGGTTACCCCAGCGGAAAGGCGCTCGATTGGGCCATTCTCGAAGGATTGCACCACGCCTGCTGAAGCAAACATTTCGCGTCCGCCACGATTGTCATTACGGCTGCCCAAGGAAGCCGTCACGTTGCGTTTATTCTCGCCGAGTGAGAACGATAGATTGAGATTGGCTCCGCGGTTGCGTGATGCGCCATTCTGACTATAAGGACGATCAAATGCGTTCAACGTGAGCGAGACAGGCGTATCTTTCACGGAAAAACGCGTGCGCCAGTTGGCATCAACGCCCACACCATTTTCACGGCTGTAGTGCGTTGCACGCAGTGACATTGAATCACCGTTCCCCAAACGATGATTAACCGTCGCTCCGCTGTTGTGCTGTTTGTTGGTCTTGCACGTATTCACCGAGCAACGGCTGCTCTCATCCTGATACCAGCTCTGACTGTGGTTCAGCAGCAAACTGGTCTGCGGTTGCACCTGCCAGCTGAACTGGCTATCAAAACGTGAACCCCATTGGTCACTGACACCCGCGCTGCCATACAAACGCGTGCTCTGGCTGGATTGGATATCAGTTGAAACACCCAACTGATTGCTGCCGGCATTATGTTGCGCTGCGCCGCCCACAATCACCTTTGGATGCAACAGATAATTGGTGCTGATACCAAAGGCCGCATCGCCATCCGCCTGGTTATAGCGGTTATTACCGAGTTGCTTCTCTACACCGCCATAAAGATTGTACTGCCAGCGACGATCGGGATTGCGCCAGCTGGTGGGTTTATAGATGGTCTCTTCCGTACGGCTGATTTCACGGCCATCTTCGACCAGCCGCACTTCAACGCCGTAAATGCCGCCGGGCAAAACAGTGGTATCCAGTTGCTGCATCCCCGTCTGCACAGGTTGGCTGTTGATCAGCACGCCATCACGATAGATTTCAGCAATCGAATCGCGGTTGGCGGTGACATAAACGGGATAAAGACTGGCCTGCGCCTGGCTTTCCAGTAAGGTGTCGGAACTGCCTACCATCACACCTGCGACGGTATTCACACTACTGCGGCCAGGCATCACCGGTTGTCGCAGGATCCCTTGAGAATCCGGCATAAATAACCCAGCACGTACCGCTGTGCCGGGCAATTCACGCTGTAAAAAGAGTGAACTTACACGTGCATCGGTTTTACTGTTTTCAATGTCACTGCGACTGAGCTGGCTGCTGGCTTGCGCGGTCCATTTGCCAATGCTGCCTTCCAACTGCAACCCTTGATACCCCGACCAAGGCTGCTGTTCACCGCCAATCAGGTTAAGTTGGTTGCGTAATATCAATCCACTGCTGCCTTGTTCAGGCAAGGCAATATGCTTCACTTTGCCTTTTTCCTCTTTTGCCGCTGAGGTGCTGATATATAACGTGGTATTGGCCAAGCTGTAATGCAGGCTAATTAACCCTTCTGCACACTCTTGTTCACATTTACCTAGAGGAAAAGAATTTTTAAATATATTACTCCAGCGACTACGTGCGACAGCGGGTAATTTACTTTCGGAAAATTCGGTGAACTTTACTAATTGAACGGTTTTGGCACGAGATAATAAAATCATGGCATCACCTAAATATTCACCATCCAGCTCGACTTTCGTCAACAGCGGTGCATCAAAGAAGTGTGCACTGAAATCTTCCGGCAGATTGTCTGCCTGAGTCACCAGATCTTCCATGGGCACCGCAGATACCGACATTGGCAGCATAAATAGCGCCACGGCGATAGGCAGAGGTTTTTTATTAAGTAACAACATGAGTTTATCCGCTAAAAAAAGGACGCCGTGTGCGTCCTTATTATCAGAAGTAATTAAGGAATTTCGTGATCAAAAACCATGGTAACTTCTCCGGCGTAGCTACCACCCTCATAAGATGGAGAGCCAGTAGGGCTCACCACTAATGGCAATATTTTTTCATCAGCAGCACTGGCTGCTGTAAGTATATCGGCAGCATTAATTGGCCCAACACCAAGATCCGTAGTACCAACCCGGACAGTCAATGGTATATTATTCGCAGGAATATCTTCATGTTCTAATATTGCAGCACTCAGAAGGTGTGCGCTAATTTTTCCTTCAGTATTGCGCGCAAGAAGATTAGTTGAGACATTATTCAGAATATAAGCATCATTATCCCAAACCATTTCCTGCCTGGTTGAACCGAAAGCAGGGTCAGAAAATTTAACGTATGAACGTTCTGATGGGATAGTGGCTTCTAATTCAAAAGTTAGCTGTTGTTGCCTGTCTGCCACAGCCAGTGAACTTACAGCGACCAGACTAGCAATTAAAGATTTATAAAAAAGTTTCATGGTGTTAACTCATTTTAAAGAGGATATTATCCGAATTTCTTCGGTGTTTTTTTACTACCTTCCAGCAAAGTAAATTGCCAATTTTTTTGACTTTCTTGCTTCAAATTATGTTGCTTACCTGGCATGAGAATAACTGACGATGCATCGCCACATTTTTCCCCCTGACACAATTTGATGCCTTCAAGTTTGATACTGCTGTTACCTTTATTGGTGATGATAATTTTGTCATCACGCTGCGTAATATCCGTATTAAATGCAGCATTTTCAGGTCGTACTATTACCATTGCGCCGTAACCGGTTAGAATGCTAACGCCTGCATTGAGTGCTTTTTTATATTCATCATACTGTTTTTTTGACTGACCGAACTCATATTGGTCCTTTGGCATGACAGGAATATATCGAACGCGGTAATAACGCTCTTTATCTCTTTTTCCTACAACCACTAACCTTCCAGTTTGCATGCCATTTGCCGGGATAATCATGCGGGAGGGTGTAAAGATTAATCCATCAACTTTTCCACTTGCCGCCGCTGTAGCATCGATTTTTTTCTCTGACTTTTCGCCGTTCGGCAAGTAAGACATTTCACTCACATCAACCCGAACATAACCGGTGTCATTACCACTATTTCGAATTCTTTTTAGCAATGTACTCTTATCGCTTTCAATAAAATCGTACATTGAACCTACCGTAATTTTAGGAATAGCAGCAGCGTGCAAACTTGCTCCCGCCAGTGCTAAGGCAAGAATAACTTTAAACATAGTAACCTCATTGGAATGAGTGCCACCGGTAAACAGTTGTCCTTGTCAGGCAGCACTTATTTGATGGGAGTAATATGCCATAACCTTTTCAATCCACTCTATGAGAGCACTCTCAAAGCAAGGAAATAAGACAAGAATCCTCTCAACCTTCAACCCAGGAATAAACATATCGAATATGATCTGCATTAAATTCTTATATAGGCCTTGCATTTTGAGAGTGCTCTCGTTTTCCCACAAGGTCTTATTAAGATAAGATTGCCTTTAGAAAACATCATTAATCATGATGATGCAGGTTGTTTAAACTTATCACGCCTTCATTTATCACTTACTTTGGAATTACCGGTGAAAATAAAATCCAGTAAAAATCTCCCGCACACCTTATTAAGGTTTGTTTTTTATGGGACTATTTTGTTTTTAAATTCATTTTTATTTCTTACAACATCAGTTCGCGCAGAAACATTGAATGTAACTGCTGAATTCCGTCCCTCAGCAGCAAATCCTCGAGTCGATAAGTTCAATAACACTACACCCGTCGCGGGCTTTTGCCTGGATTATCAAAGATTTTGTGGAGAGGGTGTTTTTTCAATTGCCACCAACCTGAATGTCAATAATATCACTCTCATCGCTGAAAGTAACAATAATAATGAACGTATTTATCAGAAATTAGATGCAAACTGGAAAACTATATCATTAACTGATGATGAAACTGGCCAGTCAATTACCGTCCAGTTTCGCTTAATGCTGCTCGGTCAACGCTTCTCACGCTCCGGAGGCGGTTTTGTTACTGCTGATTTTAATTCAGCTGGCGGTAACCCTCTAGGTGGGTGTGGTGGCACGATAGGAGCAGGAATTCCAAACAGTTACTTTCGATTTGCATGGAACCATAGCTCCTTGCCTGCCTCTTGCTATAAAAACGTAGTTAATATGAATTATACAGATTTCAAGATTAATGAGATTTCTGTCGGTTATGAGATGAAAAGCAGTTCCCCGATGAATATGCCTAATGGAACATTTAAGGGTTCCATTAGTTACTCCGTAGGAAACGGACAGCAGATTGATTTAGGAGCGGGGGATTACTCCGATAATATACTGGAAATTAAAATTGAAGCTCAGATCGAACATGAATTAAAATTTGAAATGGTCGGTTCCGAAAAAGTACCTATGATTCCACCTGGTGGCTGGCAGGATTGGACTTCAGGCGGCGCAACCCAATTTAGGCTTGAGGGTACGGGTTCTTTTAGAAGCACAGCTTCAGCGCCATTCAGCGTCTATCTCGAATGCCAGCATAAAGTGCTCAACAGTTGTGCTATACAAAAGGAAGGTGACGATACCCTCGTGCAAGTTGATACAACAATAACAATACCCTTTGTTAAGGAACGTGATAGTGGTGAAGATATTACCAATTGGCCGATATATGTTCGTTCAATACATACTCCCGATTATGTTTTTGAACCAAGATCATACATTAACGGCTTTTTATCGACAGTAAAGTTTAGTGTCAATCAGGTCGAAAGTTTGCGCATGGGTAATTATCCCGGCAGCACTTGGCGCGGAAGCGCTACGCTGATATTTGATGCCGAGATTGGCTCACCCTAGCCTTCACACTTTTTACCTTTAGAGGTGGGCGTCATTTTTTCGCCCCCTTCGCACCCGCAAATCTTCATGCAACCTTCATCAAAGTTAAACACTCCAACAACCCGCGATAAGATTAAGAGCGCGACTATGTACGCATAGGCGCGCGGCTTTTAAGCTATCACGCTTATTTTGCAGACAATTTTGCGTTGCAGTTTTTTGGGTAAACAAGACGAGGACAAGGAATCGTGATGGAAGCACTGAACCACACGCTCTTTTTATGGATCAACGCCACGCAGGATTCGCCGCAGTGGCTAATTAGTCTGGCAACCTTTATCGCCAAAGATGTGATAGCCATCGTGCCGCTGCTGATTGTGGCACTGTGGCTGTGGGGACCGCGCGATAAGTTGCAATCGCAACGGGAACTGGTGCTGAAAACCGGCATGGCATTGTTATATGCGCTGAGCATCTCATGGTGCGTCGGCCAGCTGTTGCCACATCCACGTCCGTTTGCCATTGGCTTCGGACATCAGTTCTTATCTCACGCCGCAGATGACTCTTATCCAAGCGATCATGGCACCACCATTTTTACCTTTGCGCTGGCCTTTATCTTCTGGCATCGCTTGTGGTCAGGCGTATTGTTGCTGGTGATCGGCAGCGCTATCGCCTGGTCACGCGTCTACCTTGGCGTGCACTGGCCAATGGATATGCTGGGCGGATTTTTGGTTGGTTTGCTGGCGTGCCTGGCGTCACACATGGCGTGGCAGCTGTATGGCGAGCGGATGCTGGCGTTTACGCATCAGGTGTACCGCGCGCTGTTCGCCATGCCGATTAAGAAAGGGTGGATTCGCGAGTAATTGTTTTGGTCGCCATAAATGAACTGAACCCCATAACCTGGACCGTTTAGTTAAAGCGCTGGAGTGACCCCGTTCCCGTAGACATTCACTGTCCTCACGACGAGGCTTTTTCGAAGGCCTCTGGACTGACACCTCCCAGGTGGCTGTGGCGTCGGGTCCGGTTGTAGAACACTTCGATATAATCAA